>NZ_FOGG01000044.1 GCF_900111155.1 Pedobacter rhizosphaerae | reverse complement strand
TAATCCGTAGAGGCGCTGCGCTTAACTCTACGGACAGGGTGGTATAGACAAAAACCACCCCGCCTACGCAGTTGCTACCTCACCCCCTCCTTGAAAAGTAGGGGAGCTGGATCTACGATACATTTGTGGGCTAAAAAAGTGTTGCTTGTTACGGGCTATGCGCCTAAATATGGACCCAACACTCCAGACTAACGACTCTTGACTCCAGACTAAAAAAGTGTTACGGTCAAGCAGATACAGCATGAAAAACTTAGGTGCCTAAGGTGGTAAAAAAATCGCGGTTTACTATATCGTTGCAAAGAATATCCGCCCAAGACTCCAGACTAGCGACTAGAGACTCAGGACTAATATTGGAATTAGCACTAAATAGGATACGCTGTTTCACTCTTAGGTTCGGAAAGCACGAAGAAACTCTGCACAGTGGTAATATTAGCCAACGTTGCCAGTTTGTTTCGGTAAAAATCATGGTATGACTCCATGTCTTTGGTTGCAATTCTTAAAATGAAATCGTATGCCCCAGTCATTTGCAAACACTCCATTACCTCAGGAAACTTAGTTACCTGTTCTTCAAACTCATTGAGTGTTTTTTGGGTATGGTCATTCAACAGTACCTGAGAAAAGGAAATGAGATTCCGGTCGATCTTTTTACGGTCTAAAATGGCGACAATTTTCTTGATGTAACCTTGTTCCTTCAGTCGCCTGATTCTTTCATGTATGGTAGCAATAGACTTGTTGAGCTTAAAAGACAACTCCTTATTAGTTAAGGAAGCATCCTTTTGTAGTAATCTAAGAATTCCAAGATCAACGTTGTCAATTTCGTTTTGCATACCTTTAAAAATGATAAAATGGTTTGTTTGAAGTAATTTTTGGATTACAATTTGAATTAATATAACAAATAACCATAAAAAATATGGTTTATTCAAGCTTGATTGTTTGTAATTTTTAAGTTTGTGTTTGTTTTGGTGTTAAAATTCTCTTTTTGAGGCTATAATTCATATGCAGTTTCGTGTATCACCTCAGAAAGAACTAAAAAACTTTGAATATTTCCGATGTAAGGGAGGCTTCCAATCTTTTCTCTTAAAAATTCATTGTACGCTACCATATCCGGCATCACAATTTTAAGCATAAAATCATAATGTCCAGTCAAATGGTAACATTCCATTACCTGTGGGTATCCCGTCATTTCTTTCTTAAAGGCTTTAATGGTTTCTTCAGAATGATTGGTAAGTTGTATATGCGGGAAAGCAATAAATAAGTTGCGAAGTTTTTGAATATCAGCCAAGGCGACCGTTTTCTTAATGTATCCCTCAGTTTTTAATTGCTTAATCCTTTCGGCAATATGGGTCATGCTCTTTTTTAACTTTCCCGCAATTTCTTTGTAAGTAAGTAAGCCATCCTTTTGAAGCAGGTTAAGGATGCTGATATCTGTCTGGTCTAACTTCTTCACTTCTGCCATAGCTACTTAGTGTATATAAATAGTTTTTTATTTGAGTTTGGATGAAGCTAAAATACTTAAAAATTTGGAGTGTAAGGTAAAAATTTGCGTTTTGAACTGCTTTTTGCTTAGTGTAAAAAATACATTTATTGGGGGTTTAATATGGAGGCTAAAAAAATTAAATTCTGTAAAGAATAGCGCAATTTAGTTTCGGCCAAATTTCTGAGTGGTTTAACCCCTCTAAAAAAGTTTTTTTTATCAAAAAAAAGATTTGATCTACGGTAAAACGCTATAGTACTGAACTTTAAGCTATAGTTTTTATCATCCCAATCAATAAAAAAAAATGCAGCAAAAACACAACTTCGGAGCAGGTCCATGTATTTTGGCACCATCGGTTATGCAACAGGCAGCAAATGCCGTAATCAACTGGAATGATTCTGGTCTTTCTATTTTGGAAGTTTCTCATCGCTCGGCAGCGTTTGAAAATGTAATCAGGAAAACACAGTTATTGGTAAGAGAACTTTTAAATGTGCCTAACGATTATTCCGTACTTTTTTTACAAGGAGGGGCAAGTACACAGTTTGCCATGGTACCTATGAATTTTTTACAGAAAAAATCACGGGCAGCATACCTGGACACCGGATACTTTGCACAGAAGGCCATAAAAGAAGCCCGATTATTTGGTGAAGTAGAAATTATTGCCTCATCAAAAGATAAAAACTATGCCTATATCCCCGATTATTCCAGTAATGATCAAAGGGTTGCTTACCTGCACTGCACCTCAAATAACACCATAGAAGGAACGGAAATGTTTGAGTTTCCTGGTTTTGGTATTCCACTCGTGTGTGATATGTCGTCAGATATTTTTTCGAGGAGAATAAATGTGCGAGATTTCGATCTGATTTATGCGGGGGCACAAAAAAATATGGGACCAGCAGGCATGACCCTGGTTATAGCTAAAAATAAATTCTTAGATAGTGTGAAGGCTGAAGTGCCGGCAATGATGGATTATCGCGTCTTTAGAGACAATGATAGCATGTACAATACACCACCTGTATTTTCCATTTATGTGGCCATGCTTAATTTATTATGGTTAAAAGATCAGGGTGGGGTAGAAGGCATAGAGAAAATGAACATTAAAAAAGCCAATATGCTTTACCAGGAGATAGATCGGAATCCACTATTTAAGGGAACCGCCAATGTTGCACATCGGTCAAGAATGAATGTAACCTTTAAAGCTATTGATGAAGCAACTGAAAAAGCATTTTTGCAATTTGCAGAGGAGCTAGGCTTAGTGGGGATTAAGGGATACAGGACAGTAGGAGGCTTCAGGGCATCACTTTATAACGCACTTCCAATTGCCAGCGTAGAAGTTCTTGTAAATGCAATGAAACAATTTGAAAATAGTCGTAAATTAGAACAAACCCTCCAACTTGCCTAAATTATGGTTAAAATTGCTCCCATAACGGCTATTCATCCCAGTGTGCAAACATTGGAAATACTGCTTGCCAAACTATCAGATGATAAGTCGCAGGAATATGTTTCGCACCGCGACCTATCCTTAGCCCCAAACCCTGTACACATAGATTCCAATCCGGCATTTTACTTATATGAATTTAATAAAGGAACCCTGTTGAAATCGGCTATATGGGCACTTACTGATTTGGCTTTAACACCAGAATCGGTTATCAAGGGACATGAGCAAACGCTCTGTAACAAGGTAGAATCCATTAAAAATGATCGGAAAAACAGATCATGGGAAAAATCTCCCGTAGTAATGGTTCATCAACCCATTGCGGCTTTGGAAGTATTGATCGATCAGATTAAACAGAACATCGATCCAATGGAGCAACCCTGGAATAGTTTAGGGCATACGATCTGGAAGATTACAGACCTTAAACTTATTCAAGAGATATCCGATTGTATAGGCAAACTCGAAGAAATATATGTAGCAGATGGTCACCACCGTTTAGAGGCCGCTTATTTGGGTAAAACAGAAGAATTTCAAGGAATTAGTACTTTGTTTGTTCCATGGGACGCGATTACGATAAGCCCTTTCCACCGCGTCATTAACCTGGATAAGGCCTTAAGCAGCGGTTCTTTTTTGAAGGAAATTGAAAAATATTATTTTATTTCAGTCATTCCGAATAATGTGCCCTATCGCCCCGACCGTAAACATAGGCTTGGAATGTACTATCAATCTGTTTGGTATCAGTTAGATTTAAAATCCAATACAAGGGAATTGTTGTCGCAACCAGACTCGGTGGTTCTACAGCACAAGATTTTAGCTCCTGTTTTAGGTATTGATGATCCACAAACCGATGAGAGACTCAATAATGTACCCGATAAAAACTGGAGTAAAATGATTGAAGAAATCGAATCGAATACAGATCTGATCGCTTTTACGCTTTATCAAATGGATACCGTCGATTTCATCTCCCATGCTAAAAGAGCTTCGTTCTTACCGCCAAAATCTACTTACATAGAACCAAAAGTTCCATCTGGTATGATGATGAATGCCGTATTACCGATAAAAAATAACCCAACAGCACATCAACAACTTTAAAATAAAATACGCATGCTAGGGCTTAATACAGAAGATGTAGGAATGTTATTGGCAACTTCAATTATTGGAGCAGTACTGGTATGGGGAACCATTAAGGTACTGTTTGCTTCCATTCAAAAAAGAAAGATGGACAGGAGACGGGATTATTTTTGAGGAAATAACGGAGTGTCTTTTGTAATGCTGGCTCTTCTCGAGGAGTACATGTGCAATTGGTTAGTCGGTGAGTTTGTTTAACTGTTTAATCGTCTAACTGTTTAATCGGGGAGTTGTTTGAATGTCTAACTGTGAATTGAAAACTGCCAACTGCTTTGTCGGTTAGTTGGTGAATCGGTTAGTCGGTGAGTTGTCTTAATGCTTAATCGTCTAACTGTTTAATCGGGGAGTTGTTTGAGTGTTTAACTGTGAATTGAAAACTGCCAACTGCTCTGTCGGTTAGTTGGTGAGTTGTTCAGTCGGTGAGTTGTTTAACTGTTTAATCGTCTAACTGTTTAATCCAGGAGTTGTTTGAGTGCCTAACTGTGAATTGAAAACTGCCAATTGGATTATCGGTTGCTGGGTTGTTTAACTGTTTAATTGATGAATTGTTTAACGGAAAATTGAAAACTGCTAACTGCAAACTGCCAACTGCCTTCCGCTTTAAGTATCGGCTTCTTTAGCTGGTAAACTGAGAAAAATGAATTACGACATCCACGTAGGAAGTATTTTAGGCTTTCCGGGTAAGGTGTTGGCTTTTTTAGCTTCCCTTATTGGAGCAAGTTTACCTATAACAGGTTTCTTAATCTGGTATGGAAGGAAATTTAAAAAGAAGGGAAAAAAGAAGGATGCTATTCCGGTTTCAGGGTTAAAAACGGGCAATGTACCTAAAAGAATTTATCCTAAGCCTGTAACTAAGCCAACAGAAGTTGTTGAAGTAGAATAAATGACCTTTTTAGTTTGTTAAGGCGTTTTATGCTGTTTATTTACTGAAATAGAAGTGATTTATTTTCAGTTTTTACCTGTTTTTAATTTTTATAGGCAGGAAAATAAATTTTTTAATCAAAATGGCTCTTCATTTATATGGAGAGCCATTTTTGTGTTGTAATCAGCATAGAAAATAAATTAATTTTTGTTCGGATAGATTAATCTTATACATTTACAAAAAACTTTAGGGGTGCCCTTGTGCTGAGATATACCCTTTGAACCTGATGCGGTTAGTACCGCCGAAGGGAAAAGTAAGAGCAAATTATTTGCTGTCTTTTCATTCCCCGTAATGGGGCAATTCCTATGGTTTTTCCAATTTGAGTCAAATGGAAATAACGATAAACAATCAAAACTATCAATTAAGAGAAACCTGTTCGGTAGAGCAGTTGCTTTCTGATATGCAAGTTCCCAACACCAAAGGAATAGCTATCGCTGTTAATCAACAAATCATTCCCAAATCGAAGTGGAATACCCATTCCATTCAACATGGCGACCAATTAACAGTCATTAAAGCCACTCAGGGCGGATAGTAGCAATCTAATCAACATGAAAAACCAAAAAGAAACCATCTCCGGACAAATCAGCCGAGATCCATTCCCAGCTTCCAAAAAAGTTTTTGTAAAAGGACAGCTTCATGATATTGAAGTGGCCATGCGGGAAATCAGTTTAACGGAAACTAAAATCCACAACGGATTTGGATTGACAGAACCCAACACTCCCGTAACCGTTTACGATACCAGCGGACCTTACACCGATGTAAATGCCGAAATTGATGTGAAATTAGGATTGCCCAAGCTTAGGGAATCCTGGATTACCAAAAGGGAAGATGTAGAGCAGCTGGAAGGCCTGAGTTCTGCCTACGGACAGCAAAGGTTGGCAGATGAAAAGCTGGATGGGTTGAGATTTGCACACATCAACAAACCCTTCAGAGCCAAAAAGGGAATGAATGTTTCTCAAATGCATTATGCCAAAAAGGGTATCATCACGGCAGAGATGGAATACATTGCCATAAGAGAAAATCAACGGATAGATTTATGGTATGAGCAAAACGGAGAACCTTTTTTAAATCACCAGCACGAAGGAGAGAGTTTTGGGGCAAATACCCCAAAAGGATACATTACACCTGAATTTGTAAGGCAGGAAGTAGCTGCAGGGAGGGCCGTTATTCCATGTAACATCAATCACCCTGAACTCGAACCAATGATTATTGGCCGCAATTTTTTGGTGAAGATCAACGCGAATATCGGTAATTCAGCCGTTACCTCTTCCATAGAAGAAGAAGTAGAAAAAGCTGTTTGGGCATGCCGTTGGGGTGCAGATACCATTATGGATCTTTCAACAGGGAAAAATATTCATGAAACCAGAGAGTGGATTATCCGCAATTCACCAGTTCCGATAGGGACCGTTCCCATTTATCAGGCATTGGAAAAGGTAAATGGTAAGGCAGAGAATTTAACCTGGGAGATTTTCAGAGATACCCTAATCGAACAAGCAGAACAAGGGGTAGATTATTTCACTATTCATGCAGGGGTACTGTTGCGCTATATTCCACTAACAGCCAAGCGGATTACCGGTATTGTATCGAGAGGTGGTTCTATTATGGCAAAATGGTGCCTGGCACATCATCAGGAGAACTTTTTGTACACACATTTTGCTGAGATTTGTGAGATCATGAAGGCTTATGATGTTTCTTTCTCTTTAGGTGACGGATTAAGACCAGGTAGTATTGCCGATGCCAATGATGCCGCCCAATTCGCTGAATTGGAAACCCTGGGAGAGCTAACCAAAATTGCCTGGCAACATGATGTACAAACCATTATTGAAGGACCAGGGCACGTTCCTATGCACCTGATTAAAGAAAATATGGAAAAACAGCTGGAACATTGTGCGGAAGCACCCTTTTACACTTTAGGCCCGCTAACTACCGATATTGCACCGGGTTATGACCATATTACTTCGGCTATTGGTGCAGCCATGATTGGTTGGTACGGCACTGCCATGCTTTGCTATGTTACCCCGAAAGAACATCTGGGTTTACCCAATAAAAAAGATGTTAAGGATGGCGTAATTACTTACAAAATTGCAGCTCATGCGGCAGATTTGGCCAAGGGACACCCCGGAGCACAGTTCAGAGACAATGCTTTAAGTAAAGCCCGCTTCGAATTCCGTTGGGAAGATCAGTTTAATTTGGCCCTGGATCCAGATACTGCAAGAGAATTTCATGATGAAACCCTTCCTGCAGATGGTGCAAAGATTGCCCATTTTTGTTCCATGTGCGGACCAAATTTCTGTTCGATGAAAATTACGCAGGATGTACGTGAATATGCGGCAAAGCAAGGGCTGGATGAACAATTGGTGCTCGAAAAGGGAATGCAGGAAAAGGCACAGGAATTTAAAAATAAAGGAAGCGAAATCTATTTGTAAACCAGGATGAAGCTCATTGTAATTTCTAATCCGATAGCCTACAAAGGGGAGAAGCAAATTGTAAATCAGTTGTTTGATGAAGGTTTGGAGATTTATCATTTGAGGAAGGAAAAGGTGTCAAGAGATGATTATAGCAAGTATATTGAGGCTATTAATCCGAAATACCACCATAAAATTGCCTTGCACCAGTATCATGAATTGGCAGTTAATTACGGTATAAACCGATTCCATTATCCAGAATATGAACGTACCAAACAACTTTTTATAAAAGCTGAAAATGGTATTTACAGTACATCCATTCACCAGTTAGCTAAGCTGAAAGAAGTTAAGGCATTCAGCTATACTTTTTTTAGTCCAGTGTTTAACAGTTTATCTAAAACAGGTTACATGGGACTGGTAGATGAACACTTTAAGCTGGATAAAACAAATGATGATCCAGTGATTGTTGCGCTTGGTGGTATCTCTGCTCAGAATATTAAACAGGTAGCAGATATGGGGTTTGATGGTGCAGCAGTATTGGGTGCTTTATGGAATGATCCTTCAAATGCCCTCAACACCTTCAAACTTCTTCAAAAGGAATTAGAAACCAATGAGTTTCAGTAAAAGATAAAATAATATGATTGATAGAATACACTATATCTCACAAGGCGGTACACCAGGCGATCATTTGAAATCAATAGCAGACGTACTTCTTGCCGGTGCAAAATGGATTCAATTGAGAGTGAAAAATACGGATGAAAATACGTTACTCCAAATTGCTGAAAAGGCGATGGAGTTATGCAATACGCATGCTGCGAAGCTAATCATTAACGACCATCCGGCAATCGCATTAAAGGTGGGGGCTCATGGCGTTCATTTAGGGCTGGAAGATATGCCTGTAAAAGAGGCCAGAGCTATTTTGGGGCCAGATAAAATCATTGGAGGCACGGCAAATACCTTTGAACAGGTCATTCAGCGTATAGAGGAAAAGGTAGACTACCTGGGGGTTGGACCTTTCCGCTTTACCACAACCAAAGAAAAACTTAGTCCGATTTTAGGTGCACAGGGCTTTCAGGATATCATAAAAAGGCTCAATGCACTCCACCTGTCTATTCCAATCATCGCTATTGGAGGTATAGGAGTGGAAGACGTTGCTTCGGTTATGGAAACCGGAGTTTATGGTGTTGCAGTATCAGCTGCCTTAACCAATCAGCCAGATATTTCCCGTGCCTACCAAAAAATTCAAAAAGAAATCAATATTCAAACCGTTTAACCCATCACCGATGTTAAAAATAGCAGATAAAATATTTCAATCGAGATTATTTACAGGCACAGGGAAATTTAGCTCCGCTGTAGAAATGGAAAATGCGCTCCTGGCTTCAGGATCCGAATTGGTTACGGTTGCCTTAAAGCGTGTAGATATGAACGATGCCAGCGACGATATTCTTAACCACCTGAAACATGCTCATATTCACTTACTGCCCAATACCTCAGGCGTACGCAATGCGAGAGAAGCAGTTTTTGCCGCTCAGTTGGCAAGGGAGGCACTGGAAACGAACTGGATTAAGCTCGAGATTCATCCCGATCCTAAATATTTAATGCCCGATCCGATTGAAACCCTAAAAGCAACAGAACAACTGGCCGCATTAGGTTTTGTCGTGTTACCGTATATTCATGCCGATCCGGTGCTTTGTAAGCGCCTGGAAGAAGCAGGAACAGCTGCAGTAATGCCTTTAGGCTCTCCAATTGGAAGCAATAAAGGATTAAAAACTTTCGATTTCTTAGAAATTATCATTGCGCAAAGCAATGTTCCTGTAATTATAGATGCCGGAATTGGTGCCCCATCTGATGCCGCCAAAGCAATGGAAATGGGGGCAGATGCGGTATTGGTCAATACAGCAATCGCCAGTTCTGCAAACCCGATAGAAATGGCCCGGGCTTTTAGTATGGCTGTAGAATCCGGAAGAATTGCCTATGAAGCGGGCCTTGGCCGCATTCAATCGGAAGCCATTTCTACAAGCCCTTTAACCTCCTTTTTAAATGACTAGTTTTAAAGATATTTTTTACCAATATAGCTGGCAGGAAAGCAAGGAAAAGATTTACGATTCTACCGCTAAAGATGTAGAACGCGCGCTAACTGCTCCCCAACGGTCATTAGACGATTTTATGGCCCTGGTATCGCCTGCAGCAGCACCTTACTTGGAAGATATGGCGCAGTTAAGCCATCAGCTTACGCTTCAGCGTTACGGCAAGGTTATCCAAATGTATGTTCCGCTTTATCTCTCCAATGAATGCAACAATATTTGTACTTATTGTGGCTTTAGTTATGATAATAAGGTGAAACGGAAAACGCTCAGCCCAATGGAGATTATGCAGGAAGTTGCAGTAATTAAAGATATGGGGTATAACCATGTGCTTCTGGTTACAGGTGAGGCCAATCAGACCGTTCATGTAGACTATTTTGAAAAGGTACTGAATTTAATTAAGCCTCATTTTTCACACATTTCCATGGAAGTTCAACCCATGGATGTAGCAGATTACGAACGGTTAATTCCCCTGGGCTTAAATACGGTTTTGGTTTATCAGGAAACGTATCATCAGGAAGATTACCGTAAACACCATCCCAAAGGGAAAAAATCAAATTTCGATTACAGGTTGGAAACTCCAGATCGCCTGGGTGGTGCTGGAATACATAAGATGGGCTTGGGCGTGCTGATTGGATTGGAGGATTGGCGCACAGATTCTTTTTTTACCGCATTGCATTTATCCTATTTAGAAAAACGATATTGGCAAAGTAAATACAGCCTTTCCTTTCCAAGGTTGAGGCCGTTTAGCGGTGGATTAGAGCCTAAGGTAAACATGAACGACCGGGAGTTGGTGCAGTTAATTTGTGCCTATCGGATTTTTAATCAGGAGGTAGAGCTTTCTTTGTCAACCAGAGAAACTATCGCTTTTAGAAATAATGTACTTAAATTAGGCATAACCGCCATGAGCGCAGGATCGAGAACTAACCCCGGTGGATACGCTGTGGAGCTTGAATCTTTAGAGCAATTTGAAATTTCAGACGAACGTACTGCACCTGAGGTGGCAGAAATGATTAGAAAGGCTGGTTACGAGCCTGTTTGGAAAGATTGGGACAATGTATTAAACCCTTAAATATGTTAACGAAAGCAGAACTTCAGCGGTATAACCGGCAAACCATCCTACCAGAGTTTGGGATCGAGGCACAAGAGAAACTGAAAAGGGTTAAAGTATTAATTATTGGTGCGGGTGGCTTAGGCTGTCCCATACTGCAATATTTAGCTGCTGCTGGTGTAGGGAATTTGGGTTTGGTAGATGATGATGTAGTGGATATAAGCAATTTACACCGGCAAATACTCTATTCAGAAAATGATATCGGAAGAAAGAAGGTAGAGGTAGCTGTAGAGAAATTAAATATACTTAACCCGCATGTAGAGCTTACGTCTTATGCCCAAAGGTTAACAACTGAAAATGCCGAAAGCATATTTGCACATTATGACATCATTGTAGATGGTTCGGATAATTTTCCTACCCGATACCTGGTTGATGCAGTTTGTGCCAGGCTTAAAAAGCCATTGGTGTTTGGATCAATTTTCAAATTTGAAGGGCAACTGTCTGTTTTTCACTATCAGGGTGCTTCAGGATATAGCCATTTATTCCCGGAGCCCCCGGCAGAAGATGAAGCTCCCAATTGTTCTGATATTGGGGTTTTAGGTGTTTTGCCAGGTATTATTGGTTCTTATATGGCTGTTGAAGTAATTAAAGTGATCACCGGGAAAGGAGAGGTGTTGGTTGGGAAATTAAAAACTGTAGATATATTTAACAATACGACATTGATTTATGATATCCCCAAAACTGAAGAAACGACGGTTCAACAAGAGGTAGCTGCGGTAAAGCCTGATGAGATCATCGAAATTGATGACGTTACTTTTGATACATGGAAGATGGATCTCTCTAATCCAATTTTCCTGGTAGATGTTCGTATGGAGCATGAGTTTGAAGCATTAAATATCGGAGGGATCAATATACCCTGGTATGAGTTGCAAGACCGCCTGGATGAACTCCCAAAAGACAGAAAAATAGTTTTTTACTGCCAAACCGGGCAAAAAAGTAAAATGGCTGTGTTCTTACATCGAAGCCTATCTGGAATTAATTCTTACAGCTTAAAAGGAGGTTTAAACCATTAGTAAACCCATGGTCCGTGACTCACGGACCATATAAATAAAACTCACGGACCATTTAAATCAACTCACGGATCTCACCCACGGTAATCAATACTTGCTACTCAGTAACAGATCATCTATATTTAAACCAATAAAATCTTATCAATGAAAAACATCCCTATTTTTTTGGTAGCTACCTTAACTGGCCTGGTCATATTTTTATCTAATAGCCATGCTGCTAGTGTTGATACCGTGCTGACCCACAGTAACATCATGAAAAAAGATATTAAGGCTGCTATTGTAAGGCCTGATAGCTACAGTAAAGATAAGGCAATGCCAACGTTATACCTTTTACATGGTGCCGGTGATAAATATTCTGGTTGGTTAACCAAAGTTCCCGATAGACAAACCGTAAAAAGATTGTCAGATCAATTGGGAATCATTGTCGTTTGCCCTGATGGAGGCGTAACCAGTTGGTATTTTGATAGTCTTGTAGATCCAACCTATCAGTACGAAACCTATGTTTCAAAAGAATTGGTTAATTATGTCGACAGCCATTATGCTACCATTAAGGATCGGAAAGGTCGGGCCATTACCGGTTTGAGCATGGGCGGACACGGTGCATTATACCTTGCTTTTCGTCATCAGGATATTTTTGGAGCCTGTGGCAGTATGAGTGGAGGAGTAGATATTCGTCCCTTCCCGGAAAACTGGGACATAGCTAAAAGATTAGGTAAATACAGTGAATATCCCGATCGTTGGGAAGCCAATACCGTAATCAACCTTACCCATTTATTAACACCCAATAAACTTTCCATTATTATAGATTGCGGTTACAACGATTTCTTCTATACTGTAAATGTAAATCTGCATGATAAGCTGTTAGAAAGAAACATTCCGCACGATTTCATCATTCGACCGGGCATTCACAACTGGGAATATTGGGGAAATGCAATCAATTATCAGATGCTATTCTTTAGCCGTTTTTTTAATCAATCAACGCAAAAATAAATGACAGGTGTTTCAATGAGGAACACCTTTTTTGTAGTAAAACTATTTGGCAACTCAACTGTTTGAAAAATAGTTCGATTGATGATAAAATCGAAAAATAAAACAACATCTAGTATGTCTATGGTCAATACTTCGATTTTTGTAGAAATGGGTAAAATGTCTAAAGATGGATATTTTATCTTTCACCCTATCGGGAAAGACTTTCAGTACCTCAATGATGCCTTTTCAAGCATTTGGGAAATTCCCATATCCGAGGTTAAAGCTGAACCTTCTATCTTGTGGATGCAAATACATCCGGAAGATAAAGAGCATGTAAAAGACTGTTATTTTGAGTGTTTGACGGATAATCAGGCTAAAAAGTACGAATTCCGATTAAGTATTAATGGCCTGGAAAAATATGTTAGAGTCAGTATATTTCCCATAGATAATGGGGGAGAGCTATTGCTTTGCGGAATGATGGAAGACACCACCGTGATGCGACACAATAAAATCCACATCGAGCAGATCAATGCCAGAAAAAATATTACCCTGGAAGTATTGGCTCACGATCTTCAGGAACCATTTGGTATGATGCAAATGACCGCCAGCCACATGGCTAATGAACTAAAGGGAGGGAAGTATGACGGGATGATGGATGCAGTAGATTTTATTCACGACCTCTGCGATCGAAACCTGCGCCTGGTAAGGAGCATGATTAATAGAGAGTTCCTCAAATCTGCTGAAGTAGAAATCGGTAAAGAAAGGGCAGATCTGGTTAATGAATTGAGAGATATGTTACGTTTTTATCGCCGATCGCAGTTGTCTGATACCAAAACCTTTCATTTTAGTACATCTCACGAGAAAATCTTTATCCATCTCGATACGATGAAATTTCTTCAGGTTATCAATAATCTTATTTCAAATGCGCTGAAATTTACACCAGAACCCAATGGTTTTATCGGCCTGCATACAGAAGAGCTGGATAATTCGGTTATCATCTCTGTTAGAGACAATGGAATAGGAATTCCCAAGCATTTGCAACCAGGCCTTTTCGATCGCTTGCCCCAAACACTTCGTCAAGGAATAAAAGGAGAGCCAACGGGCGGATTTGGAATGGGGATTATCAAAGCAATAGTGGAACTACATAAAGGACGGGTTTGGTTCGAATCAGAAGAAGGAAAAGGCAGTACTTTTTATATCGAACTGCCCAAATAAGCCCTAAAAAATGAATGGTCAGCATAGCGGTTTTTCAAATTTGCAGCGGTATATTATATTTGGTTTATGATCAAAATTATTATGGTCGATGACCATCATGTTGTGCGAAGTTCCATCCGGTTTATGCTGGAACACCAATCGGAAATTGATGTGGTTTTGGAGACAGACCAGGCAGCCGAATGCTTAGCTTATCTGAACCAGAATACTGAAGTTGATGTGGTCATTTCTGATATTTTTCTGCCCGAAAAAAATGGCCTGGATTTAATTCGTGAAATCAAAAAAATAAGTCCGGATACCCATGTAATTTGTCTCTCCATGATGGAAGAGGAACAATATGCATCAGATGCATTTTTAGCTGGTGCCAGCGCCTACCTTTCAAAAAGTATTGAAGCAGAGGAACTTTTGTTTTGTATTAAGCACGTGATGAAGGGTAAAAGGTATCTGGCCTCTGCTTTGTGTATCTCTATTTTAGAAAGATTCAACAGCCAGCTTGGAGGTCGGAATTATCACAATAAACACCATTTAAATCTGTCTGAAAGAGAAAGTTTAGTGCTAAAGGGCATCGCCGAAGGATTGACCAATCAAGAGATTGCAGATAAACTTTTTTTAAGCAGAAGAACCGTAGAAACACAACGGGAAAACTTAATTGCAAAGACCGGAACACGAAATACAGCCGACCTGGTTCGCTTTTCGGTATTGAATGGATTGGTAACCTAAACCGCTAAATTTTCTCCGTTTTTATCCCATTTTTAGCTTCAACTAAAAATTCCGTATAAAGTCGGGTATTTTTCCCGTCAACAACCGAAAAGGTCAATTGTTCAACTTATACCAAAAACAATAATTGTATGCATTTGACCTTAAATTTTAACACAGAAATTTATAAATATCGGGCACCCCTTTACGAAAAAGCAGTATTTTACACCAGAGATGAGGCTACAGCAGCCGATCTTGTTCAGGATACTTTTGTAAAGGCGTTTCGATTTGCTGATAGTTTTCAATTAGGCAGCAACGTTAGGGCATGGCTTTTTACCATTCTTAAAAATACTTTTTATAATGATTACAGAAGGGATCAGAAACGCGCAGCCGTAATTACGGCAGATGATGAGGTAAGCAATGCTCAACTCCATCATAGTGCACACGAGAATCGTGGAAGTGCCAAGTTTATAATGGAAGATATACAACGTGCGCTACTTTGCGTTCCAGAAGAATCTAGATACTGCTTCTGTCGCTATTTCGAGGGTTATAAGTATCATGAAATCGCTGAAGAGCTCAATTTGCCCTTAGGGACCGTTAAAACGCGTATACATGTTGCCCGCGAACTGCTTAAAAAACAATTGAAAGCCTATCGCTCCAGGTAAGCTTTAGTTTTCAGCTGATCATATGGATATGTAAGATAGTTTGAAAATGCTTTAGGCTTTCAGCTTAGTAATTTAGTCTTTCAGTGATAATTAAGATTGGTTTACAGAAGCTGGGTTCAATGCTTTAGCTTTTCAAACTACCGCTAGTCGGCTTTAAAGCGTGGACTATTATATTTCCCCCTGTAGCCGTAAAAATTATACCAGCAATAAAGGAGGAGTATGAGCAGGGCAGTTCCTAACCCCAGTTCAGGTTCAGACAGCGTTACACAGGCCCACAAGGTTAATGTGGAAATCAAACAAACCAATAGGAAAAAAAGTACTTTTTTCATGATGAGTTGATTTAATCTGGTGCATATTCGTAAATATAGCTAAAAAACAAACGTTTGTCAAGTATTTTTGAATTTAATTTCTTTTATATCAGGGTGTTGTGATTTTTTGAGAAGGTTTGGGTGTAGTGTTGTGATGAATTTTGGTATTTGGGTAAGAATTTAAGTTTTTTAATGGAATTAATTGTGCTTTGTTTTCTGAATTGGTGATAATTCTTGCTTAATTATTGTTTATTATAGATGTATTGACGATTCTAACCTGTTTTTTTAATACTGTTTTTCTTACGGAGATTTCAATTTTGAAATTTCCATCTTCATCTAAACCAGCATTCATCTGATAGTCTCCGGGATAAGCAAAAGCAAGCCTCGATTCTATGTTCTTTAATCCCGATCCAAATCCTACAGTAGATTTAATCCTGTTAGGTACGTTGATACATTCGATCTTAAGCCAGTCTGATTCCGCATAGATCGCCAAGCTGGCACGATAATCCAAACTGTGGAGGTTGCCATGTTTAAACATATTTTCAAGCAGGGTTAACACTACCAGCGGAATAAATCTATATTCGCTAACATCCGGGGCATAGGCGAGATCCACCGCTATTTCTCCCTGATTTAAATGTTGGATTTGTATTAAATTCTCACACTGTTCAATTTCTTCTCCCAAATTGATAAGCCCATCCTGTTGATCAACAGCGGCAGAGAAACGCATCATTTCAGAAAGATTAATCATGATCTGCGCATCCTCAGGAGAATAACGCTTAATTCTTTGATGAATAATTTCTAAGGTATTGAATAAAAGGTGTGGGTTAATCTGTGCTTTTAAAAAGGCATTCTTTGCTTGCGCTAACTCCTTGTCTACACGCTCTTTTTCTAAAAGCATTTGAAAACGATGTCTTTCTACACGTATTTTTTCTGCACGTTCACTGATAAATCGCTTTAAGAAAAAATATCCTGTGGCAAAAAGTGCAAAAAAGGTACCTCGCCAAAATTGGGTTAATAATCTTTTTATTGTTGTGCCGGGATCTACAGTGATTAATTTGGTATAGGCAATTAGAAGATTATCCATCTGAAAAACAAAGCCGATATAAATAATCAGACCCAGGCTTGCATAAAGTGGTACTTTCCAGATAGATTGCCGGGATGATAAAGTTGCTTTTTCTAAAAGCCAGGTATAGAAGTAGAAGAAGCTGATGTTAACCGCATAGTGCACTACATAGTTGCCCAGTTTACCAAATGCCCCATACATCAGGCCTACAATAACCGATTCCCAGGTGATAAAGGCTGCCCAGGCAATAATATGTATGCTGTAGCCAGACCAAAATTTGCCCAGGCTTACAGAATAGCTTTTTATCCGCTTTGAACCGAAAATAGAACCTTTCATATAACCAATATCCTTACAGGTTGAATTACCAACTAGCTTTCATAAAAATAAAGATTATGAAAGCACAAAAATTAAGTAAACGAATCCTTTTTGTATTTAAAAAATCTATAATTATAAACGACTCTAATCATCAAAAGGCTACAGACCCCACCAATACCACAACGAGTTCTACCTCTACTTCTGGTCTTTTGATTTGATAAACAATCAGCAGTGGCTATTTTTTGCGGCTGCTGATAATTACTTTTTCACCTAAAAATGCCTTAAATTCTTCATTGTACACGTCGCCTACATTGAAACTTATTTTATTACTTAAGGTAATTCTTGACCCATCTATGTGCATAATGTGATCAATAGAAATGATATAGCCTCTGTGTAACTGAATAAAATTCTTCTTCAGGTTTAACTGTTCTTTAACGTCTTTTAAGGTAAGATACGCAATTATGACCTTTTTGTCTGTATAAATCTTGATGTAGTTATGAAAACTCTCAAAAGCGATAATATCGTCATATCTCACTAAAACAGCTTTATGTTCTTCTTCCTTATTCTTTACAAAAAAAAAGTCTTCCTGATTAGGAGCTTCCTCCGCCTGATCTTCAAATAATCTGTTTAACGTAAGGGCAAACTTAGCGTAGCTGTAAGGTTTCAGTAAATAGGCATCTGCATCGGCTTCAAAAGCCTCAAATGCATATTCCTGATGGGAGGTGGTAAAAATAAGCTTTCTCGTTTTAGCGCGTAGTACTTTCGCCAGTTCTATACCCGAAATCTGGGGCATCTCTACATCCATAAAGATTACATCTGCGGGATCGGAATGGGTTAATTCTTTAAGTGCAACTAAAGGATTGTTATAACTTGCAATTAACCGCATGTTTGGCGTATCCTCTATGTACTTTTTCAATCCCTCTATAGAACTGAACTGATCATCTATAACTATGCACTTAATCATTTAAAAGTCCTTTTCTGTAGTCAAATTCATAACGAAAATACGCCTTTTCGTAACGAATTAATAACGTTATCGGTATAAATATTTTGATATCAGTGTATTGGGCTAATTTTATATTGACAAAAATCACGAGAATGGCTTTAGGAACAATTAAATGGTATGATCCAAACAGAGGTTTTGGATTTATCCAACCAGATTATGATGGCGAAGTACTTTTTGCCGATGAAGTTCAGTCAAAAGCAGGTTTAGTGCTCAAATTCAAGGTTGGTATGCGCGTTCGCTACAAGGTAAGCAAGCTTAAAATTGGCAGTCAGGCAAAGGATATAGAAATCAGCCAGTCAGATATAATGTAAGAAAAAGACCTTTTCATCAAGGATTCTTTCCTTTATGTGTAATGCACGGGGATTTAAATATTTCTTAGCGCATATTTACTTCATCTTTGGAATTATAAACTTACTGCTACCTGCTGAGATTGCAGGTACGGTGAGTTTAAAATAATTTCTACCTGTGAAATGCAATTCAAAAGTCCCGTTCATTTATATCGAAATTAACGCTTTCATTTATACTTGAACGGGATTATGTTTCTGATTAACAGCTAATTATGGTGTGATTTTTTATGCTTCAAGCTTAAATAGTTTATGGCCAGCACAACAATAAGGATCAGTAGGCCTCCAAACTCTCTCGTCTCTTCAATCCACGGTTTAGTGGCCTTCATACTTTGAACAATATTTTCTGCTTCATGATCCTTATACCAGCTCATTACTCCGGTTTGATCAAAAAATAATAGAAGTGCATAAGCCGAGTAAATCAGGATACCAGCCAGGTAGGCTTTCGGGGCATATATTCCCCTGAAGTATTGAAAGCAAAACCAGGCACCATACAGGTATATCGGCACCCAAAGGTAGGGGTCAGAGTCATTGTATTGCAGTGCTGCTGATAAAATAAATAAAAGACAAGATAGAAGGTTGAAAATTTTCAATGGTTGATGTGTGTTAAATTATTGGAAGGGTAAAAATAGAGAATGAACTTTAAATTTAAATAATTTACGAAGATCAATCTTCCAATGGTACATCAGCATTTACCTACATACCTTCTTCCTGCCATCTTCAATTGACCAATTTTAAGTTCCAAAACAATTAAAAATCGTTCCATTTGGATCACCAGATAAAAAAATGAAAAAAAAATAATTTGCTAAGGTGCAAGAAATCAGATCATTCGTGCCTTATTAGGGTTTAAAGCAAGATAAAAGCAAAAAAAAAACTTGTAGAAATCAACTTAGTTCGTACTTTTGCCTCCGGAAAGTTGGCAGAGCGGTCGAATGCGGCAGTCTTGAAAACTGTTGACTGTCATAGGTCCGGGGGTTCGAATCCCTCACTTTCCGCTTAAGAAAAGCTACCTGAAAAGGTGGCTTTTCTTGTTTTAATATTATCCATTAGTCTTAACGAAATCAAAATATTGACCATAAAAAAAGGGGAGATGCTGTGGCCATCTCCCCTTAATAATTTTATCCTTTAGCTTTTCTTGCTTTCTTTCCTTCCGATTCAGGAAAAAATAGAGAAGAAAGCATTTCAAATTTTTCTGGTCCTGCTTCATATTCGGCAGCAATGTCCGACCATTTTTTGAGTTCTGCCTGTGCTTGTTCTACTTCAATTTTTAAAGTCTCCAGTTTGTTCTGTAAGAGTTTGCTGATGTTATTTTGTGCCATAACACAAAACTAAATGCTTTACCCTAATTGACATAGTTTTATTACCGGATAATTTGTTTCTGTCTGTACATCAACGTAATAAAATTAATTCGGGACAAAATATATTTTTAAACAGCAGTTAATTGGTAACGTACTTTTCTATCCGGTCAGCAAAGTCATTCAAATCAAAAGGTTTGTTAATGAAATCTTCTGCGGCGCATTTTGACTTTACTTTATAAAGATTGTTTCCCGCCGACATCATCATAACCGGGATTTGATAGGTTAGGGCATTTGCTTTTAATTGACTGCAAACATCAATACCATTTCCATCAGGTAACATTACATCCAGAACAACCATATCTGGAAGATGCTTATTCATTTGCAACCAAAATTCGCGTGTATTAGGGCAGGTAATCACATCGTACATTTCCTCCACTAAAAGAAACTCAATTATTTCGCTGATGCTAATATTGTCTTCTACTACATAGATGCACTTTTTCATAAAGCCTCCTTCGTTTTAATTGATTAACGCAGGAGGCTTTACACTGGTTTAAAGAAATTATCCACCTTGGTAGAGTTATCCACTTTATGCGAATTTCGAAGCGATAAAAACGACTGCTAAATTAGGGCGCTTTACTTCTGATTTCCTGCTTCAGTTCTTCAATTCTTTCCTGAGCCTGGCGATTTTCGAGATAATAATAAATGGCAAAGCCAAGAAATACCTTTCCTAAAACAAAAACTGCGGCAAATACCCATCGCCATGCTTTATGAATGCGCATGTGGCTAGATGAGGATTCTACTTCTATGTAGCGTTCACCAGGAGATTTGTAGGTTTTTTCATCGGTATGCTTATCTATCTTAAGCAATTGCTGATCACGAAGCTTGATCTCATTAATTTCCTGCTCAATTTTTTCATAAACTAATGGTGGAGGAGGAACAGCCATATTTTGAGCCAAGAACTCCATGTCTAATTCAAGTTGGGTTAAAGCCTCCTTAAATTCAGGAAAATTAACACTCAAATTTTCTACTTGTGTAATTTCCTCATCAGTAGCAATCCCCATTACATAGGTTTCTAAGAGGCCGCTTTCGATTATTTTTCTAATTTCCATGGGCATTCCTGATTTTATCTAAAGAAGACTTTAATAGACCGCGTACTTCATTCTCTGGTAGATTCAAAATGCCAGACAAATAACTGATTGATTTTCTATGGTAATACATTTCAGAGAAAACAGTTCTCTCTGTTGCATCTAATAATGCTAAAATCTTATTGTTGGGAGGTGCAGAAACAACACTTACCTCTAAATCTTGTGCTTTTAGATGTAGTTGCGATAAATGCTTCTGGGCATACTGGCGTAAATGCAGCCAGGTGAGCTGTTCTGCACCGTAGTTGCTGTGCTCTTTCATATAACTACTAAAAATTTTAACCAGTTGTTGCTCTGAATGATGCTGGTTTTTTAGGGTACCTTGTATATAGCCTAAGAGCATGGCGCTATATTTATTGTATATCCAGCGGATATCAACAGGGGTTTTGTAAGGAGATTGCTTAGCAGCTTTCAACATATGCTGGGATGATTCTTTTTTATGAAATTGCTTTGCAAGATAAGTGCAAAAAAATAAAATCTATACATTCAAAGAAAAAAGCAGGTGAAAAAAATGTTATTCAATTGTTTTCGAGTATTTTAGTGTTAAATTGTAGCGTTATTTGAATGAGTTGCGTTTAAGGTAAAAAATAACAAATTAAATGAAAAACGCTTTTAAAATATTCGTATTCACAATATTTGCAAGTATAGCTATCACTTCTTGCAAAAAGGAAAAATTACCTCAAACACCAACAACTTCTGATAGCTTAGTAGGAAACTGGAGAGAAACCAATACCGGAAGTGTGCTAAGAAGGATTTCTTTCGGTGTGGGCCTGGATTTTTCAATGGTTACTGTTTTAGATAATACGCATTCAACCTCTTTACATGGGAAATATACGGTTAATGGTAATGCTGTAGATATTGTTATTACAGAAAGCGTTAGCCGTAACGGCGATAAAAGTGTAACCACTGTTGTCAACCAAAAAGTATATGATAAGGCCAGCTTTACCGTAAAGGATGATAAACTTACACTCAATTTTATAGGTTTCCCTGCAGATCAGTTAACGGCTGGTAAGGCAACATTTGACCGTTTCATCATGACAGATTAACGCCTGCGCCTTAAATAGGCAAACTTAATCCCACTTTAACCCGGTCTAAGGTTACGAATGTTCGGAAGCGTTTAATATCTGGATTATCAAAAAATAGCCTGGTCGTTAATGCTTCGTATGCGGTCATATTCGCTACATTAATGATCAGGATAAAATCTACCTCGCCGGTTACATAATAGCATTGTTGTATTTCAGGTATTGAACAGAATTTTTGTTTGGCTTTACGAACCAACTCAATCTTATCGTTTTCCATTTCTACCTCAACCATAATGGTTATAGGAATGGCTACTTTAATTGGATCTACCACTGCTACCTGACTTTGAATAGTGCCATTTTCTTCCATTCGTTTTATTCTTCGATGAACAGCAGCTGCGGAGAGGTTTACACTTTCGGCAATGCTGCGCTGTGGTGTGTAATTGTTTTCTTGCAGTATGCGGAGTATAGCCAGATCGAAATGATCTAATGGGGCAGATGTTGGTTGTGACTTAGACATGGAAGTTAAATGATGAAACAAAATTGCAAAATAGCCCTCAAAATAGAGAAAATTATTCCCCATTATTGAAATAGTTTTGCTCCCAATGGAAAATGGTAATCAATTAAAAGGTTTCTTACTGGCAATTCTGGCAGCCACACTTTGGGGAGTTTCGGGTACATTCGGACAGTTTGTTTTTAGCAATAGGGGTGTTGATCCTGCATGGCTGGTTACCGTTCGTTGTCTTTCGTCTGGATTAATTCTTTTAGCCCTTGGTTACTTTAGGTTTGGCCTTAATATTTTTAATATCTGGAAAAGTAATACCGATATTTTAGCCTTGCTCATTTTCGGACTTATTGGGATACCGCTAGTGCAGTATACCTACTTTGCGGCTATTCAGCATTCAAATGCAGCCACGGCAACGGTGTTGCAATATGCAGGGCCGGCACTTATTGCCATTTACCTGGCTATAGTGAATAAACGCTTGCCGGGGGTGTTTTCCATGTTAGCAATTGTTTTAGCCATTGCAGGAACATTTTTATTGGTAACACATGGAAGTTTTAACAGTCTTTCCATATCGGGATTAGCCCTGTTCTGGGGAATTAATTCGGCAGTTGCCCTGGCTTTTTACAGCATTCAACCGATAAAGCTTTTACATCGCTACCATGCTATTGTGGTAATAGGCTGGGCAATGCTTATTGGAGGAATTGCTTTTAGTTTTGTACGGGTTCCATGGCAGGTGGAGGGAACCTGGGATTTGGATACCTACATTTCTACCGCCTTTATTATTTTTTTAGGCAGTGTGGTAGCTTTTTACGCTTACCTTTCAGCAGTTAAATGGATTGGTGCACAAACCACCAGCCTGTTGGCCTCCGCCGAACCCCTATCAGCTGCGTTAATCTCAGTATTCTGGTTAAAGGTTAGCTTCGGATCTATGGATATTCTGGGAAGTGTCCTGATTCTGCTCGCTATATTTTTATTGGCAAGAAAGTAGGTTTTAGTCCGTAGTTCTTAGTCGGAAGTCTTCAGTCTGAAGTCTTGATTCTTACTACTTTGCTCTCACTACTCGATTCTCGCTACTAGATTCTCACTGCTTGATTCTCAAACCAATCCTGTCCGTCGAGTTCCGCAGGAGTTCTAGGGATTGTTTAATGGAGGAGAGTCTTTGACTCGGTTTAAATAATGTTGAGTTCTGAAACTCAACGGTATGTTGTAATCCGTAGAGACGCTGCGCTTAACTCTACGGACAGGGCAGGGGATATTCTGGGAAGTGTCCTGATTCTACTCGCTATATTTTTATTGGCAAGAAAGTAGGTTTCAGTTCATAGTCCTTAGTCGGAAGTCTTCAGTCTGAAGTCTTGATTCTTACTACTTTGCTCTTGCTACTAGATTCTTGCTACTAGATTCTCGCTACTTGATCCTCAAACCATTTAAAGGCAAAACTGTTTATTTCAATAATATGAAAACATCCAGTAAAGTAAATACCATATTGGCGGCAACAGCGGTGGTTGGCCTTGCTATATATTTGAGTTCATGTGCAACTATCCCTAAAGGCGCTCAGGCTGTTAAACCCTTCAAAAAGGAAAAGTACCTGGGTAAATGGTTCGAAATTGCACGTATGGATTTTAAATTCGAAAGAAATTTAAGCCAGGTAACGGCTACCTATTCGCTACGAAATGATGGAACAATAAAAGTAGCCAACAGGGGTTTTAATGCAATTAAAAATGAGTGGAAGGAAAGCGTAGGTAAGGCTAAATTTATAGGGCGAGAAACGGAAGCCAGGCTAAAGGTATCATTCTTTGGGCCGTTTTATGCAGGATACAATGTAATTGCAATCGACCCCGAGTACAAATATGCATTGGTTGCTGGTAAAAGCCTCAAATATTTATGGATTCTTTCGAGAGACAGAACTATTCCCAACCAGGTAAAACAAGATTATTTAGAAAAAGCCGAAGAATTGGGTTATGATACAGACAAACTGGTTTGGACAAGGCAGGATTAACTGGTGGTGTAATACTTTCTAAATGCATTGCCCGGGAGCTACTGCATTTACGGAATTAAACCCGACAGTAATGAAAATGCTTTTTAAACCATAGGACGATCTTTATTACACGGGAATTCGTTTAAAAAGATTGTAATGAATGGCGGGACGGTACCCAACCGAAGCGCTCGCGTACTTGCTTTTCAAAAAAAATATATCCCGTATTAGTGTCAAGTTAAGCTATTGTTATTTATTTAAAAACAGTAAGTAAATAAAGCAATGTGATTTGACTTGCGGGCAAATAATTCCTTAACACTTGTTGTATTATCTTATTGTAGTTTTAATCAAAAGGATATATTGGCTTAAAATAGCGGAGATACTTTTGTGGACAAGCAGAACGCCTCATTAAGCTGCTAAATATTAAGCTAAGCATAATTATTTAACGTAAGATATTAAAAACGAGCAGAGCCTTGCCTGTGTTCTGCAGATTTTTTATGGCGATTGGCATCAGGTCAATCGCCTTTTTTATGATTAAAATATCTTATTTTTAATTAAACAATTAAGTCATATGTCTAACAGAAGATTCTTTATTAAAAGTAGTTTGGCCAGTTTTGTATTAGCTGGTTTGAATCCGGTAGTGCCAGCAATAGCCGAAAACTTAGGGGATGAATTACCTGCAAAAAATAAACCTGTTAAATTACGTTTTGCCATTGCCTCCGATGGTCACTACGGGCAACCTAAAACAGACTACAAAAAAGATCACGAGAACATTGTGCGTTGGCTAAATGAATCGCATGATCACAATCCTTTGGATTTTGTTATTATTAACGGCGATTTGGTTCACGACAGGCCAGAGCTATTGCCTGAAGTGAAAAAGAATTACTTTGATAGGCTTAAAGTTCCTTTTTACGCTATTCCGGGTAACCATGATCATGCAGATGCCACTATTTGGAAAAATGTATTCGGTTATGAAGATAATTTTGCCTTTCAGAAAAATGGTGTAGGCTTTGTTTTAGCAAATACATCCGATACCAAGGGTGTGTATCGCTGCCCGGATAATAATTTTCTAAAGCAGGAGCTGGATAAGTTTAAAGATTTGAAGACCGTTTTTGTGGTATTACACATACCACCACATTTTTGGGTGCCCGAAAGTCCTTTTGTAGAATGCCCCGATACCATTGAATTGCTTCATCGCTATCCCAATATCAAAGCTGTGTTTCATGGCCACGATCACAGTTTGGATGCTGTTTTTTATACCAATAAACTGCCACATTTTTTTGATGCGCATTTCGGCGGCAATTGGGGAACGGCTTACAAAGGTTATCGAATTGTTGAAGTGAATGAGGATAGCACCATTTCTACCCATCAGGTAAATGCCAGTCAAACTCCTGTGCTCAATGAAACTACATTTTAATTAATAGGAAGCATAAATTATATTAGTTAATTATAACATGAACTTAATCTTTTACTAACATACCTGCTGCATCTTTGCGCTATAAATATTTGGTTAGTATTTATAAAGTTTAGGTTAGTTGATATAACCCCGATGGATGTCGGGGTTTTTATGTTTTTAGCCATTTGCTCTCTATCGGGGTGTTTTTGTAACTGTTGATTATGAGTGTGTAGTTTTTGTTTGTAGCTGAGTTTCTGAGGGTAGTAGATTTTATTCAATGATCTAGTGAGTTAAAGGGCGGGGTTCATTTTAACCTGGCTATACAAAAATGTTTAGTTGCAAAGAAAATATTTTGTACTTTCATTCTTGATGAGTCGCACATGCGACTTAGTTTTGATCATGAAAATTGCAACTTATAACGTAAATGGTGTTAATGGGCGCCTACCTGTATTGTTAAGGTGGCTGGAAGAAAGTGCTCCGGATATTGTCTGTTTGCAAGAGCTTAAAGCCCCTCAAGAGAAGTTTCCTTTACAAGCAATTAATGATGCCGGATATAATGCCATTTGGCATGGACAAAAAAGCTGGAATGGGGTGGCCATTTTAGCCAAGAATCGAGAAATTCAGGAGTTGCGAAGAGGACTGGATGGAGATGATGAAGATTTGCAAAGCCGCTATATTGAGGCTAATATTGATGGCATAATAGTGGGCTGCCTTTACCTTCCAAATGGAAATCCTGCCCCGGGACCAAAGTTCGATTATAAGCTGGGTTGGTTTGAGCGGTTTAGATCTCATGCAGAAAAACTGGTAAACAGTGAACTTCCTGTGGTGCTTTGTGGCGATTATAATGTAATTCCAACAGATTTTGATGTGTATAAACCCGAGCGCTGGGTAGAAGATGCGCTTTTTAGGCCCGAAACCCGTGAAGCTTTTTTAGGTTTAATGAGCCAGGGCTGGATTGATGCCATTCGAACACGCTACCCTGATCAAAAAATCTATACCTTTTGGGATTATTTTCGCAATGCCTATGGGAGGGATGCCGGACTGAGGATTGATCATTTTCTGTTAAATTCACAGCTCGCCAAGCAATTTAAAGATGCCGGGGTAGATAAGCAAGTTAGGGGATGGGAGAAAACCAGCGATCATGCACCTGTTTGGATTACCATAGAAAAGCTTTAAGTTGTTGATTTTCTTGTATGATGATAAAGAAAATCGTTTTTTTGTAAAATAAATCAAATTCATACCGCCTACAATTAGAGCCAAACCAGTTTATTCCTGAAAAGAGTAATCTTGAAAGTGGATACACTTATTATTTGATAAGGCTTTTATATTTTAGCGGGATAACCTTATGGATAATCTCTCAATAACGCTTACCTCGGCAAAATGTGAACTTCTTGATAACATTTTAAAGGAATTTAAAGATGAATCGTATATCAAGACTGATCGGGTAAGTAAAATTTTTAGAGGCAACGATATTTTAGCTGCAGATTATTTGGGGCTACTTTCCCAGTTGCAGTTGATTACACTCATTGGAGAGGTAGAAGGGTATGCACTGCCTGCAATGATTGGAAAACAGTCGGGCGTAAAAATGTTTATGAGTGAAGGTGGTTTTATGCGCCGCTTTGAATTAAAACAATTACAGGAGACCGCAGGCAAGGGTGTACAGGAGTTGCAAACCGAAAATTTAAATCTCAGCAGTGCCAACAGAACGCACAAAGAAAAAATAGAAAAGATGGAAACAGTCATCCGTCAATACCAGGAGCAAATCGAATTGTTTAAACAGGCTAAGTTCAATGAAATCTTTATTCGAATCGGATTGTTCTTACTAGGCGTGGCCTTAACCTGGTTAATTATCTCTTTAATGTAGGTTCAGTTATTCTATTATCTTAAGTTATTTTTTTAGTTAAAAACTGAAATTAAATTTCTTTTACTAAAAAAATTAGCATAAATTTGTTTAGCTAGAGAAGCTTTTTTAGTTTCTGCTAATTAAATTAATAGATATGATTGTTACCGTTTTAGCTATACTTGAAACAGATTTTAAGCCTGAGGCCTCATTGGGTAAGATAATGAATGAAAGGCTTAGGGTTGCTGCTGCAGATTTACAAGCCATTCACCTTCAACCGCTGGAGGCAATTGGTCAGCGAAATGAAGACGTAATCGTTTACATCAGCTATAATCCGAAATATAAAATCAGATGGAGAGTGGTTAATGATGTGTCTGAAGATATCGAAACCTATGTAGCTAAGGTTTGCGGGGAGTTAGGTTATCTTCGATGGAATACTGCGGCAATTAATATATTCAAAGGTGTTGATTAAAAACGCCCAAATGTCAGGACTAAGCAATTACACTTCCATTAGTGTTCAGTAACTGTCATTTATCGGTGAATTCAGGCTTCATCATTATTTTAAAACATAATTTTACGGCTTCAATAATCATAAAAAATGAGTATGTCGCCATTAGAAAATATTTCCTATTCCATTTTAGATTTAGCAACCGTACGTGCAGGAGATACACCCGCAGAAACTTTTCCCAAAAGCTTGGCAAACGCACAACAGTCTGAGCGTTTAGGTTATAAAAGATATTGGTTTGCCGAGCACCACAATATGATTAGTGTAGCCAGTTCAGCCACATCCATTTTAATTGGTTATGTTGCTGGCGGCACAAAAACTATCCGGGTAGGTTCTGGTGGTATTATGTTGCCTAATCATGCGCCTTTGGTGGTGGCAGAACAGTTTGGAACTTTAGCTTCATTGTATCCTAACCGGATTGATCTCGGTTTAGGCAGGGCACCAGGAACAGATCAGGTAACCGCAATGGCTATACGGGGTGAAAATGTTCATGCCGTACATAGTTTTCCCAGAGACATAGAAAAATTGCAGCTGCTTTTTTCTACCGATAATCAATATAGTAATGTTAGAGCAGTGCCAGGAGAGGGTCTCGATATTCCCATCTGGGTTTTAGGCTCGAGTATGGATAGCGCCCGATTAGCTGCGGAAAAAGGTTTGCCTTACGCTTTCGCCAGTCATTTTGCACCCACTTATTTCGCTCAGGCTGCTGCTTACTACAAGTCGCATTTTAAGCCTTCCAAATATCTTGATCAACCTTATTTTATGGCCTGTGTAAATGTGGTTGTAGCCGATTCTGATGAGCAAGCAGCATATTTAGCCAGCTCTGTGAAACAAATGTTTCTTGGGGTAATTACCGGAAAAAGAAACCTGCTTATGCCACCAGTTAGCGATATGAATTTAGTTTGGGATGAATTTGAGCAACAAGGTGTAGAAAGTATGCTGGAGTATTCTTTTATAGGTACTGTCGAAACCGTGAAGAACAAGTTGGAAGCCTTTGTAACTCAATTTAATGTAGACGAAGTTATGGCTACTTCGCATATCTTTGATGAGCAAGCCAGCTTAAAATCTAATGCTTTATTTGCTTCAATCTTTAATTAAATACTGTTTTATCGGATGGTAATTTGATTAAAATTTGCATATTTAAGGATGAAGACAATCAGAACTATTGGTATTGTTCTGGCCATGCTTGCGTTTATTAATCAAAATACAATGGCTCAGAAAAAAGCTCCTGCAATGCTCAATCACATTGCTGTTTATGTATCCAACCTCCATCAGGCAACCCGGTTTTATGAAACAGTTTTTGCCTTGAAAATTATTCCTGAACCCTTTAAGGATGGAAAACATACCTGGTTTAGCCTAGGTGCTGCTGGTCAGCTTCATTTAATTGAGGGAGAAAAAGTGAATCAACATTTTGACAGGAATAATCATTTGTGTTTTAGTGTTCCTGATATCAACGAATTTATAAAGGAACTCAAAATTGCTAATCTTAAATTTGAGAGTTGGGCAGGAGAATCTGGTGGTATCACCTTGCGTACCGATGGGGTAAAGCAGATTTATTTTAAAGATCCGGATGGACATTGGCTGGAAGTTAACGATGCGAAGTAACTTTATCGAGATAAATTGAATTGCCCGGGTGATTTTATAATATTTATAATCTTATTCGCCGCAATATGAAATCTCTTAAATACCTTTCCATTTTTATCTTTTTGTTTCATGTCTGCTGTTCGGCTTTTGCTCAAAATAGCCAGGCTGAAGCAGATTTTGAAGCAATTATGAAGCGTTATGAGGCTGTTGGTGCCTCGGTAGCTGTTGTCAAGGATAATAAACTGATATATTCGCATTCATTCGGATTAAAGGATCTGGATGGAAAAGTCGCATTATCAAACAGTGATATTTTTAGAATCGCATCTATTTCTAAGTCCTTTTCAGCAACTGCCATTATGCAATTGGTAGAAGCCGGGAAGTTGTCTTTAGATGATGATTTTGGGGATTTGGTCGGATTTAAAATTAGAAATCCAAATTTCCCCGATAAGATAATTACATTAAAAATGGCGCTTTCGCATACCTCTAGCTTAAATGATAGCGAAGGGTACCTTAATTTAGATGTGATTAACCCAGATAAAAATCCCAATTGGGCTAAATGCTATAATCATTATGAGCCTGGCTCAAAGTACGAATATTGTAACCTCAACTTTAATCTTATCGGCACGATAATAGAGAAGAAATCTGCTGAGCGTTTCGATCAATACATTCAAAAACACATTTTAAAACCCCTGGATTTGTATGCAGGCTACTGCGTAGATTCTTTGGATAGTACCAGGTTTGTTAATCTGTACGAGTATCATGCAGATAATAAGTCCTTTTCAGTTTCCCCAACAGCTTATGCGCCACGAAGAACTGAAATCGCGAATTACGTGATGGGCTACAGTACACCTATTTTTTCTCCAACCGGAGGCATGAAAATCTCGGCAACAGATTTAGCGAAATACATGATGATGCACATGAATTATGGCACAGGAAACGGACAAAGGATTATTTCCAAACGGCATGCCAAACTGATGCAGACTAAAATTACTGATGAAGAAGGCTATGGCCTTGCTTTAAGAAGCGTTGATGATTTGGTAGAAGGGGTTAATTTAAAAGGCCATACCGGTTCGGCATATGGCTTATACAGCACAATGTTTTTCAATCCAAAGGAAAAATATGGTATCGTGGTGATCACGAACGGATGTAATCCAACCTATACTAAGGGTTGGTGCGATTTTAGCAAAGCGGCATATAATAGTCTTTACCAGAATTTTATCCGGTAGTTGTTTAATAGATAATTTGATTAGAATATAAAAATGAAGGCAATAATTTTAAAGGATTTTGGCGGTGTGGATCAATTACAGTTAGTGGATGTTCCTGTTCCGGTAATTTCAGCATCTGAGGTTTTAATTGAAACCAAGGCAATTAGCATTAATCCAATAGATGTTAAAACCCGGTCAGGAAAAGGAATTGCTCCCTTAATTAAAGATCAGATGCCGGCTATTTTGGGTTGGGATATTTCAGGAGTGGTGAGTAAGGTGGGAGAATCCGTAAGTCAGTTTAAAGTGGGAGATGAGGTTTTTGGCATGATTACTTTTCCTCAGCTTGGTAAAGCTTACGCGGAGTATGTAGCAGCACCTGCTGATGAACTTACCTTAAAGCCAAAAAATGTAAGCCATAATGATGCTGCCCCGGCAACTGTTGCCGCTTTAACTGCCTGGCAGGCGCTCACACTGTTCGCAGAGATAAAACCTGGCGATCGGGTGCTCATTCATGCAGCATCAGGTGGCGTAGGGCATTATGCTGTTCAATTGGCCAAGCATTTAGGGGCATATGTAATTGGTACATCATCTGCAGCAAATCGCGATTTTGTACTTTCACTGGGAGCAGACGAGCATATAGATTATAAAAATCAGGCATTTGAGGAAGTGTTGGATCGGATAGATTTTGTACTGGATTCCATTGGAGGTGAATACATAGATCGCTCGCTACAAGTAATGAACAATGGAGGTACAATTGTCTGTATACCTTCAGGCTTAAATGAAACAGTAGTTGAAAAGGCAGCAGCTTCCAACAAGCATGGATTTACAATGAGGGCTAAATCAAGTGCAGAGGATTTGGCTATGATAGGAGAATTGTTAGCTAAAGGGACCCTTCGCTCTCATGTAGATAAGGTCTATTCTTTTAAAGATATGGCTTTGGCGCACCAGCAGATAGAAAGTGGAAGGACTGTTGGGAAAATCGTTTTAACGCCGTAGAAAAGGAAAAACTAATTAGGGCTGATTTGTTTTTTGGCCTTAATTAGTATAAGTCAAATAGCTTAAAAAGAACTACTTGATTTTACATTCTTGATGTTCAGATATTCTTTCAGTCTGGAAAATTCCATACTGTGAATAGCTCGGACTGCTGATTTTAAAGTTTCACAACTCACACCAAGTTTAGCGGCCCAATAATTACGTTCTCGTTCGTCGGCAATTTCAACCAGTTCGGATTGAGGAATGCTGGGATGATTTTGATTTTCCATCAATAGGGTTATTACAGGTTAGTAAAATAAACAAGATAAAGTACGCTGATTTGATTTAACAAATCGTTTAAATATAGCTATAATTTATTGATTTACAGTTATTCCAGATTTGCGTAATATTTATTTTACAAGTAGTGGTAAAATTTTAGTAAATGTTATTATTATTGCATTGTAATATTATTTTTACAATGAATAATCATTCTCTAACCAAATTCCCGCGTGCTATGTCGCGCCTAAAATTTTACAACAACAACCGAGTAGTTCTCGCCTTTTGGGTTCTGGTAACGCTCGTATTTGTGATCGATTCCTGGGTCAGCAACCGATTAAATAACTATCTCATTTTCGAGAATACCATCCGGAATTTAATCCATGAACGATCTCTTTATGCTGCTTATCCGGCATATCATGATGATGCCAACCATTATGGGCCAGTATTTAGCTTAATTGTTGCGCCATTTGCAATGTTTCCCAATTGGCTGGGCTTACTGTTCTGGAATCTTTTTAACTGCTTTTTTCTATATAAAGCCATTCAAACATTGCCACTTAGTGAAGAGAAAAAGATTATCATCGGTTATATTGCCATTCCTTGCCTGATAGAATCTATGCTGAATCAGCAGTTTAATGCTGGGGCAGGAGCCTTAATTATTTTAAGTTACACTTTGCTTAATCGCAATAAAGGCATTTGGTCGGCAATGTGTGTGGTGTTAGGTACCTTTGTAAAGCTTTATGGTGGTGTAGGATTGGTGTTCTTTTTCTTCGCAAAAAATAAACCTGCCTACATCGGTTGGTTAATGATGTGGAGTATCGTTTTTTTCTGCATGCCCATGCTGTTTGCTTCACCAGATTTTGTAGCACATTCCTATATAGACTGGAAGGATTCTTTAATTATTAAAAATGCAGGCAACATAGTAGGTGCATCAACAGACATCTCCATTATGGGCTTTTTTCGCTCACTATTAAACTATAGAGGTATCCCAAATTATGTTTTTATCTCTTTGGGCGTAATTTTATTCATGCTCCCTTTTAGCTATTTACAGCTTTTAAACAAGCGTAAATTTCAATTGATGATTTTATCATCGGTACTCATTTTTCCGATTCTGTTTAGCACGGGATCAGAGGATTGTACTTATATTATTTCCATTACTGCAGTTGGAATATGGTATGTTCAGGAAAAAAATCGTAAGATGAAAAATGTACTCTTACCTATACTGCTTTTTATTACCTGCAACTTTCCTTTACTACTCTTTCCTGTGTATGCAAAAGCCCATCCTCTCACTTTATCTATCTTAAGTTTTCCTTATTTTATTGTATGGATCAGGGTGCTTTACCTGGCTGTAGATAAAAAATATGATTATGCCGATGATCAGGAATTGGAGAATCTCCATATGCTTCGGGATTAGTAGTGCCGATAGTTAATGTAAAAAAGGTTTTAAGTTCTAGCGAGCTTAAAACCTTTTTTGTTTTAAAGCTGTTTTACTACAATCTAATCAAATATTATTATGGATAATAAACAAAAAACTGGTATTGCCGATCGCAGTCGGATCAATATTCACGAAAGTTATGAGGTAGATTATTGGGCAAATAAATATGGTATAAGTAAGGATAAGCTTAAAGCGGTTGTTCAAACCGTGGGAACCGCTGTAGCAAAAGTGGAAGCTTATCTTAAAAAATAAAGAAATCTATGGGACTGAAACAGTATGCGGCAAAAAGAAATTTCTCTAAAACAGCTGAGCCCAAATCGGGCAAAAGTACCAATAAGGATAAATTACTTTTTGTAATCCAAAAACATGACGCATCCCGGCTACATTACGATTTTAGATTAGAGATGGAAGGCGTGTTAAAGAGCTGGGCAGTTCCAAAGGGCCCTTCTACAGATCCTAAAAATAAAAGGCTTGCCATGATGGTGGAGGATCATCCGTTTGACTATAAAGATTTCGAAGGCATTATTCCAAAAGGCGAGTATGGGGGAGGGACGGTTATTGTATGGGATGAAGGTACTTACGAGCCAATTGAAGAAATTAAAGGTAAAAAGGCACAGGAGAAGCATTTGTTAAAACAATTGCATGAGGGGTCTTTAAAAATAAAACTCCATGGGGAAAAGCTTGAGGGGGAATATGCATTGGTAAAAACCAATGGAATGGGAGAGAACGGTTGGTTGCTCATTAAACACAAAGATGATTATGCCTCCACCAAAGATATTACCAGGGCAGATAAATCAGTTATATCTGGAAAAACCATTGAGAAAATGGAAAAAACTTCCGAAAAAGTGTGGACCGAGGGTGAGGAGAAAATTATAAAAAAGAAGGGGAAAAAAAACACTAAGGTATCGAAAAGACAATCAAAGCCTGTCGCTGGACTAAAAGATAACAAAGCGATATTAAAAACGGCACCAAAATCAGCTATTCCGAAAGGAATAAAACCCATGCTGGCCACACTTGTTGATGAACCCTTTGATGATCCAAACTGGCAGTATGAAGTGAAATGGGATGGTTACAGGGCACTGGCTATGATAAATAAGGGCAAGGTTGATTTGTATTCCAGAAACAATAAATCATTCAATGAGAAGTTTTATCCCATTTATGATATACTCAAATCGTGGAAGCTTAATGCCGTTTTAGATGGAGAAATTTTAGTGCTCAACGATAAGGGAATTTCCAATTTTGGAGCTTTACAGAACTGGAGGAGCGAGGCCGACGGCGAATTGGTTTTTTATGTATTCGATCTTCTATGGTATGATGGAAAAGATTTAACTGGACTTCCCCTGGTGGAAAGACAGTCGATACTTGAGGAAATATTACCAGAAAAAGACGATCAGGTGAGGCTGGGAAAAGTTTTTAAGGCCAATGGATTAGATTTCTTTGCTGCCGCAGATCGAATGGGATTAGAAGGAATTATTGCTAAAAAGTCTGATAGTTTATATTCTCCGAATTTGAGATCCAAAGAATGGCTAAAAATCAAGATCAGTAAAAGGCAGGAAGTGGTAATTGCTGGTTTTACTAAAAATGAAGATACAGCCAAATATTTTAGTTCCTTATTATTAGGGGTTTATGAGAATAAGTCGCTTCAGTACGTAGGAAAAGTAGGAACCGGCTTCTCTGATAAGACACAAAAGGAAATGATGGAACAGTTTAAGTCTTTAATTGTAGATAAAAGCCCCTTTAAAGAAATTCCCGATGTGAATAAGGCATCCCGTTTCAGGCCTAACCCACCAAAAGCCAAAGCAACCTGGTTAAAGCCTGAATTGGTTTGCGAGGTAGCATTTACGGAAGTAACGGATGACGGTGTTTTTCGCCACCCATCATTTAAGGGAATGAGGGAAGATAAAAAGGCTAAGGATGTGATAAGAGAATTGAGTAAACCAAAGGAAGAGATGGTTAAAGCACTGGCAAAAGAGACACATACCGAAGCGCTAAAGCCGCCAAAAGGTAATGCAGCAAAGACTTTACTCAATCCAAAAGAGGAAACCCAGGTGAGGAAGGTTAAAGGCCATGAGCTGAAGTTTACCCACTTGAGTAAGGTTTACTGGCCTGAAGATCATATTACCAAGCGAGATATGTTCAATTATTATTATCAGGTAGCTGATTATATCTTGCCCTATCTTAAAGACCGTCCACAATCATTAAATCGCTTTCCAGGAGGTATTCATGGCCAAAGTTTTTATCAGAAAGATGTAAAAGGAAAAGCACCCGATTGGATTAAGACCTTTCCTTATGAAACCAGTGAAGGCGAGAAAAAAGAATACGCTGTGGGTGATGATGAAGCTACTTTGCTTTGGATGGCCAGCTTGGGTTGTATAGAAATTAATCCCTGGTTTAGCCGGATTCAGAAACCCGATAATCCAGATTATTGTGTGATTGACCTGGATCCTGATAAAAATAGTTTTGATGAGGTAATTCATGCAGCGCTGGAAACGAAAAAGGTTTTAGACGCATTAAATGTACCTGCTTACTGTAAAACTTCCGGCTCAACAGGCATGCACATCTATATCCCGTTAAATGCAAAGTATAGCTACGATCAAAGTCAGTTGTTTGCTAAAATTATTGTCAGTTTAGTGCATCGTCAAATCCCATCATACACCTCTTTAGAACGCATGATTGCAGCCAGAAAGGGAAAAATGTACCTGGATTTCTTACAAAACAGGCCAGGGGCAACGATCGCCGGCCCATATTCACTTCGTCCAAAACCAGGGGCAACGGTATCAATGCCACTAGACTGGGATGAGGTTAAGCCTGGATTGAAAATGAAGGACTTTCATATTTTTAACGCTGTAGACCGTTTGAAGGAAACAGGCGACTTATTTAAGGGGGTACTGGGCAAGGGAATTGACTTAAAGAAGGCCATAGCCGAAGCAAAACGTATTTTTGAATAAGTAATTTTATTTAATGGTTTGCTTATATTTGGCAAAAAAATACAAAAAATGATAGCTCACCACGTTTTATTTTGGCTAAAAGCCGATACTACTGAAGAACAGAAAGTTGCTTTTAAAAACAGCCTGCAAACATTAGAAAATATTGAAGTTGTAAAAACTTTTCACGTAGGTACACCTGCACCAATTGAGCGTGCAGTGGTAGATACAACTTATACATTTAGCTTATTGCTTCTTTTTGAAGATATGGCTGCGCATGATGTTTATCAGGTTCACCCTTTACACAAGGCTTTCTTAGATGAGTTCAGAGTGTTTTTTGAAAAAGTTGTGATTTACGATGCAAACTAAATCTAAATAGTTGATGGAAGGCCAGTGAAATCTGGCCTTTTTTTATCACTGAATTTTTGCTTATTTTTATTTGGAATAATTCTAAATAATACGATATTTGTTGGATTAGCTTAAAAATTGATCCATATGTGTAAAACAACAGTCCTTGCTCAAAATCAAAATATAACCATTGCTCAGTGTAGCAATTGTAAGGTTTTAAATATATGGCGATCTGGCGTGTTGATGAATTTTTCATTCGAACAGTTTGATGCGTTTTACATCGCAACTAAAAAACTTCATTTTGACGACTATCGGGAAAATACACCAGATGGTAAAGAGGTAGTTATTTTATCTACACCTTTCCCTGATATCAGTTTGGTATTTACACGAGAGGAGTGGAAGGAGTTTTTTATTAAAATTGACGAAGCCCTTTACATGAAGCGGGTGTATGAGCTTGTACATCAATAATACTTCGTTGAATTGCAACGTAAATGTTACGATTTACGGAGATCTGATTGCCCTACACCTACGTAGATCAGTAAGTTAACGTTTGATTTATGCAGAAAACTATTATTAATATCAGAAGAAGTTCGGCTAACAATTCTTTGTTAGAAAAGATTAAAGTCGGTGATTTGGTAAGTGATGAGTTTGGTAAATCAGGAAAAGTCAAAAATATAGAAAGAATTGAACACTCCCGTGAAGTACACTATTATTTTCATCTAGATAAAGCGGGAACTTTACTAATCATTGTCTAAGAAACGTCTCCTTACTTTTAAATCAAAAGCCCCTTATCATAGATGGAGGGCACTGAAAAAGTAGGCTTAAAATGGTCTATAAAAAGATTAGCGGATGGGTAGGTCATAAGATCTCCATCCGCTTTTTGTTTTTGAGTGTTTTTATATTTTTACTGATTCCAATTTATTAAGATCTCTCCCCG
>NZ_FOGG01000038.1:14136-46490 GCF_900111155.1 Pedobacter rhizosphaerae | reverse complement strand
AACATCTGAAACCGTATAAATCGTTTTCAGCAATAAGTATTTAAACATGCGTACCGGACTCTCAGCATTACGCCCGTTGTCCGGGCAGTATTTATCCAGAAGCTCATCATATATAAAACCAAAATCTATAAGCTCGTTAATCTTGCGAAGTAGGTTCTCTTTGGGAACAATCAGGTCATAAAGCCTGGAAAACTCGCTAAACTGGATTTTTTGTTGTTGAAGAAGCATCTTAAAAGCAGTAATAATACACCTTTAAAATACAAAAAAAGAAGTAGAAAAACTAGTTTTCTACTCCTTTTGCCCTTTTCTATTAGGGGACTTTTTCAGTGCCCTCCTTTAAAAGTTAACCGGCTTTTTATTATGATTTTATAAATGCTTATGCACCTAATTGTACGCGTTTGAAAGCAGTTACAGTTAAACCTTTAGAAGTGTTATCTAAAAATTTACGAACATCTACAGAACTGTCTTTAACAAACTCCTGGTTTAATAAAGTACTGTCTTTGTAGAATTTGTTCAATTTACCAGCAGCGATTTTTTCAACCATTTCTTCTGGTTTGCCTTCTTGACGGATAACGTCTTTAGCAATCTCGATTTCACGCTCAATAGTAGCAGGATCAACACCGTCTTTATCAACAGCAACTGGGTTCATTGCAGCAATTTGCATTGCAACATCTTTACCAGCTTCAGTAATATCTGCGCCATTAGCACCTTCAAATACTACTAAAACGCCCATTTTACCATTAGAGTGGATGTAAGAAACGATTTTTTCGCCAGAGATATTTACATACTCTTGAATAACGATTTTCTCTCCGATTTTACCAGTTAATTCAGTAATGGTTTCAGCAACTGTACGTCCATCTTCCAAAGCAATAGCTGATAATTCTTCTGCAGTAGCAGGATTGTTGGCAACCGCAGCAGCTAAAACAGCTTGAGCAAGGTTACGGAAATCTTCAACTTTAGAAACTGGTTCAGTTTCACATGCTAAAGCAACTAATTTACCATTTGTGCCATCCGCTGAAAGAGCGATTGATACCAGACCTTCAGAAGTAGCATTACCAGAACGGGCTGCAGATACTTTTTGACCTTTTTTGCGCAATAAATCAACAGCTGCTTCGAAATCACCATTAGCTTCAACTAAAGCTTTTTTGCAATCCATCATACCAGCGCCAGTTTGTTGACGCAATTTGTTTACATCTGCTGCAGAAATTTGTACTGTAGACATTTTATTTCCTTTTTAAAGTTTAAAATCTTGTTATAACAATTACAGGTTACAAGTTACAAGCAGCAAGTTAAACTCTTGTTAAGCTAACTTAAAACCTGAAACCAGTAACCTGCAATTAAAAAATATTACTATTCTTCTGTTTTAGTTTCTTCTGTTGAAGATCCTTCTACTTCAGCTTCAGCAGTTGCTTTTTTAGCACGTTTTGGTTCTTTAACCTCTGGTGCATCAGCTGCAGCTTTAACTGCTACTGCTTCTTTTTCAGCTTCTTCGTCTTTCTCACGTTTACGTTCGTCTAAACCTTCTTCAATCGCTTTGATAATTACATCAGTAATTAAAGAGATCGATTTTGTAGCATCATCATTCGCCGGGATAGGGAAATCGATGTTAGAAGGATCAGAGTTAGTATCAACCATCGCAAAAGTAGGGATGTTTAATTTTAACGCTTCAGTTACCGCGATGTGCTCTTTCTTAACATCAATTAAAAATAAAGCTGCAGGTAAACGGTTTAAATCAGCGATACCACCTAAAAGGTTCTCTAATTTAATACGCTCACGTTGAATCATTAAACGCTCTTTTTTAGATAAGATAGCATAAGTACCGTCTTTAGTCATTTTATCGATGTTAGACATCTTTTTGATTGACTTACGAACAGTAGCAAAGTTAGTTAACATACCACCTAACCAACGTTCAGTTACGAAAGGCATATTTACTTTTTTAGCTTGTTCAGCTACGATTCCTTTAGCTTGTTTTTTAGTAGATACGAATAAAACTTTACGTCCTGATTTTACGATTTGTTTAATCGCAGCCGCAGCTTCTTCAGTTTTAGTTAAGGTTTTATTTAAATCTATAATGTGAATTCCGTTACGCTCCATGAAAATGTAAGGAGCCATTTTTGGATTCCATTTACGGGTAAGGTGACCAAAGTGTACACCTGCATCCAATAAGTCTTGATAAGTTGTTCTTGCCATTGTCTTTGCCTCCTGTGATTAACGTTTACTGAATTGGAATTTCTTACGGGCTTTAGCACGTCCTGGTTTCTTACGCTCAACCATACGCATATCACGCGTCATTAGGCCTTTAGCACGTAAAGCAGGTTTTTTCTCCGCATCAAGTTCAACAATCGCTTTAGCAATAGCTAAACGAACAGCTTCCGCTTGTCCTTTGATACCACCACCTTGTACATTTACATTGATATCATAACGACCAACAAGCTCAGAAACTTCTAAACTTTGGTTTACGATATATTGCAATGGTAAAGTTGGGAAATATACTTTGTGGTCTTTACCGTTAACGGTAATAGTGCCGTTTCCATCTTTTAAGTAGATGCGAGCAACAGCTGTTTTTCTTCTTCCTGAAGTGTTAGTAACTGACATTTCTTAAAGTTTAATGGTTTTAGGAGATTGAGCTGCATGTGGGTGTTTGTCACCTGCATACACAAAAAGATTAGTGTATAATTTTTTGCCCAATTTAGTTTTCGGTAACATACCACGTACCGCTTTCTCTATTACACGCTGAGGGTGTTTCGCCATTAACTCTTTTGGAGAGATAAAACGTTGACCACCTGGATAGCCAGTATAAGAAACATATTCTTTTTCACTGAATTTGTTTCCTGTCAATTTAACCTTGTCTGCATTAATAACGATAACGTTATCACCGCAGTCTACGTGTGGGGTGTACTCAGGCTTGTTTTTACCACGGATGATCATTGCGATCTTCGATGACAAGCGCCCCAAAATCTCGCCTTCCGCATCAACAACAATCCACTGTTTGTTTACAGTTTTAGCATTGGCCGAGACAGTTTTGTAACTTAACGTATTCACTTGCTTGTATTTAATTTATTAAACAATTATTTATTCCCAATAAATTTGGGACTGCAAAGATAGATGAAATTGTTTTATTATCAAATAGTTGATTGAAAAAAATGTAAGCATAATGTCTTTTGTGAAAACATTATCTATCAGTTGTTGTAGTTCCAACTGAAATAACGTTTAAAGTAGCTTATAGGTTGGTGCTGCCAGAGATTGAAGAAAGGAATAGCATATCTGGTTGGTGAGGACACCAACCAGTAACGGAAGAAGGATATCGCTCCAATCCCGTTTATTAACGAGAGGCTTTGAGGATGCTATGCGGTAGCTAATCTAAAACAGATGTGTTTGGTAGACACTATTTTGATTACAAGAATCTGATTTGTATTTTGCGGAATAAATTAATAATCTCATGCAACGAACATCAATATTTTTCCTTTTATCTATACTTTTTTTGGCTTGTAATAAAGAAGAAGCCCCTATAGACCCAGAGAACAAACAGAAGACCTGTAAAGTAACAACCGCAGAGTCAAACTTTAACAACGGGTACATCCTTGGGTCGGCAAAAGTTTTTTATGATCAGAATAACAATATCGCGAAGGTGGAGAGTAATCAAGACACTTCCTTTATGTCTTTCTCCGTTGTTTATGCCAGTGATAAGATTGTTTTGAAGACCAAGTATCAAGGTGATTGGACCTATGTTCTCGACGATAAGAAGCGTGTGGTAAAAGCAAGTCTTTACACCAGGCTAGTTCCTAGTGGGACGCAGAATTTTGAGTTTACATATAATAGCTCAGGTTCTTTAAGTAGAGCAGTGGTTAATGATAGCTATTCAGGACCAATTGCATATACATTCAATTATTTGGATGGGAATTTATCTAATGTTACCGGGGTTAATTCTTATTACAATACTGAAATTAGTATTTCTTATAAATATGATTTAACTAAAAAAGCTACAGAATTAAATAGCCATCTAGACCCATTATTTGAAATCGGATTGCATCAGGTATTGCCAGGCTTTTTTGGAAAGACAAGTGAAAATCGTTTAATGGAAGTTAACAAATTAAGTACCAATATGACGTATAAATTTGGAGATCGTGAATTGAAAACTTATGAATATGCCTCCAATGCCGATGGTAATATTACCGATGTCAATATCAATACTATACGTAGTGGATTCTCAGCTGGAGTAGCAGAGTACATCAATAGTAGGAGTAAACAAAATTATACATTTGGATACCAGTGTGATTAATCTATCGGTTGGTGTCGTCAACGACCGAAATCAGATTATAGAGAGAATAGCTTTCCTGGTTGGTGGAGACACCAACCAGTAGGAAAATGGATTACCCTTCGACAGGCTCAGGATTGATAATCCATTTTAGTTTTCTCCTTAAGTTAACAGCATTGGTGGGGACACAAACCGGTAGAAAAAACCTTTGAGGTCGCAAATTGCGACCTCAAAGGTTCCATTCCATATCAAATAACTGGAACATAAAATCTTTGGGGAATCTCTTCGTATTCTTCGGGTACTTATAATCTATAGGTTGGTGTCGTCACCGACCGAAATTAGATTATAGAGAGAATAGCTTTCCAGGTTGGTGGTGACACCAACCAGTAGGAAAAAACAAATACCAAAAAGCGGTTGTTAACCTAAAGTCCACAATTGGTAATTATTCATGCAGTATCTTGATCATTTTCTAGGCTATCCGATTCCATTACTTGTTAAAAACCTCATCATAGCAGTTGTAGCTATATTGGCCGGACTTCTGCTTAAATTTATTATTCATAAAATATTTATTCTATTATCCCGGTGGTGGGATTTTATTCTTATCAAGTCGACCATTAAGCATCTACGTAGGCCTGTAGCGGTGTTTATCCCTTTGCTTTTTGTGAATTTTTCTTTGGATATTATGCAAATGCCTGTGGCTTATCGTCATCCGTTGGATAAAGCATTAGAAATTGCACTTACAGCAGTTTTTGCATTGATATTGGTGAGGATTATTAATGTTTTAGAAGATTACTTCTATTTTAAGTATGATTTGAACAAGGAAAATAATCTTAAGGAGCGCAAAATCAGGACACAGTTGCAATTTGTGCGTAAATTTATTGTTTCACTCATCATCATTATAACTGCCGCTATCATTTTATTAAGCTTTGAAAGCATGCGAAAAATAGGCGCAGGTTTGCTTACCGGTGTAGGAATTGGGGGCATCATCATCGGCTTCGCCGCACAAAAATCGTTAGGGAATCTGTTGGCGGGGTTTCAGATTGCTTTTACTCAGCCAATCCGCATAGATGATGTGTTGATTGTGGAAGGAGAATGGGGAAGGGTAGAAGAGATTACGCTAACTTATGTAGTAGTGAGTATCTGGGATCAAAGGCGGTTGATCCTGCCCATTACCTATTTTATTGAAAAGCCTTTCCAAAACTGGACGAGGGTTTCAGCAGAATTGTTGGGAACGGTTTTCTTGTATCTGGATTATACTATCCCTATTGAGCCTTTACGACAAGAACTGAGCAGGCTTTTAAATGCTAATCCGCTGTGGGATAAAAGGGTAAACGTAGTACAGGTTACGGATAGTACGAAAGATGGGGCGATTGAAGTTCGCTTTTTAATGAGTGCTACAAACTCTTCCCGCGCTTTTGATCTTCGCTGCAATGTTAGGGAGGCCATGATTGCATTTATCCAGACACATTATCCGGAAAGTTTACCTAAAAGGAGATTGGAGTTTAAGGATAAATTTGATGGCCTGTAATTATGGTCTGAAGCAACCATTTTTAGTGCTCCAGACCATAAATCCTTATTTAAATAAACCTTTAAGTTTGGCTAATTTCTCCTGTAAATCGCCATCAGCATCTTTAGGCTCATTGCGAGGCTTGAAGTTTGGTTTTGGATTGGTAGATTTGAAATCTCCCTTCGGCTTCTGACCCTTAGATTCGCGGTTCTGAACCGCAGCTTTTGGGCTAGCTTCTGTTTTCATTGAAAGTGAAATCCTTTTGCGGGCCTCATCAACTTCTACAACAGTAACTTCTACCTTTTGGTGAACTTTAACTACATCGTTTGGATTAGCCACAAAACGATTGGCTAACTGGCTGGTATGAACAAGACCATCCTGGTGCACGCCAATATCTACGAAAGCGCCAAAATTGGTAATGTTGGTTACGATGCCTGGTAATTTCATGCCTACCCGAAGATCTGCGATAGCATTTACGCCATCAGTGAAACTGAAAGCCTCAAACTGCTCACGAGGATCTCGACCTGGCTTGGCCAGTTCTTTTAAAATATCATTAAGCGTAGGCAAACCGATCTCATCGGTAACATATTGTTGCGGTTTAATCTGTTTCTGAAGCTGGGTATCCTTCATTAAGGCAGCAACCGTTGTACCCAGGTCTTTAGCCATTTTATCTACTACGGCGTAACGCTCCGGGTGGACACCACTTGTATCTAAAACATTCTCCGCATTGCGGATTCGCAAGAAACCTGCAGCCTGCTCGTATGCTTTATCGCCTAAGCGGGGTACTTTTTTCAAACTTTCGCGGTTTTTGAAGGCTCCATGTGTATTGCGATAATCTACAATGTTTTGTGCCAAACTTGGTCCTAAACCAGATACATAGGCTAAAATTTGCTTAGATGCAGTATTTAACTCAACACCCACGGCATTTACACAGCTGATTACGGTATCATCTAAGCTGGCCTGTAGTTTATTTTGATCTACATCATGCTGATATTGACCAACCCCTATTGATTTAGGGTCGATTTTTACCAATTCCGCTAATGGGTCCATCAAACGGCGACCAATAGAAACCGCACCACGCACGGTAATATCCTGCGTTGGAAATTCTTCTCTCGCTACTTCCGATGCAGAATATATGGACGCACCACTTTCATTCACCATTACTATAGTGATGTGTGGTAAATTTAATTTTCTAACAAAAGCTTCTGTTTCCCTTCCTGCAGTACCATTACCAATAGCAATCGCTTCCACATCATACTTTTCACAAAGTTGTTGAATTACAAATTCTGCGTTTTTCTCATTTCCTTGTCCGGTGTGAGGGTAAACAGCTGTATTTTCTAATAATTGACCTTGCTTGTCTAAACAAACCACCTTACAACCTGTACGGAAACCAGGGTCGATAGCCAGTACATTTTTTTGACCCATTGGTGCTGCCAATAATAATTGACGGGCGTTTTCTGCAAAAACCCTGATCGCTTCTTCATCTGCTTTCTGTTTCGTTAACACGCGAAGTTCAGTTTCCATTGCGGGTTCTAGTAAACGTTTGTAGCCATCTTCTAAAGCTTGCTGAACTTGTTTTGCAGCAGCATTATGGCCTGTTACAAACTGATTTTCTAAAATGGCGATTGCATCCTCAGCAGGTGGAAGGGCATCCAATCTTAAAATCAGTTCCTTTTCGCCACGGCGCATGGCTAAAACACGGTGCGATGCAGCAGTTTTTACAGGCTCAGTCCATTCGAAGTAATCTTTATATTTGATTCCTTCTTCCTCTTTGCCCTTTATTACTTCTGCTTTAAATACTGCTTTCTCCTGGAAATAAGTACGCATTTTGGTTCTCGCTTCGGCGTTTTCAGAGATCATTTCAGCAATAATATCTCTTGCACCAGCTAAAGCTTCATCAAGATTACTTACTCCTTTTTCGGTATCAATAAATTTATCAGCCTCTGCTTCCAGGTCAAAACTGCTTTGATCGAAGATTTGTAAGGCTAAAGGCTCTAAGCCTTTTTCTTTTGCTACCGAAGCACGGGTTTTACGTTTCGGCTTGTAAGGAAGATAAATGTCTTCTAAAAGAGAGATGGTCTCTGCTTCATTAAGCTGTTTCTCCAGTTCGGGAGTTAGTTTGCCAAGCTCCGTCATCGATTTTAAAATCGCTTCTCTACGCTTGTCTAATTCTCTTAGTTGCAAAACTCTATCGCGAATTGCGGCTACTTCAACTTCATCCAAACTTCCAGTTAATTCTTTACGATAACGGGAAATAAAGGGTACAGTTGCTCCCTCATCTAGAAGGGTTACTGTAGCGGTTACTTGTTTCTCTGCAACTTTTAATTCAGCTGCAATTATTTTATGATGGGTTAACATATTCAAAAATTAATGAGGGCAAAGCTAATCAGGATTTGTTGGTTTTCAGGATTTTTAACACGAAGTTTTCCACGGAATTTTGTGAGTAAATTTTTCAGAAAGGAGATAATAAACGAACATTGCTCACTTCTTTTGCTTTACTTTTAGTAAGTCTTCTTCAGCCCTAAATTGGGTGATACGGGTAATCAAATCCAGCGGGAGCGGCTGATCTAAGGGGAATTGAATGGCACCTTTACTCCATTTGTAATCTCCTAGCTCGGTTTCAAAAGTTTTAATGCCCGAGTCAGTCGGATAAAAACCAATGTGTTTGTTGTATGCGGCAAAATAAACCAGTACTTTGTTTTGTTTAAAGGCAGGCATACTATAACTTATTGCCTCTTTGGCATTAGGTGCTGCTTTTTGTATGGCTTGCCTAATTTGCTTTAAAAGTTTTTGAGTTTCTAGAGGGAAATGAGCAATGTATTCCTCTATGGTTGTTGGCTTGGGCTGTTCCATATCTTCTTTAACTGATGCGTTTGTGAATTTACAGATTTTTACAAAGTTTATTTAACCCGTCACAATGATATCATACTTATTTAGTAATCCCGGTAGCCCGGAAATAGAGAATCTGGCTTTCTTTATTCTATTTTTTTCAGGATCAAAGGTATAGTTATAAGCCGTTCTGAAATCTGCTTTTTCAAGGATGGTTCTATCAAAAGTTGCCGTCAGTAAATCACAATTATCAAAAACAGCATTGCCCAGGTCACTTTCTGAGAAATCGACTTCGCGCATTTGGCAATTTTTGAATATGGTTTTCTTCAGTTTTAATTTATAGAAAGAAGAATGGTCTAATTTACATTGCTCAAAACCGAAGGAGAGTCCAAAATTGTCGCAGTTTTCAAATCTCAATCCCAACATTTTACAATCGTTAAATTGGATTCCATTGAATGACGTTTTAGTGATATGAGTAAGGCTCAAATTGCAGGAAATGAATTGGCAATCCAGAAATTTTACACCGCTCAAATCGGAACCGGAAAAATCGCAGTTGATGAATTTACAGTTTTCATATTCTCCTTTTGGAAGTGGTCTTAAGGTATAATCTGCCTTTTCAAAAATTTGTTCGGCTATGTAATTTGAGGACATGGGAGGTGTTTTTTGTAGAGCGAAGATAATAAAATTGTGAGCGGGTTTGTGGGGGCGTTACATTATGGGATGGTTTGTGTGAAATCAAATAGGGTGATAAGAATGGTCTGTATGACACAGACCATGGGTCATGGTAACAAAAAAATCCCCTAAGCTAAGCTTAAGGGATTCCAATATTTTATAGTTGTTTTAGAACGACTATTTGTTTACATACATGGCTTCTTTAACAGCTTTAACTACTTTTTCTGCATTAGGTAAGCTAGCTGCTATTAAAGTAGGAGAGTAAGGAAGTGGAACGTCTGCACAAGTAATACGTAAAACTGGTGAATCTAAATAGTCGAATGCATTTTTCTGTACATTGAAAGCAATCTCACTAGAGATAGATGCCAATGGCCAAGCTTCTTCTACTACTACCAAGCGGTTAGTTTTCTTAACAGATTCGATGATGGTTGCATAATCGATAGGACGAACAGTACGTAAATCGATTACTTCCACACTGATGCCTTCTTTAGTTAATTCTTCTACTGCGGGGTTTACTACGCGGGTTAACATTTTACCAAAAGTTACGATAGTAACATCAGTACCTTGTTTTACCACGTTTGCTTTACCAATTTCTAAATAATATTCTTCAGCAGGAACATCGCCTTTATCGCCATACATTACTTCAGATTCCATGAAAATTACCGGATCTGGATCAATGATAGCTTGTTTCATTAAACCTTTAGCATCGTAAGGTGTAGCCGGAACTACCACTTTTAATCCTGGTGTGTTTGCATACCAGTTTTCAAAGTTTTGAGAGTGTTGAGCACCCAATTGACCAGCGTTACCAGTTGGTCCGCGGAATACCATTGGACAAGAGAACTGACCACCACTCATAGATAAGATCTTTGCAGCTCCGTTGATAATCTGGTCGATAGCAACCAACGAAAAGTTAAAGGTCATGAATTCTACAATTGGAATAAGTCCGGCTGTAGCTGCACCAGTAGCAATACCTGCAAAACCTAATTCGGCAATAGGGGTATCGATAATTCTTTTAGCACCAAATTCCTCAAGCATACCTTGACTTACTTTGTATGCTCCATTATATTCTGCTACTTCTTCACCTAATAAAAAAACGCGGTCATCTTTACGCATTTCTTCGCTCATGGCTTCGCGTAGTGCTTCTCTAAATTGGATTTCTCTCATCGTAATTTTTAATAACGGTGGCAAATATAATTATTAATCGCTTTGAAACCAAAGGCTAAAACACGTATGTTTTGTAATAATTTAAGGTATTTAGAAAGTTTTCAGGCCAATTTTGACATGTTGTTTTTTGTTTATTGGCTAAAGGAGGAAATAATATTGGGCAATTGTGTTTTGGAAGAGGTAATTGTATTAAAGGGAGTGATTTTTCCGAAACATCTTCCGTTTTATGTAAGAGGGAAGGATGGAAGATGGAATGAATGGCAAGTGTTTGGTTTACCTTCCCGTTTTGCATGGATACATCTTCCATTTTAATGCTACATTTCTTTTTCTCTTATATCTTCACCAAAATGAATAATGTTTCCACTATTATCTAAAATAGAGAACTGTCTCATGCCCCAGGGCATATTTTTTAGCTTACCATTGGGATGCACTACCCCCTGCGCAGTATACTCGGTATAAAGTTGATCTACATCGGTTACATAAATATAACAACCCGTATTTTTAGGAATACTTTCATCATCAGTTGGCCACAAATGAAGTCCGATGTCATCTTTACTGAAGATTATATATCCATCCCAGTTGTTGTGGAACGTGAAGCCTAGTTTTTCAGTATAAAACTTAATGGTTTCATCGGCATTGAGCGAAGCTAGAATGGGAGTGGCTGTTTTAAGCATATTAATGTAGTTTACTGAGGTAATTTAGTGATTTGGATTTAACAAACCGTAAATTTCACTGTCTAAAAATTTGCCATTGAAATAGTAATCTTCTTTAAAATAGGCTTCTTTAACAAATCCATGTTGAATAAGGATTTTTCGGGATGCATCATTGCCAGGATTGATATTAGCCTGAATGGTGTGTAAATTCATTTCATTGAACCCGAATTGTATGGTTGTTTTTAATGCTTCGGATACATATCCCTTTCTCCAATACTGCGGATTGAGCATATAGCCTATTTCTGCCCTATGATTGGCCAGATTGGTTCGCCAATAGCCTATGGCCCCAATCATTTGATCTGGCTTTTCTTTCAATGCCATCACCCAGGTTAGATTTTGACCTTCCAGGTACCCATCATGTAGTGCAGTAATAAAGGTTTTTACTTCCAGAAGTTCTTTTGGCCTGTTGCGATCAATATAACGCATCACTTCTTCATTGGTACGCATATCGAATATGGCTTGCGCATCGGCCACAATGTGCTCTCGAAGGGTTAATCTTTCTGTTTCGAGTATAGGGAATTGACTGAAATTTAAGCTAAGCATCATTTGATTTTTGATGATTCAAATTTATGTTTATCGACGTATTTTTTTATTTAATCCATGAAGATTTTTTTAATCTACAGGTTAGTGTTCCCCGCCGATCGGAATAATTCCACTCTTTTCCTCACCGCCGGAAGGGCTCGTACCTTTTTCTTGGCAAAAAGGTACCCAAAACCCAAGGCTTGCATCCTTTCTTGTCTAGGAGCATCCGAATGCTATTTGCGGTAATAAGAGGCTTGGGCTCTGTCACTCTAGGCTATGCCTCGCTGCTTATTCGCTTGGGCAGTAGGTACCCGTTTAATACGGCAAGCATTCGACTGTCCTATCCGGCGAAATGCTGCTAGGCCGGAAGCGTACTTGGGAAAGGATAGTGATGCTCTTCAAGGTAGTAAGCATGATTCCTGATCGTTTGTCGATAGTCATTCCATCATAGATGAAGGTTTTAATTTATTTTCCAAACAAAGTTTTATAGATAGAGAATTTGTAATTGTCTTCTATTGCGCTGGCTTTAAAATAGGGTGCTTCAAAAAGCTCTGTCAGTTTGTTTCTTAGTGCGGCTAAAAACTCAGGTTTGATATCTTCTAAAAATTGGCCAGATAAACTTTGTCTGCCCGTTTTAAACCAAACCCCATCCTGGCTCATGCTTTTTACCACATATAAATTGGGTTCAACATTCGTTTTTCCGGCATATTGTTCATAGGCGTAAGTATAGAGCAGGGTTTGCACCAGGGCTTTATTGATGTGTTTTCCATCCGAATTAAATAATTCGGGGATGTCTTTAAATGTGAGTTTGTCACTGCCAGTTTTATAGTCTACAATTCGGGTAATTCCATTTTTAACGTCAACACGATCAATGTAGCCAAACATTTTAATGCTGGCATCTTTCCCATTTAGCGGAAAGTGAACGAGGGCTTCTACCTTTTGCTCGAGGCTGATAATGGTAAATGGTGTTTGTGAAATATCCTGATTGAGAATAACATTTACATAGGCATCTACAATGGCGAGAATCACTTTTTGCATGCCCCTGTATTCCATTACCTTATCGGGATTGTTAAACATAACCGATGAAAAGGCTTTTTGAATCAACTTCGGTACACCTTTTCTTCGCTCTTCAATTGCTGTTTTGGTAATTTCCGTCCCTACCAAATCTTCATAAAAATATTCCATCACTTTGTGGAGGATGGAACCAATTTCATTCGCCTCAACAACTGCACTTACCTCTTTGGGTTCTTTTATGCCTGCGATATAGTTAAAGAAGAAGTCAATCGGATTAGATATGTACTGCGTAAGGGCAGATGGAGATAAAATCTTTTCCTTGTTGAGGTATTTCTGAAGGGTAGCCTGGATAAATGGATGATCTTCCTTTTTAATCACCACTTCTTTGGCAACCTCTGTTTTCACTTCAAGGGCTAGCTCATGGTACTGGAAAGTAAATTTGCTCTCATATTCCAGTTGCTTTAATATTCTGCTGGGTTCACCGGAGGTTGATTCATCCGTTAGGCTGTTATAAACAAAGTTGATGTTGCGGGCACGTTGCAAAAGCCTGTACACCATGTAGGATGAAATTGCATCCAGATTTTCCAGTACCGGCAAGCCATAAACCCTGCGAATACTATCTGGAATAAAGCTATTGCCAATGGATGATTTAGGAATAATTCCTTCATTAAAACCCAGGAAAACCACCTTGTCAAAATTCAGATTCCGCGTTTCGAGTAAACCCATTAACTGAATACCATTTAACGGATCGCCACTTAATGGAACAGCAATGGCTTGAAGGGATTTTTGAACCAGGTAAATGACAAAAGAAATGTCTTCCTGGCCGATATGATGACCAAAAGTATCGTGAAGCCTGTTCAGCTCCTGAATAGTTTTAACAAACAATTCGGCATCAATCTTTTTTAGTGCTTTATTATTGGAAAGCCTGTTCAATACAAAATTAAGTACCTGTAGTAAGTTTGAAACAACGTTTTTAGGTTCTTCTATCTGTTGGTAGAAAACCTCTAAAAGTCCACCTTGCCTTACCAAGCGCAGATGTTCAATCTCCACCACATTTTCCTTAAGCAAAGCGGTTTGGATTTTGTCCCTCATTCGCTGACTTAAACCGGTAAGTGGATGAGTTAAAAAGGCTTCTAAGCTTTTGTAGGTAAGCTTTCCAGTATTGATGATTTCTAACTGGGCATTTAACCACAAATCTGCCAATCCGAAAATACTTGAGGAAGACAGTGCGAAACCCATGGTCACGTTTAGGTCGATCTTTTTGCCATCTACATCCGTTGGGATGGTTTGGAGTGCAGGGATTAACAGGCTTTCATCGGCTAATACCACTACTGTATTGCCGACTTCATTTTCTGCCGAGTAATCGTCAGCTAAAACTTCATTTAAGATCTTAGCCTGAACGGATTGTCCCTGAACTTTGTAAACATTTACCAAATGATCTGCTGTAGACATTAAGCTTGGACGCTCGTCAAAAACATTTTTTAAGCCCAGGCGATCGATGTTTTTTCTTAAAAACAATCCTGCTTCCTGCAAATTATCTTTTAGGTAATAATCGTCGGTATCGAAGTAGAAAAGGGCTTTATCTGCCTCTTGCAATTGCGTAAAGAGTTTCGCCTCTGCCGAACTTAGGGCATTAAAGCCTACAAAAATAATTTTTCCCTTGTCGAAATCTGACAGGTAAGCTAAGTCTTTAACAGATCCTTCAGCCAAATGGCGATAAACAGAACCATTGGTTAAAAAGCCACCATTTTTCAAACTGGCGTGAAACTTATGGTAAAGTTTGGGCATTCTGCGCCACATTTTAATAAAGAGTTCCTGCTGTTTTTTATGTTTTCCTTCTGAGTAGGAAGTCCAGAATTGGGCAAGAAACTGATATTGTTCGGGACTGAGGTAATCAAAATCTTTATTGATGATGGATATATCTTCCAAGTCGCGATACAGTTTTTCGGCATCAACGAGGTCGGCATCTATCTGACTAAAATCGCTTAGGATAATTTTAGCCAGTGGAAAAAATTTATGACTTGATATCGGTTCTAACTTTTCTTCAGCAAGAAGCTGATTATAAATGCGATGTAGGGTAAAAAACTGAAGATAGAAATCTGCGATTTTAAATTGTGATGCTGCGGCGAAAAACTCTTGTATGGTAAAAAAAGAAGGACTGAAAAAAGGCTTCTGAATAATATTTGCGAAGTGTTTTTGTAAGTAAGCAGCAGGGCGCTTATTATTGAAAATAATGGCGCAATGCTGAAGGTTTGTACCAAAACGCTCTGTCAAATCTTCGGCAACTTCTTGTAAAAATGGTTTCATATGGAATTTAGATTTGATGATTATACGGCCTTCAATTTGCCTGTAACAGCATAAAACAAATAAGTTTTAACATTTTCAAAACCCATTGCCAATAATAAATCCTTGTAAAGCTGAACCTGTTCTATATGTTTGTTGCTTTCTTCCAGGGTAAATTTATAATCCAGCACAATTACTTCATCCTGGCCGATTAAAATCCTATCGGGGCGATGAAGTTTACCATTTTCGTCGATGATGCTTTTTTCGGTAATACTTTCCTGGGCACTGTTTAAAATTGCTTTTAAATCGGGATGTTGGAGCACTTCATTAACCGATTGATGTAAAGCATCTCTTTCGCTTATTTGGATAATACCCTGCATTACCAGGTCATCTAAATAGGCATCTATCTCTTTGTCGGTACTGGCACTGGCCAAAATATCATGCAATAATGAACCTTTTCTGCCCGATTGCTGGATGTTAACCAAATGTTTGAGGTGTTTGTCTTCTGAGGGAACATACAACTCGGAAAGCCTGCCAGTGGTTGGGTAATGATCAAGATTGATGTGGTTAATTTCATCGGTTTTGCTGTTGATCATCACATACTCCACAATTTCGTAGGTGCTGTTTTCATTCAAATGCTCCTCAAAGGTGAGGTTAAGTACATCTCCAATGTTGGATAATGTAGCATCCTTTTTGGCCATTGTAGATAAGTACAGGTAATCTTTAGCACGTGTAGTAGCCACATAGAGCATATTTAGGGCATCCATATTGTTAAACAGGAGCTCTTCATAATAGGCCTTTGCGATGGATGAGTTTGCCAAATCGCCACTGTATTTTAAGGGGATGCCTCTCAATTCTTTATAAACCGTTTCTTCTGATGAAACCCAGAAAGTGGAGTTTGGCTTGCCTTTGATCTCCCAGTTGCAGAAAGGGACAAAAACGGCTCTGAAAGCTAATCCTTTAGATTTGTGTATGGTAATGATCTGGATGGCATCTACACCATCTGGCGAAGGCAGGGATTTTTTGACCCCATCTTCATCCCACCAGGTGAGAAATGCTATAATCCCTTTTTCGCCTAACTTATTGGCGTTGGCTGCTAAATCTCTAAAGGCCAGCAGGTAAGGTAAGTGAGCTGTTAGCTGTTTTAGGTTGTAACACTCAATCAGTATTTCTACCAGTTCTGTTAGAGGAAGCTGAAGCCAGCTTTGCCAGTTATCGCATAGTGTTTTGGGCAAAACTGCCGATAGATTGCTGATTGAATTGTTATTCAGATTTAAATAATGATCGGCATGAGCACTTATTCCCCGAAGTGATTGATAAAGGGCAATACAATTGGCTTTGTAAAGCGCATTCTGACTATCTAAGCCAACAAGTGTTTTTAAGGTATTGATGATTAGTTTTACTGCCGCATTATTGGCAATTAACAAGGCATCTCCTGATATAACAGGAAGATTTTGCTCCATTAACTTTTTAACGGTTAGCAGGGCCTCGCTATTAGAGCGTACTAATATGGCGATATCTTTTAGGGCATATTTCTTTTCGGTAATGAGCAGCTGAATTTCACTTACCACATCTTCCAGGGCCAAATCTCTAAAAGTTGTTTCGGTAAAACGGGCTTCGCCTGGTGCGTCTTCTTTGCTGAATTTCCTGATTTTGATCGTTCCACCCTTTAAGGTACTGCTGGCAAAGTTCTGGGTAGATTGACTATAAATATCGGTAATGATCCTGTCGTAGTTTTTGTTGCCCCACCAGGCATTTAAATCGGCCGATTTCTCCTCAATATTTTGATTGAGTTCTCGCTGTAAGGCAATGGGGATGGAGCGGTATAAGAAGTTATTGAAAGAGATAATATTTTCTGCACTGCGGTAGTTTTCTTCGAGACTTTCTTCTATTACATTATCTATACCCACATCCCTTTTAGCATGCTTATGTAAGATATTCCAATCGCCATTTCGCCATCGGTATATAGACTGCTTAGTGTCGCCAACAATAAGGTGATCGATTAAATCATCGCTAGGTGTGGCCATGGCGTTGGTTAACAGCGATTTAAAACTACCCCATTGACTGGTAGAAGTATCCTGAAATTCGTCGAAAAGAAAATTCCGATAGCGGTTACCCACCTTTTCCCAGATAAAAGATGGATTATCGCCTGCATCTTCTGTTATTCCAGAGATGAGTTTTTGTGCATCACTAATGAGTAAGTTGTCGTTTTCTGCGCGATATTCTTTTAGCAGAACAGCAATTTCCTGCATTAGGCGGAGGTAATATAAGTTTTTGTTAAATGCAATAGCTAAGCCATAATTGGGTAAATGAGCTATATAGTGTTTTTTAATATCCTGAAGAATCGGGTTGATTTCTGCGTACAATTCAGGAAGGCTCACATTCTTTTGAAACCATTCGTCGGGTTCATCAATGTAGCTAAATAAGCTTTCTATCTTTGAAAAATCGCCACGGGCAACTAAAATTAATTTCTTTAAACCATTTCTGGATTTTCCCTTCAGTTGGTCATCATCTACGCCAGCATTTTGAAGGCTTTCGTGAGCCTTGGTAGCCAGCGCAATAATTTCCTGTTCAAAGTTTTTAATCTCTTCCTTGGTTACCTGAATATATTTTTTGAACAGCTCGTCTATATTTTCTACGCCCAGCTCTTCCACTGCTGTTTCAAAAATCTGGAAGCGTTCAGAGAAAATCTCACCGATTAGGTTATAAAGTTCTAATTTATAGTTCCAGCTTTTGTTATCGCTGATCCGCTCAATGGCGAGATCAATAATCCATTGCAAAAGCTGTTTGTTGTGGTCTAAATTGGCATCCAGTTTGGCTACTAAATCATCTTTAACCTTATCATAATTCATTTCTAAATTATAATCGGCATTAAGCCCCAGTTCAAAAGCGAAACCGCGGATTACTTTCTGCACAAATCCGTCAATGGTGCTAACGGAGAAGCGGCTGTAATCATGCAGGATTTTCCGGTAAATTTTATCTGCCTTAAACTGTAGATCCGCAGCGCTAAAATTTGGATAGGCTTTAATAATTAATTGGCGGTAATCGTCAATCTTTTTGGAAGGGTTACCTTGAGCGAGCCCCAATAAAACCTCCAAAATCCGGGTTTTCATTTCCTCTGTAGCCTTATTGGTAAAGGTTACGGCCAATATCTCCCGATATTTGTTTTCACTGCTGAACAGTAAAGTTAAATAATGGGCAGTGAGGCTAAAGGTTTTACCAGAACCAGCTGAAGCTTGAAGGATTTTGAGGGGTTTGGGCATATCGTTATTAATCTACAGGGTAGATGCGCTAATATTTAATTTTGTTTTGATCTGCAATCAGAAATAATGAAAGTTTCTAAAGCAATCATTACAAATTGCATATTTTTCAGCACATCGTCAACAGAAAATCGATTAAAGATAGCTTTTGCCAGTATGCTGAGTTTTGTCAGCCGGATGAAATGGTTCAGAAATCCTGACTACTTTTTCTTTGCTGGGTTTTTTCTGATTCTCGCTGGTCGTTTCTCCATTTCAAAAGGGATTTCGAGTAAATCGCGGATAACCACTGATGCGCATGCACCGCCAAACGCGGCTGGGAGATAAGAAATTGTTCCATAAGCAGAGCGTTTGAAGTTACTGCCATCCGTTAAAATTAAGGAATCGCGTTTCACTTCCTCTGTAGAGAAAACAGCTTTCACTTTTTCCACGTTTGGCTGTTTATTTAATCGTTTACGTACATAGCTGGCAAAAACACATTGGTAAGTGCTGGGCAGGTAAGTAATGCGAAGTTTGGTTGGGTCGACCTTACCACCGGCACCCATAGAACTTACAATAGGAATGTTTTTTTCTAATGCTGTATTTAGTAAGGTGATTTTAGGCATTACACTGTCAATACAATCCATTACATAGTCGTAATTGGATTCTAAAATTTCCCTGCACTTATCTGGTGTAAGAAAAGCATTTACTACATGAAGCTTTAATTCCGGATTAATGGCCAGTAAACGTTCTTGCATAATTTCAGCCTTGCTTACCCCATGATTGGTAGCCAATGCCGGTAGTTGCCTGTTCCGGTTACTTGGATCAACCACATCGCCATCCACAATAGTCATTTCGCCTATGCCAGAGCGGCAGATAAATTCGGCTGCAAAAGAACCTACGCCGCCTAAGCCAATAACGAGAACATGTTTAGATTGAAGCTTTTCTATTCCATCATTTCCTACCAATAATGCAGAGCGAGAAAGCCAGGTAACCTCAGACATAACTATATATTTTTTGTCGCTGAAACTTAAATGAAAACGCAATACTTACCGCTAATTTTTAAGCCTCTAAAGCGAATTGTTAATCAATTATTAAATTTAATTTTTTCCAGTTGGCAAAAATACATGCTTTAAGCTCATCAACAGTACATTTTTTTAAATTAGCTGCGGCTTCATAAATTTCTACGATTGAAATTGATGCCTCATCTGTTTCTAAAAAGAAATGGTAATCGGATTGTACAAGTGCCGCTGCTCCAGAATCTGATTGCAGCAACGCTGTTCCGTAGGAAAGCAAGAACCCGTTATCGATAAGCTGTTTTCCCAATGCTTCTTTTTTGTTAAAGCCGTGAATAATCATAGGAACTTTTACTTTGAGTCTCTTTTTAATTTCGATCAGCTCTGAAAAAGCTTTCACACAATGAATGATCAATGGCTTGTTTAATGATTCTGCAAGGGCAATTTGTTGTTCGAATATCGTGATCTGATCTTCTAATGGAGCACCTTTTAGCTTGTCTAACCCACATTCGCCAATCATTTTAACGTTAGCTTGTTTGGCCAGCACCTTTAAATAGGTCATCTGTATTTCCAGTTTATCTATACTGGCAAACCAGGGATGGAGGCCAATGGAAATCGGCTTTCTTTTAGGCATCGCCAGGAAGATATCGCTGGTTAACGATAAGCTTTGAATACTGGCAACCCCTTGTTGTTGGGCAACTTTATGGGTATGTATATCTAAAAAGTCCATTGATGGACAAAGATAAGCTTTTGTTGAAAATGTACTTCTACTGTAAATACTTTGATAGTAATCTATTAAATGAGTAGGCTTTATTAATTTTGTATCTTCATTTAAAAGTTATGAAAAGATTATTCACATTATTAGCTGCGGTATTGATTTCGACAACTGCATTTAGTCAGGCCAAAAAGGAAGCTGTTCATATTTACAACCCTCAGGCCAATGCAAAGGCAGATCTGGCTGCGGCTGTAAGTAAGGCGGCAAAAGAGAATAAACATGTTTTGGTACAAGTAGGCGGAAACTGGTGTACCTGGTGCATCGCTTTTCATAATTTGGTTGATAGCACAGCAACGTTGAAGAAATACATCAATGATAATTTTGAAACTGTTTTAGTGAATTACAGTCCTGAAAATAAAAACGAAGCTGTATTGGCAGATTTAGGTTATCCACAACGATTTGGTTTTCCGGTTTTTGTGGTGCTGGATGGAAAAGGAAAAGTTTTGCATATCGAGAACTCAGCTTATTTAGAAACGGATGAGGTTGGCGCTAATGGCAAAAAGAAATTAGGGCACGACGTAAAGAAAATTAATTCGTTTTTAAAAGGCTGGACTAGCGCTGCGATAAGTCCTAAAACTTACGAGACTAAAGCTAAATAAAGCGAAAAAATGACATTAAAAAGCCAGGCTCAGCGCCTGGCTTTTTGTTTAATCTTCCTCTTCTTCTAAGTCATCAACATTGAGTTCATAAGAAGGCCTCGAGGCTTCTTCGGCTTGCTCCAGCATATCTTTATCGTGCTCAATACTGATATTGTCGCCATCGGCCTCTTTTATATTTTCTACATCATCTTCTCTGCGCAATCCATCATTCGGATCATTGGCGTAATTGTCATTTTCTGGATCTATCATAATTTTAGGCTTTATAATAGATAATGCTTGGTAGGAGAGAATTGTTTTGGTTGGAAGCTTAATTAACTAGTCCTGAGTCTTAAGTCTTTAGTCCAAAGTCGTCATTTGACGTATAACACGCAACCCACAACCCATTTAACCACCTAAGGCACCTCAGTTATGCACTCAGACCCACAACCCATAACACGCAACCCATAACCATTTTAACCACCTAAGGCACCTCAGTTATCCTCAGGGACTTATTTCACAATGGATTGCAGAACTGGTACGTGGGCCACGAACCAGGGGCACAATGAGAAGGCACGCCACCCACAACCCAACTACAATCCGTCTCCAAACTTATAATAAGGTGCAATGCTTACCGGAAGTTTTCCTGAGGGAACTAAGCGGTTATTGATGACTGCAGCTGCCGAAATTTGCATGTAATCTTCCTTTTGGTAGCCCACAATTAAACCTCTGCTGCTCTCTAATCCTGGTAAGCTGGCTAAATTATAAGGGTTTGCAAATAATGCAAAAACAGTATTCTTTGCCGATAATTCTTTGATGAAATTTTTAACCCCTGTATTTAAAGGCATGTTATTGGCTGGCCTGGCTCTGCTATCGTGGATACCCACAATTATCTGGTCGAAAGCACCAATTTCGCGTGCAATGTTTGAAATTTGGGTGGCGGTAGCATCTTTATCCAATACATAGTATACGGAGTTATAAAAACCTTTTGAAATCTCTTTCTGGAATTTGGTTACGCCACTTACACCAATACTTATGATGGCTGTTCTTCTAATCGGAATAAGGTTCTTGATGTATTCTTTCCCTTTCAATAATGTTACAGAGGCATTTGCCAATTCCTGAACCAATGCATTGCTCTCTTTACGGTTAACACCCGCAACAATGTTTTGGGTAACAATGGTGTCGCGTTTATATACTCCAGCCCAATATTTGGCGGTTAAAATTTTTCTTACGCTTTCATCAATGATTTTCATATCCAGGCGATCCTGACGAACGGCTCTACGGATTAATTTAATTGCCCTATCACTATTTTGTGAAAGTTCTAAAATGTCATTTCCTGCAATTACGCCCATTAAATCTGCCTGCCCATCTTTAAAGTATTTCACTACCCCTTTCATATCCATAGCATCAGAGATAATTAAGCCTTTGAAGCCTAGTTTTTGTTTCAAAATGCCGGTAACTATAGGTTTAGAAAGGGTAGAAGGTACGTTGGGTGTATTGTCTAACGATGGGATATTCATGTGCGCAATCATCACGCCTGAAGCGCCCTGTTTAATCAACTCTTTAAAGGGATACATTTCCAAACTGTCTAAACGGGCTGCTGTAAAATTCAGTTGCGGCAAGTCGTAGTGCGAATCTACATCGGTATCGCCATGACCCGGGAAGTGTTTTAAAGTGGTTAATAAACCACCGTCTTGCATTCCCTTCATATATGCGGCAGTTTTTGAGGCCACATTGTACTTGTTTTCTCCAAAAGAACGGTAGTTAATTACGGGGTTCTTAGGGTTGTTGTTAATATCGGCATCTGGAGCTAAATTCATTTGCATGCCCAGACGTTTAAAATCTTTGGCCACTTCTAAACCCATACGATAAATCAAATCCTTGTTCTGGATGGCACCCAAGGTCATTTGGTAAGGGTATGAAATGGTGCTGTCTAAGCGCATACCTAATCCCCATTCTCCATCTGAAGAAATGAGTAAAGGCACATGACTTACTTTTTGATAGGCATTGGTTACGGCAGCCTGACGGCCAGGGCCACCCTGGAAAAATACTACACCACCCAACTGCTCCTTTTTAATCACCTGACCAACAGAGTCTGAATATTTTTTGCCGAGATTGGTGTGTGCCCTAACAAAGAACATCTGGGCAATTCGTTCTCTACGGTTTAAGGTTTTAAAAACAGAATCGACCCATTGAGGTTGATTGGCAAGAAGCTCTAAATATGTTTTTTTCTGCGCGTTTGCTGATAGCGCTGCAAAGCAGATCAGGATAAGGATAACGTTCTTTTTCACGTGTGTTTTGTTGTATTCGATGCTAAAATAATAATCAAAAGCCGAATTAAACAAAAACCAATCCAAGTAATTGATTTAATACGTTTGAGTTGTAAGTAATAAAGTGATAAGTTATAGGTTTTAAGTTATAAGTCTGGAAGCACTGATTCAGGTATTTCGCAAAAATTGTTTCACCACGAAGCGACCAAGTAGTTTTGAAAAGCCAGGTCTTATTTTTCATTATATGTCTTACATAGTGAAATAATAAGCACCATGCTTTCTCTGTGTAAAATTCAGTGCGCTCAGTGGTTACCAGCCCATAAAGCCAACGTTTTTCTAAATAATCCAAACATATTTAGTTGGCAGAGGTTATTATAATAGCGCTCGGTAAATGAGTATTAACTAAAAATATATCGTTATGAAAAATGTGAGCATGCCGAAAAACAACCCAACTGTTCAAGGGAATTCAATTGCCGACAGGGCAAACCACGATTTAAAAACTGATAAAAAACAAAATGGGATAACCAATGGGGGAGGTCAGCGGTCTGACCAAACTTCGAATAAAGACAATGCCAGGAAAAGAGAACCTAAGCATTAATTGCGCGTTATAGGCTGTGGGTTCCAGCGTTAAAGACTCAACCCTCAGCCTCTAACTTTTTGTTTTCATAGATTGCTCTTCAATTTGGCCTAAGACTAATAAAAATTAGTCTTCGTTAGCCATGGCAATAATATCATTTCCTTCCAAAATTCTCCGTTCATCATGATGATTCAATGTATTGATCATCGCATTGGCTAATTCTTCCATGGTGCAAAAACCTTTTGAATAAATGGCTCTCCCAATCGGAAATAGCCATCCAATATATTTATAAAATTTGTGTGTGTATTTTGATCCCTTGATGGGTTTAATAAAACCTGGCCGAAAATTGAAAACCTGAAGAAATGGAAGTTTTGTGAGGTCTTTTTCAGTCTTTCCTTTTATCTGCGCCCATTTTAGCCTGCTCTTTTCTCCTGTTCCACTACCAGAAATATAGCAAAAGGTCATGTCGTCGTTTAAACGGCTCAATGTTTTAGCTACATGTAATGTGAGTGTATAGGTCATTTTGTAATAGATTTCTTCCTCTACGCCTACTGATGAGATGCCCAGACAAAAAAAGCAAGCATTGTATCCCTTAAGCTGTTCCTCTAAGGGAGAGAAATCAAAGAAATCGGAATGGATAATCTCTTTTAGTTTAGGGTGAGTATATCCACAAGGCTTACGGTTAATGACCAGGATGTGATCTATTGCTGAACTTTTTAAACATTGAATGAGTACGCCTTCTCCCACCATTCCCGTTGTACCCGTAATGATTACTCTGTTTTTGGTAGCCATTTTTTAACTCAATTTATAAGGTGATGTATTAGAAACCCAATTTAAGATAAAAGGTTTGAAAGCCAAAATGCCTTAATGAGAGGCTCATTAAGGCATTTTAATTTTATCTTAAACGTGGTCCTTTCATTTGATAATCATGAGGGGGCTCTGCACCTAAAAGATTTTTAACAAAATAATCCCAGCGGCGACGCATCATATAAGGTGAGTATTGACCAAAACCATGGGTGCTATTCGGGAAAATCACTAAATCGAAAGATTTATTGGCTTTCTCCAAAGCTTCAACTACCAAAAGGGTGTTGTATGGCGGAACGTTATCATCCATCATACCATGTACCAACATCAATTTACCTTTAAGGTTTTTCGCATAATTTTGGTTAGCCTGAGCTTCATAATCAGTATTTTCTAGTAAACCATTATAACGTTCGCCCCAATCGTCCTCGTAGTTTCTGTTGTCGTGATTTCCTGATTCTGAAATGCCTACCTTAAAGAAGTCAGGATAACGGAACATGGCTGCTGCGGTAGCGAATCCGCCACCCGAATGTCCCCAGATTCCAACTTTTGTAGTATCCATTGGGTATTTTACAGATAATTGTCTGATTGCAGCGATTTGATCTGGAAGCGTGTTAATGGCCATATTGCCATAGCTCATATCATGGAAACTTTTAGAGCGGTTAGGGTTGCTTGTACCTTCCATTACCACTACGATAAAACCCAGTTCAGCTAATGCCTGGTTGTCGCCTCTTGAAGCAACGAACGACCAATTTCCAACACTGCCACCCTGTGGACCCGGATAGATGTAATCTATTACCGGATATTTTTTGCCAGCCTCCATTTTAGTGGGTGTAAATACTAGCCCATAAATATCGGTTTTACCATCTCCGGCTTTTAGTGCAACGGGGATTGGCGCTTTCCAGCCTTGTGCAGTCAGCCTGCTTACATCGGTTTTCTCCAGGTTAATTAAAAGCTCTCCTTTAAGATTGCGGAGTACAATGGTTGCCGGAACATCAGGTTTAGAATAGCTATCGATAAAATACAGGTTAGAAGGAGAAAAAGTAAGTTGGTGATTTCCGCTTTCAGGGGTTAAATCGGTTAAACCTTTGCCATTAAAACCTATTTTATAGAAATGGCTGAAGTAGGGGTTTGCCGCATCGCGACCGCAGGCTATAAAATACAAAGTGCGGTTCTTTTCATCTACCTGAATCAATTTCGTTACCACGAAATTACCCTTGGTAATCTGGTTTTTGACTTTTCCCGTTGTCGCATCATAAAGATAAAGGTGCCCCCAATCATCACGCTCCGAGTACCAGATAATTTCTTTGGTATCGGAAAGGTACCTCCAGTTAATGGTTCCCTGGCCAGATTCATATTGTGTTTTTACAGTTTCTTCAAACACCTCTCTTACTGCACCTGTACTGGCATTGGCAATGCGAAATTTCTCATTTTTATGATCTCTGGAAGTAGATACAAAAGCCATTTCGCTTCCATCAGCTTTCCAATCAATATCGTCAAAAGTACCACTGCTGGCTATATCATCGCTTAAAGTGCCACGGTGCTGATCGGGAGCAATGTTCAGTGAAATCACCTTCGGGCTTTCCACGTCAATAATGACCCTTCTAATGGTAGCAATTTCCTTATCTCCTGGCAAAGGATATTTCCATGCTTTCAATTTTGGTGCACCTACATTGGTGGTTACGAGATACATATCTTTAACGTGGCGCTGATCTTGCTGAAAAGTGGTTAACTTTTTAGAATCTGGCGACCACCGTACGATTGGCGCATCACTATGTGTCCAGCCCGCATTATCCGTTGCATACCCATAATCTTTTATCCCATCGGTGGTTAGCTGTGTTTCCTTGCCAGAAGCCAAATCCTTTACCCAAAGATTGTAATCTTTAATGAAAACAGCTTTTTTGCCATCTGGAGAGACAACCTCATTTGGGCCGGCTGTATTTCTACGGGCCTGACCAGCGCCATTTTGATTATTTGCAGCAGGTGTTTTCGTTTTCTTAAGGGGATCAACCAAATAAGTTTGCGTCCCTTTTGCGGTTCTAACTGTATAAGAAAATTGGTCGTTTGCCAGCCAGTTTGGTCTTACACTGCCATTATCTATAAATGGTTCAGTGTTATAGCTTAAAAAACTTTCGGCTCTTTCGTAATCTTTTTCTGTTAAGGTTTTTCCTTGTTGAGCGTTTGCTGAAAGTGCGAGTGCACAAGCAGTTAGGCTAAGCAAATATTTGTTCATTTGTACGGTTTTATTCTAGTTGATAAAAATAATACTGTTAAATGGATATGAATTTAAAGTATTAAGAATAATACAGAGGGGTTTTTACTTTAAAACATATCTTTCCAAATATCCTCATCAACTGCAACAGGTAGTGTCACCCTCAAATCTGGTGTCCGCTCCATTTCTCTTCTGATGGCAAAGTCGGCTTCCTGGTTTCTTGCCCAGCTGCGTCTTGCAATGCCATTATTCACATCGTAAAAGAGCATGTTTTTTAGTTTTTCTGAAGCCTCATTCGTTCCATCGAGTACCATACCAAAACCTCCGTTTATCACTTCACCCCAGCCTACACCCCCGCCATTGTGAATAGAAACCCAGGTTGCACCCCTGAAACTATCGCCAATTACGTTCTGGACGGCCATATCTGCCGTAAATCGGCTTCCATCGTAAATATTGCTGGTTTCCCGGAAAGGGGAATCCGTTCCGCTTACATCGTGATGATCGCGGCCTAATATTACAGGGGCAGACAGTTGGTTGTTTTTCACGGCCTCGTTAAATTTCTCGGCTATTTTAGCCCTTCCTTCTGCATCTGCGTATAAAATTCGGGCTTGCGAACCTACAACCAGTTTGTTGGCTGCAGCTTCCCTAATCCAGGTGATGTTGTCTGATAATTGTTCAATGATTTCCGCTGGTGCGGAAGCTTTAATTTCTTCTAGAACCTCCAGGGCAAGACGGTCTGTTAGTGCTAAATCTTCTGCCTGGCCTGAGCTACATACCCATCTGAAAGGCCCGAAGCCATAATCAAAACACATAGGGCCCAAAATATCCTGAACATAAGAGGGGTACTTGAAATCAATTCCATTGGCCGCCATTACCTCGGCACCCGCTCTGCTACATTCCAATAAAAATGCATTGCCATAATCAAAAAAGTAGGTGCCCTTCGCTACGTGCCGGTTAATTGCTGCAGCATGTTTCCTTAACGATTCCTGAACTTTTTCTTTGAACAAATCTGGGTTGCCAGCCATCATTTCATTGGCGGCCTCAAAGCTTAATCCGCTAGGGTAGTATCCTCCAGACCAGGGATTGTGGAGGGAAGTTTGATCAGAACCGATTTCAATGGATATATCTTCTAAATCAAATCGTTCCCAAACATCAACCACATTGCCTACATAAGCAATAGATACGGTTTCTTTATTTTGAACGGCAATTTTTGTACGTTTTACGAGGTCGGCCAGGTCAGCTATCAGTTCATCTACCCAACCTTGTTCGTGTCTTTTTTGAGCTGCTGCCGGATTAACTTCTGCACAAATGGTGATGCAACCGGTAATGTTTCCGGCTTTGGGTTGAGCGCCACTCATCCCGCCAAGTCCTGCGGTAAGAAATATTTTGCCCGCAGGATTTTCTTTTGCAGACAATTTCTTCCTAAAAGCATTCATTAAGGTGATGGTGGTTCCATGTACAATGCCTTGAGGACCAATATACATATAAGAACCCGCTGTCATTTGTCCGTATTGGGTAACACCCAATGCACTGAAGCGTTCCAGATCATCTACTTTTGAATAATTCGGAATCATCATGCCATTGCTAACCACTACCCTGGGTGCATATTTAGACGATGGAAATAAGCCTTGAGGATGCCCGCTATACATATTCAGGGTTTGCTCATCTGTCATGGTGGCCAGGTAGCTCATGGTGAGGAGATACTGCGCCCAGTTCTGAAAAACGCCCCCATTTCCACCATAAGTAATTAATTCTTCAGGGTGCTGGGCAACTGCCGGATCGAGATTATTCTGGATCATGAGCATGATACAGCCTGCATGTAAGCTTTGATATGGGTATTCGCTTAGAGGCCTGGCATAAATGGCGTAATCAGGCTTGAAACGATGCATATAAATCCGGCCATAGGTATTTAGTTCTTCCAAAAAATCGGGAGCCAAAACATGATGCCATTTCGCAGGAAAATACCGAAGTGCGTTACGTACAGCCAGTTTTTTTTCTTCGGGGCTAAGTATATCCTTACGTACTGGCGCATGATTGAGCGCGGGGTTATATGTTTTCTTTTCGGGCAGTGTAGCTGGAATACCCTGTATGATTTGTGCTTTAAAGTTCATTTTTCAGATTTGAGTGTACACATTTCCCGTTCTTCCAAACCTGAACGGGTTTAAGTTTTCCTTGTTGATAAAGGATTTCCTGATGGTTTGAGGTGGCAAAGAGGTTAAAATCGGCCAACATACCCGGTATCAGTTGTCCTCTGTCGTAAAGATTAAGGGCTTTCGCTGCTCTAAAAGTGATTCCGGCCCATACCTCAGCATTAGACAGTTTTTGGAAAGTACCCAAGATCGAGGCTTGCATCAAAAGGTCGCCCATTGGTGCAGAACCAGGGTTCCAATCACTTGCAATGGCTAAACAGCCACCTGCATCCAAAATTTTTCTCGCAGGAGTAAAAGGGCAGCCTAAGCCTAGGGATGCCCCAGGTAAAGCAACAGACACAACTTCGCTATTAGCCAGCAGGTTGATTTCAGGATCTCCGCTCGCTTCCAAATGGTCTGCGCTTATTGCATTAAAGTCTACTGCTACCGCACTTCCACCAGGGCTAAATTGATCGGCATGTACAGTGATACTGAACCCATATTGCTGCGCAATTACAAAGTAGGGGCGAATAACTTCAGCAGAAAATGCACCCTGTTCAATAAAGGCATCAATACGGGTAGTTAGATTTTCTTTTTGAATAACTGGAAAAAGCTCCTGGCTGATTTGTTGCAGATACTTTTCATGCGTACCTTCAAAATCTTTAGGTAGTGTATGCGCAGCCAAACAGGTAGGGATCAAATCTGCTTCCGTTTCTTTGTTTGCTGCGGCAATTGCACGAAGCATTTTCAATTCTTCTTCTACACTAAGACCGTACCCGCTTTTAACTTCTATGGTGGTTACGCCTTCTTGCAGGTGTTTATTGGCTCGAGCTTGGGTTAAGGCAGTAAGTTCAGTTAAGCTGGCTTGGCGTGTAGCTTTAACCGTATCCCATATGCCGCCGCCGGCGAGCGAAATTTCGAGGTATGACTTACCCGCATTGCGCATGGCATAATCATTTGCTCTGGAGCCTGCAAAACAGATGTGTGTATGTGCATCGATAAATCCGGGTATGCAAACGTGATCACCTTCCAGTAATATTTTGGTCGCTTCTAAACGGTTAGCATCTTCCAGCAAATCGTTATAAGGCCCGGTTTTATAAATCAAATCGCCTTGCATCAATATTCCGGCCTGAAGAACAGGTTGTAAAACTTCATCTCCTAGCGGGCCTTTTTCGGCAAGGTCTGAAAGGGTAATCAACTGTGAAATAGGGCCGATCAGGCAATATTCATTTTCCATGATTAGTATTTTTCGAATTCCTCATTAAAACCATTCAAATTTGATTCATTGGCTGCTTTGTTGGCAATTTTCAATAACTCACCACTTTGCACCAGATCTATCGTGCTTTGCATCAAATCGTACATAATCTGGTCTTCCTCCAGGTGTGCTACCTTCGTGCGTACCGCATCGTGTATAGCATTAATTACCTTGCCCGACTTTAAAGGTAAATGGTAATCCATGGCTTGTGCAGCACAGAAAAGCTCGATTCCCAGTATTTTTTCTACGTTTTCAATCACCTGAAGTGCTTTTCTTCCACCTATGGAGCCCATACTTACGTGATCTTCCTGCCCCAATGAGGTTGGGATGCTATCGGCACTTGCCGGGAAACAAAGGCCTTTATTCTCGCTGGCCAGTGCTGCGGAAGTGTACTGTAAAATCATGAAGCCTGAGTTAAGCCCTGTTTCTTTCATCAGCAGTTTAGGAACACCGGGTGTGGTGCCTTCTAATGACAGGTATATTCTCCTATCGGAAATATTTCCCATTTCTGAAGCCGCCAAACAAGCATAATCTAAAGGAAGAGCCATGGGTTGGCCATGAAAATTACCACCACTGATGGTGAGTTCTTCACTGAAAATAACCGGATTATCGGTTACGGCATTAATTTCAATCTCCAGCATTTCTTTGAGGTGCAGCCAGGCATTTCTGGAGGCCCCATGTACCTGAGGAATACAGCGTAACGAATAAGGATCCTGCACCCTTGAACAGTTGGAATGTGAAGGCACAATCTCTGAACCATTTAATAAGTTGCGGATATTGGCTGCAACATGCTTACTTCCCTTGTACGGCCTTAAGTTATGTAATCTTTCATCAAATGGTTTGGCAGAACCCAATAAGCCCTCTAGCATCATAGCGGCTGTAATATCGGCTACTGCAAGCAAATTGTGCATTTTCTGGACTACTTTTACGGCATGGGCGGCAATAAATTGTGTACCGTTAATTAGTGCCAGTCCTTCTTTTGCCCCTAAAAGGATTGGTATGAGGCTATAGGTTTCTAACAGGTTTTTGGTTTCTACTATTTCTCCTTTGTGGTGTACTTTCCCCAAACCGATTAAGGGTAGGAAAAGGTGGGATAGGGGAGCAAGATCGCCAGATGCACCAACAGAACCCTGTTTAGGTACAACCGGAGTAATGTTATTTTCCAGAAACCAGATCATGCGGTCGAGTGTAGCCTCCTGGATACCCGAATACCCTTGTGCTAAAGCCTGTAATTTAAGTACCAGCATGAGGCGGGAAATTTCTTCTGAAACAGGCTCGCCAATACCCACTGCATGACTTTTTAAAATATTTTCCTGCAACTTGCGGGTATCTTCAGCAGAGATCATTTCTGTACACAGCGGCCCAAAACCGGTATTAATACCGTAAACTGCCTTAGTAGAGGAGGCAATCCGATCTACTACTTCACTGCTCTGCCTAACCATTTTTCTAGTTTCCTCGCTTAATATGCCATTTATTTCCCCATTGCTGATGGCCAGGGCTTTACCCACAGTAAGGGTATCTGTTCCGTATTGAAAAACCTGTTTCACGATATTCTTATTAATAGATTCAGAACAAATATAATTTATACTTTTGATGCTTATAAATACCATTTACATCATCAATTAATAACTATGGGTTATCAGATAGAGTTGAGGCACCTGAAATATTTTCAAGTACTGGCAGAAGAACTGCGGTTTAGAAAGGCTGCTGAAAAGTTATTTATTTCTCAACCTGGTTTGAGCCGGCAGATTAAGCAGATGGAAGAAATTTATGGTGTTGATTTATTTGTGCGCAATAAACGGAAAGTAGAATTGAGCACTGCCGGAGTTTATTTAAAAGCAGAGGTCGATTTTATTTTTAACCATTTAGAAACGATTAAAACGCAGCTTGATAATATTGGTAAAGGAAGGGAAACGGAGTTGCGGATTGGCTTTTTGGGTTCTGCAGCGCAAAATGTAGTACCCGAACTTATTTTTCGGCTCAATAAAACGTATCCTGGTATACAAACATTGCTGGAGGAAATGCCCAATCAGTTACAGGTACAGTTGATTGAAAAAGATAAGCTCGATCTCGGATTTGTGCGTTTGCCCCGTGTGCCGGAGGGTATTTCCCGGCATCCGATTTTTGAAGATACTTTTTCTCTTGTTGTTCCTGAAGATCATCCCGTTAATGAGCGGAATTTCCAAAACATCAGACAACTGGCTAATGAGCCTTTTATCTTTTTCTCGAGCGAGGATAGTCCACTTTATTATGATTTAATCATGAGTATTTGTGAGGATAGTGGATTTAGACCAAAGGTATTTCATAAATCGGTACACGCACCTACCATTTTTAAGTTGGTAGAACAAGGGCTTGGGGTAGCCATTGTCCCGAGTTCCCTGCAGTTGGGCTATCACCTTAAAATCAGGTTTTTTGAGCTGAAGAATATTCCTCAGCGTACAGAACTTTCAGTCATCTGGAAGGAATCTAACCGAAATCCTGCATTGCAGAATGTAATCGCATTGCTCAGGGGGTGAATTAGTCCTCAGTCTGGAGTCTTTAGTCTGAAG
>NZ_FOGG01000038.1:0-13426 GCF_900111155.1 Pedobacter rhizosphaerae | reverse complement strand
TGGAGATTGGAGTTTTGGATGCATAGCCAACTCACCACCTGGCCTCTAAACAACTAAACAAGTTAGGAGTTGAGAGGGTGGAGAATGGTTTTTTGGCTTATAACCAACTCACCACCTAACCCCTAACCAACTAAACAAATTAGCGGTTAGGGGCGTGGTTACGGCAGTTTTAATAGTTCTTTAATACATTTTTTACCCAGGTTTTTCCCCATTGCTCCATTTCTTCATCTGTCCAAAGAAATGGGAAGAAAATTCTCTTCTGAAAACGTGGAGGGAGGTACTTTTGCCAGTTGGTTCCGCCTGTGGCGGCAATATCTTTAGGGTCTTTTTCCAGGTATCTCACCGCCGATTTATAGTGAGAGAGTGGCCATTCTACGTTGACAAAAAGATCAAGCTTGCGCAATTCTTCCTCTAATTCCCTTACATCTTGTCCTTGTGCAGCAAGTGTTCTATAAAGTGCTGCAAAATTAAGTTCCTGGTTATCGTTAGCCAGTTTAAAAAACTGTGTTGCGTATTTGGCAATAAACTGTTTTAAGGTGAGGGTTTGCTTTCCGGTTGATAATTCTGATGCACCGGATTTCCAATACAGGTTTTCAAATTGATCCTGTATTGAAGCAGTTCTCAGTTCTTCTCTTTTACTTTGATCTACCAGTTGAATCAAATCTGTACTGTATAGTTCAATCATGCGATACTGCCCCGATTGGAAACCACTTGCAGGCAACAACGACATCCTGAATTTAAGGAATTGTGATTTGTCCATCCCGTCTACCATGATATCGAAAGAAGATACCAATGCAGTGAAATAGGCATTTATCCGTTTTAATCTGGAGGTAAAGAAATCAGCTGTAAGCGCAGGATGTTGTGTAATTTGCTTACACTCGTGAAGGGTCAGTTTAAAGTACAACTCGGTAATTTGGTGGTACATGATGAAAATTTCCTCATCAGGGAAGGGCGTTTTGGGCGTTTGAAGGCTCAATAAGGTGTCCAGGTGTATGTAATCCCAATAAGTGAGGTAATCTGCATATAGCAAACCATCAAGATAGGCGTTGAGATCCTGGCCCATTGCAGAAAATTTTTCCTCAAGCTTTTGGAGACGATCGGTAATTTCAGGTGTCAGTTCCATTGTTTTGTTATTTACTTAAATGCTATTGTTTTGAAATCTAGATCAGCTCTTTACTTACTTTCAGCAATATCAATCCTGCGGTGAAGATATCTTCAAAACTATTGTATAAAGGAACGGGGCTAAGCCTGATCACATTGGGCTCTCGCCAATCTCCAAGGATGTTGTTATCCATCAGTGATTTGAAGATCTCTTTAGGCTTATGTTTTGCAATAATTGAAAGTTGGGCACCGCGGTCCATTTCCGTTTCTGGTGTAATAATTTGATACTGCTCTTCACCCAGTTCTTTATTTATTTCTTTAATGATATAGCTGAGGTAAGCAGTGAGTTTTTTACTTTTTTTCCTTAATGGAGAGATAAAACCTGCTTTTTCAAAGATTTGCAGCGAGGCATAATACAGCGACATGGGGATGACCTGTGTACAACTGACTTGCCAGCCATCTGCGCCAGCCTCGGGGATAAATCCCTTTTCCATTTTAAAGCGCTGTTGTTCCTGATAGCCCCACCAGCCAGCAAAGCGGTTAAGGCTGCTGTCTTTAAAGTGCTTTTCATGCACAAAAATACCACTTATGCCACCTGGTCCGGAGTTCTGGTATTTGTAAGAACACCAACAGGCGAAATCTACCTCCCAATCATGCAATTGCAGCGGAACATTTCCTGCCGCATGGGCCAAATCAAAACCTACTATAGCACCTGCTTCATGCCCTGCTTTGGTAATGGCAGGCATATCATACCATTGACCAGTAAAATAATTGATTCCACCAAAAAGTACTAAGGCAATTTCATCTCCATGATCTGCTATGGTAGCTAAAATATCTGCGGTTCTTAAGGTATATTCTCCTGCTCTGGGTTTTACTTCGATTATGGCCGATTCGGGATCGTAACCATGAAACCTTACCTGACTTTCAATCGCATATTGATCAGAAGGAAAGGCACCAGCTTCCATAATGATCTTGAACCTTTGTGCTTTTGGTTTGTAGAAACTCACCATCAGCAAGTGCAGGTTTACGGTAAGTGTATTCATTGGAGAAACTTCCTGGCTATTGGCACCTACAATAGGGGCCATCAAATCCTTAAGTGCTTTATGGTAAAACATCCATGGGGTATCGCCTTCGAACCAACCCTCTACTGCAAGGTTTTGCCAATTATTAAGCTGTTGGTCGATGTATTTTTTAGCTGTTTTAGGCTGTAAGCCGAGCGAATTTCCACATAAGTAAATGAAGGGTGCTCCATTTTGTTGTGGAAAGAAAAACTCGTCTCTTAAATGCCTCATCGGATCCTGTTGATCCATATTTTGGGCAAATGCCAAATTGTTCTCAAAAATCATATTTTAAAATGAGTTGCAATGAAAAGTAACGCTAGTTAAAAAAACTATCGCCAGGAATAGGTGAAATGAAAATGTTTGGTAAAAGTTGCAGAAAGGAGCAACCATTCAGGAATTGCCTAAACTAGGAAGGTCTGTTGATGATATTTTTTAAAATATTTACCATTGATATGGTGCTAATTTAAGATTAAAATTTTTGTTTGACAAATTTTAGATGTTGGTTTGTGTTTAATCATAAGAGATGTAAACCGAACTCAGTTAACCACAAAGGGCACAAAGTTTTCACACAAAGCACACAGAGATAGCGTTTATTTTAAGTTTTAACCATATAATCCATGTAAGGAATATATTTTAATTGTGAAATTTTCTTAATGTCCTTAATTTCTTAATGTTTTTGACTCCGCACGTTATTCATTTAACCACAAAGTTCAGGAAGAAAAGCGCTAAGTACGCAGAGTTAAGATGGCACCCAGACTTACAACTTACTACTTATAACGTACAACTTTAGCCCCACAACCTTCAACACGCAACCCATTTAACCGCAGAGTTCAGGAAGAAAAGCGCTAAGTACGCAGAGTTAAGATGGCAACCAGACTTACAACTTACTACTTATAACCCACAACTTTTTTACTAAAACTAAAAAGCTCCGGAAACAATTGTTTCCGAAGCTTTGAATATAAGTAGTTAATTGAGTAAGAAATTTAATTTTTACGCCTCTTTTTTCAGATATCCATTAATGCGAACTAAGATATCTTGCAAATGATACTTGCTCATTCCGCTGGATGCAGGAATAGCTTTGGTAATGGCTGATTTCAAACTAACCAGTTCTGCTCTGGCTATGCTCGAGATGTCGTACAAGGTTGGGTCGATCTGACGAGGGCCGGCTTGAGGCATTCCGGTAGGTGCTGCAGCAGGTGATTTCATTAAAGCGGCCAGATTCTCTACATATAATTTTTGAAGATTTCTTCTGTAAAGGTCGATTGTACTGTGCGTATTCAGCTCAGACCAGATTCCCGTTCTTAAATCTTTGAAAAGATCTTGTGTTTTATACGTTGGTGTGCTTGATGTACCTTCTGCATTGATCAGTTTCATTAAGGTAGTGGGGTTTTGCAGTCTGGCCAGTGTAGTTCCCTGTACATTCCTGATCGAACTTACAGGATCTACGCCCGCTTCAGCGATAAGGTTTTGGTTGATAAGCCATTTCGGGGTGCTGAAAAGTTCGCGGTTTAAGAAAGATACGGCTTCGCGCTGGCGCTGAGCAGGCACATTCATAAATTGTTTTCCACTTTGCTCTACCGTTTTTGGAGAGGAATAAATACCGCCTACATTTTTGGTTACATGCCCCATATATCGCCCATATTGGTTAACAAGCTCGGTATAAATCGATCTTGCTTCGCTGTAGTCGGTATTCGGTTCCCTGGTCCAGGTGATGATATTCGGTAAAAGCCTTTTTAAGTTTTTAATCCCGTAGCTGCTCGCTAACATGGCGTTATCACCCAGATCTTCGTTTTGAGATCTTGGGTCACTTGGATCTGTTTCAGTTCCGAACCATAACCTTTTGTTTGAACTGGTTTTGTCAATGATCCATTTGCTTAAGTAAGCAGATTCATCCTTTGGTGTTGCAAACTGAGGCATCCATTTATAACCCCATTCAATTGCCCACATATCATAATCTCCGATGCGTGGAAAAATTCCTTTTTCGGTAATGTTGTCTTCTGGCTGTGCCACATAATTGAAACGTGCATAATCCATAATTGAAGGAGTATGTCCATTCTTTTCAAGCCATACTTTGTTGCGTAGATTTTCTACAGGCACAGTGGATGATGAACCATAGTTATGGCGAAGACCCAGTGTATGACCAATTTCATGAGAAGAAACAAACCTGATCAGCTGACCCATTAGTTGGTCATCAAAGGTTGTTTTTCTTGCTCTGGGATCAATGGCTGCGGCCTGAATGGTATACCAGCTTCTTACCAGGCTCATTACGTTGTGGTACCAGTTAACATGTGTTTCCATAATCTCTCCACTTCGAGGATCGTGCACGTGTGGGCCAGAGGCATTCGGAATGTCTGAAGGTTTATACACAATGGCGTTATGGCTGGCATCATCAATACTCCAGTTTTTGTCTTTTGGAGCTTCTTTGGCCATGATTGCATTTTTAAAACCTGCTCTTTCGAAGGCGGCCTGCCAGTCGTTTACCCCTTGTATCAGGTAAGGTACCCATTTCTTTGGAGTAGCCGGATCAATATAAAAAATGATGGGTTTGGCCGGCTCTACCAATTCGCCTCTAAGGTACTTTTCACGATCCTCAGGTTTGGGCTCCAGTCTCCATCTCGTAATCATAGAAATGCGCTTAACGCCTTGTGGATTGGCATCAAAATCTACATAACCCGTGGCAAAGTAACCCACTCTCGGATCAAAATACCTGGGTTTCATAGGAGTTTTAGGCAGTATAACCATCGAGCTGTTTAACTCATAGGTTAAAGGGCCAGTTGCCCCTTGCTGAGGCCCTGGCTGCTGCGAAGGCATTTTCATATAGGTTTTTACGGTTCTAACCTCAACATTTCCGTCAAAAGCCTTAATCTCCTGGATGTATGAACGATCTGGAAGGGCATTCCCCAATGAAAGTGAGCGCTTTGTACCACTATCGAAGAAAAAGATATCATTGTCTCCATTAAAATAGTCCTGAACATCAATAACCGATGCGTTTGTTTTCTTCAGTGAATCGGGATGAAAAGCTTTGATGTCGAATGAGGCAACAATAGGTTGAAGTGATGAATTGAGTACCGAACTGAACATGCCCAGTGTATCGGTTGCGCGTTCGCTGAAAGAAATGCTCTTCAGGAAAATGCGCTGAGACGGGCCTTTTTCAAAACGGATCACATTGTCGCCAATCTGATCTCCGGCATAACCGGTCATACCGGCACGTACACCGGCAGCAGCTTTGGAGATGCGGTTAACAACCAGAATGTCTCTTCCCAATAAACTGTCAGGGATCTCCAGGAAATATCGCTCCTCCACTTTGTGGACATTAAATAACCCTTTTTGCGTAATCGCTTTTTCTGTAATCACCTGTTTGTAAGCCTTTGGGCCTGTTGATGGCGGACGGTTAACCGCGTTTGGACCAGCAGCAGGGGGTGTATTGGAGCTCTGCGGGGCACCAGCTGGAGACGTTGGTCTCGGCCTGTTCTGCCCAATCGCAGTTAGGCAACAAAGTGCCACCGCCATGGTCATTAATGTGGTTTTTTTCATTTTAAAAATTTGTATGTTTAGGATGTGATAATCGAGGTATGGTTGATTGTTTATTGATGGCTATTCTCTGCTGCCAGCCTTATTGCATTATAGCCACCTTCAATATTAATTAGTTTGTTAAAACCCTTCGCCTTAAGCAAAGAAATAAAGATCATAGACCGGTAGCCTCCGGCGCAGTACACCAGGTAGTCTTTGTTGTTATCTATCCGGTTGTCAGTATAAACAGATTGATCAAGCGGGATGTGCAACGCTTCGGGCACATTGCCCTGATGGTACTCTGATCCGGCACGCACATCAATTACTCCATGTTTATGATCAGATAGCAGGCTTTGAAAAGCAGCAGCAGAAATACTTTCAACGCTTTCAACGGGTTCACCTAAAGCTTTCCACTCGCTGATGCCTCCGCTCAGGTAGCCATCGCATTGATGATAGCCTATGCGGGCAAGACGCCTGATTACTTCAGTTTCACGACCCTGCTCGGCAACAATCAAGATGCTTTCCTGTTTGATGGGGATTAATGCACCAACCCATGGGGCAAAGCTGCCATCAAGGCCGATGTTTATGGAGCCGGCAATATGACCAGTTGCAAATACATCGGGTTTTCTGGTGTCTAATATCAGGGTTCCCGGAGTACGCATACGCTTCTTAAATACTAAGGGCGATAATGGCTTCATCCCCTCGTTAAGCACCTCGTCCAGGAGGCGATAGCCTTTAACATTCATATCCACATTCATGGGAAAATATGCAGGTGGGGCAGCAAGGTTATTGCAGAGCTCTGCGATAAAGTTTTCTCTCGAAAGATCTTCAGCCAATGCATAGTTGGTCATTTTTTGTGAGCCGAGATCGCCTACGGTTTCTTTGCTCATGTTCTTTCCACAGGCACTGCCGGCACCGTGGCCCGGGTAGATAATGGTATGATCGGGTAGGGGAAGGATTTTTGCTCTCAAAGAATCGTAAAGCATCCCTGCCAGATCTTCCTGGCTGATATTCTTGTCTGGCGATTGTGCCAGATCAGGCCTGCCTACATCACCCAGAAAAAGGGTGTCTCCCGTAAAAACTGCATTTTCCAGCCCATTTTCATCACGAAGAAGGAAACACGAACTTTCAAGTGTATGCCCTGGGGTGTGCAACAGTTCGAGCGTGGCTCCTCCAATGCGAAATTTCTCTCCATCGCGTGCCTGATGGCTTGGAAAGGCAGTTTCGGCACCTGGCCCCATTACAATTGTTGCTCCCGTTCTGGCAGCAAGCTCCAAATGGCCGCTTACAAAATCGGCGTGGAAATGAGTCTCGAATATATAGGTAATTTTGGCAAGATCACGTTCTGCCAGTTCAATGTAGGCATTAACGTCTCTCAACGGATCAATAACTACCGCCTCACCATTGTGTTCGATATAGTAAGAGGCTTGTGAAAGACATTTTTCGTAAAGTTGTTTTATTTTCATCTGATGCGTGTTAAGGGATAGATTTAAGGGCTGGCCAGTGCTACGGTTTGCAGACCAAGAATGATAACTGCTAACACGAGAATAAACCACCCAAAACATAACCTGAGTTGTTTGGTGTTAAATAAATGGGAGATCCGCTGTCCCGTAAAAGCGCCTAAAATGGCCAGGCCGGCAGAAACCATCAGAAATATCCAGTCGATACCTCCAATGTGCATGTCAGTCATAAAGCCAGATATGGTATTCAGCGAGATGATAAACAGGGAGGTTCCAACAGCTTTTTTAATATCCAGATTAAAGAATAGGGTGAGTGCAGGAACAATCAAAAAACCGCCACCGGCACCTAAAAGTCCAGTTAGTATTCCTGTTGCCACGGCACAACCAATTAACACCGAAATAGAAGTCTGTTTTTCTATTTTATCGGCAATGCAGTCAACTTTCGGTCCTATCATCGTTTTGGCGGCCAAAATCATGAGCAAAGAAAAGATGATCATGCTCAGCGTACCGAAAGTGAGCGTGAAGCTATTGCTGCGAAATAAAACAGCAGGAATAACAGGAATAACAAAGCTTCTGATCAGCCATACCATTAAGATGGATATGGAGGCGAAGATGATCCCTTTTTTCAGTAATATCTCTCCTTTCTGGTATTTGGGGATACTGGCAACAGCACTGGTAGATCCAACAATAAAAAGAGAATACCTCACCGCCGAAGCAGGCTCCAAACGGAAAAAATAGACCATAACCGGTACCGTTAATATACTTCCCCCGGCACCCATTAGTCCGAGGGAAAGCCCTATCAGTAAGGTAGAAAGATATCCAACGACCTCCATTATCTCTTACAGGGCTTGGTTTGCTTTAGCATAGTTCAGGATTTCTGCAAGGGTTTCCAATGCAAAATCTATATCGCTGATTTTGGTCAGTTTACTGAAAGAAAAGCGTAGTGTAGCTCCCTTTTGAGGAATGCCTAAAGCGGTAATAACATGACTGCCATATTCATTTCCACTGCTACATGCACTTCCGCCTGAGGCACATATTCCTGCACGGTCAAGTTGTGCCAAGAGTAAGTCTGTTCCAACATTTCCAGGGAAATTTACGCTTAGTACGGTGTATAACGATTGCTCACCGTTGTTAAAGGTAATTTCAGGGCATAGCTTTAACAGACCATCACGCATGGTGCTGTTTAAGGTGCTGATATAAATTTGATCGGGAAGATAGTTATTTACAGCAAGTTCCAGTGCTTTAGCAAAGCCCACAATGCCGTGTACATTTTCTGTCCCGGCTCTGGCCCTTCTTTCCTGCCCACCTCCATGAATTAAAGGGGTAATCCGGGTTCCTTCGCTTACGTAAAGTATTCCGGTTCCTTTTGGGCCATGAAATTTATGCCCTGAGGCTGAGGCGAAATGTACGCCGTATTCTTTCAATTGGATAGGGTAATGTCCTATGGTTTGAACGCAGTCGGAATGGAATATCGCTCCATAACGATTACAGATTTCACCTGCCGTTTTAAGATCCAGTAAGGTTCCTATTTCATTATTGGCGTGCATTAAGCTCACCAGGCACTTTATTCCAGCGTTCGATTTACTTTGTAGTTGCTCTTCCAGGTCGCGATAGTCTACCTCACCATGTTCATTAAGCTTAACAAAAGAGCAGGTTACTATGTTATCGGCACAATAATGCTCAACGGTGTTGAGTACAGCATGGTGTTCGATAGCAGAGGTGATGATATGGGTACAGCCCAATGTTTTTACTGCGGTGGCAATGGCTGTATTGTTACTTTCCGTACCGCCACTGGTAAAATAGATTGTAGTGGTTTTTACACCCAAAAGGTCTGCAACCTTTTTTCTCGAAGATTCAATAGCTGCTTTGCTGGTTCTTCCAATAGAATATGAGGAAGAAGGATTTCCATAGTGCTCCCTCATATAAGGTAGCATAGTATCCAATACTATTGGATCTAATGATGTGGTGGCAGCGTTATCAAGGTAAATTATCTCGTTCATATGATTATGGTAAATGGTTTAGCTTTAACCCATTTGTTGTCCTAAGCTTTTTTCCATTTTTCAATGGGGACATTTCAAATTAAAAATCAGGGCATACCATCCGGTAATGCCCATAATTATCATTAACTAATAAACTAAAGCAGGTGATAACTTCTAAACACCTGTTTATTTTGAACTGAAAGCGGTAAGACCTGCTTCCAGAAATTTCTTATAATTGGCAATTTCATAATCAGCTCCCTGTGGAGTAGTTAAGGGGCTTTCCGTTTCAGGATCCAGGAGCACATAAAAGGGCTGAGAATTAGACTGAAATTTTCGGGCCTGTAAATCGCTCCATTTTTTTCCAATGGTAGTGAGGGTTTTCCCCTCTGGGGTAGTAACCACATCTTCCGGGGCCAGTTCAGACTTGTCATCAACATATAACTGCACCAAAATGTAATCCTGGCTAATCATCTTGTAAACCGCTTTATCTGGCCAAACATTGGCTTCCATTTTTCTACAGTTTACACAGGCATGGCCGGTGAAATCAATTAACAAAGGCTTGTGTTGCTTTTTCGCTTGTTCAAGTGCTTCGTTATAGTCGAAATAGGCATCCAGCTTTAAAGGTGCATGGAATTTGTCGGCATATTTATGGGGGCCTGTTGAGGTACTTTTTGCTGGAGCTGTCCCACCAATTAAACTGCTGGTGTAGAGGTCAAAGTCCTGAGTCTCTTGTGGAGGTAAAAACGCAGATACTGATCTTAGTGGTGCTCCCCACAATCCTGGGATGAGGTATACGGTAAAGGAAAGCACAATCGTAGCCAGAAATACCCTCGGTACCGAAACAAATGCCAATGGGCTATCGTGCGAAAACCTGATCTTTCCTAAAAGGTAAATGCCCATCAATCCGAAGATAATGATCCATAAAGACAAGAACAGTTCTCTGTCGAACCACTCCCAGTGATAAGCCAAATCAACATTGCTTAAAAATTTTAAGGCAAAAGCAAGTTCCAGAAAACCCAGTACAACCTTTACACTGTTTAACCAGCCACCAGATTTTGGTAACTTGTTCATGGCAGAAGGGAAAAGCGCAAACAAGGCAAATGGTATGGCCAGCGCCAATGAAAAGCCAAACATGCCAATGGCTGGGCCCAATAATGCGCCTGTGGTAGCCGCCTGAACCAATAAAGTGCCAATAATAGGTCCGGTACAAGAGAAGGAAACAAGTGCAAGCGTTCCGGCCATAAAGAAAAGACCGGCTGTACCCCCTTTATCTGCATTGGCATCCATCTTATTTGCCCAGGAGGAAGGGAGTGTCAGTTCGAAGGCACCGAAAAACGATGCTGCAAAAGCTACCAGCAGTAAAAAGAAGAAAAAGTTAAATATCCCATTGGTTGATAGACTGTTGAGGGCATCAGCGCCGAAAATAATGGTTACCAAAAGCCCCAATACTACATAAATCAATATAATAAAGAAGCCGTATAGGGCAGCCTTTGAGAAAGCTTTTCCTTTTTCTGCTCCCTTGGTAAAAAAGCTAACTGTTAATGGGAGCATAGGGAAGATGCAGGGCATGAGTAGTGCGGCAAGCCCTCCTACAAAGCCAGCCAAAAATATACCCCAAAGGGTTTGATTCTCTTGCTTAGGCTCAGTTTTTAAGGTTTGCTGCGGTTGGGTTGTAACAGGAGCTACTTTAGCGGTATCTTGTGTTTTAACAATCGTATCCTTTACTTCTGAGGTGGTAATCTCCGTAAATTGAAGGTCGTCGGTAGACACGCTGTCCTGCGCATACCCGGATACAGATAATGCGCAGGTTAACAGCATAACAAAAGAGAAAGTCTTAAATAATCTCATATATCTTATCATTTAACTGCGATGTTAAATTCAACTTCTTCTGGTGGAAGACATTGCTTGTCGTTGCATACCATAAATTCTACCTTTCCTTTTACGGTAGCTGTTTTCGCATTAAGCTTGATTTTCTGCTGAAAGATCACTGATTTTTCAAAATAGCTTACGTCCATACCGAAGGTCGATTCATATTTGGTGATGGGTTTAGGCTCTGTTAATTTACCTACCAGTGAATAACCTTTAGCTGCGGGGAAACTGAAAGTTGTTTTTACGGGGCCTCCATCTTTTACATATTGCGAATACAAGTGCCATCCGTTATCGATAGTTGCCTTAATGTAAAGTGTGGCGGTTGTTGGCGTGGTTTTTTTTGCAGCATAAGACCAGGTAACTGGTTTCAATATCTGACTCTGGGCACTGAAGTAGGAAAGTGACACCAGGCATAATGCGGTTAGTAATTTTCTCATTGCGGTTGTTAGTTGATTATTTTGTAAATCTCTGCAATGCTGTGTTTTATGTCAATGGATAGGTGGTTTTGCTGTAAATAATTTTATTTTTTACTGTTTTTGTTTGGTTTTTTATGGAAACTGAAGTCTTTTGAAGTTTAGTTTATACTTTTTTTCGGAAGAGGCGGGTAATTATTGGGCCAGGAAGGAAACGATTATGGGGAAAGATGATGCCGTTATCGTTAACATTTATCGATTTTGTGAAAGTGCAGTTCCAGTTGGTAAAAATTTAGGAACAAATTTTTTGTGATAAAATATTAAAATTCAGTGGGTTTGTTTATATTCGTATACCTCTGAAAACATTGAATACTTTAGTTAATGTAAAAGAGGGCCTGTAATGGATGTTCAGGCCCCTTGATTTTTCTCTAACGAATTAAATCTTTAGCACTTTCGTTACCCTAAATTTATGTCAGGGCGTTATTTTAAAGATGCTGAACCAAGTTCAGCAAGACGATTACGATTGGGTGATATCGTGAAAAGTTTAACCATATAAGCCATTTAAGAAATTATAAGTACAAGCCATAAAAGGAGATAGTGATCAGATAGGCACCAGCTCAGTTTCGCAATCTCAAAACTCTCCTGCTTTTTTCAAGGAGGGGTGGGATAGCCCGTTTTTTGGCGGGGTAGTTACCACTCCAAAACTTCCTTGTATTCCGTGTTTCCGTGGCTAATATTTAGCTTATTAGCTTTGCCGAATTAATTCATCAATGATGCTGAAACAAATTTAGCAAGACGGATTTTAAAATAGAATAAGTTTTCAAACCTGAAAACCAGACGCTGGCTGGTATTTTTGTATATTGGCCCTTCATTATGAAGCGGATTATTTTAGTTTTCTTTTCTCTGCTACTGTTTAGTAGCGTTTACGCCCAACATGATCCCAGCGATATGATCGAATCTGCGGAATGGGATATTATTGGTACGGTTAAAACGAAATATGTAAAGGATGGTGGAACAACTGTGTCCTTCTCAGAAAGTATTAAAAAGTACGAGAACCGTCCATTCAGATTGGAAGGTTTCATGATCCCCATTAGGGTGGGACAAAAACAAAGTCGTTTTATGCTGGCCTCACTTCCCATAAACCAGTGTTTTTATTGTGGTCAGAATGGAGTACCCATGATGGTATTGGTAGAAATGGCAGAGCCGATCCCCTTCTCTAAAGACCCTGTAGCGGTAAAGGGAATTCTCAAATTAAGTTCTGCAGCGAATGCCGATCCGGTAACGCTTAAAATGGCTAAGAAAGGGTAATGTTGGGTTAGATGTTATGTGTTATGATGCCAAGAAAAAGGAGTTAGGTGTAATAATTCCAACCATATAAACCATAGAAGAAAATTTAAGTACCTCAGCCTATCAAAGCCAGTAATCTGGCAAAGCAAACGCAATCCCTTTCCTGAAGGAGAAGGAATGTAGGTGAGACGCTACAACTAGAAAAGTGGTATGCATAATGCTAACTACCGTTCAAACATAACCCTCCTTTCCCAAGCACTCCTCCGGCCTAGCAGCATTTCGCCGGATAGGAGTATTTGAATGCTTGCAGTTTCAAAGCGGGTACATTCTATCCAAGGGAATAAGCAGCGAGGGCTGGCCTAAAGTGTATGCCTAAGCCTCTTATTGCCGCTAATGGCATTTGGATGCTCATATCCAAGAAAGGATGCAAGCTTTGATTTTTGGTTACCTTTTTCTTGAGTGGCCGTTGCACAACTAACAAGGGTTGATAACTTAACTTTATTTTTTTGTTATTTCTTAATATTTTGAAACATGCAAGGGAAGAAACACTTTCAGGAAAAACTATTTGTAAGTTTCCAGCTGTCAAATGCCGTTCCTGCCGACAATATTTACCGACGACTTAAAGATCTTATTGATTTTAGCTTTATGTATAAAGCCACCTCTAATTATTATGGTGATGAGGGACAAAAAAGTATTGACCCTGTTGTTTTTATAAAACTGATGCTGGTAGGTTATCTTGAAAATCT
>NZ_FOGG01000002.1:32025-335826 GCF_900111155.1 Pedobacter rhizosphaerae | reverse complement strand
GCGTAGGAATTTTGAGTGGGGCTGACCTTAGTACGAGAGGACCGGGTTGGACTAGCCTCTAGTGAATCTGTTGTTCCGCCAGGGGCATTGCAGAGTAGCTACGCTGGGAATAGATAAGCGCTGAAAGCATCTAAGTGCGAAACTAGCCACGAGATGAGAATTCCATATAGGGCCGTAGCAGACTACTACGTTGATAGGTTATAGATGTAAAGATGGCGACATCACAGTCGAGTAATACTAATCACCCGAAGCTTTCAAAGCAACAACACGTTGTTTGCTCTTCGAAACTTAACTTCTTTCAATAATATGTCATTTAGGTTGAAAGTTATTGGTTACAGGTTTTAAGTAAGTTTACTTATCACTTGGTACTTAACACTTATCACTTAAATAAAAATCTTCAGGTGCCTATATCGGCGGTGTCCACCTCTTCCCATTCCGAACAGAGAAGTTAAGCCCGCCAGAGCCGATGGTACTGCGGTAACACGTGGGAGAGTAGGTCGGTGCCAGATCTTAAAGAGGAACCCTTCAGTTAACACTGAGGGGTTTTCTTGTTTTAAGGCAGGCTATTAAAGGTGGATGCCATGGCCTAAACTGCGTACTAAAGAAAATAAGCGTTTCTGCACCATCCACACCCAGCCATTGCGCCCAACACCTCTTACCTTACACTTTTGGTTAACATTAAGGAAAGTTAAGTAAAGGTTTTAGGCCTCTTGACCTTAAAACTTATACCTCGAACCAGTCGCTTTCAATGCTATAACTTAAGGCGAAAACTACTATGGATTTTCAATCCTGAGCCTGTCGAAAGGTAATCCATTTTAGTTTTCGACTTATTAAGAAGGTCTTGGACTACTTGTCCCGATTTCACATCGGGAAGCTCAGACAGACAGTATTTAGCTTAAGTTAACAGCATTGCAGGCGCTTTGATGAGACTCCAGACTAAGTACTTCAGACTCCAGACTAATTTTAATCCTTCCACTCATATATACCGCTCAAATGTAAGCCAGGTCACTTTTAAAACTGATTGTGTACTTAATGTGTTAATATAGCATGGTTTGCATATTATTTGGTTATCTTTGTAGGATAACAATTTTATAAGAATAACGAATGAGCTTTTTTGCACAGAAAAGAGGGGAAGTAATGGTCCATGTTGAGAAGTATATGCTCGAGATGATGGATACCTATTTGAAACCTATTGATACCAATTGGCAACCATCAGACTTCTTACCGGATTCTACCAGTGAAACATTTTATCAGGATATCCGTACTTTAAGAGAAAATGCGAAAGAACTATCTTATGATTTAGTCGCCGTATTGATTGGCGATACCATCACAGAAGAGGCTTTACCTACTTACGAGTCATGGCTAGCTATGGTTGAAGGTCCTAGTATGGCAGAAGATGGTGGTTGGATGAAATGGAACCGTCACTGGACTGCAGAAGAGAACCGCCATGGAGACTTATTAAATAAATATCTTTATCTATCTGGACGTGTTGATATGCGCCAAATGGAAATTTCTACACAATATCTGATTGCAGATGGATTTGATATTGGTACTGGACACGATCCTTACCGCAATTTTATCTATACCAGTTTTCAGGAAATGGCTACTAATATTTCACACAGAAGGGTAGCATCATTGGCTAAAAGGGATGGAGATACGCTATTATCCAGAATGTGTGGCGTTATTGCTTCTGATGAAGCTAGGCACGCTAAAGCATATAAGGATTTTATGAATCGTATTTTTGAAGTGGACCCTAATGAGGCGATGCTTGCTTTTGAGGATATGATGCGTAAGAAGATCGTAATGCCAGCTCACTTTTTGCGAGAAGTAGGCTTAAAAATCGGACAGACTTTTGGTCATTTTACTGATGCAGCTCAACGCTTAGGTGTATATACTGCTGTTGATTACGTAGAAATTATGCAACAGTTAATTGAAGATTGGAAAATTGAAGGTATGCGCGATTTGAATGAGGCTGGAGAGAAAGCACGCGATTATATCATGAACTTACCTGCTCGTTTATTACGTGTAGCTGAACGCATGAAAAACCCTACAATGGATTACAAATTTAGCTGGATTGCTGGATAAGCAGTTCGAAAAGTATATTTAAAGGCCTGTTACCATCGGTAGCAGGCCTTTTTTATTACATATTTCTGCGATATTGTCCTCCCACCTCGTACAAAGCCTTACTGATTTGTCCTAGGGAACAATATTTGCAAACTTCCATGAGTTGCTCAAAGATGTTTTCGCCAGATATGGCTGCTTTCTGAAGTTTTTTGAGGATTTCTTCAGATTGATGTGCATTTCTATCCTGAAATTTCTGGAGCGCTGAAATCTGGTATTGTTTCTCTTCCTCTGTTGCTCTGATTACCTCTCCAGGAATAATAGTTGGTGAGCCGTTCTTATTAAGGAATGTATTTACCCCTACAATTGGATATTCTCCAGTATGTTTGAGCGTTTCATAGTATAAACTTTCTTCCTGGATCTTTCCTCTTTGATACATGGTTTCCATAGCCCCTAAAACCCCACCACGATCATTGATCCGTTTAAATTCAGTTAGCACAGCCTCTTCAACTAAATCTGTAAGTTCTTCAATGATGAAAGCACCTTGCAGGGGATTTTCATTTTTAGCCAATCCCAATTCCCTGTTAATGATTAACTGGATCGCCATCGCTCTGCGTACAGATTCTTCTGTAGGTGTTGTAATGGCTTCATCGTAAGCGTTGGTATGTAGTGAGTTGCAGTTGTCGTAAATGGCATAAAGGGCCTGTAACGTAGTTCTGATATCGTTAAAATCTATCTCTTGTGCATGAAGAGATCTACCAGAGGTTTGGATATGGTATTTTAGTTTTTGCGAACGATCGTTGCCCTTATATTTATTTTTTATGGCTTTAGCCCAGATTCTTCTGGCTACGCGACCAATTACTGCATATTCAGGATCTATACCATTAGAAAAGAAGAAAGATAAATTTGGAGCAAAATCATCAATATGCATGCCTCTGCTTAAATAATATTCTACAAAAGTAAAGCCATTACTTAATGTAAAAGCCAATTGCGAAATGGGATTGGCACCAGCTTCGGCAATGTGATATCCTGATATAGAAACCGAATAGAAGTTCCTTACTTTTTGATCGATGAAATATTTCTGAATATCACCCATCATTCTTAAGGCGAATTCTGTGGAGAAGATACAGGTATTTTGTGCCTGGTCTTCTTTCAAGATGTCTGCCTGAACGGTCCCTCTAACTGTACTGATGGCTTTTGCGCGGATACCTGCATAAACATCAGCAGGTAAAACCTGATCTCCGGAAACACCCAGTAGCATTAAGCCTAAGCCATTATTGCCTTCTGGTAATTCCCCGTTGTAAGTGGGTTGAGCAATATTTTTTGCTTTGTAAATGGCGGCTATTTTAGCCTTTACATCCGCCTCTAATTGATGTTCAATAATGTATTTTTCACATTGCTGATCGATTGCTGCATTCATGAAAAAGCCCAGGAGCATTGGAGCAGGACCATTTATGGTCATGGAAACAGATGTAGATGCTGCACAGAGGTCGAAACCGGAATAAAGTTTTTTGGCATCATCTAGTGTAGCAATGCTTACACCCGAATTACCAATCTTTCCATAGATATCGGGTCTGATATGTGGATCTTCCCCATAAAGGGTAACTGAATCAAATGCGGTAGATAATCGATGTGCAGGTTGTCCTAGCGACACATAGTGGAATCGCTTATTGGTTCTCTCTGGGCCACCTTCACCCGCAAACATTCGGGTAGGGTCTTCTCCATCTCTTTTTAAAGGAAATACACCAGCAGCATATGGAAATTCTCCCGGAAGATTTTCGGTCAATAGCCAACGCAGAATATCTCCCCAATCTTCATATTTAGGCAAGGCTACTTTCGGAATACGAAGTTTAGAGAGTGATTCGTAAAATAAAGGTTGTTTGATTTCCTTATCTCTCACTTTGTAGATGAAAAATTCCTCTCTATATGCTTTTTTGGTTTCAGGCCATTGCCGAAGTAACTTTTTACATTCACCGTCTAAGAGCTCTTCATGTGAGAGGTAAGCATCATTTAAGCTTTTTATAACTTCTACAGATTGATCAGTTTCTGATAACAAATCAATAACACCTTTTAGTTGATACATTTTACCAGCAATGCCCACCTGTTTATCAACCCATTCCTGGTATCCTTTACTGGCTTCTGCAATTTCGGCTAAATAGCGAATACGATCTGGAGGGATAATGTATATTTTTTCGGATTGATCAGCAGTCAATTCCATTTTAGCTTTAAAATCAGCTCCTGTTTTAGATTTGATCTGCTGCATTAATGCAACAAAAAGGTTATTCATTCCAGGGTCATTAAATTGCGAAGCCATTGTGCCGTAAACCGGGATATCTTCTTCTCTGGCATCAAATATATTGTGATTGCGTTTGTATTGTTTACGAACATCCCTTAATGCATCCAAAGCCCCGCGTTTATCGAATTTGTTGATGGCTACTAAATCGGCAAAATCAAGCATATCAATTTTCTCCAGCTGAGTTGCCGCTCCAAATTCGGGAGTCATCACGTATAAAGAAACATCGCAATGTTCGGTAATTTCGGTATCCGACTGACCTATCCCTGATGTTTCTACAATAATTAAATCATAACCTGCAGCTTTACAGATGTCGATACTCTCTTGTACGTTCTTCGATAAGGCTAAATTGGCTTGTCGCGTGGCGAGAGAGCGCATGTAAACTCTTGGATTGTTAATGGCATTCATTCGAATGCGATCACCGAGCAAAGCTCCGCCAGTTTTCCTCTTAGAAGGATCGACGGAGATAATTGCTAGTGTTTTATCGGGTACTTCAATTAGAAATCTTCTTACGAGTTCATCCACAAGAGATGATTTTCCTGCGCCTCCTGTTCCGGTTATTCCTAATATTGGAGCGGTATTGTTAGCCGATAAACGCTTGAGTTCATTTACGAAATGCTGGGCTTTTTCCGGATCGTTTTCTGCAATAGTAATGGCTGTTGCAATGGCTTTGACTTCCTTTTTTGGGATCTCATCCAGCTCATTTTCAATGTCAGATTGGGTAATGAAATCAGTTTTTTGCAGCATATCATTAATCATTCCCTGCAAGCCCATCTTCCGGCCATCATCTGGAGAATAGATTTTAGAGATCCCGTAATTTTCAAGTTCTTCAATTTCATTGGGCAGGATTACCCCACCACCACCTGCAAATATTTTAATGTGCCCTGAACCGCGTTCATGAAGCAAATCGTACATGTATTTAAAATATTCTATATGGCCTCCCTGGTAAGAAGTCATGGCAATACCCTGAACATCTTCCTGAATGGCACAATTTACCACCTCCTCCACAGATCGGTTATGGCCTAAATGAATGACTTCGGCTCCAGATGATTGAAGAATGCGACGCATGATGTTGATTGTTGCATCATGTCCATCAAAAAGCGAAGCAGCAGTTACGAAGCGAATTTTATGTTTAGGCTTATAGATTTCTACTGGTTGCATAGCATAATAGTTAGTATGCAAATGTAGTAAAATAACCGCTTTAGCAGGTGAAGACCCTATACCGATATGGCCTTTGGTTTACGGCAATCTTCGAAACCTAATGGTACAAAAAAAGCTATGCTTGGGAGGCATAGCTTTTAAATTATTTATTGGTGATTTCTGTTATGGGTTCTCCAACGCAGCCATTTGGCATTTGGATATGTAAAAGGGCAGCCAAAGTTGCTGAAATGTCTGTCATATAGTGAGTTTTATTCGTAGCACCTGGCTTAATTCCCCAGCCCATAAATACCAATGGAATGTGCGAATCGTAAGGATTCCAGTTGCCATGTGTGGTACCTGTACTACTGCCATTAAACCAGTTAGGGTTTAAAATGTAGTAGATATCGCCACTTCTGCGGGCATTGTAGCCGTTGGTAATCATTTTTTTCTGAATTTCGGGCAATGTACTCTGAGATATTTTAGCAATATCAACTGCATTCGCCAAACCATCTAATTTCTTAAGGAATTCTATAGATGCTGCTTTGATTACATCAAAACTCACATTACCATTATCTGTTTTATCGTGATCAAAAATAATCTGGTTATTCATTGACTTTAATACCACATTATTCGCCTTAAATTTATCATTCAGATAGGCATTTAATTTGTTGGCAATCTCCCTATCGCTTACAACACCGGATGGAAGCCTGTTTTCTTTCATAAATCCAGGCACATGTGCTGCACCATGATCGGCGGTTAAGAAAACGGTGTAGTTTCCTTTACCTACTTTTTTATCTAAATAGTTGAAAAACTCTTCAATATCTTTATCTAAGCGAAGGTATGTATCTTCTACCTCGACAGAATTTGGTCCATAAGCATGTCCTACGTAATCAGTAGAAGAGCAACTCACAGCCAGGAAATCAGTAATATTGTCTGCGCCTAAATCTTCAGAAAGAATGGCCAGTTTGGCTAAATCTAAAGTGATGGTATTGCCGTAAGGCGTACTTCTAATCGCATCAAAATTTTTATCTATATTTTGTGCTAAAAGGTGAGGGAAGGTGCTGTTTTTTCCTTCATATGCATTTTCATCCTTAGTACTGTTAACGTAAGTATTAATTGGATAAAGGGTTTCCCAATTCTTGGCGTAGAATTTATTAGCCAGTTTCAATTTGTTGTAATCTGCAATCCAGGTTGGAACCTCTTTCATATAGAATGTGCTGGTAATCCAGTTTCCTGTGCTTCCCTGATACCAGTAAGCACCGTTGGCTGCATGTCCGGCAGGGAGAATAGAACCTCTGTCTTTTAAAGAAATACCAATTACCTTCCCCTTAAAGTTGGTCGCTAAACGAAGTTCATCGGTAATGGTATTGGTGAGCATGTTTTTGGGAGACATGTTTCCTTCTGAAGAAGGGGTACTTCCCACCGTGGTTACTGAACTGTCTTCTGTACAGTAAACGTTTTTCTTGCTTTGCGGATCGTACCAATCATTACCAATAATACCATGGATAGCTGGAATAGATCCTGTGTAAATGCAGGTATGTCCGCAGGCAGTGTATGTTGGCGTGTAAGGAATGAAAGTATTTTCTACAGAAAAGCCTTCATTAACCAGTCTTTTGAACCCGCCATTGGTATAGCGGTTATAGTAACGGTAAAGATAATCCCAGCGCATCTGGTCTACTACCAAACCTACTACTAATTTTGGTCTTGCAACTTCAGCAGGAAATGTTTTTGGTGCAGTTGCTTTTTTATTTTGTGCGCTGGATAAGGTAGTTGATAAAATGGACAGGGAAACAATAAGGTATGAAATTTTCTTCATTATTTTTTTGTTAAAGCGCTAAAGTAAGGATTTTAAGATGAAGAACTTTTGAAGTTTCTGTAAAGATTTTATAGCGCTTCTGCTACTACAAACGTGCTTCCGCCGATAAAAACCAAATCTTTTGCTGTTGCAGATTTTATTGCTGCCGCCTTTGCTGTAGCCACAGAGGAGTAAGTATTTCCATATAAGCCAAAGGTTGCCGCCTGTTCTTTTAGCTCTTCGGCGATTAGCCCACGCTCTAAATCTGGTTTAGCAAAATAGTAGGTGGCATTTTGGGGCAACATGGATAAAACTTTAGTAATATCTTTATCTTTCACCATGCCAAAAACAAGGTGGAGCTTATTGTATTTGGTTTCTGCAATATTTTTCAACACTTCAGCAATTCCTGCTTCATTGTGACCGGTATCGCAAATTACCAATGGATTTTTCTGCAAGGTTTGCCACCTTCCTTGTAATCCGGTTAATCTTTTTACCTGGCTTAAACCTTTATAAATATTGCTAGTATCAATTTTAAAGTCTGTTTTTTGAGCTAAAACAGTTAAGGCTTGAATAACAGTCAATATATTTTTATGCTGATAAACACCAGTTAAATCACAGATCAGGTTACTATATTTTAGCTGTCCTCCCACTAGTATAGAAAGCTGTAGTTTATTGTTTTTTAGTTTGAAATCAGCAGCTGATAAGATGCTGTCGGCAAAGACAATAGGGGCATTCATTTCTTCCGATTTGCGGATAAATACGCCTTTTGATTTATCCTGGCTTTCTCCAACAACTACGGGTGTGTTTTGCTTAATAATTCCAGCTTTTTCACCAGCAATTTCTTCTATTGTATTTCCCAGCATATTGGTATGGTCCAAACTGATATTGGTAATTACCGACAGTTCTGGCTGGATAATATTGGTAGAATCTAAACGCCCACCTAATCCCACTTCTATTACTGCAATGTCTACTTCATGCTTAGCAAAGTAATCAAAAGCCATGGCTACGGTTACCTCAAAAAAGGATGGCTCTATTTCTTCTATTTTTTTCTGTTGGGTTTTGACAAAGCTAACGACCTCTTTTTTCGCCATCATTTTACCATTTATTCGGATTCTTTCTCTGAAATCTTTCAGGTGAGGCGAGGTGTACAAGCCAGTTTTGTATCCCTGAGCCTGTAAAACAGCAGCAAGCATGTGTGAAGTAGAGCCTTTTCCATTTGTACCAGCCACGTGCAGTGTCTTAAATTTTTCCTGGGGATTCCCAAGTGCTTCGCAAAGAATAAGGGTATTGGTTAAATCTTTTTTAAAGGCAGACGCTCCTACACGGGTAAACATGGGAAGTTTACTGTATAAAAACTCAAGTGTTTGTTGGTAGTTCATAATGTTCGTCAAATATAAGTTGACTATCGCTATTATAGAACGAAATGATGAAGATTTTAAATTTATAAGACTGCAAAACAAAAACGATTCCTTAAAATGGAAACACTAATAAATTAAAAAGGCACGAGTAATGAAACTCGTGCCCTAGCCATATTTTGTGTTGATCGCCGCTTACTTTACTTTGAAGTTGAATACGACAACACCGGTTTGATTATCGCCACCCACGTCTGATTTGCTCAAAGAGGAGTTTAAAACGGCCTGGATACATTTATTAACCAACTCGGTATCAGTAATAGTAGAGCCTTTCAATTCCTGATTAGCTCTGGTAATATCACCTGCTTTATTGAAGTATATTCTGATTGCAATTTTACCCGTTTTCTGTCCGTCATCCTTCGGAATAACCAGGTTAGAAAAACGGCGTAATTCTATCGGTTTGTTGCCAAAGCCAGAACCACCAGGGCCATAATTATTAGCTAAAGGATCGCCATTAACCGAACCCTGGTTTCCCGGGGTATTGCCTGTGCCATCTCCACCACCTTGTCCGGTACTTTTCTTGCCTTTGTAGAGGGCATTTTGATTGATCACCGGCTTCGCTGGTTTTTCCTCCGTTGAAGTTGTTGGGGTAGTGGTTGTCGCTTTTTGTGGTTTGGTATTAATGCTTAAAGCTTCTTCTGTGTTTTGCGTTTGTACTTCTTTTTCGCTCGATTCTGCATTGGTTTTTTGAGTAACCTCTTGTTCTTTGGTTACTTTTTCAGGTGCCTTATTGTTGGCATTAGGATCAGCAGAAGGTTCTTCGATACTGGTATAATCATCGCCCATACCGGTTTCTGCGGTTCCATAATTTACCACCATGCCGCCCATACCTAAATCTTCTGGTGGTTGAAATGAACCAATCACAATGAAAAAGCTAATCGCAAGCAGAAAAGCCATGATTCCAGAGGAAATGGCAATTGCTTTTGGGTAGTTATTTTCTTCTTTATGAGTCATTATTTCTTAGGCTCTACAGCTAAAACAAGTTTCAATTTTAATTTGTTTGCAACATCATAGGCCACCATAATGTTCTCAGCAGGAACATTCTTAGCAACATATAAAATGATAGTCAAATCTGGCGCTAGGGCCTGGTAAGCTTCTATTGCAGATTGTAATGCCTCTGGTGTAGTTGGTTTCTTATCAACGAAATATTTGAAGTTTTCGTCTATACTTACTGTTACGGCTTTTTTCGCTGTAGATTGTTGTCCACTAGATGATTGTGGCAGTAATAGTTTTACCACCTGAGGATTTACCACAGCCGATGCCAATAGGAAAAATAGCATCAGGAAGAACATAATATCGTTTAATGCCGATGTATGTACTTCTACGCTACCTTTTGTTCTTTTGCGTAAATTCATTATTTGCCTGGTTCTTCTAATAAATCAATAAAATCTATTGCATCTGTTTCCATTTTCAAAATGATTTTTTCTACCATGATATTTAAAATGTGGTATAAAACATAAGCAATAATACCAATAATCAATCCTGTTGCAGAAGTAATCATTTTAGTATATAAACCACCTGAAATGGTTCCAATTTCAATGGCACCCTTTATAGATACCTGATGGAAGATGGTAATTACCCCCACAATAGTACCCACGAAACCCAGCATCGGTGCAATACCGGCAACAATCCCTAAAATACTGATGTTCTTTTCTAATTTAGAAACTTCCAGTTTACCTACGTTTTCAATCGCACCTTCAATATCTTTGATTGGGCGACCAATACGTTTTAAACCTTTTTGCAGCATGCGCGATAAGGGAGAATTGTTGTTTCTCAATAATGACATTGCGCCATCTAGATTGCCTGTTTGGATATAAGATCTGATTTGAACCATTAAGTTTGATTCATCTTTTGTTGCTTTCTTGATGGTTAAGTAGCGTTCAACAAAAATAATTAACGCTAAGAAGGCTAAAAATGCCAGTGGGATCATTACCCAGCCACCTTTGAAAAGCAGATCTATAAAATGTAATTCCGGAGCGGGTTGACTTAAGTTCGGATTTGCGGCTGTTGTGTCTTGTAGTGCTTGTGCAGTATCCTGAATAGTTAATAATAAATTGATCATTATGGTGTGTTGTTGTTTATCTGTTGTATATAAAATCCTTTACCTTTAAGTTTTTTCTGGAGAATGGGTAATTGTTCTTCTGCTTCTTTCCTGGTTTTGAAAGCTGCAATACTTACCTTTTTCCAGGGGCCAGTCATATTCGCAATTTTGGCATCATAGCCATTTTTTTTCATTAAATCGATATACTTCTCTGCTACTTTCTCTGTTTTATAAGCAGAAGCTATAATATGATAAGTGATCTCGCCCGTATTTACTGTAGCTTTTTCAGGCTCTTTGGCCATAACCGGCTCCGCCTGCTTAGGTGCTGTTTTCTTCAATACCGTATCAGCTACTACCTTTTGCGTTACCTGATTGGCCTTTAAGATACTATCTGTTTTAGCGATAGAATCTTGCTTGATTTTGGCGCTGTCAACCGGAACTGCATTTGAATCTATCGCTGCCGTTTGTAACGTTTCAACTGGTTTATTGCCTTCGAAGAGTGATGGTTTAACCAAATAAGCAATGGCAATAAGAATGATAACTGACAATAAGGCAATTACGATTTTTAGCCATAATGACATTCCTGTAGGTTCTTCGTGATGATAATGGTCTGCCAGAGGATCATGTCCAAAACGATTGGGATGTTCGGCATGTTGCTCTTTGATAAATTCGGGAGCCTCAATTACAGGTTCTTCCTTTACGGTGTCGTGAAGGTGGATATAAGTTTTGGGCGCTTCTGATTCAGGCTGATGCCCGAAACGGTTAGGGTGCTCCTCATGCTGCTCCTTGATGAAACCCGGAACGGCCTTTTCTTCATGCACTTGTTCTGATTCTGGGTGGTGGCCGAAATGATTCGGGTGTTCTTGATGCTGTTCCTTTACCGATTCCGGAACTTCTATAGGCTGCTCGGTATGTTTTAAGGTATTCTTAAAATCATCACGCACTTCATCCAGATCTATATTTTCGATAACCGGAAGTTTTTGTTCCGGTTTTTCAACCACCGGGCTTGCGGAAGGTGCTTCAGCTATTTCTTCATAAATATCTTCTTCTTCAGCTTTGGTTGGATCAGTTGTATCTTCAGCAGGTGCTGTTTCTGGTAGGGCAGGCAAACCATAAAATTCAGAACCATAGTTGATATCTTTTGCAGGTTCGAAACTTAATCCCTCATGCTCGGTATAAAATAAACGACCAATATTTTCTAAAACAGCTTCATGGTCTAACTCTAACTTCTTATTGGTTTCTTCTACCAACTGAGAAATATAATAATTGGCACTCTCTGCAGAAATATTTCTTTTGGCTGAAATAAAATCTGCCAAAGTATTTTCCTCTCTCAGTTCTGTAGAAAATTGCAAAGTATACCCCGGAGGTAAAAACGATTGTTTCTCCTTATCGTATCTGCCCGGGAACTTTTTTTTATAAAATGTTCCTAAACCAGTGATACCAACTTCTTTACTTTGTTGCAGAAGTTCTGAAAGGTATAATAATATATCCATTCGGGTAAAATTAAGCGTTTTTAAATTAAAAATTAAATTCTACCTCTAAATAACCTTTTGGGTGTTTTTGATACATTAAATGAAATATAGGAAACAATTTATATGTTTTTATCATGAATATTCAATGGTTTTAAAAGGGTATTCTTCTAAAGATAACGGTTACAAAGATAGAAATGGTATGTTGGCAATCAAATGTGTTTAAGAGATATAAAAGGAGATAGGTGTTTTTTAACCTAAGTATACTAAAAGATACCCTTTTATTTTTACTGATTTTGAAAAAGTATTGCCCAGAGTGCACTATAGGTTAGTGCATTCCGGATATGCTTTAAGGCAGTGGTAAGCTGATTTTCCACCGTTCTCTTCGATATGCCCAGCCTCTCGGCTATTTCTGTAATGTTTAATTGCTCCTGTCTGCTCAGCAGGTAAACCTCCCGGCAGCGTTTAGGTAACTGCTCCAGCAGGTTATTGATTTCAGAACTCAGGTCGGCTTCATTTATACGCTGCTCGCCTAAGTTGGAAATGGAGGGTTCTGATCCGGCGGGTAAAATGATTTCATTTGTTTGATAATCGTCAAGGTACACTAGCGCCTGTGTTTTCATTTGACGGCTTTTCCGGATACCGTGATAACTTGCTGCTGTAGCTACGTAACCACCGAAATAATCTATTTGGAGTGTTTTTCTTTTATTCCAGATATTCACGAATATATCATGCGCTATTTCGAGGGCGAAGGATTCATCCTTAACATACCGAAACGCAACCGCATATACTTTGGACCAATGACGCTCAAAAAGCTCATTGAAAGCATGCATATTATCCGAAGCCATTTCTTCGAATAACTGCAGATCGGTTAGTTTGGTCTTTGTCATATATTGGTTACAATAAAGCTAGGATTTAATTCCCGGAATAAAAAATAGGACAACCCATATTTGAGTATCGTAAAAAAATAATTTTCATTTTTTATATGATTTTATGTGTGTGCCTTGATTTTTATGTATCTATATAAGTAATAGCCAGATTAAACTTGTCCGAATCCCATGACTGAAGAACAGTACCTATTACTTTGTGAAAATTACTTAGCGGACAAAAGCAGTCCTGATGAGGTAGAGAAACTTCGTTCTTATCAAATCTCAAATGGCTTAGCCAATTTAGATATTGATCAAATAGAAAAGGCAAGATTACACAGTGTTTTGTTTGATCGGGTTCAGCAGAGTATTAATTTTCAGACACCTAGAAAGAAACTTTGGTTTATTATTCCTTTCTTAGATGTAGCGGCTGTATTTATTGCGGCGCTGGCTACCATTTTCTTTGTCTATCAATATCAAACAGATACGGCTGTTAATAAGGAGAATTCTCAAACCAAGCATGTTGCAAAAGTAGATAAAGACATAGCTCCTGGTAAGGCCAATGCTGTTTTGCAGCTAGCCGATGGGAGTACCATTCAACTGGAAAAGGCTGGCAACGGCTTGCTCAGTAAAAAGGGGAATTCATCCATATCCAAATCTGGAGAAGGGATCGTACTATCAGGCAAGGAAACCCATGTCGGTAACACAGAGACCGCATTGAACAAGATTGTGATTCCACGAGCTGGTAAATACAACATTACTTTATCAGATGGTACCAGGGTATGGTTAAATTCAAGTTCATCATTAAGTTTTCCTACTATTTTCTCAGGTAAGAGCCGTAAAGTGTACTTAAGTGGAGAAGCTTATTTTGAAGTAGCCAAGAACAAGCAAAAACCTTTTATAGTAGATGTAAATGGCAAGCAGGAGGTAGAGGTTTTAGGTACTCATTTTAATATTACAGCCTTTAACGAGGATAAGGATATTACTACAGCACTTTTAGAGGGGGCAGTTAGGGTAAGCGCAAATAATTTAAAGCAGATCATACATCCCGGAGAAATGGTAGTGAATAACCTGCAAAATAAGCTCAGTGTAAAGCAGGCAGATCTGGAGGAGATTATGGCTTGGAAAAACGACATGTTCATATTCAATAATGAGAATATAACCAGTGTTATGAAGAAGATTACCAGATGGTATGATGTGGATGTAGTTTATAAGGGAGACATGTCTCAGGTAAATTTTGACGGGAATTATTCCCGATCAAAAGGACTGAAAAGTTTGCTGAACAATATAGCCCTATTGGATAAAGTTCAATTTATAATTGAAGGAAGGAGGATTACTGTTATAGCACGATAAATACCAGAAAATCCAAAAACCGGAAGTGCTGCAATCACCTCCGGCTTGGGTCGGTAAGATACCGACGAGGATAAATTAAATCATTTTTTCCATAATCAATCAATCCTAACCAAATGTATAAAAATTTTACTGCACTTCAGTGCGGGGATAAGCCTTGCTATAGGCAAAAAATCCTTCTAATTATGAGACTCACAATTATATTGACCATGGCCATTTTCTTTCAGGCGCAAGCATCCGGCTTTGCGCAGAAGGTAAGCCTTGATGTCAGAAACACCCCAGTGAGAGAGGTACTTAGTCAATTAACGAAACAAACAGGATATAATTTTATCTGCGATGCAGCAGTAATGAATGGCACGGGGCCTGTTACCCTTAAAGTAAAAGATACCCAGCTGAAACAAGTGTTGGAAATCTGCTTCATTAATCAACCCATTGAACTTTTATTCGGCGATAATGCAACAATTGTTGTTAAACTTAAGCGAAAAATAGAACCTGTTCAGGTACAGCAGGTAAATATATCAGGCGTGGTTACCGATTCGAAAGGGGCCACTATGCCTGGAGTAAGCGTTTTGCTTAAAGGAACAAAGATAGGCAGTACAACAGATGCAAATGGCGCATATTTAATCAAGGCTCCTGCAGCAACTGGTACCCTGGTATTTTCTTCAATAGGTTATGTTAGTCAGGAAGTAGCCATTGCTGGTAAAACGGTCATCAATGTTTCCTTAACAGAAACGCCTCAATCATTAGGGGATGTGGTGGTAGTAGGTTACGGATCACAATCCAGAACCACAGTTACCTCATCTATTACCAAGGTAGAAGGGAAGCATATTGGAAATCAACCGGTAAGTACGCCAGGTGAGGCTTTGGCAGGTTTGGCTGCAGGTGTTCAGGTTCAATCCGATCAGGGTGGTAAGCCAGGAGCTGCACCAACAATCCGGGTTCGGGGGGTAAGTTCGCTAAGTTCATCAAATGATCCTTTGTATGTAGTTGATGGATATCCATTGGAAACAGCTGCGAATTTTAATTTGATCAATCCAAGTGATATCGAATCCATTGAAGTATTAAAGGATGCCGCATCCGCCGCAATTTATGGATCAAGAGCTGCTAATGGTGTGGTTTTGGTTACTACTAAAAGAGGTAAAGCAGGTAAAACTGTATTCTCCGTTTCTGCATACACTGGTATTCAAGAAGTAGACAGATACATTGATGTGCTGTCTAAAGATCAGTATGTACAGCAAGTAAAGGCATTAAGCCGGATTAAAAATTTACAATACCCCGCAATTTTAGATGGTGATATTTCTAATCTTCCTGATGTAGATTGGCAAAAGGAAATTTTCAGAACAGCACCCATCAGAAGTTTTGAATTCAATGCTTCTGGAGGTAGTGAAAAAGTGCGTTTTAGTGCGTCTGCGGGTATCTTTAAGCAAAAAGGGGTGTTAATCGGAACCGAATATACCCGTTACAATACGCGCTTAAATCTGGATGCAGACATTGTTAAAAATGTAAAATTTGGATTTTCAGTTTCTCCATCTTATGCAGAGCAATACAGGCAGCCATCTTCTGGTCAGGCCAGCGGTGCAGGAGCAAATCCCAACGATTTTATTATTGGCGTACCAGGTTTAGTGGCAGATTTGAATTTGCCAAGTCCATTGAATCAGGCTTTAACATTTCAACCTATTGTACCGGTGTATAGGGCAAACGGCGATTTTGCGCAGCCTTATGATCGTGAACTAAACTATAATCTCTCGCCAACAGCGGTATTCTCGGCATCTAATTTTTATAATCCTGTTGGGATACTTAGTTTATCAGTTAATCGATCCAGAGCGTTTAGAACCTTAAGTAACGCCTTTATAGAATATGCCCCACTGCCAGGTTTAAAGCTGAAAACCTATATTGGTGCAACTTTGGAAAATGAGCAGGTTCATGGTTATATACCAGGGTCAATGGCTTACAGCTCTGCACCTACAGCATCTAATTCAAGTCCACAGTTGGCAGGTATTTTCGCATCAGACAATGTGCGTAATAGTTTCGACTGGGTTTGGGAAAATACGGCTACTTATGATAAGCAAATAGGGAAACATCATTTTAATGTGTTAGGATTATTCTCTGCACAGAAATATGAATCACAAATTAATTATACAGCGGGCCTACCCGGAACATTTATCACTACAGCGGTTCAAAGTCCTTTGGCCTCACCAAATACGGTAGGTACTGAACTTTTCGACGCAAATACATTTGTTTCTTACGCAGGTAGGCTTACTTACGATTATAATAAAAAATACTTGTTTACGGCCGCTGTACGTCAGGATGGTTCATCCCGTTTTGGGTCAAATAACAAATTCGCCGTTTTTCCATCCTTCTCATTGGGCTGGAGATTGGCTGAAGAACCATTTTTGAAGGAAGCATTATTGAAAATAGGGATTAACGAGTTTAAGCTTAGAGGAGGTTATGGACGTACCGGAAACGCAAACATCGGAAGTTTCACTTATATAAATTCCATTGCCTTAAACAGGAATTATGCTTCTGGGAACGCCAGGATTTTTGGTACACAACAAACAGGTTTTGCTAATCCTGATTTAACGTGGGAAAAGAATGATCAAACTAGTATCGGTACGGATATCGGACTATTGCAAAACAAAATCGTGTTCACATTCGACTATTTCATCAGAAACTCGAACGGCATGTTGCTGAATAAGGCCCTGCCACTGGCTATTGGTTATACTTCATCGTTGCAATCCAGTGTTTATAACTCATCCTATCAGGCTAACCTTGGAAAGTTGCAAAATAAAGGGTTCGAATTTACCGCCAATACCAATTTCAAACTGGGAGCGGTAACCTGGAATGCTAACGCTAACTTCTCTACCTATAAAACCAAGGTTTTAGATTTAGGTGGTCCGAGTGCATTACCAGCTGTTAGAGCAATTAACGGGTGGAATAACGTATACCAGGTTAAAGTTGGCGATCCTTTGGGGATTATGTATGGCTACGAAATTATCGGGGTATTTAAAAATGCCAGTGATTTAGCCAATAATCCAAAAGTGACTACCGGAAACAGCATTGGAGATTCTATGATTAAAGATCAGAACGGCGATGGCAAAATTGATGTTAATGATGTTACCCAATTGGGGCATGGTTTACCAGATTTTACTTACGGATTAACCAACACATTTCAATATAAAAACTTTGACTTGAGTATCCTGGTTCAAGGTGTTCAGGGGGTAAATATCATCAATGGAAATAACCGCCAAACCATAACTGGTAATCACAATCAAAACTCATTGGCTAAATATTTTAATAACTATTTTGATCCTGCATTCCCTGATAGAGAGGTGCTTTATGGAAGTCCAATCGCAACGGGAGCATTGCCTGGAGCTGCATTAACGAACCTGGCTGTAGAAAATGGATCATACCTGCGTGTTAGGAATATTACTTTAGGTTATCGGTTGAACGAGAGTTTTTTACGTAAAATTTCGCTGCAATCTGCCAGACTTTATGTAACCGCTCAGAACCCTTTCCTGATCACTAAATATTCTGGTTATAACCCTGAAGCGAATATCATGGGAGGCGACCCTACCACACCAGGTGTAGATCAGGGAACTTACCCTACGGCCCGCACCATTATTATAGGTATCAATTTTGGATTTTAATAGCCCTAAACAAAGATCATGAAAACTAAAAATATAATTATATGCAGTATATCCATGCTAATGTTAAGTATGGTTATTACTTCCTGTAAAAAATCCTTTGTCGAACTCACTCCAAAGGGGATTATTCCGGTTAATACTTTTTACGCAACCGAGATAGATATTAAATCGGCCTTAACTGGCGCATACAGTAGTCTTCGCCCTATTTATAACGAGCAATATGGCTTCGGAGAACTGCCTTCGGATAACGCACAAACGTATGGGGAAAGCGAGGTGTTGTATGGTGAACAGGATAAACTGACATGGACTGCGGTATCTACAAACTTGCAGAATGCCTGGGCAAGGTTCTACGCCACTATTTCTTATGCAAACATTGTACTTGATCATGTAAATACTCCTGTAATGTCTGCTGCTAACCGCAATGGTTATATTGGTCAGGCTAAATTTCTCAGAGCATTAATGTACTTCAATTTAGTAAGGATGTATGGAGGTGTACCGCTTGTACTGAATGAAATCACCGCTGAGGAACAGGCTTATACCTACAACAGAGCGTCAGTTCAAGAGGTATATGCGCAGATTGAAAAGGATTTGACCGAAGCTGCTGCCGTATTACCAGCTAGTTATACGGGCCAGGATATTGGTCGCGCAACCAGCATTGCTGCCAATGCGCTTTTGGGGAAAGTACTAATGTTTGAGAAAAAGTTTACACAAGCAGAACCAGTTTTAGCGAGTGTTGCAGCAACGGCGGGTACTTTGCTTCCTTACGATCAGGTTTTTGGTCTTGGAAAAGATAATAACAAGGATATAATTTTTGCTGTGCAATATCTGGGAGGTGGTTTTGGCGAGGGCAATACCTTTGCCAGAAGCTTTGTTCCACAGCCATCGGGTACAACCATTACAGCCGTAACCGGTAACAGTAATAATAGCGGAACAAAAGATCTGTACGATACGTTTGAACCAGGAGATAACCGCTTGAATACGGCTATAGGTGTTTACAGTGCCGGTACCTTAGTATATTATTACGCGAAGAAATTTATTTACCAAAGCGTAGGGGCTAATAGTGAAGGAGATAACGATTGGCCGGTTCTACGTTATGCCGATGTTATTTTACTCTATGCAGAAGTGTTAAATGAAAACGGGAAAACCAATGAAGCTTTAACACAGCTTAATCTTGTCCGTTCCAGATCTAATCTTGCTCCCAAACTTGGCTTATCGCAAACCGATGCCAGGACAACGATTTATCACGAGAGAAGGGTAGAGCTTTGTTTTGAAGGTGAGAGATGGTTTGACTTGAACAGATGGGGGATTATGGTGGCCACAATGCAAGCGCATAAAACCAACTATGTTTCTGCTAACGGGCAAATCGGTAATGTGGTGGCTACATTAGCCCTTTATCCTATTCCACAAAGGGAGCGACAATTAAACCCTAAACTCACACAGAACCCGGGTTATTGAGCCATTCTTAATAGTGAACAATGTGAGATGTTATTAATGGAAGATGAACACATCGAAATAGTTTCATTCCAAAGTACAATAACATCTGATCTTTAAAACGAAAAGCACCTTTAATATTTAAAGGTGCTTTTTCGTTGATTAGGCATACTACTGCCTGAAGGATTGTTTATGGAACTTAAAATGAATAAGTTAATCCTCCGAAAATATTGAAACCATTTACCTGGTAATATAAGTACTTGCTGTAGTTGGTGTTTAAGATATTGTTAGCCTTTGCAAATACGGAGAACTTATTGTTGATTCTGTAATCTGCACCTAAGCCTAAATCTACAAAACCTTTAACGGTTACGATAGATTCAATATTTGGATTTGGTACTACATAAAGCAAAGGATTTACAGGCTTATCTACGTTTACTTTGGCTTTTACATCATCCTGAATGACTACTCCAGCATTAAAGCTTAACTTTTTGTTGTAGGTATAGCTGAAATTAGAACTCACTTTTAAACCGGGTTTGAACCAGCTATAGGTCTCAGATGCAGGCTTCCAATCGTCTATATTAAGTTTACCTGTCCATTTTAAGGCATCGCTCACCTGAACGGAAATTTCTCCTTCTAAACCTGTAAGTTTGGTTTTTCCGAAATCATAAATCACATCAAACTTGTTGAAGTTATCGAAGTTATTAACGAATAAAGGCATATCATCAAACTGTTTGATATAAAGACGGGCTTTGTAACCAAAACCTGGCCCACCAGTACCTTTAATTCCGGCACTGATACTTAATTTCTCTACTGTATTTTTAACCAGGATATTATTGTTTAACCATGGATTTTCATCAGTAAAACTTTTCAATGAATTTCTGTTCACATCTCCTTTAACTTCCCCGAAAACCTGTAAGTAATCTGGAATTAAAGTAAAGTCTGCGGTTACAGCAGGGAATAGTTTGGTACTGCTAAATGCACCAAACTCCTGAACGAAATTGATTCCCGCAGTAACCTTGGCCCCTTTAACTTGTAAACGGATATACGGATTTAAACGGAGCAGGTTATTTCCAACACTGGTTAAAGCATCTTTTGTACTGCCAAATTCAGTAGAGGCAGCTAACCCTAAGTTAAATGAGCTGATCCTTTTGTTTAAATAACCATTTAAAGTAAAATAGTTTTCCTTCGCATCAAATTTGTCGCTCCATAAATAACCATTGGCCTTGAGGGCATAACTGAAAGCGTCCGGATCTTCTACATAGTTTTTAACCAGTTCTCCTTCTACTTCCAGGAAATTTAGGGCTTGCTTCTCAGGATTTGGATTTAAAGCTGGATTGGCATTATCAATTCCATAGAAATACGTTCCATTGCGTTCAAAATTGATACGGCCACTAACTGTATTTTCTTCTAAAATGCTACGGCCAAATAAGCTCAGTTGTTGAGTACTGCTATTTTGCTTATTTAGCTTTCCTTCCTGAGAAAAATGTTTGAAATAACCACCGAATTGCAGTCCTTCATCTCTACCGTTGTTGATGTAAACTTCTCCCAGTAGCGTAGCTAAGGAACCGAAACCACCCTTTACATAATTGTTGATCAACTCATATTGTTTCTCATCAACCAAGGCCTGCGCCTGTAACTTCTGAATATCACTGTTGAGTTCTAATTTTCTATCGGTTACACTGTAATTTAAGCGGGCTTTATAGATTTTAACGTCATCCAGATTTGGACTTCTCCTTAATTTTACCGCTTCAGCAAGGATAGGTTTATACGGACGTACTACTTCAATTTCTTCACTTACTGTTGATTTTTCCTTTTCCTTCTCTTCCGCTTTTTTATCCTGCGCCTGTGCAGACATTAATCCAACAGCTAAAAAAAACAGTGAACTATATATATATTTAATCGACTTCATAATTTCTACTTCTTCTTGTTTAGTTTTTCAAGTTTTTCTTTGGCTGTAGGGATAATATCATCCTTACCTTCGTAATTATCAATGATACTTAGAAGCGTGCTTTTTGCCTGTAGATTATCTTTTAAGGCAACATAATTATCAGACAACAGGATAAACGCTTTAGCTACCCAGTAATCATAAGAAGCCATGTTGTTGATCAGGTCAAAACAGGTTTTAGAAGAGGTTTTGTAATCACCTTTCATATATTCTAAGAAGGCCAGATTGTATTTTGCCTCGGCAGCAGCAATGGTTTTAGTTTTGGCCACTACGTTCTTAAATTCTTTTACCGCTGTGGTAGTATCTCCCTTTAATAAATAGGCTTTACCCGAATATAAACCAGAACTGTTTTTTTCTTCTTCAGATGCTTTTTCTGATTCTTTGGTCAGCTGTGCATATTTCAACATGTCATCAGGCATATTTAAAGCAGTGTATGCTTTTAGTAAGTTATTGATGGCATAGCTATAATGCGCTTTGTAATCTGTTGTGGTTTCTAATCTTTTTAAGTATACAATAGCTTCGTTGTACTTTTTCTGATCTAAAAATACTTTAGAGATGCTTAACAATGAACGTTCAGTATAATCACTGGTCCAGTCATTGAGGATAAATTCATAATCGGCAATGGCTTCATCCGCTCTGCCCAGTTTAACTAAAGATTCAGCTCTAATGAATTTGGCTTCCTTCTCATGGATCGCTTTAGGAAATTTATCAAAATAAGCATTAATGGCTGAAAAAGCACCATTGGCATCACCTTTTAAGTATAGGTTATTTGCTGCAGCAAAAACAATGTTGTCTTGTTCTGCATTGGAGTAATTACCTAGTGGGGTTGTTCCTGCGTAGGCGATAAATCCATTGGCATCACCTTTGTCTACGTAAATGTTTTTAATTGATTCCAGGGCTTGCTTAGCTTCATCAGCACTTGGATAATCGCGAATAACCTTTTTAAATGATTCTAAAGCCGCCTCGTCCTGATCCTGGTTGTATTGAACCAAGCCAATGGTTACCAGTGCTTTAGGTACATAACTGCTATGAGGATATTTAGCCACCAGTTCAACTAAATCTGACTTCGATTTATCGAAATCTCCTTTAGTAAAATAAGTATAAGCGGTTTCGAAGCCTGCATCATCTGCATAGTTTGAGTTTGGAAACTGCTTCAACAAAGCCTGCATAGTCGCGATTTTTGTATCGTGCTGGTTTTCCAATCCCTGGATCATTCCTTTTTGAAACAGGGCATAATCTTCTGCACTATTTTTACGGCTGATGATTTTATTGTAGTTCGCCATCGCATCACCATAGCTCTTATTCACAAAGTAAGAATCGGCTAAACGGATGGTTGCATCATCAATAGTTTTCTGGTCTTTATCGTTTCCTGCTAAAAATTTCTCGAAGTAATTGGCCGCTTTACTGTATTTCTCATCTTCAAAAGCTGCATAAGCTAAGGCATAGTTAGCAAAATTGTAAACGCCGGTTTTATCAGCGTCAGGCATTTTTAAGAACTTTTCGAATGTACTCACTGCCTCTCCAAATTTACGCAGTTCATACATCGATTCGGCTTTCCAATAAGTACTTAATGCACTGATTTCAGTGTCTTCAGGAAATTTCTCTGAACGTAAGAACATGGATAATGCATTTGGAAAAGCACGCTCATTATAAAACTCTAACCCACGGAAATAAGTTACCTTTTGATAGGCTTCTTTAGCCTCCAGGTTTTTATCCGGAATAGGCTCCAGAATATCAACAGCTGCCTGATAGTTTTTAGTGGTTAATAAAACTTCTCCTAAAAGGGTTTTAGCCTCATTGATTTTTCTTGAACGTGGAAACTGTTTTAAGAAACCTTGTGTGGCATCCAATGCTTGTTGGTGAAACTCAAGTTCATAACTTAATTTAGCATAGTTTAACCAGGCTTCTTCCTGAATACCTTTGTCGAATTCTAAACGTGATGCCCTGAAGAATGCACTTTGGGCCTTTGGTTTATCACCAAGCTGGATGAAGGCCTTACCCAGCGTATGCATACCGTTTTGCAGATAAACATCATCTGTGTTCAGTTTTTCTAAAACAGCTACAGATTCTTTGTATTTTTTATTCTGGAATAATGAATAACCATATTGGTAGATGAAAAGGTTGTTTTTAGTCTCGCTTTTATCTTTGGCATAATATTCAGCAAAATATTTTTCAGCGTTCTTAAACTCAGATTTAGCAAAATAAGAAGCTGCAACCAAACTTAACATTTCAGGTTCGAACTGTTGTTTTGTTTTTTGCATAATTGGTAGCGCATATTCGATTACATCGTCATAACGCTCATCCAGGTAATACATCGAGGTGATGTAATAAGGATAACTGGCTTCATAAGTAGGGGAGCCCTTTAACTTTTCAAAGTTAGCCAGTGCGGTTTTGTATTCCTTATTTAAGTAATTTATATAGGCAAAATAATAGGTTGCACTTTCCTGAAAATCTCCCTTTTCTTTCTTAACGGCTTCGAATAATGGCTCTGCCTTTTCATAATCTTGTTGCATGAAATAAGCATAGCCTTGTTTAAACTGATATTCGGTACGCTGTTTAGCCGAAAGCATGGAAGGATCAGTTTTTTCAAACCATTCTAGTGCTTTTTTATAGTTTTTTTGGTTGAAATACGATTTACCAACATGAAAATAGGCCAGTTTGGTATTGGGATTTAAGGGATAATCGCGGATAAAAGACTGAAACAAACTTTCAGCATCACTATTATTGAGTTCTAATGCACAAACGGCAGCATAGAACTTGGCATTTTCTTTTAAGGTAGATAATTCTGAGTTACTTTCTGTTTGGGTAGAAGGCTTATAACGTTGTAGCTCAACAAGTTTAAATTGCTGAGATGCGGCAGTGTATTTCTCTTTATCTAGTAACTCTAAGCCCGTTTGGTAGTTTTTATTCAGGGTTTGCACAGCGCTAACCTGCGCATGCGTGCTTATGCTTCCTGCTACTAATAGCGGAACGAGTAAGTATTTTCTTTGCATCGGTTTCAAATATGGTTGGTACTAAATTAGAAATAGTATCAATGCTTATCAACAGAAATAATTAACATCTGTTAATAACACAGTTTTAACGAAAGGATTTTAGAATTGGTATTGGCATTTTGCGAATGTGGAAAAAAGAGGGAGGGGTGTTTAATTGTTGAACTGTTTAATTGCTTAATTGTTGTCTAGCAAGAGACCTAATTTTGTTTAAACTCTATTAATAAGCTCACCAATAAAGCAATAGAACAGTCAGTTAGTCGATTAAACAGTTAAACGATTAGACAGCTCACCACTTCACTAACTCACCGTTAGAGCAATAGAACAGTCAGTTAGTCAATTAAACAGTTAGCGGATTAAGCAATTAAACAATAGAGCAATGGTAATTTGAATCAGTTAGTCGATTAAACAATTAAGCCCTTAGTCAACTAACCAGCTCACCACTTCACCAATTCACCGTTTAAGCGATTGAACAGTCAGTTAGTCAATTAAACAGTTAAACGATTAGACATTTAAACAATACAACTACCCTTGGCTTGCCAGTAAATAAAGCACGGCCATTCTTACCGCAACCCCATTTTCTACCTGATCAAGTATGATAGACTGTTTGCTATCTGCCACGTCGCTGGTAATTTCTACGCCGCGGTTAATTGGGCCCGGGTGCATCACGATAATTTCTTTGTCGAGGTTATCCAGAATCTGTTTGTTTAAACCATACATTAAGGCATATTCTCTTAGTGAGGGGAAGTATTTAATATCCTGGCGTTCCAGCTGAATGCGTAGCATGTTGGCTACATCGCACCAGTTGAGGGCTTTAATGAGGTTATGCTCTACCTTAACACCCAATTGATGGATATGCTTTGGAATAAGCGTTGTTGGTCCACATACCATTACCTCTGCACCTAATCGCTGCAAGCAAAGAATATTAGAAATGGCTACCCGCGAATGAAGAATATCGCCTACAATAACCACTTTTTTACCTGCTACATCGCCCAGTTTTTGGCGTATGGAGAATGCATCCAATAAGGCCTGAGTAGGGTGTTCGTGGGCACCATCGCCGGCATTTACAATTTGTGCTTTAACATGTTTACTTAAAAACTGACCAGCACCTGCGTAAGGATGGCGCATTACCACCATATCAACCTTCATGGAAAGGATGTTGTTTACCGTATCAATTAAGGTTTCTCCCTTGCTTACCGAAGATGACGAAGCTGCAAAATTAACCACATCAGCAGAAAGCCTTTTTTCTGCAAGTTCGAAAGAAAGTTTAGTTCTGGTAGAGTTTTCGAAGAATATATTGGCAATAGTAATATCGCGTAGTGAAGGCACTTTTTTAATCGGCCTGTTAATCACTTCTTTGAAATTATCTGCAGTTTCGAAAATTAACTCAATATCATTCCGATTAATGTCTTTAATGCCTAAAAGATGTCGGGTTGATAGTTTTTCTGCTGCCATTTTATATTATTGCTTTTCTGATAATAAGACTACTTTATCTTCTCCTCCTTCGCTGGTCCAGGTTACTTTAACCTGCTGCGAATTTAAGCTATCTACCTGATGACCAATATAATCTGGTTCAATAGGGAGGTGCCTGCTAAATCTACGGTCGATTAAAACCATCAATTCTACTTTTTCCGGACGACCATATGCCAATAATGCATCCAGAGCAGCCCTAATGGTTCTGCCTGTCCAGAGTACATCGTCAATTAAGATTACCTTTTTGCCTTCGATGATGAAATCGATAGAATTACTACTTGCCGTAACAATGCCATCTTTTCTACGAAAATCATCTCTGAAAAAAGTAATGTCAAGATTTCCCTTAAGAATTTTTTTGTTCTTTAAGATTAACTGAAGCTCTTGATGAATACGGTCGGCAAAAAAAATACCTCGAGGCTGTATACCCACTAAAACAGTATTCGAGAAATCGTCGTGGTTTTCAATTAACTGATGGCAAAGCCTCTTAATTGTAATCTGAATTTTTTGTCCGTCAAGAAGTGTTTTCTTTTGCATGGAAGAAGGATTGGGCAAATATATAAAAATGTTTTAAGCTAAGAAAGTTGAAAGTTTATTTGGGTATACTAACATGGGCTAAACTATTCAGTAACAATTATTAAAAAACTAAACTTTTATGTCAGCAACCTGTTCCTGATTAAGCTTAATCAATTCCAGCAACTGGCCATTAACAAGTTTAGCAATTTTATTTTGCCCATCACCTATTTGTTTTCCGTCTACCTGATATACCGGGAAGGCATTTTTCGTCGAGCTGCTGATAAATGCTTCCTTCGCTTTATACACATCCTCAAGTTTAAAATCACGTTCTACGATAGTATAACCGTCAATTTTTAAACTTAAGATTTTGCTTCGGGTTATTCCCTTTAAAATTTCGCTATTAGGCGTTACAATCTCCTTTTCGGTCACAATAAAAAAGTTAGCCCTTGGACACTCCCGAATAAAACCATTTTGGTGATAAAGCAGGTCTTCGGCACCACGTTCTTTTACAAAAAGTTGAAGCCGGATGGCCTGAAGATAGTCTATGGTTTTAACATGTGGAATTTGTCGCTGGTGATTATAGGTCACTAATGATACACCATTCCCCGCATAATGTTCATTGATTTCTAATGGAGATTGCACAATAACTAAATTAGGTTTAGACATGGTGTAGCCATCTTCTGAATAACCTCCTGTGAGGATGATTTTAATTCCCGAATTTGGGATATTGTTCTTATCGATTAAACCTTCGATAGCCTCTTGCAACTCAGTTCTTGAAAAAGGAACCGGTAAATGCATTTCTTTGGCCGAGTGGTAGAACCGGTTTAAGTAATCCTCCAGAAAAACAGGTTTGTAATTAATCGTTTTTAGAAAATCAAAAATTCCATATCCCCTTTGAACGGATAAATCAGATACAGAGATATTGGCCTCTTCCTGACTGAAAAGTTGGTTATTTATAGAAACGTACATCTTTTTTTAGATTAGCAGAGCTAATTTACATGATAAATCATTTTAATGCTAGTAAATCCTAATTTTGAACAGGATTAATACATAAATGTGTTTATTGTGGTAATAACGAATTTAGCATGCAGAACAAGGCCGTGATATTTTTTGATGGAGTGTGCAATTTATGTAATACTGCTGTGCAGTTTGTAATTAAGCATGATGGAAAGAATCAATTCAATTATACTGCATTACAAGGTGAATATGCGAAGTCTGTTTTGCCACAATTTGGATTGGCACCCGATCAGCTAAAATCAATCCTCTTGTTTGATCAAGGTAAGTTATATACCAAATCTTCTGCTGTTTTACGTATTGCGAAAAAACTGGGCGGGGGATGGTCTTTACTTTATGGATTTATTATCATCCCTAAAGTGATAAGAGATTGGTTTTATGATATTATAGCAAAAAATCGCTATAAATGGTGGGGTAAGCAAGCAAGTTGCTGGGTACCAACGGCGCTGCTTAAAAGTAAGTTTATCGATTAATTTCTACTCATCTTGTTGTTTTCGCTTAGGAATCCATAGCCAGAATGAAAGTATAAACAAGGGGATGGTTATGCTCAATGCGGTTAAAATAAGCATGCTCCTTTGACTGGCCACATCCTGATCTACTGTGGTGTAAATGTAAACAGTTTCTCTGATGGCAAACAAAGTAAGTAAGCTGCAAATTACAGCCAGGAATTTTCGCATAATAGTATATTTTGATCCAAAGATTGTATATTTTTTTGAAAATTCAATTGCGTGATTATATCTGTAATGGAAAAAAGCCAGCAGGAATCATCCGAACTGGCTTCTATTTAACCAAATATAAAGTTTATTCTGCTGTTTTAACGGGCGCTAAATCTTTGAGTTCTTCGGGGCTGAAAAGACGGTAATGAATTTTAAATGTTTTTTGAAGTGGTGTTTCTAAGGAAAAGCCGCCTACACCAAATCCATCCAATACATCGAGTGTGAAGTGAGAAAATTTCCAGTATTCATATAAATCTCTATCTACCCAAAATTCGCAACCCTCTATGTCACCTAAGCAAACATCCCTCATTCTTAAGTAATAGCCGCCCTTCTCAAAGCATTGAGGTTGTGTGCCTTCGCAGCATCCTCCTGCCTGGTAGAACATCAGCTCTCCATGTTTTTCTTTAAGAACGGCAATTAGCGCTTTGGCAGTGTCTGTACTATCTATTCTCCTGGTCATGATTGGCGTTGATGGAATTAACTTTAAAGAATACCGCAGATCGAATACATTCACCTGCGGTACTCATTGTATCAATGGACGACTAGAAAATACTTTTAAAAGAATCCTAATTTATTCTTATCATAAGAGATTAACATGTTTTTGGTTTGGCGATAGTGGCCGAGCATCATTTTATGGTTTTCCCTGCCTACACCAGATTGTTTGTAGCCGCCAAAAGGCGCCCCGGCGGGGTAGGCATGGTATTGATTTACCCAAACTCTACCGGCCTGAATGGCTCTTGGAACCTGGTAAAGTTCATGTGCATCCCTGGTCCATACGCCAGCTCCCAAACCATATAAAGTGTCGTTGGCAATTTCAATGGCTTCTTCAACAGTTTTGAACGTGGTAACTGCTAATACCGGCCCAAAGATTTCTTCCTGGAAGATTCTCATTTTGTTGTGCCCTTTAAAAATGGTGGGTTTGATGTAATAACCGCCACCCAATTCACCGGGCAGCTGATTGATTTCTCCTCCGGTTAATACTTCTGCTCCTTCTTCCTTGCCAAGTTTAATATAGGCTGCAATTTTCTCATACTGAATTTTCGATGCCTGAGCACCCATCATCACTGTTCTATCTAGCGGGCTGCCAATTTTAATGGCATTTGTCCGTTCAATTACTTTGGCAATGAACCTATCGTAAATATCTTCCTGAACCAATAAACGGGATGGACAGGTGCAAATTTCGCCCTGGTTTAGCGCGAACATAACGGCACCTTCTACCGCTTTATCGAGGAAGGCATCGTCTTCATCCAGCACCGAGTTAAAGAAGATATTGGGCGATTTTCCACCTAATTCCAGGGTAACGGGAATGATGTTTTCTGTGGCATATTGCATCACCAACCTTCCGGTAGGTGTTGAGCCCGTAAAGGCTGCTTTAGAAACTTTCGGATTGGTAACCAAGGCCCGGCCTAATTCTGATCCAAAGCCATTCACCACGTTCACCACACCTGGAGGAAGAAGATCTCCGATTAATTCCATGAGGACCATAATGGATATGGGGGTGCTTTCCGCTGGTTTTAGTACCACACAATTTCCTGCTGCCAGGGCTGGTGCTAATTTCCAGATCCCCATTAATAGCGGGAAATTCCAGGGAATAATTTGTGCCACTACTCCAATTGGTTCGTGCACAATGAGTGATACTGTGTTGTGGTCTAACTCAGAAAGAGAACCTTCTTCTGCACGGATAACGCCTGCAAAATACCTGAAGTGATCTATGCCCAAAGGTAAATCGGCCGCTAAAGTTTCCCTAACAGCTTTACCATTGTCAATGGTTTCAACGGTGGCCAAATATTCTAAATTATCTTCCATGCGTTGCGCAATTTTATTTAAAATTATGCTGCGCTCCGTAGAAGAGGTTTTGCTCCAGGTTTTAAAAGCCTCGTGTGCAGCATCAACGGCCAGTTCCAGATCTTCCTTACTAGAGTGTGCTGCTTTGGTAAATACCTGGCCATCAATTGGGGATACGTTATCAAAATAATTGCCCTTTACTGGAGCAACAAATTTTCCTCCGATGTAATTGTCGTAATGTGGTTTAAAGGATGGTTTCTGAATTAGGTTTTCCATAATTACTACTGATTTTAATTATCGAAGCATTATAACTTGCAAATCCTGGGCAGGATAGAAGTGGCTCATTACAATTCGACGATATTGGATTTGGTTAATACAAACCTAATGGCAAAATCACTTGGAGAGATAGTATAATCGCCTCAAATGATAGCATTATTGTTTCAGGCCTGATCACCTTAATGAAATAAGCTTTATATTTGATTATCAGTAAGTATGTCTAACCAAATCTTTTCAGTTATGCCACATATACTAGATCAGGTGAGCCTAAGTGCATCCGAAACACTTCAAACTTTGGTAGAAAACAGAACTTCTTATACCTTAGAAAGGTGCGAGTTAAATGTTTTCGAAACTTACACCGAGTCTTACAAAGTCCCGCTTACTTTTAATGATTTCGTAATTACAAGCATGCTGAGAGGCAAAAAAGTGATGCACTTGTTTGATAAGAAAGGTTTTGACTATTTTCCGGGGCAAACGGTAATTGTACCTGCCGCGGTAAAGATGGAGATCGACTTTCCTGAAGCTTCCAATTCAAATCCAACACAATGCATCGCCTTGGCTATTGATCAGGATCAGATTAAGAAGACCATTGCATACCTCAATGAATGTTTTCCCAAAGAAGGGAGTAATGAAAAATGGTTGTTGAATTACGATCAGTACCATTTTTACAATAATGAAGAGATCGCCTACCTGATTAATAAGGTAATCAGGGTGTGTTCAGAAAGATCAAAAGAAAAGGATGTTTTGGCCGATTTAACCCTGAAGGAACTTTTGGTCAGGATTATGCAAACCCAAAATTTAAAAACCATCTCCGATGATGCTTATAACCTGAATCAAAATCCATTGGCATTTGTTTTAAATTACATCAAAGCCAATCTCAATGAAAAAATTAGCATTAATAGTTTAAGCGATAAGGCCTGCATGAGTAAGGCTACTTTTTACCGCTTATTTAAAAGGGAATTGGGGATTAGCCCAAATGATTTTATCCTTACCGAGAAAATAAATAAGGCGAAGCTATTGCTTTCGCAGCCAGGCGCTAAGGTAGCATCTATCAGCTATGAACTGGGTTTCAGTGATGCGAATTATTTCATCAGAACTTTTAAAAAATTGGTAGGGATAACTCCTGGAGTTTTCCAGCAGCAAACACAAATGAGTGTTATACATTAAAGAAATGAACGAAGTTTATCGTTTAGCCTTTGCTTTAATTTGCGCTTTTGCAATTTTGTAATCATCATATAAGCTCCAGAGCATTAAGATAATACTAGCCAGCAATATAGGATATTTTATCAGGTAAGGTACTTCTTTGACTGTTAAAACGGTGATCAATAATACCGCTGCACTTCCTTTTCCCTATTGTTTTTTAGGTTCTCCATAGTCATCATTTTTATCAATAAGTAGGAAGAAATACTTAAACGTTACAAGGAATTTAATAATTATTGCTTAAGTATCTTTTACTATAAGTTATTCCCATTAAATCGTACCTCAGAAATTGCATTTTGAGTCTTTTTTGGAAATCGGCATAGTTGCGTTTTTCTCTTGGGCTCCACAAGATCTCGCTTAAGGCATCTAACCGTGGGAAAAGCAAATACTCGACCTTGGCTGGATTAGTAATATACTCACTCCACAAGCAGCCTTGTGCGCCCCAGATATATTTTGCCTGTTCTGCATTAAGTGCTGTTGGAATAGGCTCGTAATTATAAACATTAACTAAGGGCGAAAATTTATTGGCAGTCAGGCTATCTTCCTTTGCGAATTGTGCATGGTTAAAATACATGATATTCTCAGGTGTCATAATAGCTTTGTGTTGCTGTTTTGCAGCCTCTATGCCGCCTTTTTCACCTTGCCAGCTCATCACTATGGCATTGGGTGCTAAACCGCCTTGCAGGATCTCATTCCAGCCAATAATGGTTTTACCTTTGCTGTTTACAAATTTTTCCATGCGGCGGATAAAATAGCTTTGCAACTCACTTTCCGTTTTGAGTCCGTTTGCTTTCATGATTTGCTGAGACAGGAGAGATTTTTTCCACCATATTTTGGAAGCTTCATCGCCACCAATGTGGATGTAAGGAGCTGGAAAGAGCTCCATTACCTCTGCCAATACGTTTTCCAGAAACTTAAAGGTGGTATCAGAGGCTTGAAGCACATTATTGTACTTATTCATCATGCCCCAGGTTTGCGCAACTTCATATTTGGAGTTCGGTTCGGTTCCCAGTTCAGGGTAGGCGGCCAGCAAGGCCATGCTATGCGCAGGCATTTCTATTTCAGGGATAATGGTAATATAACGTTTAGCTGCGTAGTCAATTACCTCTTTAACTTGTTCTTGTGTATAATATCCACTGTGTGGTATTCCGTCTGTTTTGATTACGGCATCTTTTGGTGTAATTTTTACCTCATTGGGCAGAACCTGGTATTTGATATTTTCGTTGCCTTTGCCGGGCCATAAACCAATGATACTACCTTTACGCGAAGCGCCAATCTCAGTTAGTTTGGGGTATTTTTTAATTTCGATTCTCCATCCGTGATCATCAGTTAAATGCCAATGAAAATAGTTCATTTTGTGGAGTGCGAGATAGTCGATATATTTCTTTATAAACGCTACATCAAAGAAATGACGGCTTACGTCTAAGTGCATTCCACGGTAACCGAAGCGTGGGTAATCGGTAATTTCGACCGCCGGAATATTTAAGGGTGTGGATTTTACAGTTGGGAGTAATTGGATCAGTGTTTGTATGCCATAAAAAGCCGCTGTATCTGAATTTGCGGTAATGGTTATCGCATTTTGCTCTACTGTTAGCTGGTATTGATTTACATTATTTAACCCTTTTTTAATGATCACATTGATGATGTTTTTCCTTTTGAGCTCAGGATTTTTAAACCACTTTAATTTTAAGTTATAATATTGGCTGAGGTAATTGTCTAAAAAGCTTATGGCGCTATTTCCACCCAAATCGGTATAAAAACTGGTGGTAATGTCTATTTTGAAGGGTACTCCTGCAGGAACTGATTTTACGGATACAGGTTGTGGGATGATGTTTATTTCCTGGGCCGATAGCTTTATGGTAGTAAAAAAAAGCAGTGCTAAGATTATGTTCTTCATGGGGGTAGACTTGGATTTACCCAAAAGTACTAAAAAGAGATTTTCTTGAAACCGTCTTGCTGAATTTATTTCAGCATCTTTTCTGCAAGTCCCTAAAATAAATTCAGGGTGAGGGATTTTGGGTAGGTGTTTCGAAAGAATTATTGAGGTATTGCTTGCTATATTGTATGTTATCTCCACGCAATTGTCTGCTGAATTTATTTCAGCATCTTTAAAAAGGGGCATGAAGAAGACCCTGAAATAAATTCAGGGTGAGGGATTTTGGGTAGGTGTTTCGAAAGAATTATTGAGGTATTGCTTGCTATATTCTATGTTATCTCCTCGCAATCATCTTGCTGAATTTATTTCAGCATCTTTTCTGCAAGACCCTGAAATAAATTCAGGGTGAGGGATTTTAGCTGGGAGATAGCAAGTATATTATAAACTTCAATAAAAAAAAACGCCCCCGATTGCTCAGGGGCGTTTCCAAAACTTTATAAGTTAAAAAAGATTAGCCTTTTTTAGCTTTGCTCTCTTCGCCTTCTAATTGCGATTTCAATTGAGCTAATACGTCTAAGTCTCCTAAAGTAGATTTCTCTACAGAATCTTTAACTTTCTTAACCGCAGTTACAGCAGCTTTAGCTTCTTTTTTCTTAGATGCTCTTTCTTCAGCAGCTACTTCAGCTTTAGCCTCTTCCCAAATACGGGCGTGAGATACTACAATGCGTTTTGCTTCTTTGTTGAACTCAATGATTTTGAAATCGTTGGTTTCTTCAGCTTTAACAGAAGTACCATCTTCTTTAACCATGTGTTTAGTAGGTACGAAACCTTCTACGCCATAAGGTAAAGCAATAACAGCACCTTTATCAGTTACTTTAACAACAGTTCCCTGGTGGATTGAATCTAAAGTGAAGATAGTTTCAAAAGTATCCCAAGGGTTTTCTTCTAATTGTTTGTGACCTAAGCTTAATTTACGGTTATCAACGTCAAGTTCTAAAACAACTACGTCTAATACATCACCAACTTTAGTGAATTCGTTAGGGTGGTTGATTTTTTTAGACCAAGAAAGGTCAGAGATGTGGATTAAACCATCGATACCTTCTTCAATTTCTACGAAAACACCAAAGTTAGTCATGTTTTTAACAACAGCTTTGTGTTTGCTTCCTACAGGGAATTTCGCAGCAACTTCTTGCCAAGGATCGTTAGATAATTGTTTAATACCTAAGCTCATTTTGCGCTCGTCTCTGTCTAAAGTTAAAACTTCAGCTTCGATCTCATCACCAACTTTTAAGAATTCTTGAGGATTTCTTAAGTTTTGTGACCAGCTCATTTCAGAAACGTGGATTAAACCTTCAACTCCAGGGATGATTTCTAAGAAAGCACCGTAATCTGCAACAGTTACGATTTTTCCTTTTACTTTAGAACCAACTTGAATGTCAGTGCTTAAGTTCTCCCAAGGGTGTGGAGTTAATTGTTTTAAGCCTAATGCGATACGTTTTTTCTCATCATCGAAATCTAAAACAACCACGTTGATTTTTTGATCCAATGCTAAAACTTCTTTTGGATGCTCTATGCGGCCCCAAGAAATATCAGTAATGTGAAGTAAACCATCAACACCACCTAAATCGATGAACACACCGAAATCAGTGATATTTTTAACAGTACCTTCTAATACTTGTCCTTTTTCTAATTTAGAAACGATTTCAACTTTTTGTGATTCTAAATCGTCTTCAATTAACACTTTATGAGAAACTACAACGTTTTTAAACTCATGGTTAATTTTAACAACTTTGAATTCCATTGTTTTACCCACGTAAACATCGTAATCGCGGATAGGTTTGATATCGATTTGTGAACCTGGCAAGAAAGCCTCAACACCCATAATATCAACAATTAAACCACCTTTAGTACGGCTCTTAACGAAACCGTTGATGATTTGATCATTTTCAAGAGCTTCGTTAATTGCTTCCCAAGATCTTTGAGTTTTAGCTCTTTTGCGAGAAAGAATCAACTGACCGTTTGCATCTTCTGGTGCTTCAACGAATACATCAACTGAATCGCCAACTTTAAGATCTGGTGTATCACGGAATTCTGAAGTAGAAACTAAACCGTCTGATTTAAATCCAACGTTTAATACTACGTCTTTGTTGTTAATTGAAACAACAGTACCGCTAATGATTTCACCTTTAGTGATCTGGTTGAAGGTACCGGCATACATATCTTCAAACTTTTTACGGTCTGCATCATTGTAATTACCGAAAACTTTTTCGTCAGCATCCCAATCGAAATCTTCTGTTGGGGTTGCTAATGATGATTTGATCGCTTCGATCGACACTGAATCAGCTTCTGATTCAATGGTTTCTTTTTCAGTCAGACGTCCGTCTGCATCTTGAAGTTCAGCTTTTTTAGCCGCTAGTTCTTTTTCTGCTACTTGTTTTTTAGCCATTAATAAATTATCTCCTTTTTTCCCTATTTAGGGACTGCAAAGGTAAAACTTTTTTTATTTATAGAAAAGATTTTTTTAATAAATGTTGCTGATTTTTAGCTGATTAAGATTGGGTTCTTAATGGTTTTAGCTTAAACCTGACAGATTGTACATTCCATAACCACAAACGACACCAGGTTTTGCGCTAAGAATGTAAGGTTTTAACCAGAAGATTACTTCGTTTATTCCCTGGTCCGTGCCCTACGGACCAGCCCCTAAATCCAAAAAAAAATATTCGCTAAGGGCTAGTCTTCTATTTTGCGACTTCCCAGCCCCTGGCTTTGCGTACTTTGTGCCTTTAATTTGCGGTTAAGTACCCAAATTCAACTACTTCTTTTTGAAGGTACCTCTTGTAAACCCTTCTCCAATCAAAGTTTGGTCATCTCTGATTAATAGCAAGATCATATTTTGCTGATCATATAATTTGATCATATCGTCCTCAATAATGTATTTGGCAGTAAAAGTAGAGTCGGCATAAATATCTTTCACTACAACAGAATCGTTGTTTTTAAAGTCGAACGATTGATATTGGGTATCGCTATCACTGGCAAAGGTCCCCAACACGATTTTTTCTTCGAAAAAGGTAATGTAACAGAAATACCCTGTAATTAAAATAATCACCGTTGCAAAGCCAATCAAAACCTTATTTTCCTTAGCATATTTAAAGATGAAGAAAAGAATAATGGCAAAAATAATAATGACAATACCTAAAAATACATATCCTGAATAGTCTTTTACCACCTTTGGTGCGGCAATAACAACTGACGATTTCGCTTGTGCCGGTTTTGGTGCCGAAGAAATTTTAGTTAAAAATTCGCTCGCTACCCAACCTTCAGCATTGGTCACTTTAACTTTAAAAAACTTTGCGTTGGTAGAATCCAAAACCACCACATTTTCTCCCTGGGGGATAAAACCTATAATTTTACTTTTCGCTTCGGCAGATGCTCTAACGTTAAGTTTATCAGCTTTTACACGGTAAATATCCTGAGCATTTAAACTGAAGGAAAACAGAAAGAGAGCGAACGACAATAAAAAGATTCTAATCATAGGTTTTGTTTTGTTGATGCGATGAAAAAGATATAACTGCATCAAAGGCATTCAGATAATCGATGCCAGATGAAACATTGTGGGGCAAAAATAGGAAACACATCCTTAAAAACTAAATTAAGCTTAAAAAAGGTCACTTTACCAACTTCCACCCGTTCCTCCGCCACTGCTTCGCCCTCCGCCCCAGCTGGAAGAAGATGAACTGCTGCTGCCTGATGACGAGGAGGAGGAACTTGAACGCTCTTTTACCAACATCGGAATGGTTACATTACGTATGAAAGTTTCAAAAGAACAGTTTTTACATTCCTGCATCTCCTTGCCCGATCCTTGTCTGGAGTAGGTTGCACTGAGCAATGTTTTAACAAAAGGAACAGTATAGGTTTTGGCACCACAACTCGGGCAGGTTTCAAATTTGCTATGCTCATCCCCATCATTAGGAATTAGTTTTTTTTCGCCATCTGTTCCAATCCAGATATCGTAGAACAGAGCTTTTAGTTGCTCTTCCTTTTGCTGTGCTTCATTTAGGTAAGGGCTACCTGTGGGGTTTTCATCCCGGTCTATCCTAACCATAGGCAAATTGTTGGCATCTAAAGCGGGAGTAAAGCGTTTTTTTAATGCTGCTTTTTTCATCCCTTCTCTAATCAATACAATTAAAACCAATGGTGAGAATAAAAAGATCCACCACATTGATTTGTTGAAGCTGGCAACCGCATTGGAAAAATTCTCGGGATCAAAATATTTTTTCCTTATTGCACTGAGTGCTCCAACATAGTGTGTAAATAATAAAATAGAACAGATAACAATGAGGTAGGTAGGAATGTCTTCTACTTTTAGCAATCCTTCAAATGAGCCAAAAAAGCCGATGATGAACACGACAACGAACAATAAGGAAAATATGGTTATACAACCAGAAGCGATGCCTTTATCATAGGAGGAAATCTGTTTATTCAGAGTTGCCGATAATTTTGGCTTTTTCCTTTTAATGATGAATAAACAGCATACATAGATGCCGATAATGATCAGTGATTGAATACCTATTTTATCCCACCAGGTAGGTTCACTTTTTTGTGTAAACAGTTGATTGAGCTCCGATTTATTATCTGGATTAAGTATGATAATGCCAATGGCGTTAATGGTATTAATTATTCCGGTTCCAAACTCATTCTCTCTAAATGCAGGAACAAGCAAATTTTGAGCAATGTGTTTGAGTTTCGTATCGGGTAATACCCCCTCTATACCTGTTCCTGTAATGAAACGATATTTCCGACGGTCTTTTGCAATAAATAACAGTAAGCCGTTGTTGCTTGTTTTTTGACCAATGCCCCATGTATTAAACAGGGCATAGGCAAAATCAAAATCCTCCTGGTCGGGATCAAAATTATTTACAATGACCACAGCAACCTGAACATTCGTTTTGCGTTCAAAACTTGCAATGGTATCATTTAGGCTGGCAACATCACCAGCACTTAAAACTCCGTCAGGATTGCTTATGTACCCACCATCACCTTTCTTTGGGTCTGGAATATCCTGTATCTTATAAGCGGTTTGAGCAACGCTAAAAAATGGTAATGTGGCTAAAAGAAATGCCGATAAAATTAATGAGAGTAAGCGTTTTTGGAGCATCTGAGCGTAATTAATGGTTGTTGTGTCTTTTTTACATCAATCATTAACAATCGTTATACCAATATGTTTATTGCTTCAAAATTTTAGACAATATTTGCTCTAACTTAGCTTTGTTCTTATAATAAGGCGCTAAATCAAACAGCTGTACACGCTTAAATTCTATTGGATGGCTCTCACTTTGTAGGGAAATGTATCCAGAAGTTAAAGCTTTGCCATCTGTTTTTGCTTTTGGATCAAAATTGGAAACATTTCCTCCGCCAATACGTGGTTTAGTGTACTCCAACACAACTTCTCCATCAATAATATGTTTAACCACAGAATCCTGCAGTACTAAAAATTCTGCTGTTACCCAGCGGTCGCCGTGGTAGGTTTTTGACTTGGAATCTAAACAGTGGGGTGTAAATAATTTACCTTGATACACAATTTCTGTTCCCGGAGTACACACATTGCTGGTATGACGTTCGTGCTCGCCGTCGCCACCCAGTATTTGTCCTTCAATTGAGATCGGGAAATCCTGGTCTTTACGCATGGTTTCGGGTGCCTGACAATGTAACATCGCACCGCTGTTTCTCCATGCCCAGCCCTCGCCACCTTTCGCCTGATCGCCAACAAAGCGATACGTTACTTTTAAAAGGTAAGCTGAGAAAGGTTTTTTGTAGAAAATGTGGCCATATTGTTGATTAAAGTCTGTATAGCCTTCATAACCAACTTTCATCACCCCATTTTCTACTCTGAAAGTATTGGCGTAATTTTCCTTATAATTGTGCTTAGCAATTTTGATGTTCCAATCTTTTAAATCTTTTCCGTTAAAAAGATTGATCCAGCCTTTTTGGGCCTGAGCCTCAGTAAAAGAAATCGCAATAAAAAAGAGGAAGATAGCGGTCTGTTTTAATTTCATAGTAGCTAAAAATATGAAATTAAATTAAACCCTATAAATTATATTTTAGGGATGAGGTAAAAATGGTTTTACATGTTCTAAGGCAAAGTCAAGCTGTTCTGCTTGTGTTAAATCTGTATTGTCTAAGATAATGGCATCTTCGGCCCTAACCAGTGGACTTTCCTTACGCGTGGTGTCTGCATAATCGCGGTGAGCCAGGTTTTCAAACACTTCCTCCAGGGTAGTTGTATTGTTTCCTTTACTTTCTAATTCCTTAAAGCGGCGTTCAGCCCTTATTTTGGGATCGGCGGTCATAAAGAATTTCACCGGCGCATGGGGATATACAGTGGTGCCGATATCACGTCCATCCATAACAATGTTTTTAGACTTACCCATACGTTGTTGCTGTTTCACCATTTCATGGCGAACAAGCTTATTTGCAGAAATCTCACTAACGTTTTCCGAAACAGGCATTAAACGAATTTCATCTGAAACCTCTTCTCCGTTAAGGGTAATGTGAGACTCATAGTCGCGCGAATGAAAATTGAGTTCAATGTGTTGCAACGCATCTTCAACAGCTGCATCGCTACTCATGTCTACATGGTTTCTGATGAAAAATAGGGTAACAGCCCTGTACATTGCTCCGCTATCGATATAAATAAAACCCAATTTCTTAGCCAATGCTTTTGCTAAAGTACTCTTTCCACAAGACGAATAGCCATCAATGGCTATAACCAAATTCTTTTTCATGCTGCCACAAAGGTAAAAAAACAGGGTATACTTGCTAAATTTTTATTTTAACATTATGTTACTTTTGTAAGATGTTACCTACAAGAGCAGAAATTTTAAAATCAGTTATATTCAAAACCTCCCGAAGTGGGGGTAAGGGTGGGCAAAATGTAAACAAAGTATCGAGCAAGGTGGAAATTATTTTCAATTTGGATACTGCTCAATTCCTAAATGATGAAGAAAAGGCGCTTTTGAAATCAAGATTGCAAAATCGTTTGGACACTGAGGGACTATTGCACATAGTTTCGCAAGAGGACAGAAGTCAACTTTTAAATAAAGAAAAGGCAGTCGCCAAACTCGTCGATTTGATTAAAAATAGCTTGATTGTTCAGAAGAAGAGAAAACCCACTAAGGTTCCTAAATCGGTTATTGAAAAAAGATTAAAGGATAAATCTTCCAATGCTGAACGCAAACGAAATAGGAAATTACCTGATATTTAATGTATTTCATTTGTGGTTTTAGCTGCTGATTTTTTTTCTTTTCCAGCTGGAAAGTTGCATTTCTAAGGAGGTATGAAGAAAAAGGATTATACATAAATTGTATCTTAGGCAACACACAAATGATTAAACGTATGAAAAAAACAATTCTAGCCTTAACGGCTCTCGTCATTCTTGCGTCCTGCAAGAAGCCAACAGAAACCATTTCCACAAATCCAGAAGAAATATCACTTTCTCCAGACATTGATTTAGAAATTACGGGATCGTCTTTAGCAACCCAACCTGCCTATCAGCCATCAGCTAACTACAGCTATTTAGGATATGGCTATGATGTAGCCGACGTATTTAACCATGTTTCCTCTGTAAGAGCACCTGTTGTAGACATTGTGTCGTTCGTAAAAAACAGGGAGTACGCGGTGAATAAAAATAATGGAACATCGGGATCGTGGACGACTTTTAATGCTACAAGTGCCTTGAACCTTGCCGAAAAATTCTCTAATGCAACGCCCGCTACCAATGGATTGCAAGTCTATGGTAACACGCTGCGTAACGTATTTCCTCAAGCCAACGTTTTTGATAAAAAATATATTTATGGGTATTATTCTCAATACTTTATTAGAAGAACTTTTACCTTTTATCCGGAAGAAGATGTAAATAACTTTTTAAGTGAAACCTTTAAGTCTGATTTGCTTGTATTGGATGATGCAGCACTGGTAAAAAAATATGGTACTCATGTGATGGCTGGAGTTATGATTGGGTCAACCCTGGACGTTTTTTATCAGGCTGAAACGAATAAAGGTAATCGCGAAGCGGTAGCGTTAGAGGGATTAAGGTATGCAATGAAAAGAACCTTTGGTTTGCCCACGGGATATTTGGACGACGTTGTTTTAACCGATCTTCATGGCAACTCCAAAGCAAAAATTTTCTACCAGAGTAGAGGAGGTGACAGGACAAAACTAGTGGAGGAGTTAATTAAGGAGAGAAGATTTGTAAATCTCACTAACTGGATGGCCAGCAGAAATGAAGAAACCTATACCTTTATTGCCCCCAGCGAGGATCGCTTAACGCCCCTTCATGCCTATGTAACTGATCCGGTGAGAAAAGAACGCTTAAAAAATTTTATTCTTCAATATTTAAAGGAGAAGGCAGTTACTTTGAGTAATTAATATTGTTTAGGAGGCTGCTTCATCAAACTGGATTTAAAACAACCCGTTATGAGGCAGCCTTTTTTGAAGATCTGTAACTATCTTCCAAATCTGTAATACAAACTCAAACCACCATAATTTTGGGCTTCTGCAGTACTCTTAATTTCCTTGGTTTTGAAAATAATGTTAAAATCTGCTGTAAAGCGATTAGAACTATAATTTACCCCGAACTGTTGCTCAAAAACTACAGGTTTAACCCCAAAGGTTAAAGGACTGTTGTTGTTGAATAAGCTTCCCTGTATGGTTGCATCATAGGCAACATAATTAAGCTGAGGCTTTAGATAAAAATAAAATTCAGATTGGTTAAGTTTTGCGGTTTTGGCGTTTCCAATTACAGCATTGTGATAGGAAGAATTAAATAACTGATTTAATCTTCCTGCCCTGAATAATACAGAAGTACCTAATCCGGAAAAGGTGGTGCCAACATTGGCATATCCCTGACCACTTAAATCGACAATATCATCATTAGTTCTGAGCAGGAGCTGGCTATAGCTAGCCGAAAGATTTACAGCGAAATCATTTTTAATCTGATACTCCCAGCCGGAAGGTGTATAGAAGCCCACTGTTTTATGTAAGAATTCCTGAGCATCTTCAGCTAGGGAACCCGGGCCAACTATGCCTATTTCTGAACTCATTTTTAAAACTTTTTCTTTTTTATAAAAGATAGAATATGCAGCTCCTGCATACAAGTAACCTGCAAAAGGCCTGTCCTGATCTTCTTTTTTCGCTACACTTCCCCAAAATGGAGTATACATTTTCTGTCCTGCAGATATTTCATAAGTTTTCTTTTCTATCTTATCGGAGAACTTTTCTGGGTTTATAGCCCTTCTGAAATAGATAAATAAACCATTGGTGTAGTAACGATCGTTAAGGGTGGCCAAATAGGCATCGTTTTCTGTTTTAAAACCAAATTCGCTTTTAAACGATTGTCCAAAACCAACAACAGTAATTAAACAAAAAAGTAGTGTAGTTAAAAGTGATCTCATAAAAAAGCCTAAGCGCTGAGCTTAGGCTATAAAAGTATTTATACTATTTGAGATTTCAGTATAGAAATCGAAAGTTTACAATTTAGTTAACGATAGTTGGAATCTTAACAGATAAATCCAATGGTTTCTTAACCTTATTCTTGGTTAAAGCCATTTCAATTACCTCGCTCATTTCCGTTACGTAGTGGAATTTTAAATCTTTAACGTAGCTTTCTTTAATTTCAAGGATATCCTTTCTGTTACTCTTACAAAGGATAATCTCTTTGATGTTAGCTCTTTTTGCTGCCAGTATTTTTTCTTTAATACCTCCTACCGGAAGCACTTTCCCTCTCAAGGTGATTTCACCTGTCATGGCTAAATGTTGTTTTACTTTACGTTGAGTGAAAGCAGAAGTTAACGCTGTGAGCATGGTTACACCGGCAGATGGACCATCTTTAGGCGTTGCTCCCGCCGGAACGTGAACGTGTACATCCCAGTTGTCAAATAAAGAATAGTCTATTCCAAATTCAGCGGCATGAGCTCTGAGATAGGCTAGTGCAATAACTGCTGATTCCTTCATTACATCGCCAAGGTTTCCCGTTAGCGTTAATTTGCCTTTTCCAGGGCTTAAACTTGCCTCAATAAAGAGAATATCCCCACCTACACTTGTCCAGGCTAAGCCCGTAACTACGCCAGCCACTTCATTGCCTTCGTACAAGTCTTTGTCGTAGATAGGTGCGCCTAAAATGCGTTCTATGTCTTCAGGCGTTAAGGTCACCTGGTATTCTTCTTCCATAGCAATCTTTGTTGCTACGCCACGAACAATAGAGCCAATCTTTTTCTCCAGGCCACGAACGCCAGATTCTCTGGTATAATCTTCGATTACTTTTTCGATTAGTGCTGGTTTTAAATTAATGTCTTTATTCTGTAAACCGTGATTTTCCTTCTGTTTAGGTAGCAGATATTTTTTAGCGATCTCAATTTTCTCTTCAATGGTGTAACCATTTACCTCGATAATTTCCATACGGTCTAGCAATGCCGGTTGTATGGTGCTTAGAGAGTTAGCGGTAGCAATAAAAAGAATGTTAGAAAGATCATAATCCATTTCTACGTAGTGATCATAGAAAGCACTGTTTTGCTCAGGATCTAAAACCTCCAATAGGGCAGAAGAAGGGTCTCCACGATGATCAGTCCCAACTTTATCAATCTCATCTAAAACGAAAACGGGATTATCCGCGCCAGCTTTTTTAATCGATGAGATAATCCGGCCTGGCATTGCACCGATATACGTTTTACGGTGGCCACGAATTTCAGCTTCATCTCGGATACCTCCGAGTGCCATTCTAACATATTTACGGCCTAAAGCTTTTGCAATAGATTTTCCTAAAGAGGTTTTACCTACTCCCGGAGGACCTACCAAGCATAAAATAGGCGCTTTCATATCGCGTTTTAACTTTAGAACAGCTAAATATTCAATGATACGTTGTTTTACTTTTTCCAGTCCGAAATGATCCTTATCTAAAATACGCTGCGCACGTTTTAGGTCAAAGTTATCTTTGGTGAACTCGCTCCATGGCAAGTCTAAAAGTAATTCAAGGTAGTTTAACTGAACAGAATAATCGGGTGCAGCAGGATTCATTCTTCCTAGCTTATCCAATTCCTTATCAAAATGAGAAGCCACGGCTTTAGACCATTTTTTTTGTTTGGCCTTTTCCTGTAGCGCATCAAATTCTAAATCAGCCGAACTTCCACCAAGTTCTTCCTGGATGGTTTTCAGCTGTTGATTTAAGAAGTAGTCGCGTTGTTGTTTATCTAAATCTGTACGAACCTTAGATTGAATCTGGTTTCTCAATTCCAGCATCTGAAGTTCAACCATCAACAACTCCATAACCTTTTGCGCACGATCCTGCAGTTTATTCATCTCTAAGATTTTCTGCTTATCGGCCATTTCGGCATTCATATTTGAAGAAATAAAATTAATCAAAAATGAATTGCTTTCTATGTTTTTCAAGGCTATGCTGGCCTCAGTAGGGATATTTGGAGAAAGTTGAATAATCTGAGCAGACATTTCACGAATGCTGGCAATTAAAGTTTTGAACTCTTTGTCAGCTTTATGCTTTTGCTCTTCAAATTTCTTTACTACAGCCTTAATATAGGGTTCATTTTGAACTTCTTCTATTAATGAAAAACGCTGTTTACCCTGGATAATCACAGTAGTATTACCATCTGGCATTTGCAAAAGCTTAATAATATTAGCTACAGTACCAACGGTGTTAAGTTGCTCAAAGGTAGGGTCTTCTATAGAAACATCTTTCTGAGAAACAACACCTATGATTTTATTTCCTTTATACGCTTCCTTAATTAATTTTATCGATTTATCTCTTCCAACAGTTATCGGAATAACTACACCAGGGAATAAAACAGTATTTCGCAACGGCAAGATTGCCAAAGTTTCTGGAGTCTCCTCGTTATTCATCTCATCCTCATCTTGTTGAGACATTAATGGGAAAAATTCGGTGTCTTCGTTTATTATTGGCATTGCTGAATGAAAATCAAATATATCTTGTTTACTCATTATCACATGTATCGCTAACGACAAACTGGCAGTTTGATCGTATCCACTTGTTTAATTTAATTGTTACGGTATTAATTTCAACTCTTGTGCCAAAGTGAAAATAATATTAATGTTATGTTAAAACGGCAGGGAAAACTAAATCTTTAAGCCATTATCATATAAATTCAATTTTAGCGTTAAAGCTAATGTTTAAAGGCGAGGTGCGGTAATACAAAATTAAAAAAACTTTTATATTATCAGAATTGGATTATATTGCAAATAATTATTCTTGCAAATCCCACTGATGTGTTTAGATTTGTTAACTTATTAATCATACATGAACTATTTTAAAAAAGCCATTTTAGGACTAATTATCTTTTCATCTAGCAGCAGTTTTGCCCAAAACAACTATGATAAGAGCATGCAGGCAATGATGAAGGGTGATTTTAAAGCTGCCGTTACCCAATTAGAAAAGGCCGATGCTAAAGATCCCGATAATGCCAAAGTTTTAAAAATGCTGGGTTATTCTTACTATCAAAATGGCGAGTATGAGAAATGTATATCTACTTACAGCCGACTGATTTTAGTTACACCAAGTGAGGTTTCTGCGTATTATTACCGTGGGAAGGCCAGGTTAAACGTAGCCAATGACCCTAAGGAGACTCTAAATCAAATGAGAGATAATTTTTATATTTCAGCAATAAAAGATTTTACCAAAGCCATTGAATTAAGTAGTGAAGAGGATACGCAAATGCTTCAAAACAGGGCGTTGGCTTATAAGGATTACGCTATATTCAAATCGTATAAAGCAAAAAAAGGTCCTGAAAAAACCGCGTGCATAGCTTTATTCAATAACTCAATTGCAGATTTTCAAAAGGTACTTACCTTACAACCTTTGAGGAAAGATATTATAGACTGGATTACTTATGACAAGGCGCAGATTTCGAGTTTGAAGTAAGGGATAGTTTAGACGAAAGATACAAGACACGAGATACAAGATATGAGACATGAGATTTGAGATACGAGATTGAGTTTTGTGTAGATAAAAAAGGTCCTGGAGTTATTTCAGGACCTTTTTTTATTTCAACTTTCCAACTATTGCATAGTTTTTCTGTGATAACAATTTAATTTTTTGCTGTTTTTTAATCTCGTAAAGACTATCGGGACAATAAATCAAGGTATCGGTAGAAGTGTAAAGAATATTCTTAACCGCAACAAGAATTTCAATACGTTTAATTTGCGTTCCCTTATTTGTTATGGCCAGCTCTTTAATTCTGATCTTCTTGTTATCTGAAGTGAAGCGCTGGGTTGAATCTGTTTTGGAAACACTAAAGCTACCTCTCCAGGAGGTTTTGTTTATATCGGCATCTACAAAGATGGCCAGTTCCTGTGCCCAGTCTGCAATTTTTATATTTTTTTGCTCTGAACGGCCATTGGTTACCACTGTTTTATTTACCTGTGGATCAATTTTTTGTAACCGGGCTATTTCTTTTTTGAAATAGCCCGGTAAATCAAAATATGCTTGATTATCTGTATTTTCAGGTTGTTTATCTGAGCTACAGGCAGAAAAAGCCAATACAAATATGCATAACCAGTATTTTTTAACCATTATACCAAAACATTACCTGTCATTTCAGCCGGGATATTTACACCTAGAATTCTCAGAACGGTAGGGGCAATATCTCCCAGTTTGCCATCAGCAATCGAATGATAATCATTATCGATCAAAATGCATGGAACCAGGTTAGTGGTGTGTGCTGTATTTGGCGATCCGTCATTATTCACCATAAATTCAGAGTTACCGTGATCTGCTAAGATGATGAACGAATATCCGTTTTCCAATCCTTTAGTAACTACTTCCTGTGCGCATCTGTCTGCAGTTTCTACCGCTTTAATCACGGCAGGAAAAACTCCTGTGTGACCAACCATATCCGGATTAGCAAAATTTAAACAGATAAAGTCTGCCCAACCGCTTTCCAATTCTTTGGTAATGGCATCTGTAATTCCCTGAGCACTCATTTCTGGTTGCAAATCATATGTTGCTACCTTCGGAGAAGGAATTAATATTCTTTTCTCGTTTTCGAACTCTGTTTCTCTGCCGCCTGAGAAGAAGAAGGTTACATGAGGATATTTTTCTGTTTCTGCGATACGAATCTGGTTTTTATGATTGGCCGCAAGAACTTCTCCTAAGGTATGCGAAAGATCATCTTTCGTAAAGATTACATTTACCCCTTCAAAGCTCTCGTCATATGTGGTCATGGTTACATAATACAATGGAAGCTTGTGCATTTGTTGCTCAGGGAAATCTTTTTGCGTTAAAGCTGTGGTGATCTCTCTACCTCTATCTGTACGGAAATTGAAACAGATAACTACATCATCATTTTGGATGGTAGCCACAGGGGAGCCGTTATCCTGGGTTAAAACAATTGGCTTTAAGAACTCGTCGGTTACACCATCATGGTAAGATTTTTGGATTGCTCCAAGTGCATCCTGGGTTTTCTCGCCAATACCATTAACCATCACATCGTATGCCTGTTTCACTCTCTCCCAGCGATTATCTCTATCCATGGCATAGTAACGTCCTACCATCGAAGCCAGTTTGGCAGATGAGTGTTGCAGGTGGTTTTCCAAATCGGTAATAAAGCCTAAGCCAGAATTTGGATCTGTATCACGCCCGTCTAAAAAGGCATGGATAAAGGTGTTTTTCACGCTTGCTTCGTCGGCAGCATCGCAAAGTGCCTTTAAGTGTTCGATGTGTGCGTGTACGCCTCCGTTAGATACCAACCCGATAAGGTGGAGTGATTTATTGTTTTTCTTTGCATATTCAAATGCATTCAGCAAGATAGGGTTTTGATGAAGTTCGTGGTCTGTGATCGCTTTGTTGATGCGTCCTAATTCCTGATAAACTGTTCTACCTGCACCTAAATTCATGTGACCAACTTCTGAGTTTCCCATTTGCCCGGCAGGTAAACCCACAGCTTCACCAGAGGCTTCCAATTTAGAATTGGGATAGTTTTTCAATAGAGAATCAAAAAAAGGAGTATTGGCGGCATAAGCAGCATCAGAGTTATCTTGTTTTCCGTAACCCCAGCCGTCTAAAATGATAAGTGCAAGTTTTTTATTTTTCATTGTTTTTATTTTTGGGTAAGAAAATACACAATATTATACACCTGATGGGCGGATTTCTTACCATTAACATTCAAATACATGATTAACTAAAACATTTTACGAATTGTAGTGTTTTGGTTAATGCTAGGCAAATATAGCTTTCTTGAAACTTATATAAATTATGATTTCCTTTTTTTGATAAGCTAATGGCATAATTTTAGCTGATCGATTCTGTATATTGTACAGAAATGATCCGGAGCATATTTTTATTGATTATTAGTTTGTCCCCTATATATCGTTCTATAGGCTACCAGGCCGATATTATTGACGATTTATCCTCGTATTTCAGGTCGAGTAATTCAAAAGAGATTGCTAAAAGCTTTTCTTCAACCATAGAATTGATTATTATAGATGAAGAAGATGTATACTCTAAAGCACAAGGTGAACAAATTTTAAAAGATTTTTTTTCCAAACATCCTCCGGTAAAAACCAGCATTTTTCATAAAATTAATACCAATCCCAATTATAGATTTGGTGTGCTGCTCTACACTACCTCTAAGGAAACCTTTAGGGTATCCATTACCATGAAAAAGTTTAATACCAGCTTTTTGATTACGGAATTACGGATAGAGCCGGCGAAGGATTAATCAATACTGTAAACTAAACTATTGCCAGTTAATTGCCTGATCGTAAATAATTCTTATTTTTGCGGCATAAAGCCGATATTTTGGATACTCAACTGATACATCAATTCATAAAAAATGCCCTAACCGAAGATGTTGGTGACGGCGATCATACCTCACTTTCAACGATTCCGCCGGGAACTCAGGGAAAGGCTAAGCTCATTATCAAAGAAAATGGTGTTTTAGCAGGCGTAGAACTCGCGTTAGAGATTTTTAAAGTTGTAGATTCGGCGCTTGCCGTTGAAGTATTTATCCAGGATGGAGCTGCGGTAAAAGTAGGAGATATTGTTTTAACGGTATCGGGTAGTACCCATTCTATTTTAATAGCAGAACGGTTGGTTTTAAACTGCATGCAACGCATGAGTGGCATTGCTACTCAAACACATCTGATTGTAGCCAAGCTGGAAGGCACTAAAACGCAAATTTTAGATACCCGTAAAACTACCCCCGGACTTCGGTACATAGAGAAATGGGCGGTAAGAATTGGTGGAGGTGTTAACCACAGAATAGGCCTGTACGATATGATTCTCATTAAAGATAATCATGTTGATTATGCGGGCGGTATTGCAAAGGCTATTAACGCTGCACACCAATACTTAAAAGATCACAATAAATCGCTACAAATAGAAATTGAAGTAAGAAATCTGGAAGAGCTTACACAAGTGCTTGAAGTTGGCGGCGTGGATAGGATCATGCTGGATAATTTTAGCTTTGATAATTTACGTGCGGCTGTAAAGCAGATAGCTGAAAAGTTTGTTACGGAAGCATCGGGAGGAATTACCTCAGAAAATGTGGCAGATTATGCCGCATGTGGAGTAGATTACATTTCTATGGGCGCTCTAACGCATTCGGTTAAAAGTTTGGATATGAGTTTAAAAGCTTATTAAAGGTGATTTGCTATAAAATTACAAGCTTATTTTTTGTATCATTGTAGGGTATGGTCACGGTTTATTCTCTTACTGCTCTATTAGCGGCATACCTTTTTGGCTCGATACCAACAGCAGTATGGCTGGGTCAGGCCTTTTATGGTGTTGACGTTAGAGAGTACGGCAGCGGCAATGCAGGGGCAACCAATACTTTTAGGGTGTTGGGCAAAAAGGCCGGTATTGCGGTAATGCTTATCGACATTGCCAAAGGCTATACAGCAACCAATTTGGCCTATCTCATAGGCATGTCTGTTACAGGCCCTCAAAATTCAGTTGTTTTCGTGAATTACCAGCTCGCACTTGGTGTTACTGCTGTTATGGGGCATTTGTTTCCCATCTTTGCTGGGTTTAGGGGAGGCAAAGGAGTGGCTACACTTTTTGGAATGGTTTTAGCAGTTAACTTCCCGGCATCTATGCTTTGCGTTCTGGTTTTTGTGGTAGTACTGCTAATCACCAAATATGTTTCCCTAAGCTCAATTTGCGCCGGATTTACTTTCCCACTCAGTGTGGTGTTTTTATTCCAGGTGTCTATTAAGTCTGAGGTACTGTATGGTATGTGCGTTTGCATTTTAATCTTAGTTACCCACCAAAAAAATCTCGAAAGATTGCTTAAAGGCAAAGAATCAAAAGTGTATTTGTTTAAGAAGAAAACTAATTAATTTAACAAATCATTATCTCTTTTGAAACTTATTTTAAACAGCAATGTTTAGGATAAGGAAACTAAATCATTAACAAAAAAACTATATGAAAAGGGTACTACTAACTGCTTGCGTTGCTGCAACACTATTGATGAATTCTTGCTCTACTGTCCCTTTAACTGGACGTAGCCGATTAGATTTAGTGAGCAATGATCAAGTTTTGCCAATGGCTTTTCAAGCCTATAGCGAATTCTTAACCGAGAATAAAACAACGGTATTGCCTGCTTCAAATGCTCAGGCCTTAAAGGTGAAAACAATTGGAAGCCGATTAATTTCTGCGGTTCAAACCTACATGAATAACAATAACTACGGCAACTTAATCAAGGATTATAAATGGGAAGTTAATGTGGTGCAAAACAATGAAAAAAATGCATGGTGTATGCCAGGTGGTAAGATTGTTGTTTATACCGGTATATTGCCTGTAACACAGGATGATGCAGGTTTAGCTACCGTAATGGGGCACGAAATTGCACACGCCATTGCAGGCCATTCTGCTGAAAGAATGTCGAGTGAGATGGTAGCTCAGGGCCTTGGTACATTGGGCGGTGTAGCGCTATCTAAAAATCCTAAAACACAATCGATTTTTAATACTTTATATGGTGTTGGTACGCCAGTGGCTATGCTTAAATTTAGCCGTAACCAGGAGTTAGAGGCAGACAGGTTGGGTTTAATTTTTATGGCCATGGCCGGATATAATCCACAATCATCTGTTAGTTTCTGGAATAGGATGGCCGCAGCTTCTGCAAATGCTCAAAAGCCAGCAGAATTTTTAAGCACCCACCCAAGCGATGCTACACGTATCGCTCAAATTCAAAAATATTTGCCTGAAGCGCAACAGTATTATAAAAAGTAAGCAGATTGGTCCGTGATACACGGACCAATTTGTTTTATGATGGTTCGTGGGTTATGAAATGGTTCGTGGGGCACGAACCATGGGTTTCCAGTACCTTCAAAATGGCGCTTGCCTTTAGTAAGCATTCCTCATATTCTTTCTCGGCTTCGCATTGATAGGTAATTGCACCGCCCACCTGAAATGACAGGTATTGAGTTTTGGCATCGTAGAGAATACTGCGGATGATCACATTGAAATCGAACTCGCCATCAGGGCTAATACAACCAAAAGAACCTGAATATACACCTCTCTTGGTGGTTTCATATCTTTCTATCAATTGCATAGCCTTTATTTTAGGTGCCCCTGTCATTGATCCCATCGGGAAGGTATTCTTAATTGCGTCAATAAAATGTATTTCTGGATTTAACTCGCAGCTGACGGTTGAAATCATTTGATGGACTTGAGGAAAGCTGTAGATTCCGAAAAGCTCATCCACTTTTACCGATCCCTTTACAGCTGATTTAGTTAGATCGTGGCGCACTAAGTCGACGATCATCACATTTTCTGCCTGCTCTTTTACATCGTTACGCAATGCCGTTTTTATGGCATTATCTTCCTGCAGGTTGGCACTTCTTCTTGCAGTACCTTTTATAGGCTGGGAAATTAATTTATTGCCTCTTTTGCATAAGAATCTTTCTGGTGTTGCGGAAAGAATATATTGATCGTAAACTTTAAAGTAACCCGCAAACGGAGTAGGCGATATTGTATTTAGCAGCTCAAAAGTCTGCAATGGATTTACCCTTGCATTTTCGGCAAAAAACTCCTGGCAAAAATTAATTTCGTATATATCACCCCGAACAATGTGTGTCTTTAAAGCATTTACGCTATCGATATAGGTTTTTCGAGGTAATCTGGACTGGATGCTTAGTGCTGGTGTTGATGGATGGCTGGTGACCTTAAAATCGTCTATTTGTTGAAGAATCGATGGATCGCCAATGATGATTTCAATATTTCCATTTCTGGAAGCAATCAGGTATTCGGGAATAAAGAAGTAAAGTGCCGGGAAGCTTAGATAATCTGGATTGTCTGACTTCAGGTTTTCTGTAGCATTCTTAAGATCGTAACTGAAATAGCCAAACATCCACTGAGGGTGTTTTTCATAAAAGGCTTTCAGTTGTTCAAAAGCATCATTATTCGACGTTTTTAATGCACTTTTGCAACCTGCAGCTAAAACAAAATCGTATTTAGAATAAGCGTCGTTATATTGATTGGAATCCAGGAAACAGCAAACCTCGAATTGGTTCGCCCAATGCAACGCTTTTCGTTTAAAATCTAGTATGTGCTGTTGGTTTTTCAAGTTGCGGCAAAGGTAGCTAAACACAAGGTAATTTTGGCAAGATGCTGAAACAAGTTGCTGTTCCAATATATTCGTCCCCCTGAACTTGTTTCAGGGTCTATTCTAAAAGATGCTGAAATAAATTACTACTTACCTTTCCACTGCATTACAGGTCAACATGACGAGCTTTATAAGAGCAAGAAGGAGTTTATTATTGGATTTCTTAAACAGGAAAAGCAACCCACTAAGGATTGCTTTTATATTCTCTTGTTGTATTAACTAGTTTCTAGTGTAATTCTAAAGTTTGTGCTCTATCTGGTCCTACTGAAAGGAATTTGATTGGAACTTCTAATTCTTTTTCTAAGAATTGAATGTAAGCCGTTAATTTTTCGGGGATTTGATCTACGGCTGTAATTTTAGTTACATCAGTTGCCCAACCCTCAATAGCTTTTAATACCGGTTTTGGTTCAATAGAGATGATGTCATACGGCATGTAATCGATAGTTTCGCCGTTGTATTCATAGTGTGTACAAGCGTAAATGGTATCGAAAGTATCTAACACGTCGGCTTTCATCATAATTAGTTCGGTAACACCGTTAAGCATGATGGCATATTTTAATGCGGGAAGATCAATCCAGCCGCAACGACGCGCACGACCTGTTGTTGCTCCAAATTCATGACCTAATGCACGTAAGCTTTCGCCAACTTCATTTTCTAACTCAGTTGGGAAAGGACCACCTCCAACACGTGTGCAATAAGCTTTGAAGATACCGTAAACTGCGCCAACTTTATTTGGAGCAATACCTAAGCCGGTACAAGCACCTGCTGTAGTGGTGTTACTAGAAGTTACAAATGGGTATGAACCAAAGTCTACGTCTAATAAAGTTCCTTGTGCACCTTCAGCTAAAACAGCTTTTCCTTCTTTAAGGTATCCGTTAACGAAGTGTTCGCTATCTACATGAGGAATGCTTTTTAAGAATTCGATCGCTTCGAAGAAAGCGGCTTCTTTTTCGGCTAATTCATATTCAAACTCATAGTGAGAAAGAATTTCAGTATGCTTCTCTACCAATTTGGCGTAGCGTTCTTTAAAATCCGGAAGGGTAGTATCACCCACACGAAGACCATTACGGCCAGTTTTATCCATATAAGTTGGGCCAATACCTTTTAAGGTAGATCCAATTTTATTTTTACCCATTCTAGCCTCGTTAGCGGCATCTAATAATTGGTGGGTAGGTAGGATTAAGTGTGCTTTACGGGCGATTACTAATTTGCCATCGGCAACAGGATCATGACCCGCTTTTTTTAGATTGTCAAGCTCTCTTTTTAAAATGATTGGATCTATAACTACACCATTACCAATAAGGTTCATGGTTTTTTCGTTAAAAATTCCTGATGGGATAGTGTTGAGAACGAATTTTTTTCCATCGAATTCTAAGGTATGGCCTGCGTTTGGTCCTCCCTGAAACCGGGCGATTAGATCATATTTTGGACTTAGAACATCAACGATTTTTCCCTTTCCTTCATCGCCCCATTGCAGGCCGAGAAGTACATCTACTTGCGTCATTATTAAAAAATTAAGCTGGTTTTATTTTTTTATTGATTTAATTTGCTTCTAGCTTTTCAGCGGCATTTTCACTTACTTTTCTGGCTACACTACAATCAGAGCAGAAACCATAAAGATTTAAAGAGTGGTGTTTGATATCGAATTTGAGTAAATCTCCAACCATAGATTGGATTTGGTGAATACGTGGATCACAGAATTCGACCACTTTACCACACTCAATACAGATTACATGGTCGTGCTGGCGATAGCCGTAAGATTTTTCGAACTGTGCCATGTTCTTACCAAACTGGTGTTTGGTAACTAAATCACATGAAACCAATAACTCTAAGGTATTATAAACCGTAGCACGGCTAACACGATATTTTTGGTTTTTCATATGGATGTAGAGGGTTTCTACATCGAAGTGATCGTTTCTTGAATAGATTTCTTCTAGTATGGCGAAACGCTCAGGTGTTTTTCTCAGATTTTTGTTCTCTAAATAAGCTTCAAAAATCTTACGAACGAGCTCATTTGTTTTTTGTTCAGACATAGTTTTTTAACTCCCATCAAAGGTAGGTAAATAGTTTGATTGTTCTAGCGTTAGTTTGTTTAAATGTTGTAAGAATGTTAGGTCTTCGAGACGCATACTTCTGAGCCAATTGGCCTAAAAGTATGCGACTTAGGATTTCGAACGCCATAATTCTAATCTAACTATGCATCAAAACGGGTTACGCTTGTTACTCCTCTAACTTTCAATAGATTTTTAATTAAATTCTCTAAATGTTCTGTATCGTTTACAAAGATCATAATTGAGCCTTCGAAAATGCCTTCGTTGGTATCTACTGTTATGGAACGCATGTTTACCTTAAAATCACCTGAAATCACCTTTGTGATGTTGTTAATCAATCCTACATCATCAATCCCTACTATTTTCAATCCGGTAAGGAAGGTGAGTTCTTTTTGTTTATTCCACTTAGCCTTCACCACACGGTAGCCGTAATTGGCCATTAATTGAGCGGCATTCGGGCAATTGGTGCGGTGGATTTTGATGCCATCACTTACGGTAATAAAACCAAAAACATCATCTCCAGGAATAGGATTACAGCAGGCAGCAAGTGTATAATCAATACGCTGCATATCTTCTCCGATAAGTAAAATATCGGATTCGGTACCCTTCATTTTGCTCTTTATACCATCAACACTCAGGTTTTCAGGGCGTTCAGGGCCGCGGTGCTCTATCTCTTTTTCGCTTGATAAATATTCCTTAATGTCTTTAAGTTCTATTTTTCCTAAGGCCACATTTACAAAAAGTTCCTGCGTAGAAGGAAGCTTAAAGAAATAACTGATTTTATTGAGGTTATCGGTATTGTAAGTGATTTTTAAAGATTTGAGCTTACGTTCTAAAATTTCTTTACCTTCTTCGGCAATTTTACGCTTTTCTTCTTTTAGTGAGGATTTGATCTTGGATTTCGCCTTTGCGGTTACCACCACATTAAGCCAGTCTTCTTTTGGTGTTTGCTTGCTTGAAGTGATGATTTCTACCTGATCTCCATTTTGTAATTTGTAAGAAATTGGTACCAGTTTATGGTTTACTTTCGCACCAATACAGGTTGCGCCTACATCTGTATGAATCTCAAAAGCGAAATCGAGCGCCGTAGCACCCAATGGCAACTGGATTAAAGCTCCCTTAGGGGTAAAAATGAAGATCTCATCGGAGAAAAGGTTCATTTTGAAGTCGTCTAAGAAATCTAAAGCATTGGCTTCCGGATTGCTTAACATTTCACGCACCTTCTGGATCCATTGATCTAAACCATTGTCATTGCTCGATTCTTTATATTTCCAATGGGCTGCGAAACCTTTTTCGGCAATTTCATTCATGCGTTGTGTACGGATCTGAACCTCAACCCATTGTCCTCTAGGCCCCATTACCGTGGTGTGCAAACTTTCGTAACCATTTCCCTTTGGAGAAGATACCCAATCTCTTAAACGATCAGGATTTGGACGATAAAGGTCGGTAACGATGGAATAGGCTTTCCAGCAATCGGCTTTTTCATTTTCTGGCGGGCTATCTAAAATAATCCGGATAGCGAAAAGATCATACACCTCTTCGAAGGGGATATTTTTCTTTTTCATCTTATTCCAGATGGAATGAATAGACTTTGGACGGCCATACACATCGGCTACTAAACCTTGCTCATGCACAATTTCATCAATAGGTTCTACGAATTTTTTGATAAACAGTGCCCGTTCTGCCTTTTTCTCATTTAGTTTTTTAGCGATAAACTTATAGGTATCTGGCTCCAGATATTTCATTGAAAGATCTTCCAGTTCAGATTTTATGGCATAAAGTCCTAAACGATGGGCGAGGGGAGCATACAGGTAAATGGTTTCAGAAGCTATCTTCAACTGTTTGTGTCGAGGCATGAAATCCATTGTTCGCATGTTGTGCAGGCGATCGGCTAATTTGATTAAAATCACCCGTACATCATCTGCCAGGGTAAGCAGCATTTTACGGAAATTCTCTGCCTGTAAGGAGCTATTGGTATCGAAAACACCGGAGATTTTGGTCAGGCCATCAATAATTTTGGCCGTTTTCTTTCCGAATTCACGCTCAATATCTTCTAAAGTAATATTGGTATCTTCTACAACATCATGCAACAAGGCACATACAATAGAGGTAGTTCCCAAACCGATTTCTTCTGCTGCAATTTGTGCAACCGCAATAGGGTGATAGATATAAGGCTCTCCAGATTTACGGCGCATATCTTTATGACTTTCTAAGGCCATATCGAATGCTTTACGGATTTCTTTCTTGTCGCCTTTTTGTAAAGTAGACTTGCTGGCCCGTAATAATGCCCTGTATCGCTTTAATATTTCTTGTTTTTCCGCCTCTAAATCAATCACTAACTCTGTTTTCATTTGTATTTTTTGCGTAAAAATTTGTGTCTTATTTATGAATAAAACTTATATTAGTTCTGTTGAACAACTAATATATGAAATAACACCTAACTTTGTAAAAGTATAAATTTATGAAAATTAAAGGGCTCTTTCTTCTGTGTTTTGTAATGATTTTTAGCATCACGCTAAAAGCGCAGGAGGCTGCGGCACCAATTTTTCCTAAGAAAGGTCAAAATGACACCATCAGAGTAGCTTCTACAAACGATAACGGGGTGATGATTCCCTGGATGCAGTTACAGGATGTAACCATTAACGCTGCCCGCTTGTTTAAGTCGCCGCAAGAGCGTGCTGCTTTTAATCGGTTGAGATATAATGTGTTGAAGGTAATGCCTTATGCCTTATTCGCTAAAAGGCGATATGAACAGTTAGAACGCGATTTAGCGGTAACTGCAGAAAAGAAAGAACAAAAAGCCCTGGTTAAAGCCTGCGATAAAGAAATTAAAGACATGTTTAACCGGGAGATAAAAGAACTCACCATTACACAGGGGCAAATTTTAACTAAACTCATTGATAGGGAGGTGGGTAGAACCACTTACGATATTGTAAAACAAACCAAAGGCGGTTTTGCAGCATTTTCTTATCAGATTGTAGCCCGAGTAGTAGGACACAATTTAAAAAGTACATACAGCCCGAGCGAAGATAGAGATATAGAGTCGATTATACGCAGTTCGGGGTTTTATCAATAAATCATGAAGGGAAGTATTCCTAACATTTATTCCTTTAAGGTTAAGAAAATTAATGGTGAAGATCAACCATTATCAGCCTATAGAAATAAAGTTGTTCTTATCGTAAACACGGCATCACAATGCGGTTTTACACCTCAGTTGAAAGAATTACAACAATTAAAGGATGAAATTGGGGATCCTGATTTTGAAATATTGGGCTTTCCAACAGATGATTTCGGTAAGCAGGAACCTTTAAACGGCGATGCCATTCAACAGTTTTGCGAGATTAACCATGGCGTAAAATTCCCGGTATTTGATAAGATCATGATTCGGGGTAATCAAATCCATCCTTTGTATCAATTTTTAAGTGATAAAAAACTTAACGGTAAGCTCAGTTCTAAACCCAGATGGAACTTTCATAAATATCTGCTGAATAGAAATGGAGAGATTCAGGATTTTTTCTTTCCCTTTACTAAGCCACTCAGCAGAAAAATCAAAAAGAAAATTCAGCGCTTGCTGGATGAAAAAGCATAATAATTCAGAATGAAATTAGATATTTTAGTTATAGCCGTACATCCCGATGATGCGGAACTTTGCTGTTCGGGAACGATTTTAAAACATATTGCCTTAGGCAAAAAAGTAGGGATTGTAGATTTAACGCGTGGCGAACTGGGTACCCGTGGTACAGCAGAAACACGTGATGAAGAGGCCGCAGATGCGGCAAAAATACTCGGACTTCATGCCCGTGAAAATCTGCGCCTGAGAGATGGTTTTTTTCAAAATGACGAGCATAGTCGTTTGGAAGTAATTAAGGCTATTCGCAAATACCAACCAGAAATTATTTTAAGTAATGCCCTCCATGATCGCCACCCTGACCATGGTAGAGCAGGAGATTTGGTAAATGATTCGGTGTTCTTATCTGGATTACCAAAAATAAAAACAGAATTGAGTGGGGAAGCGCAGCAAGCCCACCGTCCACGGTTATTATTGCAATTTATTCAGGATAGCTATATTCAACCTGATATTATTGTTGACATCACCGATCATATGGATACCAAAATCAAATCTATTCAGGCTTATAAAACCCAGTTCTTCAATCCCGATGTTGATGGTCAGCAGACCTATATTTCTTCTCCTGATTTCTTTGAAAGCGTAATTGGCAGGGCCAGGGAATTTGGAAAGAGTATTGGTGCCACTTTTGGCGAAGGCTTTACTTCGAGGAAACTGCTGGGGGTGGAGAGTTTGTTTGATCTAAAATAAGTTGTGGGTTGCGAGTTCCGGGTTATGGGACATGACACCTAACCAACTTACCGCCTAATCGCCTCATCAGTTTTAATGCTGTTGGTTGCGAGTTGCGGGGCAAGGTGTCTACACACTTCAATGCTTTAAGGTATCCTAACTTTGCGTCCTCCGTGCGCTATCTTGGTGTTCTTTGGGGTTTGAAATGAGTTGTGGGTTGCGAGTTCCGGGTTATGGGGCATGACACCTAACCAGCTTACCGCCTAATCGCCTCACCAGTTTTAATGTTGTTGGTTGCGAGTTGCGGGGCAAGGTGCCTACACACTTCAATGCTTTAAGGTATCCTAACTTTGCGTCCTCCGTGCGCTATCTTGGTGTTCTTTGTGATTTAAAATGAGTTGTGGGTTGCGAGTGCAGAATGAATTTAAGGACATATTAAATTTGCAACTAAAATGTAATTACATGGTAAGAATAAGCGCATTATATTTCACCATGTAAGCCATTTAAGGTCATGTAAACCTGAGGTAACTAAGATGCCTAAGGTGGTTCATTTTAAACCAACTCTGCGCTCTCTGTGCCTACCCTTTGTGCACTATGCGGTTAAAACAAAGCCCCATCCAACAAAATAGCCTCTTATTTGTTACCCTAAAAACGAATAATAATGGCGAATATATTTTCTTCAATCAAAAATGCGTATCAACTTTTTAAGCATGTAGATTTCGGTAAGTTAGAAGCTTTATCGAAAAAGGTCGATCTTCCAAAAATGGTCGAAACCATTTCTAACCTGGATGATAAGCAAATTCAGGGGATGATGAAAATGATGGGCGGATCGGGCAAGAAGAAAGAACTTCCTCCTATTGAAGGTGATTTTTATCATTTAGGTGACGAGGCCTTGAGGGATGAAGACCGTGAATTGCAATTGAAAGTAAGGGCATTTTTGGAGAAGGAGGTTAAGCCTATTGTGAACCATTATTGGAATAAAGCTGAATTTCCCTTTGAGATTATTCCAAAATTAGCGGAGCTTAATATCTGTGGATTAACTTATCAGGGTTATGGCTGCCCGGGAAAATCTAATTTAATGGAGGGGATCTTAGCTATGGAAATGGCCCGCATAGACACCTCAATTTCTACTTTTTTTGGCGTGCAAAGTGGTTTGGCTATGGGATCCATTTACTTATGTGGATCGGAAGAACAGAAGCAACAGTGGCTGCCCTTAATGCAGCAGTTTAAAATTATTGGTGCATTTGGTCTAACCGAACCTGAGGTGGGTTCGGCAGCTGCCGGAGGTTTAACTACAACCTGCAAAAAGGTTGGCGATAAATGGGTTTTAAACGGTCAGAAAAAATGGATTGGCAATGCCACTTTTGCCGATATTTTAGTGATTTGGGCAAGAGATGAGGATAGCAGTGAAGTGAAAGGCTTCATCGTAAAAAAAGATAACCCGGGTTTTGCGGTAGAGAAGATGCAGAATAAAATGGCACTTCGGATTGTGCAGAATGGCCTGATTACGCTAACCAACTGCGAAGTGGAAGAGCATGATCGTTTGCAAAATGCCAATTCTTTTAAAGATACCGCTAAGGTTCTACAGATGACAAGGGCAGGAGTGGCCTGGCAGGCAGTGGGTTGCGCACGTGGGGCTTATGAAAATGCCTTAGATTATACCCGAACCAGAAAGCAGTTTGGTAAGCCGATTGCTTCCTTTCAGTTGATTCAGAATCATTTAGTAGAAATGCTGTCGAATTTAACGGCCATGCAAACACTTTGTTACCGACTATCTCAGTTACAGGATCAGGGCTTGCTAAAAGATGAACATGCTTCTTTGGCTAAGGTTTTCTGTTCGTTACGTACGCGGGATGTGGTGAGCAAGGCGCGTGAGGTAATGGGTGGAAACGGTATTTTGTTAGAATATAATGTAGCCAGGTTCGTAGCCGATGCTGAAGCCATTTATTCTTACGAAGGAACAAAAGAGATTAACACCTTAATTGTTGGAAGAGCAATTACTGGATTTTCGGCCTTTGTGTAATGCGTGTTGGTTACTCATTTTTTTTTCCCGCAGATTAAAGATGACTCTACAAATTAAAGGTCTGGTTTTTAGCCTTTAGCTTCCCGCTTCCCGCTAAAACGGATGTTTATTGAACGCAACCTGGCTCATGGCACTTTTTTCATAAAGCGCTATGCAGGAGGAATTAAATTGTGGATCAAAATTTACCTCACCCGGTTGTAATGATTGAGGGATGTTAGTGTGTTCCATGAAAAAGTAAACTTTGGTATTCCCATATTTCGTATGAGGCATTAAGTTACCGTAATCTTCAAGTTCTTTCCAAATAGAATCTTTAACCGTTACCACATAGATGCGCTGAACAGGGCCAGTATTATTGGCATTTCGGTATTTTAATACTTCCTTAAAACCAGCTTTCATATCTTCAACACCAGGTTGGTTAAAGCTGCTTTTAATCATTAAGAATATCAATATTAAAATAGCGGCAACGAGGGTGTAAAATATCGGTTTTTTGTTCATGCCTACAATAAAGGCAATATTTTTTCCATAACCGTCAGGCCTTCGTCAATATGTTTTTCCTCTATGCACAGTGCCGGGCGGAACCTAATGGTATGGTTTCCACAGCCCAAAAACATCACATTGTGTTCTAATCCCTTAGCTATGAATTTATTTCTCAAATCTTTATTGGGGAAATCAAAGGAACAAAGCAGTCCTTTGCCTCGTACATTGCTCATGAGGTCGAATTTTTGAGAGAGGCCATCCAAATTTTCCTTTAAGTACGCTCCGGTTTTTGCTGCCTGATGGCAGAGCTGGTCTTCTTCAATGATTTGAAGAATTTGTGTAGAACGAACCATATCTACTAAATTTCCTCCCCAGGTAGAGTTGATGCGACTGGGTACCTTGAATACGTTGGTTTCAATCTCATCGACTTTGTGGCCTACCAAAATGCCGCAAACCTGCATTTTTTTACCAAAAGCTACAATATCCGGACGAGCCCTTTCGCTAAAATGCTGATGGCACCAGAATTTACCTGTTAAACCTACGCCCGTTTGAACCTCATCGTAAATCAGGAAGGCCTCGTTTTCATCGGCAAGGGTTTTTAACTGGATTAAAAACTCTTCGCGAAGGTGGTTATCTCCTCCTTCAGATTGAATTGGCTCGATGATGATGGCACAGATATCATCTTTATTATCGGCAAAAGCTTGTTTTATTTGTGCAATAGAAGCTTCCTCGGTGCTTATTGCATGCGCTAAATTATTGCCTTGCAGTGGGAATTTAACCTCTGGAATGCTTACCCTTGGCCAGTCGAACTTGGCGTACCATTTGGTTTTATCGGGCAGGGTATTGGTTAAGCTTAAGGTATACCCGGTTCTGCCGTGAAAGGCTTTTTCGAAATGCAGTACTTTAAAACCCTTTTCTTCTGTATAGCCCTTTCTAAAGTTTTTCTGCACTTTCCAGTCCATGGCTACCTTAATTGCATTTTCTACCGCTAATGCCCCGCCAGCAATAAAAAAAGCATGGGGTAAATAATCTGGAATACCAATTTTACCAAAGGTTTCAACAAACTGGGCGTACTGCTGGGTATAAACATCAGAGTTTGATGGGTTTGCCATTGCCGCGGCCAACAAGTTCTTTTTAAAGGCCTCATCGTTCACCATTTTGGGGTGATTGTACCCTAATGGAACAGATGCGAAGCAGGTGAAAAAATCTAATAGATTTCTGTTGTATTTAGCATCGTAGATGTAAGCCCCCTGGCTTCTTTCTATATCGTAGGTAAGGTCGAAACCATCTGCTAAAATATGTTTACTTAAGGATTCGTTAACGCGATCGGCAGGTACTGTTAATTGATACATAAGCTGGGATTTGGTATAAACCAAATTTAACAAAATGTGCCTAATTTTAAAATTTAAGCACTTTTTTGTGCTTTGTTGTGAAAAATAGGTTTAAACAGTTTAAAGTATGTTTTTAGACAATAAAGAACTTTGGACTTAGTGAATGTGGAAAACTTTTTTGAAAATTAGGTGTCCTCCGAAGTTAAAAGCTATTGCTATCGTTGAAATATATAATCATATCAAAGTTGTTGGCAATTGATAATTTTTTATTTACTGGTATGGATATTTTTCAGCATGACCAAGGATTAAAAGTTAAAGCATAGAAAGATAGGAACAGTACTAGCCTTTTTTACCTAAACATCATTTATTTTCTTAATCCCAAAGTACCTGCTGATATTTTAGGTTTTGGCGGAATGCAGTTTTATCAGTCGATGATATCTGGGTTTTAAAGGTAGTTTCGAATAAAAATACCGCTTCATCAAAATTTCTTATTCCTACGTTATAAACCTGCAATAGATACTGAGCAGGATCGCTCTTTAAGTCAGCAAAAACACCTTCTCCCTGCGCATTACATATAATAGCTTCAATCAGTTCCTGATGTGCCTGAGCATTATATTTGTATTGAAACAGCATATAGCTTGAAGATTTGGTACCCCACCTTTTTGCACGGTTTTGCAGATATTCCCATTCCCGCTGAACTTCCTCTTTATCATACTCTACATAATGTTCTTTTTTACCATATTTAGCGTATAAATTATCAAAATAGTTTTTGCCATTAAAAGGATTCAGAAAATTAACATTCCCTTTTACCCTATAAGCGATCAGTCCGAAAGCATCATTGCTTCCTACGTCGTTATTAATATCCAATAATGTAGTTTGGCTCCCACCCACAATACCCCGCCAATCGCCTGTAGTAAAGCTATAACAATACTTATTCCAGTAGGCTTGCATTTCGAGTGATTTGGCCTTCATCTCATCTGTTCCCATGTTTGAAATGTCTATTGCGCCAAGTTTGAAAAATTTGCACCAATAAGACGGCCATTCCTGCGTGCCGCATTTATAACCCGTTGTTGAATCGAATATTATACCCTGGGCTTCATTTTTAGATGGCGGTAACACTTTCTGGCAATAAGATGCTTGTGGTAATGTTTTTACCATGGTTACGGCAGCTATATTTTGTGCAGAATCTGCTAATTTCAGCTTATAACAAAGGGTCTCAAAAACCAACAGATCTGTATTTTTTATATGCAACTGGATACTCCTTACACTGCGTTCGGCAGTTCGATCGGTGTACTTGTTTTTAAAATAGTTTCCATAAGTAAGCTTACGGCTTTGTATAATGGGCTCAGTAAAAAAAAGGTATACTGCTGAAGTGCTAATTTTCTCGTGTGTAATACTCTGCAGGTTTTTCCACGGAATATTCTGGTAAGTGCTGCTTACCCTCGCAAATTTTTCGGTGCGGGTAAAAGTTACCGATTGAAACGTATCGAAACTGTGGGTTAAGGTGTTGCAGTTTGCATCGATGGTATTATTGTAATACTGAAGTTCATCCGAATAACTGGAATTGTTAATTAGCCGGCTTAGTTGTGCGGCAATCTGCGTACGCGATTGGGCATATCCATTAGTAGTATTGATGCATAGGGAAATGGCCAAAAACAATACCCCCTTGAAATATTTAAAGTATCTTTTCATGATTTTTTGTTTGAAACAAAATTTATTCAAAAATACTTCGCCGTTTTTTAAATGAGTATCCCCATTAAAGGGTATTTGTATAGTTTTAGTGCCAGATTGATTACTAGATTAAGTTCAAAGCTTTTTAATGCCAGATGCCTGGAAAAAAGAAACTACTCTTTGCCCTATAGCAGATGCACAAGTCTTTAACTATTTAAGATTTATTATCAGCCAAGTAAGTTGAAATCTCTTTTAATATTTTTAGACTAAATGGGTGCTTGCCTGCCAACCATCTTTTCACCTCTTCCGGGTTAACATCCAATATTAAGGCAAAGTCGTTATCTGCAAGACCTTTTTGCGCAAGGGCTTTGGTGGTTTTTGTAGCAACTTCGAGGTTTAACTGTGTTAATTCGGCTATTGCAGGATTTCCGTTCTCTTCCATCCAGATGGAAACAAAATCGTTATCTTCTATGATCTTTTCTGCTGGGTTTTGCATGCGTCTATCTGAACTTTGTTTAGGGGCAAAGTTAGGGTATTGAGGGTCAAGTGTCAAGAGTCAAGAATCAAGTATTGAGTTGCAAGTATTAAGTAGCAAGATGGTTTATCAAGTTAAATAGTGAAAGATGAATAAAAGCAACTTTAGCTAATCTTTGGATTAATATTAGCTTTTTATGCCCTTATTGTTAAAGCGAAAGGCTAGTATACCTGGACTTGACTTGCACTTAACCTGGACTTGTGCTGGAGAAAGGTTTATAATCAGGTGTTATCTTAATAAGGCGATAACCACATCACCAAGATACGAAATTTTATAGAGATGATTAGATACCTATCACACTAAAATTACAGGTTATAACTGCATATTGAAGAATTAGAAAGGTGGAGAGACGAAAAAGATCTGGCAGGTTTTTTAAGACCTGCTTTATTTCAGGATTATTGTTATCTATGTAATAATTTATCATCTGGCAAGTTGCCCATTATTGTTGTTTCCCGAGAAACTCATTCCTGCATATTTCATCCCGAAATTTAAGTGCTTTTCAGCTTGTTGTGAAGAGGCTGAACTATTAATTTTTGCATATTATGAGTTATAAATTGATTATTGCTGCTGTTTGCTTCCTGATGTTTGCACATTTTAATTTGAAAGGACAAGGTAATTCAGATAATCTGAATCTTAACAAGATGTTGGGGACTGTCGATTCTACAAATATGTTTCAGCTTGATCATTCTTATGTATGGTGTGGAAGTGCTGTAAAGGGCGAGGACGGCCAGTATTACCTGTTTTATTCCAAATGGCCGCATGGAAAACGTTCTTTAACAAGGGATTCTATGGAATATATTTTTGATGGTTTTAAGGGATGGTTAAAATATTCGGAGATTGCTTGCGCTGTTTCAGATAAACTAAATGGGCCTTACAAACATTTTAAAGATGTTTTGAAAGGAGATTCAGACACCAGCAGATGGGATCAGTTTAGGATGCATAATCCCCAGATCAGAAAATTTGGAGGAAAGTATTACCTCTATTACATCAGCAATTCCTTCAATAAAGATTACCAGTTACAAGGGGCCACACCACAATGGTTACATTGGATGAAGTACAACAGCGGACAGCGAATAGGGGTGTTGATAGCCGATTCTATGGATGATCTTTTAACTGGGAAATACGTTCGGTCAGAACAACCCATTATGGGCCCCAATAACGCGCAAACATTCGAAGTAGCTGTTAACCCTTCTGTAACTAAAGGGCCTGACGGGAATTACTATATGATTTTTAAGTCGAGAAAGCCCAATGTTGGAAACATGACCCATTGGATTGCCACTGCGAAGAAACCTGAGGGGCCATTTAAAATGAGATCTCAGGTTTTTACCAGTGCCGAAATGGCTTGTGAAGATCCCTGCATCTGTTATGACCAAGATCGTAAAAGATTTTATGCTGCCGTAAAATATTATTCGAATAGTAAAAAGCTAGTGCCTCAATTTGGCGCATTGGCGTTGATCACTTCTGAAAATGGTTTAGATTGGAAGCCAGCAAGAAATCCATTAATTTCACTTCGGACACTTAAAGTCAGCAATGGTGAGGAACTTGCACTACATAATCTGGAACGTCCTTTTATCGTAACAGATGAAAAAGGGATACCTACAGCATTATTTGCGGCAGCTGCTACATTGGATCCAAGCAAAACTGAGGCTGGTGCCGTAGCAAAAGAATATAATACCTTCAATATCAGCATTCCTTTAATTCAGCCCTTGAAGCAGAAAAAGTAATTTAAATCGCCTTCAATGCCCAGGTTTCTCTAATCTTTCCAACGGTTGCAGATTGTTTAACCCATTTGCTCAACAGTGCAGGATCTGCATACTTAACTGCAGATAGTTGATGCCATACCGATGTTGCTTTGGTGGTAAGCAATAAACCTTGTTCTTTGAAAAATGCTTCAGCCTGCTGGAAGCTATCAAATTTATTTTCTTCCACATGGTGGGCCTGCAAAAATTGATTGAAAGCATCCGGGATTGTTGTTTCTTCCAGCTCCTTTTTAATATAGATGTCGCCAGTAATCCAGTAACCGCCTCTTTTGAGTAGGGCCTTGCGAATAGTTTGGCAAAGTTGTGCCTTTTCACCATGGTTTAAGTACATGAGCAGACCTTCATTCACGATGCTCAACCTGCCTGCAGGCATACTTTCTACCGCGGAAGCAAAAGCGTTGTGATCTAATGCATTGAGGCTTTCGGTAATCAATTTCCCTCTCAAGCTGAGGTGTTCCTGTCGGATAAGCTGCTGGGTTAAATCCTTTTTAATGGAGATAATTTCAGATAAATCGGTGTCTTTATAGCAGATATTGGCATGATGGCTGGCCATATTTAGCCCTCTGAAAGAGAAACCTGAAGATATTTCGAGTACGTTTAAGCTTCCAGAAGCGAAAAGCAGGCTGTCTAGAGACAAGTATCTGCTTTCAAAGTGGATCAGTCTCTTCAGAAATAGTTCATCAGTTAAATTTGTAGCTAGCTGATCTAAGGCATCGTTACCCCAGATGATCTTCGCAGCATCTGCAATGAAAGGAATATTGGTTAAGCCTTTGGTTAAAAGCAGCATTTTTGCCGATGGACTGATAGAACTGTAATCGCGTTGCATGGTTCGTGTTTGAAACAAAAATCAAAATTAACATAATTGCAATAAGTTTTATCAGGGCGTGTATTCACAATGGTTTCAGCTGAACTTTTCTTTCATTCCTAAAATGCCCAGTAAACCACCGGTATGCAGGGCCAATATTTTATCCTCTTTATTAATGAGGTTTTGCTTTTGGAGGTCGATTATGGCGTAAAACATTTTAGCCGTGTAAACCGGGTCTATTAGCAGGCCGGTAGTTGCAGTAAAGGATTGGATAAACTGGATTAATGCAGGAGTTGTTTTGGCATAACCTCCAAAATGATAGTTGGTATGTAAGGTTAAATGGGCAGAAACAGAGACATATTTAGCCATTTCATCCTGAATAAAATCACCACCCTTTAACACGGGTATTACATGGAGCTTCGTGTTCAGTTGATTTTGTTGAATTCCTTTTAACAAACCCGCCGCTGTAGTGCCGGTACCTGCTGCACAGAAAATATGGTCGTATTGAATGGGCAATTCGGTTATAATTTCGGCACAACCGATGGTCGCTTGTGTTGATGCACCGCCTTCATCTATAAAATAAGCGGTATCGTCTTTACTAAAATATTGCTCAAAGCACGCAACTTTATCTCTGTAGCTTTCTCTTTCGGTAAAAATGAGTTTCATGCCGAATAAGGTACACAGCATCAGCATTTCATTTTTAACAGCTTCGCCCCGAACAAAGGCTGTGGCCCTTAAGTTGCTTTTTGCAGCGGCAGCGGCAGTAGCTACCAGGTGGTTAGAATAGGCCCCACCAAAGGTAACCAAATGGGTTTTGCCTTTGGAAATTGCATCCTGCAACAAATATTTAAGCTTTCTCCATTTATTTCCAGAAATATAAGGGTCAATCAGGTCGTCGCGTTTTACCCAAAGATTGGAAAACGGGGCAATATTTAGTTTCTGAACAGGGCTATTTAAATTCTCAAACACCTGTAAAAGTAAAAAACACCTGGAATATTCAGGTGTTTTTTATAATTGTTGTTATTATTTTTATTGACCGATACCTAAACCAATACCCGCATTAACCATACTGTATTTAGCGGCGGTGTAAGAACCGTAGAATTTAAAGAATCCAAATTTGAGCTGGAAACCAAGGCTTCCCCTTAGGCCATCTATATCAGTTTTATTTACTGATACTGGATCGGTATAGGTAGTTGATGAAGTTGCGCCAGTGGCAAATTTGTAAGTTCCAAGGGCTTTTAAGTTCGTTTTTGAGGTTTGATAGCCTACACTGGCAAATGGGGTAAAGAACAGGAGTTTTTTAGATACTATTGCATCGAAATTAACGCCATTAAATTTGGCATCTATTCGTTGATTTGAATTGGCTGTATTATCAATATCTAGGGGAAGGGTGTATTTGTACTGGGTAAAACCTCCGGCAAGTGCAATATCTACAGGAATCAGCTTTTCACTTTTTCCCATAAAAAGCGGGAGTAATTCTATTTTGGCTCCAAAGCCGATCATAGATAGGCTCCCTAAATCACTACCCAATTTTATTTTGGGCATCGCCCTTAAAGAGATATCAATGTTTTTAGGTAAACCTAAAGTTGCTTGTATTTGTGCAGCAGGAACCACATGGAAACCAAGGCCTTGTGGTAAATTGAAAAACTTGCCGGTAGGAATGCCTGCGCTGGTGTAAACTTCCATTCTTCCGCCTTCCTGGTCGTTACCAAAGGCTGTTGGACCGATAGAGGAAGAACCTAAAGCAGGTTTGATGTTGTTTAAGCCAAGTGTATTCACATCATAGCTTCTGGCAGATTGAGGGACAAATGCAGCAGATGCAGATACACGAACCTCGAATTTTAAAAAGCCTTTGGATCGGGCGGTATTGTTCCAGCCGTCGCTTAAACCCACTCCCAAACCTTTATACAAAGGATCAAAGTAAGCGTTGATTAATTTTGTTGCATCGGCCGGGCCTGAAACAAACAAGTCGCCAACATCTTGTTGTGCTTTTACACTTCCAGCAGAAAAGGCCAATAACAGGCCCACAAGTGATTTTAAAGGGTAAAGTTTCTTCATATATTAATTTTTTGGATGATAAATTAAATAAAGATAATGCTGTTTTTGTAATTCCCTTATCAATTGAACGAATCTTATCGGTAAAAGTTTATTTTTGCAGCATGGAAAATGCGGTTGAATTGCAGGAATCAGAAGAGCAGGATTTATATGAACATTTAAAGATTATTGTTGATAAGGGGCAATCGCTGCTTCGTATTGATAAATTTTTAATGCACCGTGTGGAAAACGCCTCGCGAAACCGTATTCAAAATGCTATTGATGCAGGAAATGTATTGGTTAACCAGAAAACGGTTAAATCGAGCTATAAGGTTAAGCCCTATGATGAGATTTCTATTGTTCTACCTCATCCTCCCAGAGATACAGAAGTTTATCCGGAAGATATTCCGATTGATATTGTTTATGAAGATGACGACCTCCTGGTTGTAAACAAGGCTGCAGGCATGGTTGTACATCCGGGCTTTAACAATTACACCGGAACGTTGGTTAATGCCCTGGCCTTTCATTTTGAGCAATTGCCACAGCTACCGGGGAATGATGGAAGACCGGGATTGGTTCACCGGATTGACAAAGATACATCAGGGCTATTGTTGATTAGCAAGAATGAAAAGTCTATAACCTATTTGGCTAAACAGTTCTTCGATCACAGCATTACCCGTAAATATATTGCGCTGGTTTGGGGAGATATCGAAAATGATGGCACGGTTACTGGTTATATTGGCAGAAGTGTTAAAGACCGTAGGGTAATGGATATTTACGATGACGAAGAAAAAGGAAAATGGTCTGTAACACATTATACTGTATTAAAAAGATTAGGTTACGTCACTTTAATCAGCTGTCAGCTGGAAACAGGTCGTACGCATCAAATCAGAGCGCACATGCAACATATCGGACATCCATTATTTAATGATGCCATGTACGGGGGAGATAAGATTTTAAAAGGAACTACGTTTAACAAGTACAAGCAATTTGTTGATAATTGTTTTGATTTGTTGCCAAGGCAAGCGCTACATGCACAAACCCTGGGTTTTATTCATCCAACAACTAAAGAATATATGCTATTTGAAGCGGCTTTACCAGAAGACTTTAAGGCTGCACTAACGAAATGGGAAAATTATACCGCCACATCATAAATTATGTCTCAACAGTACCTCTTATTTAATGATGAATTTCATGCGGTTGATGCCCCTATACTATCAGCGGCTAATCGCAGTTTCAAATTTGGCGATGGCCTTTTTGAGAGTATGCGAATGATTAACCATAAGCTGCAGTTTGCAGATTTGCACGCAGACCGTCTTGTTGCAGGTATGAAAGCCCTTAAAATGGATGGTCATGCGTTGATGGATGATTATTTTATCAAGCAAAAAACGGCTGATTTAGTTAAGCGTAACCGATGGAATGGTCATGTGCGTTTTAGGTTATCGGTTTACAGGCAGGGCGCAGGCGTTTATACCCCTGAAATTAATAAAGCAGGCTATATTTTAGAGGGTATTCCCTTAAAAACCACGCAATACGAACTAAACAGTAAAGGCTTAATCATTGATGTTTTTGATGAAATGACTAAGCCCATCAATAAATTAGCCAATTACAAAACGGCTAATGCCTTACTTTATGTAATGGCCGGATTGTTTAAAAGCCAGAACCGATTAGATGAGGCAATGATTTTAAATCAGAGTGGTTTTCTTTGCGAGAGTATTAGCGCCAACGTATTTGTGGTTTATAACAAGCAGGTGTATACACCCGCTTTAACTGAGGGCTGCATAAGCGGCGTAATGCGTACAGCGGTAATGCAATTGGCAAAAATGAACGATATACCTTTGATAGAAGCACAGATTAGCCCGGAAATATTGAAAGAAGCTGAGGAGGTTTTTATTACCAATGCAACACAGGGCATTCAGTGGGTAATGGGCTACGGACGTAAGCGTTATTTTAACGAAGTTTCGAAGTATTTATCAGATAAGTTGAATAGCCTGTAGAGACTATTCAACTTCTTTATTTATACTTAAAAACGCATTCCTCTTAGAAAGTCTTCAATTGACATTCGTTTTTTACCTTCGTACTGAATATCTAATAATTTAATAAAAGCATCTTTTGTAGCATATTTAAGGTAAGTTTTTCCATCGGTTAGGAATCCCCCGGCTGAAATACCAGGCTCTTTTTCTTCAATTTCTGCCTTAAATATTTTAAGTGTTTTATCATTTAAGAAAGTAAAGGCAGTAGGGTAGGGGCTTAAGCCTCTGATCAGATTGTATATTTTCTCTGCAGGGTTGTTCCAGTCAATTTTACAGTCGTCTTTAAAAATCTTTGGTGCATGCTTTAAATCATCGCTCATCAGCTGAGGCTGCTCGGTGACATTTCCTGCATCAATTGCCTTAAGTGTTTTCACGATAAGACCAGCACCGATATTCATTAATTTATCGTGAAGATCGCCTGCGGTATCATCGTTTTCGATAGGCGTTTTCTCTGCCATGATTACATCGCCTGTATCAATTTCATGTTTTAAAAAGAAGGTTGTAACCCCGCTTTCTTTCTCTCCGTTGATGATGGCATGATTGATGGGTGCTGCGCCTCTATAATGCGGCAACAATGAACCATGTAGGTTGATGGTTCCTTTTGGAGGCATATTCCATACCACCTCGGGTAGCATTCTGAAAGCTACAACCACCTGCAGGTCTGCCTCGTAAGATTTGAGGGTTTCAATAAATTCAGGGCTTTTAAGTTTTTCGGGTTGAAGCACTGGAATATGGTGTTCTACTGCATATTTTTTAACAGCACTTTCAGCTAATTTTTGACCACGTCCTGCGGGTTTATCAGGTGCAGTAACTACAGCAACAACATCATAATTGGCTTTAACTATGGCATCTAAACTGGCAACGGCAAAATCGGGCGTGCCCATAAAAACTATTTTCATAAAAGTGTGTTTTTGTTTTAATCGTTATAGGCTTCAAATATTTGTTCGCATTTAAACGGTATGTGTAAAATAACGTTGGAGCGGCCCTATAGTTTGCAAAATAACTAAAAATAAAGTCATCCTTTATAGATAAAAATGGTACAAGGTAAAGATGTAGTTAAGGCAAGTGGATTGGTTTATGTAACCGATTCCATGTCTGGCATTTACCGTAAGGGTAAGCCAGGGAAATTTTACTATGAGGATAGTAATGGCAACAGGATAAATGATGAGAAGCACCTGGAAAGGATTAAGGCACTTGTTATTCCCCCTGCTTGGCAAAACGTATGGATTGCCAATAAACCCAATGCTTATTTACAGGTAACCGGAATTGATGCTGCAGGGCGAAAACAGTATAAATATCATACTAAATGGACCAGCCGAAGGTCTGATCATAAGTATTTTAGGTTGTTGGAATTTGGGAAGGCCTTGCCTGCTGCAAGAAAACAGCTGGCCAAAGACCTGCGCAGAAAAGAGTTTGATGAAAGAAAGGTATTGGCCATTTGTGTGGATGTGCTACAAAAAACACTGATTCGCGTGGGAAACGAGAGTTACAAGCAGCTTTATGGCTCATTTGGTTTAACCACCCTCAGGGATAAGCATGTTAAAATTAATGGAAGCAAAATTGAGATGGATTTTGTGGGTAAGAAAGGTGTAAAACAGAAGGTGGAATTAAACGATAGAAGCCTGGCGAAGCTGGTTAAAAAATGCCGGGATATTCCCGGGCAAGATCTTTTTCAATTTTACACTAGGGATAATGACCATAGAAGTATAGATTCGGGTAAAATAAATAACTATATTAAGGAAATTACTGGTGATGACTTTACCGCAAAGGATTTTAGAACCTGGGGAGGAACACTGGAAGCCTTACGTCAATTTGCACTTTGCCATACTACTGATGATGAGCGGGAAATAAATCCCAAAAAGATGATCGTGAGTGTACTGGATTGTGTGGCAAAAAAATTAGGCAATACAAGAGCCGTATGTAAGAGTTCTTACGTATATCCTTTATTGTTGAATGCCTACGAAGAACAGAAGCTGGATAAATTTATGAAGAAAATGAACACCGGCAAAAAAAACTTAGGAACCGAACTTCAGCAGGATGAAAAAATATTGTTGTCCTTTCTGAAATCAACGCAAAGCTAAATTATATTTGTCCTTTAATCCCATATGTCACTAAATATAGCAGATAGTTCTACCATTTTCGGTACCCTGATTGAAGAATCGCCCATGCCAATAGCCTTATACGTTGGAAAGGAGATGTTGATTAGAGTTGCAAATGCGGCAATTTTGAATGCCTGGGGGCGTGATGCATCCGTAATAGGACAAAATCTTGCAGATGCACTCCCTGAGCTAAAGGATCAGCCCTTTCTTCAAATACTGGATGAGGTTTTCCAAACCGGGGTTGCTTACAATGCCAAGGAAGATAGGGTGGAATTGCTGCATAATGGAGCTTTACAAACCTATTATTTCGATTTTATTTATAAGCCTTTAAAGGATGAAAAAGGCCAGGTTTGGGCCATATTGAACAATGCTACAGATGTGACCGAACTGGTTAATGCCAGATTAAAAGTGAAGGAAAGCGAAACGTTGTTTCGGAAGATGATTCAGGATGCGCCTGTAGCCATTGGGATTTTAAGGGGAAAGGATTTTATTATCGAACAGGCCAATGCCGATTTGTTAAAGATTTGGGGTAAAACCGAGGCTGTAATCGGACTTCAGCTTCTGGAAGGACTACCGGAAATAAAAGATCAGCCATTTCCAGATTTATTAAGAGGAGTTTATCAAACAGGAATAGCTCATCATGGTTATGAAGCTTTAGCCCAGTTGGAGCGCAATGATATTTTGGAGGATTGTTATTTCAACTATGTTTACGATCCGATAAGAGATAAAGATAATGTAGTGACCGGAATTATGGTTGTTGCAAATGAAGTTACCAACCAGGTAAAATATAGAAATGAAGTGGCACAAAGTGAAGAACGGTTTAAAAGATTGGTTCTTGACAACCCGATGCCAACAGCCCTATATGAAACTGAGGATATTGTGATAAAGCTCGCCAACCAGGAAATGCTTAAGCTTTGGGGCAAGGATGAGTCTGTTATTGGAAAACCTATGGCGGAAGCTATACCTGAGCTGGTTGGGCAGCCATTTATTCCTTTATTACAACAAGTTTGTAGAACAGGTGTCGCCTATCACGCTGACCAGCAAGAGGCCATGTTGATGGTAGACGGTGAATATAAGAAAAGCTGGTTTAATTTTACCTACAAGCCTTTGCGCAATTCAAAAGGTGAAACTTACGGCGTTTTACATGCCGCAATTGACGTGACCAAGCAGGTGCAGCTTCAGCGGCAAAAGGATGAATTCTTAGCCATTGCCAGTCATGAACTTAAAACGCCGGTTACCAGTATTAAGGCTTACACCCAGGTGTTGGAAAAAATGATCCGCAATGAAGGAAATGAACGGAAGGCCGAAATGGTTAAAAGAATGGATATTCAGATTAATCGCCTAACGGGATTAATTGGAGATCTTTTAGATGTAACCAAGATTCAATCGGGAAAAATGACTTTTAATCCTATCAACTTCGAATTTGATGCTTTGGTAGTTGAGATGGTAGAGGAAATACAACACACTACCTCAAAGCATGAAATAATAGTGGATTTAAATGCACAAACGCGTGTATTTGCAGATAGGGAGCGGATAGGGCAGGTGATTGTTAACTTCCTCACCAATGCAATAAAATATTCAACAGATTCAGAACATATAGAGGTTAAAACTTTTTTAAAGGAAAATGAAGTTTTACTCAGTGTGCGGGATTTTGGAATCGGGATTTCTAGAGATTTACAGCACCTAGTTTTTGATCAGTTTTATCGCGTAAGCGGTAAGTTACAACATACTTATCCAGGTTTGGGCTTAGGACTTTATATTTCTTCAGAAATTATTAAAAGTGAGGGCGGTAGAATCTGGGTGGAAAGTGAAGAAGGAGAAGGCGCTACATTCTTCTTCTCGCTAAAAATTTAGCACATTTACCTTACTCCTTTGGTGCTTTCTTAATAGAGTGTACCGGTTGTTCTTCAAGTTCTCTTTGCTGTGCCGGATTTTTAGCCTTAGGAGGCTTGTTCGGTAGGCTATCGTTTGGTTTTCTAACCGTTTTATGATCTACAGGTTCTCTACCTTCTGGTACTTCTTTCTCGTAGTTGCTTCCTGGTTTATCGCTTTTAACTTTTGGGCCGCTCATGATTTAATGATTAAATGAATGAATTTTGAATGAGTGAATTTGAAAACCCATTCTCCAGTAGAACAAGATAAATCGAGCTTTTGTTTTGAAGATTAATTGGTGAATGATTGAATGACTGAAAATCATTTCTTGGGTTATCGCCAGGTTCATTCAGTCATTCAATCCCTCGATCATCCTGTCATTACTTATAGAGCAGGTATTTTTTACGCATGGTTTTGTAGGCATTTAAGCCTGGCTGCCAGCTGGACCTGATTTCGGCTTCTGACTTACCATCTATAATCTGTTGTCTGAAATCTGCCACGCCAACTAATCTTTCTATCGTTCCCATTTCTTTGCTTAGTTTGGTATTGAAGAAATCGGCTTTTCTTGGTGATGCATTATAGAGTGTAATCAGCCAGCTCAGGTTAATGGCTTTAGTTTTTCTTAATTCGGCAATATCATAATTCCTCAAATCCAATCCATAACATTCCTGATCTTGAAATAACGGTGTTTCAGACATGCCCTTGATGCTCTTCGGTGTGAAGCTGAAGTCGAATTTGCCTTTAAGATATGGTGCGCCCACAATGGTAAAAGGAAACATTGTACCTCTACCATGATTAAGATAGGTGCCTTCGAACAGGCAGGTAGTTGGATAAAGCATGATTGATTGCTGGGTGTTAAGATTTGGTGAGGGCTTAACCGGAAGCGTATACTCCATATCGTGATTGTAGTTGGCTACTTTAATGATATTTATTTTGCACTTCACTTTGTCTTTTAACCAACCTTCTCCATTTAGCATTTGTGCATATTCGCCTACGGTTAATCCGTGTGCAATTGGGATAGGCTGTATGCCGATGCCAGATTTAAACTTAGGATCGAGGATTGGCCCGTCGATTAAATAACCGTTTGGATTCGGACGGTCTAGAATTAGTACTTCTTTCTTATTTACTGCACACGCTTCCATCACATGCTGCAGCGTGTTGATGTAGGTGTAAAAACGAACACCCACATCCTGGATGTCAAATATCATGATGTCGATATCGGCAAGGTCTTCGGCAGTTGGGGTACTGTGTTTACCGTAAAGGGATACCGCTTTAATACCTGTTTTAGTATCCACATCATCGGCAATGTGTACGCCTGCACTGGCATTGCCTCTAAAACCGTGCTCCGGGCCAAATATCTTCTGGATTTTAACCCCTAATTTTAAAAGGCTGTCTACAGTGGTTTCATTTCCAATAACAGAAGTTGGATTTACCACCATGCCTACACGTTTACCTTTTAAAAGGGGAAGATACTTTTCCGTTTGTTCAGCACCTGTCTTAATCGAATTTTTATTGGTGTATGGTTTTTCAGCCTGCTCAATGGTTTTGCTTTCTGTAGCTTTTACTATTCCAGATGCATCTGTAGAAGATTTTGGCCCCTGACCGCAGGCTGATATGGCAATTAAACAGGTTAATGCAAGGCTGATGTACTTTTTCATAGTGTTTTAAAGTAGTTAAACTAATGTCTCCAAATGTTTAAGGTTAAAAACAATTACGCTGTTTTATATATTTGGTATTACAGACGGATTATTTTTAAAAAATGCCTTTATTTAAAAGGAAATAAGCATTTTTGCTAAGTTAGTAAAATTATCAAATTGAATTTCGAATATTTCATAGCGGGGCGAATAGCCATTAAATCTGAGCGAACCTTTTCTAAGCTTATCGTGCGCATTGCTATTGCGGGGGTTATGTTAAGCCTTGCCGTGATGATTCTTTCTATTGCCATCATTAAAGGCTTTAAAACAGAGATTCAGGATAAGGTACGGGGCTATTTAGGGGATGTTCAGGTTACCCGATATGATTTAAATAACTCTTTTGAACACTCTCCCTTTGTGTTAGATGCAGAAACTGTTAGACAGCTGAAAAAGAATCAAAACATTGATTTTTTCTATCCTTTTGCCACAAAGCCTGCAATAATATCGGCAAATAATGAAATTGAAGGGATTAATTTCAAGGGAATTGATAAAACCTACCGCTGGGATTACATTGAAAAGCATATTATTAGCGGTACCATAATCAACTTTGCCGATAGTGCTGCTGCGATGCAGGAATTGCTTATTTCTAACTATACCGCTAAGCGTTTAAAGCTTAAAACCGGCGATGATTTTATCATGTATTTTGTTCAAAATCAGTTACGGCCAAGAAAATTTAAAATAGTAGGTATTTATGATATTGGAGTAGAAGATATAGATAAGGGTTTTGTATTGGGTAATCTCAACATTATTAAACGCTTAAATAATTGGAAGCCAAATGAAATCGGTGGGATTGAAATTAGAATCAAGAACTTCGATAGGTTGAAGCCAGTGGCAGATGATATTTACAATCAGTTACCCAGAAACCTGAGATCGTTTTCTATAAAGGAAAATTTCCCTAATATTTTTACCTGGTTGGGGCTTTTAGATGTGAATACCAGGGTTATCCTCATTCTGATGCTTATTGTAGGGGTAATCAACATGGTTACGGCCTTATTAATTATGATCCTGGAGCGCACCAATATGATTGGCATGCTTAAAGCTTTTGGCGCCAGTAACTGGAGTATAATGAAGGTGTTTCTTTACAATGCAGCGTATCTAATTGGGATTGGTTTGCTGTTGGGTAATATTTTGGGTTTAGGTTTGGGCTTTTTTCAGCAAGCTACACATATTTTTAAACTTAACCAGTCGTCATACTTTTTAGCTTATGCCCCCATAGAATTTCACTTTATGGATGTGTTTTTACTGAATATTACTACTGCAGTACTTTGTCTGTTGGTATTACTGATTCCATCACTATTAATCAGTAAAGTGTCTCCATTAAAGGCTATTCGATTTAAATAGCCATAGGCATTAGTTATCCTTTTTAAGGACGTATTGGTACGACATCTGTACGTAAGAAGTAGCAGAATGGATATTGGTTTGTGGTTGCGTACGTCTGGTAAAGATTAAATCGCGGCCTTTAATTTCCATATCGTATTCGCCATTTAAAATTCTATTCCGATCAAATTCGCCAGTCCAGGTATTTTCATCAACAAAGGTGGCAATACCATTTTTAACTGAAAAAGTTCCGTTGCCTCCAACTGGTTTGCTATTAGTATTCAGGCTTATCGTGAATTCACCCTGGTTTAAAGTCAACGAAACCGGAATGCTCTCTGTATAGGTATTGATACTATTTTTGATGGTAAAGGTTCCAGAGAAGGCACCATCCTGGATGATTGTTACGCTGCTTGATTTTTTACAGCCACAAAAAAGTGTAACTGCTAATAAGAAAGTTAAGATCGTTGTTTTCATACTTGTAAAACGAAACATCTGCCGGGAACGCTACAACGAAATTCATACCGCTCAGAAATTATACAGATTTCCAGTCGGTACCCTGCATGGCCGATAAAAACTCGGTTCGGGGTGCCAGGTTGAGGTATGGATACGTTACCTTCGATAGGTATAATCCTGTAGGATAAGCTGGATCTAAAGTTTTAGGTGTTTCGAGGGTAATAAAATGACTTTCGAACTCGTCAAGGCTAAGTTCACCCTTTCCAACCTTTAAGATCTTGCCCATTAAAATTCTGATCATCTTGCTTAAAAAACGATTGCTGGCAATGTGAAACCTAATGCGGTCGCCACTGGCATTGGTCAATAAATCGGCTTCCTTCACATTGCAAATGGTGTGCTCATATTTATTGGGTTGGGTGCAAAAAGCCCGGTAATCTTTGTATTTAGGCAATAGGTTAACGGCAGCCTTCATACTGGCTAAATCTATTTTGGGTTCGAGGTAAAAAGAACTTTGGTGATTTAAGAAAGGATCTTTATAAGTATGGATAAAGTAATCGTATTTTCTTTGTACAGCGTCAAAACGGGCATGTGGCAAGCCCTCCATTTTAATAATATCAAATATGGCGATGTTTTGTGGAAGGGCTTTATTTAAGCGATAGAGGAGATCAAAGTCGAAGTCTGTTTCTATATCTGCATGAAAAAAATACTGACTTGCGTGTACATGGGCATCCGTTCTTCCACAGCCGTTAATGGGTACAGGAAACTTGAAAATCTTGAAAAGGGCATTTTCAATGGCTTCCTGAACGCTAATGGCGCCAGGTTGTTTTTGCCAACCGTTGTAATGCTGACCTTGATAGGCAATGTGGAAGAAGTATCTCATTATTTGGACTGCAATTTTACGGAAATTTTAGGAGAGGAAATATTAAATACTATTTTTGCTTATCTGTGAATCATTATGAATATAGTTAATTGTCCTTGCGGTAGCGAATTGGTGTACCTGAACTGCTGCCAGCCTTATCATCTAAATACCCAGGTAGCACCTACAGCAGAAGCGTTAATGCGCTCGAGGTATTCTGCCTTTGTGGTTCAGAATGCCGATTATTTATGGAATACCACCCATGTGAGTAAACGGAAGGGGTTTAGTAAAGAGGGATATCTAAGTAGTGCAAAAAATACCACCTGGCTTAAGTTAGAAATTGTTTTTGCCGATGTTGATGTAGTGGAATTTAAAGCTTACTATCTGAACAGGAAGTTTCAGGCGGAGGTATTGCATGAAAAATCGAACTTTAAGCAAGAGGAGGGGAAGTGGTTTTATTTAGATGGTAAGTTTTATTAGGCGTAAATTTAAATTGGGTGGGTTGTGGGTTAGAGTTATTGGTCCGTGGGTCACGGACCAAGGGTTTTTTTAGCCTCATTCCAATAAATGTCCATTTCGGCCAGGGTCATATCTGATAAAGCTTTGCCGTTCTCCTGAGCTTTGCTCTCGAGGTACTGAAAGCGTTTGATGAATTTCTTGTTGGTTTTCTCCAAGGCATTTTCGGGATTGATGTTGATGAATCGTGCATAATTAATTAGTGAGAAGAGTACATCTCCAAATTCTGATTCTGCCTTTTCCACATCAATTGCAATTTGGTCTGACACATTAAATTCTGCTTTAAATTCTTGCAATTCTTCTTCTACTTTTTCCCAAACTTGGTTTTTATCTTCCCAGTCGAAACCTACTCCACGCGCTTTTTCTTGTATCCGGGATGCTTTTACCAGGGCTGGAAGGGATGACGGAACGCCTGCGAGTACAGATTTATTACCTTCTTTTAGTTTAATCTGCTCCCAGTTCCGTTTTACATCTTCCTCATTTTGTACCTCCACATCTCCATAGATGTGCGGATGACGATTGACCAGTTTGTCACAAACACCGTTCAATACATCAGTAATGTTGAACTCATCAGTTTCGGAAGCGATTCGTGAATAAAAAACCAGATGCATCATTAAATCGCCTAATTCCTTTTTTATTTCCTGGATATCTCCATCTAAAATTGCATCCGAAAGTTCGTAAGTTTCTTCGATGGTGAGGTGGCGAAGGGTTTCCATGGTTTGCTTTTTATCCCAGGGACATTGTGTACGGAGGGTATCTAAAACATTAAGCAGACGTAAAAAAGCATCGGCTGGATTGTGGGCAGTAACAGGAATAGGATTATTAGGCATCTTTACTTCTCTTTTCTTTAGACAGAATTATCGAACGCTAAAATACCAAACCCATGCTATTAAAAAAAATTGAAAGGGAATCCTGAACCATAAATATTTTAATCCCGGCCCCTGTTTGTAAAGATTTTCATAATTGATGCTGTGTTTGGCTGCATAAATATTGGCCGGTAAAATGGCTAGCAGAAATAAGATGAGCAAAATGCCTACAGGGTAACGGATGGCTGGAATACCCAGCCCAATTGCGAAGAGTATTTCCAGGATACCTGTCGCCACAACAATTTCTACCTTTTTAGGGATAAATAGCGGAACCATTGCAGCCATAGATGTTTTAAACTTGAAATGTCCCATTGCTGTAAACAATAGCATTACACCCATGGCTATATTACCGGCAAAGATGTGGTTTTCTTGTGCATCGAGGTAACGGTTGAAGCCAACCAGTAAAACGAAGGTAATTAATAGTACCAGGAGGGGTTTCATGAACAGGATGATAGCGTTTCGTTATTTGATCAAATTAAATGCAATGAGAAGTGTGGCCAAAAACAAGACCACCAAGCCCGATAAGAAGATGAAATCTGCCGCCTGCTCCAGTCTTTGGCTTGCCTTCGATGCCTGCCTCATAGATACAAAAGAAAGGATGCAGCTAGCCATAAAAATAATAACCGCTGCAACTGCAAACTCATCAATTAGTGAGCCATCGGAAAGATTGAACTTTTTTAAGGAAGTTAATACTATGAAGCAAATGCCCAATAAATTGGCAGAGGTGCTTAAAATATGAGGCGCTCTTTTCTCAGGCATGCTAATCTTTTTCTTCTAGTTTAATCTTCTTGGTAATTCTGTACACCCTTTTCTTTTTCTCCGGTTTGTGTTCTTCGCCCATTAGTATTCCCCACGGTTGCAAGGTCTCAATTCTATCGAACATAATCTTCAGCATAGCCAGATATGGAATGCATAAAAACATACCTGAAATACCCCATATCATTTCTCCAACCACAATTCCGATAAAGGCTACCAAGGCATTGATTTTTACTTTCGAACCCACCACCAAAGGCATCAGTAAATTACCATCAATTGCATGTACCCCTACAAAGGCAATCAATACTAACAGCACCTTACCCGCACCGGCAGTTGCAAAAGTAATCAAACAGCTGACGAGCAGCGCAAAGAATATCCCCAGATAGGGTACAACATTAAAAATACCTGCGACCAGTCCTAATAAAACAGCATATTTCACACCTAACAGGCTCAATACCGTAATCATTAATAGGGTTACAATGAGCATTTGTAAGAACAAACCAATGATGTATTTTTTGATAATCACCTGGATTTGACTTACAATCTCGGCCACCTTTTCTTTATGCTCTTCTCTAAATACTGAGGTTAAGAAAGTAAATAGAATGCGGCGGTAATTGATTAAAAAGAACGTAAACAAAAGCGTAAAACCCAGAAACAAGAGGGTGGAAGATAAAGTAGCTAAAGTTGTTGCCACTATGGTGGCACTTGTTGCTAATGCTTTTTCAGTGCTATCATTAAGGTAGTCCAATTGCTTTTGAGAGTTTACCCCAAAGGTTTTAGATATCCAATGCTGTAATTCGTGGTAAGATACGTTGGCTTTTTCTTTGAGTAAAGGCCAATCGGCCCACAAATCACTCAGTTGATTGCCAAAAAAATAGATAATTCCGCCAACGATCAAAATCATTAAGATAACTGATACCAGCGTGGATAAGCTTCGTTTAAATCTGAAACGATGCTCCAAAGTGTTGGCTACAGGTAATAACAATAAAGCCATTAAGAATGAAAACAGCAAGGGAGCAAGAAGCGACTGCCCTAAAATAGCGATATAGGTGAGGCTGATTAAACAGAATAATACCAGGGCCAGTTTAGGTAAAAATGAGAGTTTATCTTTCATATAATTTTTTATGCTGTTAATACAAAATGCTTGGTTAAATGTTTGGCAAGGCATTTAAATATAACAGAATATTTTAATAGATATGAACCTTACTTAAATTGACTGATTTTTATGGGGTTAAAACAAAAGCACATGATTTATATCAATTATTACAATTTAACTGCGTTTTAAATGAATATTAATTCTATATTTGAATTAAGCAAGGGGTGAGAGCCTTGCAACAATCTATAAGATTGAGAGCGTTAATTTAGATAAAAAGGTTACGACAGCGAGTGTTGTAACCTTTTTTTATTGCCGTAAATCTGAAACTTTCTACTCTTTTAAATGTTTGATAAATATGGAATTCCCACATGAACTTAAAGAACTTTATCCCGATAAAATCATCGAGGTTAGGGGTAATGCAGAAGCGTTAACGGTTATCTTGAATAAAGATGTTGATATTCAGAAATTGTCGAGGGAATTTGAGCGTAAGTTTCACGATTTGAATGAGCCTATGACTCTTTTTCTGAAACACGAGGATAAGCAGGATTTTGAGAAACTCGTGTTGAAAGCTTAAAGTTGCTGGTTGATGAGTTATAAATTGCTGCTCCGTAAGTTATAATTTGCTGGTCCGTGAGTCACGGACCAGGGGTTACCTATTAATATATGCTTGCTTTATCTAAAAGGGATATATCCTGAGCGGTTAGCTTGAGGTTTATCGCATCTGTAAATGATTTAAGCTGGTTTACATCGGTTACACTAGCAATTGGTGCAGTGATTGATGGATGGTAAATAAGCCAGGCCAAGGCCACAGCAGCTGGTTCGGTTTGATGTTGGTCTGCTACCTGATCAAGCGCATCTAAAATTCTAAAACCTCTTTCGTTTAGGTATTTCTTTACTCCAGCTCCTCGTTGACTTTTTTTCAAATCGTCATCACTGCGGTACTTTCCTGTTAAAAATCCACTGGCTAATGAATAATAGGACACTACACCTAAATCGTGTTCGAGACAAATTTTTTCATGGTCGCTTTCAAATTCGGCTCTGTCAAATAAGTTGTATCCCGGCTGGTAAACCTGGTAACGTGGCAGGTCATTTTCGTTAGCGGAGATCAAAGATTCCTTTAAACGTTCGGGAGAGAAATTAGAAGCGCCTATCCACCGTACCTTTCCGGCTTTAATCAAGCTTTCATATGCACTGAGTGTTTCTTCTACAGGGGTGCTTTCGTCATCATAATGAGAGAAATATAGGTCAATATAATCTGTTTGAAGCCTTGTTAATGAATGTTCTACCTCATCAATGATGTAATCTTTTTTAAGTGATTTTCCCTGGCCCATGTCCGAACCAACCTTGGTGGCCAAAATCACATCGTGTCTTTTGTTTTGCTTTTTTAGCCAGTTGCCAATGATGGTTTCAGACTCGCCACCTTTGTTCCCTGGTTTCCATCTGGAGTACACATCAGCAGTATCGATAAAATTAAAACCGCTTGCTACAAAATGATCCAGTATCTCGAATGATTTTTGTTCGTCTATAGTCCAGCCAAAAACATTGCCTCCAAAAACGATAGGAACAATATTGAGGTCTGACTTGCCTAAAATTCTTTTTTCCATAATATGAGTGATTAATACTAACCAAACAAAACCAGGAGGAAGCAGTTTGCCAGTGGTGTCGAATTTTTGTCAGTTTGTTATTAGTTTTTAAGTGGTGTTAACCACCTTAGGCGTCTTAGAAGGTGGTTTGTATGATGGGCTGCAGGCAAATTGTATATAAAAAAAATACCACCTTAGGCTTCTAAGCACCTAAGAGTGTGGTTTGTACGATGGGCTGCAGGCAAATTGTACATAAAAAATCACCATAGGTTTCTTAGTTGGTGTTTCGCATAAATTACCTGAGGTTATTCGAATTTACAATTCTTTTATTGCACGGAGCATCTCTCTTTTACCTGGCGCACCAGGGAGTTTTTCTATGGTGAAGCCGTTTGCCTTAACTGCTCGTTTTAGTTTCCCTGTAATGGCATAAGTTACGAAGGTACCACCGGGTTTTAGAAAGCTACATGCATGGCTGATAATTTCGTCAGTCCACATTTCTGGCTGATGTTGAACAGAAAAGGCATCATAATAGAGAACATCGAACTTGTGTTCGGTGTGATAAGCCGCTAACGTGGTATGCGGAATCTCTAGCCTAGAATGTGCGGTTATTTGTTGAGGTTGCTTTAATGCTTCATTGTAATAAGTGTTGAAACTTTCCCAAATATCAATAGGAACGTAGGCCGCATAACCTGTTTGTTGGATGGTAGCTAAATCCAGGGGGAAAGCCTCTATGCTGGTGTAAGTTAATTGAATAGCATTTTTTTCACAATATTCCATACTCAGTATAAAATTCAGTCCCGTACCAAAACCAACTTCCAGAACCGAAACTTCCTTTCGATCAGAACTCGCGAACTTTAAACCGGCTTCAATAAAAACATGCTTGCTTTCTTGCAGGGCACCGTGTTTACTATGATAATGCTCTCCAATGGTTTCATTGTAAAGTGTATTAGAGCCGTCGGCAGTTTGCGTAATGATATTCATATGGTGCCAAAATTACTAATATTTCATTTATGGTTGTTCGCTATTCTGCTATCGTTTTCAAACATGTTGGCTAAATGAATATAAGGGTTAGCAGTTATGGTATAGTCAGGTATTTCAACCTGTAATTTTGGTCATTTTGGTTCTGACAACTAAAAACTATTTTCCTTAGCTTTGATGATAAATCATCGCTTCATTATGGATATAGAATCATTTCGAGAATATTGTTTGCAGTTACCCGGTACAACAGAGGGTATGAAATGGGAGCATCTGTGCTTTATGATTGAGGAAAAGATATACGTGATCATCGCCATTGATGAAGGGAACAGTTTTTCTATTAAATGTAATCCTGAGGAATTTGATCAGCTGGCCGCTCGTGATGGAATTCAGCAGGCAAGGCACATGGCCAAGCGTCAATGGATATTGGTAGATAACCTAGAGGTTTTTAATGATACAGAACTTAAACAGCGTGTAGCGGATTCTAGAGGGATGGTGTTGAGTAAGTTGTCTAAAAAAATACAGGCTAAATATACATAGATTGAGTGTTTGGTTTCCTTTGCCCAATGGAAGAGCTAAAATCCAATTTAATCACAAAGGGCACGAAGTTTTACACAAAGTACACAGAGATAGCTTTGCTATAAAAAGAGGCCACAAAGCAGGGCTTACCTTTCTTATTTGTCTTATATGGTGAAAAAATAATACGATTGCTTTACAGGGAAGAATTATATTTTACCACAAAGGCCACAAAGTTTTACGCAGAGTAAACGGAGATAGCTTCGCAATTAAAAGAGGCCACAAAGCCAGGCTTACCTTTCTTATTTGGCTTATATGGTGAAAAAATAATACGATTGCTTTACAGGGAAGAATTATATCTAACCGCAAAGTTCACAAAGTTTTACGCAGAGTACACAAAGTCAGCCTTACACTTTCTTATGTGGTTAAAAAAACTAATTGTTTTTCAAGCCTGATTTGTATTTATTGCTTTTCAGTTTTTTGATCGGCTGCTGCGGCTTGCAATTCTTTTTGTTTTCCGATATTGAATTTGAATAGTTCTTCGGTGGTTACCAGTTTACGGGTGCATTTTTCTATATCTGTACCTTCTTTTGCCCAAAGGTATGGTCTAAAGCTATATGATTTATTGCCATCCAAATTGGCAATGAACTGATCCCAGGAGCTCCATCTTAAGCCTTTATAAAATTTAGAAAGATCGCTGTCAAAGCAGAATAAAATAAATTCGCTATAGCCTGCACCTAGCGGTTCCCAGTTTAAGCTGTTAGGGGCGAGATAATAAACATTCTTTAGGTCAGCGCCAAAAGCCCCATAATTGATAGCGAAAAAACCACCTGCGGCATCATCTGCAACTAAGAGGTAGTCAGGTTTATCGCCAAATTCTGTAATTGTTTTTCCTTTGTTCCATTCAGGTACCGACCGGTTAAGCCTGGCACTACCAGAACCTAAAATTCTGATCCAGCCGTTGTCTACCATGATTCCTCCGGTATTATAAATAATAGAGCCTAGGGTAGAGTAGGTTGAAACCTGAGCGTTATATAAGGCATCTTTGGCTTTCGCAGAGTCTAATTCTAAAATCTCCACTTTATTTTTCGCTGAATCAATCCATTTCTTTACCAATGGCCATGCAGGATCGGTTTTATTGATTAACTCATCTACACTTTGCATTTTATTCTGTGCATAGCCAGTAATCGAAAATAGGCTAAGGCTAACTATAGTGAATGCTTTGATAATGCTTTTCATGGGAGAGATGCTTAAGTTTTTCAAAGATAGAATGATAATTAGAAATTGGTGAATGGCTTTGCGATTAATTTCAAACTCATGACCTTGTTTTAATAAAAGCAAAACGCCCCGAATGTTCGGGGCGCTTGCCTGTTGGGTTGACTTTCCTTTTCGGATGATTATCTTGAGTTTTGTGTTACCACATTCTAATTCTGTCTTCTGGTTTTTTGTACAATTTATCGCCTGGTTTAACGTCAAATGCTTTATACCAGGCATCCATGTTTACAGGGGCACCAATGGTACGGTATGGGCCCGGAGAGTGTGGATCTGTTTTAATTAATTGTGCGGCAGTTTCCGGAAGAATATTACCTCTCCACACTTGTGCCCAGGCCAAGAAAAATCTTTGATCAGGAGTAAAACCATCAATTTTTTCATTGCTTTGGCCTTGTTTAGTCATTTTAAATGCGGTGTAGGCTGCATTTAAACCACCTAAATCGCCAATGTTTTCACCCATTGTGAGTTTACCAATTACATGGATAGTATCTACTACAGTGTAAGCATCAAATTGCTCTCCTAATGCTTTAGTTTTCTCTTCAAATTTCTTGCGGTCCTCTGCAGTCCACCAGTTTTTTAAGTTTCCGGCTGCGTCATACTGACTGCCACTATCATCGAAACCATGGCTCATTTCATGGCCAATTACAGCACCAATACCACCATAGTTTACTGCATCATCAGCATTGGGGTCGAAGAACGGGAACTGAAGGATTCCGGCAGGGAAAACGATTTCGTTGAGTGTTGGACTGTAGTACGCATTAACTGTTGGGGGAGTCATACCAAAACGGGTACGATCTAATGGTTTGCCAAGCTGATCCACCATTTCGTTATATCCCCAAACGCCTGCATTTCGAAGGTTTTGGAAATAAGTTCCTTTATTGATGACTAAACCATCGTAAGTTTTCCATTTTGCAGGATAACCTACTTTTGGAGTGAAGGCATTAAGTTTAGCCAGGGCTTTTTGTTTTGTCTCTGCACTCATCCAATCTAAACCATTAATTCTGATCTCGAATGCCTTACGAAGATTCGCAATGAGCTCATTCATCCGGGCCATTGCTTCTGGTTTGAAGTATTTGGCTACATACAGTTGTCCAAGCAACTCACCAATTGTTCCATCAGTTAATTGCGACATACGCTGCCAGCGTGGTGTTTGCACTTTCTGGCCTGTTTGTGCTTGTGTAAATGCAAAACTTGCCTTTACAAACGGAGAACTCAGGCTGGATGCCGAACTTTTTAAAACGTTCCACTCCAGGTAGGTTTTCCAGTCATCAACAGAAACTGATTTCAGTAGTCCATCTAAGGTTGTGAAAAATTTAGGTGAAGAAACCAATACCGTATCCTGCCCGTTGATTTTAAATTTAGGCAAAAAGCTACTCCAGTTAATGTTTGGTGTAGATTTATTAAAATCGGCTACGACGAATTTGTTATAGGTGGCCTGAGGGTTACGCATTTCAACGCGCGACATTTGCGCTTCGGCTAATGCAGTTTCGATCTTTAAAATTGCCGATGCTTTTTGCTGCGCGGCTTCTGGAGTACTTCCTGTTAAGGTAAAGAGTGTAGTGATGTAGGTATTGTAAGCCTCTTTGATTTTCTTGCTGCGGTCATCATCTTTCAAATAATAGTCACGATCGGGCAAGGTTGTTCCTCCCTGACTTAGGTTAACCATATATTTGGTTACATTTTTACGGTCTTGGCCAACGCTAATCCCGAACATTGCACCACCAATGCCATTGGTGCGCATATAGGCAACCTGATCTAAAACGCCTTGAAGATCGTTGATTTGTTTAATTTTTTCCAGGTCAGCCTTGATAGGGGTATAGCCTAGTTTTTCAATGGTTGCGCTATCCATTGCAGCGGTATAAAAATCACCTACCCTGCGTTTAACGGATCCGGCAGGAGCCGATTTGTCTGCTGCAGCATCTTCAACGAGTGTTTTTACAGCATTGATGTTAAAATCACGAAGTTCATTAAAGCTTCCCCAACGGGTTTCCTTAGCAGGAACGGGATTGTTTTTGATCCAGTTTCCACTGGCATATTGATAGAAGTCATCCCCGGGCTTAACGGATAAGTCCATGTTGGATGGGTCGATAAATTTTTTGGGTGCTTGCGCATTTGCAGAAAAGCCGGCTGCTACAATGCCAAGTGCAGCAAAATATCTTTTCAAATTTGGGTAATTCATTCGCTTAAAAGTTAGTTTAGCGAAATTTATGAAATACTCGTTAATAGTAGGGTAATATATTAGAAATATTACTTGTAGAACCAATAATAGATTTTGGCGAGTCCAATCCTTCGGATAAACTCAGCGGGTGAAAATAGGGTCTTGATCGATTTCATGATTATTTGAATCTTATACACTATTAACATTTTTTAACATTATTTATTGTGTTGCTGTAAAAATTTTTACTATCAAGAACGATTCAGGATAAAGCATTATATTTTCACTAATTTTGGGACAATGCTCGATTAAGTTGGTATTAGCTGATATTTTGAATTTAGGATTATGAATCATTCTCACGAAAAAGAAGAGAGCTGTTGCAGTAGTAAAGTACATTCTGAGCATATACATGGTACTGGGCATGGCCACGATCATGAGGATTCAGCGGATCATGATCACGATCATGCGGGAGATCCTTCGGCATTTAGTGCCTATATTCCTGCATTGGTTACATTGGTTATGCTCCTATTGGGGATCGCTTTTGACCATTTATTTAAGGTAGTGGCTTTCCAATTAATCAGACCCTACTGGTACATATTGGCTTATCTGCCCGTTGGGGTTCCGGTATTGAGAGAGGTTTGGGAGACTTTCAAGGCCAAAGATTTTTTTACAGAATTTTCTTTAATGTCTATAGCAACTATTGGTGCTTTTTGTATAGGCGAGTATCCGGAAGGCGTTACGGTAATGCTTTTCTACACCATTGGAGAGTTGTTTCAAATGGCTGCTGTAAATCGCGCTAAACAAAATATAAAAGCATTGCTTGATGTTAGGGCGGATATTGCACATGTATTTCGTAATGGAAATTACATCAGTTTAAACCCTGATCAAGTAGCAATAGGAGAGGTTATACAGGTTAAAGTTGGGGAAAAGATTCCCTTGGATGGGGAAATGCAATCGGATAAAGGGAGCTTTAATACAGCCGCACTAACCGGGGAGAGTAAACCCAAAACCATAAGTAAAGGAGAAGTTGTATTAGCGGGAATGCTTAATCTGGATCAGGTAATTGAGGTAAAAGTAACCAAGGCCTTTGCAGATAGCGCACTATCCCGTATTCTGGAAATGGTACAAAATGCAACCGCGCGGAAGGCGAAAACTGAGCTTTTTATCAGAAAGTTTGCCAAGATATATACGCCTATCGTATTCTTTTTAGCACTGGCATTAATTATTATTCCGCTAATTGTACTGAGGTCAGATTATCATTTTCAGACCTGGCTGTACCGATCACTGGTTTTTCTGGTTATTTCTTGTCCATGTGCCTTGGTTATATCCATCCCTTTGGGATATTTTGGTGGCATAGGTGCAGCTTCAGCACAGGGCATTTTGTTTAAAGGCTCTAATTTTTTAGATCTCATTACCAAATTGAATACTGTAGTAATGGATAAAACCGGGACATTAACTAAAGGGGTATTTAATGTTCAGAGGATAGAAAGTAGTATTGATGAAAAGGAATTTTTAAATGTCTTAACCGCCGTGGAGGCGAAATCGACTCACCCGATCGCCAAGGCGATTGTAGCGTATATTGGCCAAACAGCTATTCATCCGGCAGAAAATATTACCGAAATAGCTGGAATGGGGTTAAAGGGTAATGTAAACGGCAAAGAGGTACTGGCAGGAAATGTTAAGCTACTGGAGAAATTTAACATCAGCTTTGATGCCGGTTTAAAAGATATTGAGGAAAGTATTGTGGTGGTTGCAGTAGATGGGCAATACGTTGGTTATATATTGATAGCCGATGAGGTTAAAGAAGATGCACAGCAAGCGATTAAGCAGCTCCATGATAATGGAGTGAGACAGGTAGTTATGCTCAGTGGCGATAAATCATCTATTGTAAAAAAAGTTGCGCAACAGTTGGGTATTGATGCCTACTATGGCGATTTATTACCAGAAGATAAGGTTGCCAAATTAGAAGAGATTAAGAAAGACCAGCAAAAAGTAGTGGCTTTTGTTGGAGATGGTATTAATGATACACCAGTCCTGGCAATTAGTGATATCGGAATAGCCATGGGGGCCATGGGAAGTGATGCCGCAATTGAGACTGCAGATGTGGTGATTCAAACCGATCAGCCTTCAAAAATTGCAACAGCAATTAAAATTGGCAAAGCCACCAGAAATGTAGTGCTTCAGAATATTATCCTGGCTTTTGCCGTTAAGGCGCTGGTTTTGATTTTGGGAGCGGGAGGAGTAGCCACGATGTGGGAAGCCGTTTTTGCCGATGTTGGCGTTGCTTTTTTAGCCATTTTGAATGCGGTAAGAATTCAGAAGTTGAAATTTTAGTCGTGACTGAGGTGAGTAGAGAATTGTTAAAATTTAACTGAGTAAATGGCAAAATCCCTAATTCTATAATTCAATCACCCTATCATTCTCTCATTAATTATTGAAGACCCCGATTCTGGACTAATTACAACCAATTCGTCGTGTTTTACTTTAAATTTTGCCCTTAAAAACGTATTTTTGCCACTCAAATTGATATTGAATAATTTTTCATGAGTATATCCACCAAGTACAATCCTGCAGAAACAGAAGATAAATGGTATAGCTACTGGCTTTCCAAAAAGTTTTTTCACTCAGAACCTGATGAGCGCGAGCCTTATACTATCGTCATTCCTCCACCTAATGTTACCGGGGTGCTGCACATGGGGCATATGCTTAATAATACTATTCAGGATGTATTAATTCGTAAAGCACGGATGCAAGGCAAAAATGCTTGCTGGGTGCCAGGAACCGATCATGCATCAATTGCTACAGAAGCTAAGGTGGTTGCTATGCTTAAGGAGCAGGGAATCAATAAAAAAGACCTTTCGAGAGACGAATTTTTGAAATATGCCTGGGAGTGGAAAGAGAAATATGGTGGCATTATTTTAGAGCAGTTGAAGAAACTGGGAGCAAGTTGCGATTGGGATCGTACCCGTTTTACCATGGAAGAAGATCTTTCTGAAGCGGTTATCGACTCGTTTATCCATTTGCACAAGAAAGGTTGGATTTATCGTGGTATCCGGATGGTTAACTGGGATCCGGCAGGAAAAACTGCTGTTTCTGATGAAGAGGTTATCCGTAAAGAAGTAAACCAGAAACTTTATTATATCAAATACCTGATTTCAGGTACTGAAGACCAGTTCATCACCATTGCAACTACTCGTCCGGAAACGATTATGGCCGATGCCGCAATATGTATAAATCCTAATGACGAGCGCTTTATCCATTTAAAGGGCAAAAAGGTTTTTGTTCCTTTGGTCAATCACGAAATTCCGGTTATTCAGGATGAATATGTGGATATGGAATTCGGTACAGGATGTTTAAAAGTTACACCGGCGCATGACCTGAATGACTATGAGTTGGGTTTAAAACACAATTTGCCGGTTACCGATATTTTAAACGATGATGGAACATTAAACGAGTTGGCTGTAATTTTAGTTGGGGAAGATCGCTTCATTGCCCGGAAGAAAATTGCCAAAATGCTTGAAGAAGCGGGTCACCTGGAAAAAGTAGAAGATTACAAATCTCAGGTAGGCTTTTCTGAACGTACAGATGCTGCTATTGAACCTAAACTCTCTATGCAGTGGTTTGTGAAGATGAAGGAAATGGCTCAGCCGGCATTAGACGATGTTTTAAATGGTGATGTAAACCTTATCCCTAATAAATTTGAAAATACCTATCGCCACTGGATGGAAAATGTTCGCGATTGGAATATTAGCCGTCAGTTATGGTGGGGACAAAGAATCCCGGCCTGGTATGATGAAAAAGGAAACTGGGTTGTAGCCAAAACCAAGGAAGAGGCACTAGAGGAATTCTGGAAGAAAAAACATTTGGACGAAACTTGTTCGGATACCGAAAAAGCAGGTTTCAAGCATCAGTTGGAACCATTTTTAAGACAGGATGAAGATGTAATGGACACCTGGTTTTCTTCGTGGCTATGGCCTATTTCTGTATTTGACGGATTTAAAAACCCGGATAATAAAGACATTAACTATTACTACCCAACTAACGACCTGGTTACGGCTCCTGAAATTTTATTTTTCTGGGTAGCGCGTATGATTATGGCAGGACATGAGTTTATGGGTAAAAAACCATTCACCAATGTTTATTTAACCGGTATCGTTCGCGATAAGTTGGGCAGAAAGATGTCTAAATCATTAGGTAACTCACCTGATCCAATTGGTTTGATTGAAAAATATGGTGCAGATGGTGTAAGGGTTGGGATGTTACTTTGTTCACCCGCGGGTAACGATTTGATGTTCGATGAAAGCTATTGCGAGCAAGGTAGAAACTTTGCCAATAAAGTTTGGAATGCATTCCGTTTGGTAAAAGGATGGGAAGTAGATCAGAACCTCGAAAACCCGAATATACAAGCAATTGCCTGGTTTGAAAGTCGTTTTAACGAAGCATTAGTAGAAATAGAAGATAACTTCAAGCAATATCGTTTATCAGAAGCTTTAATGGCCACTTATAAACTGGTATGGGATGATTTCTGTGCCTGGTACTTAGAAATGGTTAAACCAGCTTATCAGCAGCCAATTGATGCGGGAAGCTATCAGGCAACGGTTAACTATTTCCAAAAAATATTAACCTTATTGCATCCATATATGCCTTTCTTAACCGAAGAATTGTGGCACGATGAATTGTTTGGCGAACGTGCTGAAATGGATTGCTGTATTGTTGCAGAATATCCAAAAATTGGATCTTTTGACAGTGCTTTGCTCAAAGATGCAGAAATTGTTAAAACCGTTGTTGCTGAGATCAGAAATGTTCGTAATCAGAAACAGATTTCTCCAAAAGAAGCACTTCCATTGAGTATCAAAGTAAATTCAGATTTAGATTACGAGAAGTGGTTAAATATTGTTTTCAAATTAGCGAACATCAGCGAGGCAGAGTTGGTTAACGATAAAATTGCTGGTGCAGCGGCATTTATGGCTGGTAAAGATGAGTTCTTCATTCCTTTGGCAGATAATATTGATGTAGATGCCGAGCGGGAGCGTTTAAATGCAGATTTAGTTTATCTTCAAGGATTTTTGAAGGCAGTAGATGCTAAATTGAACAATGAACGTTTTGTTCAGAATGCCAAGCCAGAAATTGTTGATAACGAACGCAATAAAAAGGCCGACGCTGAAGCGAAAATTAAGATTATTGAAGAAAGCCTGGCCATGCTAGCTTAATCACTATAAAGGATAAAATCCTCAAATATTAGCCCTTTGGAAATTCATTTTCTAAAGGGCTTTTTTATGTTATCTAATCACCTCAGACCGTTAATTTATGAGGTATTTTTGCTGGATTGTGGCAAAAGTTCTTGCGCTTCCATACACGAAATTGTTACTCAAGTACCTCTTAATCTTCAAACTAAAATACTATTTTGGAATCGATTAACTGTCATCATGATATTTAATCGAAACATTAATCTAACCTTATTTAAACCAAACATTCTATGGAGAATTCCAGAAGAAAATTTATTAAACAGTCTGCCATTTTTGCTGCGGCTACTTATGCCGGTACCATGGGTATGAGCGCTAAAAGCTACGGGCGAATTTTAGGTGCCAATGATCGGGTAAGAGTTGGCGTTGTCGGCTTTTCTGATCGCTTTAAAGAAACCCTACTTCCTTGTTTTCTGAACCACAACAAGGAACTCAATTTCGATATGGTAGGGCTTTCCGATCTTTGGAATTACAGAAGAGATTTAGGAATAGCGCATTTGAAAGAAAAATTCGGACATGACATCAAAGCTTGTAGAAATAACGACGAGCTGTATGCCATGAAAGACCTGGATGCGGTGATTATCAGTACAGCCGATTTTCAACATGCTTTACATACTATTGAGGCTGTTAAAGCCAATTGCGATGCCTATGTTGAAAAGCCATTTGCCGAAACGATGGATGATGCTAAAGCGGCATTAAAAGCGGTAAAGGCGAGTAATAAAATTGTTCAGATTGGTTCTCAAAGAAGAAGTGGTGAGAATTATGCAAATGCTGCAGAATTTATCCGGAATGGAAAATTTGGGCCTATTACCGCTGTAGATTTAGTATGGAATGTTAACCAACCGGGTAGATGGCGCAGACCAGACCTGGTTGCCAAGCTTAAAGAGGAAGATGTCGACTGGAAGCGCTTTTTACTGAATCGTCCAAATGATAGTTTCGATCCGCGTAAATATTTAGAATACCGTTTATTCTGGCCTTACTCTTCGGGCATGCCAGGACAATGGATGTCGCACCAGATTGATACCGTTCACTGGTTTACCAATTTAAAACATCCACGCAGTGTGGTGGCTAATGGTGGCATTTACACCTGGAAAGATGGTCGTAAAAACTGGGATTCGATGGTTGCTGTTTTTGATTATGGCCAACCAGAAAGTCAAGATGGCTTTCAGGTAACCTTTACCTCCCGTATGCAAAATAGTGTAGGCGATGTGGGCGAGGTTTACTATTCAAACGGCGGGGAACTAAATCTCATTACCAACAAAGTTTCGCCTAAAGGCGGATTAAAAGAAAAAGAGGCTGCGGCCATGGGCATGAAATCCAACCTGTTACCAACGTTTGATTTATCGAAAACTGAAATTAAAACGGCCACCGGTGCCAGTATGGGTGGCGATTCATTAACCTCAGGCCACATGAGAAACTGGATGGAGTGTGTACGCAGTAGAAAAACGCCTAATGCACCGGTAGAAGCAGGCTATTCACACTCTATTGCCAATATCATGACCAATGCTGCCGTACGCACAGGTGCAAAAGCAGTATTCGATGAGGGCAAGCAAGAAGTAATGGCCAACGGCAAAATCTTTAAATATTAATCAGAACCAGTTAAAAAAAATCAAATGTCAATCAATATTAAAAAATATACCCTGCTTTCGCTCTGTTTAATTAGTTTATCTGCTGCTGCGCAAAAAGCCAAGCCCCTTTTTGATGGAAAAACCCTAACCGGATGGAAATCTGTTGCGGGTGCAGCTTCTTATAAAGTAGAAGACGGCATGATTGTAGGCACCATGGTTAAGGGAACTCCCAATTCGTTTTTAATTACCGAAAAGGAATATGGCGATTTTGTTTTAGAATTAGATGTGAAACTGGAAGGTTCAACAACGAATACCGGTGTTCAAACCCGTAGTCACATTAAACCTGAAGCCAATAATGGAAGAGGCTTAGTTTATGGTCGCCAGATGGAAATAGATCCTACACCAAGAGCCTGGACAGGCGGTATTTACGATGAGGCGAGAAGACTATGGCTTTACCCCCTAGAATTGAATACGGCAGCGAAGCCACTTTACAAAAAGGAAGAATTTAACCATTATAGAATTGAATGTATTGGTAATGAAACTAAAACCTGGGTAAATGGATCCCCGGTAGCCTACGTCATTGATACTTTAGATCAATCTGGTTTTATTGGTTTGCAGGTTCATGGAATTGGTTCAAACTTCGAAAATGATGGTAAAAAGGTTTACTTTAAAAATATAACCATTCAAACAGAAGGTTTAAAACCTAAAGCATTTCCTAAAGGAATATATGCCGTAAATCTTACCCCCAACACGCTTTCAGCCTATGAAAAAGCTAATGGCTATAAATTATTGTTTGATGGGAAAAGCAATAAGGGTTGGGTAGGCGCATATAAAAATGCTTTCCCGGCAAAGGGCTGGCAAATTGCCGATGGCGTGTTAAGCGTACAGTCTTCTAATGGTGCAGAATCTACCAATGGAGGAGATATTGTAACCACAGATCAGTACACTGCGTTCGATCTTTCATTCGAATTTAAACTTACTCCGGGTGCAAATAGTGGTGTGAAATACTTCGTAACCCTGAGCGAGAATAATTCTGGCTCGGCAATTGGTTTGGAATACCAGGTTTTGGATGATGTACTGCATCCTGATGCTAAATTAGGTAGAGATGGAAACCGTACATTGGGATCGTTATACGATTTGATAACCGCTAAAAAAGAGGCTAGATTCCTTCGCCCAATTGGCTCATGGAACAATGGCCGGGTAGTGGTTTATCCCAACAACAAAGTGGAACATTACTTAAACGGAGTTAAAGTTGTAGAGTATGTAAGGGGGTCAGAAGAATTTAAAAAGATTGTCGCCATTAGTAAGTATAAAGACTGGAAAAACTTTGGACAAGCGCCTAAAGGCCATATCTTAATTCAAGATCATGGCAATGCAGTAAGTTTTAGGACCATAAAATTGAAAACACTCTAATGCACCGTCGTTCATTTGTTAAAAATTCAGCATTTTTAGGTTCAGGGCTTTTGTTCGGGAATACTGTTTTAGCCGATGTTTATCGCGATCAGATCATCCCGGTAGCCATGATTGGTTGTGGAGATAGGGGCAAGGGGGTACTCTCAGTACTCAAATCCATGTCGGCTAAATACCGCATTGCTGCTTACTGTGATGTACTCGATTTTCGACTAAAAGAAACCGAAAAATATGTTCCTGCCGAAGCAAAGGCAATAAAGGATTACCACAAAATTTTAGATGATAAAAGTATAGCAGCTGTTTTTATTGCCACACCTTTAAGCGAGCATTTTAAAATAGCCAAGGACGCGGTGCTGGCAGGAAAACATGTATATGTAGAGAAAACTATGACCTATGACATTGCTCAGGCCTTAGCACTTAAAAAGCTGGTTAGGCAATATCCCAATCAGGTTTTTCAGGTAGGTTATCAATACCGCTACTCGCCACTTTATTTTAAGGTGAAAGATATGATTCAGAGTGGTTATCTGGGTAAAGTATCTCAAATAGACTGTCGCTGGGATAGAAATGGAACATGGAGAAGGGCGGTGCCAGAACCTTCCTTAGAACGCAAAATTAACTGGCGGATGTATAGGGAGTACTCGGGTGGCCTCGCTGCCGAACTGTTGTCTCATCAGATTGATTTTATCAATTGGGCATTTGAAACACAACCCGATGAAATAATGGGAAGTGGTGGCATCGATATTTTTAACGACGGACGGGAAACTTATGATAACATTCAGGCTATTTTACGCTATAAAGAGAAAGGAATGATTGGCAATTTCGGGGCAACCTGTGGCAATGCGCATGATGGTTATCTTTTCAAAATAAAAGGCACCAAGGGATCTGTTTCGCTGCTCACTAATACCGGGTTGTTCTATCCAGAAGAAAGTACAAAAAAAGATCTGGGCATTGTAGATGGCGTAACCGGAGCCACTAAAATAGTGGTAAACAAGGATGGTGGGATTCCGATTTTAGACAAGCCAACTAAAGATGGAACGAACTATGCCTTAGATGAGTTTTACCGCTCCATTACCACGGGCAAAACTCCTGCTTCCAATATTGACACGGGAACGCAAGCGGCGATTTGCGTGGCTATGTGTAATGAGGCCATTTATTCGGGGAATAATCAGCATTGGAAAAAAGCGTACGAGGTTTAGTAGTTGGGATTCATGGATTCTGAAGTAGTACCACTAATAAATTGAAAATTATTTATTAGAAAAGCAGCTAACCAGTAGATAATAAAATCTTGTCTTGTTGAATTATTTCAGCATCTTTAAGGTAAGGCCCTGAAACAATTTCAGGGTGACGAGTGTGTTAGAAAATTTCGTCTTGCTGAATTTATTTCAGCATCTTTAAGGTAAGGTCATGAAACAAGTTCAGGGTGACGACCGTGTTAGAGGTGTATTGAAACTGGTAGGTGGTGACACCAACCAGTAGACAAGAGATCCTATTCCATATCTCGTCTTGCTGAATTTATTTCAGCATCTTTACCATAAGCATGACCCGTATTGGAAAGTTGCACATTAAATTTATTTCAGCATCATTTGTGTTAAGGCCCTGAAACAAGTTCTGGGTGACGAGCGTGTTAGAGGTTCATTGAAGCTGGTAGGTGGTGATAACAACCAGTAAATAATGAAGCAATCTTATCTGTAAAACTTGCTACAAAGCCGGGTATTCCGGGATTTCTGGTGTAAATGCGAAGCTTCCTCTATCCAAATCCATTTTGGCATAAACGTGCTGAAGTCCGTTGGTTAACACAATCCATTTAGCCTGATGGATAGAGTTGTACCTGGCTGCCTGTTCAAAAACGGCCTGTGTAATTTTTACCTTTGGTGCTTTACATTCCACTAATACCAATTTCTCTCCGGCAGTGTTGTACACCAGTATATCGCTCCTTTTTTGAAGCTGATTTAATACCAGGCCGCCCTCTATCTGGATTAATGTTTTAGGAAATTTCTTGCTGGCAATGAGATTTTGGATAAAATGCTGGCGTACCCATTCTTCTGGCGTTAAAACCAGATGTTTCTTCCTGAGTTCATCGAAAATATAATAAACATTATCTTTTTGGGTCAGTTTAAAAGGATAAGGAGGAAGATTTAAAGGGGTAGGGGTAAACATTTAGTATTTCTGTTGTTAGCTGTTAAATAATTATAGGTTTTTAGCGATTCTAAATCCGAGATCATCAATTTTAAAAGATTTAGGATGACTCCTTCGGCGATTAGTAGCCATACAGCCTCTTTCTTCGTCGCACCAGCCGCCGCCACGTATAATACGGTAAGAACCATATACAGTTTCATCATAAATATCTGAGCACCATTCCCAAACATTGCCCAGCATATCGTAAAGTCCGAAGGCGTTTGGAGCTTTTAAGCCTACCGGATGTGTAGAGCCGTTGGCATTATTTTTATACCAGGCAATCTCATCCAAATCTGCATATCTAATGCCTTGTGTACCAGCTTTGCAAGCATATTCCCATTCGGCTTCGGTAGCCAGGCGGTAGCCATTGGCCAGGTTATCAAATTGATAATCGTCGGTATCAAGATTAAAAATATAGCAAGGATTTAAGTCCGAAATACTGGAGAGTTGATTACAAAAGCCGATGGCATCTCTCCATGAAATAGTTTCTACTGGTAGATTATTTCCAGAAAAAGTACTGGGACATACCTGCATCACCTGAAAATATAATGCTTGTGTTACGGCATATTTACTGAGCAAAAAAGACTTTATTTCAACGGTCCAAATCTGTTTTAACCGATCATCACGCAAGGTAATTTCACCATTTGGAATCGTAACCAATTGAGCATTTAAAAAGTTGATATCCAATATTTCATTGTTTTCCTGAATCATTGTATTGACTTGAGGCTTATCATTATTAAAAATTACCAGAAGGCCAAAGTTAATATTTGTGAATAAACAATTCATCTAATTTCTTAAATCCTAAAAGCTAAATTGTAATTTTACAGGCAATGACTGCTGCCGAAATCATCAAGGATATTAAAGCCCGAAAGTTTAAACCTGTGTATCTTTTACATGGTGAAGAATCTTACTATATTGATGAAATAACCGATTATATAGAAGATAAACTATTGAGTGATGCCGAGAAGGGCTTCAACCAAACGGTGCTTTACGGTAAGGATACCGATATGGCCACAGTTTTAGGGGCCGCTAAGCGCTACCCAATGATGTCAGACTATCAGGTGGTGATAGTAAAGGAGGCGCAGGATTTAAAATGGGGAAAGGAAGATGCCGGAAGTAAAGAGGCCGAATTTGTACTCAATTATTTCGAAAAACCTTTGCCAAGCACCATTTTAGTGCTCGCTTTTAAATATGCCAATTTCGATAAACGGAAGAAAATTTATAAAGCCATTAGTAAAAGTGGATTGATTTTTCAGTCGGATCCGGTACGGGATTACAAAATTGCGGCATGGATTGACGATTTCGTTAAAGAGAAAGGCTATAAAATAGATCCTCAGGCATCAGCCCTGATGGCGGAGTATTTAGGTACGGATCTTTCTAAAATTTCGAATGAGACCGAAAAGCTCATGCTGAATGTAGCAAAGGAAGTAACCATTAATACCGACCATATTCAAAAGAATATCGGGATTAGCAAAGAGTATAATGTTTTTGAACTGCAAAAAGCATTGGCCATCCGCGATGTACTAAAGTGCAATAGAATTATTAACTATTTTGCCAGTAACCCTAAAGCCAACCCAACGGTAATGGTTTTGGCTAACCTGGGTGGTTACTTTACCAAGTTATTGCGTTACCATTACTTACCCAATAAAGCAGAGGCTGCCTCTGCCTTGGGCATACCACCATTCTTTGTAAAAGATTACGAAGTGGCGGCCAGAAACTACAATACGGGTAAAGTTTTTCAGGTTATTGCTTTACTAAGGGAGTACGATTTAAAAAGTAAGGGGCTAGACAGCAGTGGTAATGTAGATGATGGCGAACTGCTGAAAGAGCTGGTTTTTAAGATGGTACATTAGGGTTTGTTGTTTATTTGGCGGTTAACTGTTTAATCGTCTAACTGTTTAACTGAGAACTGCCAGCACGAATAAACAACAAAGTACTCAGGATAAAGATCGATTAAACAATGTAACAATTAGTCAATTAAACAATAGAACAATTAAGCAATAGAACAAATGTTACAAGGATTAAGAACAATAGTTTATTATGTTGGCGATTTAGTTGCCGCAAAAGCATGGTATAAACAAGTTTTCGAAATAGAACCCTATTTTGATGAGCCCTTCTACGTTGGCTATAACATTGGAGGATATGAATTAGGCTTAGATCCGGATGATTCAGGATATAGCAAAGGAAATCATTCTATTACTTACTGGGGCGTAGCAGATATCGTTCAGGTTTTTAAGAAGTTTGAAGAACTTGGCGTTGAAACACACCAGGAACCTAAAAATGTTGGAGGTCCTATTTGGGTAGGAAGTATTTTTGATCCTTTTGGAAATGTTATCGGTTTTATTCAAAATCCCGAATTTAAACTTGCAAATGCTTAGACTTATTTTTATTCGGTATTTCCTGGTAAAAAATGATGCGAGCCGTTTTGGTCCCGCATCTGTCATCCATATCCATCCGGAGTATTGAATTATAAATATAACAGGTTTGTTACATTTCTTCCAAGAAAAAAATGATTTTTTTTAGCGCTAAAGCTTAGCCGTTTTAAAATCTTCAAATACGAGAAAATCGTTTGTATTATTCGCATCAAAACTATTTTAATAGATTTGGGTTTAAAAGGAGAATTATTCACGGCGGTAGAACATCACAACATAAATTTTTATACAATAATTAATCACAACATTAAAGATCGACAACTATGGCTTCAGGTTTTTTTGCAATTTTAGATGATATTGCTGCCCTTATGGATGATGTAGCAGTAACTGCAAAAATAGCTACAAAGAAAACGGCAGGTATATTGGGCGATGATTTAGCCGTAAATGCCGAAAAAGCCACAGGCTTCCTTTCTTCGCGAGAACTGCCGGTTTTATGGGCTATTACCAAAGGATCTTTCATCAATAAGGTCATCATTGTTCCTATTGCCCTATTACTCAATTCATTTTTTCCTGTTGCCATAGAGTGGATATTGATATTGGGGGGATTCTATCTCGCCTATGAAGGAGTGGAGAAAATTTATGAGTACTTTTTTCCACACCCTAAACCAGAAACCGGAAAAGATTCAGTTGAAATATTGGATGATGCAGGCAAGGAAAAAGCCAAAATTAAGTCTGCTATCACCACCGATTTTATACTCTCTGTCGAAATCGTGATTATCGCTTTGGGAACCGTTTTGGATAAAAGTTTGAGTCTACAAATCGTAACTGTATCGTTTGTTGCACTTGTGGCTACCGTAGGCGTTTATGGCATAGTAGCGCTCATTGTTAGAATGGACGATACCGGATATAAAATGATTAAGCGTTCTGGAAACGTTGGCTTCCTTTCTACACTCGGAAATTTATTAGTGAAGTCGCTTCCGGTTATCATCAAAATTCTGGCTGTAGTGGGTACAATTGCCTTGCTCTTGGTTGCTGGAGGTATTTTTGTGCATAACATAGATTATTTGCATCACCTTTTTCCAGGTATCCCATCAATTATTAAAGAATTTGTTGCAGGGGTGCTTGGCGGCATTTTGATGTTGGCGGGTATTGCTTTCGTTAAGTGGGTGATTTCGTTGTTTAAGCGCTAAGTTATTACCCGAGATTGATATCGCTGCTGCCGATGAAAAATCGGCATCTCGCTAAATCGGGTTTAGATACCTCAGTCTGTTAAGATAAACCTCTAATGTATTGGGAACCCTCAGATAGCAAGGGTTTTCTGCGGGAATCTCCTTAAATCTGCGGGAAATTATTTGGTCCCGCAGATTCAAATGATTAGCGCAGATTTCTCTACTGGTTGGTGTCACCACCTACCAGCTTCAATGGATCTCTAACACGCTCGTCACCCTGAACTTCTTTCAGGGCCTTACCTTAAAGATCCTGAACTAAATTTACTGCGTAGCTCTTCCATTACGCTCCAGGTTAGCAAGACGGTATTTTATTATCTATTGGTTGGTGTCACCACCGGCCAGATTGCTAGGTTGTAAAGAAGCCCCAATGAACTACTGTCTAATGAACTATTGAACCAATTAAAAACTCAACTTCGCCAATCGCTTATTCGATAAATTTCTCTTGGATATAACCAACAAAATAACGATTAGTATAAAAATAGAAACTAACCTACCATAAGGATAACGCTTTTCAGCTTCAAATCTTTTTAGTGGTATTTTCTCCACAGCTGTTGAGGAGACAGGCTTTTCCAGAAAAATGCTCGGATAAAAGCGAAGTCTGATTTGTTCATGATATTTGCGTACAGCTTGTTGGAAATCCAGATGAGAATCCAGGTCTGATCCGGCCATTTCATTAATACCCAATTGAGTTTGTATCGTCGGAATAAAAAGAGCAGCCATGTTGGTAAAGTGCTGTCGGGCAATAAGTTTTCTTTCTATGGCCGCTCTACTTTCTCTGGCCTGGTCATCGCCCATTTGTTGCATACCATAATACCAAAACCAGCTAAAAGTTTTATCCTCCGGAAAAGGATATTGCTTCAGTTGTGGATAATGTTCAAAGAATGGTTTCATTGTTACCTCTTTAGGCATATCCCATTTTTCATGATAGCCCTCTCTTTGGTTAATCACGTTTTGCAGGGCCTCTGGCACCGAAAACCTTTGCGTTAGCCATAAGTTTAAGGTGGCCGGAATAACAATACACAGCACTACCCAGAACGCCACAAGTGCAGAAGCATTGTAGCTTGACGATTTGCCTAAGGAGATAATGAAAAATGATAAAGCAAACCAGAATGCCAGGTAAAGTACAATCATTGCAAATACCAAAAGCAAGGTTTGATCTAATGGTAAATTAAGGTACCACACAGCTATGCCCATTAGCAAGATCGCTACAGCATAAATAGCCGCAATTCGGATTTGAAACTTCCGCCAAATCACCTGAAAAAGATTACCAGATTGTGATTTTAGCAGCGACCAAACCCCACTTTCCCGTTGTTCTGAGATCAGATTGTAACTAAAAGCAATAATAACCAGCGGAAAAAGAAATAAGAAAACAAAACTAACGTCCATGTTTCCCAAAAGCATGCTTACGGGGTTGGTAAGTTCAGTATCGTAAAGTTGTCCCTCCAGTGCCAGCATGGTTACCGAAATGAGGTAGGGGTTAACATCGCGTTGCCCGTTGGCAAAGGCCGCCCATTGCCCGGGTATGTTAGCTGTAGAAAATTTATTATGATAAAAAAACAGGCCAACATCTTTACCAAAATGTGCTACATTTTCCTGAGTGTTTTTTTGCTGTAATAGAGCAGCCTTTTCAATTACTGTTTGTTGCTCAGCAATAAAAGATTTCCCGAAATATAGTGCTGCAATACCCGTAAAAAACAATATGGCAATTCCGATCCAGGCCGATCGGCTTCTAAAAAACAGTTTGATTTCTAAATTATAGGTGCTTGTTTTCATCTCGTTATATAGTTTTAATCCACCTTGATGAATATTGAAGTAAAAGTATACTGGCCATTAACCAAATAAAAACAGACAGCAAAGACAGTAACTCCTTAGGTATTACTTCTCCCAGGGTATCAAACTGATAATTGAAATCGGGTTGTTCTGCCCAGTTTGCACGGTTAATGGATAGGGGTTTTTCATGTTCGCCAGGGGCGATGTTGCTGATCTTATCAATCTGGAGTTTGTTCATCTTCTGAGCAAGCCCATATCGATAATTTTCTGCCTGTTTTTGGAAATTGATATAGGTGTTAAAATCAGATGCCGTTAGCGCCATAGAAATTTGTTTCAGTGCCAGGTAGGGGTTAAATAGCCCTGCCATGCCCATTACGCTGTTCTGTTGCTCAAAAGTCTTATTTAGTGCCTGTTGGTGGCTACTATAAATTTGGGAAGTGATTTTTTCACCCTCAGCCATGATGTAGCCGCCATAATTAAATGGAAGCTTTTTAACATCATCCACAGCGTACTTGCGGAGTAGCGAATCTTTAATGGCGGCATAATGCAGATCATTGGGATCGTGGCTGTCGCCCTGTTTTTTAACATCATTGGAAATTGCATCTGCAAATTCTATTTTAGAGGGTGAAAGGTATATCTTAGTGCCAATAGCCTGTGAAATGCGTGGAATGAGTATAGTAAAGAATATCCATCCCGATAGTAGCGCGGTAAGGGCTATTTTGGAACTGCGCTGAAAGGCAGATACCAGCACGGTTATGGCCGAAACAATGAAGAAGTATATGGCGTAGCTGATAATCAGGGTAATTAATCGCAAAGTCGCATCGCTTCCAATTTTCCAATCGCTAAGCTGTGCCCACAACAGAATGGTTAGCAGAATTAAGGGAATAAATATCGTGAGTGCAACACCAATGATGCCCCATGTTTTACCCCATAATAACTTCTTCCAGCTTACATTCTGACAAAGCAGAATTTTAAGTGTTCCCGACTCTCTTTCGGCAGAAATGCAATCGTAGCCCAAAAAAATGATGAGTAGTGGTACCAGAAGCTGCAATACCATGGCAATACTGATTTCTCCAAAGCGGAGCATGCCGTTAGAAAATCCAGCCTCGCTAAAATTTACAGTATTTTGCTTGTGTGCCTCCAGGAAAATGGAAACTCCGGCAAAACTTTCAATGCCAAAATCAAAAAAGCTAAGCTCGTGCTTTTCTCGGAAGGCAAGGTACCCGTAGTGCGCCATCCGGTGAGGATGCTTATCGGGTTTGGCCAGCCATTGCTTCCTAACCAGTTGTTTGTAATGCAGGCGCTGGTTGTTCTGTTCCTTAAAATTTTGCCAGCCTATATAGGTGGCTAAACAAAGTGCAAGACCTAACAACAGTGTTAATGCGAATGTTGCCCGGTTAGCGAATGCCGTTTTATAAGTGTGTTTTGTTATGGTAAAAATGATTCCCGATTTCATATGCGATACGTTACATTAAACATTACATTTCGTGGAGTACCAGGGAAAAGACGCAGGTAATTCTGTGCGCCAACCCAATATGTCTTGTTTAAAATATTATTGATATTCATAGAGAGCTGAACTTTTGACGATGATGGAGCGTAGTACAAGGCCGCATCAAATATAGTATAAGCCGGAAGGAGAAAGTCTCTGATGTACAAAGGGAGTTTATTTCCGCTAAACTGTACGCCGGCTCCAATACCAAATCCATTGAGTTTTTTTGATTCCAGGTTGTATCGCGTCCATAAACTGGCACTGTGTTCTGGGGTATTCTGTACCCTGCTACCCACTACCGCGGGATTAAAATCGTTGGTAACTATGGCTTTAACATAACTATAGCCTACATTAAACTGCCAGTTTGGTCTGATGAAGCCTGATGACTCTACTTCTATTCCCCTGCTGCGTTGCGAGCCACGTTCAACCAAACGGTTAACATCTAAGGGGTCATTGGCATTCATTAAAAGGTTCTTCTGGTTAATTTCAAATAAAGAAAGGTTAACCATCAGGTTGCCACCAAGCCACTCAGACTTAGCACCTATTTCTTTAAGATTACTCTCTAAAGGTTTAAAATTTGTTCCTGCAGGCGGAGGAACAATTACCAGACTCGAGGTATTGCCCTGTGGCTGATACCCTTGAAGGTAAGTACCGTAGATATTAATGTTGCCGGTTACCGCATAGGTAATTCCAATTCTTGGCAATAGTTTATGCTGGTATATTTTCTTTTCCGTAACGAGCTTATAGTTACTGTAATCTTCGTACCATTCTTGTCTAACACCCAGCGTAAGCGTAACCTTATCATATTTGATCTGGTCTTGCAGGTATACGCCGTTTACCAGATAATAGGCGGGCAATATCTCCACTTTCGTAAACACGTAATCATTTAAGTTTTTGAGGGTGTAAACAGGATTGGAGAGGTTAAAATGCTCCACGTTAGGTACGGGGGCGCTTACCCCATTAACAGTTGTCATTTGGTATAAATCTTTTTTTGTTGCATCATATCTGGCAACCACTGTTCCGTCTTTTAAGCGGTAGCCCTGGGCCGTATTTGTACCACCACCTCTAAGTTTTTGGGTTGAAATGCGGTCATAACCCACTACAATTTTATGTTCCAGACCAGCAGTATGGGTGTTGATACTCAGATAGGTACTGAGGTTGTCGGTGCTAAATTTTTGCTGACGCTGAACGGCAATCATACCGGCCAATGTTCGTATTGGCTGATTATTTTCGTCTACAGCAAAGGCATTGTTGGTACGGTGCTCCAGCAGATCTTCCGTCCAGTTCTGTTTCATATAAGCAACATTAAACGAGATGTGCTGCGTGATTTTGTGGGCAAGATTGGCCATCAGCATCAGGTCTTGAGAATTAAACCTGTCGTTACTGGCGCCCATATTAAAACTGATGGGCGTGCTATTCAAATCTGTCTGGCCTGCAACAGCGCCAAATATGGCCTGACCGCGATCTAATCTGGAATTGCTGTTGTTTATGATCGCTTCTACATTTAGGCTTGTTCGGTCATTGGGAATGTAAGAAAAGGAAGGTGCAATGATGTATCCTTTTCTGTATTGCAAATCTCTAAAGCTTTTGCTGTCTTCATATCCCAGATTAAGTCGGTAAAGGAGGGTTTTATCCGCATTCAACGGACCAGTAAAATCCAGTGCGCCACGCACAGTGCTGAAACTTCCTCCAGACAGGCTGATTTCCTTCCGGTCTTGCGCAAGGGGTTTTTTGGTAACGAGATTAATGCTTCCCCCGGGATCAACGCTGGAGAAGGTTGCACTAGCAGGGCCTTTTATCACTTCGATACGCTCCAGGTTACTGGTTAAGGGTTGATTAAAATAATACTGGCGCGTACGCATACCATTTATAATTACGCCTTCTTCATTCTGATTAATCCCCCTGATGGCGAATTGATTATAAAAACTGCTCTGAGATACACTGGTTACATTTTTTATCGCATCAGCTAATACGGCTGCTTGCCTGTCGGCAATTAATTCTTTAGATATGGAAGCAATAGCCTGAGGAATATCCTTGTTTAATGAAGCGGTTTTAGTAGCCGAAAAAGAATAGTTTCCATAGTACTTTTTTCCATTGGTACCTACAATCTCTACCGTTTGAAGTTCTTCACTGGAAACAGGCATAACAAAGGTATTTAATGTCTGCTCTCCGGTTTCCGTGATTACCTGAGATTCGGAAATAGTGCTGAAGCCTATAGCAGATAGGGTAATGTGATAATTGCCGGGTTTGGAGAGTATGATTGCAAAATTCCCTGAAGTGTCACTGCTGGTATGAAGTAAATCCTTACCGCTTTTGAATCTGATGGTCGCTTTTTGAATGGCATTGCCCTGTTTATCGGTTACTTTTCCCTTCACGCTAACCTGTGCCATGGCAAGTGTAGTGAATAGCGAGAAGATCAAAAACAGAAAGCCTGTCCGCAAGATAATGCGGGATATATATAGGTGATACATTAAATGGTTGAGTTAAATGGTTTGTAAGTAAAGCTCCTGAAGATCCGTTGCAGAAATTTCACTTGCTTTAAGGGTGTGGATTAATGTTCCTTGTTTCATAATTCCAATATGGGTACCCAAACTCACCGCATTAAAAATATCATGCGTAGCCATGAGGATAGACCTGCCTTCACTGGCCAGCTTTTTCACCAGTTCGGTAAATTCTGCTGTTGCCTTAGGATCTAGTCCACTGGTGGGTTCGTCCATTAATATGATTTTGGCATCCTTGGCCACGGCAATGGCAATACCAACCTTTTGGCGCATGCCCTTACTAAAACCAGCAAGAGGCTTGCGGTGTGCGCTAGCCTGTAAACCACAGGCATTCAGGAAATCAATCAGCTTGTCTTCGGTATACTCAAAACCTGCCAGCCTTGAAAAGTAGTTAAGGTTTTCAATTGCACTGAGGTTTCCATATAGCATAACCACCTCCGGGATGTAAGCAAGGTGCTGCCTGCGCAAGTCATCTGCTGCCGAAACTTCTTCGTTATTGATCAGGATTTTTCCTTCGCTAGGGGTTATGAAACCCAGGAAGAGATTAATTGTCGTCGTTTTTCCGGCACCGTTTTGGCCAAGCAAACAGTAAACTTCTCCTGCATTTACAGTAAGATTTAACTGCTTTAATGCCTGATACGATCCATAATTTTTGGATAGTGAAATAGCTTGAAGCATAAAAAAATAAAAAGTAAAAAGATGTGGCCCAAACATGTCTACTCATTGAACCAGGTTAGATCATTAATCAATTAACCTCTTCAACGTAGTCAGGTTGAGCTTCCTGATGATAATCTAATTTAGAATACAGGTTTAAAAAAATCCCTTTTGGAATTTTAGGCTAAATGCTGGGCGGTCCTTTATTGGTCGCAGCAAGGATATAGGCCAGGGGATATTTTATGCTATAAAAGGATAGACCGCTTTGTGGAACATCCGTATTTACTGAAATGAAGTCGTTTTCTGGGACAATATAATGATGCGACTGGTGCTTAATCAGTTCGCAAAAGCTACACTTTATTTTGGCGATTTTTAACTGTGAACTCGCCTGTACTTTTTCAGTATTGGTACAATCCTGATCGTGATGGTGTAAACTTTCAAAAAGAAAGACGCTGGAAAACAAGACCAATAGCAAAGCAGCCCAAATCTGGATGAAGCTGGTTTTTCGATATTTATTGTTTCTAGCCTTCAATGCAACAAAGATACATTTATGATTGGAGCTTTTTAAGTTTTTCATAAAATTATCTGGCTTACCTTATTATTTTATCAACGGAATGCCCGGATATCCTGCTTTTAAGAGATCATGGATAAAGTTTATACGATGGGTTTATATTTAATACACATTGTTAATTTACCCCTGCATTTTTACTATTTATACCCCTATTAATCATACTGTGTATAGCTACATTTGAATACGTGTATTGCTAATTAAATATTCATTTAATGTGCTTTAAGTAGACGATAGTAAGGCTGAAGTATGCACTATAGGTTGCTGAGATAGCAATTATAGTAACGATAAAACTGCTTGGTTAACACACCATCAGTTATAAATAACCAAATATTTACCAAAATTTAAAACAATGAGCAATCAAAAAATGAAATCAATGCTATTGATCATGTGTCTTTCTTTGGCATTCCTGTCGTGTAAAAAAGATGCAGAAGCAGAGCAAACAGAAAAAAGGGAAGTACGGGCATGGGAGACCTTACTTGATGGAAACTCGCTGGCCAGTTATAGTAGTTTTGAAGCCGCATGGAATTACAATTATCCCTGGGGTACCGATCACAATGGTTCCGCCCGTATGGTTGGAAGTCCAACCAATCACAATCAGCTTTCCTTAAGTGCTGGAGTATTAACCATTAAAGCAACGCGGCTCAGTAGCTCTCCTGGTAACAGTACTGCCAATGGTTTTACGAATGTAGCCATTTGGTATAATTCTGGTGCCTGCCATGCTAAACAGCAGATACTAATCAATGACCAGTTTCCAAGCTATACCATTAGCGGCGATTTTGCTGTACCTACAGTGAGGGGAACCTGGCCGGCTTTCTGGATTACAGGCGTTAATTCATGGCCGCCCGAAAGTGATATTATGGAGTTTAAGGGAAGCACCACCAACTGGCAGAATACCTACGATGGTGGTTGGGAGAATAAATTAACCAATGTTTCAAATGCCGGCAACTACCACAATTATAAATGCTGGTACAATAAAATCAATGCCACAGATGTAGAGTGTCATTATTACATCGATAATGCCTGGGTGGCCAGACATGTAATGAGCAACTCGGTAAATAAGCCCATGTGGTTAATTATTAATATGCAGATGGAAGGAGACAGCGGCTCGCCAGGCCCGGCTGGAAATACCTTATATACCGCCAAGAATATTTACCTGGGCAGAGAGCGGGCTTTCTAATTTTGTGTTGGTAGAGTTAATATGGAGGCAGATATTGGCTGCCTCCTTTTCTTTTAAATTATGAAAATAGGGCACCCTTATAGAAATTCCTGGCTGATGGCCTTGCTGGTATGCCTGCTTTTTACGGGATGCCAAAAGGATGAAATTGATATTCCCGAGCTGAACAGTGATGTTTTACTTGAAAAAATTAATCAGCTCCGATTAAATGGCTGCCAGTGCGGAGCCGATTATATGCCTCCGGTTGAACCTTTGTTATTAAATAGCCAATTGGGGGCTGCGGCTACCAAACATGTCCTGGATATGTATCAGCGGGCTTATTTCGACCATTTATCGCCTGAGGGAACTACTCCTGCAGAACGGGCAGCGAAAGCAGGCTACCAAGGGCACTTTAGATCGGAAAATATTGGACGGGGATATGTTAACCCAGAAGTCGTGCTTTTAGCCTGGAAAAACAGTGTTAGCCATTGCAAGGCAATGATGGATAGTGCGAGCAGAGAAGCAGGCTTTGGCTTTAGCCATAACTACTGGACAGCATCATTTGGTTATCCTTAAATATTATTCTGCCTTACCTTTATTTTTTTGCAAATAAACAGTGGGTGTAACTCCAAACTCTTTTTTGAAAGCCTTGGTGAAATAGGATTGTGTTTGAATACCTATTCGATACATCACTTCCGTGAGCAGCACATCCTCAGATTTCATGATTTCAACAGCCTTCCTTAACCTGGCAGACCTCACAAATTCACCAATAGATTGCCCGGTAATGGCTTTTATCTTCTGGTAAACCTTCGTTCTGCTCATACCAATTTCCCTGCACAGGTAATCAATGTCCATCTCTGGATTAATCATCTGATCATCAATAATCGCCTGCAGTTTAGTAATGAAAATTCTATCTTTCTCCGAATAGGCCAGCTCCCGTGGATCGGTTTCCTTGTCTTTTTGGTAATGATCCTTTACTTTCTGCCGTTGCTCAAATATGTTCTTGATGGTTATGAGTAGCAAGTCGATGTTAATGGGTTTAGTGAAATAGAGGTCTGCACCAGATATGGCACCCTCAATTTCCGCTTCAACGCCATTTTTGGCTGTTAGCATTAAAAAGGGAATATGACTGATCTCCATATCATCTTTGACCATTTTGCAAAATTCCGTACCGCTCATTCCGGGCATCATCACGTCGCTGATAATCAGGTCGGGTAATGCTTTTCTGGTTTGGTCTAACCCCGAATTACCATCGGTACCCTCAATGATTTTATAATATGGGCTTAAGGTTTCTCTTAAAAAAGCTCTTAATTCTTCATTGTCATCAACAATAAGGATTGTAGTTTCAGGTCTTTCGGTTTTTTCTTCAATTAAGGGTTTGTTAACTACTATTTCCGAATTGTAATTAATGCTTTCTAACCTTGTACCGCCAGGCGCTGCATTTTGGCTAAACTGTTCTTCCAAAGTGTAATCTGTGCGCTTAGCCGGAATGCCGATAATAATTTCTGTGCCCTGGTTTCTTTCACTGGAAACATCAATAAATCCTTTATGCAGTAGCGTCAGGCTCTTTACAAATGCCAATCCAACGCCCGATCCCAGGTGGGTTTCTGTTATTCGGTAATAGCGTTCAAATAAGTGTTCAATAGATTCTTTGGAAATGCCAATACCACTGTCAATAACCCTGAAATAGATGTAGGCACTCGCCTGATAATCGCTTTTGATGGTAATCCTGTTTTCAAATGCAGGTGAAAAATTTTCCAATGAGCTGAGTACCTGAAGTTTCATCTTACCACCAGATTGGGTATACTTTAAGGAGTTGTTTACCAGATTGAGTATAATTTTCTCGATAACCTGCCTGTCAAACCAGATATCAGTGGGGAGGTTCTCTTTTTCAACAACAAAACCAATGTTTTTCTCTAGCGCCATCTCTGAAAACTCTTCTGCAATCTCCTCAATAAACAGGTTCAGGTTTCCGCTGCTCACATTCAGTTTTAAAGCGCCTGTGGCCGTTTTACCAAAATCCATCAGTTCATTTATCAACCTTAACAGGCGATTGGCATTTCTGTGGATGGTGTTGTAATAACTCAAAAAAGATTCCCTGCCGTCTTCTTTAAGCAAACGCTCAATTGGGCCCAATATGAGGGATAGCGGCGTACGGAATTCATGTGATATATTGGTGAAAAACTGAAGCTGTGTTTGATGGATTTCCTCCCGTTTTTCTTCCTCAATTTTTCTTAGTTCTAACTTTCTTCTAAAGCTTAAGGCCAAATAAACCGTATAGCATACCAGTACAGCAGCAAAAATCCTAAACCACCAGGTAGACCAAAAGGGTGGAGAAATTAAAATTTTTATCGCTGTTCCCTCATTGTTCCATACATTATCGTTATTGGATGCCTTTACCCGAAAGGTATAGCTTCCCGGATCTAAGTTGGTGTAAAAAGCCTGCCTCACATTTCCAACACTGATCCAGTCTTTATCTTCACCCTCTAATTTGTAGGCATAATTGTTATTCTCGCTAGAAACGTAGTTTAGGCCCGCAAAACGGAAAGAAATGGTGGCCTGATCATAATCAAGCGCTATCTCCTGCGTATAGCTGATGTCTTTTTCCAAAACAGATCCTTCACCTGGGCTGATCTTCTTATTGAAGATTTGAAACTCAGTGATATAAACTGGAGGAGCAAATCTATTCGTCTCAATATCATCCGGATAAAAAGAGTTGAAACCGTTTACTCCACCAAAAAACATTTCACCCTTTCTAGTCTTCAGGTAAGAATTGGTCTCAAATTCAAGTCCCTGCAAACCATCACCAGTGTTGTATTTTTTAAATTTATAGGTTTGGGGATTAAATTGGGTTAATCCTTGTGAGGTTGCTATCCAGAAATTCCCATTATCATCCTCAGTAATACCTTTAATAAATTCAGTGTTCAGTGCTGCTTTGCTGGTATACAGGTAAAAACTGTTTTTTGTCCGGTCGAACCGATAAAGCCCCGTTTGCCCGATCCACAAATCTCCTCTGCTATCTAAAAATATAATCCTTAAATCAGGTAGTTTACCTCCCTTGGTAAAGTAATGGCTAAAGGTTTGTGTATGGAGGTTATAGCAGTTAAGCCCACCGTCATCGGTTCCAATCCAGAGGTTTTTTTGCCGGTCTTCAGCAATAGAAACTATGTTGTTTCCACTCAGTTTAGTGCCGTTTTTCCCTGTTTCTACACGCTTGAACTGCCCGGTTTGCTGGTCGAAAAGATTTAATCCTCCGTAGTACGTTCCAATCCAAATGTTTCCATTGCTGTCTTCAAAAGTTTTCTGTACATAATCTGAAGAGATTGTACCTGGAGCTGCACTGTGTTTATAACGGGTAAAAGAACCATCCTTATTCATTAAGTTTAGCCCGCCAGCCCAGGTGCCAACAAAAATTTTTCCATTACGGAGTTGCGTAATGTCCAGCACGGCATCTGCTCCAATACTTTTAGCATCAAAAGGGTTATTTCGGTGGTGCTTAAAGGTATTGCTGGCCTGGTTATAGAGATCTAACCCGCCACCATCCGTACCAATCAGGATATTTCCCCGGTCATCTTCGCAGAATGCCCTGACATCGTTATAGCTTAAACTGTTTCTATTGGGCTCCTGGCGAAATAATTTAAACTTCTCTGCTTGTGGACTATAAAGGTTTACTCCTCCGCGGTGCGTACCAATCCATAAGTTCCCCTGCCTATCTACAAAAATGGAAGATACCGTTCGCTGCGATAAACTGGAGGCATCTCCAGGCTGGTTTTGATAATGGCTAAATTGTTCAGAAACGGGATCTAAAATATCCAGGCCACCATTAATACCACCAACCCATAACTTTTTATGCCGGTCAAAAGCAATTGCCCTCACCAGGTCGCTTCCAATGCTGTTTTTGTTTTTACCCTGATAGCGATATACTTTGATGTAATTTGATGCAGCATTGAAACGGATGAGCCCACTTTCCTCTGTTGCGAACCAGAAAGTTCCATCATCAGCCTTCTTAATTGCCCTGATGGTATATTTCTCCAATCCTTTTATGGGTTGGGAAATGCCTGTTTTGGGGTTTAGTACCTGCATTCCGGCCGCTGTAGCTAGCCAAATATTTCCAGAGGGCTCGGTATACAAGGCCTGGATAAATGCAGATCTGTTTGCGCCTATAGCTAAACGGAAGGGGTAAGGACTGAAAGTGTCGGTATCTCGGTCTAGCAGATTTAGGCCTCCACCATTGGTGCCAATCCAAACACCCGATTGGGTTTCTCCTATAGCAGTAATGGTATTTCTATTTCCTTTTTTAGCCCTGTATGCGGTAAAGTTGTTCTTCTCGGCATTAAACCGGTTCAGCCCATCAGAGGTACCTACCCAGAGCCTGTGTTTACTATCTTCAAAAATACACCTGATGAAATTGTCACTTAAACTGCCTGCTTTTCCATCGTTTTTGAACACCGTAATCTGGTTTCCATCGTACTTATTCAGGCCATCTCGCGTACCAAACCAGATAAACCCACGATGATCCTGAAAGATACATTCGATAGTGCTGTTAGACAAACCATCTTCTAAACTGATGTGCCTGAACTTTAAATCTTGCGCAGCCGCGTGCTCAATAACAAGCAGCGAAAAGAAAAACAGCAGTGTTTTGGATAGTACAGTCATTAAATTTTTAAGGGCGTATAAAGTTATGCGTTTTATTTTACAAAAGAGGTGGAAATGCAATTAACGGGCATTTGAGCAAGATAAAAGTCAGATAGCACTAAAAAAATGAACGATAGCACAAGTGGAAAATATAGAAATAGACTTGATTTGTACTGTTAATTCTAACCATATATTATATGCACATTTTTACATCTTTTCTCAAGAGTAACAAGCGTACGGTAATGCTTTTACTGTTGATCTTTAGCACCGGATATCTTTTTGCACAGCAGGCTACCATTACGGGAGTAGTGAAAACTGCGCCCGACAATTTGGGTCTGCCGGGAGTAAGCGTGAGGTTAAAGGGAACTACTATTGCAACCTCTACAGATGGATCAGGAAAATTTACGATTAAGGTTCCGGCCAGGGCAGGAATTTTAGAATTTACCTCAGTAGGTTATAAAACGCAGGAAATCCCGGTGTCTGTAAGCACCACACTGAATGTTACCTTAAATGAAGACGCATCTACTTTAAACGATGTGGTAGTTGTGGGTTACGGTACCACCAGAAAACAAGACTTAACAGGTTCGGTAGCAGTGGTGAGTGTTAAGGACTTCCAGAAGGGAAGCATCAGCACGCCAGAGCAAATGTTATCGGGCAAGGTTTCGGGTGTAGCCATTACTTCCAATAGCGGGCAACCCGGAAGCGGAAGTACCATTCGTATTCGTGGTGGTTCTTCATTAAATGCAAGTAACGATCCTTTGTTTGTTATTGATGGTGTACCATTAGAAAATGGGGGTGTTTCTGGAGCAGCTAATCCCTTAAGCTTTATCAATCCAAATGATATTGAAAGTTTCACCGTATTAAAAGATGCTTCGGCAGCCGCAATTTATGGTGCCAGAGCTGCGAATGGCGTAATTATCATCACCACAAAAAAAGGTTTGGGCGATGCCCTGAAAATAAGTTTCAACTCGGTTAACTCGGTTTCTAAACTAACCAAACAACTTGATGTGTTAAGTGCCGATGAAATCCGTTCCATTGTAAACGCCAAGGGAACGGTTGCACAAAAGGCACAGTTGGGTAGCTTTAATACCAATTGGCAGGATCTGATTTATCAGGATGGCTTTTCTACAGATAACAATATCAGCATTAGTGGCGGAGTGAAAAAACTCCCTTACCGTTTATCTATCGGTTACCAAAACCAAACAGGCGTATTAAGAACCGATCAGCTGGAGAAAACATCTGCTGCGGTAGTGTTTAATCCCCGATTTTTCGATAACCATCTCAAACTGGATGTTAACCTAAAGGGAAGTATACAGAAAACACGTTTTGCCAATACCTCTGCCATTGGTGGGGCAGTTAGCTTCGATCCAACACAAGCCACTTATACCAACAGGTCAGATTATAATGGATATTGGGAATGGTTAGATGCAAGTACACCAACAGGATTGGTTAACCTGGTAGGCCGTAATCCGGTAGGTTTACTGGAGCAACGAGAAGACAGGGCCAAGCCTATGCGTAGTATCGGTAACGTTCAGCTGGATTATAAATTCCATTTCCTGCCCGAGTTGCACGCCAACTTAAATGCTGCTTACGATGTAGCAACAGGTAAGGGAACGGTTTATGTAGATCCAAATGCCGCAGAATCTATTTTAAGCAATGGTGTAAACAATCAATACAAGCAAAACAGACGGAATACAGTTCTTGATTTTTACCTCAACTATGTTAAAGAATTTAAATCAATTAAAAGTAGGGTAGATGCAACAGCTGGTTACTCCTACAACGATTATTTAACTACCCAATATTACTATCCTGTTTTTGATGCTTACGGAAATAAACTGGCCAATTCTGATCCCGCTTTTGCCTTTAATAAGCCCCAATACAGATTGATTTCTTATTTCGGAAGATTAAATTATACCTATGATGATCGGTTTTTGTTAACAGGTACAATCCGTCGCGATGGTTCCTCTCGCTTTGGACCAGCCTTTAAGTATGGGGTTTTCCCATCGGTAGCCTTAGCCTGGACTGTTAAAAATGAATCTTTCCTAAAGGAAAATAAAACCATTTCGGCATTAAAATTACGTGCCAGTTATGGTATAACCGGACAGCAGGACGGTATTGGTAATTACAGTTATATGTCTACCTACGGTCTGAGTTCATTAAACGCCTCTTATCAGTTTGGCAATACTTTCTATCAGATGTATCGGCCAAGTGCTTACATTTCTAATATTAAATGGGAAGAAACTGCTACTACAAATATTGGTTTAGATTTCGGTTTATTAGATAACCGCATTACCGGTAGTGTAGATTTTTATCAAAAGAAGACCAGCGATTTATTAAACCTGATTCCTCAGCCGGCGGGAACAAATTTTGCAGCCAATGCCATTATCAACGTAGGCGATATGGAAAATAAGGGTGTTGAGCTTACTTTAGGCTTTAACCCGGTAAAGCAAAAGGATTTTAACTGGGATTTCAGTTTCAATGCTACTTACAACAAAAATACCATTACCAATTTAACCGTGGTACCGAATGATCCAAATTATGCTGGTTTCCCAAGTGGAACCATTGCAGGTGGAGTAGGCGGTCAGAATGCATTCATTAATGCCGTTGGCGGGCCGAAAAGCACTTTCAACTTATTCGAACAAACATATGATGGTAACGGCAATCCAATAGAAGGTGTTTATGTAGACCAAAATGGCGACGGGATAATTAATGAAAGTGATTTCAAAAAAGGAAAGCAGGCAGACCCCAAGCTCTTCCTGGGTTTTAGCAATAATTTGAGCTACAAAAAATGGAATTTATCTTTTACGCTAAGAGCCAATCTGGGTAACTATGTTTATAACAATAACTACAGCCAGAGCGGTAATTTAAACCAGATCCTGGGTACGGCAGTCATTTTAAATGCTTCGCCAAACTACCTCACTACAAATTTTAAAGCGCAGCAACTGCTTAGCGATTATTATGTGCAGAATGCCTCTTTCCTGAGAATGGATAATGTTAATCTGGGATATGCTTTCGGAAAGATCTTAAAAACCAGGGCAAATTTACAGCTGACTGCGAGTGTACAGAACGTATTTGTGATTACCAATTACCAGGGATTAGATCCGGAAGTATCTTCAGGTGTGGATAATAACATCTATCCAAGACCCCGTATTTTCTCTTTGGGCCTAAATGTTAATTTCTAAGATTATGGATTGCTTTAACAAAAAATATATGAAACTACGTGTCTTACAACTATTTATGCTGACTTGTACAGTAGCGATCATTACTTCATCGTGCAACAAGTTGGATCTTGTACCCACTAACGATCTTACAGCCGATAAGGTTTATACCTCGGCCGCAGGGTACAAACAAGCTTTAGCAAAGGTTTACGGTGCCTTTGCGTTAACAGGAAATGCCTCTGTTGGGCAGGGCGATATTCCGGCAGAGATAATTAAAGATGAGGGAAACTCAGATTTTTTGCGCTTATACTGGAATTTACAAGAACTGACTACCGATGAGGCGGTATGGTCATGGCAGAATGATGCGGGTATCCAGGGATTGCACGAATTAAGTTGGTCGTCCATCAACTCCATCATCAACGGCTTATACTATCGTTCATTTTTCCAGATCACGCTTTGCAACGATTTTATTAATCAGTCATCAGACGATAACCTAAGCAAAAGAGGGATTGTGGGTGCTGATGCCGATCAGGTACGCAGATTTAGGGCCGAAGCGCGTTTCATCAGGGCTTACCAATACGCGGTGCTAATGGATATTTATGGTAATCCGCCAATGGTAACCGAAACTACCGAGATTGGGGGAAAAGATTTGCCTAAACAGATTGCCCGTAAAGATTTGTTCGCTTATGTTGAATCAGAACTTAAAGCCATAGAAAATGATTTAGCAGCACCAAAAGCAAATGAATATGGCCGTGCAGACCGTGCAGCATCATGGGCTTTACTTTCCCGAATTTATTTAAACGCTGAAGTATATACTGGAACGGCCAGGTATACCGATGCCATCACCTATTGCAACAGGATTATCACTGCAGGGTATACGCTCCATAGCAATTACCGTGAGCTCACCATAGCCGATAATCATTTAAATACCGATGAAAATATCTTTACCATTAACTACGATGGTACCAGCACTCAAAATTTTGGTGGTACAACCTACCTGATGCACGGTCCGGCACATGTTCCGGCAGACGTTTCGGGCTCTAACGGCGATTGGGGCGGACTGAGGATTACCCAGCAGTTTGTCAATCTTTTTACCGATAAAACTGGTTTAACAGATACCAGGGCACAGTTTTACATGACAGGACAGAACCTGGAAGTAAATGATCTTTATGTATCCAATGATGGCTATTCCAGTACAAAGTTCAGGAACAAAACCAGATCTGGTGGCCCGGCACCTCACCAGGATGTAGCCAAAGACTTTTCTGATATCGATTTTCCACTTTTTCGCTTGGGAGAGACCTATCTCACCTATGCTGAGGCGGTTTTACGTGGGGGTTCTGGAGGCAATTTAATAACTGCATTAGATTACATCAATAAACTGCGTACAAGGGCATACAATGGTAGTTTGGCTGGGAATATTACTTCGAGTGCCTTAACAATAGATTTTATTTTAGATGAACGCGGGCGTGAACTTTGGTATGAAGCTACCCGCAGAACAGATTTAATCCGCTTTGGTAAGTTTACCACAGCAGCCTATTTATGGGCCTGGAAAGGTGGTGTTAGGGCAGGTACGTCAGTAAATACCAAATACAATCTTTTTCCATTGCCACCAACCGATCTTTCGGCTAACCCTAATCTTCGTCAGAATACAGGCTATTAATCCTTAACAAAATGAAAAAAATATCCTTTCCAATCATACATGCCTTTCTGTTTGTTGCCTTGTTTCTAGGCTGCAAGAAAGAGGCAAGCAAGAATATAGTTGCCCCACCAAGTGCAGGTTCACTGGCCTTTAAAAGTTCTGCTGCAAACGTAGTTTTAACAGCTGCTACAGATGCTGCCAATGTGGTTACTTTTAGTTTTAATGCTGCAAAATTCGGCGTTCAGGTAGTGCCTACCTATTCACTGGAGTTTGATTTGCCCGCTGATACTACGGGTGCAAACGCCTGGGCAAATGCCGTTGTGGTAAAACTTCCGGCAGGTACCTTGACAAAAACCTATTTAGGTGCAGACTTTAATTCTCTTTTAGCCAATCAGCTCATGTTGCCAACCGGTGTGGCCAGCACCCTGGCCATCAGGTTAAAGGCAGAAGTAACGCAAAATACAGGTGCAGGTTCATCCATTAAACCCATCTATTCGAGCCTCAGCATGACGGTAAACCCTTACAAGGCAACCATAGAATACCCAGCGCTTATAGTTAAGGGTGGTAATTCGTGGAAAACTCCTGCAGCCAGATCCAATGGTTTTGTGTTAACCTCTGCCAAATTTAATGGCAAGTATGAAGGTTATTTAAACCTGCCAAATGCCGATGGGTACGGAGGTGATGCCTTTCAGCTGGTATCATCCAAAGATGTATCTAAAGTTTATGGCTGGGGCGGAACATCAACAACCATGAGCCTTACCGGAGGTAATTTATACCTTACACCAGCACCTGCCTACATGAAGGTAAATGCCGATGTAGATGCGCTGACGATAACGTATACTCCAGTTAAGTTCTTTATTTCTGGTGATGATAATGGTTGGAGTACCTCAGCTACACCACTGATTTACAATGCCACTACCATGAAATGGGTAGCCGCTAATGTAGCATTAACAGCAGGAAAAACATTTGTGTTTACTGCAAATGGTGGTTACGATATCAGTTATAAGGTAGATGGAAGTGGTGCGCTGGTTTTTGCAGGAGCACCTACCTGGGGCGGTATTAATATCCCCGTTACTAAAACAGGCGTTTTCACCGTTACTTTAGATCTGAGTGCAGGTGATGGAAACTATACATATTCAATTAAATAAGGTAGCAATGTTAACAAAAATAGAATTGAAAAGCATGAAATGGCTAAGCCTGATTTTATTACTCATTTTAACGGGCAGTGGTTGCAAAAAATCAGTAAAAGGCGAAACACAAATTTACCCCTTACCAGATCCGGTAGGAACCTATGCACTGGGTGCCGATGTAAGTTGGTTAACAGAAATGGAGGCCAACGGAAAGAAGTTTTATAATGCTGCTGGCGAACAGCAGGACTTACTCAAAATATTAAAAGATAAGGGCATCAATACCATTCGCCTCAGGGTTTGGGTAAATCCGGCTTCGGGCTACTGCAATACAGCAGATGTTCTGGCCAAAGCAAAAAGGGCAAAGGCAATGAATATGCGGTTGCTGATCGATTTTCATTATAGCGATTCCTGGGCAGATCCGGGGCAACAAAATAAGCCTGCCGCGTGGGTAAATCATGATTTTGCCACCTTAAAAACCGCTGTTTATAATCATACGGTAGAGGTACTAAACGTTTTAAAAACGAACAAAATTATTCCGGAGTGGGTACAGGTGGGTAATGAAACCAATAACGGGATGCTGTGGAATGAGGGTAAGGCATCAGTAAATATGAAGAACTTTGCAGATTTGGTACTTTCCGGCTACAACGGAGTAAAGGCGGTAAATCCGGCAACAAAAGTAGTGGTACATATCTCTAACGGGTATGATAACAGTTTGTTTAGGTGGATATTCGATGGACTGAAGAATAATGGCGCAAAATGGGACGTAGTGGGCATGTCTATGTACCCCTCGGCAACAGATTGGTCGGCAAAGAATACACAATGCCTGGCAAATATGACCGATATGGTTACACGTTATGGATCAGAAGTGATGATTTGCGAATTAGGAATGCCGGTTTCGGAGGCTGTGGCCTGTAAAGCCTTCATTAAAGATCTGATTGCCAAGAATAAATCATTGCCGAATAATAAGGGATTGGGCGTTTTCTATTGGGAGCCACAATCTTACAACAGCTGGAGTGGTTATAAACTGGGTGCTTTTGACGATTCTGGTAAGCCAACGGTTGCCATGGATGGTTTTCTACCTTAAAACTGATGCCATAAAAAAAGCCCTGATCTACTGAAATCTGTTCATCAGGGCTTTAAAATTAAATGTATTTTACCAACTTGCCTTTATGAAATTCTACTTCAGGCCTTTAAAGCCAATACACCTGTTAAGATACTATGCGTTCACTGTTCTGATGCTATATGCTGTGTGTTCCTCAGCACAAAATGAACAGGGAATTTATGTGGATGCGAAGGGTGTAATTCGCTGGGAAAAGGACAATAAAGAAGCTGCATTTTTCGGTACCAATTATACTGCTCCCTTTGCTTATGGCTATCGGGCCATTATCAGAACGGGGCAAACGCCAGAGCAGGCCATTCAGGATGATGTTTATCACTTTTCTCGGCTGGGTTTAGATGCCTTTCGGGTTCATGTTTGGGACCAGGAAATATCTGATGCCGAGGGAAATTTAATCAATAACGAGCACCTGCGCCTTTTCGATTTTCTGATTGCTGAACTTAAGAAACGCAAGATAAAAACGCTTGTAACCCCAATCGCCTTTTGGGGAAATGGTTATCCCGAAAAAGATAGCCTAACCGGAAGCTTTTCCAATAAATATGGCAAACAAAAGGCCCTGGTAACTGAGGAAGCCTTTAAAGCACAGGAGAATTACCTAAAACAATTTTTTAAGCATAAAAACCCTTACACTGGTTTAACCTATCAGCAAGATGCAAGTATTTTAGCTACCGAAATGAATAACGAGCCACAGCACAGTGGCCCTAAAGAACAGGTTACTTCCTATGTTAACCGCATGGTGGCCGCCATAAAAAGTACGGGCTGGACCAAGCCCATCTTTTACAATATCAGTGAATCGCCATGGTATGCCGATGCTATCGTAAAGGCCGGGGTAAGCGGACATAGTTTTCAGTGGTACCCAACAGGGCTAGTGGCAGGACATACTTTAAAGGGTAATTATTTGCCAAATGTAGCGAAGTATAAAATTCCGTTTGATACGATTCCTGCATTCAATAAGCGCGCAAAGGTAGTGTATGAATTTGATGCCGGAGATGTAATGGCACCGGTAATGTATCCGGCAATGGCCAGAAGTTTTAGGACTGCCGGATTTCAATGGGCAACCCAGTTTGCCTACGACCCCATGGCTACCGCTTACGCCAATACAGAATACCAAACGCATTACCTTAATTTGGCTTATACACCTGCAAAAGCCATTAGTCTGTTAATCGCCTCAAAGGTTTTCCATTTGCACAATCGATTAGACAGTTTGGGTGGTGATAAAACCTTTGGTCCGTTTAAGATAGACTACCATCATGAGCTAAGCGAGATGAACAGCAATGAGCACTTTTATTATACCAGTTCTACCTCCTCAAAGGTATTAAACATTAAAAAATTAAAGCATATTGCCGGTGTTGGAAGCTCTCCAATTATTCAGTATGAAGGAAAGGGCGCATATTTTATAGATCAGGTTGCTGCGGGCATTTGGCGGTTAGAGGTAATGCCTGATGCTATTCAGACGCAAGATCCTTTTGAAAAAGCATCACCACAAAAGGCGGTAACAGCCATTTATTGGGCTAACCTGCCCATAGCTATACATTTGCCAGATTTGGGCTTAGATTTTAGCGTGAAGGGCTTAAACCAGGGGAATACCTTGGTCAGTAGCGCAGACAAAGGTCAGTTTCAGGTTTCACCAGGCACTTATCTGCTTAGCCGAAAGAACCTGAAAACAAACCTGAATGCACAAAGCATTTATCAGGATATAACTCTTGGAGCGTTTGTTGCCCCTAAAGCAGCTGTTTCAGAAGTTGTGCTGAAGCACCAGGCATTATCAACCGTTACAGCAGGCGTACCCTTAAAAATCAATGCAGAAATTGCAGGCTTAGGGCCAAATGATTCTGTTTTTGTTCAAGTGAATGCAGCTAACCGCTGGAAAAATATTGAGATGCGGAAAATGCAAGCCTATAATTATCTGGCCGAAGTTCCGGCCGAATGGGTTAAAAATGGCTTGTTGAAATATCAGATTATTGTTCACCAGTCTGGAGGCGGTTACATCACCTTTCCAGCAAATATAAAAGGAAGTCCTTACGCCTGGGATAGACTTGAATCAGCTAGTTATCAGACTTATGTAGCCAGAAAGGATGCGATGCTCGAGATTTTCAATGCCGGGACTGATGGCGAAAATATCAATATTTATAATCCAGATTGGGCGCACAATAAAGTAACATATGTTTCGGAAGAAAATCCAGCTCAGTTAAATCTAAAACTTACCATTAATGAGCCCAAAGCCACCCAGTTGATGGGTTTTCAAAGTTTCTTTGCCGATAAAATGTCGGGAAGAGAAACGGAGATAGGAAACTTTAAAACATTGGTGGTTAAAATTAAATCAGATGTTGACCAGACAAAGGTTAAGATTGGTTTAATTGATAGGGATGGTAGCTTTTTCTCTAAAACGCTAAACTTGAAGGCAGGATTTCAAACACTCGATATTCCGTTTAACCAGCTGGAGAGTGATCGCCAGCTTTTACTGCCCAGGCCATATCCAGGCTTTTTACCTCTTTATTACCAATCGCCACAACAAAATACCTTTAATTTAAAAAATACTGAGAAGTTTGAATTTACTTTTGGCTACGGGCAGGTTAAAATGCCCATCAGTGTTGTTATAGAATCTATTTATCTAAAATAATTATCAAAATACATGCTTCGATCAAAAAAAACATACCTCAGCCTTTTAATAGCCGCTTGCGCTTATTTAAATGCCGTTGCACAAAGGTCCGAAATACTCCTGGATGAAGACTGGAAATTTTCCAAAGGAAACTTTACAGATGCTGCCCAGACAGGGTTTAATGATACCCGCTGGGAAACCGTTAGCGTTCCTCACGATTGGGCCATTAGCGGCCCCTTTGATAAAGAAATAGATAAACAGGTAACTGCCATTACGCAAAATGGAGAAACCCGTCCGAGCGAAAAAACGGGTAGAACGGGCGCATTGCCCTATATTGGCGAGGGCTGGTACCGGAAAAAACTGGATATTCCTGTACTTAAGCAGGGCCAGAAAGTGTTGCTTCAAATAGACGGGGCAATGAGTGAACCCCGGGTTTACCTGAATGGAAAATTGGTTGGACAATGGAATTATGGCTATAATTATTTTTATCTTGATTTGAGCAACGAGGTGAAGCCTGGACAGAATCAATTGGCTATTCACCTCCGGAATATGGCGAAATCTTCACGCTGGTATCCTGGCGCTGGATTATACCGAAATGTACATCTGATTATAAAGGAAGAAAAAAGTATCGATCAGTGGGGCATTACGGTAACTACACCTGTGGTGAATAAAGAATTTGCCAAGCTCAACATCAAAACTAAACTCAGTGGTAATAACATTCGTTTGGTTACCCAGGTTTTAGACAGATCTGGAAAACAGGTTGCTCTGGATACGGCCAAAACGACCTTCGGCAATGAGGCCGATCAAAATATCCAGCTTAGCCATCCACATCTCTGGAGCCCCGAAAGTCCTTATCTCTATACTGCTGTTTCCAGTGTATACGAGGGCAATGTATTAAAGGATGTAGTAAAAACCAGGTTTGGGGTAAGATCCATCAGTTATCTGGCAGGAAAAGGTTTCAGCCTTAATGGCGAGGTGAGAAAATTTAAGGGGGTGTGCCTACACCACGATCTTGGCCCATTGGGAACGGCAATTAATACCGCTGCATTAAGAAGACAATTGACCATTTTAAAAGAAATGGGTTGCGATGCCATCCGCAGTTCGCACAATATGCCCTCGCCAGAGCAACTGGAACTGTGCGACGAAATGGGCTTTATGTTCCTGGCCGAAAGTTTTGATGAGTGGGCCAAGGCCAAGGTAGAAAATGGCTATCACCTATACTTTAATACCGATGCAGAAAAGGATATTGTTAACCTGGTTCGTGCCACTAAAAACCATCCTTGCATTGTGATGTGGAGCTCGGGAAATGAAGTGCCGGATCAATTTGGCGCCGAAGGTGTAAAAAGAGCCAAGTGGCTTCAGGAAATTTTCCACCGTGAAGATCCAACCCGCCCGGTAACTGTAGGGATGGATCAGGTTAAAGCCACCATGCAATCGGGTTTTGGCGCCTTACTCGATGTTCCAGGTCTAAATTATAGGGTACATTTATACGCAGATGCCAATAAGGCATTTCCGCAGGGATTTATCCTGGGTTCAGAAACAGCCTCTACGGTAAGTTCCCGGGGTATTTATAAATTTCCCGTAGTGAAAGGCATAGATAAGCAGTATAGCGATTTTCAGTCTTCGTCTTACGATTTGGAATATTGCAGCTGGTCCAATCTGCCAGACGATGATTTCGTAATGCAGGATGATAAACCCTGGGTAATAGGGGAGTTTGTTTGGACAGGCTTTGACTATTTAGGCGAACCCACACCTTATGATACCAGCTGGCCTTCGAGGAGTTCTTATTTTGGTATTTCTGATTTGGCAGGCTTGCCGAAAGACCGTTATTACTTATACAGAAGCCGCTGGAACAAGGAAAAGCCAACGCTACACCTTCTTCCGCATTGGAACTGGGAAGGACGAGAGGGGCAAACCACTCCGGTTTTTGTATACACCAATTACGAGAGTGCCGAGCTGTTTTTAAATGGTAAGAGCTTAGGCATAAGGAAAAAAGATCAATCTTCTCCCCAGAATCGTTACAGACTGATGTGGATGGATGTAAAATACGAACCTGGAACATTAAAGGTTGTGGCTTTGGATAGCAACGGAAAGCCTGTAGCTGAAGAGCAGGTAGTTACTGCCGGAAAACCCCATCAGATTGTGCTTACCGCAGACCGTAAGGAAATAACTGCCGATGGTAAGGATTTATCTTATGTAACGGTTTCAGTAGTGGATAAAAATGGAAATGTATGTCCGACAGCAGATAACCAGCTCAATTTTGAGGTGAAAGGCGCAGGAAAATTTAAAGCCGTATGCAATGGCGATGCCACCTCATTAGAATCGTTTGTTAAACCTACCATGAAATTGTTTAGCGGCAAGCTGGTGGTTGTGGTGCAGGCAGATAAAAAAGGGGGAACAGCCCAGTTAAAGGTAACAGGCAAATCATTAAAAGGTGGTACCCTGGAAGTGCTTTGTAAGCCAGGAAATTAATTTAAAAGGGAGAAATGGAAGATGGGGTATTAAACTGGTAGTGGGGTATTTGACTAAGAAGCCAGGTTGTAAAGAACAGGGGGAGGAACCACTCTCCCCCGAACATCAACTCAACCTAAGTATGCAGCAAAGATTGAAAAGATTTTTATTAAATGCAACCGTGTTGCGTAACTTGTTTGAGACTTGAGTGCGTTCTATGTCATGAAATGTTTTTCTATGTCTTCTTGATGTTTATAAACAAATAAAATATAACAAATCGTCCTAAATAAATAAGCCAGGCTAAACAGAAATTTTAGCCTGGCTTTATTACTTTTAGTATTTTGGGTGATAGTATTGCAGCAAATTGATAAGGTAATGGTTAAGCTAGAAGTTAAATCTCTCCTCTTTACTGGGATTGTGAAAAAAAATATCAGTTTTCGTCATTTGCGAAGAATTAAAAACTTAAAGTCGCGATGTACCATGCCCTCTCTGAACGTTGAGGTCTCTCAAGGTATTGTAAAGCTCCACCATCGATCCATTCTGCATAATCCAGTCCATCACGATCTGTAACATTTCTTCTGCATCAATAATGTATCCCATTCGACCATCTCCTCCACGAATTCCTTTTTCATTGATCCGTTTTCCTCGGGTTAGAAATGTGTTTTTTTCCTCGTAGATATAATTTCTGGATTTTTTATGTTCTTTGCCTTTGGGTAGGTTAGCAATCAACAGGCGCTGAATTCCCTTATAATAAAGGTCAAACTTTAGTTCAGGATTTTCAATGCTTGGGATGTTAAAATCCTTTATTTCTGGCTGCGAGCTGGCTTTGCCTTCTGCGGTAAAGACTAGCTGCTCACCTTTGGTCTCATCGGTCTTAGCAAGAATCCTTAGTTTTTCTTCCTCCTTAGCCAATTCGGCCTTGTTTTTTTACCTGTACTTTTTTCTTGTTTTGCCATATTTAAATGTTAAAAACGTGGTCATTTAGATATTTAATAGTTTCATCAATACTCTCCTTATCGAAAGTATTAACATTGAGTTCTCGAAGTGCCTTTTTGACATCAGGCTGGTAACTGTTATATCTTGCCCAAAAATTCCCTTTTCCTTCTGCTTCCATATCGTAGCAGAAATAGGCGTAGACCAAAGATGGATCGACTTGGCTTTTTCTGGCAAATTCCTTCACCACAACCGGGCTATCGATGTATGGCTTTATGTATTTTACTTTGTCCTTACCAAATAAGTATTCCCTTGAAAAATCGTTCGCCTGATCTTCCTGCAAAAGAAATAGATCTGGTTCACCGGTCAAATGAAATACCTGTTTTTCAATCTCTTCCATGTCATATAGCACATGATAGAGTTCGTGCATTAGCGCAAACCAGATGCTGGCATAGCGTTTATTGAGATCGGTCAACACTATGCAGGGCTTGCCATTGATGACAAAAGTGGCACCCCTAACCTGGGTAGTGGGTAAATGCGGCTGATAGATAACGGTGACCCCGGCATTGTACAATGCCTGGCTAACAATCTTCAAGCCCGACTCAACGTTCATCGTATAAGGTCTGATCTTTGGTATAAGGTTTACCAGTGCCTCCCGATCAAATGCGTTAGGATTGTTTATTTTCTCAAAATGTGAATACGCAGAACGTACCCAGAATTCTTTCATTAAAATATTTGCACTTCTTTTCGTTCTGCTAAAGGCGGGAATATAGCTCTTGGTTCCATATTCATAAATCGAATTGATTCCGAAGTAAGAGACAATCCTCTTCTCGATTTCATCAAAATCTGTCTTTGATTTGATAAAACCTGATTTGTACAAATTTTTGGTATCGAAATTAGATACAATAAAGCTCTTTCGTTTTGCATCCTCAAGTTCGCCAATAATGTCATGTGAAGCTTCTTTTAGGTACAGTTTAAACAGGGCATCGGTATTTAGTCCAAGAAATTGCCCGAGCTTCAGTAAGCTCACCACATCTATTCGCTTCGCAGATTTATCCAGAATGCCCTCCAATGTTCTTTTCTGCATGGAAAGCAATTTTTCAGCCTGGTTCATCGTTAGTCCGTACTGTAGAAGCTTGGTCTCGAATAGCGCCTTCAAGCTTTGCTCATCCCCAGTCCAGGGATCTGCAGGATTTAGCAGTTTATAAAACTCGTTGATAAAACCGTTCTCGCTCATACTTTAAAATTACATAACAATATACTTAATAAATTAACATTAAAGATGTTGTTATGTAATTTTACATAACATTTTTTAATGAGTATTGTAGCGTGTGCTGGGCTGGACTTCTTTGACATCCACAGGCGGAAATCATTAAATATATCTATTGTAATGGTATGAAACTCTAAAACACACGTCGAATTAGCGACGGATAAATATTTAAACCATTATTTGTATCTTTATTTTAACTCCATAATCGTTAGCTAGATTATGGATAATATATCTCCAACTCAAGTCCAGGTTTCATGGCCTTTTAACTTTATTGCTGCTTGCATATAAAAGATATACCTCTCTGGCGCAAGCGTCCCGCTTGTGACTAACGGGCTGTTTTATGAGGTATTCAAAGAAATAATGTGTTTTGATCTAATAGTCAAATACACAAACAGGTTCTATCTGGTTATAAAAAAGGGGCATTTCCGCACGAAATGCCCCTTTAATAATTAAAACCATTACCATTATAAGCTGATGACTTTGCTACCTGATGCACTTGTTTTCCTCTCAGGGCTAAAATGCGCTTAGACATGCAAACTATTCTTTATCCCTAAACATTTCCATAGGCGTTAGACTGGCCACCATCTATAGCAATCACTTGTCCGTTTACATAGCTGCAATCTTCACTCAGTAAGAAAACAACTAAATTACCCACCTCTTCAGGTCTACCTAGTCTTTTGGTTGGATTAGCTTGCGCATAGTTATCTTCGGCAGCTTGTGGATCGGCAGGGTTAACTTGTCTGAAAGCCTCCGCTACCATAGGGGTTAATATAGCTCCAGGCGCGATTGCATTGGTCATTATACCGAATTTACCATACTCCAGTGCCGCATTTTTAGTAATGCCCGATACAGCATGTTTGGTAGCAACATAAGGAGTTTGATTCATTACGCCGCGAATGCCACCAACAGAAGCCACATTAACAATTCTGCCAAATTCCTGCTTTTGCATTACAGGTATCACATACTTAAGACCGTAATAAACCCCCATCAGGTTGATGTCTACTACTTTTTTAAAAACATCTAAATCATAATCTACCAGTGGAGCCTGTCTTCCCTCAATCCCTGCATTGTTGTAAAAACCGTCAATTCTGCCGAAGGTTGCCACTGTTTCTTGTACATATTTCTTAACTGATTCTTCATCTGATACATCAGCAACAGCTGTGATGATTTGAGTTTCAGGGTATTTCGACTCAATTTCATTTTTAGCTTTCTCAAGCGACTCGGCATTGTAATCAACCAATGATAATAATGCGCCATTTTTTGCTGCTACTAAGGCACTTGCGAATCCCAATCCCATTGCAGCACCGGTAATTAAAATTACCTTATTCTTTAACTTTTCCATTTTCTTTTAATCAATAAGATATTGCCCCTATGGCACTATCCGTCATGTTTATAAATAAACAATGTGTTGACGATAAAGTTGAGGAAACAGGTAGATAATGAGTGGTACTTTTGGGCTAAAATTTAGCACAATTCGAACATTTTAACAAATTCACCTCAGGTTGTTCGGTTTAGATATCTCCTTAATCCGGAAACGTTCAGGCGTTGTACCGGTTTGCTTTTTAAAGAATCGGGCGAAATAAGACTGGTCGGTAAAGCCAAGATCATAGGCAATTTCCTTAATGGAAAGGATGTTATGATAAAGCGCCCTTTTACTTTCAACCAGTAGAAGCTGATGGCAGAGTTGACTAATGTTGACGTTTGCGGTTCTCTTCAGGATCTCATTAATTCGCTTTGCCGAAAGGCCAACTTCTTCAGCATAAAAGGAAACAGGCTTTTGTTCTTTAAAATGCTTTTCAATAAGGTGCAAAAGCTTAACCATGCGCTGATCAATGTTGTATTTTGGTTGATTAAATTTTGCAAACCGATGTAGCAATAGCAATAAGGCACTGGTGTATTTAACCACTAAACGCTGTTCTTGATTTTCGGCACATTCGGACAATATCAGTGAGAAGAGATTTTCCATATTGGCTACCATATGATCAGGTATGGCTATACCATGATTATCGAAAGGAAGAAAAAGCTGTCTTAACCATATTTCTTCAATTTCCTCAAAAAAGTCGCTCGAAAATACCAAAACTTTAGCTGTTGGAAGTTGTTGAGATGGTATAGCATGTATTTGATTTTTACCCAATAAATAAACTGTATTTTTTTTAATGGGATAGGCTTCAAAGTCTATAAAATGAATATCCTGATCTTGCGTAAACCAGATTATTGCATAGAAATTAATCCGGTGCTCTATGTAATGCTCACCAAATACCAATGACGAATCGCTGGCAGCAAAATTTGTTTGCGTAAGGAAATGCGTTGGAAGTGCTGATTTTGTTTTCATGACTGTTTGCCTCTAATCATTTTGATAACCTTCCACTAAAGGATTTTATACCCTTCGGTGCCAGGTACTGCATTAGCATGATTAGGTATTTCTGATCAACAATAGTATGCTGTTCTTTGAATTTTATCATGAATATTTAAATATGATCATTTATAGACTTGTAAACAATAGGCATCAGTAAATCCTCAGGTCTAAATATAAATTTACGAAACTAACATTAATGCAAAAATTTCCTTGCTTTTTTAAACTGTTAATTTCCAACTCTTCACTGTAATGCAAAGAAATTATACCAGAAGAATATATTTATGATGTTTCAAACTTTCCTTTATTTTCTATGAAATATTGCAAGTCATTGATTACGGGAATTATCCCGTAATTTTCAGAGAACTGATTAGGTTATTATCCAGTGTTAAATGGAACTTCAAAATTGCTGGACTACCCGGAAAATCGCCTGATACTTCGGCGGTTAGCAAATCTCCTCTTTTTGTTTGATCATAATCTTGGGGTTTTAAAGAGGTTTGATATTCCTGGTTCGAGTGTTGGTTCCATTGGCGGATTTCTACTTTACCACGATGGGTTTTACCCTCATCGTGAACAACAGCAGTTTCTGCAAAACATGCAGCATAGTCCTCTGGGTTGTGAGCATTTTGTGCTTTAATTAAATTTTTGATTACTTCAGGTAAGTTCATGATATGCTGTATTTAGTGATTAAATTGTAGGGATGGTTCCACCATCGATAATAAACTCTGTTCCGCTGAGATAGGCAGCCCTTGGCGAAGTCAGGAAACCAACCAGTTCGGCAACTTCTTGCGGTTGTGCAGGCCTGCCCATTGGTATGCCGCCCAAAGCATTCATGATACTTTTTTCAGCTTCCTCAATGGTAATGTTAGCGCTTTTGGAAATTCGTTCGGTTAAACGTACAGATGCTTCGGTCATTATCCAGCCTGGCGATACGGTAAGTACGCGTACTCCTTGAGAAGCTACTTCTTTTGATAGTCCTTTACTGTAGTTGATCAGGCCGGCTTTTGCTGCGGCGTAAGGCAATGTAGCATCGTGCAGGGGAAGCCTGCCCTGAATGGAAGCAATATGAATGATTACCCCACTTTTATTATCTAACATTTGTGGTAGAAAACCTCTGTCCAGACTAACTGGTACCAGTAGGTTTGTGCGGATGGAAGATTCCCAGTCTGATACGCTTAGCGCTGCAAAGCCACCCCCTGGTGTTTCAGAGCCTCCGAGGTTGTTAATCAGGATATCCAGCTTCCCGAATTTTTCCATCACTTGGGATACCAATGTTTCGATCCCCGCCGGTGTACTCAGATCGGCAGAGATAAAGTAGAGGTTGTGCTCATTTTGCTCAGGTTGATTTCTCGCTGTAATAATAACCTTTGCTCCAGCTTCGTGCAGTCGTTCAGCAATAGCTTTTCCTGCACCCTTTGTGCCACCTGTTACCAGCGCTATCTTGCCGCTTAGCTCGTTACCGTAATTAAATTGCTTTTCCATTTCTTAATTGTTTTGTACAAATCTCGGTAGTACTTAAGGTTCCAGCAAGTACGGGCTTACGATTCAAATAGGGAGAAATTTATCCCTATTGCGCGTTGATAGCCATTGCCCTATATTTGTATTGATGTATACAAGAAAGATCATACCTTACCTGAATTGCGGGCTCGACATGGTGGCTGAAGTGCTTTATGGAAAGTGGAAGCTCCGCATTCTATGGTTTATCCATGAGGGACACAAACGCCCGAGTGAATTGCAGCGAAAGATACCAGATGTATCAAGGCGGGTGTTGAATATCCAGTTAAAGGAACTGGAGGAGCATGAACTGGTTACCAGAAAGATCTTTCCGGTTATGCCGCCTAAAGTGGAGTATGATTTAACTGATTTTGGCAAGACTTTGATACCTGTAATCCATACCATTGGTCTTTGGGGAGATCAGCATCAGGATCAGCTTAAGGAAGTCATTTCTAAACAATTCCCGGAAAATAGTATAAAAGTATAATCTTTCGTGGAAGATTAATTTTAGAATAAACCTGTTTGTACTTTTGTAACATTAGGGAAAGAGTCCTGGGCATGTAACCTATCAATAAATCTTCCGCAAGGTGTTCCTGGTCTTGGGTGTACCTATAAGCCCAACTCACCAACTTAACCCTTGCCAGCTAAACCTTTTTGGAGCAGGGAATCAAGAGTTCTACGCGCATAAACACTGAACAAATCCCTCTCACAGTTTCCATTCTTTTTTGGATTAGGCCAGTAGAAAGATACATCCCATTTCACAGAGATTGTTATTTTTGCACCATACAAGATTTAATAATGAAAAACACACAATATTGGTTAGTGAAAAGCGAACCATTTAAATACAGCTGGGAGAAGTTTAACGAAGATGGACGCACTTTTTGGGATGGTGTTCGCAACTATCAGGCTCGTAATAACCTCAGAGACATGAAAGAAGGAGATTTAGTCCTTTTCTATCACAGTAACGAAGGTAAAAACGTGGTTGGTGTAGCTAAAGTAGTTAAAGAATCTTATCAGGATCCAACAACAGAGGATACCAATTGGGTGGTAGTTGATCTATCTCCGGTGCATTCCCTAAAAAATCCGGTTTCATTAGAGCAAATTAAAGCAGAAGAAACCCTAAAAGATATTTCGCTGGTTCGCCAGGGTCGTTTATCGGTAATGCCTTTGAAGGCAGAAGAATTTGATAAAATTTTAGAAATGGGCAGTTAATTAACTGCCTTTTTAATGTCTTGTTCTGAGGATCATTCTTTTTAACTGCCTCGAACGAAATAAGTTAAGCCCTTGAAACGATTCTTAATATGAAAGCCAGCTATTTTACAATCATCCTCGTTTTAATTTTGAATATCGCAAAGGGCCAGCATGTCAAACCCTACCTGGCGGTTGTTAAAACCCAATCGGATAAGCAAAAAGGGATTTTATACAAGGTAGATTCTACCCATGTTATTTTAAATGATGAAGGTACTTTTAATAAGATTGCTGTTGCAGATATCAAGCGGATCCAGATTCGTATCCCTAAAAAAGGTTTCAAGACTGTAGATTTCCTGAAAATCGGATCCGATTCCCAGGAATATAAAATGAATTCGCATGGGAAAATGGTCGATAAAAACGGACATGAAATACCTACCGTTGAAGAGGAGCTGGCGGCCACATTTTTTTCCGTAATTGGTACAGGGATTGCGAATATGCTTGTATGGCCTATCCATAAAATTAATCCCAATCAGGCTAACTTTAATCTGCGTAAGGATAGGTCTAAGCTTAACGAACTCTCCTATTATTCAATTTACTACCAAACACATCCCGATGTTTTAATGGAACTTAAAAAGATGAAAGCCATTTCAGCTTCCTTTAAGCCCTGATTTCTGCTGCCTTACGCTTGCTCAAGGTAATGCCAAGCGTCATAACAATGCTCGAACCCAGTACCACTAAAAATAGAAAGGATGTACCCACCTGCGGTAACTTTAGCGAATCAGGTAAATTTAGATACAACAAAATGCTAATTAATCCCCTTGGTGCGATGTAAAGAAAAGGGATAGGGCTATCTTTCTTAAAGAATCTCAGGCAAACCAATCTGATTATATAGATGGACGCTAAAATGAAGAATCCATTGGCCAAAACTGGCTGATCGTTAAGTTCAGAAAGATTCATGGTAAAACCGAAAATCACGAAGAAAAAAGTTCTTAAAATGAAGGCGCTCTCTGCCGACAGCTGATAGAGTTGCGAGAGATCTGCTGTTAGGTTTTTATATAAGAAAACTCCCCTAAACCAGGCATTTTGAATAGTATCTACATTGTTTAGAAATAAGCCGGTACTTAAAATCAGCACTAACGACGAGAGGTGATAGGATTGTCCGATTGCATAAACCAGAATTAGTATGGCAATGATCAGAAAGAACTTAATGTGATGTACCAACCTTCCCATAATGTATAACAATACTATACAGGCTACAGCCGATAGCAGCACAATTAGAAAAGTGCTGAATCCTAAGCTTACAAAAGAATAAGCCGATACCGAAGCATTGCTAACTACAAAATTGAAGACGATTACGCCCAGGATGTCAGAAAAAGAAGACTCGTAAATAACAAACTCTTTATCTTTTCCATTCAAAGCGGCGGCCGATGGAATGGCAATAGCTGAACTGATTACACTAAAAGGAACAGCATTGGCTATGCAAGTATAAAGATCTCGGTGCGTAATCTGATAGATAATAAAGGTAATCACTACAATGGTAAGTAGCAGAATAGATAGCGCCGATAAAAAAGCACTTTTTATAATTTTGTTCTTATTCTTATCGTATTTAAGCTCTAATGAACCTTCGAAAACAATTAAAATTAACCCTACGGTACCTAAAGTAGGTAAGATGTTTAAGAAATTATAGGTGTGTATTTTAAGGTAGTCTACTAAAAAACGCAGTCCAATTCCCAGCATCAGCAGCAATAAAACTGAGGGGATTTTAGTTTTACTGGCCACTAAATCAAACAGATAGGAGAAGATCACTAATCCGCTTAAAATAATGAGGATGGTATATGTAGTCATGTTTCTTAGTTTAGTCTAAACGGCTAAAATAACAGAAACAAAATAAGACTGTAAACGTTTTCTGTAAAAATTATGATTTAGAGAATAAAGCCTTTAGCTCTAAAGCATCGTCTGGATGCATTTTTCCACCTAACACCAATCTTAATTGCCTTCTTCTTAAAGCCCCTTCAAAGAGTTCAAATTCTTCTGGTGTTTCTGGGATTAACTCCGGCACAGGAATAGTTCGGGCACTCTGATCTACCGCCACGAAAGTGTAGTAGGCCTCGTTACTCTTCTGGCGTGATCCACTCGGAATATTTTCCGACCAAACATCAAGTCGTACTTCAACTGAAGTATTAAAAGCGCGGGTAACTTTAGCTTCAATAGTGATAACATCGCCTAGTTTAATAGGTTGTTTGAAAGAAACATTATCTACAGAGGCCGTTACCACAATGCGGTTACAATGTTTTTGAGCAGAAATGGCAGCAGCAATATCCATCCAGTGAAGCAAACGGCCACCCATTAAATTATTCAATGTATTGGTGTCGTTTGGAAGCACCAACTCGTTCATAATTGTAAAACTCTCTTTCGCAAATTTCTTTTTCAAACTCATAGTTAGGCGCAAAAGTAAGGAAATTTACACTATAAATGCCTGTTGAGGTAAGGGTGCTTATTTATTTTAAGTAGATTCCTGAACAATTCTTTAAAAGTGATGTTATGTTAGCATAAAAAATAGATGCATGCAAAACCAAACCATTATCCAATATTTTCATTGGTATTATAACGAAGAACAAAATTTATGGAATAAAGTTGCCACCGAAGCTACTCGTTTAAAAGAAATTGGTGTAACCTCAGTATGGCTTCCACCGGCATACAAGGCCAGTACCGGAGGGTATTCTGTGGGTTATGATGTGTATGATTTATTTGATTTGGGAGAGTTTGACCAAAAGGGAAGTGTGAATACCCGGTATGGATCAAAGGATGAATACATTAAAGCCATTGATGCCCTGCATGAACAGCAAATAGCCGTTTTAGCTGATGTAGTGTTTAACCATAAAGCTGGTGGTGATGAATTAGAGCGAATTGAAGTGAGAACAGTGAATGAGGAAAACAGAAATGAATTTACTAGTGATGTTTTTGAAATAGAGGCCTGGACCAAATTTACTTTCCCCGGCAGAAAAGGGCAGTATTCGCAATTTATTTGGGACCATCAGTGTTTCAGTGGGGTAGATTGGGCTGAGGATTTAAAAGAAACAGCCATTTACTCTATTCAGAATTTTGCCGGTGAAGGTTTTGAAGAGGTTCCTTCAACAGAATTAGGGAATTACGATTACCTTATGTTCAACGATATTGATTTTCGAAATAGGGCCGTGGTGGAGGAACTTAACTATTGGGGCGAATGGATTGTGGAGCATACCAAGGTGGATGGATTCAGGTTAGATGCTGTAAAACACATTAATCCGCATTTTATTATAGAATGGATTGATCACCTCAACCAAAAGTATAACCGTCAGTTTTTTGTGGTTGCCGAAAATTGGGATGTGGTTAATACGGCAGAACAAGAAGAATATATTCAACTTACCGAAGGAAGAACGCAAATTTTTGACTCGCTGCTTCACCATAATTTTTTCCTCGCCAGTAAAGAAGATTCAAATTTTGATATGCGGACTATTTTCGACAATACGCTAATTCAAATCACTCCCGAACTGGCAGTAACTTTTGTTGATAACCACGATTCGCAACCCTTGCAGGCACTAGAATCTTATGTAGAGTTTTGGTTCAGGCCTTTGGCTTATGCCATTATCTTGCTAAGGATGCAAGGGATTCCGTGTTTATTTTTCCCCGATTTATATGGTGGTATTTACGATGACAAGAATCCAGAGGGAGAAGATATTCATATTGAACTTGCCATTTTACCTGAACTGGAAGTGATGAGTAAAATCAGAACAAATTTGGCTTATGGAGAACAGCGTGATTATTTTGATCATGGAAATTGCGTAGGCTGGACCCGGGCAGGAGATGAGGAACATCCTAATAGTGGGTTGGCAGTACTGCTGAGCACTGGAGAAGAAGGATGGAAAACAATGGAAATAGGCCAGCATTTCGCAGGCAAAACTTTCGTTGATGCCTTAGGAAAACATCCTGAAGGAATTGTAATTGATGAGAACGGCTTTGCCGAATTTCACTGCCACGGCAAAAGCGTTTCGGTTTGGGTTCAAAGCGAATAAACCAACGAAGTTTACCAGTTCGGGGGCCAGGCTTAAACAAATGAAGTTCAATCGGTTCAGGGCCAGGCTAAAACCAACGAAGTTTAACTAGCCCAGGGCCCAGGCAAACTTCGTTGGTTTTGATAGCTTTTTGTTTTACAAAAAGCTATCTGCTTCGCGGTAGGCAGAAATCAAGGCCAATTCGCCTTCTTTGCCCGGTTTGGAATTACCATGCTCCATACCCATTACGCCTTTATATCCTTTTTTGTGCAGGTGCTTGAAAAGGTTTTTGTAATTAATTTCGCCGGTTCCAGGTTCTTTCCTTCCGGGGTTATCGCCAATTTGAACATAAGCAATCTCATCCCAGCAGCGGTCGATGGTTTTGATTAAATCACCTTCGGTGCGTTGCATGTGGTAAATATCGTACAGAATTTTACACGAAGGACTTTGTACGGCTTTGCACACGGCATAGGTTTCATTCGTTTTTTGCAGAAACAGTTCTGGCGTGTCGCTCAGGGTTTCTAATACCATAATTAAGCCATGGGGCTCGAATATTTCTGCGCCCGCCCGCATAGCATCTATTACATTGGCAAACTGGTTGCCATAAGGTAGGTTGCGTTCGTAAAAACCGGGTACAACGGTTAACCATTTGGCATTGCAACGTTTGGCGGCTTCAACAGATTTTTTGCAGGTTTCAACAAATTTATCTTTAAACTCTTTTTTCCCTGTAGTGAGGGAAGTTTTCCAGTTGTCGCCCCCATCAACCACGAAAACGCCCATGCGCATACCTAGCTTGGCCAATAGTTTCCCTATTTTTTCTTGCTCCTCAACAGCGCGGTTCAGGTAGCCATTATCTTCAATAGATCGAAATCCCTTATCGTACATAAACTGGATCTGATCTAAAAAGCTTTTACCTGCATGCTGCTCAAACATGCCCTGGTGTGGGGCATAATCCATATGGAAGGTTTGATCGGCAGCTACAGCAGAAACCTGATCAGCTGCAAAGGCACTTGTTATTCCCGATCCGGTAGTGATTGCGCCAACGGTAAGCAGGCTATTTCTTATAAATTCACTTCTTTTCATTAGGGTGTTGTGGTAGGTTTAATTGGGTCGGTTAATAACTTTTTAAAACCTGTGGTCAGGGTATCGGCTACTGTTCCATCTTTTCGATGATACACAAAGTAAGCTTCAAGGTATTTCCTTTTGGAAACAAAGGCCAAAGCCTCTTCTAATGACATGGCCATCAGTGTATTGTCGTAACCATCGGCGGTAATCGCATTTTGAGCATATACCGTAACGCTGATCATTTCGTTATCTAGGGGATAACCCGTTTTAGGATTAATGAGGTGAGTGATCTTTTTATTGCCATTCTGGTGGAATTTACGGTAGTTACCGGAGGTAGTTATGGCACCCTGATCTAGACTGGCAATGTGTCGGATACCGGGAACTCCATTTTCATCTGGTCCCTCAATTCCTATTTTCATCAAACTGCCATCGGGTTTACGTCCGGTAACCCTGATCTCTCCACCCAGTTCGGCTAAATAAGTTTTTATCCCTTTTTGTTCGAGATATTGAGCAATTAAGTCTACGCTATATCCCTGTGCAATGCCATTTAAATCGATTTTTATTTCAGCTTTAGCTTTCCTGAGGTGGTTTTTATCCATATGGATGTACTGCATCCCCACATTTTTCAAGATCTGCTTAATGGCAGCACTATCAGGTTCTTGTTGCTGTTGCTTTGGCCCAAATCCCCAAATTTGAACCAAGGGGGCTACCGTAATGTCGAAAATCCCCTTAGTATCTTGATTAATCTCAAAGCTCCTTTTAAGTACATTCGCCATTAACTCGTCTACCTGGATACCTTTATTTGAGGCATTAAACCGGCTAATTAGCGATTCCTTTTTATATAAAGACATCGATTGATCGATCACATCTAATAAGCTATCAATCCCTTTTTGGGTTACTATACTATCCCTGGCGTAGTAAGTAATGGTGTAATCCGTACCCTGTGCATACCCCGAAATTTTATAGGGTTTAAATTCCTCTTTAAAGAAGAAGGCCATAAAAAAGGGTATGAACAAGATCAGGTAACGGATGTACATCTTAGCAGGCTTAGATTACTTTGGTTTTTCCGGGCATGGCGTAAGGATATAAACCATTCGCATCTGGCAATACCTTTGGCGTAGCATCCCAGGCCAAACGATCCGGCATTAATACTTCATCAGAAGCCAAAGCCTCATCCCACTTGATAACTTTACCAGAATAGGTGGCCAATCGGCCGATAATACTGGTTAATGTGCTGGTAGCAGCATAGTCTGCATTAGCGAATTTATACTGACCGTTAGCAATGGCTTCGAATAATTCATCGTGCTCTGTTTGGTAAGGATTGGCATTACCTTTGGTATTGTGCTTATAAATTTCATTGCCTTTGGCGTCCCACAATACTGCCTGATTGCTGCCCGATAAATAGACCTTACCTTTTGTACCCTGAAAAGTCTCATCTACCCGGTTGCTAATGCCTTCAAAATGGCGACATTGGCTATACACCACCGAACCGTCTTTATAAGTTAATTCTACTGCGTGGTTATCATAAATTTCACCATAATCTTTTCCTGTTCTCCAGGCACGGCTTCCTGTTCCCTGAATGGATACCGGATGATCTCCTTTAACCCAGTTGGCAATATCAATATTGTGAACATGCTGCTCTACAATATGATCTCCGCAAAGCCAGTTGAAATAATACCAGTTTCTCATTTGATATTCCATTTCAGTTTGGCTTGCAACACGTGGACGAACCCACACACCGCCACTGTTCCAGAATACCTGACCCGAAACAATATCGCCTATGGCACCATCCTGAATACGTTTTATGGCCTCGCGGTAATTGGTTTGATAGCGTCGTTGTAGCCCCACTACCACGTTTAATTTTTTCTTTTTAGCCTCTTCAGCAGCAGCGATTACTTTTCTGATCCCTGCAGCATCAACTGCTACGGGCTTCTCCATAAACACATGCTTGCCTTGTTTTATGGCCTCTTCAAAATGCATGGGCCTGAATCCCGGAGGGGTTGCCAATAATACTACATCTGCCAAAGCAATGGCTTTTAAATATCCCTCAAACCCAACAAACTGTCGATCTTTTGGAACATCTACCTTATCGGCAAATTTAGTTTTTAGGTTGGTGTAGCTGACTTCCAATCGATCCTGGAAAGCATCTGCCATAGCCACTAATTTTAAATTAAATTTAGTACTTAATGCCTGCACAGCAGCACCGGTTCCTCTGTCTCCACAGCCTACAAGCGCTATTTTAATGGTGTCACTTCCTGATGCATAGGCTCCTGCTAATGGAATGCTGCTCAGTAATGCGCCACCTGCTATGAGGGCAGAAGCTTTTAAAAAATCTCTTCGTTGTTGGGTAATTGGTTCTTTTTTCATTTGTGGATTAGTTTGATTAAGGGTAGATTATAGGTCTTTTATAGGTTGTTTGTTGTAATAGGCATCAATTTCGGCTTTTGAAGGCGTTTTGGCTGGTCGAACCAAACGCATACCCACAAAAGGGGCTTCTGGAAACCACCAGTTACTTTTGGGGATTTGTGGGTCTAATTGCTTCCAGGCAGGGTCTGAAGCTAGCCTGGCAGTAGAAGTTAAATTTTCAGGCGTTTCATCATAAGAACCGCCACGAACTGTATTGGGGTAGAGTTTGCTGGGTACAGATACAGGATTTACAGCTACTTTTCCATCACTTTTAGCATAGAAATCTGCCAGGTATTCATCGTAAGTCCATTCGCTTACGTTCCCGTGCATGTCATATAAGCCCCATGCATTCGGTTTCTTTTGTCCTACGGGATGCGTTTTGTTTTCACTATTATCCTGATACCAGGCATACTGTTTTAAGTCAGCAGCATTCTCTCCAAAAGAATATTTGGTGCTGGTACCGGCTTTACAGGCATATTCCCATTCCGCTTCTGTTGGTAAACGGTAAAAGACTCCAGTACGCACATATAGCCACTTACAAAATTGTATGGCATTGTATTGAGTCATGGCTAAGGCCGGTTGATTCTCTTTGCCCATGCCAAAGGTCATGTCTAGATAAGGTTTGGTAGGTCGGGTTACCGCATCTACTTCTGCGGGTATTTTTCCTTCGCTGGCTTTCAGTTCATAATCACGATAGAGAAAAGGCTCAAAAATGTTCCAGGTAACTTCATATTTACCCATCCAAAATGCATCTAATTTTACTTCATGTACTGGCTTTTCATCGGCTTTTCCATTGTTACTGCCCATTTTAAACGTTCCGGCAGGGATAGCCTGCATGTCGAAACTGAGCTTGGTACCTTCAATGTTTTGCGTATATGGTTTAAGATTAGTCTGTGCATTTAGCTGCACGCAAGAAATGGATATCGCCGTTATAGCAAGGAGTTGTTTAAGCATATTTTTTGGTTAGCCTGCTTATTTTGGGATAAGCAATTTTATTATTTCAAATCTGAAATACTAAAGTAATTAACCCTGCTTAAAAGGGAAGAAAAATATTGTAACAATAAAGGTATGATTGACAATTAATTCTGCGCAAACGGTTGTCTATCTTTCTGAGACCTTATTAGTTAGGTTAGTGTATCCCACTAAAGTTTCCCATCTGGCTCCCGGTCTTCTGTAGTAAACGAAAATCTGGTAGCTATTCTCTGTTTGAAAAAAGGAACCTTCAAATGGCCTGGTTTCTACGGTATTGGTAGTTTTATCGAGCCAGGCATATTCATAATCGTATAAACCCTGCTTAAGCATGATATTGCCGTAAAATTGCTTCTTATTAGCATCATAAAGCAACTTATTGTCTGCATTAAGGGTATAGTTATTAAACCTGCCAATAACATAAGCTTCGCCGTTGGCTGTAGGGGCAGGGGCATTCAAGGTGAATAAAATACCCATATATTCTGATTCTGTTTTATCATCCCTGCCATCTGTGTTGCGGATGAAGAAATTACCATTTTCATCATATTGATTGGCGAAAGTACTGTTATTGCGACTGATGTCCTGGAATAACATCACGTTTACGGATTCATTATCACGGAAAATGTCGCGCACATTGTCACCTTTGAAACGCAGACTGCGGGTGTCGAATTTTCTAAATTCATTGTTTCCCCAAAAATCGTTGGTATTGAGGTCGTTGTAGATTAATTGGTTGGGTTTTACGAAAGAAGGACGTTGATTAACTTGTGAAGTATTACTGTCGAAATTTTGCATCACTACAGCCTTTAAATCCTGGTAAGGGTTAGCAATCGGAATGGCATGATTGAGTGTGAAATTAACTTTCTGCTTATAGTTTCTAAATTCTACCTGCATGGAGTTGGTAATTTGGGCCGCCACCGCAACCTGGCTGTCAACAATATAGAAACGCTGAGAAATTACAGGCTTTTTAATGTCTCCATCTTCGTAAACCTTTAACAGGTAATTGCCCCCAATCTTAGGCTGAACTTGCTGATTAGGAAGCGTAAGTTCATAGTGGGTATATTTTCTGGTGGTATTAGCAGAATATCTATAATTGATAATCCGGTCTTCGTTAAAACTTTCCAGGTAATCTATGCTCGAAATTTTGGAGGGCTTCCAGTCTGAAGTGCAATGCTCAACTGTATACCAATAGTTTTTGGTACCACCCAATAAATCATCAAAAGAAAAGCTAAGTGTTTCTGCTGAGTTTAATTGGATTACCGGTAAGCTTTGCTCCTTATTGCTATTGTAGCACAAGGCGGTTTTAATATTGGGTAGGTAAATTTTATTCTCGTAGCTGAAAGCGCCATTACTTTGTGCAAAGGATAAGGTAGAGATGAAAAATAAGATCGGAAATAATATTTTTTGCATTTTTAAAAGTAAAGGTTTCAGTCGAAGCCACAAAACTTTGGCTAAATTGTATGAAAAATAAAAGCCGCTGATGTTTATCAACGGCTTCTAAATCTATATTACTTAAGGTTAGATTAACCTTCTAACTCCATAATATCTGCAGCTAAAGTTTCCCATTTGGTTTGATTGGTATCCAAATCTTGTTTTACTGCTAAGTAACGTTTGTTTGTTTCGGCTAATTTGTCGGCCTTGCTGTACACTTGCTCATCTGCCAGTTCGGTTTCAATTTCTTTAACCTTTTGTTCCAGTTCCGCAATGTTTTCTTCCACTTTCTTAAGCTCGTCGTTCAATTTTTTCAACTGGCTGGCGGTGTTAGGGGTAGAGGCAGGTTTTGCTGCAGGCTTTTCTTTTTCAGGCATTTTTACTGGAATAGGCTTCGATATCGGAACAACACGTTTACTGTTCCATTCTTCATATTCGGCATAAGTACCTGGGTATTGCTTAATTTTTTCTTCTTCGATAAACCAGATTTTATTGGCTACGTTATCCAGGAAGTACCTGTCGTGAGATACAGCAATAAAAGTACCTTCAAACTGTTGTAAAGCCTGGATTAAGATGTTAACCGACTGAATATCCAGATGGTTGGTAGGCTCATCCAGAATCAGGAAGTTCGAATCTGTAGTTAACGATTTGGCCAGGGCCACACGAGATTTTTCACCTCCTGAAAGGACTTTGATCTTTTTGAAAACATCGTCGCCCGTAAATAAGAAGCAGCCTAAAATACTACGCAACTCGGTATCTGTATGTTTAGGTGCAAAAGCTTGCAGCTCCTCTAAAATAGCATTGTCTAAATGAAGCGACTCCAACTGGTGCTGCGCAAAGAAGGTTGTAGTTACATTATGACCTGTTTCGCAGGTTCCGTCAGCTTTTTCAGTTCCCGCAATAATCCGCAATAAGGTAGACTTACCTTTACCGTTGGCACCAATCAGGGCAATTTTATCTCCCTTTTCAATTACTGCTTCGGCATCATCCAGGATATGAACATTAGGATAACGCTTGGTTACATGCTCAATACGCACAACATGGCGGCCAGATGGTTTGGTGAATTTAAAGCTGAAGTTAACTGTTGGGTTATCATCATCTACATCCTCAACACGTTCCATTTTATCTAAGGCCTTCATTCTGGATTGGGCCATTTTTGCCTTACTGGCCTTAGCTTTAAAACGTTCAATTAAACGTTCTTCCTGCTTAATTTTAGCTTGCTGGTTTTTAAATTCTCCTTTTTGGATTTCGGCCCTTAAAGATTTTTCTTCCACATAGAAGCTGTAATTACCAGCATAAACAGTCAGTTTTCCCTTGCGGGATTCTACCGTGCGGTTTACAATTTTATCTAAGAAGTACCTATCGTGAGAAACGATGACAATAGCTCCTTCAAAGCTTGCCAGATAATTTTCTAACCATTTGATGGAAGGTAAATCCATGTGGTTGGTTGGCTCATCAAGTAGCAGGATGTCTGGATCTTGTAATAGAATTTTAGCCAGCATTACACGCATACGCCATCCTCCCGAAAAGGTGTTTAACGGACGCTGCTGATCTGCCGTGCTGAAACCTAAACCCGCTAAAATTTCATTGGCTCTGTATTCGATGTTGTAACCGTCAAGTGCCTCAAATTCTTGCTGTTTGTCGCTCAGTTTATATAAAACCTCCTCACTATAATCGGTCTCAATTTTTTTGAGTAGTTCTTCAATCTCATCATGTAACTTGTTTTGGCGGTCAAAAGCCTCCATGGCTACATGTAAAATACTGTGGTGTGATTCGTAAGAAAGTAAATCCTGGTTTAAATAGCCAATTCTGAGGTCTTTCGACATTGAAATGGTACCCGAACTTGGTGCGTATTCTCCTACAATAAGTTTTAAAAGAGTAGACTTTCCTGTTCCGTTAGCACCAATTAACCCCGCTCTATCTCCTGGTTTAATATGCCAGTTCGCCTCGTCGTACAAGGCTCTGGAGCCTATTAAAAATGTTAAATTATTTATTGAAATCATTTCGGCTGCAAAAGTACGAATTTTAAAGGGCTTTTTATTTCTAAAATCAAATAGGGGTTTAGCCTCTGTTTCTTTGCTTTTTAACCCAAATTTGGTTCTGAAGCGATTATTAAGGAATTAGATTAAGTGTGTAGCACTTTCAACTCTTCATTCTTTCAACACATATTAAGGAACAAGGGAAATTCAGTCGGTTACACTTTCAACTTTACACTTTTAACTTTCAACTCTCCATTTTTTAAGCAAACATTAAGGAATTAAGGAAAAGTTAAGCAGGCGCTTTTATAAGGCTCTGGACTAAGGACTAATTTAAGCCATTCTTTCAGCTAACATTAAGGTAAGTTAAGTCTGTTTCACTTTCAACTTTACACTTTTAACTTTCAACTCTCCATTTTTTAAGCAAACATTAAGGAATTAAGGAGAGTTAAGCAGGCGCTTTGATAAGACTCTGGACTACAGACTTCAGACTCAGGACTAATTTAAGCCCTGCCCTGTCCGTAGAGTTAAGCGCAGCGCCTCTACGGATTACAGCATACCGTTGAGTTTCATAACTCAACATTACTTAAACCGAGTCCAAGACTCTCCTCCATTAAACAATCCGTAGAACTCCTTCGGAACTCGACGGACAGGATTGGTTGAGCAAAGTTAATCAGGCGCTTTTATAAGACTCTGGACTAAGGACTTCAGACTCAGGACTAATTTAAGCCTTGTTCCGCTTCAGTTTTACTATCGGCTTTTCCTGTGTTCCGGTTATGCTTAAAGGAATGCCGAAAATACCAAAAGGAGGAAGCCCCAGGCGACCGCTTAAGTTAAGACGGCCATCGAAGCTTACCCGCCCTTCAAAACGGGGCCTAAAGCCAGCCACTTTCATTTTGGTTTGTTCAATGGTAATAATATTGTTTTTGATGGTAGATTTGATCTGGACATCAGATAAATCTGGATTGCTCAGGCTATCACGCTTAGTTGCTTTACTTACCGCATTCATCATTTTGAAACCCATTAAGCTTACTTTTTTTAGGCTAAGTACACCACCACCTTCTAAGGAAGGAAAAACAGGGAACATTTCAGCATTCAGTTTTCCCGAAAGCTGATAGTCTAAACCAACCTGCCCCTTAATTTTTGACGCTGAACTGGCCATCTCCCTGAATAGTTTAATTTCCATATAGGCTCTTGCAATATCAAATTCTTTGGCGGTTAAATGGAAATCAAAAAGCCCGGATTTCGTACTTGTACTTTTGTAACTGGCATCCATACCCACTTGTGTACCAGCAATGTTAAAACCAGTTTGCTTTAATGCCAAAGTCCCATTGTTAATCACGATGGTTCCTTTTGCCTGCTTAATGTTTAGTCCATTGTAAATTACATCATTGGCATTTGCAGAAAAAGTAATATTCAGATTGTTGGGGATAAGGATAACGCCACTTGCTGCCGGTGTGACTGCATTTGGAGCAGGATCAGCGTAAACCATAAATTCGTCTGCCAGAATTTTGTTGCTGCTGAGTTTAAAATTACCGGTCAGTTTGGCCTTATCGTTCAACACATAGTTAATTACATTATTTAAATTTCCGTTTAACTTAAAGTCTGATTGTCCGTAGCTGGCATTAAATTCATCGAATCTAATTTTGTCCTGATGAAAGGAGAAGACACCGTTTTTGATCAAAAAGCTTTTTGGAAACAAATCAGATTGAAGATTCAGGCCTTTAACAGTCATTCTGCCGCTGTTTCGTAGTTTGGCATATCTTCCATTCATGGCATCGCTCTGCAGGCCTTTGAAAACCACATCTGCAAAAATTAATCCCCTAACCTGATAACCTTTAATGGCAAATAACTGATACATTTTGCCAATATCAACAGTTCCTTTTGAGCTAACATGGTACGCAATATTTTCAAAATTACTTACATCGGCCCTAAGTGTAAACGGCTGATTGGCCGTTTGGAAAGAAATGGGTTTGATGTTGAGTTTAGTGTTCTTTAAGGTGCCGTCTGTGTTGATTAAATCTGCATCAATTTCAATTTTTTCTAAAGGCTGGTCGAAATTTGGTGTTTTGAGTCTGCCATTGTTCAATTTAATGGCCGCTGTTGTAATGGGGAAAAGCTTTTTCGCTTTATTAAAGGGGCCTTTACTTTGCAGGTTAATATTCAAAATACCATTTAATTCATAACCCTTAATCGGATATATGGTTTTCAAATCCGCAAAGTCAATCAGCGATTTGAGCTGGATATCCAGGGACATATTTTCGGTTGTTTGCAGCTTGGCGTAACCTTTTATAAAGTTATTGAGGGCTTCAATATTGATATTTTCTATCGAAAATTTAGAACTTTTATATTCGCCATCTGTGTTTACACCGTTGATCCTAAAATCTATTTTACTAATTGCCGTGGGCATGGCGAGGTACTTGAAATAGCCGTTGTTGAGTGATGCTTTTAACGAGAATTTAGGTACAGTTGTAGTCGTGTCAACCTGCCTGATGCCCGAATGAACTACTTTTTTACCATATTTTCCATCTGCCTTTAGGTTGATGTTTAATCGGCCTTTTAAGGCTAAACTATCTAAATTAACTGCTTTTGACCACTTTTCTAAATCGATATTAGAACGGGTATCGGTGTAAATGTAGGGTTCCTTGAAACCTTTAACCCTTGTAATAGAAGCAAAGTAATCCTTCCCGATGTAAAAATAAAGACTATCCATATTAATGGTCAGGCTGTCGGTATTTAAGCCAGGCAGTTTTGTCTTTAAGTTTAAAAACAAATTGCTGATGGGTTCTGGAGCATTTGGATTAGAAATAAAGCCTTCTCTTACTTTCATGTTAAAAGAAAGGGTAGGCATTTTGTGTGTGGCGGCGATATACTTACCAATAAGTGAGGCATCTATTTCCGCGTAACCCTTAATATTGGTGCGCGCCAGTCTATCGGCTATTTCGGGCGGTAGGGCAGTAAAAATATTGTGTAAATCTGTTTCTTTTGCTGTAGTTCTGAAATCAATATCATATCCATCTTTTAAAAAGGAAAAATGACCCACAAAACGTATAGGCAGGGAATTGATCACTAAGTTGTTTTCGTCGAAAATTAAGTTTAGCGAGTTTGTATTTACTTTGGTGATGAGCCTGGCATTAATTTTTTTCTTTAACAGGTAGGGCGTGTTGGCATAAAGCACATCCATTTCTGCAATGGAGAGGTTACTTTTTAAATCAAAAATGGCATGGCTCAAATCTCCCTTTCCAGTATAGTTAAAACCCTTAGTACGAATCAACATGGGGATGGATTTATCACTATAAGTTAAATTGCTATTGTTGATGAAGATCCCCTCAATTTTTAAAGCGGTTTCACTTTCGTTTTTTGAAGTTTTTTCGGCAGGCTTGCTTTCATAAACATTGTAATTCGCATGCCCTTTTTCGTCGGTTAGGATATTGATTCTGGCATCATCCAGATAAAATTCATCAATTTTAACCTGTTTAGAAAATAAGGAAAGCAGGTTAATGCCTAAGGCCAGCTTCCTGGTGTAAATTAGTGTATCCCTTTGGAAGGGTGCAGAGCCTTTAAGTAAAAACTCGTTCAGATTGAGTGTGAGGGATGGAAAGTGATTAAAAAATGAAATGCTGGTGCTTTCAAACTTCACCTCGCCCTTTATATTTTGATTGATGACCTGAGTTACCCCTTTTTTGATGGTTTGAGGGATTAAATATGGGATGATTACCAGTAATGCGATTACAGCAGTCAGGCTAATGCCTAATATTTTGAAGAACTTTTTCAATGTGTTTGTTTGGCGGGAAAAATTATGCAAAGATATGTTTTAGAACAATTAGGAATAAAAAATTAACATTTTTTTGATAGCCTAAAATTTTACTTACCTTTGTACTGTAATAAAAATAATTACAGAATGAACAATAGCCGTTTCCCGATCTCCCTGCATATTTTGACCCTTTTAGATCAAATGAAGGGACAATATGTCAATTCTGATCTGATAGCTGGCAGTATCAATATTAATCCCGTTCTGGTTCGTAAAGAGATTATTAATCTGCGTAAACATGGTTTCGTAGAAAGTAGGGAAGGAAAGGGCGGAGGTACTACCTTAGCTAAGAAATCGGCAGATATCAATTTGGCAGATGTTTATTTGGCTGTAAAGGATAAAAGTTTTTTGGGTGAGAGTAAAAATCAACCCAACCCTAAATGCCCTGTTGGCAGACAGATTAATACTCATTTAAAGGATTTATATCAGGAGGTGGAAGATACATTGCTTAAGAGCCTGGGAAATCAGACGTTGGCAGATTTTACGGGAAAGTTTAAGTAAAAAAATTTATTCATAACTGTAATGAAATATGTTACAAATCTGCTTAGTATCAAGAATTAAGTAGCAAGTATCGAGGTGTAAGTATCAAGTATTGAGTAACAAGTATCGAGAGTTACAGTTAAGCGCTTGCCGCTAACAATTAAGCAATTAAACAGTTCAACAATTAAACATAAATTATGAAAGTAGCATTAATCGGCGCCACAGGATTTGTCGGCAAAGCCATTTTAAATGAATTAGTTAGTCGTGGTAACGAGGTAATTGCCATTGCCCGCGACATTACTAAAATTGAAATTGACAGTGAAAAGGTAACCAAGGTTGCTGCGGATGTGTTAGATACAGAAAAACTTGCTGCCACCTTGAAGGGCGCAGATGCGGTTGTAAGTGCATTTAATGCCGGTTGGACAAACCCCAATCTTTATGCCGATACAATAGCAGGGGCAGAAGCTATTCAGGCTGCGGTTAAATTATCTGGTGTTAAGCGCTATATTTTTATTGGTGGTGCAGGTACTTTGCAAATTGACGGAAACCAATTGGTAGATGGGCCAGATTTCCCGGAAGAGATTAAGCCAGGAGCCACTGCGGTAAGAGATTATTTCAATACCTTAAAGCAGGAAAAAGAGTTAGACTGGTTGTTTTTTAGCCCTGCTATCGAAATGCATCAAGGCATTACCATCGGTCGCACAGGCGAGTATCGTTTAGGTAAAACTTCGCCTGTTTTTAATGAGGAAGGCCGTTCAATTTTATCAGTAGAAGACCTGGCCATCGTTATCGCTGATGAATTGGAAAATAATAATTACCATCAGGAGCAATTTACAGCTGCATACTAGCTGGGAATAGAAGAGGGGAAAGAATGGAAGAGGGATTTTAAGTAAGATGGAAAAGCTTGCTGCGCCTCTTCCATTGTGCCATCTTCCATCTTCAACCACGTTTTTCCTGCTTTACATTTTCCATATTTTATTTATCTTCGTTGCATGTATCGTCTAATTAAACCTATATTCTTTAAGTTTGACCCAGAAAACGTGCATTACTTCGTAGTAAAGCGGTTAAAATGGTTTAATGATAAATTTCCACTAGGCAAAACAATTATCCGGAGCAGCTTTGATGTACATATTAAAGGTCTGGAACGTGAGGTTTTTGGAATAAAATTTAGAAATCCGGTAGGCTTGGCTGCAGGGTTCGACAAGAATGGTGAGTACGTGGAGGCCTTAAGTAATTTGGGCTTTGGCTTTATAGAGGTAGGTACGGTTACGCCGATGCCACAGCCGGGAAATGATAAACCGAGGATGTTTCGCTTGCCGAATGATGAGGCCCTGATTAATCGCATGGGCTTCAATAATAAAGGGGTAGATGTGATGGCTGAGCGATTAAGGTTGCTTAAAGATCGTCATCCTGATATTGTGGTAGGCGGAAATATTGGTAAAAATAAAGCCACACCTAATGAAGATGCTGTAAGCGATTATATCAAATGTTTCGACCGCCTTTTCGATGTAGTAGATTATTTTGTGGTGAATGTGAGTTCTCCTAACACACCAGGTTTACGTGAACTGCAAGAAAAAGAACCCCTGAAGAATATCTTAAATACGCTACAACAACGCAATCTTAAGAATAATATCTCCAGACCGATCTTACTTAAAATAGCACCTGATTTAACAGATGCACAGCTTGATGATATTATCGAAATTGTAGCAGAGACCAAAATAGCGGGTATCATTGCAACCAACACCACTATAAGTCGCGAAAATCTGATCACTGATAAGGTTTTATCTGCTGAAATGGGAGGTTTAAGTGGAAAACCTGTTAAGGTGCGTTCTACAGAAGTAATCAAGTATCTTGCCGAAAAGTCAAATAAAGCTTTTCCGATTATTGGAGTTGGCGGTATTCATTCGGCAAAAGATGCCCGGGAAAAACTGGAAGCAGGGGCAAGCTTGGTACAGCTTTATACAGGTTTTATTTATGAGGGGCCAGGCTTAATCAAGCAAATCTGTAAAGATCTTGTAGAACACTAGTTCGATTTCACAAAATATTCTCCATTAAAATGGTAAGTGATAAACCGGTTGGTTACCTTACCTAATCCCTCGTTTAACACGATAGGGATTTTTATGTTTTTATTTTCTGAGTCGAAGTGGATTAGTTTAACAGGTCTTTCTGGTCGGTCTACTACAGAAAAGAAATCGAAGGAGAAACGAAGTGAGTTTTTAATACCGGTTTTTGTTTGAATCAATTTAACATCGTCGTGAAGCCCTTTTGTGTCTATTCCGAAAAGCTTGATGGCTTGTGCACAATGACTGTTAGAGTAGATGGCATTAAAATAGCCTAAATAATACGTTTGGCCATTACGTTCGAAGTTGAAAATTTCAGAGTACCATCCTCCTGCATCTCCCTGTGGGGCAACGATGGTTTTTGAATAGGTTTTTCCCGATTCCTTGAATTGATAGATATTGTCGAAAAAGTGCATGCTTCCACCAGTGAGCGTGTCCCATGAATATATTCTGAAACGTCCATCCTTAGCTGATGCGATGTGCACTCCCTCTTTTTGTAATTGTTTAAAAGGATAGTTAAGACTGGCTCCTTCGGTGGTGTATTTTAAGAGGCTCAGCTTGAATATTTCATTGCTTCTGATCAGTGAGTCATTAAACGCTGTTTTTGGCTCATTGAGTAGCTTATCATTCCAGTATTGGATGCTGAGGAATTTTTGAATTAAAATTTGCTCGGCTTTGGATGTTTGGCTGAAGGTTGAAATCGATAGGAGTAAGAGCGGGAGTATGATGGCTTTTTTCATTGAGGTTTTTTGTGATACTGAAGTTAAGTATTAAAACCAGTGACATAAAGTTTAATGCATAAAAAAAGCATCCTTTGATCAGAAGGATGCTTTAAGCCTTTTAGAAGAAGATCTAAAAATTATTTTGCCAATGAAGCTAAAACAGCATTGTTTTTAGCTAACTGATCTTTTTTAGATTGTGCAGAACGACTTCCTAATTCGATGTTAGTTGCTCTCTTTAAGAAATCAACCTCTTGTTTTGCAAAGTTTTTATTTCTTCTGTCTTTTCTTTTTAATCTGGTAACTGCCATGGTAATAACCTTTTATTAATTATATTTTGTACAAATGGAGGTCGAGAGCGGATTCGAACCGCTGTAGAAGGTTTTGCAGACCTCTGCCTAGCCACTCGGCCACTCGACCCTGAAATTCAGGCTGCAAAAATAGCAATTAATAATTAGCTCGCAAATAATAATGCATTTTTCTGTGTTAATTTTTTGTTCTTCTAATCTCCGAACAGAAGATTGCAGCACTCACCGCAACGTTTAAAGATTCAGCTTCGCCAAAGTTTGGAATCGTAACTGGTTGATTTACTTTTGAAATCACTTCCTGAGTAATTCCTTTGCCTTCATTTCCTAAAATAATCAACCCTTCTTTCTTCCAGTCAATTTTATAAATAGATTTTCCTTCCAGTAAGGCCCCAAAAACGGGAATTTTACTTTCAGAAATGAAATCTAGCAAATTTACATATGAAATATTTACCCTGGCCAGCGATCCCATAGTTGCCTGAACAGTCTTGGGGTTGTACGCTTCAACTGTATCTTCAGAGCAAATAATTTGTTTAAATCCAAACCAATCTGCTGTTCTAATAATAGTACCCATGTTCCCTGGGTCCTGTACACCATCTAGTACAAGCGTAAATTGATTGGCCAATGATTCGGTACTGACTGATTTATTTTTAGGGATATAAACTAAAGCCATAAAACCCTGAGGTGTTTGCAAAGTACTAATCTTAGCCAGTTCAGCGTTGTTTACTTCAAATAAGTTTATATTTGCGGGCAGTTGGGGTAACACTTCGCGTTGCTCGGTTGTGTAAAAAATGGTATGAATTTGGTAACTTGATTGGATAAATTCTTTAATTGACTTTATGCCCTCAACCAGAAACAAACCATTTTCCCTGCGATATTTTTTTTGATGTAACGATTTAACAAAACTAATCTGAGATTTTGAAAGCATACCAATACTTGATAAATATTAAACTGAAAAGCCCTGCAATATTACTATTAATTATTGTTTTAATGCAGGCCTGTTCATCAACAAAGTACATAGCCGATTACCAAGCCATTGTTAAAAAAGTTACAATAGATAGCGTAGATGCTAAATTTGAAGAGCAAGCGTACAATTATGTTCAAAAAGATATCCGTCCTGTATCTGCCTTTAGTATTAATGTTCCGCTATACAATTTATTCAATACGAAAGACGGGCGCTACAAAACCAATAATATAAAACCATTTGGAACACCGCCTGCTATTTTGGATAGTACGCTGGTAGAAATATCCAGAACACAGATTCAGAAATTCCTTAACAATAAGGGGTACTTTCAGGCTAAGGTTACGGCGAATATTCAGGTAAAGGATAAAAAGGCCGAGATTAACTTCAAAGCACAGCCAGGCCCTGCTTATTTTATCGATAAGCTAAGCGATTCTATAGCAAGTGCCAATATTAAAGCCGTATACAATGCCAATAAGCCTGCTGTTACCCATTTACGTACTGGCATGCAATACGATTCTGACTCACTTAATTATGAACGGGAGCAGATTTACAGACTAATGAAGGAAAATGGATATTTCTATTTTTTAAGGCCTTATATCAACTTTGATGTGATTGGGGCAGATGCCAGTTCTAAAACCCACAAAGTAGATGTAAAATTAAATGTAACCAATCCTGCATCAGGACCGCATAAACAGTACACCATTGGCTACACACATATGGTTATTGCACCTAACCCTGATGGTTTTCCTGATTCTGCACGTTATAAATTAAGTAAGGATACGGTAAATGGAATCATATTTACTGATTTTTCCAGACGATACAGAAGAAACCCCATCGTAAGATATGATTTCCTTAAACAAGGTGAAGTTTTCGATATCAGGAACGAAAATTTAACTTACGATAGGCTGTACGAACTTAATATTTTCAAGAATGTTAAAATAGATTACTTTAACCGGGATAGTACTTCCAATAAGATCAATGCGGCAATCCAGTTAATTCCACAAAAGGTGATGAGTAACCGGGTAGAAGGAGAGGTGCCTTTTAATGGCGGTACCGTGGGTTTTAACTTAAGTAATACCTATACCAACAATAATCTTTTTAGGGGAGCAGAGCGATTTGAGTTGCAGGTTAAAGGTGGTTTGCAGTCGAGAATCGGTGGTGGGCAAACACCATTTAAAGATATTTATCAGCGTGATTTTTCCATCAGTGCAAGTATCACCGTGCCCAGGTTAATGATTCCCTTTTATAACCCCGTACTTGGTGGAAATGGAATGCCACACACCACTTTTTCCAGTAGTTATATTTACGCCTTGCAAAAGGATGTATCTGTAAGGAGGATTTTCATTAACTCCATTACCTACGATTGGTTTGAGACGAAGTCAAAGCTGCACTCCTTCACACCGTTAAATTTTGAGTATCGTTTCGGTAACCTGGATCGGGCTAATATAGCGGATAGTATTTTGCAGAATAACCTTTATTATATCCGCTTGCTAGATCGTAAGGACTTTACTTTGGGTATGAAATATACCTATTCATTAAATGCCGACAAACTAAATCAGTTTAGAAGTTTTGTGTATTTCAGGGGGAACATTGATATAGCGGGAAATCTTTTGCAGGGAATTTCACGATTATCGGGCGAAAAACATGATCCGGCAAATGGCGACTATGCCCGTATCCTGGGCCTTCCTTTCAATCAGTACGTACGACCAGAAGTTGATATTAGGTGGTATAAGCATATAGCTGGTGAAAAACAGTTTGTTGCCCGGTTAAATGCGGGAATTGGGGTAGCTTATGGTAATTCAATTACCTCTGGAATTCCATTTGAAAAATTGTTTTTTGCAGGGGGATCCAGTGGTGTACGTGCCTGGCAAGCCAGAACAGTAGGGCCAGGGAACTACAATAGAGAAACGCTTGCCAATGACGAACAGCGAAGAGCTTTCTTTGGCTTGGATCAATTAGGTGAGATGCGTATTGAAGCGAATATGGAGTATAGGTTTACCCTAACCAAGAAGTTTTTCGGAGCCACTCTAAAGGGAGCAGCTTTTCTTGATGCTGGAAACGTTTGGAATGTGAATAGGACTACTGCCACTGTAGATGGTATTACTACAAATAACGAAGAAACGCTATTTAAGTTTAGTAAATTAGCACAACAGATTGCGGTAGGCACTGGTGTGGGTTTAAGATACGATGTTCAGTATTTTGTGTTCAGATTTGATATCGGATTGAAGTTAAAAGACCCGCAGTTTAGTGGCTCGGATCAATGGGTAATTAGTAAGTTCCTTTCTGGAGCCAGAGACTTTAAAAATAACTACAATGCCACCCACGGACCTGATAACTACCGGTTTGTGCAATATAATTTTGGTATTGGGATGCCTTTTTAGTATCGAGTATCAAGTAGTTAGTATTGAGTATTTAGTATCAAGTATTTAGTATCGAGTAGTTAGTATTTAGTATCGAGTAATGAGTAGCAAGACCGATGTGCCTGCACTTGGCTCTACTACCGAGCCTGTTTAATGGCGCTTGCATTTTCAACTTTCAACTTTCAACTTTCCACTTTTAACTTTTAACTTTCCACTTTCAACTTCCCACTCTACCCCCTTCAAATCAAATTCTTAAGTCCATCAAAAATACTCTCAAAGAAAGTAGAAATATTAAGCCCGTTGCTGTGATTGAAATAAACAAAGATTAAGAAGGCGATAACTACAAAAATAATCAGTTTCCGAAAGGCGATGGCCACAATAATTAATGCAATTGGGATAATAAAAAGCCATAAACTATTAATGGAATAAGGACTTAGATCAGTGTCTTTTTTGTAAACATAAACGAGTTTGCTGTGTGTGCCCGTATCGTTTTGGTGTTTGATATATACAAAAGTAGATTTATCAATAGGTAAGGGCAGTACTGCAATTCCATCATGAAATTTTAAAATCTGCGTAAAACCACTCACACTAAAGGTATAGGTTCCATTAATGTTTTCATTTGGGTTGTTGAGCGTATCGGCGGCAATAATGGCCAGTTTGTTATTCTTTAACAGGTTTTCCTTAACCAGAAAGTTATTGATGGCCGCATTTTGAGCAAAACCAATTAAACTGATTAGGCAGAGTGATAAGAGTAAAAAGGATCGTTTCATTCGATAGAACGTTTATTGTAAATTAAATATCCGATATGCAATAATACACCATTTCTTTTAACTGCGTCGTTATATAAATTATAACTTAAGCTTACAGGACCTAAGGGAGAATGGTAAACCAATCCTGCGGTACCTGCATATTGCATTTTTGTAATCGCCTTGGCGTAATTAACGTCTTGAAAATTACTGAGTTCGAATTCCTTGTGTGGAATAAATAGATATCCCTCTAACCTAAGGTCTAAATTTTTCTTCAGATTGTAAATGTTTTTTAAACCTCCGGCGGCATAGGTGGTTGCCCTGAATTTATCTAAAAATAGTGACCGGCTATCCTGTATAGGGTAAAATGCTGGAGCAACCAGCAGGGTAGCGTAATAGTTGCTAAACAAAGGCTGGTTAGAAATTACACCTTCAACAATGTATCCTAAAGTATACTTCTTCAGGTGTAAGAAATAATTTTCCTGGGTTAATTTTATGCTTCCCCAGTGATGAAGATTACTTTGACCGGGAACTTTAACAAAGCCCGGGGTATTGCGGAAAATATTGCCTGGATTGTAGTTCTCCCGTCCGGTGGTGTAATTAAAGCTCAATGAAAAGCTTTGGCCATTGGTAGGGTATTGCTTCCTGTTCAGCGAGTTTTTCTCCAGGTTTAAAGAGCCCCTAAAGCCATTGAAAATGGTTTGATCCAGCACATCGCCCACAGCAAAAGTATTGTTAGGGCTGTATCGGTCATTATTGTTGATAAACGTAGCATGCAAAACGATTTTAGTATTGTAATTGAGCGGCATTCCCATCATCAGGTCAATCTTCCGATCTGATTGTTCGATATAAATGGGTTTTGGATTTTCAATGAATATCTGACTGGTGTTATAGAAATTCCAGTGGTTATAAGTGAGTTCTGCGCCTAAAAATATCGGGAGTTTAGTGGGGTAATCTACTCTTCCATTAATTTGTACCGATTCGTAGAAACGCCCCGAATAGAAGCTGGTTCCGAAGGTGTACGATTTGCGATTTAGATAATTGTACTGCGCACCCAAAAAGACATTGCTGATTGGACGGGTGGAAATATTCCCCCCGAGCTCCAGCTTAAAGCTTTTTTTAGGCTGCGCTACAACTTCAAAAGTATAACTATCCGAAGCAGCCTCATAAGAGATTTTAGGATAAACGGTTTCGAAGGTTTGATCGGCAACCAATTTATAATACCCTCTTTTAATGTCTGCCAGATTGAAACTCTTTCTGTCGCTTTTAAAAAGTCGTTCTACATATTTCTTCTGCTGATCGTTTACCCCGGTAACGATGACATTGCTAAATTTTAAATTAGGCTTTCTGGAATTAAAATCTTCCCTTCTGAGTTGAAGTTCTTCATCAGTAACTCTTTTTTTTATCAGTGCCTTAATTCGGGGCATATCAGCCATTGTAGCATCATAACCTTTTTTAATCAGGTCTTCTACAGGAGAAAAATTGGTAACGCTGTAATTGGCCAAATCAGGCTGGATATAAACCCCATTTTTGCCAATCATAGTGGAATCTGATTTGGATAAAAACATGTAGATTAAAAAGCGATTCATTAATCTGTCGTCGATGTTTTTAGGGTATTCGTTATAAGTTTTAGACGATACATTGGCACCGATGATGTAGTCGGGCTTAAAGTCTCGTTCCATTACATCGGCAGGGAAGTTATTATAAAGGCCCCCGTCAAATACATATTTGTTATCCAGCTTAATTGGTCTGTATATAATTGGGACGGTCATAGTGGCCCTTACAGCCTCAGCTAAGCTCCCCTTGTTAACCGTAATACTTTTTTGAGAAAGTACGTCTGCCACCATACACCGGTAGGGGACAAAAAGATTGTCGAAATTATCTTTTGCCACAGCAGAAGCCTGTGAGAAAAGCTCTAGAAAGGCAAAGTTTAAGGGGATGTCATTAATTAAATTGGACCGGAAGCTAAAATGAAAACCTGTATCAATCGCTACTTTGGCCGCCAACATGGACGCGTTTGGCGCATTTTTTTGGAAATAAAAAGTATAATCGCTGGTATAGCGGCCGTTTACCCAATTTTGAAACTCGTTGCTGGTGGCTATTTTTTCAATTTCTTTTGGCGAATATCCGGCAGCATACATGGCCCCAACAATTCCACCCATCGATGTCCCTGTAATATAATCGATGGGGATGTGGTTTTCTTCAAGTGCTTTTAATGTTCCGATATGTGCCAGGCCTTTTGCTCCACCACCGCTAAAAACAAGGCCCACCTTTTGCGCGTGTAATTGGGTACAGCACAGAACGAAGAGGATCAGCAAAATTCTATCAAAGGTTACCACCTTCTAAAAATAAGGCTTTTCTTTTAAAGTTAGTTTAAAATGAATAGGTTATAATTTAAAAAAGTTGCAAAACTTACCCAAATAATATAAGGGATATAGAGTAGTCCTGCCCACTTATCAATTTTGTAAAAAACAATGGCGTTGATTATAATGGATAGCAATAATAGAGATATTTCTGCTAGTGCAAGTCCTATTTCATGGAGATAGAAGAAAAGGAATGACCAGGCTAAATTTAAAATGAGCTGAATAAAGTAGATGGCAACTGTACGCGGATAGTGTACAATGCTATCCCTTTTTATCCAAACTAAATACGCTGCAATCCCAATTAAAATATAGAGGGTAGTCCACACCGGAGCAAATAGCCAGTTAGGCGGATTAAAAGAAGGTTTGTTGATGGTGGGGTACCAGGTTTTTACAGATGATGCTGTTGCATAGCTGGCAAGCGCTCCAATGCCCAATGTAAGGGCTATGTTAATGATAAAAGCTACGGGTTTAAATTTCATGATCGGATTTTGGAACAAGAAACAATGATACGCAATAAATGTTTGCCTCTTCGCCTTTAATTGCGCTTCAGTATTGAGTTTTAATTTATAGCCAAAACAAAGCCCCTTGAAAAACATCAAGAGGCTTCCGAACTAATATTTAAAAAAGGCAATTATTTTGAATGTGCTAAAACTGAAGTTTCTGTTTCTGCAACGGCCCAGTTCCCAAAAGCTTTCTTAGCCGCAGATTTTGCAGTAGCTAGTTCAATGTTCCCCGCGATGGTTAAATAAGTTTTAGCAGGTGTAATCGAATGATAAAAAGATTTAACATCATCTATGGTTAATGCGGCAATGCTGTTCTCGTTAACACGTTGATCGTAGTCATAATCCTGAGCTTTTAAACTCATCAGTAACTTCGCCTTTCCATTATTGAAAGATTGCTCATTGATTGTTGCAGATTGAATTAAAGCAGCAAAATGGGTGAAGTCCTGATCGAAATCAGCGAAAGAAGTGTTCAGTTTTCCGCTATTGTCTTTAAAAGAGATGGGCGATTTTTTTTGAGTTCCCTCATTCAATACGGCATTTAATAATTCAACGATTCCGTCTTTCTCATTTTTGAATGCAGCTGCATCTAAGGTGAAGCTGGCGTAAGCTTTCGGAGAATGCTTGTTCTCAGAAACGATTACGTTCATTCCATTCTTTAATTTGAAGTTTACAGGTTCTTTAAATTCCTGTGACTTTACGCTCAAACTGCCCAAAACAGTGAGTGAGGATAATAAAATTGTTTTGAATAAGTGCATTGTACTCTGTTTTTTAATTTTCTTTTTTATTGAATAAATTTAGTGATGAACAAAATGAATTGCCATTAAAACACATTGTAAAGCCATTGTGCCACTGTGAAAGGGCATACTTACGTGGTGGAGAGTGATTTGGATTTTGCAAATATAATTATTTGTTCATTTTGTTCATTGTTATTCATTCTAATAATACTAATCACATATACTTAGATTTAATTTTTAGAAACGCGCTAGAAATGAACTGTCTTATTGTTGACGATAATGAGGTTGCCAGAAGTATATTAAAACAGTTAATGAAGATTGACAGTGAGTTAAATCTTGTTGCCGAGTGTGAAGATGCGATCGAAGCGCTTCTGGTTTTAAATAGGGTTAAGATAGATTTATTGCTTCTTGACATAGAAATGCCCAGGCTATCGGGGATGGATCTGGTTGGAGCTTTAGGACAAAACAAACCACTAATTATTTTGATTACCGCTAATCGTGATTATGCTGCTGATGCTTTTGATTTAAACGTGGTCGATTTCATTACCAAACCGGTAACCGCAGAACGTTTTCTGAAGGCCGTATTTAAAGCCAAAGAAATATTCAGGAATCAAAATTTATTTGGAGGTTCAGTTCAGGATGAATTTGTTTTTATTCGTGATTCGGGAACCATTAGAAGATTGAAGCTAAAGGATATTGACTACCTGGAAGCTAAAGGAGATCATGTAAAAATTTATCTATCCAATCAAACTTATACCATATACTCCAGCTTAAAATCTGTGGAGGAAAAATTACCGGCCGATATTTTTTTCAGGATACACCGCTCTTTCATCATCAATTTAAATAAAATTGACACCATGGAAGGCAGTACAGTAATTATAAATAAGGGTTTTGTGCCTGTTTCTGATGCTTACAGGGCAGCTTTAAATAAACGGATGCAAATACTTTAGTGCAAACTGGCAGATGTCGATAAAGAAGAATATAGAGGTTTTGGTTATTGTGGATGATGTTGCTGATCAGTTGTTTATATCCCGATTTTTGACCGAATATGAAACTGGTTTTGTACTTGTCGACAGTGAGGATGAAGCTTTAAATGCACTGAAAATATACCAATTCAGGCTGATATTTTTAAACACAGAATTAGGGGGAGGGGATGGCTACGCTGTAGCTAACCGCTTACGTTTTAAGCACAAACTGGTAACGCCTATTGTGGCGATTACCCGCGATGCTATCAGTGAAACAAAGGAGAAATGCTTTATCGCTGGTATGAATGCCTGCATTACCTACCCCATAGATAAAATTGCTTTTGTAGGCGTATTAACTCAATTTTTGGAATTGGGCTATCCTGAAATTGTGATTAAGGAGATTGATCAGTCATTTAGCACCATCAATTTAAGCTATTTGAAAGAGTTGAGTTTGGGTGACAGGAATTATGAAAGGGAGATGGCAGAGAAGTTTATTCACCATGTAAATACTGATTTGGAGTTACTCAAACAATATTTACATGAGGAAAATCACTTATTGTTTAACAAAACCCTACATCATTTGCGCTCTACCTTATATATTATGGGTTTAGATATTCAGGTAGAAATCATTCTTCAATACCTCTGTCAAAAGGATTTAAGCTGGCAAGAAGCTAGTCTGAAATTATCCGAGCTCAATCACATTTGTGAAGCAGCAAAAATGGAGGTGATTAAATTTTTATGGAATCTAAAAGTTGCTGGTTTTTAAGTTAGTACATTTCTGTTGGCTTTCTTTTCATATTTGCCTTCAATAAAACTTTTAATTTCTCTAATGGTTTCTTCTGGTTCGCTAATATGCGGAAAATGCCCGGTGGCCTTCATCACTTTTAAAAAGTTATTAGGGGTATGTTGTTGTATATAATCGCCCGCAGAAAGTGGCACCATAATATCATCTACACCCTGTAAAGTTAAGCTAGGTACTTTCAGCTGTTTTAATTTAGCTCTGCTATCAGATTTAAATGTAGCCATAGCAAAGGCGAGCGCAATGCTCGGGTCTGTAGCCTCAAAACATTCCTGCAAAAAGTCGCTAAGCTCCGGCCGATGCAGGTTCTGCATCACTGCAGGAGAGATGGCTTTGGTCCATCCAACATAGTCCTGGGCAATTTGCATGAATATCGCTTCAATATCGCTCATCTCGAAACCGCCAACATATTCTTTATCATTGAGGTAACGGGGAGAAGGCCCAATAAAGACTAATTTTTTAAAGATCTCAGGCTTTTGCAGCGCCGCAATCATGCCGATCATGCTACTTACGGAATGTCCAACAAAAATAATATCCTTGAGGTCTAGTGCTTCAATAATATCTACCACATCACAAGCGTAACCCTCCAGGGTAGAATATTTATGGTAATCATATTGACTTACATCTGAGTTTCCAGAACCTACGTAATCAAATAATACTAAGCGGTAGTCTTTTACAAAAGCGTCTGTAATAAATTTCCAGGAGTTTTGGGCACAGCCAAAACCATGAGCAAAAACAATCACTTGGCTTCCTTCACCAATGACGTTTACATTGTTTCTAACGATTATGGGATGCAAATTTTTACAGAATAAGGGTGAACAAATGTTTGGTTTCTTTAAGAAAGTTAGAGAATGTTCTAATCATCTCCAAATAATTTTAATAATGAACAAAGATGCTCAAAAAGGTTAAAATTCTTTCTTTGCACGATTCATATTTATCAGTTTTTGAATACCTGATCTTCCGGCCAGAATTTCTCCTTTTTCCTCCTCACTCTTTGCTCCTTGCTCCTTGTTCCTTGCTCCTTGCTCCTTCTTCCTCATGCTCTATATCAAACGTTTGCGCAGCAATTATCTGTTTGCATTGTGTTTTATTCTCCGCGAATCCTTTATATTGGTTGTAAACAACTGGAATTGGCCAGGAGTAATTTATCCTATGAGGGGTAATTTTTTTTAAAAGCGCTGTCCAGTAGTTGTCATGTTTAACCTAACCTGAATTAAATGAGAATTCCATTATTCCTTCTACTCTCTTTTTTCTGTCTGCAAGGCATCGCGCAGAAAAAGCCTAACGTCATATTAATTTGTGCCGACGATTTGGGTTATGGAGACCTGAGCTGCTACGGGGCTACCCAAATCAAAACTCCTAATCTGGAGAAGCTGGCTGCTGGGGGAGTACGCTTTACCAATGGACATTCCACTTCGGCCACCTGCACGCCTTCCAGGTATGCTTTAATGACAGGAGAATATCCATGGCGTAAAAAGGGAACGGGAATATTGCCGGGTGATGCAGCTTTGATTATTCCCAGAAACCGTAAAACTCTACCTCAAGTTTTTCAGGATGCTGGCTATCAAACAGCTATTGTAGGTAAATGGCACCTGGGTTTGGGCGAGCAGGTAGAGAAAAACTGGAATGAAGAAATAAAACCAGGACCTAACGAGGTGGGCTTTGGCTATTCGTTCATTTTTCCGGCCACAGCCGATCGGGTACCAACCGTTTTTGTAGAAGATCATCGTGTATTGGCTTTGGATAAAACAGATCCAATTGCCGTTAATTATCAGCAAAAGATTGGTAATGAGCCTACAGGAAAGGAAAATCCGGAATTACTAAAAATGAAAAGCTCGCCACAGCAAGGGCATGATAATACCATTGTGAATGGCATAGGCAGAATTGGATTTATGACCGGTGGCAAGATGGCCCGGTGGACAGATGAGGAACTTTCCCTTACCTTTTTAGCCAAGGCAAAGGAATTTATAGCAGCTAAAAACCAAGATCCGTTTTTTCTTTATTTTGCCTTAACGGAGCCACACGTTCCCCGTATGCCAGCCACCATGTTTAAAGATAAAAGTGGTTTGGGCGCAAGGGGAGACGCTATTTTGCAATTGGATTGGACTGTAGGTGAAATTATGAAGGAATTGGAAAACAGGGGTATTGCTAAAAATACCATGATCATCTTTACCAGCGACAATGGCCCGGTACTGGATGATGGTTATCAGGATGAGGCAGTAACACGTTTAAACGGACACAAGCCCACCGGAACTCTCAGAGGGGGAAAATACAGTGCGCTTGAAGGAGGAACACGCGTACCCTTTATCATTCATTGGCCTGCTGGTATTAAACCCGCTGTTTCTGGTGCCTTGGTATCACAAATTGATTTTCTAAAGTCTTTTGCAGCACTTTTTCAACAAAATATTCCTAACGGAATGGCTACAGATAGCGAAAACCAATGGGATGCTTTTATTGGTAAAAACAGGATAGGCAGATCGGTATATGTTGAGCAGGGTGGGGCACTTTCCATTATAAAAGATAATTGGAAATATATTACCCCACAAGCAGGCCCAGCTTACGCTAAGTTCGTAGGCATTGAAACAGGAAATTTGAGTTCGGCACAGCTATATGATTTAAGCAAGGATAAGGAGGAGAAGAACAATCTGGCCACAGCTCATCCAGATAAAGTAAAAGCGCTTGCAGCACTGCTGGAAGAAATTAAGAATAAGTAAGATTCAGGCTCTCTAAAAAACGGAATGGAGATTAGATTGGCTGGCACATGAATAGAAGTTTACCTGTTTGTTCTGAAGAATAGGCATAAATGATCGTGCATTTAGAGATGTAGTGGTTATCAGGCTGGGAAATATGTTGAAACAAAAAACGGGCAGAAGACTAATGCCTTTCCGCCCGTATCTAAATTAACGCTCTCAAGCGCTAAGGTAACATTACTTTCGTATACCTACAAAAATTGAGTGCTTTTTCTTTATTTCTTCATGAAAACTTCATTTTTCTGAAGCCTTTAATTTTAAATAGTGAAGGCTTATTTAATGATCCTCATAAGCCATTAATACATCATGAAGGCTGATACCGCATTTTTGCTCCAGCTTCTGTATTTCACGTTCATTTTCTATTAATGAGGCTTCGAGTTCTGATAGCAAAGTTAAACAAATCCCTTTGCTTAATCGGTTGGCAGCAAAATGCTTAAGGCGTTCTGCAAAAAATATCTCCAGGATGAGGAAGCTTAGTAAAAATGCATAATGTGAAAAAATGAAGTGACTTTCTCCCGATTGCTGTATGCCAATTTTAACAGCAATAAAATCAATTAAAATGGGTATAAGAATAATTGGAGCCAAACTAAAGACCTTGGTTTTAAAGCTCAACTGCTTTTCTGCACCATCAATCTTTAAACGGAAAGCTTCTTGCTTGGATTTTAAAGGCAGTGATCTGTTCTCTTTAGATTGATCGAGTACTGCCAGGCGTTTGCCATGATCAATATCAATCTTTCGCATTTCTTCCAGGATATTTTCCTCTAACTGATTAATTCTTTCCTGATCCGCTACGATAAATTCCTGCTCGGTAATTACTTTTTCCATTTCCACCAAATCTTCAGGCAAGCCCAGATAAAGTTTCTGTTCTACAGCTAATATTCGTTCATCGAGTTGTTTTTGCTGCTGCTTTAAGGCTTGGTATGCCGATTTACATTCACCCTTGAGTTCGTTGTACTGACTTTCTGCACCTAATAACGATGTACTGTAGTCCATAATGGCCAGCTCCTCCACATTTCTGGAAAAACTCTCCTGTAATCGGCGCAGTGTAGCAAAGCACTCGCTCGGACTGCTCTTCTGTTCTTGTAGTTCAGTTCTGAAGGCGGATAACTGCGCTCTGGACAATGGGGTAAATGGCATGTAGATTATACTTGTAAAGCCTAAAACTATAAAAATTATCCTAATATTAGGTAAAGTTGTTTGCTTGAAAGTATTAAGTTGACAATTGAAACAGGTTAATTGCCATTTTACATTTACTAGTATTAAATTTTTAACCACCTAAGGCACCTAAGAAATATAAGGTTGTTTCACTTTACCACTAAGCTTTGTTTTTTTCCATTTTACATCTCTCCATCTTACATTTTTAACCACCAAATAACACCAAGTTAATTTTAGGTGAAAGGTTGGTACTCTGAAAGCTGGGGATGCCTAGGCCTGATTCAGCTTTACCTTATCGTTCATGTGGCTTTTAGTCCTGATTCTACTCAGCGTTTCTACCCGCATTCCCAGAAAACTGGCCAAATAACGCAAAGGGATTTGGTTAAGATTAACACTCATATTTTTTAGTAATCGATCGTATCGTCCGGCAGCTGTAGGGATTCTGGCCAGTATTGAGCGCTCTGAAGCCTCGTGATATTGCAGTGCCAGAAGTTTTCTGCCTATTAAATTGGTTTCCTGAAAGTTTGCGTAAAGGAAATCGATTAACGTATAAGGAATTCTGATCAGTTCACATTCCTCTAAGGCATGGAGATATTCTACCGAGTGTCCGGGGTTTTCATGTGGATGACGAATGGCTCCGATAATTTCGTTGCCAAAGCTAAACCAGGTAGTAATATCTTTTCTACCCTCTTTAATAAAGCCACGAACAATACCACTGGTAACGAAATAAAGCGCTGCATTGCTATCAATGGGAGATAAAATATGCTTGTTTTTTTTTACCGTAACAAAGCTACATTCTTCCTCTAATTTATGGATGAATTCACTTGAAATGGTGCCATATTGTTTAAAAAACGATATCAGCGGATTTAGGGGCGAAATAATTGTTTGCATAATTTAATGGGATGAATTTAAATGCTGCAGGTGAAATAATGAGGGCTGGCAACCCAAGTTATGCCTGATTAATAATCTCTGGAATCAGAATTCTACCTGGATAGATAATGTATTTTGCCTTTTTTCATGCGAGGAGAGTTTAGTTTTGAACTTAATATACGAAGTTTACAACTATAAGGTTTGAAAAAATAGAAAAATATTTTGATAGGATAGATGTAAGAGGGAAGGATGTAAGAGGGAAGAATGGTAGATGGACTTAATAGCGATCGCCGGATCCCTTTTCCATCACGCAGATTATGTAAGGGGAAAGGGCGAACTAGATGTAAGATGGGAGGATGGAAGATGGACTTAATAGCGATTACGGGATCCCTTTTCCATCACGCAGATTATGTAAGAGGAAAGGGTGGGCTAGATGTAAGATGGGAGGATATAAGATGGACTTATTAGCGATTGCAAAGCCCATTTTCTATCACGCAGATTATGTAAGAGGAAAGGGTGGGCTAGATGTAAGATGGGAGGATTGAAGATGGACTTAATAGCGATAGCAGTTTCCCTTTTCCATCACCACATTTTCCATTGTTAGAAGTACAAACGCGTTAAGAATGCAAGATGTGTGGGATGGGGGTGCAGGGGCCATTTTCCATCACTACATTTTACATTAATTTAAACGTAGGGGAGTATGATGGAAGATGGAGCTCAACCGAAGTTTAGTCCAGCTTCCAACGCTATTTATATTGCGGTATATCCTCCATCTGCTATAATGTAGCTCCCGGTGGTAAATGATGATTTATCTGAACTTAAAAAAGCAACCAGATCTGCAATTTCCTGGGAAGTTCCTAACCTATTGATGGGGCTTTTTGCTGCGATTGCGTTTTTCGCTTCATCACTTAGATTAGCAGAAAGAAGAGGGGTTTCTATATAACCCGGCCCAACGGCATTGCACCTGATGTTTTTGGTGGCATACTCTGCAGCAATATTTTTGGTAAGCCCCACTACTGCATGTTTAGAGGCGGTGTAGGCCGGACTATTTGGAGCCGCAACCTGTCCGTGGATAGAGGCAATATTAATGATTGCGCCTCCACCATTTTTCTCCATCTGTTCAATTTCATATTTGCAGGCATAAAAAACACCATTTAAGTTCAGGTCAATTACGCGATCCCATTCTTCACACTCGTATCGTCCGGTTGGTTTAGCCGGGCCTCCAATTCCGGCATTGTTGCAGGCAATATCCAAACGACCATATTTTGATACTACTTCTTCTACCAATCTTTTGTTTTCTTCTGCTTTAGAAGAGTCGGCCTTTACCGTAATGGCCTCACCACCATTTTCTTTAATAATTTTAACAGTCTCATCGGCATGTTCTTCGTTAATATCGGCTACTACAACTTTGGCTCCTTCTTTTGCATAGGTTATGGCAATTGCACGGCCAATTCCAGATCCTGCTCCAGAAACCAAGGCCACTTTATTTTTTAATAATGACATAATTTATTGTTGTTAAATCTTACTGTTTTAACCGGCATCTCAGCGGAATGTTTGCCATTTAAATGTGTTTTGACATTCAGATAACCGATAGTATAAGAAATTAGAATGATGTAAAATGGATAGATGTAAGATGCAGGGAAAACGGAATTAGCTATTCGCCCAACTTAGATTTCTTAGGTACCTAAGGTGGTTAAAAATGTAAAATGGATAGATGCAAGAGGGACGGAAGGCTAAAAATTACTGCTGGCCCAACTTAGATTTCTTAGGTGCCTAAGGTGGTTGAAAATGTAAAATGGATAGATGTAAGATGGACGGAAGGCTAAAAATTACTGCTGGCCCAACTTAGATTTCTTAGGTGCCTAAGGTGGTTAGAAATGTAAAATGGATGGATGTAAGATGGACCGAATACGAAAATTAGCTTATTCGCCCAACTTAGATTTCTTAGGTGCCTAAGGTGGTTAAAAATGTAAATTGGGTAAATGGAAGGTAACTAAACCCTGGTGCCTTGGTGATGAACGTAACGCCTAAGCATTACTCTCAATTACCAATTTCATCTTCATCAGCCTATCTAAAAGTGGGGCATTTACTTTACTTGTCGGATTTGCGCGAAGAGGCTCAAAGTGGCTTTCTAAGAATTGGGCATAATCGTTTACCTTATCGGCAGGACTTAAATAAACGGGCATTTGGGGTTTGGCTGCATTTGCAAACCATTCTTCTAATTCTGAAATCGACATTTGGCAAAGTTAACCATTTAACCGCTTGTTAGGGATAGTAATTAAAAATTGTAATGTGCTGTATGTATGCTAATTCTGCGTGTATAACCTTAATTGGCGGGGATTATTAACTTAATGATAACAATGGATTAACCTTCAGGGGAACTATAATTTCTAAATTCGTTTTTAAGCTTGTATGTCGAATAAGTCAATGGTGTATCTGTTGCGCGCTGCAAAAAGCTAGAGATCATTAATGAGTATACGGGGAATAAATAAAAATTCTTTTGAGCACCTGATAGAGGCGCTTAACTATTTGGAGCGATTGCAGACTGCAATGGATGTAGAAAGCGAACAAGGCGACCAGTTAAAGGAAATTAGAGAAGAGCTCTTTCTGGTGTTTGGTAAGTATGAGAAACTGATTCAGGAACTTTGCGACCAGGTAGCCGTTTATCAGGATCTTTATTACAAAGTGAAGTTTCGTTTTTTGCCCGAAAAATTGAAGGCATTAAGAAGAACAGTCCCGGAAACTGCACAAGAATTTATTCTGTTAAGAGAAAGCATTCGTAAGAGCTACGGAAGCTAGTAACCATCGTTTTGCCATACAGTTTATAATAAGGTATTCTGCACCAGACATTATGCTAATATAGCAGGGCTATTTTCGCCGGAGTTTAACGCCTCCTATTAAAACACAATACATATGAATAGAAGATCCTTATTGAAGGGAGGTTTGCTGGCAGGAATTGGATTGCCATTTTTAGACCTGAAAGAAGTTATTGCAAATCCTGTTGGTAAAGGAAAGAAAGCTAAGAATATCATTATGATGGTGAGTGACGGTATGAGTACCGGAACATTAAACATGGCCGATCTCTATGCAAACAGGGCTTGGGGCCAAGGCAGTAAATGGTTGGGCTTATATCGCGAAAATAAGGCCGTTCGTGCCTTAATGGATACCGCTTCTGCCAGTTCTATGGTTACCGATTCGGCTGCCGCAAGTTCGTCATGGGGTGGAGGTATGCGTGTACCTAATGGCTCACTCAATGTTGGAGCTAAAGGTGAAAAACCACAACCTATACTTCAGAAATTCAAAGAACAAGGCAAAAAAGTAGGTTGCGTAACTACGGTACCCATTACCCATGCTACGCCTGCCGGATTTTGTGTGAATATTGATGACCGCGACGGGCAGGCCATCATTGCTAAAATGTATCTCGATCTTCGTTTTGATGTGATGATTGGTGGTGGAAGCAAATATTTTGGTGCAAAAAGAAAGGATGGCACAATTATTCCTGATTACCTGGCTAAAGGTTTTCAGGTGGCCGAAAATAAAAAAGAAATGCTAGCACTCGATAAATCTAAACCCGTATTAGGATTGTTTGCCGAGGATGGATTACCTTACGAAGTTGACCGTAAGCACGATCAGAGGTTAATGGATGCGGTACCTTCTTTGGCAGAGATGGCTATGACAGCAATTTCATTGATGAAAGAGCATAAGGAAGGTTTTGTGCTTCAAGTTGAAGGTGGAAAGGTAGACTGGGCTGCTCATTCTAATGATGTAAGTGGACTGATTTTCGATCAATTGGCTTTTGATGAGGCTGTAGGTAAAGTAATTGAATTTGCTGAGCAGGATGGAGAAACTTTGGTCATCATCACCACAGACCATGGAAATGCCAATCCTGGTTTATTTTATGCTGATGAAGCCGATAAGAAATTTGACAGCTTACAAAACTTTAAACACAGCAATACCTGGTTGCTTGCTCAGCTCAATCAATCACTTTCAGAACAAAAGATTAAAGAATTGATTTATGAGCATCAAGGTATAGCGATGAGCTCAGCTGATGTAAACTCACTAATGGTTCATTTTAAGGACATTGTTCCTGGAGCACTTTATAACGAATCAAACTTACCTTTTTACGAATATGGCAGACTGATGGGGAAATACACAGATGTGCAATGGGCAGGGATGAACCATACCGGAGATTATGTTGAGCTCACTATGTTTGGTCCGGGTTCAGAGAAATTAAAGCCATTTATAAAGAATTACGAAATACATAACCTGATGCTGGAGGCGGCAGAAATGCCTCAGCACTTTATCCATAAAATTTAAAAGCCATTGCGATTAACTGTATCTATTATGAAAATTAAATTAATTATATCTTTATTACTGCTCAGTACAATAGGTTTGAGCGGATTTGCACAACACTACACCGTCGGATCATTCAATATCCGCTATGACAATGCCGGCGATATCGGGAACCGCTGGGAGCAAAGAGCGCCGGTAGCGGCCAATTTGGTTCGCTTTCATCAATATGATGTTTTTGGTATTCAGGAAGGACTAAAAAATCAGGTAGATGATTTACAAAGGCTATTGCCCGAATTTGAGCACTATGGTTTAGGTAGAGATGATGGTAAAGATGCCGGCGAGCATTCGACCATCTTCTATAAAAAAGATAAATTTAAACTATTAAAAAAAGGAGACTTTTGGTTGTCGGAAACACCAGATAAACCAGGTTTAGGTTGGGATGCCACCTGCTGCAACAGAGTTTGTAGCTGGGTTTATCTGGAAGATGTAAGCACCAAAAAGAAATTCTATTACTTCAATGCACATTTTGATCATCAGGGAAAGATTGCCCGGGTGGAAAGCGGGAAGTTGATGGTTAAGAAAATCAAGGAAATTGCCGGTAATACCCCAGCTATTTTTACCGGAGATCTTAATGGCGGACACAAAAGTGAATGGTATCTAACCCTCGCTAATTCGGGTTCATTAACAGATACTTATACTCAGGTTAAAAATCCCTATGTTAACAATTCTTCATTCAATGCCTGGGGGAAAAATGTTGATGGTTACGAAATTATCGATCATGTTTTCGTAACAAAAGGCATCGTAGCCAACCGTTGGGGAATACTAACCGATACTTATCATGGCAAGTTTGTTTCCGATCACTTCCCAATTTTGGTTGATGTAACTTTTTAATTTTTAATGATTGAATTTTGAATGAGTGAATTTTGAATGAGTGAATGATTTGGTTAGTACGCCTGCACATTCACTCATTCTATCCTCCACTCATTCTCTCATTTTGGTAATGATTGAATTTTGAATGAGTGAGTTTTGAATGGTTAGTACGCCTGTACATTCACTCATTCCATCCTTCTCTCATTCTCTCATTTTGGTAATGATTGAATTTTGAATGAGTGAATTTTGAATGGTAAGTACGCCCATGCATTCTATCCTTCTCTCATCCTCTCATTTTTTAATGATTGAATTTTGAATGAGTGAGTTTTGAATGGTTACTACGCCTGCACATTCACTCATTCCATCCTTCACTCATCCTCTCATTCACTTTTCCTGTATAATAAAAAGCTACTTGTGTGAACTTGGTTTACAATTTTATTCCTAATTCGTTTAAGACCAAAAGATCTTCTTAACTTCATAGAGCCCTCTTAGCTAAATTGAATTATTAACCTAAAATCATCCCCAACATGAGAACTGGAATAGTTATCTCCTATAATGGATTTGCTGGATCTGGGATAATAAAAGACCCCAATAATCAAAAGATCAGATTTCGTCAGTCACAACTTTTTGATCTGTTGAATAAATTTGATGTAGTAGAGTATGAAATCGAATTAACTGAATCTGGTTTAATGGCAGTAGATGTTAAGGCTATAAAAAATCTGGAGGGTTCACATCTTAACCTGGGAGCAATTGTGCATTAGTAGCTTATTGTTTTTAAGTACATTAGTATACCTGAAACCTCATAAAACAAAAACGAGACACACAGTGTACACCGTGGTCTCGTTTCTTTGCGGAAAATAATTGTGATCAATCAGGGAAGTATTATTCCCAGCCTTGATTTTGCTTTAAATTCGGATTGCGTTGAAGATCACTTAGGGGAATAGGATAGTAATAGTTCCTTTCGTTCCACTTTCTTGGTATTTCCTTCATCCAGGTCAATTCGCCCGATGATCCGTTTTTCAGTAATTGAGAGTTTACAGCGTTTCCAACAGTTGCTGAAACATCTACATAAGTTACACCGCTCACACCTGGGTTTGGACGCGTACCTTGATAGAAAGCCACATCCAGGATACCATCTTCATTTAAATCCATTGGTGTATTTAATGCTGGCACATAGAAGCCATTCCATTCCTGCTCCATCAAGGGGCCTCTTTTCCATCTCAATAAATCAGGGAAACGTAAACCCTCCAGACTGAGCTCAATGCCTCTTTCTCTTCTGATTTCCAATAGGGTAGCATCAGAAATTCCTGGAAAGTAGTTGGTGACCAAATAGCTGTCTACAATTGTAGGCTTGGTGGTCAATCCGCCGGTAATACCTGCTCTAGATCTTAGCGCCCCAATAGTTAAAGCCCAATCAGCATCCGTTAAAGTTCCCAGTTCTGCCTTTGCTTCTGCATAGTTAAGCAATACTTCCGCATAACGATATAAAGCAATAGCATTGGTATTTAAGGCGCCGGCATCAAAATAAATATCATCAAGCGTCCATTTAATGGGCTGATAACCCGTAAAAGTGTAAGAGAAAACTGGTGGTGCAGGAATCTGCTGACCATTGCTGATACGCTTGTAATCGCCCAAACGGATGGTTTGTTTTAACCGGAGATCACGATTTTTAACCTCATCTTTAAACAGCATGGTTGGATAAGCCGGATCATTGGTGAAAGGTGTCCCGTCAAGTTTCAGATAAGTGTTGATAAAAGTACGGGTAAAGCTAGCTTTTGCACCGTAAGTGCCACTCGTCCACCACCAGTTAGCTTCATTTAATACCCCTAAATTAACATCAGATACAGCTGCTTGTAAAACTTCTGAAGCCACAGGAGTGTTGCTGGTAAACACCTGACGGTATGATGAACCAGGGCCACCACTTGTATTAAGAGAATAACCTCCCTTTTTCATAATTTCATCTGCCGCTGAAGCCGATTCCTCTAACCATTTATTTGCCGTTGAAGCCAGGTTCAGATAAGTGTGGTATTTTCTGAAAGTACCTTCGAAAAGGCAGATCCTCGATTTTAAAGCATAAGCTACCCATTTGGTGATGGTTGTACGGCTAGGATCATTGGTAGCCTGAATATTGGCACAGGCAAAATTAAGATCTGCCAAAACCGAATCCATTACCAAAGCACGTTTATCCCTTCTCGCATTTAAGGCAGGATCATCAATATCAAGTGGTTTACCTATCCAGGGAACATCTCCAAAGCGCTTAACTTTTTCCATGTAAAAATAAGCTCTGAAATAACGTGCTATACCTAAATAGTTGTTTCTTACTGCTGCCGGAACCGCCTGATCATTACAGTTGACAATAAAATAGTTGATGTTCCTTAAGTCTCTCCAGTCCCAGCCAGAACTGTTATTGGCTCCAAAGCCACCCTCACGGATAAAGTCTTGCACAGCCCTTACCGCAAGATAATCAGACATGGCATCCTGGCTCGTAGAATTTCTAGGGAGAAAATCCATACTGTAAAAGGAGTTTGTATAGAGTTTTAACCCATTTTCGGTGCCAAAAATAGCTTGTTTAGATGCTGAAGATTGTGGTTGCTGATCTAATTTTTTACAGGCAGCAAAACCTAAGCAACCCAATAGCATCAGTATATATTGTTTTTTCATCTTATGTTATTCTTAATTATTAATGGATTAAAATCCGATGTTTAATCCCAGTGAAAAGCTTTTCATCAAAGGATAGTTATACCCATCGCCATTTGTACTATTTGGATTCAAATCCTGATCAGAAGGAACAGCATTTTCAACATCAATGGTGTTTTTCACAACTTTATACATAGGTGAGTAGCTGAATAAATTTTCTCCTGAGAAAAAAACTTTGGCGCTTCGTCCACCAATACGATGTACCCATTTGTCTGGTAAGGTATAACCAACCTGAATGTTTTTCATTCTGATGTAGGCTACGTTTTGCAAATAGCGTGTTTGTGCAACCCCCAAAGTACGGTTGGTATTATTAGATGCTGCCCTCGACATGGTTCTTGGAAAGTAAGCATCAGTATTTTGAGGTGTCCACATGTTGCCTAAATGGAAAGTAGGAATGTTGTTGTAAGGTCTGTTGTATTGACCCCAAAACATCTCAGTTTCTGTGCTTGGATACCATTGCTGCTTTCCTACACCCTGAAAAAATACTGAGAAAAAAACATTGTGCCAATCTGCACCCAAATTAATACCATACATATACCTTGGAGCAGAATTTCCGATAATTCTTCTATCGCCCGATTTGCCCACTTTGTTTTCGCCAACGTTAATTAACCCATCTCCGTTTAGATCTCTTAACTTAATATCGCCAGGAAACCATTTGCCACTAGGAGAAGCCCGCATTTGCGGATCTTGTTTGGCATGAGCCGCAATATCAGCATCATCAATAAAGAAACCTTCGGTTTCGTAGCCCCAAATTTCTCCTAAAGTTTGCCCCTCGTAGTAATCAGTCAGCACTTTATCAGGGTTATTGTATTTATCTATTTTCGTTTTATTATCTGCCAAGGTTAACCGTACATTATATCGTAAAGGTTTGTCTCCCTTACCAATTCTATCATTCCAGCTCACAGAAGCTTCCCAACCGCGGGTAGTTAAATTGGCATAATTTCCTTTTGGTGGGGTAGCACCAAAAATAGCTGGTGGAGTAAGCCCTAAGGTGAACATATCTGTGGTTTTACGGATATAGGCATCGCCTGTAAAAGATAAACGGCCCGAGAACATGGTCAGGTCCAAACCTAAGTTGGTAGTAGTCGAAGTTTCCCAGGTTAATCCATCGGGTAATACCAGAGGTATTCTCGTGGTTTGAGGCTTAACACCGTTTAAAATAATATTGGATTGAGAAATATTGAAGATTTCCTGAAACTCATAAGAGTTGATATTTCCGTTGCCCAGAGAACCATATGAGCCCCTTATTTTCAAATCTGAGATGATTTTGTCAGACACTTTCCAAAATGGTTCCTTGGTTACTTTCCAGCCGGCAGAAACGGAAGGGAAAAAACCGTAACGTTGGTTGGAAGGGAATTTGGAAGATCCATCATAGCGGGCATTAATCTCCAATAGGTATCTGTCTTTGAAGGAATAGTTCAATCTGGAAAAACCACCTAATATGGCCCATTGCTCATAGCCTCCACCGGTTGTAATCGATTGGCCCTGGGCCAGGTTAAGGTCTGTTGCATCCTCGAAAATGATACCGTTACGTTGAACGGCTACCCGGTTGTAAGTAGATTGCTCATAGTTATAACCCACCATTGCTTTCAGGTAATGATCGCTACCAAAGCGCTCTTCAAACTCCGCATAAATGTTGGTGGCCAGGTAATTGGTTTCACGCTGATCGAATAGCAAGTCGTTGGTTGTTGTTCCTACATAAGAAATAACGCCTTTTGTATTGCTATAAGGTACCTGAACTCTTTTCTGATCTTTATCTTCATTGGTGTTTCTAAATGTAAAGTCGGCATTTACCCTCAGTTTATTGTTGAAGAAATTACTTCTCAATCCGGTAATATTGCGGAAAACTTCCCGGCGGGTATCAATACCATTTTTACCATAAATAAAATCACCAACGGTATAAGCCGCCGCAAAGGTGAGAGAACCATCCGGGTTAAAAATAGGCATTGTTGGTTTACCTTCATCGGCAATATTTCTCCAGATTCCGCCTCCTTCACCAACGTTAATAGGGTTGTGGTAATTCATTACTGAGTAATCGGCATTGTTATCAATACTCAACCAGGGAAATACCTGGATAGTTCCTCTAGCACGAATGTTTTTCATTTCGTAATCGTCACTGTTATAACGGAATAAGCCATCCTGCTTTAAGAATCTACCCGATACCAGATAAGAAGCTTTATCACTACCCCCGCTTACCGAAAGGTTATTTTCAAATGCTGCGGTGTTTTTCTTATAAAGTTCTGCGTAATAGTCGGTGCTACCGTAATAGGTATACTCACCAGTTGTTGGGTTTACTTCGATTTGGTTATAAGGTTGTCCTGACTCGGATCTTCTCTTAAATTCATCTAAGTAGGCTTGAGAAAACTTTTGTGTTTTGTTAGCATTTTGAGGAAAAGCCCCGTCACCGTTAACGAAAGCTTCGGCGAACATTTTAGCCCAGGTATAACCGTCTGTTACAAACTCCGGAACTTGTAAAGGGCTCTTTAGCGCATAGTTGGTAGAATAATTAATGCTTGTACGTCCTTTCTCTGCCTTTTTTGTTGTAATTAATACTACACCAAATACTCCTCTGGCACCGTAAATAGCTGCAGAAGCGGCATCTTTTAAAATAGAAACTGTTTCTATATCGTTAGGATTAAGTAAGCTTGGATCACCTTCAAATCCATCAATGAGGATTAAGGCGTTACCACCCTGGCCAATGGAAGTTGTACCCCTGATGTTGTACTTTGGCGATTGCGTGGGCTTACCGTCTAGCATTTTAAGGTTTAAGTTAGGTAGTAAACCCTGAAGACCTTGGGTAAGATTGGTAATAGGTCTGTTTTCGAGGCTTTTAGAAGTAATCTGGTCTACTGCACCAGTGGCATTTTCTCTTTTTTGAGTACCGTAACCCACAACCAAAACCTCATTAAGTGTGCCTGTTTCACCTTTTAAGGTAATGTTTAACGACGTGTTTTCTTTGGCCTTAACCACAACTTTATCGAAGGTAACTGTGGTGTAAGATATAAACCTTACCACCAGATTATAAGTGCCGGTAGGTACGTTTACACTGAAGCTACCATTGAGGTCGCTTTGAACAACTTTATTGAGTTCTTTAATTAAAACGCTGGCTCCGGGAAGGGGTTCTCCCTTTTCATCAACAATTTTACCGCTGATGGTTCCAGACTCTTGCTGATTTGATGTAGCAAAGTTGCCTTTTAAATTCTCGGCCGCCATAACAGGAGCCGTAATTGCACTTGTCAGAAAGCAAGCCAATGACGAGCAAAGTACAACTTTCTGCATGAGCAGTAGTGGTTTTTTCATTTGTTAATTAATTAGTTTTTCTCGGTTCGTAAACCGATTTAGTTTATTTGTCCTAAACCCTTAGGTGCCGCAAAACTACTGGCCCCATATAAACCCTGCGTTAATATAATTTAATCTCTAAGGCGATTCTCGGTAACCGTCCTGCTGAATTTATTTCAGCATCTTTAGTGTAAGACCCTGAAACAAGTTCAGGGTGACGGGATTTTGGAGTGGATTTTAGAAGAGATTTTCTTCACAACCGTCCTGCTGAATTTATTTCAGCATCTTTAGTATAAGCCCCTGAAAAAAGTTCAGTGTGACGGATTTTGGATTTGATTTTAGAAGAGATTTTCTTCATATCGTCCTGCTGAATTTATTTCAGCACCTTTAGTGTAAGACCCTGAAACAAGTTCAGGGTGACGGGATTTTGGAGTGGATTTTAGAAGAGATTTTCTTCACAACCGTCCTGCTGAATTTATTTCAGCATCTTTAGTATAAGCCCCTGAAACAAGTTCAGGGTGAAGGATTTTGAATTTTATTTTAGAAGAGAACTTCTTCATAATCGTCCTGCTGAATTTATTTCAGCATCTTTAGTGTAAGACCCTGAAACAAGTTCAGGATGACGGGATTTTGGATTTGATTTTAGAAGAGATTTTCTTCACAATCGTCCTGCTGAATTTATTTCAACACCTTTAGTTGTAAGGCCCTGAAAAAAGTTCAGGGTGACGGATTTTGGAGTGGATTTTAGAAGAGAACTTCTTCATAATCGTCCTGCTGAATTTATTTCAGCATCTTTAGTGTAAGGCCCTGAAACAAGTTCAGGGTGACGAGCATAATTAGAGATCTAATAATAAATCCCATTAAAAATCCCGTCTTGCTGAACTTGTTTCAGCATCTTAATACGGTACCCCTGCCTTGTAAAGAGAAATCATCAATCAAAGCCTAACAAAAATTCATGTATTGATAACGTTAATTTAAACTAGCAGGATGTTAAAGCTGATATTTTTGCCCACGCAATGGGGAAGGATATGATATATGGCATCAAAACTGGAGATATGGCCGTTTTCAATAACGCCTATCTCAATTATCATAAGCCAATCTATGATTTTGTTTTTTACAAAACACAATCAGATTTCATTGCTTCAGAGGTAGTTCAGCTCACCTTTATCCGGTTGTGGGAGCGGCGAACAGCTCTGGTTGACAACCTCGAATTAAACATTCAGCTTTTTGGAATGGCTCGACAGGTCATGATCGATCAGCTTAGAAAGGAGGCTACGCGCTTTCGCTATAACCAACAATCTGATCAACATCCTTTTACTGATAATCTGATGAACATGATTGAGAGCAAGGATATGTTGAAACAGTTTGAGCAAGAGATTGCCGCCATGCCACCCATAAGAAAAACGGTATTCAATTTAAGCCGGAATAATGGTCTTTCTTATGCAGAGATTGCAGAAATCATGGACATATCTACCAAAACTGTCGAAAGCCACATCGGAAAAGTACTCTCCAGGTTAAAGCAATATATGTTCAATATTTTGTTCTAAAGCCTAAACTTATTTTTTTCAATATTAAATAATTGTTAAGCCGTAAGGGTAGCGTTATTGGTGTGCGTAATACTGATATGAAGCCTAAAAAAGGGAGGCTTTCCCGATTGGGAAACCTGAAACAAATTATACATCAATATTTCAATGATGAAGACTGGAAAGCCTTCCGGTCTGAAAATGAACTTCCAAAAGGTAAATCGGAGGAGATGCACCAGCATATTCTGAAGAGAATTACCGAAATAGAAGGGAATCGGGAAAGTCATAAGCTAAAAATCATACAATTAGCTAAATATGTGTCTGCAGCATCAATTGTGATGCTTGTTGGAGCAGCTTTATGGTTATCCTACAGTTCCAATAAACAGAGAGTGCAGCAACAGCATCTTCAGGCCAGTAACCCTGTAATTCGTCAAACCATCAACAGTAAGCCCATCTGGAAAACAGTGGTGAATAACCACGAAACTGTTAAAACGGTTAGGCTTCCTGATTCTTCCCTGGCAACGGTTTATCCTAAATCACAGATTAAATTCGAAACTGAATTTAAAGGGCCGTTAAGAACCGTATATCTTGATGGGAAAGCCAGGTTTAAAGTCAGGAAAAACCCTAATAGACCTTTTAGTGTATACGCAGGCGGCTTAAAAACAACTGCACTCGGAACCTCATTTACCATCAATACATTAGCACGAAAGCATTTCGTTAGGGTAAAACTCCACACCGGAAAAATCAAGGTTACACAGGTAAATGCCAATAAGGCACCTGCTTATATTTCTACTGTGGGTACCGTATTGGTATATGATTCGGCACAGCAACTCAGCAAAATCATCAAGGCAACAGAAAGGGGTACGCTGCCAAGTACATTTTTATCCCGTAAGGGAAGTCTGATTACAATGAAGAATATACCACTTCGAAAAGTAATCGGTTTGTTAAACGAAGCATATGGCCTTTGCATCAATGCAGCTGAAAAAGATATTAAACAGATTACTTACACCGGGCAGGTAGATATACAAAAAGAAGATGCCGGGCAGGTTTTATCAGATATCTGTCTGATTAACAATATGACGCTGATTAAAATATCGGAGCAAGAATTTACCATCCAAAAAAGCAATCAATAGAAACCAAACATATAAAGGAACATTATGCACTCAACAAAACAAAAATTACTGAAGAGTTTATTATGCCTGGGCATAATATGCTCAGTTAGCCCGGTTTTTGCCCAGGAATCGCCTGTGAAAGGCTTAGTTAGGGATGTCTCCGGACAACCCCTTCCTGGCGTAACCGTTAAGGCTGAAAATGAAAACACCCGAAAAACTGCCGTTACAACCTCTTCCTCTAAAGGCTTGTTCAGCTTTAATGGATTGGCCATGGGCGGTCCGTACCGATTCATCTTTACCTCTATTGGCTACCAAGCCGATACACTCTCTGGTTATACGTTAACCGCAGGGCAACAGGTAGCGCTAAATATCAAGCTTAAAGAGCAGTCAAATGCCCTTCAGGAAGTAACCATCGGTTACGGAAAGAGCAAAAGAAATCAAATAACCGGATCTGTAACCTCTATTAAGCAAGATGAATTTAACCGAGGCGTGGTTAGTTCACCAGGTCAGCTATTACAGGGGAAAGTTGCCGGATTAAACATCACGCGCAGCGGAAATCCAAATGATAAGCCGGCAGTAATCCTGAGAGGACCATCAAGCTTTAGAGAGGGGGCACAAGAACCTTTCTACGTGATTGACGGGGTTCCCGGTGCTTCAATAGATCTGGTTGCACCAGATGATATTGTAAGTATGGAAGTGCTTAAAGATGCCTCATCAACAGCAATCTATGGTTCAAGAGCTGCCAATGGTGTAATTATGATTGTTACCCGAAATGCCGGTAAAGGTCTGGGAAAACTTTCTTACAGTGCCTATGCTGCATCAGAAAGTATTTCTAACAGTATCCAGATGGCTACCGGCGACCAATTGCGGACATACCTAAAAGACAATGGTAAAGTGCTTGATAAAGTAAGTGATAACGGAAGTAATACCAATTGGTTGGATGAGGTAACCAGAACAGGCTTTTCTCATAACCACAACCTCAATTTTAATGGTGGGGGCGAAAATTCCTCTTATGGAGCCAGTTTAAATTACCTGGATAACCAGGGGATTATCAAAACCTCCGGATTGGAACGCTTTATTGCGCGGGCCAATATGGAGCAACGTTTATTTGATAACCGCTTGAAATTGAACATCAACCTCACCAACAGCAATACTACAAATGATAGAATTGCACCTCAGGTTTATAATAATATGTTTACTTACCTGCCAACAGTAGGTGTTTACAACGCTGATGGTACTTTCTATGAAGATCCGACCAGAACTACTGGAACAGGTGGTTATTATAATCCGGTGGCTTTACTCGAAAACAATACCTATCAGGGTAAAACCAATTTGTATTTAATTAATGGCTCGGCCAAGGTTAATATCCTTAATGGATTAGATTTCAATGCCATGGTTTCTATGCAGAGCGAACAAATTAATGAGAACTTATACAATAACAGGTATTCGATGCTCAAACAGGGCTTTAACGGTTATGCTGAGCGCTCATCGATTAAAAATACGCAAAAGGTATTTGAAGGATATTTTAATTATGATAAGAACTTTGGTGATCACGGCCTAAAGCTTCTTGCCGGTTATTCGTGGCAAGAGAATCGCAATGGCGATGGTTTCCAAACCTCGGGACAAAATTTCGTGTCTGATGATCTTTTGTGGAACAATATCGGGTTAAGTAATGGTAACGGATCAACAGTAGTGAATTACGGTAGCATCTATATCTCTACTTTAAGGTTAATCTCTTTTTACGGAAGAGCAATTTATGATTACAAAGGAAAATACCTGTTGCAAGCTACCATTCGTAGAGATGGTTCATCTGCATTTGGTGTAAATAACAGATGGGGAATGTTCCCTTCAGTATCTGCAGGATGGAATATTGATCGTGAAAGTTTTATGAGCAATGTGAGTTTTGTAGACAATTTGAAATTACGTGCGGGCTATGGCGTTTCAGGAAACTCTGTAGGTTTTGATGCTTACACAGCCAGATTAGTGTATGGAGCACAAAGTGGCTCATACTTTTACTCCAATGGCAAATGGTTAACGGCAATTGGTCCGATTCAAAATGATAATCCAAACTTGAAATGGGAGCGTACCGCAACGGTAAACATTGGTTTAGATTTTAGCTTATTTAAAAATAAGTTATCAGGTACATTAGATTTTTATAATAAGAAAACAACCGATTTAATTGCCCCTTATCAGGTGTCTACTACCCAATACCCTTTTAATGTACTAACGGCCAATGTGGGCGAAATGACCAATAAAGGGATTGAGTTAAGCTTAAATACCACACCAGTAAAAACAAATAATTTTAGCTGGAATACAGCGATTAACTTATCCCATAACAAAAACGAGATTACTTCAATTTCAAATGATTTATTCCAGGCCAACGAATTTTATACGGCTAATGTTGGCGGTAGGGGACAATCAGGTGCATTGGGTTACCAGGTAATTAAAGAAGGTTTGCCTTTGGGAACTTTCTACACCTTGAGATATGCCGGAAAAGATGCTAATGGAAAATCGACTTTCTACGATAAAAATGGGGTGGCTTCTACAGCCAACACCGGCTTTGAACATTTTACGGTAACCGGTTCGGCACAGCCGAAATTGTTGTATGGCTGGAACAACACGTTTAGGTATAAGCAATTTGATTTCAACTTCTTTATCCGTGGTGTATATGGAAATAAAATTCTCAATGCTACCATTGCAGATATGAATGCACCTATTTATGCATTTCAGACCAATATAGCAGCGCAAACACTTACCGAATCGATTAATGATGATAAGGCACAGTTTGTATCTGATCGCTATTTGGAAAGTGGTTCTTACCTGCGCTTAGATAATGCAACATTGGGTTACACCTTTAAGATTAAAGGAACCAAAACGCTTCGTGTATATGCTTCAGGCAACAACCTATTCATCATTACTAAATATAAGGGAGTAGATCCGGAAATTAATATGGCTGGACAAACACCGGGTATCGATTACCGTAACTTTTATCCTAAAACCCGCTCGGCAATTTTCGGACTGAACTTTAATCTTTAACCTCAAATTAAAACGCAAATGAAAAAATATATAGCAGCAGCTTTTTTAGCTACCTTATCATTAGGCGCCTGCACCAAATTAGATGTTGATGTTGAATCACAATTAACCAATGGAAATTTTCCAATAACACCTGATGCATTCGTAGCAGCAACCGGAACGGTTTATCAAAAATTTAATGCTGGCTTCGGTGTAGATATCTGGCGTATGTACGAGCTAACCAGCGATGAAGTGATTATCACTGCACGCAATGGCGGATATTACGATCAGGGAAGATATCAAACCTTACATAAACACAATTGGGCTCCGGATCACCCGATTATCTTAAGCGCATGGCAATGGGGCTATGCTGGAATAAGCGATTGTAACCGGGTACTCAATATTTTAGAAAAATCGGTCGATAGCCCAACCAAAACCCAATTCTTAAATGAAATCCGTACCATGCGTGCATTATACTATTTATATGTGATGGATATGTTTGGTAATGTGCCCATTACCAGTTTTGGTACGGCAGAAAGCCCTAAGCAATCTACACGCGCAGAAGTGTTCAGTTACATCGAAAAGGAACTCTTAGCCGTATCCGAAGGGCTTTCTGCACCTGCAACGGTAACTGCAGAATTTTATGGCCGACCAACCAAATGGATGGCTTATGCGATGCTTCAGAAACTGTACATGAACGCAGAGCAATATATTGGAAAAGCGATGTATGTTGAAGCCAATGTTTATGCGGATAAGATCATAAATAGTTCTATGGCTTTGGTAAGTGATTATAACACGCTTTTTGCAGTAAATAATGGAGCCAATACCGAAACTATTTTTGCCGCCATTTACGATGCTAACTATTCGGGAGGAAATGCCATGACCAGGTTTACCTTGCACAGCGCACTTCGCGCAAAATACAATTTGCCTTTTAGTCCGAGTAATGCGCAATGTACATTAAAAGAATTTCATACACTGTTTAACCTTACAAATGATGTACGCAATGCGAATTGGTTAGTAGGAAAACAATTTTTAAATGATGGAACAACGCCAATTATGAATGGTTCAGGACAGTTAGATTTTACAGCAGACATTGTACTTACCAATCAGGAAACGATGGATGTGGGGCCGGAAGTAAATGGTGTATCAAGAGGTATTCGTTCCATTAAATTCTATCCAGATCCCAATACCAATAGCAGTACCCGATTCCAGAACAATGATATGCCAATTTTCAGGTTAGCAGATGTTTATCTGTTAAAAGCAGAAGCACTTTTAAGAACTGGAGGTTCATTAACAGAAGCCCTGAAATGGTTTAACAAAGTTAGGCTTAGGGCAAAGGCTCCTGAAGTAACTACTCTAACCCTGGATCAAATTTTAGAGGAGCGGGGTAGAGAATTGGCCTGGGAAGGATGGAGACGCAATGACTTGATTCGCTTTGGTAAATACCAGGGGAAATGGGGCTTTAAAAATGGTGGCGAAGGCGCATCCCGCGATATTTTTCCCATCCCGGCAACAGAATTGGTACTCAATAAAAATTTAAAACAAAACACGGGATACTAGATTAATGAAGAGAAGAGATTTTGTAAAGGGAACAGCCCTTACAGCATTAGGAGCCAGCATGCTGGCTCCTTTACAGGCTATTGCTGATGTTCCTGAAACGCAGCTGGAAAGTGAAGATTTATCAGAACGAAGTAAGTTAAAAGACGATTATCCCATTCATTTCTTGGCCATTGGCGATTGGGGACGTAACGGTGCCGACCACCAAATTCCTGTTGCCCGCCAGATGGGGAAGTGGGCCACCGAAAATCCAAATGACTTTATAATCTCCTTAGGCGATAATTTTTATCCTAAGGGCGTGGTAAGTGAACATGATCCCTTATGGCATTATTCTTATGAGAATATTTATACGGAGTTTGCCTTGCAATGGGACTGGTATCCGATTTTAGGTAACCACGATTATATTTCTGATCCCGAGTCGCAGGTACGCTATAGCAAAATCAGTAGAAGATGGAAGATGCCCTCGAGATATTATTCAAAGGAAATCTCGATTAAGGGTAAAGGAAAAGTACTGATGGTTTTTATTGATACCTGCCCTCTGATTCCCGAATTTCATGCCAGTGAGCAATATGCTCCTTTTGTTAATAACCAGCAACCAGAAAAGCAACTGCAATGGCTGGATGAAACTTTAAAAAATGCAGGTCCAGATGTAAAATGGAAAATGGTTATGGGCCATCATCCCATTTATACCGTAGGGCCTCGAATAAAGAACTACGATACGCTGGCGGTAAGAAAGGCGCTTGCCGATATATTCGAACGCAACAAGGTCGATGTTTATCTTTCTGGTCACGATCATTCTTTGCAGCACCTCAGTACAGGCGGGCATACACAACAGTTTATATCTGGATCAGGTTCTGAAATAACGCCAGTTACGGCAGGAATAGCTTACAGCAAGTTTGAAGCAGCAGATTATGGTTTTATGTATTTCTCTATAGATCAGGATCGCCTCAATGCTAAAATGATTAACCATACCGGAAAAATCATTTATGAAACTACACTGAAAAAATAATTAGGTTCTGGCAATTAGTATAAAAACGAGATATAGTTGAGGCTATAATCTCGTTTTTTATATGAAATTGGTGTGATGCTCTTAATAATCTTCAAAAGGTTAGTAAAAATTGTTGGAACAAGCCTGCGATTAAATTACCCGATTATAAAGAAATTCAAACGATGTTAGAAATGCTGAATGGTAAAAATGTTAAGCGTTTACCGTAACTTCGGAAAGGTTATGTTTTTTTTTATAGCATATGAAATTATATTCTTTTTTTGTTTTGGGTTTGGTAATGATCACCGGTTGCTCATCAAGAATTAACCCGCAAAATTCAGTTGCCGGTACTAAAACACTTCGTGTATTATCCTATAATCTTCATCATTGCAACCCACCTTCAAAGGAAAAGGAAGGCATAATTGATATGGATGCTATCGAACAAGCGATTGCGAGGCAGAAACCAGATTTGGTTTCCCTTCAGGAAGTCGATATTAATACCAAAAGATCTGGAAATATTAACCAGGCGGTATGGCTGGCCCAAAAACTAAAAATGAACTTTTATTTTGGTAAAGCCATTGATTATGATGGTGGAGATTATGGTGTAGCCATCTTATCGAGGTTTCCGCTTTCTGATCAACAAACCTACAAACTGCCTAAAAATGCTGATCCGAAGGCAGAACAAAGGGTTTTTGCTATTACGACTGTAGAAATTGCTAAAAACGTATTCATCCGTTTTGCATCTACGCATCTTGATGCCCAACGAGCAGAAGAGAATCGCATGATGCAAGCCAAAGAAATAGTTAAATTAACGGCGAATGAAACTCTGCCTCTGGTAGTGGCAGGTGATCTAAATGCTGTACCTGGTAGCGAAAGTATTTCAATATTCGATTCAGCCTTCACCAGAACCTGTCAGGATTGTGGCTTCACGATTCCCGTAATTAATCCAAGCAAGACGATTGATCACATTGGTTTTAAAATTGGAAATCCTTTCAATGTAATCTCCCATGAGGTAATCCCTGAAAGATATGCATCAGATCATTTGCCGGTTTTGGCAGTTTTGGAGTTGAGGAAATAGGTAATAGCCAAACAGAATGAAATTTAAACTTTCTTTGTGATAAAATTAATTTGCCACGGAAACAAGGAATACACAGAAAGAGAAGTAGTTGTTATCTCTAACCGTTAACTTTCTCTGTGGCTTTTTAGTGCGTAAATTCCTTTTGCTATAAATTTACCATAATCAGCCTGATGTTTTTGTATGTCTTGGCTGGTAGAGTGTAAGCAGTACATTCTGGTTTATCTCTCCATTCTTTTTAGAAATATCTGGTTCATTTAGTGGTTAATTGAGTTTTTTGGAACGAATTGGATTCTATAAGACTTGTTTGTCTAATGTATTCAAACTTTACTTTGTGTTCTTCGTGTAATTCTTTATAACCTTTGCGGTTAAATGAGGTGCCTGCGCTGGGTATTAAATATTCTTTTCACTCGTTCTAACCCTGCTCAACGTTTCAATACGTACGCCTAAAAAAGAAGCAATATATTTTAGCGGTACACGGTCTACCATTCCCGGGAAAGCAGTAAGTAGGTGTCGATAACGGCTTTTTACAGTGGGTAGTTGACAAATCAATGCCCGATCACAGGCAGCCTTGTAATGCAATTCCATAATTTTACGACCAATAATATTAGCCTCATAGAAATTTTCGTAAAGGGCAGTGGTGAGGTCGTGCGGAATGGCAATAAGATCTACATCTTCTATGGCTTGGAGGTATTCATCAGATTCTTCATTTGTCCAAAGGTTGCGTATGGTGCCCACAATCTCATTCTCCCGGGATATCCAGGTCGTAATCTCAGTGCCATCATCTTTGTAAAAGCCCCTCACAACACCTTTTAGTATTAGGTATAAATACCGGTTACGATCTATTGGGGAGATAATATATCTGTTTTTTCTAAAACTGATGGGAAAGGTATGTGCATCAATTAGCGCTTCCATTTCCGGAGTGAGCGGATGGAAACTATTGTATACAGCTATTAAAGGAGATGAGCCATTAAAATCTCCCCACTTGCGTTCATTTAATGCGATCGCCATACCTTGCCAGAAGTTAGTTTAAGATAATAATTATAAATGTAACAAAAATAATATAAGTATCAAATGACAGCCAAATGGTATGGTCTGTCTTATCTTCTTAAAAAAGATCCTTTATCTTAACGAGCATTTCAAAAGGAAGGTCGCTAGTATTTTGAAGGGTGAGACGGTGTTGTGCAGAGTTAAATTTCTCAATAAATGTAGCTTCTGAGTGATTGCATTTAAGAAAACCCTGATCAAAAAAACGTTCCTCTACCTCTCCGGATGAATCAACAGATCGTAATTCTATCTGAGAAAAACAATCGCTCTTCTTATCGAAAAGGAACCACTGAAGGATTTGGGGAGCTGGTGTAGTATCTGGAAATCCAGTATGCTTAAGTTCCATAATAGCTAGGCTGGGGCTATCGAAAAAACGAATAATCTTGACGTCAGACAACATAGCGTCAAAAATAAATAAATATGAGATTCACTGGTAAGGAATCTCATATTTAGAAAGAATATGGTTAATTGGGTTGCGTGCTGTGAGTTACGGGGCAGAGTGCCTAATCCGTTCAAACATAACAGTGATTTCCTTACTTTGTGTGCTCTTCGCCCTCACTTAGTGCCCTTTGTAGTAAAACACGAAGTATTAACCTCATTTGTTAAAAACGCCCCTACTTGTGGTCATCAGCTAATATTTTCCTGGCATCCTCATCCTTATATTCTGCAATGAGTTGATTAAGCTTGATTTTAAGTTGCACGGTTATTTTTTCATAGCCCTTTTTTCCGAAAATATTATTTTCCTCAGTAGGGTCTTTTTGAAGATCGTAAAGCTCCCATGAATCTACCCGCTTGTAAAAACGAATCAGTTTATATCTTTTGGTACTTATCCCAAAATGAGGGGAAACCGCATGTTCGCCATTTTCATAATAGTGATAAAACATGGCCTCACGACCACGGGCTTTCTTTTCTTTAAATAGAGGCAGCATAGACTTTCCCTGCATATCTGACGACACTTTCAATTTCGCAGCATCGAGCAGGGTAGGTGCAATATCTAAATTCATCACCAGCTCTTTAGATTGTATTCCAGCCTTTAACACACCGGGATAACGCATAAGCATAGGCGTTCTAAAAGATTCTTCATACATAAATCTTTTATCAAACCAACCGTGTTCCCCTAGGTAAAATCCTTGGTCAGACATATAAATAACGATGGTATTTCGACTCAAATTGTGCTGGTCCAGATAATCAAGTTTCCTACCGATATTCCTGTCTAATGAGGCTGCTGTATTGTAGTAATCCTTCATATATCGTTGATATTTCCATTCCACCAACGCTTTGCCGGAGAGGTTTCTTGATTTTAGATCTGCTTCTATAGGGCCGTAATAAGCATCAAATTTTGCTCTTTGCGCAGGGTTCATCCGATCTATCGACCCTTGATCTTTATTACCAAATGAAAGCATTTTAAGATCGTAAGCCATTACCATAGTTTTATCAATGCTTATATCTTGTACAGTGGCGGCTTTCCGATTGTTATAATCATCATAAAAGTTGTCAGGTAAAGGAAAGTTTATACCATCATACCTGCCCATATCAGCTGTATCAGGAAGCCATGTCCTGTGTGTTGCTTTATGTCCGATAACTAAGCAAAAGGGCTTGGATGTATCTCTGTTATCCAGCCACTGTTCTGAAATGTCTTCAATTACATTGGTTACATAGCCCTCTTTCTTGATTGATTTCCCGTCCATTCCGATAAATTCCGGGTTATAATATTGTCCTTGACTGGGCAATACATTATAAAAGGAAAATCCCTGCAGGCTTCCATTGAGGTGTAACTTTCCTATCCAGGCAGTCTGGTAACCATCTGCCTGAAGGTGTTTGGCAAAATTATCCTGATTATGGTCAAAAGTAGAGGTTACATTGTCTTTAAAGCCATTTACGTGACTGTATTTTCCGGTAAGTATAACGGCTCGGCTTGGGCCGCAAATCGAATTGGTAACATAAGCCCGATCAAACCTTACCCCCTCATTGGCCAGCCTATCAATATTCGGAGTTGGTATCAGTTTGTTGCCGTAAGCGCCTATAGCTTGAAAAGCATGATCATCAGAGATGATGATCACTATGTTGGGTTTTGAAGGTGTGGTTTCTTGAGCAATTCCTTTATTAAAAATAACATGTGTTAAGCTAAAAACTAATAGAGAAATTAATCTCAAATTTAGCAATGGTTTATATTTTACGCAGTTTGGGGCAACGTCAAAATATTTATTAGCTATTGATTTTGAGGCATAAAGTTTTTCAAGCATTTATATACATATCTTAGGTTTGTATGAGTTACCTTAAAGCTAATGATACCAGCTGAGAAATTTGATTTTTATAGCTAAAATATTTTCATATCCTTGATAGACTAAACTATGCTCAAAATTAAGCACTTTTTTTAGCAGACTGTAACACCAATTTAATAATAGTTCAATGTATGATGGATTTAGCCCTTATATAAATGCTGTTTCTTCAAAAATATATCCTTGTAATAGGAGTAAAGCTAATGGGCTATCAGGACGTAAAATAACCAAAATTGGTATAATATACTTTTCCTTTCGCAATACTCATGATATACTTCAAGTGATCAAGAGTAAGATTAGGTATACTGTATAGATTAAAAATTACACCTATCTTCATTTTTGCTATTTCATCAGGAATATCGCCTACATTGGTACTGTTAAAGTTAATTGTGGTTATACGTTTCAATGGTATAACTGCTTTCGGAAAAGTTTTAAGTTGGGTAACTGCTAAGTTGAGTGTTTCGAGTGCATCCAATTCTCCAAATGAATCTGGTAAGCCTTCCAATTTAGTATTGCTCAAATTGATTTCCTTGAGTTTTTTCAGTTTTCCAATACTGTTAGGTAATGCACGAATAGTGGAGTATTGAGCATTGAAATAGCTTAAAGAAGATAAGTTCCCAAAAGTTTCTGGAAGAGTTTCAACTTTACCCCCAAGAAATAAACTTGATAATTTATCCAGATTTCCAATGCTATTAGGGAGCTTTGTAAAAATGCCGTGAATTGTTAAAGACTCAAGGTTGGGAAGATCACCAAAATTTTCAGGTATCGTCTGTAAACTTGTGCTATTTATAATTAATGTTTTTAATGCAGATAAACCAGAAAATGAGTCTGGCAAGCCTCGGAGTTTATTGCTTGTTATCTCAAATGTCTGTAACTTTTTTAGATCACCAATACGGGATGATAGTATCACATCACCGCTAGCCGAATCATCAAAATTTAATCTAACAAAGCTAATAGATTTACACTCACTAAATTGTTGAGGAAAAGCAGAACTTCTACAGGTTAGCTCAATGTGCTGAAGTTCCTTTAGTTCTCCAATATCAGCTGTCAGGCTGTTAATGGTAGTTTTTATAGTTTTTAAGCTCTTTAGACTCCCAAGTGTTCCATTAAAATTGACAAATCCAGCATGTAGCACTGAAAAAGTCTGTAATGCTTTTAAATTGGCAAATGATTTAGGGAGTAGTATTTCATTATATGGTGATAGTGTATTTCTTGGAGAAAAGATTAGAGTTTTAAGTTTAGTAAGATTACCAAAATTCTCTGGAAATACGCTACTTTGTCCCATTCCATCCATACTAAGCTCTTCCAGATCGTGATAGTGTGCTCCAAATATAACGGGTATTTCCTTTAAACTCGATCCTCCTAAAGTCAGCTTTCTAAGTTTTGTAAAGGCGGCAAGTGAGGGATAGGTCTTTGGTTCAGCAAATATCCATGCGATACCGGAAGCTTGTAAATACAATTCTAAAATGTTGCCCAAATTATCCTCTACAATTCTGCCATCTCCGCGTGAAAGCTGGAGTTCAAAAAGGGCTTCATCCTGAGTGTAATTGCCTGTTTTAATTGCTTTTTGATATTTGAATGTTTTGCCAGCGTAAGTATAAGAATAGGTGGCAACGTAATCGGTATTTGCATATCCATGTAGTTCAATACTCGGTTTCTTTTCAGGCAATTCTGCAGTACCGTCATGATATCTGGACATAAGCATTCCATAAGGGGCTGAAAATGACCAGGTGCCCCTGTATTTAGCATTAACAGATAATGTTCTGATGGTTTCAAAGGCAACAGGCGTTTCATCTATTATTTCGATTGCTGGTTCAGGAATTTTGACTTTAGTTTGATTCGAACTAATTTCACCGTCTTTGTTCCAGTGTTTCCATTCCAAAATATAAGACTCGCCAGGGATACCCTTAAATTTACTAAAGGGGTTGTTTTTGTTTTCAAACACAACAAAGGATTCGACAAAGGCTCCACTAATTACCTTCCATTCGCCCCGTTCACCTGTTTGCAATGGTTTAGCATTAAGGTTAATACTAAAATCTTCAATAGCTGATTCAGCTTCTTTAATTTCGGGAGTATATTTATCTTGAAGTACTAAAAGATCATCGTCCTTTGAGCAAGAACTCAATGCTATGAGAAAGAATGTAAATATGCAGTATAGGAGGTGTTTATAATTCATGAGCGTGCTATGGATTAGTACTAAATGAGAATACGTCGGAATATACTTCTTTTGAGGTTGCTGAATCTTTTACCAGGATTTGGTAGTAATAATTTTTGTTACCAATTAAATTATTTATAAAGACTCCGTATCTGTTGAGGCTCATTTGATTAGCCTGTATAATTACTAGTTTTGAATTTTGGAATAACTGTGTTTTACTTTCAGCAAGTCTTACAATTACTTCCTGATATGGATATTGCTGTAGCGTAAATTGTATGTTATAAACGCCCTGATTATGCTTTACTTCTGGATTAAGTTGAGCAAAGGCATCAATTATAACCTCTTTGCCATCTTTTTTACAGGAGCTCAGACTTAAAATGAAGGCAAAAAACAAGAAAAAAATCAGTGGCTTAACGCCCTTTTTGGATTGAAATTTCATAATTTTTTTGATCTGCAAAGAGGTGATGTTTATTGTTGTAAAGGAAAAAGTTACCGATATGTACATTTGAAATATTATTTTTAAAATACACCGGATAAAGCTTTCGCTCATTTAGGTCAAATATTCTAAAATCATTTTCGGCTACGGACATCAGAATTTTCTGGTCATATATAGTTATGTAGCGAGCTGTAAAGCTTTCTGGAGAAACTAGAGTTCCTCCCTTATAATACTCCTCTAAGCTGAAATTATCAGTAACCCTAAAAATTGCAAAAGTGGCACTTACTTTAAATCCCTGATCAAAAACAGGAACCAACCCTAATAAATACAACTGATTATTGATGGAAATAAAATGATAGTTTTTTATCTCTTGAGAAAAGAAGTTTCTTCGCTCAAAATTGTTGTTAGATTTATTATAGTGATATAGATAATTATCTATTTTGCTGGGAGTCATGGGGCTAGGTGCACGATCATTAACTATGCTGTATGTTAGATATAATTCTCCTTTGTGAACAAAATAATTACTATTTGTTATGATACGGCTGCTGTTAGGGTAATGTTGATCCTTAAACGCAAAGATACTCCATTTGCTATTTCCTGGCTGGTATGCATAACCTTGGGGATAACTGTAATATTCTGAATATTTTTCCGGATCGGGCAAATATCCAGCGGGCAATGGACTAAAAAAGAGTTTTCCATCAAATTCTAGCGCTGTTGGTTGCGCAAGAGCAGGATTTATAGTTCCATCTGGGATACCCTCTAGCTCTACCAGTCTTTGTTCAGGATCATTCCATTTTGTAACCTGTTTATTAAAAAAGTAATATAGTTCATTATTAAATACTGATGGAGCATAGCCACGTAGGCTTGTAAGCTGAAGACTCATCCAATAGCGATCACCATCGTAAATGAATGGAACTGATTGAAAAAATATTTCTTTGCCCTGGTAATAGCCTTGAACTGCATAATTCATATTGTTTGCAGGAATAATGCCCTTTATCGTCAGTTTGTACTTAGCCCCGGAAATTTGTGTTGGATAATTTAAAACTGCGGTTCTCAGGTTAACCTTAATTTCAAGCTGAGATAGATTAATATTCTGTAAGTTTTCACCTTCTATATCGATCGTAAAGTTCCCTTTTTCATCGTAATTGATGCTTGGACTTTTAATCACCATTGCATATTTCTCTGCTTCTTCTGTCAAAGTTTTTAAAGTATATTCCTTAACATCGGTTATTTGTTTTCCATTAATTTTATAAAAAATCTTGAAAACATACTCAGAGTTAGGTGTTAAACTTTGGAGTGATAGCGCCAAACGATCCTTTTCTCTTATAGCAAGAATTGTAGTTTGTGACGCCGGATCAGCTTTTTTATAGTAGGTAATACCTGTTGATTCATATCCAAGATGGGATAGGTTATAATTGATGTCTATTTGCCGCGATGTAATTAGTTCTATGAATAAATTTTCTACAGCGGTTTTTTGTTCAATTGATGTAGTTTGTTTTTTACAGGCGAGTGCTGAACAAAAAAGCAACAAAACAATAAGCCATTTATATCTTTCCATCTAAGCCAGTTTTAATGAAAATAAAATTTTTGTTTGAGTAGGTGTAGGTTTGAACATAAGCTAAGAAAAGATTATATGTGCCATCAATATTGCTTGTGATTCCGCTTACACGATGATAGGGGATATCTTTGTAAAACAATTTCGATTTGATGTTCATATCTTTATCAAATACGTATAGCCCTGAATAGGTAGCAAATCCACCTCCATCAACCTGTCCGAGTAATACAATATCACCATTGGTGTTAAAAAAGGCCTGATCCGCTAAAAGATAATCTGAAGTTTGATTTTTCTTGATTACATTCCCTTCCGTATCGAATTTGAAGAATCGTAGAAAATTATAGCTATAGTTTTTACCAAATAAGTATAATTTATCTTGATTGTCAATAAGAAGGGCAGACATATTGAATCCATAATTATATTCGCCAGGTAGCGTTCCATCAAATAGAAAACTTTTGATGAATTCGCCTTCAGGATTGCATTTATGAACCCTTATGTTTGCATAACTATCGTTTCGATCTCTAAAAATGTAATAAATATTTCGTTTCGAATCGATTTTAATATCTCCGATTGCGCCAGGACGATCGATATTCATTCTATTCCAAAGGAGAGACAAGTCTTCTGGATTAATAGCCATTAGAGACCCTTGTTGCGTTCCAATAATAACCTGCTGATTGGATGCGTAATAGATTGATTGGAAAGAGGGTTTGCTCAGGTCATCACCATATGCCTTTTCCAAAATAATTTCACCGTTAGCAATAGAGAATTTAATCACATAGTTTTGTAAGAACATCAAACCTTCCTGGCCATTGTTGTGCAATGCTAAAGGCATAACACCGCCAATTGTTGTATTAGAAACTTTCTGACGAAGTAATTTATACCACACCATATTACCATGAACATCTGTTCTGAAAATCACAATTTTAAAAGGATCATCATCAAAATATCCCTCATGCTGAAGAAGCTTTACCAACAAATGCCCACCGTCTGGCAATTTCTGAACACTCGTATTGCCTCCAATTACTGAAAATTGATGGATACGGTACTCCTGATAAACACTTAAACCAGCGTTGGAAGGTGATAGGGTGCTGGCTGATAATGCATTTGATGTTTGCTTACCTTCAGTTGTTGAGGCCACAACCTTAATCTCGTATTTTTGCCCTGCACTTAAATTAATTAAACTGTATTTATTGGCAGTCAGAGACTCAATAATTTTTTTATCATTTAGATAAATAGTGTAGGTAACCGGTTTGTAGTGAGTGTTTTGTATAGGTTTCCACTGAATCTCAATAAATTCGTATCCTGCTGCAGATACTTCTGGTTTCAACTCAGAAAATTCTTCAATATGTTCAATGAATTTGTCCTCCTCGGAAAAAACAGATTCCTTTTTACAAGCAGATAATAAAACAGCCACAATCAGGCAAAAGAATGGCATTCGGCAAGAACTGAGCATAAGTAAGCGTTAACTATAAATGTTTGGTTTGATGAGCAAAAATATAAATTAATCTCATTTCTCAAATAGCGATGGCGACAATCGATAACCACTCACACCATTTGTTTTAGCAAAAAGTAGTTTTATACAACCGGTAGATTTGTATTTGTTGAAATAATTAACAAGATTAATCAAAAAACCTAAAAATTAAAATAGGATAACTATATTTGCCGCTTCTTGCTCCCGTAGTTCAATGGATAGAATTATGGTTTCCGGTACCATCGATATGAGTTCGAATCTCGTCGGGAGCACCAAACGAGACATTCAGTACAATCACTGGCTGTCTCGTTTTTTTTATGCCATATATTCTGTCCCATAAGTTTTTTATAGCGTTAGTAATACACAAGTAATGGGTATCCCCTGCTAAATGCCTTTCTCTATGGCTTAAAAAAATAAGACAAACGTTTGCGCGTAGTTTTTATTTTTCTTTTAATAGAAATACGAATACATTAGAATGATATTTTAAACTACAAATTTGTAGTTTAAATTTTATTACATATTAAGATGACCTGTTGTGTCAATCTAATAATGTCGTGTTTTAACACTTCGAATCGTGTTGCGCTAAGTGTTGGTTACCAAGCAAATAACTCCAAATTTCTAAAAGTAGAAGTTTGGATCTCTTAACCAAATAATTTACTAATCCTAAACATGAAAAAGAAACTAGTACTCCTGACCACTTTGGCAATTGTAGGCTTTTCTGCCTGTAAAAAATCTGCCGTTTTATCAGAAGAAACGCTCAAGATTGAAAAAAAAATGAACACTGCAATTGCACTTTCTGCAACCCAAACCAATGTGTTTGATGTGGTAGAAAAAATTAATGCATCAAATGAGAGGGATCGCTTAAAAAATGGATACTATTTAACCGATTTTACCGCTACAGGTTTATATATGGCGGGTGGCGACACCTTAAACATCACCGTGCAGCAAACAACCGGTACCCGCTTACCAAAATTACTCATTGGTACATATTCCAGATATGGTACCTGGAATACACAGCCTACAGTGGTTCAATTAACCGCTGGCACCAATACAATTACAAATGCTGTTGGCGGACTACTCTGGATCAGATATACCAATTCTACCAACGGCTCTACAGCTAAAGTAACCTTTAATTCGGGCTACCAATATGCTCCATATTTCAAGCTTGGTGTAACCACCAACTCAGACTGGATTAATCAATTGCAGACTTACACTACTCCAGATGTGGTTTTAGAAGGCTCTAATTGTTTTATTGTTGTATCACGTACAAAAGCAATACAATACCAAACGGAGGATCAGAGCGCCATTTTAAACAAAATCACACAGGTTATTGCGCTGGAGGATGATTTAAATGGTTTAGATAATTCATTACCCGTACATGCGAAAAATGTACATACTTATCTTTTAGCCCAGCATGAAGATCCCGCTTATTATTTTTTCGCTTACGATTACCGTACGGCTTATATCACTTCCGACGTAAATGCCATTTTAACTTTAGGCGGTGTAGGCACCAATGGATGGGGATTGTGGCATGAACTAGGACACCAGCACCAAATGATGTGGAGATGGGGAACATTAGGTGAGGTTACCGTAAATCTTTACAGTTTGCATGTGCAACGTACACTTACGCCATCAATTAACAGGCTGGTAAACGATGGTGTGTGGACTAAAGCTTTTACCTATTTAGGAAAAACTGCCGGAACTAAAGATTATAATGGATCAACAAGTTATGCTAATCCTTTAACTGATCTTTTTGTAAGGCTATGTATGTTTCAGCAACTAACCCTGGCTTATGGAGATAACTTTTATCGCACCCTAGCCAAAGATATGCGTGTTGAAAATCCAACATTTGCAAACGACGATGCCAAAATGCGCTGGTTCATGCTTAAGGCTTGCAATATATCGGGCAAAAATTTGAGCAATTTCTTCCAAAAATGGGGATTGAATTTATCAACTGCTGCGGCTACCGCTCAAATATATTCGGATATGGCCGCCTTAGGTTTATCGGCACCAACCACAGATCCCTCAACTTTACAGGATAATGTTACCCCAATAGCAGAGCTAAGTAAAACCGGATGGAGTATCAATTCCTTTAGCTCTGAGGAAACCAGTGGCGAGGGGGCAACAAATGGTAGGGCGGTTAGATTAATCGATGGAAGTGAAAGTACCTATTGGCATTCAAGATGGACCACCACCGCAACCAGTTATCCGCATCAGATTGTAATCGACCTCGGCTCATCAAAATCAGCCAAGGGTTTAAGTTTAGTTCAAAGAAGCGGATTAAGCAGAGCGATTAAAGACTTTCAGGTTTTAACGAGTACCGATAATGTGAATTTCACCGCAGTAAACAATTATGTAGCTCAAAATGCTGCCGGGGTACAGCACTTTGCTTTCGGTAGTACCAAAACATTAAGGTATTTGAAAGTAATCGCTAATTCAGCACAAGATGGCTTGCAATTTGCTTCTTTAGCAGAACTCGGTTTATACAACTAATCAGATAACAAAAAGAGGGGAGATATGAGCCCCTCTTTTTGTTTAGTATTCATGATGGAAGCTCACTTCGCTTCACCGGCTTTACCAGAGTTGAAAAATATTGTTGTTTCTGATTTAAGTTATTGCTTGTTTATCAAACGATTGCGCAGTGTTTGTTTTAGCCGGTTTAGGAATTCAATTTCTTTCTCAGGAGACTAATGGTTCTGTGAAATCAGAAAAATTCCACCTTCCTTTATTTATTTACTATTAACGATAGCTTGATGTTAAAATTTTCTGCGCGCTCACCGGTAGCAATAATCGTATAGATCTTGTCTTTCTCAATTTTAACTTTTTCCAATGTTGCAACAGTAGCCTCGCTCCCTGTTTCCTTAAGATCAAAACTGATCTCACTAACAGCCAGTAGGTTTTCAAAGCTTGTAGATGTTTTGTATGGACGGTTGTTAAATAAAGCAGGTTTACCTCTTTCATTTAAGCTGAGGTTTTTTAATCCCGGACTAAGATTTACAAAGCGGATTTTTGCATTGTCAGTAGCGGGGCTGTTCAGGTTATCTTCAGAAAATAATAAGATGGGTTCTGCTGTACTTCCACAGAGAAATACAGAATAGTCTCTGGCTAAAAACTCGAAAGAACCCGTGCCAATGGTAGCCCCGGAAATTGGGTTCACCACTTTAATTTCCATTTTTCCAGGTTGAACCTCATTGTAGCCGCTGTGTAAGGCATCGGTTAAACTGGCTTTTTTTGTGCCATTTACATAAAAATCAAGTTTATTGAATGCCAGCAAACCATTGTTAAAGGAAACCGAAGCAGTGCTTCTGGCCGGAACCTGTTGAATTTCTTCTTCCTCTTTTTTGCAGGAAAGCAATGCTGTAGTAATTAAAAGCATGGCTGTAAGGCTTTTAACGAAGGGGATAGTTTTTCTCATCATAAAATAAGGATCATGTTTAACCCCTAAAACGAAAACTTCCTGCACTACGCTACAGCATCAATAAAAATCACTTCCTATATTCACTAATGAACCAATTCCCAATCGCACTAAAGAACCATACCTTTAAAGATGCGCCTGCGCGAGAATGACGGATTAGTGATAGTGAACTCGTAACCCATAACGCCTTTAACCACGAAGAACACCGAGATAAAAACGAAGCACACAGAGTAAGGCTAGCTTACAACAACTGAGGGGATTAGGCATATTGACCCGAAACTCTCAACACATAACCCACAACACTATCAAGCTATAGCAGAGAAAATAAGCAATGCTAACAATCACCCTCCAGCCCCTCTAAATTAGGCGGGGAGAAGGACTGTGATTCGACCAAATAGAAGCCCTGCCCAATGAACCAATGACAAATGAGCCACTGGCTAATGAACTAATGACTAGTGAACCAATCACTAATGAACCAATGACTAATACACTATTGCTACCCAATGATTGGCATTTTTGAAAATAAAAACGCACCTTTGCGAACCGAGAAATAAAGGTTTAGGCATGTAATCATTATAGTTTTTTGTTATGGAAGAATTGGTTGTAGAAGAGATTCAGGAACTGCTTGAAAAAGAGAATGATAAAGCATTGAAAAAGTATCTCGATCAACTGAATATTTCAGATGTAGAAGAACTTATCGATGAATTGCCTCAATACGCTGCCAAATTTATAGAAACCATTTCGCTCAATCGGGCAGTTAATGTGTTTCGTATTCTCGATTTCCCTACACAGGAGAGAATTATTAAAAAACTTTCAGGCAACAAATTAAATCAGATTATTAAGGATTTACCTCCTGATGATCGTACCGCTTTATTTAGTGAATTAAAAGGCGATGTGGTAAAGAAAATGATTACCCTGCTGCCTGCTGAAGAACGTACTGAATCGCTTGCCTTACTGGGTTATAAAGAAGATAGCGTTGGCCGTTTAATGACCCCAGATTATGTGGCCGTAAAGCCCGAGTGGACTGTGTCCAGGGTGTTAGCGCACATTAGAAGATACGGCAAAAACTCTGAGACCATCGATGTAGTCTATGTGATAGATAAGGAAGGAGTTTTATTGGATGATATTCGAATCCGTGAAATTTTATTGGCCGATCCCGAATCTAAAATAGGGGAGCTAACCGATAAACGCTTTATCTCTCTCAAGGCTAACGACCCACAGGAAGATGCCATTAATATTTTCAGAATGAATAACCGCGTGGCTTTGCCCGTGGTAGATGAAAATAATATTCTGCTCGGTATTGTAACCGTAGATGATATCCTTTGGATCGCTAATGAAGAATATACCGAAGATATGCATAAGATTGGGGGTACTGAGGCCCTTGATGAGCCCTATCTGGATATGCCGATCTTAAAGTTGGTAAAGAAACGTGTAGGTTGGCTAATCATTCTCTTCTTTGGTGAAATGTTTACCGCAACAGCCATGGGCTATTTTGAAGGCGAAATAGAGAAAGCAGTGATTTTAGCTCTGTTTGTTCCATTAATTATTTCCAGTGGGGGTAATAGTGGCTCGCAAGCTTCAACATTAATTATTCAGGCGATGGCTTTAGGGGAAATTACCCTTTCAGATTGGTGGAAGGTAATGCGCCGTGAATTGATCTCAGGACTCTTGCTAGGCCTGGCGCTAGGTTCTATAGGTTTTTTCCGTATTTACGCATGGACCTTATTTTCCGACATGTATGGGCCACATTGGTTTTTAATTGGCTGTACTGTTGGCGTAGCGCTCGTAGGCATTGTGCTTTGGGGCTCCCTGGCTGGCTCAATGCTGCCTATTTTATTAAAGCGCCTTGGTGCCGACCCTGCATCTTCTTCAGCGCCGTTTGTGGCAACGCTTGTAGATGTAACCGGTTTAGTTATTTATTTCTCAGTCGCCATGATGTTTTTGAAAGGCGTTCTACTTTAAAATTTTAGCAATGGAAAAGAAAATTACAACACTCTTTACCGACATCGGAGGAGTATTATTAACCAATGGATGGGATAGAAAGGCCCGGGGAGAAGCTGCGGTATTGTTTAACCTCGATTCGGTAGATTTAGAAGAACGCCACCACTTAACATTTGATACTTACGAGGTGGGCAAATTAACATTGGACGAGTATTTAGAGAGAATTGTCTTCTTTGAAGAACGTTCCTTCAGCTATGAGGATTTCAAGGCATTTATGTTTAGTAAATCACAGGCCTATCCCGAAATGATTCAACTGATTTGTGAACTGAAGAAAAAATATAACCTTAAAGTGGCTGTAATTAGCAATGAAGGTCGGGAGCTTAATCAATACCGGATCAACACCTTCAAGCTAAATGATTTTATCGATTTCTTCATCTCATCAAGCTTTGTACATTTCCGTAAACCGGATGCAGATATTTTTAAGGTAGCCATAGATATTTCACAAAGTGACCTAGCTACCAGTTTATATATAGACGATAGGATGCTTTTTGTACAAATTGCCGAAAGTTTAGGCTTAACAGGCATCCATCATGTAGATTATGAAGATACTAAAGCTCAGCTAGCTGCTTTCGGTTTATCAATTTAAAAACCTTGCTCGCTTTTGAGTTGTAAAGCACGTTGTAAGAAGCCCTGATGTCTCAGCTTTTCTTCCGCTTGGTTAATAGCGGTAAAAAGGTTATGCTCATTGCTCACAATTTCTGTTAATATCTGGATCATAAGCCCCCAAACGGGCTTCATCTTAACAATTAAGGCTGTTCCTTGAGCTGTAAGCGCTAAAAGTCGTTTTCGTTCATCTACTTTGTCCTTCTGCGATTGGATAAGCTGTTTCTGCTCCAGTTCTTTCAACAAGCTGATGGTAGATGGATGAGTATAACCAATTTCGGATGCAATTTCCACCACGCTCAGAAGCGGTTTATGGTGCAAAGTATAAATAACAGGAAACCATTTGGGTTCAAAATCAATATCAAAAACCTGGTAAAGCATTGCGCCATCTTTTCTAAGTTGCTCACTCAATCGCTGTAAACGAGTAGATAGGGCTAAAATGCCTGATTCTTCAATAATATTCATTAGCTTACCTGATCAATGTTAAAGTGAAAAATTCAGTATCCACACTCATTAATGGGAATTTAGCAGGAAGGTCTTTCTTTTCAATAGCAGTAAAGCCATTTCGCTCATAAAATCTGATGGCAGCCTGTAAGATTGGAACAGTGCCTAAATAGAGATTCCAGATTTTATGCTCCTCGCAGTATGCCATTAAGGTGTTTAAAAGCTTTTGGGCAATACCGAATTCTTTACCTCTAAATTCTTTTTTAACGAACATTTTTCTAATAGCAGCTTCATGTGTATCAAACTTGATTAGCGCTATCGTACCTACCAGCTCGCCATTAAGCTCAGCACCCCAAAAAGAACCACCACCCTCGTAATAGTTTTCCTTAATATTCAATAAATCCGGCTGGTCATTTAAAGTAACGGGAACATTAAATTCTTTTTGCTGTATAGGTAGAATGATATCTATAACCTCCATGGCACGCTCATTCCCGATCGGATTAATTTGCAAAGTCATATAAATGAAAATTTAATACAAAACAAAACTACGTAGTTAGCTACATAAAAACAATACAAATCATTGAATTGACTTTTTTACGACAGAGGACCCATGGTTCGTGACTCACGGACCATGTTGAATCCACCGCTTCATACCTTAAATAACAAAGCCGCTTTTTTGAGGAAGCGGCTTTGTTAATCGTTAGATTTAATTAAACGTTAAATCTGAAGTGCATGATGTCTCCATCTTCCACTACGTATGTTTTTCCCTCTACGCCCAGTTTTCCAGCATCTTTACAAGCATTTTCTGAGCCTAATGTTACGAAATCATTGTATTTAATTACTTCTGCTCGGATGAAACCCTTTTCAAAATCGGTATGGATTACACCTGCCGCCTGAGGAGCAGTGAAGCCCTTAGTAATGGTCCATGCTCTAACTTCTTGCACACCAGCAGTGAAATAAGTATATAAGTTCAATAATTTATACGCCGCACGGATAAGTTTATTAACCCCCGATTCATCTAAGCCTAAATCAGCTAAAAATTCCTGACGTTCTTCATAGCTTTCCAGTTCAGCAATTTCCGACTCAATCTTCGCAGAGATAACTAAAACTTCAGCTTTTTCATCCGCTACGCTAGCCTTAACCAAATCTACATATTTATTGCCTGTAACAACAGAAGCCTCATCTACATTACAAACATACATCACAGGTTTTTGAGTGAGCAAACCCAAATCAACGATGAATTCGAAATCCTCATCAGAAAGAGGAGCTGTTCTTACAGATTTACCGCTTTCTAAATGTGGCTTTACAACAGAAAGGATTTCAAAAGTACGTTTTGCGTCTTTATCACCTCCGGTTTTAGCCATTTTTTCTACTTTTTGAATACGTTTATCAACAGTATCTAAATCTTTCAACTGCAATTCAGTATCAATAATCTCACGGTCGCGAATCGGATCTACAGAACCATCAACGTGGATTACATTTCCGTCATCAAAGCAGCGTAGCACGTGAATAATGGCGTTAGTAGCACGAATGTTTCCTAAAAACTGATTACCCAAACCTTCACCTTTCGATGCCCCTTTCACTAAACCTGCAATATCTACAATCTCAATAGTGTTTGGCTGTACCTTGTTTGGTTTCACCAATTCAGCTAGTTTAGTCAATCTGTCATCAGGTACAGTAATTACACCTACGTTAGGTTCTATTGTACAAAACGGAAAGTTAGCTGCCTGAGCCTTTGCGTTTGATAAACAGTTAAAAAGCGTCGATTTACCAACATTAGGTAAGCCAACAATACCACATTGTAATGCCATCTATATATAATTCTTTGTCTATTTTTTAATTCTTTGCTCGTTTTTCCTCTACCGCACGTCCACCCTCATCAGCTTTTGCCTTTTAGCTTTAGTCTTTCCACTTTCCACTTTCCACTTTCCACTTTCCACTTTCCACTTTCCACTTTCCACTTAAAAATCGGGCAAAGATAAGCTTTTAAAATCTTTATTTAAACTCATCCGCTTGCAGCAGAGGTATATTTTATCTAAGTTTAACCAAAATTTAGCGTATTAAACATGGAAGAATTTGAAGAACAACAGGTGCAAGAGGTCAAATTGGTGGTAACAGAAGAAATGCGCAGTTATATTTATGAAACAACAAAGTGGACCAGGTTATTGGCCATTATTGGATTCATTGTATCTGCATTTTTAATTATTGGGTCTTTCGGAATAGGGGCTGCAATAACCGCTAATCCTGCTATGTTAGCTCAATTAGGGCCACTGGCTGGCATTGGTGCCATTGGGATAACTGTTTTCTATCTCATATTAGCCCTTTTATATTTTTATCCTAGCCTATTACTGTTTCGCTTTTCCAATAAGGGAAGCCACGGTATTTTATATGGCGAGCAGGGAAGTTTAAATGAGGCCATGCAAAATTTAAAGTCTTTATTTAAATTTTGGGGCATAGCAACCATAGTGATGATTGTGGGTTACTTATCATTTGTGATGATTTTTGCCGCAAGCATGGTGAGATAATTAGCCAATCGGCTATTCTAACCGATTCATAAAAAAAGCCTTTGTGATGAACAAAGGCTTTTTTTATGAATTATATAATTTAAAAAGAAAAATCGTCAGATGATTTTGTAACATGCTCACCATTTTCTGAATATTCGTAACGTTTTTCTACAACATCCTGGTGAGATTTGATGTAATCAACAGTTTCGTTAAGTCCTTCTGCAAATTTTTCGAAATCTTCTTTGTATAAAAAGATTTTATGCTTTACAAACACGCCGTCTTCTAATCTTTTCTTGCTCTCGGTTACAGTTAAATAATAATCACCCGAGCGAGTAGCCTTCACATCGAAGAAATAAGTTCTCTTACCTGCTCTTACTTTCTTTGAAAAAACTTCTTCTCTTTCCTTGTTGTCGAATTCTCCCATGGTTGGTATTGATTGTGGTTTTTGGTTTCGGTAAATATAAAGCAAATATTTAAAGTTCAAAATACAATTTTAATACAATTTAAATAGTTCTGCTTTCTTCTTCCAAAAGTTGGTTGTTATAAAGGGTAGTATAAGTGCCATTTAAGCTAAGTAGCTCGCTGTGTGTGCCCTGTTCAATGATTTTGCCATCATCAAGCACTAAAATCTTGTCTGCATTTTTAATCGTAGAAATTCGATGCGCAATTAAAATACTGGTCTTCCCGTTCATGATTTTGCTCAGATTTTGTAAAATCTCTTCCTCCGTTTTAGTGTCAACAGCCGAAAGACAGTCGTCGAATATTAAAATCTTTGGCGATTTAATCAATGCCCTCGCAATAGATACACGCTGTTTTTGCCCGCCAGATAGCGTTATACCACGTTCACCAAGCATGGTTTCAAACTGCTCATCAAATTCAATAATGTTATTATAAACCGACGCATTTTTGGCTGCCTGATGTACTTCTTCATCTGTTGTTTGATCGAGCCCAAAGGCTATATTATTTTTAATAGTATCTGAGAAAAGGAAAACTTCCTGAGGTACAAAGCCAATTTGACTGCGATAGTTTTTTAAGTGAAGCGATTTTAACGGAGCCTGATCAATTTTTATTTCACCCTGCTCAACATCATACATTCGCATAATTAAATTGGCCAGAGTAGATTTTCCCGAACCCGTTTTGCCTATAATCGCTACAAACTCGCCGCTTTTAATCTCAAAATTAATATTTTTCAAGGCTTGTATGCCTGTATCGGGGTAGGTAAAACTAACATCATTAAAACTGATATTCCCTTCCAACACTTTTTCATCTGTAGTTTTCGATTGAATATCTGAAGGGATGTCTAAAAATTCATTGATCCTTTTTTGTGAGGCAGCAGCTCTTTGTATTAATGAAGTTACCCATCCCAACATGGTAACAGGGAAGGTTAATTGGTTGATATAAATGATAAATTCAGCAATATTGCCCGCAGTAATGCTGCCATTAATAACCTGGATACCACCAACATAAATAGTGAGAATTGTACTCAAACCAATTAAAAGAAGCATGGTAGGGTAAAAAAGTGCCGATACTTTTACCAAACTCATCGAATCTTTTTTATAAGCGTTACTTTGTATAGCGAACTGATCTCTGGTGTAATCTTCCCGTACATAAGATTTAATAATCCTGATTCCGGAAAATCTTTCCTGCACAAAACTCGACAACTCAGAAAGGCGCTCCTGAATTTTTCCACTCTTCTTAAAAATGAGCGTATTTACATAATATATAATAACTACGAGAATAGGTAAGGGGAGAAGACAGTATAATGCCAGCTTGGTGTTTACATCAAACATAGACCAGATGATTAAAACAGAAAGCACGAAGGTGTTGGCCGTATACATAATGGCCGGACCAACATACATCCGCACTCTATTGACATCTTCAGTTGCCCTGTTCATTAAATCGCCAGTATTGTTTTTGCGATAAAAACCTAAACTTAAGTCTTGGTAATGCTGGTAAATGTCGTTCTTCATGTCAAATTCTATGTGCCTCGACATGAGGATGATGGTTTGACGCATGAAGAATAAAAACAATCCACGCAGTAAGTACAAGGCGATAACCAGGAAACCAAAATACAAAAGACAGTTGCTAAAGATATCGTAGATAACTTGTTGGCGATCAAAGCCATTAAACATTCTGTAGATCTGGATGTTCTCTGTAATGATATCGAAGGCATAACCAATAACCTGTGCCGGAACTACCCCAAAAATGTTAGAAATAACAACGAAGAAAATACCCGGAATAATCCACCACTTATATTTATAGAAGTATTTGTTTAAATGCCTTAGATGTTTCATGCAGGGCAAACTTAGATATTTATGATAGGAATTTTAATTAAAGCTGAAGTAAATTTGTTATAGTTTCGTTAAAAACGTGTAATAATGGTTTTTTATTTTAATTTTGCAGCAGGTTTAGCCGTACGTACATTATGCCAGCAAATTCTTCTTTAGATACATCCATTTTAGAGCAACTTAGTGCTTATGGGCACAAAAAACTAGTTTTCTGTAATGATGCTGACACAGGTTTAAAAGCAATCATCGCCATTCATGATACCACTTTAGGGCCTGCTTTGGGTGGAACCCGCATGTGGAGTTATGCCACTGAAGGTGAAGCTTTGGAAGATGCCCTTCGTTTATCACGGGGAATGACTTATAAATCTGCCATCACCGGATTAAATCTTGGCGGTGGAAAAGGGGTAATCATTGGAGATTCTCGAAAAGATAAGACTGAAACCCTTATGCGTAGCTACGGCAGGTTTATAAAAAACCTAAACGGAGAGTTTATCACCGCCGAGGAAATGGGAACCAACACACGTGATATGGAATATATCCGTATGGAAACCAGTTATGTTACGGGGGTGCCCGAATCTATAGGGGGTGCCGGAAATCCTGCCCCGTTTACTGCTCAAGGTGTTTATTTGGGTATCAAGGCCAGTGTTAAAGAGGTTTTTGGTACGGATATGCTTGCGGGAAGAACAGTTGTAGTTCAGGGAATTGGAAACGTTGGCGAGCACTTAGTGGCCTTACTGAGAAAGGAAAATGCTGAAGTGCTAATTAGCGATATCAACCAGGAACAATTAACATATGTAGCCCGTAAATATAAAGCAAAGCCAATAGAAGCAGATAAAATTTTTGGTATAGATGCCGATGTCTATGCACCATGTGCCATGGGAGCAACCGTAAATAGTAAAACTATTGAGCGTATGAAGTTTGCAATTATTGCAGGCTCTGCCAATAATCAGCTTAAAGATGAGGTTTTAGATAGTGAACTATTACTTCAGAAGGGTATTTTATTTGCACCAGATTACTTAATCAATGCTGGTGGATTGATATCTTGCTATTCCGAACTTACTGGTTTTGGTAAAAAACGCACTGTTCAGCTTACCGAAAATATCTACGACGCTACCCGTAACGTAATCAAATTAAGTAAATCAGAAAAAATATCAACCAATATCGCTGCAAATCGCATCGCCGAAAAGCGTATTGCTGATGTTAAAAAAATTAAATCATCATATTAATCAATAATTATCAATCGGTTTAAAAAACCACATCGTTCTTACATTCATGTTAAATAGAAGGCACTTAAGAATTAAAGCTTTGCAAAATATTTTTGCTTGGCACATGGCAGACAAGAAAGACATTAAAGGAGATCTTAAAACTTTAATGCAAAGCATCGATAGCGTTTATGAAATGTATATCTGGATGCTTTCTCTTATGGTGGAAGTAACCGAGTTTACAGCTAATGACGCTGCTGAACGGGCCAACAAATACATCAAAACAGCCGAAGACATTAACCCGAACATGAAGTTACTGCACAATAAATTCAGTGTACTGCTTCAGCAAAATCCAGAGTATATTTCTGCAATTAAGAAGTATAAAGTAGATTGGGGCTTTGATCCGGAAATCCGTAAAACAGTTTTCAACTCTTTAAAAGCCTCAAAAGAGTATGCAGAATATCTTGCAGATCCAAATGAAACCTTAGAATCATCTAAAGATATCATCAAATACATTTTCAGGAAGATTATTCTTAAAAATCAGGCTATTATCCAGGTTTTTGAAGAGAAGTTTATTAACTGGCAGGTAGATCATGAAGTAATGAAGGGGATGGTGGCCAAAACACTAAAAAACTTTGTTTACGACGATCCATTCAAAAATAAATTAACAGAAATCAGTGCCGATTGGGTAGAGGATAGCAAATTCGTTCAGGATTTATTCGTTCATACTTTGCAAAACAATGCAAAATATCAGGATATGATTGCTGATAGAACAAAAAACTGGGAATCTGAGCGTATTGCCCTAATGGATACTATTTTGATGAAAATGGCCATCTGTGAGCTTTTAAACTTTCCTTCAATTCCAGTTAAAGTTACTATCAATGAGTATCTAGAGTTATCAAAAGATTACAGTACTCCGAAAAGTAATTCATTTATTAACGGTATTTTGGACAAAATTTTAGGCGATCTTAAAAAATCAAATACCATTAAAAAGATTGGCCGCGGATTAATTGAAGAGTAATTGGTAATAGGATTACCGTCCTAACCACTAATATGTTACCCAATGAAAAAGATATTCATACTTGCTTTAACTGTTTGTTCTTTTGCTGCTTGTCGTAATGCAAATACTTCATCGGCCAGTACCACAAACGATACTTCTAAAAATGCAGCTGTACCTGCAGCAGATGCCCCTGTAATTGTTTTCGAAAGAGATATCTTCGATTTCGGTAAAATCGTACAAGGAGAAAGTGTTCAGCATGAGTTTAAACTAAAGAATACAGGTAGAAGTCCACTCATTATAAGTAATGCTACGGCTACTTGTGGTTGTACTGTGCCTCAGGTTCCAGGCGAGCCTATTTTACCTGGTAAAGAGGGGGTAATTAAGGTGATATTTAATAGCGAGGGTAAGATGGGGATGCAGGATAAAGTAATAACAGTAACATCGAATGCCAGTGAAAAAGTAACAACCGTACACTTGGTAGGCGAAGTATTAGAAAAGAAATAATAACTAACACAAATAAATAAGAAATGACATTAACAGTAATTTTGCAAGCAGCAGGTGGATTCGATTACAAGCAATTGTTCGTAATGGCAGCTATCGGATTAGTATTTTACTTTTTCATGGTAAGACCACAACTAAAAAAAGCAAAAGACCATAAAAAATTGGTAGAAGAGTTGAAAAAAGGTGATAAAGTAATTACAACTGCTGGTATTCACGGTCGTATTATTGATATGAACGATACTACTTTCTTAATTGAAGTAGAAGGCGGTACTAAAATCCGTTTCGAAAAATCTGCCATCTCACTTGATGCAACTAAGGCTAGTGCTCCAAAAGCATAGTCTTCATTCAATAAGAAACAAACAAAGGCCAGTCAATTTGATTGGCTTTTGTTGTTAATACGCCAGATTAATATTGATGTTGTATTTTACCCGAACAGGTATACCATGCTGTTTACCGGGATTCCATTTAGGCGAGCGATCTAGAACCCGAATGGCTTCCTCTCTTGTACCGTAACCCAAATCGTTTTTAAAGGAGTAATCAGTAAGCTTACCATCTTTCTCTACCACAAAGGAGATATAAAGCCTGCCACGAACACCATTTTTTTGAGCTTCAGATGGAAAACGATAATTTCTCCCTAAATATTTATAAAAGTCTCCAATGCCACCAGGATAGTTTGGATATTCTTCTGCAACAGTATATTCAATAGTTTTACCTTCTTTAGTGTGTGCAGTTCCAGCAATTAGCCTCCCATCCTGATAGTTTTCTTCAAAGGCGTTTCCATTAACCAATCCTTTCCACACCCCATCCTTGTAGCCATTTTTGTAATTTCCCTGTTCAGTAAGTTCCTTGCCTGAGCAAATATAACTTCCATTTCCATCCTTAATGTTTTGATTTCCTAAAGAATCGTATTCATTGATCAGGCGACTAAAAACATGATCGCTTACTCCGGTAACCTTAACGTTCTCGTTATAGTCTAACTCCCTTTTTACTTTACCATTGTCGTAATAATAAATGGCTTTACCACTTAACTTACCATTTTTATAGTTCAGTTCTTCAGTTAAAATCCCCTTTTTGTTAAAGCGTTTTACCAGGCCCTCAAACACTAAGTTCGGTTCATATTTGGAAACTAATCCGATTGTTTTGTCTGTATTATCACTGTAGAATTCGAAAACAGGAAATAAACTGGAGCCTGAATCCGGTTCCTGAACTACTCTTCTGTAGTCAGCCGTTTCTTTATTTGAAGTGAGCATCCCGTTTTTAAAGTAGTAAATATTTTGTCTTTTTTGGGCAAATGAGTTAATGGAGAAAAGGAGTAAACAGAGCGTTAAAACTTTTTTATACATTTCTATAGTTATTTGATACGCAATATAATTATTTACACAAAAGCATTTATTAATAAATTATAAAGGTATATCTTATTTGAGCGAGTAGTTAAGTTTTGGTACATTTGGCTAAATTGTTGTTTCAGTGAAGATTTAACCATTAGAGAAACATAATATGATTTATGCCATTTATTAAGTTAACCAAAATAGAGCAGAGACGTGTATTGAGCTTAATCGCCTGTTTATTTCTGGCTGTTGCAGCATGGCTCTTCATGGCATTAAATAACAAATATGTTTACACTGCGAAAACAGTACTCATCTACAAGAATTTCCCTCAAAAAAGAGCTTTCCATCCTTTGCAATCGGATACAGTAGATTTGCAGGTGGAAGGTACGGGCTGGCAACTGCTTTTTGCCAGGCTGAGAATAAATCCCCAATCTATTGCTGTTAGCCTTAATTCCTTAAACTCAAAAGATTTTGTGGTTTTTTCTGATCAGTTATACAATGTAAATAAGCAACTGGAAAGCTCGCAAAAGGTGATATCGGTTAAGCCTGATACCTTGTACTTTGATTTTACCAAGAGAACAGTTAAAAAGGTTCCTATAAAATTGGTAAAAGAGATCAGCTTTGTTAAGCAGTATAACATTTCAAACGAGGTAAAACTCAATCCAAAATACGTAACTGTTACTGGTCCAATTGAAGAGTTGGATAAAATTAGTTTCTGGGGAACGGACACTTTAAAGCTGGAAAATGTTCAAAGTAGCAGTACGGCCAGAATTGCCATGCAGCACAGTACCCATAAAAATGTGAGTATCTTTCCGTCTTCGGTAGAGGTAAAGCTTCCTGTTGATGAATTTACAGAAAAGACGGTTGAGGTTCCTTTAAAAATTATTAACAACCGAAACTATAACAGCATTAAGCTTTATCCTAAAAAGATTAAAGTAACCTTTTTGGTCGCTTTGAGCAATTTTAATCAGGTGGATGATAGTTTTATCCAGGCCACTGTAAATGCCGAAGAATGGTTAGATTTGCATCATAGTCAGTTTAAAGTGAAAATCACGGCCTTTCCTGATTATTGTAAATTAATAAGTATTAGTCCGTCAAAAGTAGATTTTGTAATAGTAAAATAATGTTGAAAGTAGGCATAACAGGTGGGATAGGAAGTGGTAAAACTACTGTTTGTAAGATATTTGAAGTGTTAGGCATTCCTGTTTTCTATGCCGATCCCGAAGCTAAAAACATCATGATTAAAGATGAAGTGCTTATTGCGGGAATAAAGGAAACTTTCGGAGAAGAAAGCTATTTCAGTGATGGAACTCTTAATAATAAACACCTTGCGGGTATTGTTTTTAATAATGAAGCGGAACTAAAAAAGTTAAATGCTTTGGTACATCCGGCAGTTTTTAGAGGCTTTGATAACTGGGAGAAACAGATTCCTTCCAACACATCATACACCCTTAAAGAAGCCGCACTACTTTTTGAAAGTGGATCTTATAAAATGTGCGATATCAATATCCTGGTAACGGCACCACCCGAAGTTAAAATAGCCAGAGTGATACAGCGTGATGGTATTTCTGAAGAGCAGGTAAAAGCCCGGATGGATAAGCAATTACCTGATGAGGAAAAAATGCGACTTGCAGATTACTTGATCATTAATGATGAGAAAAATTCCTTAATTGAGCAAGTACTAGGCCTCCACAAACAATTTTTAGAAAAGGCTGTAAGATATTAATTCCAGCCTATCGTAATAAATCATAAATGATTAAAGAAGATTTTATTGTCATTACTCCAACGGGATTGTATTGTAGATATGGAGATTTTTATCTCGACCCGCAACAACCCGTAAAAGAAGCTGTGGTTTCTCATGCTCATGGCGACCATGCCATTGGCGGAAGCCAAAACGTTTATTGTACGGCACCAACCGAAAGCTTTATGAAGCATCGGTACCGTAAGTTTGCAGCAGTAGATTTCCATATTAAAGCATACCATGAGCAGTTTAAAATAGGAGAGGTTTTCATCAGTTTCTATTCTGCCGGACATATACTGGGCTCTGCACAGGTTTTTATGGAATACGAAGGCGTAAAATACCTTTATACGGGAGATTATAAAATAGAACCTGATGCTAGCTGTGAGCCGTTTGAATTTGTAAAGGCAGATGTGTTGATAACAGAAAGTACATTTGCCAATCCGGAAACTATTCATCCTTCATCCATAGAAGAGATTGAAAAACTAAATGGCACAAAAAGCAATATTATGTTAGGTGCTTATGCTTTAGGTAAAAGTCAGCGGTTAATTCAGCTAATGCATCAATATTGCCCCGGAAAGAACGTAATGGTGCATCACAGTATTATGCCCTTTGTTAAAATCTATGAAGATTATGGCGTGAAATTGGGTAATTATAAGATGTATGATCGGAAAGTGATGAAAAACAATCCGGAATCTCAGGTTTATATCGTACCACCAATGGTTTTTCATAGTTACCACAAAGCCATCAATGTAGTGCGGGTGTTTGCCTCCGGATGGAAAAAATTACAACAACAAAATGGAATTTCCCTGTACATTTCAGACCATGCCGATTGGAATGCCATTCTGGAAACGATCGAAAAGGTGAAGCCACAACAAGTTTGGACACTTCATGGCGACGGAAAACAATTAAAGGAATACTTTGATGGTAAATTGGCCGTGAAGATTTTGAATTAGGATAAAGAGCCGCAAGTATCGAGAGCCAAGTAGCAAGAGGGGTTTAGGCCCCCTATTCAATAATCCAATCATTCACTAATTCTCTAATTCACTCATTCAGTCATTGAAAATTAACCCATGAAAGAAGGCGAAGATTTTTATTTTAACGAGCAGGGGCTGATGGTTTTTACTGAGGCCTATCATTTGAAAAGAGGTTACTGTTGCAAAAATAAGTGCAAGCATTGCCCTTGGGGGTTTGGGAAGAAAAAAGACAAAAAATAGGCAATGACGAAGTTATTTTTCTATAATCAAAGAAACATTCCGATAAATTTCAGCCACAGGAACATCAAAACCCAATGAAACAAGTTTAAGCTGATCGTTCATCGTTTTATATTCTTTCAGCTCCCAGTTCTGATTTTCGTTAATGTGAAAAGCCTCTATTGAAACAGTTTGTGAATCGATCAATAGGTATGCTTTTAGTGAAGGGATATCCCTATAGAGTTTAAACTTGTTACCTCTATGGTATGCTTTTGTAGAAGGTGACAGTATTTCAATGACAACACTGGGCAAAATAAGGCTTTCTTTATCGATATTACTGGTAGAGTTTCCGTTACAGTAAATAGAAATATCCGGATAGGTGAAGAGTGTGTTCTCTGGAATGTGCATCCGCATATCACTACCATAAGGCGTGCATTTGCTTCCTTTTAGTTTGATTCCTAACTCTATGAATAAGTTGCTAAATATTTTATTGTGAGCAAGACCCGCTCCAGACATGGCAAAGATTTCCCCATCAAAATATTCGTGTTTTTCGGTGCTTGTACGTTCTTGCTCTAAATATTCCTCAGCGCTAAAATAATGTTTGTTGTACCCTGCAGTAGGTTCATTTACAATATCTTCCGTGCATCTAATATACAAAGATATTGGGTGCTTTGAAACAATATTAGTGATTATGCCCCAAAAAGAAACCAATTAAAGCAACACTAATCCCCAACAAAACAGCAATCATTTTACGGGTATTAATTTTATGATCAGCGCTCGATTCGAAGAGTATGGTAGTAGAAATGTGAAGGAAAATACCAATTACAATACCCATAATTTTATTGAAATAAGCTTCAACGCCGCCAATAGAGCCATTGCTTAAACCCAGGCTCACATAATAGCCAAATGGTGCCATTAAGGCGAAAATAACCAGGTATAAAATAATGCTCCCCTTTTTAAAATGATTTTGCATTAAAATGCTGGCGAGGGCAAATGCTGCTGGTATATGATGGAGGGAAATTCCGAAAATAAGCTCGTTATGTTGGTCTTTAGCCAAAGGCATTCCTTCTAAAAAGGCATGTAAACACAAACTAATCATGATTCCGAAGGGAAAAACATGTCCATCGTGATGTTTATGGATGTGTCCGTGCTCAACGCCTTCAGAAAATTGTTCCAGAAATACCTGAAGCAAAAAACCAATAAGGATAAAAATGCCTATTTCTTTACTATCCGGGCCGCTGTAAGCATCAGGAATAAGGTGCAAAACCGTTATAGCAAAGAGATAAGCCCCACTGAAGGATAAAATTAATTTTAGCAGTTTAGATTTATCACTCTTCACCAGGAAGATAGTTGAGCCTCCTAAAAAAGCACAGAAAAAAAGAACACAAAATTTCCAGGCTTCCATTAAAAATCAGGTTGTAAGGTTTTAAATAATTTAGCACAAAGCAGGCCGATTGTAGTACCTAATAATGCGCCTACGGTAACATCTATGGGATAATGAACACCAACATAAACTTGGGCAAAGCTAATAATAGTGGCCCAGAACAAGCCTATGGGTAAAATTGGTTTCCATCTGCTGTAAAATACACAGATTAAAAATACGGCGATAGCAAAGTGATTTGTTGCATGGGCAGATGGAAAACTTAAGCCACTCCCGCATGGCACTCGGTGGATAATATAATTTTGCAAATCAATATCATTACATGGCCTTACCCGGGCAATAAAAGGTTTAATTAGCCTCGAAGCAATTAAATCACCCATGGCAAAGGTGAAAAGAATCATGCCGATGATATAATATCCTTGCTTTTTGTATTGTTTAATACAGAAAATAATGATAAAAAGATATAAGGGCGACCAAAAAAAACGGTTTCTCATTAATGGCATCAGCCAGTCGAAAAAACCATTGGAAAGTCCGAGGTGGATTTTAAGAAATAGCTCTGTATCAAATTGCAATACCTGCTCTATCATGCCTTTTTGCAGATTAAAATTAATCGATCTGAATTGTTTTGGTCAAAATCTTCCAAAGAATAGCTGCCAAACGATTGATGGATCACCATTCCTGCCTTGGTAATCATCTGTTGAAAATCTTCCAAACTGAAAGCCTGAACTCGTTCTTCAAAGTTGTAAACCTTTTGCTTGTCTTCGAAATTGATTTTCTTGATGATTTTTCCATCGACAACATTTTTAGTGATGTTGAAAGTAATTCCATCCAGTGATTTAGTTTCGCAAGAATTCAGGTTTCTGATTATTTTTTCGGTATTGAAGTAATCAATAACCAGAATACCCTTAGCAGTTAAGCACTTTCTAAAGGTTTTTAAAGCATTAACATGATCTTTCTCTGTTTCAAAATAGCCAAAACTGGTAAATAAGTTTAAGGCAACATCGAAATAATTAATGTAAAAAAGCCTGCGCATGTCGTGCACAAGGAAATGTAGCTTATCATTTTCAAATTGTTTAGCATACTTAATGCTTTGCTCAGACAAATCTATTCCGGTAACATCAAAGCCCTTCTTGTTGAGGTAAATAGAATGTCTTCCCTTGCCACAGGCAATATCCAGCATTTTAGCATCAGAAGAAGGTTTAAGATATGCAGTTAAGTTATCAATAAAAAATTCGGCTTCAGCATCGTTTCTTTGTTGATAGAGGATGTGATAATATGGCGAATTAAACCAATATTGAAACCATTTGCGCTGCATATTTAGCTGTTTTATTTAAGTTGCAAATATAGGGTTTTCAAGCTTCATCAAAAGTCTATATTGAGTTTTATGCAATATTGTTGCAAGAATATGGAGAAAGAAAGCGCTTGTGTGTAGGATATGTTCAGGTTTTTTTTCATTAGCAATGTTCTGATCAGGATGTTAAGGGAAGGGAGTGTTTACATTATTTTGAAAAAAAGCTCAAAATCAAACATACGTTTGATTTATTACACAAGATATGTTCTGTATATTTTGTCGTATAAATAGAATGTAAATTAAAGTACTAAACCTTGAACACGTGCCCGCTGTCTTGTTTTTTTTGTTATTTTTGAACACCATATAAAATACACACAGTGAGTTTAATAAAATCAATTTCAGGAATTAGAGGAACCATTGGTGGAAGAGCTGGAGACGGCCTGACACCCATTGATATCGTAAAATTTACAGCCGCTTTCGGAAGCTGGGTAGTACAGAAAACAGGTAATAAAAGAATTGTTTTGGGTAGAGATGCGCGTATCTCTGGTGAAATGGTGAACAACCTGGTTATCGGTACATTACAAGGTTTGGGTATTGAAGTGATCGATTTAGGACTATCAACTACCCCAACTGTTGAGGTGGCAGTACCTGATGAACAGGCTGGTGGCGGAATCATTTTAACCGCAAGCCATAATCCAAAGCAATGGAATGCCCTTAAACTATTGAATGGAAAGGGAGAATTTATTAGTGATGAAGATGGTAAAGAAGTTTTAGATCTTGCGGAGTCGGCAGATTTTGATTTTGCTGACGTAGATAAATTGGGTAAGGTGATTAAAAATGATACTTACCTGCAAAAACATATCGATAAAGTGTTAGCATTACCATTGGTAGATGTTGAAGCCATTAAAAAAGCAGATTTTAAAGTAGTTATTGATTGCGTTAACTCTACAGGAGGGATTTTTATTCCAGCTTTGTTGAAAGCACTGGGTGTAACCAAGGTAGTAGAATTATTTTGTGAGCCTAATGGGCATTTCCCGCATAACCCGGAGCCTCTTCCAGAAAATTTAACAGAAATCTCTAAAGAAGTACAGAAACAAAATGCTGATTTAGGGATTGTGGTAGATCCTGATGTAGACAGACTTTGCTTTGTAAACGAAGACGGCAGCATGTTTGGTGAAGAGTATACTTTGGTAGCGGTTGCAGATTATGTTTTGAAAAACACACCTGGAAATACCGTTTCTAACTTGTCATCAACACGTGCATTGAGGGATGTTACCGAAAAAGCAGGAACAACCTATAATGCTTCAGCAGTAGGTGAGGTGAACGTGGTAAACCTGATGAAAGCTACCAATGCCATTATCGGTGGAGAGGGAAATGGAGGAATTATCTATCCGGAATCTCACTATGGTAGAGATGCACTGGTTGGTATTGCCTTGTTTCTAACGCACTTGGCTAAGTTCGGCAAATCAATATCCGTATTGAGAAGCAGCTATCCGGCATACCATATTTCTAAAAACAAAATTACCCTTACTCCAGAAATGGATATTGATAATTTATTGAAACAAGTTGAAGAAAAATATAAAAACCAACCATACAGTACTATTGATGGTTTAAAGATAGAATTTGATAAAACTTGGGTACATTTGCGTCGTTCTAACACGGAACCAATTATTCGTATTTACAGCGAAGCAGAAAACGAAACTATTGCCGAAAGTTTGGCCAATAAAATTATCTCTGATATTAAGGAAATACTTCACTTATAATCAGAATTTAAAATATAACGGAACTGAATCAGCAATGGTTCATTTTCAAACTCAAGTATCTTCTTGAGCATAATGCACTAACTACAATTATTCTTAAAAATGAAAAGGGTTTATTTAGATAATGCCGCAACAACGCCATTGGATCCTAACGTAATAGCAGAAATGACTAACGTGATGGAGAACTACTTTGGTAATCCTTCGGCTATTCATGCACTGGGCCGTGAGGTTAGAACTTTGGTGGAGAAAGCCCGTAAAACGGTTGCCAATTTACTAAGTGCGTCCCCTTCAGAGATATTTTTTACCTCAGGTGGTACAGAAGCTGATAATACAGCCATCCGTTGCGGTATTGCTGCTTATGGAATAAAACACGCCATTACTTCAAAAATAGAGCACCATGCGGTTGAGCATACATTAAACATGATGCTTAAAAATGGTGAAATTGACAAGCTTAGTTTCGTCAATATTGATGAAAAAGGGAATGTAGATTATGCACATTTGGAAGAGCTTCTTCAGCATAATGAGCGTTCATTTGTTTCCATCATGCACGCCAATAACGAATTGGGTACCTTAAGTGATATGAAGCGCATAGGAGACATCTGTGAACAGTATAATGCGATCTATCATGCAGATACGGTGCAAACCATGGGGCATTATCCGCATAATGTTAGAGAACTAAAAGCCCATTTCATTGTTTGTGCAGCGCATAAGTTGCACGGACCTAAAGGAGTAGGGTTTTTATATGTAAATAGCAATATAAAGATCCCGCCAATGATTTACGGTGGTGCTCAGGAGCGGAATATGCGTGGGGGTACTGAAAATGTGTATGGTATTGTAGGCTTGGCTAAGGCTTTAGAAATTGCCTACGCGGAGATGGAGCAGCATCAAAACTATATTCAAGAACTTAAAGATTATTTAAAGGTGCAATTGATTGCAGAAATTCCTGGAATTGCTTTTAATGGGGAAACAGCTGCTGATAAGAGCCTTTATACGGTGTTGAACGTCTCTTTCCCGGAGATGGATATGGCCGATATGCTCTTGTTTAATCTGGATATCAATGGAATCTGCGCTTCTGGTGGTAGCGCTTGCTCATCAGGTTCAAATATTGGTTCTCATGTATTAACCGGCATCAAAGCAGATCCCAATCGCCCTTCTGTTCGCTTCTCGTTTAGTAAATATACTACGAAAGAAGAATTGGATTATGTGATTGAAAAAGTCAAAATGGTAGTAAAGCAAAATGCGCTGGCGTAAGAAGTTGAAACCGAACAAGAAAGCCTTAGCTGAAAAGTTAAGGCTTTTTTTATTCAAAATATTCTCGAAAATCTGAAAAATATATTATATTTATATAACAATTATTTGATTTATAGTTATTTATCTGTAATTCCTCAACGAAACCTTATCTATTTCCGCTAAGCATAAGGTTAAGCAACACATCTAAATATTTTAACCCAAAACCTTGATGCTGAAATCATGGGTCATATTCATATCGTTATGGAAACAAATAGAAACCTCAACGCCGGCACCGGAAGTGCTCCGTTGAAAAACACGACACCAATTCAGAACAAAAAACATCCTCATACCTTCATCTTGAGTACTTCCTCAATAGCTACCTCCGATCATTTCAATAAGATTCATAAAAGGAGGTTTCATTCTTTCGGATGTATCCATGAAATAGGCAATATACCTGGTGCCGGCTTTTAAAAGCTAGCAACATCGATTTAAGGGCTCTTTTTCCAAGAGAATGGATATTTTATGCACTGACCAGATTTTGTTTTTTTCTAAACAAAAAGCTAAATCGCTATGTTCCATTAGTACATCAATTTACAAAGACTATGGAAACAAATAAGGAAAAAGGCAAGGTAATTGAGAATGAATTACTGGATAAAAAAGCCGAAGATGCCAGAGAGCATGATGGTTTAGAGGAAAATAAATCATCGAAAATAACGACCAATCTCTTCAATAAAGACGATAAGCGTAAAAATAACCCATTAGGTCCCGGCCACGAACCAGGTTCACTTCCAATTGTCCATATAAAAAGGATATTATATTTCCGGCAAAATCATTAAATTTAAACCACGGCATTTGCTGTGGTTTTTTAAATTAATCCCTAAAAATGGAAAGAAGATCCTTTATTAAAAATTCGGCTTTGGCGATGGCCATGCTATCTATATACAAATCAGATGTATTTGCACAGCAGGAAATGCTCAGGGCATATAATTTTAAGCCGCTTAGAAATAATGTAGGTATTTTTACAGAGCAGGGTGGCACCATTGCCTGGCTAAATTCTTCCAATGGATTTGTAGTAGTAGATGCCCAATTTCCCAATACAGCACCTCATGTAATTGAAGAGTTGAAAAAATTAGGCGAGAAACCATTTAAGTATTTGTTAAATACGCATCACCATGGAGATCACACTGGAGGCAATATCGCCTTTAAAGGCCTCGCTCAAAAAGTAGTGGCCCATCAAAATTCGTTAGTGAATCAAAAACGTGGGGCTGAAAAGGCCACTAACCTGGATAAACAACTGTTACCCGATACCACTTTTGGTACAGGTTGGAAAGCCAAAATAGGTGATGAGAGGATCAGTGCTTATTACTATGGATCTGGGCATACTAACGGGGATGCTGTTTATCACTTCGAAAATGCCAATATCGCCCACCTTGGCGATTTAGTATTCAACAGGAAATTTCCTTACATCGATAGAGAAAATGGAGCTCATATAGGTAACTGGATTTCTGCCCTTGATAAAATAATTAATCAGTTTGATAATGATACCCAATTTGTATGGGGACATAGTTTTGATCCTGAAAAGGTAACAGGGAATAAAGCAGATGTTAAAGCTTATCAGAATTACCTGCAAAACCTGCTTAGTTTTGTTGGAGGAGAAATTAAGGCAGGGAAAAGTAAAGAAGATATATTAAAGTCAACAAGCATTCCAAATGCTTCAGAATGGCAGGGTGAAGGCATTCAAAGAAGTTTGGGAGCTGCATACGATGAATTAAAAGGGGTATAAGAGCCCTTCATTTTTAAGCCTCGCTTTATCTAAGGCGAGGTTTTTTTGTTTTAGGCCATTGGGTGACCAGCCGCCAAATATTTTTCCAATTTATAAACGTTCTATATTTAAAATAGTTCTAAATTACTCGCCCAAAGCCCTTATAACTACATCCTTATCTATTATATTTGTGACAATAGCTAATCCCCTCAGATATGGATGATTTTATTGCAGCTCGTTCCCAGATGGCCTTATCATTAGGCTTTCACATTATTTTTTCTTGCATCGGTATGGTGATGCCATTTTTTATGGCGGTATCACATTACAAATGGTTAAAAACTAATAAAGAGATTTACAAAGACTTAACGAAAGCCTGGAGTAAGGGAGTAGCCATTTTTTTTGCTACGGGTGCAGTTTCCGGAACTATGCTTTCATTTGAACTGGGGCTACTTTGGCCAAAATTTATGGAACATGCAGGGCCAATTTTCGGTATGCCATTTTCATTAGAAGGAACAGCTTTTTTTATCGAAGCAATTGCTTTAGGTTTCTTCCTGTATGGTTGGAACAAACTCAATAAGTGGTTCCATTGGTTTACCGGAATGGTTGTGGGCGTAAGTGGGTTGGCATCTGGTATTTTGGTGGTTGCAGCAAATGCCTGGATGAACAGCCCTGCCGGCTTTGACTTTGTAAATGGACAGTACTTAAATATAGATCCTATTCAAGCCATGTTTAATAAGGCTTGGTTTACACAGGCCTTGCATATGTGTTTAGCAGCCTTTACTGCAACAGGCTTTGCGGTAGCCGGTGTTCATGCTTTAATGATTTTAAGGAATAGAAATAAAGAATTTCACCTCAAGGCATTTAAAATTGCAGCTACATTCGCTTGTATTGGGGCTTTGCTACAGCCTTTAAGTGGCGATATTTCAGCAAAAGATGTTGCCAAAAGACAACCTGCCAAACTCGCTGCTATGGAGGCGCTGTATCAAACAGAACAACCCGCACCTTTACTTATTGGCGGTATTGTAAATGAAAAGGATAAAACGGTTAAGGGGGCGATAAAAGTGCCTGGTGCGCTAAGTTTCCTGGCGCATGGCGATTTCAAAGCGGAAGTAAAGGGCTTAGATCAGATTCCGGAAGCCGACCAGCCTCCTGTAGCCATCACGCATTATGCTTTTCAGATTATGGTAGGGATTGGAACATTGCTGATGCTGATTTCCATTGTCTATTTTATATTGGTGTTTAGAAAAAAGCCTTTGCAGGATAAACCCTGGCTGTTAAGGCTTTTTGTTTGGGCTATCCCTTTGGGGTATGTTGCATTGGAGGCCGGTTGGGTGGTAACAGAAGTAGGTAGACAACCCTGGATTATTTATGGTATTATGCGCACAAAAGATGCAGTTACTCCCATGCCGGGCGTGGTTTATTCATTTTATATTTTTTCTGCTATTTATGTTTCACTCAGCATAATCGTGGTATTCCTACTGTATCGACAAATTAAAATGGTGCCTGTACTTTATAATCAATCTGAAACCTCTAGATCTTAGCCATGCAATACGTTGTTATTACTTATTTATGTTTAGGTATTTTGCTTTACTTTTTGCTTGGTGGAGCTGATTTTGGTGCCGGAATTATTGAAATGTTCACTTCATCAAAAAATAGAAGTAAAACCCGTAAAACGATGTATCAGGCCATTGGTCCGGTATGGGAAGCCAATCATATGTGGCTGATCATTGCGATAGTAATACTTTTTGTAGGCTTCCCGCACATCTATACCACCATGTCAGTTTATCTGCATATTCCACTTCTTATTATGCTTATTGGTATTATTGCTCGCGGAACAGCTTTTGTATTTCGTCATTATGATGCAATAAAAGATGATATGCAGTGGTTATACAACCGGATATTCAGGTATTCCAGCTTTATAACACCACTGTTTTTGGGGATCATTGCAGGTAGCGTAATATCCGGGCACATCGATACTCAGGCTACTGATTTTTTATCAGCCTATGTTTACAGCTGGTTAAACTGGTTTTCTATTGCTGTTGGACTGTTTACAGTTGCATTGTGTGGTTTCCTGGCCGCAATCTATCTGATTGGAGAAACAAATGATGCACACGATAAAAGAAGGTTCATTAAAAAGGCGGAATTCATGAATGTTGCGGCCGTTGTTTTTGGGGCCATGGTTTTCATTGCTGCACAGCGTGATGGTATTCCGTTAATCGATTGGGTTTTCAAAAATACCATAGGTCTTTCGGCCATCATTTTAGCAAGCTTATCGTTGATTTTGCTCTGGTATTTACTCATTAAAGGTAAAACCAAGGTTTTAAGGCTTTTGGCAGGCTTTCAGGTTACGATGATTTTGCTGGCAATCAGTTATGCTCACTTCCCTAATTTTATCCGTTTAAAGAGCGGTAATGCCATTTCCCTTGTGGAAGCCATAGGCCCAGAGAAGACCATTTACAGCTTAGGCTTAGCCTTATTACTGGGTAGTATCTTGATATTACCTTTCTTAGGCTACTTGTTTTATAAGTTTCAGAAAAAAGAAGAGTAAGTGGTGGATAGTTTGGAGTTATGTGTTGGGAGTTTGGGGTCGCCTGGTGCCTAACCATGAATCATGATGATAAGTTTGGAGTTTTTAGTTGGGAGTTTGGAGTCGCGAGGCACCTCACCAAAGATTGTGTACTCCTGCTGAGGTGTCTTAGCTTTCTGCGGTAGTGATAAATTGATCTATAAACTCCGATTGGAAATAACAAATGATTAAACTTCCTCTTTCTTTATCCACTTGCCTACAGCAGGGGCCTGATAGCTTTCCATTTTTTGTAGTAAATCGTCAATATGGCTACCCGATAGTACCATACTTTCATTAACTTCTTTTAAGAAGCCTTTGGTAACCATCGTCCTAAGTAAGGCGAAAAGTTCGTTGTAAAAGCCATTGATGTTTAAAAAGGCGATTGGTTTTTGATGCAAACCCAACTGAGCCCAGGTGAGCATTTCGAAAACCTCCTCAAGTGTTCCGAAACCGCCTGGTAGCGCAATAACACCATCACAAAGGTCGTTCATTTTGGTTTTACGCTCATGCATACTCTCTACCCATATGAGCTCAGTTAAATTTTCGTGAGCGATCTCTTTACTTCCCAAAAAATGGGGCAGTACACCAATTACTTCACCTCCGTTATCCATTGCTCCATCAGCAACACGACCCATTAAACCTACTTTAGCACCGCCATATACTAATCCAATTTTTTTATTGGTTAAAGTTTTACCTAATAAATAGGCTTGCTCTTCAAATATTTGGTCGGTTCCAAAGCTCGATCCACAGAAAACAGTTATTCTTTTCATATATCCCAAAAGTTATTGGCTGCAAATATAAGCTTTGAGATTTTTTAACAGCCCCAAATCATTTAGAAACTACTTTTCTGTATCTTATCATGAAAGGGGAGGTATTCTGGTAGTGCTGCAGAGCCATACCAGTTGTAAAGTTCGGCATCAAGCACTCTACTTTTTACAGCTGGATCTGTTTCTAAAAGCTGTTTTGCCTCATCGATAGATTTGGTGTTGAGGATAAAGATTCCACGGTAGCTTTTATCATTTTTTCCCATCGGACCAGCGACAATGAGTTTGTTCATTTCTACCAGCTTTCCCATATTGGCCATGTGGCCGGCAAAAAGACTATCTGTTTTGGCTTTTGTTTCTGTGGTATTGCTTCCTGTTTTTAAAATCACCAGGACATACATTTTCATCCCGTAATTATCTGCTCCCAATTTCTTTGCCAAAGCCTCATCAAAGGCAACTTTAGGCTTTTTATCCTGCGCTTTGACATGGAGTAATGAACAAAGTATGCAGGTCATTAAAAAGAGTTTTTTCATGTTTTAGTAGTTTGGTTAGATTAAAAATACTCAATTTTTGGGGAATATTAAATAGGTAGATTTTCAGTTTTCAGTTCTCAGTTACCAGTTCTCAGTTACCAGTTCTCAGTTACCAGTTTTCAGTTCAACAGTTAAACAATTAAACAGTTGAAAAGCTCACCAAATCAACAACTAACCACCTCACCAACTTTCAGTTAGCAGCTTTCAGTAAAACGGTTAAGCAATTAAGCAGTTGGACAGTTCACCAATTTTCAGTTTTCAGTTTAGCAATTCAACAATTCAACAATTAACCAGTTGGACAGCTGACCAAATCAACAACTAACCACCTCACCAACTTTCAGTTTTCAGTTTAGCAATTAAACAATTGCATCACTGGCCTGCGTACAATAAACCTGATTGACGCGAGCACGGAGAGTAACGGAGTAAAGCAAAAAGCAGGGCTGCCATACCAAAGTATTACAAGCCCTGCTTTTCAGTTAACAGTTAGCAGTTTTCAGTTAAACAATTTAACAATTAAACACTTCAACAATTAAACAATAACCTTACTAGTTATTCATCATTTTAATAAAGGCACCAAGTTTCGATTTCATGGCTCTTCTATCAACGATAAAATCAAGGAAGCCATGCTCCAAAACGAATTCTGAAGTTTGGAAACCTTTAGGTAAATCTTTTTTAATGGTTTCTTTAATCACGCGCGGTCCGGCAAAGCCAATTAATGCGCCTGGCTCGGCGATGTTGATGTCGCCCAGCATTGCATAAGATGCAGTAACCCCACCTGTTGTTGGATCGGTTAATAATGAGATATACGGGATTTTAGCCTGGCTCAATAAGGCCAGTTTTGCCGAAGTTTTTGCCATTTGCATTAAAGAAAACGCAGCTTCCATCATACGTGCTCCACCAGATTTGGAAATCATTAAGAATGGAATTTTGTGTTTGATGCTGTAATCGATTGAACGGGCAATTTTTTCGCCCACTACCGAACCCATAGAACCACCGATAAAGGAGAAGTCCATACAGGCGATAACCAGATCTTGTCCTTCAATTTTTCCTGTAGCAGCACGAATAGCGTCTTTCAAGCCTGTTTTAGCCTGGCTTTCTACAATCCTGTCTGTATAAGGTTTGTTGTCGTTAAAGCTCAACGGATCGCCAGAAGTTAAATTGGCAAAAAGCTCTTTAAATTCGTTATTGTCAAATAAAACCTCAAAATATTCTTTAGAACCTACCCTTAGGTGATAGTCGCAGTAATGACAAACATATTTGTTCTCTTGCAGTTCTGCCTGATGTAGGGGTTTTTTGCAGTTTGGACATTTATTCCACAGACCATCAGGTGCTTCTTTTTTCTCTTCGGTTGTGGTAATGATACCTTTTTTTTCTCTCTTAAACCAAGCCATATAATTTTTTAAAGAATTGGATTGCAAAGAAACGAAAAATTATTTTAACTCAAGTATTTCTATTTAGTGTAAATGTTACACTATGGATAATGTAGTTTTTACACTAAATAGGCCTTGTTTTGCTTGTAGGCAAATAATTCTATGCTCAGAAAAGCTTGAAATGTTATTTTTTTTTATAACTTCGGACTTAATAAAATTAACAAGAGATGAGTTTAAAAGGCTACAAAGGCGTAATTTATGGAGATGCCGTTCAAGAATTATTTGAACAGGCAAAAAAACATCAGTTTGCATTACCTGCAGTAAACGTAACCGGAACCAATACGGTTAACGCAGTAATGGAAACTGCAAAGGCAGTAAATTCGCCTGTTATGATTCAATTATCTAATGGTGGTGCGCAGTTTTATGCGGGTAAATCTTTAGATAATGAGAAATTACAAGCATGTATTTTAGGTGCTGTATCGGCAGCTAAACATGTACATTTATTGGCAGAGCATTATGGCGTTGCTGTGGTTTTACATACAGACCACGCTGCTAAAAAGTTATTGCCTTGGATTGATGGCCTTTTAGACCACGGTGAAAAATTCTTCGCTGAAACTGGAAAACCATTATTTTCTTCACATATGCTAGATTTATCTGAAGAATCTATCGAAGAGAACATGGAAATTTCTGCTAAATATTTAGCACGTATGGCTAAAATGAACATGACTATCGAAATCGAACTTGGTGTTACCGGTGGAGAAGAAGATGGCGTAGACAACAGTGATGTTGATAGTTCAAAACTATATACTCAACCTAGTGAAGTAGCTTATGCTTACGAAGAATTAAGTAAAGTTTCTCCTCGTTTTACAGTTGCTGCTGCTTTTGGTAATGTTCACGGTGTTTATAAGCCAGGTAATGTTAAATTGCAACCGGTGATCTTAAAAAATTCTCAGGATTTCATTAAAGAGAAGTTTAGCTTAACTGCTGAGAAGCCAATTAACTTTGTATTCCACGGTGGTTCTGGTTCTTCACAGGAAGAAATCAGAGAAGCAATTTCTTATGGTGCAATCAAAATGAACATTGATACTGATATGCAATGGGCTTTTTGGGATGGTATTTTAGAATACTACAAAAAGAACGAGGCTTATTTACAAGGTCAGATTGGTAACCCTGAAGGGGATGATAAGCCAAATAAAAAATACTATGATCCACGTGTTTGGTTACGCAAGGCTGAAGAGGCTTTCGTTAAGCGTTTAACAGTGGCTTTCGAAGATTTAAACTGTATTAATGTAAATGATAAACTGTAAGGTTTTTATTTAACATTACAATGATAAGAAAACGCCATGGGTAGCAAACCTATGGCGTTTTTGTTTGTTTTATGGCTATATTTAAGCAAAACAATAGGTGATGAGAAAATCTAAAAAGACTAGTGAAAATAACTTTTTTGAGCGGTTTGCCAATGCAGCAACAAAGTTTACAGGAAGTTCAGTTGCCTTTATAGCTGCTACGGCTATTGTAATTGCTTGGGCAGTTACCGGGCCCATATTTAACTATTCGGAAACCTGGCAGTTGGTTATTAATACCGGTACTACCATTATTACCTTTTTGATGGTCTTCCTGATCCAGAAAGCACAAAATAAGGATGGTAAGGCCATTCAGTTAAAATTAAATGAACTCATTGCCGCACAACAAGGAGCCAGCAACAGAATGGTAGATATTGAAGATCTGAGTGAGAAGGAATTGGATCAACTGCATAAATTTTACGTTACGATTGCCTCACTTGCCAAAAAAGAGGCCGATATTCATTGCTCACACTCTATAGATGTGGCTAAACAGTTAAATGAAATAAAATTACAAAAGAATAAACATTTTAAAACCGATAAATAATGAGCTTACTTGTTCAAAAAGTTAATCATACCGAAGACTTAGATAAGGTTTTTGCTATCCGTAAAATCGTATTTGTGGAAGAACAGAATTGCCCGCCAGAGCTGGAGTGGGAGCATGAGAATGAATCTGTTCATTTTTTAGCGAGCAACAACGGACAGCCATGTGGTGCGTGTAGATGGCGTAAAACTGATGCGGGATATAAATTAGAACGCTTTGCTGTGTTAAAAGAGTTTAGAGGACAAGGTGTTGGACGGGCATTAATTGCCGAAGCTTTATCTGATTTGCCAGAAGATGCACATTATATTTATCTTAATTCGCAACTGGATGCAATGAGTTTATACGCCAAATTTGGTTTTGTAGCGGAAGGAGATCAGTTTGAAGAGGCGGGTATTGAGCATTTTAAGATGGTTAAAAAAGTATAATTTTGCAGGAAAGGGCAATCAGCTAAATATTTGGGTAGATAGCTCCATTGCCTCATTCCATTTCTTCATATTCAAATTTAAGTCAGCTCCCTTAGCATTTAAAAACTGAATTACATCTTCGGTAGCAATATTCCCGGTTAGATCATCGGCTGCCATTGGACAGCCTCCAAAGCCTTTTAAGGCAGAATCAATTCGCATTACACCGGCCTGATAAGCGGCTTCGATCTTTTCTAATCGCTCCTTGGGTGTGGAATGCAAATGAACGCCAATTTCTATCTCGCTAAAATGGGAAATGAGCTGGGGGAGAATAGTTTTGATCTTTTCTGGTGTAGATATCCCAACAGTATCCGCCAGGGAAAGAATTCTTACACCTTTCTCCACTAAGGTATCTGCCCAGCGTTCTACAATCTCATAATTCCACTCATCCCCGTAAGGGTTACCAAAACCCATAGATAAATAAACTACGGCAGTTTTACCACTCTTTTCACATAGTGAAAGCATTTCTTCTACTGTGTTTAGTGATTCTTTAATGCTCGAATTGGTATTTCGCTGTTGAAAGGTTTCTGAGATAGAAAACGGAAAACCCAGGTAGTGGATCTGATCATGTTTAATCGCTTCTTCTACCCCCCTTAAATTGGCTACAATGGCCAATAGCTTAGTGTCTGTATTACTCAAATCTAAATTGTCTAAAACTGCTTCGGTATCGGCCATTTGAGGGATAGCCTTTGGAGATACAAAGCTCCCGAAATCTAAAGTGTCAAATCCAACCTGAAGTAATAGATTGAGATACGCAGATTTGAGTGCTGTTGGCACAAAATCATGCAATCCCTGCATGGCATCACGCGGGCATTCTACTAATTTGAAAGGATTTTTACTCATTTTGATTTCATGATAAAGATGTTTAGAACATTATGCAGCTATTCCAAATTCAACTAACGACTAAGGTATTTTTACTTCTTTTACACTGCTTACTTCAGAACGATAATCGATACTCCTGTCTTTTGCAAAGGTTCTGATAATTAGCCTTGTACCACGGTCATAACTAAAATAGCTCCAAACCCAGTTTACAAAGACGATAATCTTGTTTCTAAAACCAACCAGCGTCATCAAATGTACAAACATCCAGGTAAACCAGGCGAAAACACCTTGAAAACGTATTTTGCCAATATCTACAACTGCTTTGTTTCTTCCTACGGTGGCCATAGAACCTTTATCAAAGTATTTGAATTTTTCTAAAGGTCTATTCTGACTGATATTAATTAAATTTTTAGCCAGTTGATGTCCCTGTTGGATAGCTGCCGGAGCTACACCAGGATGGCCATTAGGCGTTTCTTCGTCGATAATTGCAGCTACATCTCCAATAGCATAGATATTTGGATAGCCAGCAATTAGATTTTGAGTATCAGTTTTTAGCCTTCCGCCTCGCACTACTTCTGCTTTATCCAATCCTGGGATCAATTCTCCTTTTACACCTGCACTCCAGATTACGGAAGAGGTGAGGATAGGTGCCTTATCCTGCAAGGTTAAAGTGTGGCCATCATACCCCAATACCCGTGTGGTATTCATCACTTCCACACCCATTTTGGTTAGGAAATCTTTTGCTTTCTGTTGTGCCTGTGGCGACATAACGCCTAAAAGTTCGGGTGAATTTTCGATCAGGTAAATATTAACTTTGCTGATATCCAATTCTGAATAATCATTTGGAATTACATGCTTTTTAAGCTCAGCAATAGCCCCTGCAGTTTCTACACCTGTTGGTCCGCCACCAACAACTACGAAATTGAGCAGGGCAGCTTTTTTGTTCAGGTCTTTTTCAATGAGCGATTTCTCGAAGTTCTGTAAAATCAAGCTCCTTAGATCCAGTGCCTCAGGAATAGATTTCATGGGCATGGCATTGGTTTCTATTTCGGTGTTGCCAAAGAAATTGCTCGTAGATCCTGTGGCAATAACCAGATAGTCATAACTAACTTTACCAATATCGGTTATCACATAATTCTCTGCTGAAACCACTTCTGTGACTTTGGTTACCCTAAAAATAAAATTTTGCTGTCCTTTAAATATCTTTCTCAGTGGAAAGGCTATAGAATCAGGCTCTAAACCTCCGGTAGCTACCTGATAAAGGAGAGGTTGGAAAGTATGATAATTATGTTTATCGAGCATAACCACCTGGAAAGGCTTGTTTTTTAATCTTTTGGCTAATTCAATACCACCAAAGCCACCACCAACAATTACTACTCTAGGGTATTCACTTTTAGGAAGTTGTAAATCCATGTTTTACCGGTTTTTATCTACACGAATCTAACAAAAAGATGGCCAAAAGGTTTAATTCGCACCAGCTCCTCCATAAATTCACTTAATGATGACCGTTTCAGTTTGCGGTTTGCAGTTTTCAATTGGCAGTTTTCAGTTTCCAGTTAAGAGATTAAACAGTTTTCAGTTAGCAATTTGCAGTTTCAGTTAAGCAATTAAACAGTTAGACAATTAAGCTGCTTAGCAGCAGGCAGTTTTCAATTGACAGTTTTCAGTTTCCAGTTAAGAGATTAAACTGTTTCCAGTTAGCAGTTTGCAGTTTCAGTTAAGCAATTAAACAGTTAGACAATTAAGCAACGTAGCATACATCTCGATTCTTGATACTCGATACTTGATACTCCTTAAAAAAAAGCGTCTTGATACTAGACCAAGACGCTTTCAATATTTAAGATTTTTAGTAATCTATTTTTTCTTCTCTTCTGAGCTACCCAAATCGATTACAATAGGAGTAGAGATACATAGAGATGAGTAAGTACCGATGATACGACCAATCAATAAGGCGAAGATAAATCCACGGATACTATCACCACCGAAAATGAAGATAACCAATAACACGAAGAATACGGTTAATGAAGTTAAAATGGTACGGCTTAAGGTACTGTTTAATGCAAAGTTGATTAAGTTGTTACGCTCTTCACCATGTAAATCTGCTTTTCCAGCTTCTTTTAGGCGCTCACGGATACGGTCGAATACGACAACTGTTTCTGTCATGGTGTAACCCATAACCGTTAAGATTGCTGCAATGAAATCCTGACCAATTTCTAATGAGAATGGTAAAATACCATCTAAAATAGTGTAGAAAGAAAGAACCATTAACACGTCATGGAATAATGCGATTACCGCACCTAAACCATACTGCCATTTTTTAAACTGGATAACGATATAGATAAACATGAACAAGCATGAAATCAATACTGCATATAAAGCACCATTTACGATATCACTGGCGATAATTGGAGTTACTTTCTGTGAACTTACAATTTCATATTTTGAACCTGCTAATCCTTTATTTAAAGCATCCTCTACAACCTTGTCAGTTTTAACATCTTGGTCTTCGATATGGAAAGTCGTTGTAATTTTAACCTGACTATCCTCTCCGGCAGTTTTAACCTCTGGAGTTTCGTTACCAAATACAGGACTTAATTTAGATTTTAAATCTTCAGTATTTACAGGTTGATCGAAATGTACTAAGTAAGTTCTACCACCTTTAAAATCAACACCTAAGTTTAAACCACCATTTTTGAAGTAGAAAACGATACCTAAAACAATGATAATTGATGAAATGGCATAATAAATTTTACGACGTCCAACAAAGTTGAATGAAATATTTTTAAATGCATTTCTGGTTACACTGTTATCAAAGCTAATTTCAACTTTACGATTGAGTAAAGATTCAAATACTACTCTAGAGATTGCAACTGCAGCAAATAGAGAAGAAAGAATACCAATACATAAAGTAGTAGCAAAACCTCTTACCGGACCACTACCGAAGGCATAAAGAATAGCACCTAAAATAAAAACAGTAACGTTTGAGTCAATGATTGACGGCATCGCATGCTTAAATCCTTCTTTAATTGCTTGTGGCGTACTTTTTCCGTGCGCTAATTCTTCACGTACACGTTCGAAAATTAGAATATTCGCATCTACCGATAAACCGATGGTTAATACGATACCTGCAATACCAGGAAGGGTTAATACTGCACCAAAAGATACCAAGATACCGATGATGAAGAATAAGTTAATTAACAACGCAAGGTTAGCAATCCAGCCTGCACGGTGATAATATAACGCCATGAAGATTAAGATCACAATAAATGCAATTACAAATGAGATTAAACCATCGTGGATAGCTTGTGCACCTAAAGTTGGACCAACTACGAAGCTTCCTGCAATACGTGCAGGAGCAGGTAATTTACCAGCTTTTAAGATGTTGGCTAAATCTTTAGTATCATCTTGTGTAAAGCTTCCTGTGATAGAAGAAATACCATTAGGAATTTCATTTTGTACTGTAGGAGCTGAGTATACCTGGTTATCAAGTACAATTGCGATAGCTTTTTTATTCTGAGGATCAGCAGAAGCTTCAGCAGTGATTTTCTTCCATTTTGCAGCACCTTCGCTGGTCATGTACATGGTCACTTCTGGTTTTCCTTTTTGATCAAAGTCATTACGGGAATCGCTGATTGCTTCGCCACCTAAATCTGGCTTGCCATCTGCATTTGTTGCTTTGATTGCATAAAGTTCGAACACTTTAGAACCTTCTCTAGGTTTAACGCTCCACATAAACTTCATAGTTGAAGGGATAGCTGCAGCAACCTCAGGGATTTTAAAATACGAGTTAACTTTAGCAGTATCTTTTTGTAAAGCTAAACCAACAACTGCACCAGGCATTAGCTGTTGCTGACCGTTTTCACCTTGGTAAATAGGTAAGCTTAAAACAGTATACAAAGGGTTAGTTTTAGTGAACTCAGCTTTTAATGCTGTCGAGTCTTTTTTACCTAGGCCAGCAAGTTTACCACCTTTAGCATCAGTGCTATCTTTGGTAGCAGCTTTTTCTAAACCTGCTAATTTACCACCTTCAGCTTTTTTCGCTGTGGTATCTGCAGTAGGAGCAGTTGTTTTTAAAGTAGCAGCTAAAGTTTTGTTGATGTTTTCTAACAAAGGATAAACCTCTTGAACCTGGTATACTTGCCAGAATTGTAATTCGGCAGAACCTTGTAAAAGTTTAGAAATACGCTCTTTGTCTTGAACACCCGGCATCTCGATTAAGATCCGGTTACTGCCTTCTTGCTTTTGCATGTTAGGACTTACCACACCAAAACCATCAATACGTGAACGTAAGATGATAAATGAGCGATCAATTGCACTTGAAGCTTCTTTAGATAAAAAAGATTGAACTTCTGAGTTGCTAGCGTTAGCTTTTAATTGAGAGGCATTGTCTTGGTTAGAAAAGAAATCTGCAAGTTTTACACCAGGGCTTAATTTCTCAAATTCATTCACAAATAATTTGATGTAATCTTTACCGCCAGCATTTAATTGGGTTTGCGCATTTTGTACAGCTTGGTTGAAATTAGCATCAGTAGGATTGCCTGCTAATGATTTTACCAATTCTGCTAACGATATTTCCATCGTTACGTTCATCCCGCCTTTTAAGTCCAGACCTAAATTAATCTCTTTCGATTTTACGTTCTGATAAGTAAAACCCAATAAAGGGTAAACTTTCTCACCACTCATCGAGTCTAAGTAAGCCTTTTCTTTAGCTAAATCACCTTTCGCATAGTTTTTTGCGTCTTTTTCTACCTTAGAAGAAACCAGGGTAAAAGAGAGGCCGTACGCACAAACGATAGCTAAAACTATCGCTATAAACTTAATAAAACCTTTTCCTTGCATTTTTTGTTTAAAATAATTTTGTCTTTCGCTGTTTTTTAACAAGTCGGCAAATCTAATTAAATTTTTAAATTATAGAACCTCCTTATTGATAATTTATTAAGATTAATTTTTAATCCTTAATAATTGTCGTGTTTGCCCCCTTAAACTCAATAATGTATTCCTAATTATAAAGGCAAAAGGACACAAAGCAGATTAAATTCTCTCTAAAACCTCGAAAGTATAATCATATGGGTTTTTTTCATCGGCAGAATGCCTTTCGGATTTGATAACTTTCCATTCCGATTTGTTGATAGCAGGGAAAAATGTATCTGCATCAAAATGATGATGGATAGTAGTTAAATATAATGTATGTGTAAGGGGGAGCGCTTGTTTATAGATTTCTGCTCCGCCAACTATAAATACGGGTTTTTCTTCTTCCTTAGTAATTTCTAAGGCTGCTTCCAGGCTATTAACTACCTCAACACCATCAATCTTAAGTTGAGTATCGCGTGTAATCACAATATTCCTGCGATTCGGTAGCGGCCTGCCAACAGAGTCGAAAGTTTTACGTCCCATAATAACTGTGTGACCAGTGGTAGTCTGCTTGAAAAATTTGAGGTCAGCCGGCATATGCCACAAAAGCTGATTGTTTTTGCCAATGGCATAGTTTTCGCCTACGGCGACTGCGATACTAATAGACATGTAATAATGTTTTTAAAATAAATCTGAGTGTGTTCCCAATCTATCGAGATAGATTTCTCTAGTTTCATGGTTCTGAAACCAAATCATTAACCAGTCGCTTTTGATATGGCATTCCCAGAATCCAGCATAATTTCCGCTCAATAGGTGCGGTTTATATTTGGGAGGTAATGTTCCGGCTTCTCGAAGAGTTTGAAGTATAGATTCCAGAAGTGAGATATCATACTTTCGTTTTAAACAGCGTTTGTAATCTTTTTTAAACTGAGTAGAAAAAGATATACTGTACATTTTAAGCGTTTAATTTATTCATTAAATCCTCGTGACTTGAGGTTTTGGTTAAATCTTTACCCTTAGCTGTTTTAGTCATGGAATCAAGCGTCTTTTTATTCGGCTGTTTATCAATACTTGGATTAATAACGACCCCCAATTCTTTAAGCAATTGCTTTACCAAATTCGTTTTTTGCTCAGGTACACTAATTATAAATGTTTCCATAAATACAAATATACAAATTACTATTTAGTTAATTGCCCCGCTAGTTGTGGGTGTCGGATTAATAAAAAATATTTTTTCGTCTGTTTTAGCTCACCTTTAGGGGTGAGGGTTATACTGCAACAATCCCTTTAATGTGCGGGTGTGCTTCATAGTTCTCTAAAGTAAAATCTTCAAATTTGAAATCAAATATGCTTTTCACATCAGGGTTGATCTTCATTTGTGGCAGTGGCTTCGGATCTCTGCTCAACTGAAGTTGTGCCTGCTCAATGTGGTTGTTGTATAAATGAGCATCACCTAGTGTATGAATAAAGTCGCCAGCCTCCAAACCGCAAACCTGAGCAACCATCATGGTAAGCAGGGCATAAGATGCAATATTAAAAGGTACCCCTAGAAATATGTCTGCACTGCGCTGATACAATTGGCAACTGAGTTTTCCATCGGCTACATAAAACTGAAAGAAAGCATGGCATGGAGGTAGGGCCATATTTTCTATTTCTGCCACATTCCAGGCCGAAACAATAATTCTGCGAGAATCCGGATTGTTTTTAATGGTATTGATGATGTTCGTAATCTGATCAATATGTTGCCCATCAGGCGTTGGCCAGCTTCTCCATTGAGAGCCATAAACAGGTCCCAGATTGCCATTTTCATCTGCCCATTCATCCCAAATCCTAACCCCATTATCTTTTAGGTATTTAATATTGGTGTCGCCAGATAAGAACCAGATTAATTCATGAATGATAGATTTAAGGTGGAGTTTCTTTGTCGTCACCATCGGAAAGCCTTCCTGTAGGTTGAAACGCATTTGATGTCCAAAAACACTAATCGTTCCCGTACCTGTCCGATCATGTTTTTGAGTGCCGTTATCCAGCACATGCTGCATTAAATCTAAATATTGTTTCATACAAATCTGATAATTTACAAATATCTAAAATTTATCAGGTGTTGGGCTTTTTAGTTTTCGACAAAATGTAATTTTTAAACAAGCTTGACTTTTGTATGTTTGCAGCCTGAGTGGTTCGCTTGCTTCTGCGTAGACTCGTCATTACAATTTCAGACTCAACTAAAATGCTATCTTTCCCAAACGCGAAAATAAACCTGGGCTTAAATATAACGGAGAAACGTGCCGATGGCTATCATAATCTGGAGACCATTTTTTATCCGATAGGAATAAAGGATGCTGTAGAGATTATAGATGCTGAAGTTACCTCCTGTAAAATTCAGGGTATTAATATTCCAGGAGATGCACAGGACAATCTGTGTTTGAAAGCCTATCAGTTATTGAATGCTGATTTCGGATTGCCGTCCCAACAGATTAATTTGTTAAAACATATTCCCGTGGGTGCAGGTTTAGGGGGTGGTTCTGCCGACTGTGCTTTTGTTATTAAATTGCTGAATGAAAAATTCAATCTGGGCCTTTCGATAGCGGCCATGCAAGATTATGCCCGTAAGTTAGGAGCTGATTGTGCTTTCTTTATAGAAAACAAACCCGTTTATGCTTTTAACAAGGGAGATGAGTTTGAAACTTGTGAAATCGATTTGTCAGCCTATTATAAGGTTTTAGTAAAACCACCCGTACATGTAAGTACAGCCGATGCTTATGCGCATATAAAACCCCAAAGGCCTTTGCAATCCCTAAAAGAAATCATACATTTGCATCCAACAACATGGAAAAATAAGGTAATAAACGATTTCGAAGATTCTGTTTTCGTTAAATATCCCCAAATTCGTCAAATAAAAACCAGTCTATATGATGCAGGCGCAATATTCGCTCTTATGAGTGGTAGCGGTTCATCTGTTTTTGCCCTTTTTAATCAAGCGGTAAAATTACCAGAACTGGAACAACCTAACTTAGTTTATTACGATATTTAATATAAGCTGGATTCAATGTATTAATACTTGATCTGGCTACTTTATACTAACAAAATGAATATAAATCTCATCCGCAAAAGCGGTAAATTTAATTTTGAAGCCGAAAATGAAAGCGGTTTTACTGTAGAATTGGATGCAAAGGCTGCCATTGGTGGTGAAGGCAAGGGGTTTAGGCCCATGGAAATGCTTTTAGTAGGCTTAGGGGGGTGTAGTGGAATTGATATGGTAAACGTGTTAACAAAGCAGAAAGAACCACTGGAGGATATCAAAATTTCAATTAATGCCAGCAGAAAGGATGAAGAAATGCCGCCAATTTTTGATGTAATTGATATTCACTTTGATTTATCGGGTGATTTGAGTGTGCCAAAGGTAGAACGCGCCTTGGCCATGACTTTCGATAAATATTGCTCTGTATCCAATATTTTGGGCCGTTCAGCAACCATCAACTTTACATATAAAATCAATAAATAATATAGAGAATAACAAGTATAAAGTAGTGAGTATGAAGTAGCAAGCGTGATTTTCTATCTAATCTTGATACTAATATCTTGATACTTGATACCCCAATCTTGATACTAATAGAATACAATGAAATCAGAAAATTTTGAAACCATAGCGATACGCACCCAAACCGAGCGTAGTCTTCACAAAGAGCATTCTTCACCCATTTATCTTACTTCCAGTTATAAGTTTGACGATGCCGAAGAAATGCGTGCCTTGTTTGCCAATGAGAAGGAAGGCAACGTATATAGCCGTTATTCAAATCCTAATACCTCTGAATTTATAGATAAAATGTGCCTGTTGGAGGGCGCAGAAGATGGTTTTGCTACTGCAACAGGAATGGCAGCCATTTTTACCACCTTTGGAGCTTTCTTAAAGAATGGCGATCATATAGTTTCCAGTCGTTCTGTTTTCGGTTCTACACATCAGTTGTTAACCAATGTTTTTTCTAAATGGGGAATCACATTTGATTACGCTGATTTGGATAAGCCACAGGATTGGGAAGGCCTAATTAAGCCTAATACCAAAATGATCTTTGTAGAAACGCCATCTAACCCTGGTATCGATATTATTGATCTGGAATTTTTGGGTGACCTGGCTAAAAAGCATAATCTTCTTTTAGTGGTTGATAATTGTTTCGCTACACCATATTTGCAACAGCCCATCAAATTTGGTGCACATATTTCTATCCATTCGGCTACTAAATATATCGATGGGCAAGGTCGTGTTTTGGGAGGGATTATTTTAGGTACCAAAGAACTGATTGCCGAGGTAGTAGGTTTCGCCCGTCACAGCGGACCAGCACTGTCACCTTTTAGTGCCTGGATCTTATCTAAAAGCCTGGAAACATTGGCTATCCGTATGGATCGTCATTGTGGTAATGCATTGAAAGTGGCCGAGTATTTAGAAAAACACCCTAAAATTAAATTGGTAAAATATCCTTTCCTGCCTTCGCATCCACAGTATAAAATTGCTAAAAAGCAAATGAAGCAAGGCGGTGGAATTGTAACCATTGTGGTAGAAGGGGGAGTGGAAGGTGCAAGTAAATTTATGGACAGTTTAAAAATGTTCTCTATTTCTGCGAATTTGGCTGATACCCGTTCGATTGCAACACATCCGGCCACCAGCACGCACAGTAAACTAACCGAAGAGCAGCGCAACGAGGTGGGTATTGAGCAGGGATCGATCCGTTTATCTATCGGATTAGAGCATATTAATGATATTCTTGCAGATATTGATCAGGCTTTGGCATAATCCTTCCATAATTTAGGAAAAGCAAATTAAGCGGGGCGTCGGGTACGATAGCCCCGTTTTTTTTAGTTAGAATCTCTAAGATCAAAGCGGAAGGTGCAACATCTCACCAGTTAACAGTTTTCAGTTGGCAGTTTTCAGTTAAGCAATTCAACAGTCAATCAGTTAAACAATTAATCAATTAGCCAACTAACCACCTCACCAACTAGCCGCCTCACCAGTTTTCAGTTAAGCAATTAAACAATTCAACAGTTAAACAATTAGTCAGTTAGCCAACTAACCACCTCACCAACTAGCCACCTCACCAGTTTTCAGTTAAGCAATTCAACAGTTAAACAATTAACCAGCTAACCACCTCCCCAATAAAACCCTAAATTAGCTTTCATGAATGATGTAGATTTTATCCTCAGCGAACTCAAATCCATTAGCGAGCCGGCTTATCTGGAGAAAATGGCTCATTTTGGAATAGATGTATCTAAAGCATTGGGCATTCGGGTTCCAAATATTCGAGCATTAGCCAGGCAGGTTGGCAAAAATCAGGAGCTCTCATTAATGCTTTGGGAAACCGGAATCCATGAGGCCCGACTTTTAGCCTCCTTCATAGGTGATTACAAACAAGTAAATGAGACTCAAATAAACGCCTGGACGAATGATTTTAACTCCTGGGATATATGTGATCAGGCTTGCGGAAATCTGTTTGTTAAAACGCCTTATTTTAAGTCGAAGGTTTTTGAGTTTAGCCAGGCTGAAGCCGTTTTTGTAAAACGGACAGGTTTTGTACTGATGGCCGAAGCTGCAGTACACCTTAAAAAGGAACCCAACGAAACTTTTTTGTCTTTTCTGCCCATTATAGAAAGAGAAGCCTACGATAACCGAAATTTTGTGAAGAAGGCCATTAACTGGGCTTTAAGACAAATGGGTAAGCGAAATGCAGCCCTGCATGCCCATGCAGTACAAACTGCCAATAATATCCTTGCGCAAAACAATAAAAATGCAAATTGGGTGGCATTAGATGCGCTCAGGGAGTTACAGAGTGAAAAAGTGTTAGAAAAACTTAAGCTGTGATGATTACTTATCCTACATCAATGTTTTGGCGTACAGACTGAGGTAAATTTGTATCATAAACAAGAAAGGAAATTTATGTCACAGTTTATTTTGCATCCAGCAAATACCCGAGGTCACGCTAATCATGGTTGGTTAAATGCACACCACTCATTCAGTTTTGCTAACTACTATAACCCAGATCGTATGCATTTTGGGGTGCTAAGGGTTTTAAATGATGACTTAATTGATGGTGGAATGGGTTTCGGAGCACATCCACACGATAATATGGAAATCATTACGATTCCATTAGCCGGAGCAATTGCACATAAAGACAGTATGGGTAACTCGGCAGTAATCAAAAGCGGTGAAATTCAGGTGATGAGCGCCGGTACAGGAGTAAGCCACAGTGAATTTAATGCTAATGCCGATGAACAATTGAATCTGTTGCAAATCTGGTTGTTCCCCAAACAGAAAAATGTTACACCGCGTTATGATCAACAAACTCTAAATGTTGAGGCACGCCATAATAACTTTCAACAGATTTTATCGCCCAACGCGGATGATGAGGGTGTTTGGATTCATCAGGATGCCTGGTTTTCTTTAGGTAAATTTGATAATGGCTTTAAAACCGATTATAAAATCAAGAAAACAGGAAATGGTGTTTATGCTTTCGTAATCAGTGGAGAGGTAACCATTAATGGTCAAAAATTAGGAACAAGAGATGCTATTGGTGTTTGGGATACTGATACCATCAACTTTCAGGCAGATTGTGAAGGTGCAGAAGTGTTGTTAATGGATGTGCCCATGGAATTGAATTAAATTGGATAATTATAATGTTCATACTGAGCTTGCTGAAAATAATTTTGGCAGGCTCACATGATTTTAGTTTAAATTAGAGAATATGCCGGTAACTATACTTTACATCGGAAGAGATGCCGATATTACAGCAGTCATGAACCGATTGCTAAACGCCAGAGTAGAATGGATTGGCATTTGTGTGTGTTCAGATGAAGAAGCGATCTCGATATGTCTGGAAAAGCAACTGGATTTAGTGTTGCTGGGTAATGGAATCAATCAGGAGGCAGAACAAAAACTTCGCGAAAAACTATTGGCCTTGAGACCAGAACTTAAAATTGTTCAGCATTATGGAGGTGGGAGTGGGTTACTTTACGGAGAGATTATGTCTGCCCTACGGGAACAGAATTAAATTGATTTCTACGATTAAAGGGATCAATTCTCATACTGATCCCTTCAATTATTTTGTAGTTCGCTTTATGAAATCTTGCTAACTAGAACATGTTCGGTGCAAGATGGTGTCAGCTTTTATTTTGCAGCTTGATCTTGCAAATCCTGTAAATCTTCTAAAAATCCTGATCCTAACTAATATAATCTCTATCCTCCTCGCTCAACTCTTTTTTATTTCCGTTGGTCTGGTTTCTTGCAATCTCATCATCATAGCTGCTCACCGTTTTTCTTGGGCGGCCAACAATGAATCCGATTATAAAACCGATCACTATACAAATTCCAATAACCAGAAGTTTAGAGACTGGAACGGTAGCAACGAGGAAATCAAAATCAACAGGTTCTGTATTTACCATTAAAAAAACAGTTAACATTGCTGTGAGGATAATAATGAAAATGGTTTTTCCGCTCATGGGTTAAAAGCTATAATTAAATGAAAACTCTAATATCGGATTTTGATTGTAAATTTTGTTAACGAATACCAATCTTGTTCCAACATCAACAACAGGTTGATAGCGCAAAATGTTTAAACTACTATTCAATTCTACGCCAAAAGTTTTGGGTTCTCCAAAATTGGTGTCTTTTCCAATGTTCTCATAATGGCAAAATAAACCTGCCCTAAAATTTCTAACATAAGCCAGCGGACCAATCTCCCAGTCGGGGAAGGCAAACGGAAAACGGTAATTAAAAAGCAAGGTGTTTTCCAGTTTGCTTTTGGCTAAAATATTATTGTAACCATAAACGGTAGAGATGTCTGTTGCATACTGATTCACCCCTGTGGCTTTTTGATAATTGAAGCTCGCCAGGAAAGAGTGGTTGTGGAGAAATCCGGGAAAATAAAGGAAACTTCCAAGCGCTAAAATTTCTCCCTTTAGGTTGGGATCAAAAGGTTGGTGGTTGTAACTTGCTCTAAAAACCTGTGCCCATCTAGGTGCAATATCTCGTTCCGTTGTACGCACACTGTGGTTGAAAGCAAAGCTATATTCCATCGGGAATTTCAGTTCCCTGATAAAGCCATTAGGCATATTCTCTGGCAGGTATCTCTGCGTGTAACTGGTGGCAGCATTCAGGCTGAAAGCAAAGTTTTCATTTCTGGAATTAAAGGATAATGGGAGTGATGCATTCAGCTTGATGTAGTGCTCTCTCCAGTCGCCTTGTTTAACGGCATTATTAGCGCGATAGAACGTTCTTTTAGGTCTGTTGCGGTAAACAACGCTCAGAACCGGATAGAGTGCCTTATAGCTGATGTCTGCGGTATACTCGAAGCGTTTAAGGTCACGGTGGTATTTTGCCCCGGTGTAAAAGTTCATGGTATTAAGCAGGTTGTTAGATTGCAGTTCGAGCCCAAAAATATATTCGTTGTCTATAGAGGGAATAATGCTGTGAAAGTTGAAAAGATTTAAACCTGTTCTATAGGGTTTAGATTGATATGTACTGTCAGGAATTCCCTCAAAAACATTCCCTACATTTTCCTGCTTTTCGGCAGCTGCTGAGAAATCTACGAAATGATTTTCTCCTATTGCACTTTCGTTGATTTCTTTCTCTGAAATTTCATATCCATTAATTTGATAGTAGTTAAACGTGAATTTTCCGTCAGTAGAAATACCAGGGTTGAAAGCGCCATATTTTGCCGCTGTTAAAGCACCAATTTTTTTTGACTGAATGTCTATCTGGTAGATGTTATCAATACCGTTAAGGTGAGCATTAAATGCGATGCTTTCGCCAATAAAAATGGGTCGGCTTAGTTGCTGTCTGCTATCGGCGATTAATGTTTCAGAAATCCCATCGTTTAACAGTTTTAAATTTTTTCCTTTTTCACTTACACTGATAAAGGCAATTCTATTTCCAGATGAATCAAAAGAAGGTGTCTGCAAAATTTCATTTTCCAGGTTTGCATATTTCTTTAAAATACTTCCATCAGATGTACTGATTTCTACAAGATTGAATTGGTTACTCAGATCAACCTGTACGGCGATAACCTTTTTTCCGTCGGATGAAAGAGCGGGAGAGAATAGCCTGCTTTTGCGGCTTAATCTTTTAAATTTTTTGGTCATTAAGTTGTAGGTACAAATTACACTATAACTACGCTGCTTGTACCTGGGGTCGTAGCGTATTTCATCCCAAACAATCGTGTTATTTTTTAGGCTAAACCAAGATTGTTCCTGATAGCCAATACCGAATAATTTTTGTTCAGATTTATCCGAATTTATAATCACGAAATGGCGGGCTTGTGTTTTACTTTCTTTAAGCGCTAAAATTTGATTTTTATTTAGTCTAACAGGGAGAAAATAGCTGGTGGCGTAGTTCGATTTTTTATTTAGAATTTCATAGTTTTCAACCGATGTATTTTGCTCCTGAATTTTCCAGCTTTGAGTGATCTTCTCTTGCGTCTTCAAGAATAAATTTTGAGTGTTAACTCCTGCGATCTTTTTTAAGCTTTGGGAAAATGGGTAAGGTCTTACTGGTCGTTTTCGCAAGTCGCCAAGCAAGCTGTCGGAAACGAATTGGCCATACTGTTCTTTCAAGTTCGCCATCATTAAAAAACCAGTTTGGTAATAACCTGGAGTAACGTCTTTATTTGATCCAAAATAAGCTTTGCTGTAACTGAATTTTTTGCCTTCCAAAACTGAGGCTCTAAAAGGCATGATCCAATTGGGCTGTCTGCCCCTTCCGGAAAAGGTGAGGGCTGTCTCGTTAACAACGGCATCTCCTTCAAAAAACCAGGTGGGTACGGCTGCTCCAAAGTAGGCCAGGTAAACCAGTTCTGGGAAAGGGTGTTTTTGGTTTCCTGTCAATTTGTCAAATTGCGCAACGTGCCTCAACTCGTGTACTGCAAGGTTGTTCAGCCAGTCCTGACTATCGAAGTATTGAGGAGGGGTAGTGTAAAATTCAGACTTCTTCGGGCCTAGCTGTACAAAGCCATTTGCTATCGTTCCGCGGTTCTGCAACAGGACTGGAATAGCGGCGTTTTGCTGCTTTAAGCCCAGGCCAACCTTCGGGTAAATATGGGGTAGGGTATTGGCCATTCTTTGAGCTTCTTTTTCCAGTTCCGTCGGATAAATGATTTTAAAACCCTCAGATGAAATGTATCTCCATTTTACACTAAGTGGGTTTTGTTCGGTGCTGAAAATCTGACCAAAAACAGAATGTGAAATTAAACTTGATATTGATGCTGTTAAAATGCTGATTTTTAATAATTTATTTGCATTCATATATTTTGCTGAAAATTGATGCTAATATTTTTAGTTTTTTAAAGTCTGAGTTGGTTTGTTTTTGTAAATATTTAAATTAATATGACGTACTTATATTTTTGATATTTAGTATTTTATGTTTGTTTAATGATTTATGTGTTTAGTTGTTTTTCACTGTTTTTAATGCTCTTGAATCGGTTTTTTTATTTCTCCATGTACTGCATAACGAAGATTTTAAAATCTTGTTTTAATATACACTTATTAATCGATTTTCTTGCTCGAAAATTTTACCAACGACAAGAATAATATGGAGAAATAGAGGTTTTTATTTTTTGAATTCATCGAAGATTCAGGGCTATTCTTTAGTGTTTTTATGAGGATTTTATAGTTGTCGAATGTTTTGGGCAAATGCTTCTTTATTGCAAATGACAGTTGGATTTCAGCCCTGTGAAAACTGATTGTAGCGGCTGAATCTAAGGTCCGCAATACGGCATAGGAAATAGATGTAGCCGTCAAGAACTGGGTATCAGCTTTCTGTTTTGAAAATGATTTTTCTTTGCTAAACTTAAAGTTGGTGTCATATTGTCATGATGTTGTTTTGAAATAATCACCTGCTAAAAATGCTTGATCTGTTTAGATTCCGGTGGTATGTTGTGGTGTTTGTAAGTTAATAAGCATACTTTGGGAGAATACGTTTAAGGACTAAATCTTGGTTTTTGGCTACTTTTTTAAGCTCGATTTTTGCCTCTATTTCTTAAAAATGTATGGATTTAAGTTAGATTTTTGCCTCAAATAGCGCTGAAATTGGGGAGATAATGGCTCTAGAATTTAATATTCGCCAACTGGTGCCGTTTTTTTTAATTATTTCAGCTCAAATTAAAAATGAGCTAAAAAAGCTGTTTAATGCTGTTTTAAGGCGGTTTTTTAAGGGTTTCCTTAAAGTGCTGTCTCATTATAGCAATTCCTGAAGGACAGCCTCAAATGAGCCATGATTGTGTATAATATAGGATGAAATTTCCTGCTGAAGATGGCGGATTGAGGCTGATTTTACTGCCGGTATTATCTTCTTTTTCTGACTATCAACAGACGTATTACTGGCGCTTTAAAGATAGAGCTTGAGACCTAAGGGAAAGTTAATGTTCCATTGACAGGCTTTTCTGGTCCTTAATATGATACCGCTTTTACTGCATTAATCTTCAATTTGGCGCATCATAGTCCTTGTGTTTGTATTAAGGTTTTAGGGTAGGATTGGAAGAGTTTTTATAGCTATTTTGAAGCGAAATAAATTGCTGTTTTAGTAGTGTTTTTTTAGGATGTTTTCATGCCTGAAATTTAGATTTTATTTCTCCATTTTTTATAAATGGGATATAAAAAAATAGCGGCTAAAACAATGACTGCTCCAGCATAAAATCCAGTTGTCATTTGTTCATTATTTTGGAAAAATATAAAGGCTAGAATAATACCGTAAACTGGTTCCAGATTGGTGATTAAAGCGACCTGAAATGCCGAAAGGGTTTTCATTACAGATACGCCTGCAACGTATGCAACTGATGTGCAGAAAGTACCCAGGATAATCAGATAAAACCAGTCGCTTGTACTGAGATTGAAATGCATGGATAATAATGATCCGTCGTAAATTCGGTAGAGTGTAGTCCAGAATAAAGCACCAACCAATTCATAAAAACTGATAATAGATGGTTCGGTTTTTTGAACCAGTGTTGAGTTGATTGTGCCGAATAAACTGGAAGCTACCGCTGCCAGGATACCAAAGATTATCCCGAGTGTGTAGTGCCCCTCAAACTTAAAGATCATGTATATGCCGAGGATAATTAGGAGCCCTACAAGGATGTCTCCAGCCTGTATAGGTTGGCGTTTAATCAGGGGCTCTAGTATCGCTGTAAAGAGCGTAAAAGAGGAGAGGCAGACCAATGTAACCGACACGGTAGAAATTTTGATTGCGTGAAAGAAAAAGATCCAGTGAATGGCCACAATTCCTCCTGTAAAAAAGAACTGAAGAAATTGTTTTTGGGTTATCCTGATAGATGTTTTAGTAAGCTGAAACCAGGCAAAGAGCGTGATGCTGGCAATAAAAACGCGGTACCAAACCATTGGCACCGCGTCTATTGAAATCACTTTTCCTAACACTCCTGTAAAGCCCCAAACGAATACGGTTAGGTGGAGGATGAGCAGGTTTTTTTTATGGGCTTCCATTTTATTTTGGAGCTCTTTTAAGGAGGTAAAATCCTAAAATTCCAAAGAATAATGTTGGCGCTAAAACAGCTATAAATGGAGGGAGTCCTCCCTTAGTAGAAAACATCTGTGTGAACTGATTAAATACGATATAAGCGAAGCTGATGAAGATTCCTATACCCAATGAAACACCTACTCCACCACGTACCTTACGGGAGGAAAGGGCCACGCCGATTAAGGTTAAAACGTATGCGGAAAGTGGATGAAGGAATCGTTTATAGCGTTCAAATTGCAAGTCGTTCATAATACCTGTTCCTCTGATTTTTTCCTTTCTGATCTTCTCTCCAAGTTCTTTGGTTGTGAGGTTTTGTACCACGTTATCATAGGCAGAAAAATCATCCGGACGCATATCTAAAATGGTATCTTTTACTTTGCCTGAACCATAGATCATGCTCTCTTTTAATCCTTTTATAGTGCGGATAGAGTAGTTGCTAAGCTGCCATTTTCTTTTCAAGGAATCCCATTTGATGTTATCGGCTACAATCTTTTTGGTCAACACATCGCCATCAAAATTATCCAGTGAAAAACGATATCCAGAGTTAGTTTTGTTATCAAAATTCTCGATATAGATGTACGTTTTGTTATCCAGTTTCATGTGGATATATGACTTCGTAGAAGGATCGTTACGTTTTACAAAGGTATTCTCAAATTGATTTTTGAGGGTATTTGTATAGGGTAAAATATAAAGATTACTGATTAAATTGGCAGAAAAAATGATCGATGCAGAAACGAAATAAGGGAAAAGAAAACGGTTAAAACTTACACCTCCACTTAAAATTGGTACAATCTCAGTTTGATCAGCCATCTTAGCGGTAAAGAAAATTACGGCAATGAAGTTGATTAAGGGTGACAGCATATTCACATAAAAGGGAATCGAACCAGCATAATATTTGCTTAAAATTCCCCAGAAACTAAGCCCGCTTTTCATAAAATCATCCATCTTTTCCGACAGGTCGAATACGATGATAATGATAACAAAGATGGCCAGCGTATATATAAATGTGCCCAGATATTTGCCGATAATATATCGGTCGATGATCTTAATTCTTCCCGTTATTAGATTCATTTTAGAGCTTATTGCCTAGTATTTTTACCATTTTATTCTTCCATTCATAGAATTCGCCTGTCAAGATTTTCTCTCTTGCCTGCTTCACTAACCATAAATAGAAATGGAGATTGTGTAAGGTAGCAATTTGTGCGCCAAGCATTTCTTTACTGTGTACTAAATGACGCAGATATGCTTTACTTGTTACCTGGTCAGCATGTAAATCGCTCTCTGCATCTAGTGCTGAAAAATCATTTTCCCACTTCTTATTTCTAATGTTAATGATTCCGTTTCGGGTAAAGAGCATTCCGTTTCTAGCGTTCCTGGTAGGCATTACACAATCGAACATATCTACACCAAGCGCTATGTTTTCCAGTATGTTTACAGGCGTTCCAACCCCCATAAGATAGCGCGGCTTATCGGAAGGCAATATGTCGCAAACCACTTCAGTCATGGCATACATTTCTTCTGCGGGTTCACCTACTGATAAACCTCCGATAGCATTGCCTTCACGGCCCATACTGGCAATAAATTCTGCAGATTTTATTCTTAAATCTTTATAAACCGATCCCTGAACAATAGGGAAAAGGGTTTGATCAAAACCATATTTTGGCTCGGTATTATCAAAGTGCGTACAACAACGTTTTAACCAACGGTGAGTCATTTTTACCGATTCTGCGGCATAGGTGTAATCGCAAGGGTAGGGTGTGCATTCGTCAAAAGCCATAATGATATCTGCACCAATAGTACGTTGAATATCCATGGCATATTCTGGTGTAAACAAGTGTTTAGAACCGTCAATATGCGAGTTAAAAGTTACCCCTTCCTCTTTAATTTTGCGCACTTTGCTTAAAGAATATACTTGATAACCGCCGCTGTCTGTCAAAATTGGGCGATCCCAACCGATGAATTGATGAAGTCCTCCTGCTTGTTCCAGTGTTTCTAAACCCGGTCTGAGGTATAAATGGTAGGTGTTCCCTAAAATGATCTGAGCATCAATATCTTGCTTCAATTCCCTTTGATGTACAGCCTTTACTGTTCCTGCTGTACCTACAGGCATGAAAATAGGCGTTTGTATCTCGCCATGAGCAGTTGTAATGGTGCCTGCTCTGGCTTTTGAAAGCGGATCATTGGCCTGCAAGTTAAATTTCATATGTGTTTTTTATTAGTCAAAAATTTGCCAAAAATAGCAAAAATAGGGGGTATATTTTTGTTTAATTTTTTATCAACATAAAAGCTTATTATTGATTTAAAATGAGAAATTTGCGGCTATTTATTATATCATCGTGATCTTAACCTTGCCCGAGATTTCTATACTCTCGTTTTTCGCCTTTTGTCTTTTAATCCAACTCTATTATGTGCTGTTTGTGCACCTCAGATTGGCCAATGTTAGCATTGAAGAAGTGCCACTAGTGGAACGAAAACCAATCAGTGTAATTGTGTGTGCCCGAAATGAAGTGGCTAATTTGACACAGTACCTACCTTCTATTTTGAATCAAAAGTACCATAATTTTGAAGTGGTAGTAGTGAACGATCGTTCATGGGATGGAACTGAAGAGCTTTTGGAGCAAATGGCGAAGGAATATGCTCATCTGAAGATCGTTAAAATCTTAGATAATGATAAGTTTATTGCCGGGAAAAAATTTGCCGTTACCATGGGTATTAAGGCTGCAAAGCACGATTGGCTGGTATTTACTGATGCTGATTGTTTACCTGCGAGTGAAAATTGGTTGATGAGTATGCAACAACCCGATAATGAGCATACTGAAATCGTTTTGGGTTATTCTCCATACCTTAAAAAACGCAACTTACTGAATGCTTTAATTCGTTTTGAAACCTTTTTTACAGCAGTAAATTACCTTGCCTATGCGCTGAAAGGGATGCCTTATATGGGAGTGGGAAGAAATATGGCTTATAAAAAACAGCTTTTTTTTAAGAATAAAGGTTTTGCTGCACACATGCATATCCCATCTGGTGATGATGACCTTTTTGTAAATGCTCATGCCAACAAGTACAATACAGAGATAAGGATCAATAAGGATAGTCAGGTTTGGAGCAATCCGAATACCACCTGGGCTGGTTATATTCGTCAGAAGAAACGCCATTTTGGTGCAGGGAAATTCTATAAATCCAAGCATAAATTTATTTTGAGCTGGCAAATAGCCTTTCAGTTTTTGTTTTATGCCACTTTTATTGGCAGTATGTTTTTAAGCTGGGAAGCCCGATATGTTGCCTTTGGCATTTTATTCTTAAGCCTCTTAGTTCGGTGCTTCGTTTACCCAAAGTTGTTGAAAAGATTAAACTATGGTGAATTGCGTTGGTGGTTCCCTATTTTAGATATACTTTTGTTTTTGTTTTTAACCCTTAACGCTATTTTTGCCCAATTTGGGAAGAAAAAAGTGACCTGGAAATAAGATATTATATTATGGCAGATGTAAAACCAGACATTATAACCAAATACTTCCCTGATTTAACAGCGAAACAACTGGATCAGTTTACTCAATTATTTGAGCTTTACAGCTATTGGAACGCACAAATTAACGTTATTTCTAGAAAGGACATTGAAGAGCTTTATGAGCGTCATGTGTTACATTCATTAGGAATTGCAATGGTTTGTAAGTTTAAAGCTGGAGAATCTGTTCTTGATGTGGGTACAGGTGGTGGTTTTCCTGGTATTCCTTTAGCTATTCTATTCCCTGATACCCAGTTTCAATTGGTCGATTCTATCGGTAAAAAGATAAAGGTAGTGAAGGAAGTTGCTTCTGCGCTTGGACTCGAAAATTTACAGGCAGATCATTTGAGGGCAGAACAGGTTAAAGGTAAGTTCAATTTTGTGGTTTCCAGAGCGGTAACGCGTTTAGGAGAATTTTATCCCTGGATTCAGGGTAAATTCAAGAAGGAATCTATTAATGCCATTCCTAATGGAATTCTGTATTTAAAAGGGGGAGATCTGGCCGAGGAGATTAAAGAATCAAAACTGAAAGCAGAACTTTATCCACTTTCAGCTTATTTTGAGGAAGATTTCTTTGAAACCAAGTTTGTGGTTTATGTACCACAGTAGTTTTTAGTTCTTCATAATCATTTTATCTTTTAGCGATTGCTGTAAAACAGTTTGCTTGTCAACATTTTTGACAACTTCTAAAACAGCATTCGCCGCATGGCTGAAGAACTCCTTGGTAATTGTAGCGTATTCATCCGTAGCCTTATGGTAATCTTTGTGATCTTCAACACCAAAGTATAAGAAAGGAATGTTTTTCGCATTAAAAGCGCCCTGATCGCTTTGGTTAGTCCAATCATCGTGCCCGAGCTTAGGGTCATCATGCCCAAGAAGCACGTTGATTTTTGGATTATTGTTCACAATATATTTCTTTAATTCAGGATATTTATAAGTGCCGCAAACGTATAATTCATTTTTATCGCTGTGGCCAATCATGTCCATATTTAAATCAATGGCGATAGTATTAATGTTTAGTGGCGGATTGGCAACAAATGCTTTTGCCCCTTGCAAACCCATTTCTTCCGCATCAAATGAGGCGAAAATAATGGTATTATTGGGCTTGTTCTTGGCAAAATAGGCCGCTATCTTTAATAAGCTGGCTGTTCCTGAAGCATTGTCATCTGCACCATTAAAAACTTCATCTTTCACCACACCTAAATGATCGTAGTGCGCAGAAACAACAATTACGTTGGTTCCCTTTCCGGGGATATAACCAATCAGGTTGGTGCCATTTACCGTTTCTCCATTTCTTGATCTAAAATTAAATTCCTGCGCATAGTTAACATGTTGCGGGTAAGACTTTAATCCCAGTTTCAAAAAACGCTCTCTAATGTAAGCCCGGGCCATTTCAGCACCTTTGGTCCCCGTTTTTCTACCCTGATAAGCATCCGAAGACAAAACTTCTACATCTTTTAATAGCTGAGTGTCGATTTGACTTGTGTCTGTACTTTGGTTTTTAACAGCAGAACAACAGCTCAGCATTAACGCCAGGGGAACAATATATAGGATTTTCATGGTAAAAGTATTTGCGGCTAAAGATATTAATTATTGGGAAAGAAGCGTAAGAATTGGCAAGATAACCACCAGGGAGAAAAGGCATCAATGAAAATTTTAAGAATCAAGAATTAAGACTCAAGACTTGGGACTGAAGATTGATTTAAGCGGCTACTTCTCTCAAATCTACCGCTACAACTCTCGAAACACCTTGTTCTACCATAGTTACGCCATAGATAATGTCGGTACTGGCGATAGTACGCTTGTTGTGCGAAACAATAATGAACTGCGACTGATCGGAGAACTTACGGATAATGTTGTTAAATTTATCGATGTTGGTATCGTCAAGTGGAGCGTCAACCTCATCGAAAATACAGAATGGTGCAGGTTTTAACAGGTAAAGCGAAAATAGCAGGGCAGTAGCTGTTAAGGTTTTTTCACCTCCTGATAGCTGATTGATAGATAATGGACGCTTGCCTTTAGGTCTTGCAATGATATCGATATCAGCTTCTAAAGGGTTATTTACATCGGTAAGAATGAGGTCGCAACTATCTTCATCGTTGAAAAGAGAACGGAAAACGACAATAAAATGCTCCCTGGCTTGTGTAAAGGCCTGCATAAACTTATCTTTTGCCGTATCATCAATTTCCTTAATGGTTTGCAATAAATCTGCTTTGGCTGCCTGAAGATCTTTTTTCTGGTTCTGAATAAAGATATAGCGTTCGTCCATTTCTTTATACGCCTCCATTGCCATAGAGTTAATCGCACCAAATTCATCCAGCTGACGTTTCATTCGATCTACTTTTTGGCGAAGTTCAAATTCACTCTCTAATGCCTCTGTTTCTTCCTCTGTCTCTAGTAAATCATTAATGTCAATGTTGAATTCTACTGCTAAACGCTCCTTTAAAGCATTAAGGTCGATCTTTAAAGCGTTCTTTTTATCCTTAATTTCTGTTAGAAGAAAATCAGTTTCCTCCCTGTTTTTGCGGATATTGGTTAGGTCATTTTCAACTTCATTAATGCTGCCTTTGGCCGAAAAATAAACCTGCTCTATTTCTGCAAGCCCTTTTTCCATCTCCTCGCGCTGTTTATACATTTCTAAGAGCGTATCATCACTTAAATCTGTATGCTGAAGTGTAGCCGTAATTTCTGTTAGTGCCTCCTGAAGCTCTTTTTCGTTTTGGGTAATGCGTTTGTTGAGCGCTTCTTCCTGCACAAACCGATAATCTAAGTCTTTTTCAAGGCTCGATAACTTATTTTGCTGCTGGTGAAACCGGATATTATCCTGGTTGTATTTCCCGGCACTTTCTGTTACCTGATCGGCAATTTCCTGATATTTTAACTGCTGTTCCTGTAGATTAATATGCGCATCTTGCTGGTTTCTCTGGAGTTGAACCAACGCAGGTAACTTCTCAGAAAGGCTTTTTTCTATAGATACAATCTTTTGCGCAATATCCGTTTTACGGTTTTCGCTGGTGGTAATAAATTCCTGGTATTGATCTCTTCTGGTTTGAACAGAGATGTGTTCATTGATAAACTTATTGAGTTCTTGCTGCAAGGTGCTGATATGCGCTATTTTAGAAGCTTCTTTAAGCTGAAAAATATTCTCCGTTTCTGCAGAAATGACTGTATTATACTGACTGATCAATGCATCAGATTTTTTAACCTCCTTGGCTAAGTTCTCCAAATTCTTGGCCCGTCCAATTCTTTTTCCCTCAAATAAACCTACAGAGCCACCGGCAAGGGTAAATTTGGTTTGGGCATATTTTCCGTTTTTGGCTAAGATGGTAAAGCTTTCGGTAGGGGCAAGTTTGAATACAGTTTCTTGTTCTTCAATGGCGATATACACGTTTTGAAGCAAGAGGTTGCATAGGTGCTGATATTTTTTGTCTACTTCAATAACAGATAATGCCGATACTAAGCCCTCATGTTCGCGTAAAGCAGGTTGCTTATCAGGTACATTCTCTAAAATAAAAAAGTTTGCCCTGCCACGACTGGCATCGGTTAATAAATTAATGGCCTGTAATGCATCAGCATATTTATCTACCACATAATGATTCATTACGGGCTCCAAATAATTTTCTATCGCAATGCGGAAATCTTCATTACAAAATAAAATATCCGATAAAAGAAGGGCAGTTTTAGCAAAGGAACTGTTCTTTTTTAAGAAACGAATAGATTCCGGGAAGCCTTCCAAGCTGTCAACCAATGATTTGGTCAGGTTATATTCGTTCTGCTTAGCATCCTTTTTGCGGTTTTCTGCCATCAACTTTTCTTTGTTGGCGCTCAGATTGGCTTCAGATTCGGCCAGTTTGATTTTCAAAACCTCTTCTTCCTCGTTAAGCTGCTTAATTTTCGACTGTTTTTCCCTAATCTGAATATCTAACTCAGCCAAAGCATGATCGAAAGCCTTTAATTCTAATGTTTTGGTTTCGGTATCGTCAACATTTCTATTGCTTTCCTGCACCAAAGCATCTTTTTGGATATTTAAAATATCAATATCTTTTTGAGATTGGTAAACCTGGCTCTGCAATTCATTCACAGATTTAATCAGGTTGTCTGTTCTGTTTTTCTCGGTCTGTTGTTGCTCCCGAAGTGCGTCTAAGGCCGATTTAAGAAGCTTTAAATCAGATTCCAGGCGATTGAAGACTTCTGTTTCGGTTAAAACCTCTTCATTTAATCGCTTAATATTATATTTAATGTGGTTAACCTGGTTCTTGTCTTTTTCCAACTCACCGGTCAAACGTGTTTCTTTCTCCTGTAAAAAACGCATTTGCTCATTTTTTACTTTCTTTTCACTTTCGTAAGCACGGATTTTGGAAACCAGTTCGTTTGTGGCTTTTTGCTGTATAGAGAGGTTTTTTTCCTGACTAATACTGCCAAGCTTAAGTTTCTGTAGTTCTGCTTCCTGGTGGTCTATTTTACTGCTCAGTTCTGTTCTTGCCACTAACTGGCCTTGTTCCTGAAGCTCTAATGCATTTAAATCAGTTCTGAAAAAAGCAATCCTGTGCGTAGCCAGCTGTACACTTAGCTCTCTGTATTGCTCTTTTAGCTTGTAATAACGTTCTGCTTTTTTAGCCTGGTTTTCAAGTGTTTTGAGGTTCTTTTCAATCTCGAAAAGTAAATCTTCCACACGCTCCAAATCACCTTCGGTATCCTTCAGTTTGCCAAAGGTTTGTTTCTTACGCAGTTTATACTTCGAAATACCGGAAGCCTCTTCAAATAAAGATCTCCGGCTATGTTCCTTATTATTGATGATCTCATCGACCATTTTGAGTTCAATAATGGAATAACTATCCGAACCAATTCCAGTATCTAAAAATAAATCAGTTATATCTTTTAAGCGGCACTGAACATCATTTAAACGATATTCGCTGTCGCCATTTCGATAAAGTTTTCGGGTAACCGTTACTTGAGAGTAAGCAGTAGGCAAGATGTTTTTGGTGTTATCAAAGCTAAGTGAAACTTCTGCCAGTTGTGCTTGTTTACGGTTTTTGGTGCCATTAAAGATGATGTTTTCCATCTTCTCCGATCGCAGGGCTTTGGTGCTTTGCTCGCCTAAAACCCAACGCATAGCATCAATAACGTTCGATTTACCACAACCATTTGGACCTACAATTGCAGTTACACCTTCATTAAAGTTAATCGTAACTTTATCTCCAAAGCTTTTAAAACCTTTAATTTCTAGTCGTGTAAGTTGCATGGTTTAGTTGCGGCCGAAACCGGACTCCAATATTAAGGAATATTTAGGTTTTTTTCAAGTTTTAGCGTCAGAGAACATGATAATTTAGGCGTTTCTTTGAGCTTTAGTCTTTTCGCTTTCTGCCTTATCACCATTAAGGAGTTAAGATAAGTTAAGCCAATCCCTTCTCTTTCAGCTTTAGTCTTTTCGCTTTCAGCATAGTTATTTAGCTTTCTGCTTTATCACCATTAAGAAGTTAAGATAAGTTAAGCCAAGCCCTTTTCTTTCAGCTTTAGTCTTTTCCCTTTCAGCTTAGTTATTTAGCTTTCTGCTTTATTACCATTAAGAAGTTAAGATAAGTTAAGCCAACCCCTTTTCTTTCAGCTTTAGTCTTTTCGCTTTCAGCTTAGTCTTTTAGCTTTCTACTTTAGCCTTTTAGCTTATCATTACTAAAAAGTTAAGGTAGATTTAGGTTTGGCGTTTTAGACTCAGGACTAAAGACTTACTACTCAGGACTAATATTAGGCTCATGACTAAAAGGGTAATTACCTAACAATCATCAGCTTAGCGAATTTCAACAACAACTGCTTATTACCTAGTCCCTGAAAAAATACGGTTGCTTTCACATCAGGCATGGTACCCTCTAAACTTACAATTTTACCAAAACCAAATTTCTCATGTTCTACTTCCATTCCATTTTGGAATTCGTGTGGTTGTGACGGTGCAAAACCCGGTGTAGGAACGTGTGCTTTCGCCAGTAGAGAGGTTGTTTTTGGTCGGGCAGCGGGGGCAGAGGTAGTGCCGCCTGCAGGTTTAGGTTTACTGAAGAAATCTCGTGGTTGCGAACTCCATGTTTTGCGTTCGTCATCGAAATTGCCTTCAAGCGAATTGCTTTTAGCAGGTTTAACATCTAACTCTAAGAACTTAGCGCTAATTTCATTAATAAAACGGCTAGGTTCACAATTGGTTAAAGTTCCCCAACGATAGCGGGAAGTGGCATAAGTTAAGGTTAACTTTACTTCCGCGCGGGTAATGGCCACATAAAATAAGCGACGCTCTTCCTCCAATTCTGATCTGGAATTTACTGATAATTGTGAAGGGAAAAGGTTTTCTTCTAAACCTACAATAAATACATTTTTGAACTCTAAACCTTTAGCCGAGTGAATGGTCATTAAAGAAACAGTATCCTTATTTTTGTCACCATCTTTATCATCATTGGTTAATAGCGCCACATCTTGCATAAAAATATCAAGGCCTTTTTCCTCAATGTCTTCACGTTCAGCGAATTCTTTAATACCGTTTAATAACTCCTGTATGTTTTCGTAGCGACTGCGTCCTTCAACACTGTCATCCGAATAAAGTTCCTTTAAAATTCCGGCATGTTGGGCAATAAAGAGGGCGGTATCATAAGCATCAAGCTTTTTGGCTTCTGCCTGAAAACTCTGAACCATCAGTGCAAACTCATTCAACTGATTGGCTAGGCGGCCATCAACAAACATATGAGCGTTTGAAATCACATCCCACATGGTTTTGCCATGCTGATCTGCGGCAACAATAATTTTATCGATGGACGTATCTCCAATACCGCGCTTCGGATAATTAATTACACGCTTAATTGCCTCTTCATCCTTCGGATTAAAGGTTAAACGGAAGTAGGCAATTAAATCTTTAATCTCTTTCCTTTGATAGAAAGATTGGCCACCATAAATTTTGTAAGGGATATTTAACTTACGTAAACCTTCCTCCATGGCCCTGCTTTGGGCATTTGTACGGTACAGAATGGCAAAATCATGATATTGATGTCCCTTTGTGCTTCGCTCCTGAATAATGGCTTCGGCAACTAGCTTACCTTCCTCATTATCAGTAAAAGCTCTTGAAACTTTAATCCTTTCACCAGGCTCATTGTCTGAGAAAACATTTTTTTCCAGCTGATTTTTATTATTGGCAATGATGCTACTGGCTGCATCTACGATATTTTGGGTAGAGCGGTAATTTTGCTCTAACTTATATACTTTTAAATCAGGATAATCGCGTTCGAAGTTCAAAATGTTCTGGATATTCGCCCCACGGAAAGCATAGATACTCTGTGCATCATCACCCACCACACAGATATTCTGGTAGGCTGCTGCCAGTTTTTTCACAATGGTATACTGTGAAAAGTTAGTATCCTGATACTCATCCACCATTAAATACCTGAATTTCTGCTGGTATTTATTTAAAACATCCGGATGTTCTTTTAATAAAATATTGGTTTTGAATAGTAAATCATCGAAATCCATTGCCCCTGCTCTAAAGCAGCGTTTAGCATAGGTTTCGTAAATCTGCCCTAATAACGGGCGTTTATTTTGAATATCTTCCGATTGAATCTGATCATTTGCCTGGTATTCTCCCCAGGAAATAAGGTTGTTTTTGGCAGATGAAATTCTGTTAAACACGAAGTTAGCGGCATATAATTTATCATCCAGCTGCATCTCTTTCAAAATGGCACGGATTACACTTTTACTATCATCAGTATCGTAAATAGTAAAATTACTAGGATAACCGATCTTTTCAGCTTCTACACGTAAGATTTTGGCAAAAACGGAGTGGAAGGTACCCATCCAAATATTCTTTGCTTCCGAACCAACAACCTTGCTAATCCGTTCACGCATATCCTTACTGGCTTTATTGGTAAAGGTTAAAACCAGAATGTTAAATGGGTCGGTACCCGTTTGAATCAGGTGGGCTACACGAAAAGTAATTACACGGGTTTTGCCCGATCCGGCACCTGCAACAATCATTACGGGTCCTTTTGTGTTCTCTACTGCTGCTCTCTGTTGTGGGTTTAATCCTTCTAAGTAATCCAAATCGGCTCCTATCTTTTTGAGGCTCAAAAATAATAAATCAAATGCTTTTTATTTGAATTTGTGGAGAAATAGCGAGTGGAATGTTTAGAGGAAATAAATGTTTAGACTTTAAACTTTGCACTTTCAACTTAAAACTTTCAATTCTGAACTTTCGACTTTCAACTTTGCACTCCCTCTACCGCGCAACAATAAACTTCTTAACCCCATTAAACTGACCAGAATCAGAGGAGATCTTAAAAAAGTAAATGCCTGGAACAAAGGTGCCTGTATTAATTTCCAAGGTATGCTTACCTGTATTCAGGTATTCGTTAACAACAGTTTTAACCAATCTGCCCATAATGTCGTAAATCTGCAAATTAATCTTATCGGCCTCAGGAAGCACAAGGTCTATGAAAGTTTGGTTTCCCGCCGGATTAGGGTAGTTTTGCGATACCACAAACTTCAGGAACCTATCAAAAATGGCCTTATTAATCGCATCAAATATAATATAGCTAATTAACCTGTATCCACGGGCATTGGGATGGAATGGATCCTGATATAAAGAAAAATCCCGCCTCATAATCGCATTTACATCAGCCAGATAAATTTTATATTCCGCTGCTAATTTTCTGTACATGCTGTTAATCGCCCTAATTGTAGTGTTTACTGCCACATAGCTAGGGATATTCCGGTCATCCACAAATTGTAAGGTGCAAAGTATAGGAACTAGTTTTTGGTTTAAGCTGGTGGTAATCATCAGGCGCATATTGGCCTCAGTTTCTGCAATACTCCCGGTCTTATTGATCACAATTGAAATGGCATCATTAATCCCCATATCAATTACAATAAAACCTGTTCTGCCAGCTATGGCATTATCAATTCTTAGTAAACCCTGCCTGGTGGTTTGTCCGCCAATACCATGGTTAGTAATATCTACAATTTTGCCCGTATAGCAATTCTGAAAGTTATTTTGAAGCATGGTTTGAAAACCAACCCCACCAACACCTTCTACCGTGCTGGCACCAAAAGTTACGATGTTAATGCTGTCTTTAGCGTAGTATTGTGCCGCTTCAGGGCAACTTACTCTTCCAGGAGGCTGAGTTTGGGCCAACCCTGAAAAACCAAAACAAAAAAATAGCAGCAGCAATTTAAGGCCGAGTGCGCTTAATTTCATTTATTAATACTCTTTCTAACAGGGTTTAAGGATGTCTATTTAAAACCGCAAGTTACAAAAAATAGGTAGATTTTATCAGACGGATTATGCTTTTTTATTTTTCTATGATTTAAAGCAGATAAAAATGTTAGGCAGGAGATAAAAGAAGTTAGACAGGAGACATATGACCTGTAACTGAACACAGTTTTCTTCAATCTCCTGAACAAAAACCTATATTTGCCCAAATTCTTTTGTTATGCAAGAAATAAAAAATTACGTAGAAGCGAACAAACAGCGCTTTTTAGAAGAGTTGTTCGAATTGTTGCGCTTTCCATCGGTGAGTGCCGATCCTAAATACAAAGATGATGTACTTAAAACGGCAGACTATGTAGCCCAAAAATTGAAAGATGCGGGTGCCGATAAAGTAGAAATATGTCCAACGGCAGGTTATCCTATCGTTTATGGAGAGAAAATTATAGATACAGCACTTCCTACAGTATTAGTTTATGGCCATTACGACGTTCAGCCGGCAGATCCTTTAGAACTTTGGAAAACCCCTCCTTTTGAGCCAACTGTGCGCGATGGTAAAATTTATGCCCGTGGTGCCTGCGATGATAAAGGACAGTTTTATATGCATGTTAAGGCATTTGAATTGATGATGCAAACCAATACCCTGGCTTGTAACGTTAAATTCATGATTGAGGGAGAGGAAGAAGTAGGTTCGGCTAACCTGGGCATCTTTGTAAGAGATAATCAGGAACGCTTAAAAGCAGATGTCGTTTTAATCTCCGATACTTCTATGATCAGTATGGAAAACCCATCTATCGAAACCGGACTGCGTGGTTTGGCTTATATGGAAGTTGAAGTAGTTGGCCCTAACCGCGATTTACACTCTGGCGTGTATGGTGGCGCAGTTGCTAATCCGGCAACTATCCTCTGTAAAATGATTGCTTCTTTGCATGATGAGAACAATCACATCACAATTCCTGCATTTTATGATAAAGTAGTAGAGCTTACTGATGAGGAAAAGAAAGCATTAAATGCTGCTCCTTATAATGAGGAAGAGTATAAAAAAGACCTTGATATTGAAGAAGTATGGGGCGAAAAAGGTTACAGCACTTTAGAAAGAACAGGTACACGCCCAACTTTAGAAGTAAACGGAATCTGGAGCGGATACATAGGAGAGGGAGCTAAAACCGTTCTTCCGAGCAAAGCAAACGCTAAAATTTCTATGCGTTTGGTTCCTAACCAAAGTTCTGAAGAGATTTCTGAGATCTTTGCCAAGCATTTTGAAAGCATTGCCCCTAAAAATGTTAAAGTTACGGTAACCCCTCATCATGGAGGAGAGCCGGTGGTAACCCCAACTGATAGTGCAGCTTACAAAGCAGCAGAAAAAGCAATCGAAGATAGTTTCGGTAAAAAAGCAATTCCAACTCGTGGTGGTGGTAGTATTCCAATCGTGGCTTTATTTGAAGAGGTTTTGGGTATTAAATCGGTACTCTTTGGTTTCGGCTTAGATAGCGATGCTTTGCACTCTCCAAACGAAAAGTATGATATTTATAATTACTATAAAGGAATTGAAACATTGCCTTTATTCCATAAATATTTTGCCGAACTGAGTAAATAAGTTACCCGGTTAAAATTTATAGGAGGCTGTATCATAAATTAAATTTCGATTCAAATCTGTCACGTTGAGCTTGTCCAAAAGAGCTAATAATGCTTAATCAGTTCCTTCGACAAACTTTTCCCGATTTCACATCCGGGAGCCCAGATAACCAATCGATCTTTATATGATACAGCCTTATTTTTTTGAAAATGAATGTAAGTATTCTATCGGTGCTGTAGTCCCGCCATTGCCTATAGTCCTCGTTACGGGGTGCTTCACTCCGGGCTATTTGGCGCTGTCGGGTTTATTGTACTCTAGGCTGTATTTCATAGTTGAGGTTGCTTAGCCACTTAACACTGCCACTGCAGGGTGTTCCAATGCTATTAAGTAAAGCTAAGCTGTGTCCTGAGGGTTAATTTATTTCATACAAATCAATATAAGCGACATTTTTTACCCTGCTTTAAGATTCCCTCCTACGAGGGAATGACGACCGGCGAGGGTTATGCACCATGCTAACTGCCGTTAATAAAGCACTATCAATGCCAAGTACGACCCCGGCCTAGCAGCATTTCGCAGGATAGGACAGTCGAATGCTTGCAGTTTCAAAGGGGTCCCCACTGTTCAAGGGAATAAGCAGCGAGGGCTGGCCTAAAGTGCAAAGGCCTAAGCCTCTTATTACCGCTAATGGCATTCGGATGTTCCTAGCCAAGAAAGGATGCAAGCCTTGGCTTTATTCATTAGTACACATTGTTTTCAATGGCATTCATGAGCTCGCTAAGGCTCGGTTTGGGTACCTTTTTGCCAAGAAAAAGGTACGAGCCCTTCAGGCGGCGAGGAAAAGAGAAAAATATTAGGTTGTATCGAGCCCCTACAACTAGAAAAGATGGGAATGCATATTGATTTAAGTGCCTTATTAATAAATAGTTATAAAATTACGTCAATGGTAGCTTGTCGAAGACCTTCTTGATAAATCCAAAATTAAAATGTATTGCCCTTCCACAAACTCAGGATTGACAACACATTTTAATTTCCTCCTTAACTTAATAGCATTTAGGGTGTTACAGCTCAAATCAAGCGTAAAAAATACTTAACCTCCTAAAAGTTAAAGAGGTACTTAAGTGAATACACGTCATAGTAGTCTATACTACTAGCCTTACTTGCTATTCGGGGATGAACCATAGCTTAATCGTATACTACCCGAGGATTAGACAATATAAATGCAGCTCAAATGAATGGTATCTCCACCTTTTAGCGCTAAAACGTGGACTTGAGGTGGAGTGGAGGTGGACTAAGCCGAATGCGTTTATTGATTTTAGCTGAATCTGTCGTGCTCAAACGCATTTAATCTATAATATAATCATTACATTCTATCTTTCCAAGCTTGGAGTAGTAATTTAATCCATTAAATAGGAGGTAGGGCCTCAACGCCAAACTCTAAGAGTTAAATCTCCTGCGTTGTTAGCCATATTAATAAAGAGGTGCAAGTCAGTTAACATCACAGAAACAGCAGCTTGTAACCAAAGCGTTATTTTTTTAGCCCGTAATTTTTTTTAAATTGGACCCATGAAATATTTATTCTCTTCTCTTTTAATTCTAACCGGGCTCTCTTCTTTTGCTCAAACTACTAAAACGATTAATCAATCGGGAAATCCCATCTTTCAGGGCTGGTATGCCGATCCTGATGCGGCTATTTTTAACAATAAGTATTGGGTATACCCAACCTATTCTGCTAAGTACAGAGAACAAGTATTTTTAGATGCTTTTTCTTCTAACGATTTAGTAACCTGGAAAAAACATCCTCACATTGTAGACACCGCTGCAATAAAATGGGCAAATAAAGCCATGTGGGCACCTGCTATTGTGCAAAAAGATAAAAAATATTACCTTTTCTTCGGTGCCAACGATATACAGAATGATAATGAAATTGGTGGTATTGGCGTGGCAGTGGCAGATAAGCCTGAAGGTCCCTATAAAGATCACTTGGGCAAACCCTTGGTAGATAAGTTTCACAATGGAGCACAACCCATAGATCAATTTGTATTTAAAGATAAAGACGGACAGTACTATTTAATTTATGGTGGATGGAAGCACTGTAACATCGCTAAACTCAATGCTGATTTTAACGGATTTGTACCTTTTGAAGATGGAACAATTTTCAAGGAAATTACACCTGATAACTACGTAGAAGGCCCTTATATGTTTATCAGAAATGGTAAATATTATTTTATGTGGAGTGAGGGCGGCTGGACTGGCCCTGATTATTCTGTTGCCTATGCGGTAAGTGATTCGCCATTTGGCCCCTTCAAAAGAGTAGGGAAAATCTTAAAACAAGATGCAGCTATTGCTACCGGTGCAGGTCATCATTCCGTTATCATCAATGAGAAAAAAGGAAAGTATTATATTGTTTACCATCGTCGCCCGCTAACAGAAACAGATGGTAATCATCGTGTTACCTGCATTGATGAAATGAAGTTTGATGCTGAGGGGAATATTCTTCCGGTAAAGATTACCAATGAAGGGGTGAAGGCAGATAAGGTGAGGTAGATTGGTTAGTTGTGGAGGCGGTGAGTTGTTGAACTGTTTAATTGTTGAAATGTTTAACTGAAAACTGCTAACTGAAAATTGGTGAGGTGGTTAGCTGTCTAACTGGTTAGTTGGTTAACTGTTTAACTGCCAACTGAAAACTGCCAACTGAAAACTGCTAACTGAAAACTGGTGATAAGGTTAGCTGTCCAACTGGTTACTGGTTCCCGATTTTCCCAGTAAACTAAACCCGTAGGCACATAGCAAAAGAATACAGGCCAAACCAAACCACAGCCAGTTAAAGCCAAAATGTTTGGCAATAAAAAAGCCTGTAAAAGGGCCAATTACCTGAGCGCATGACCAGCTTAAAGTATAGCCCGCGGCATATAAACCCCTGTTGTGTTCGTTGCTTCTGCTAATCACTACTGTGTTAATAAAAGGAAGTACGAACATTTCACCAATGGTAAATATAACAATGGTGAGCACAGCCATAGCCACGTGGAGAATAACCGGTGCGCTGAGTATCAGGTAAGAAACAGCGAAAAAGATGGCACCAATAATAATGAAAAACATAGGTGGCCTTTTCTGCTCTATTTTATTAATCATAATCATTTCGAACAAAGCAATAATAGCTCCGTTCAAGCCTATGATAATGCCAATTGCAAACTCATCAATATGCCATTGCTCCTTAAAAAATACAGGAACCACCCTGAACATCAAGAAAGCACAAGTAATAAAAAATGTGGTTAAAAGGATAAACTTTACATAGAAGCCATCCTGCCAGGGCTTCATAATCACCATCTTGCTTTTATTCTCCTTAGCTTGTTTAATAAAGCCTTTTACTTTGGGCAGTAAAGCTAAAATAGATAGCCCAACCACAATGCTAACACCACCTTCAACAATAAATAAAAGTTTATAATTGATAGATGCAATAATTCCAGCCAAACTGATCCCAACAGACCAGCCGATATTGGTTGCCAACCTATTTAATGAATAGGAGCGCGTTATAGTGCCTTCTTTGGCATAATGAGCCACAGCAGTGAAGTTTGCTGGTCTGAAAGCTTCAGAAAAAAAGCTGATTACAACAGACAAGACACAAAGTGTATTGAAATGGGTAATGGTAGAAAACAAAATAAATAATAGCCCTCCAATTATGGATGATAAGATCTGAACCGGTCTGAATCCAATCATATCCGTTAACTTGCCACCCATTGCAGAACCTAAAATAGAGCCTACACCAAAAAGGGTAATAATTAAACCCGCTTCCATTTCCGAATGATGCAGGCTTTGCGTAACGTACAAACCCATAAAAGGCACAGCCATACTGCCGCACCGGTTAAACATCATTACAATACTGAGTAGCCAGGTTTCCCTGCTTAGTCCACTAAACGAGTTTTTATAAGTGTTTAAAATGAGTTTGAACATGATTGGATGAAGAGTTGCAAAAGTAGGAATATTTAAGCTTCAATACACTGCATATCGATACAAAATCATAAGCAGACAGGAGGAAACTGCTTTTTTGAGGTAAGATTTTAAGCATATCTTTCCAGACTAATTTTTAAATCTGTACGTTTTGTTGTACATTTGACTGTACTTAAAAAATTAAATCATGAAAGCAGTTACTATTTCTTCACTAAGAACAAATATGAAGAGTTATTTTGATGAAGTAAGTAATACTGAGGATGTTCTAATTGTTCCTAGAAATAACAATGAAGATGATGCCGTTGTTGTAATATCTATTAAAGAATATAATGCACTTATTGAAACAGCTCATCTGCTATCCACAAAAGCAAACCGCAAACGTTTAGAAGATTCAATCGAGAGCTTGAAGCAAGGTAAAATCAGGTCATTTCTTTAAGCCTACTTCTAGCAAATAGGTATAATGAAGATAGTTTTTACAGAACAAGCCTGGGAAGAATTTGAATACTGGATGGATAATGATGGTGAAGTAGAAAAAAAAATAAGAAGCTTAATAAAAGAGATTAAAAGAACTCCCTTTCATGGTATGGGGAAGCCAGAAGCCTTAAAACATAATTTGAAAGGTCTTTGGTCTAGAAGAATTAAAGGCGAACATAGGCTGTTTTATCAAATTTCAGGTATGAAAGGTAAAGATCAGCAGTGTGCAGTTCTTCAATGCCGATTTCACTATGATAAATAAATTGTAGATAGAACTGTCAATACCCATTTTAAAAGATTCCCTTTTTTATTTAAGTGGATTTTGCCCAATTTAGCGGTCTTAATAATCATATGCCACCAGCTCCTAAAAAGCCTACCGTAAAAAAGCCTGCTACTCCTGTTAGAAAACCTGTTTCCAGAAAGCCTGCTGTACGTAAAAAGAAGTCGAAATCTATTCCCATTGAATGGAAACTGGCAATTATTGGTGTGCTTTTGGTATTACTCTCGCCCTTATATTATGGTTACATTTTAAAAGGCTTTGTAGGTACCTGGCGTTGGATCAAAGATTGGGGTCAAGATCCTAATTATCGTACCTATGAGAGTTTCAATATTAAGATTCCTAAAAAGTATACCATACACGGTATAGATGTTTCTTATTATCAAGGAAAGATTAATTGGGCAAAGGTAAAAACGATGAAGGAGGATGAGGTGAGCATTCGCTTTGCCTTTATTAAAGCTACAGAAGGCCTCTTGTTGGTCGATCCTTATTTTCAGCGTAACTGGAGGGAGGCACCAAAGGTGGGGATTCTCTGTGGTGCCTATCACTTTTTCCGACCTAAAAAAGACGGGAAATCTCAAGCCAAATTTTTTCTTCAGGTGGTTAATATCGAAAAAGGAGATTTACCTCCGGTGGTCGATATCGAATCGTTAGATGGGGTATCTCCGTTAAAAATGCGTGCAGAACTTTCAGACTTTCTCAACTATGTAGAAATGAAAACCAAGGTACGTCCAATTATCTATACCGGATTAAAGTTCCATGAAGACTATTTAGACGGCCATTTCGATGACTATCCACTGTGGGTGGCACATTATTATCAGCCCAGGTTAAAATTAGACAAAAGTAGATGGAAATTCTGGCAACACTCAGATAAAGCCAAAATCAATGGTATTGGTCATGTAGTAGATTTCAACGCGTTTAACGGGGATAGTCTGGCACTCGATAACATGCTGGTTAGATAGGTCTCATCAGTTAACAGTTTTCAGTTAGCAATTTCCAGTTAAACAGTTCAACAATTAAGCAGTTAGACAGCTCAGCACCTTCAGTTTTCAGTTAGCAGTTTTCAATTAGCAATCTCCAGTTAAGCAGTTAAACAATTAGCAGCTCAGCAACTAACCCTCACCAGTTAACAGTTTTCAGTTGGCAGTTTAGCAAATCAACAATTAAACAGTTCAACAATTAAGCAATTAGACAGCTCACCAACTAGCCACCTCACCAGTTACCCCCCTAAACCACCCAGCCCTCACATTTCTCTAAGAAAAACTCATCAGCCTCTGCTCCAATACCAATTTCATCAGGAACATCTAAAAAATAGCCATTGTAGGTTAAGCCACCAACTACAGGATCTACCAGGTGTCCTAGCAGCGCGGTATCCAGGTCAAAGAACTCTACATTAGGGCTGGCCAGTGCAAAATGTAGATTAGCCGTTAAGGCAAGCCTGCTTTCCAGCATGCTGCCAATCATACATTTAACACCGGTTTGGAGTGCTTCTTCGTGTATTTTCTGTGCTTCCAATATCCCGCCAGACTTAGAAAATTTAATATTGAGATAGGTAGTAGCCTGACTGTTAATTAATTTACGGGCATCGTGATGATTGTAACAACTTTCATCAGCCATGAGCTTAATAGGAGAGTTTACATTCAGCTCGGGTAGCTTGTCATCATACCAGGTTCTCATGGGCTGCTCACAGAATTCGATGTTATATTGCTCTAGTTCCCCTAAAGCGAAAAGTGCCTCATCAAAATTCCAGCCTTGATTTGCATCCAAACGTAAGGTAAAATCCGGCCCAACAGCAGCTCTGATCTGTTTTACACGCTCGATATCATCATGAACTTTTTTTCCAAGCTTGATTTTAAGAATCCTACAACCCTGACTTTTATACTTGAGTGCAGTTTGCGCCATCCCTTCAGGTGTATCAATCCCAATGGTCATATCGGTTTCGATGGTTCGTTTTTGCCCACCTAAAAACTTGTATAGAGGAAGTTTAGCATGTTTAGCAGCAATATCAAACAAAGCCATATCAAAGGCGCTTTTTATGGTGGTGTTATGGTCTGCATAGCCCAAAAGATCATTCATCCGTTCCGGAATTTCCAACGGATTCTTACCCTTTAAAATTGCGGCAAAATCCTTAGCCATGGCTATGCAGGTTTCCTGTGTTTCGCCAACGATCATCGGAAAGGCAGAGCATTCCCCAACCCCATGAATGCCAGCATCTGTAAATATTCTAATCAGTACATTTTGGGCAAAATGCATGGTTCCTGTTGCAATTACAAAAGGCTCCATTGGAATGCTGAAGCGGTAAATCTCGGTATGGGTAATTTTCATGGTTCTAAATTGTCTAGTTCAAAGCGTTGTCTGTCTTGTTCTATAATGGCCTTTAAATCTTCTTCTTTGGGTAAATACAATAAATATTTGCTGGCGAATAACTGATTTTTATCGCTTAATACAGAATATTTCACTATCGTTTCGTCTTTTTCTGTACAAAGGAGCAAACCAATTGTTGGGTTGTCGCCTTCGTTTCTTTTTAAATCATCATACATCCTTACATACATATCTATTTGACCAATGTCCTGATGATTTAAACTTGTGGTTTTTAGATCGATGATGACAAAGCATTTCAGGATATAATTATAGAATACTAAATCTATAAAAAAGTCGGATGTGTCGGTTACAATGTGTTGTTGACGCGCTACAAAAGCAAAGCCCTTCCCAAATTCCAGTAGAAATTTTTGAAGGTGATTAATTATGGCAGACTCCAGGTTTTTCTCTGAAGTTTTTTGATTGGGATTTAATCCTAAGAACTCGAAAATGTAAGGATCTTTGATATAATCCTGGATATTAGGAAGAAGGGGAGATTTCTTTGGCTCCTTCATTGAGCGCTCATAAGATAGAGAATTGATTTGGCGCTGTAGCTCTCTGCTATTCCAATTTGCTGCAATGGATTCATGAATATAAAAACTTCTTTTTTCTTCAGCGTCTAAGCGCGACAATAATCGATAATGCGTCCAACTCAATTCGTGACGCAATGCGTCACGAATTGGAAATGACTTGTAGAAACTTCTTATATTTCGAAGATTACTTTCATCAAATCCTTTACCAAATTCGAGTGTCAAGGCTGCAGACAAACTTCTCAAGGTAGATTTTCCATAATCTGCTCTTAATTTTCCCTGCTGCTCGTCTTCTATAATTAGCTTTCCAATTTGCCAATAAGATTCTATTAAAGCAGAATTTGCTGCACGAAATACCCGCAGTCGAGATTGGTTTATGATCTCTTTTATGGAAAGAAATAATTCATTGGTGACTAATTCCATCGGAAAAAATAGATTTTTAACTAAAGTATAAAAACAAAAACTAAATAGAAATAGGTTGGTAGATTATTAATAGATTTACCGCTTCAATAGCTCCTTTGCTAATAATAAGATAATAATTATGTCAGAGCCCAACAACCTTATCAAAGCCTCATCGCCCTATCTTTTACAACATGCCTACAATCCGGTAAACTGGTACGAATGGGGGCCAGAAGCACTAGCAAAAGCCAAAGCCGAAAACAAGCTTATTTTGGTGAGTATAGGCTATTCTGCCTGTCACTGGTGCCATGTAATGGAACGCGAAAGCTTTGAAAATCATGAAGTGGCTGAGGTGATGAATCAGCATTATGTCTGTATTAAAGTAGATCGGGAGGAACGACCAGATATCGATCAAATTTACATGTATGCCATCCAGCTAATGACCGGCAGTGGTGGCTGGCCATTAAATTGCATCTGTTTGCCCGATCAGCGCCCCATTTATGGTGGAACGTATTTCAGAAAGAGCGATTGGATCAATATTTTAGAAAATGTAGCGGGTTTATGGGCAAATGAACCTGATAAAGCTATTCAATATGCAGAACGATTAACTTCAGGCATTGTAGAAAGCGAGAAAATCATTCCTGCTCTAGCCGTTGAAGGGTATACCGATGATCATCTTAAAGCGATTATTGAGCCTTGGAAAAGGCATTTTGATATTGGTTTCGGTGGTTATAATCGGGCACCTAAATTTCCGCTTCCTAATAATTGGTCGTTTTTGTTGAGATATGGCTTTTTAAAGGATGATGAATCTGTTTTCACCGCCGTTTGTCATACTTTAGAAGAAATGAGTAAGGGAGGAATTTACGATCAGATTGGAGGAGGTTTTGCCCGTTATTCAGTAGATGATAAATGGCATGTTCCCCATTTTGAGAAAATGCTGTACGATAATGCCCAATTAATTAGCCTTTATCTGGAGGCTTACCAATGCACTAAATTCGATTCTTTCCAACACATTGCTCAAGAATCAATTAATTGGGTATTTAATGAAATGACTTCTCCAGAGGGTCTTTTCTATTCGGCTTTAGATGCAGATAGCGAAGGGGTGGAAGGAAAATTTTATGTGTGGGATAAAATGCAGTTTGATGAAATTGTAGGAGAGGATGCAGCATTGTTGGCTGATTATTACAATGTTACAGAAGAGGGGAATTGGGAAGAAGAGCAAACTAATATTCTAAGAAGAACCTTGGCCGATGAAGATCTGTTTGTGAAGTATGACATTGATTTAGAAACCCTTTATCTTAAAGTAAATGAAGCGGATAGCAAGCTGCTAAAAGTAAGAAATAAAAGGATTAGACCAGGTTTAGATGATAAATGCTTAACTGCATGGAATGCCATGATGATTAAAGCATTGGTTGATGCAGCAAGCATTCTTAACGACCGGAGCTATTACGATCGGGCAGTAAAATCAGCACGATTCATTCTTCAAAATATGAAAGCTGAAGATGGTGGTTTGTATCGGAATTATAAAAATGGAAAAGCTTCTATTACTGCCTTTCTGGATGATTATGCGTTTTTAATTGAGGCATTGTCATCACTTTATGAAATCGATTTTGATGAAAACTGGCTGAATGAGGCCAAGCAATTCAGCGATTACGTATTGGCTCATTTTACCGACGCAGATTCGCCTATGTTATTTTATACCTCTGCAACAAGTGAAAGCCTTATTGCACGCAAACATGAAGTGATGGATAATGTAATTCCTGCATCGAATTCCGTGATGGCCCAAAATTTGAAGCGCCTGGGACTGTTATTTGATGAGGATGCTTATATTGAAAAGGCTGATGCCATGTTGGCAGGAGTGGAGGCTAAAATTAAAACTTATGGCTCTGCCTATTCCAATTGGGCTATTCAGTTACTCAATGATGTTCAGGGAATTAACGAGATTGCCATTACAGGATTGGAAGCCGATGCGATTAAACAGGCATTAAATAAACATTATATTCCTAACAAAATTACACTTGGCGGAACAAAAAGTAACCTCCCGCTGTTAAAAGGTAAGCAAAGCAATGAAACAAAAGTTTATATTTGCCGAAATAAAGTATGCCAGTTGCCGGTTAACACTGTTGAGGAAGCATTAGAGTATTTACACTAAAAAAAATTAAATGAATATTTCACCAAACTCAGTAGTGGCGTTAACTTACGAATTGCATACTACAAACGAAGAAGGACAACAGGTTTTCGTAGAGAAAGCTGATGAGCAAAATCCTTTAGTATTCTTATATGGCGTTGGCATGATGTTGCCAAAATTTGAAGAGCATTTAACCGGTTTAAAAACTGGCGACGAATATAGTTTTGAACTTTCTGCTGCTGATGGTTACGGAGAAATTGATCCGGGAGCTTTTGCAGATCTACCTAAAACCATGTTTACAGAAGCAGGTGGAGAAGTTCCTAATGTTGGTGATGTTATTCCACTTCAAGATAACAATGGCAATCAATTCAGAGCTGGCGTAACTGCTGTTCATGATGAAACTGTTGCCGTAGATTTAAATCACCCAATGGCTGGAAAAAACCTTTTATTCAGCGGTGTAATCTTAAACGTTCGTGAAGCGACTCAGGATGAGCTTTCTCATGGTCACGCACATGGCGTAGATGGTCATTCAGGACACTAAGCATTAAATAAATTAGAAAAAGCCAGCACTTTTTAAGATGCTGGTTTTTTTATGCTATAGGTTGAGAGTTATGAGACTAAACGCTTAGCAAAGTTCTCATACAATCTATCGGGTTTGGTTTTTTCTTAAGTAAATCGTATAACTGATAGAAAATAACGCCAAATACCTCCTGATGAACTCTAGCCGGAGCGCTCGTGGTAAAGATATGGCCTTTGATAATTTCCAAACGTTCTTCAAAAGCAAACCGCATGTAATCTGCGTAGCTATAGATCGCTGAAAAATCAATTTCGTTTAGGGATGAAATAGGGGGAAGCTCTTCTTCTGTTGGATAAGGTTTCATACTATTTCGAGTTGATGATACTCAAATGTAATGAAATTCACTCAAATTTTAAAAGTCTACTTTAATCCTTAAACCACCATTGGTAAGGTTTAGATTTTCTTTTGAAAAGGTTTTCATCGGCACCCTCAAGAAAGGCTCAATGGCGATATTTTTCTTACGTGATAATTTCTGTTTGTATCCAAAAGAGAAGTTATAAAAACCAATATAACGATCAGGATCGATAGTAGCTTCTGGTTGCGGTTCAACCTTCCTTTCGGCTACAATTAGGGTTTTGGCATCATACGAACCGGTTGCCGAGTTTAGTGCAGCAGCATTTTGAACCTGATTGCTGATATAGGTATTCTCCTGGCGGTTATTGGTAACTGCAAGTGCTGAAACCCCAATTCCAGTATATATCTTATCGCTGATGTTATATTTCAACTCCAAAGGCACATTTATACCCTCTACTCTGGCATTTACAGATTCGAGGTTTCTTCCTGATAAAGTTTGTGGTACATCTGCTCCCAGCACTTCTTTGCTGCTTATACTGGAATAGGATACACCCGAACTGATAGAAACTTTGTTTGCAATGGCATAAGACAAAGAAAAGCCATAATTCATGTTCAGCTTATTGTCATTACCCATAGAAGGTGCTACATACACACCAGGTTGCCATTTAGAATCCTGATTGTTTTTGGTATGCGCAGCAAATTGATTAGCCTTACTATCTTGAGCTAATAAATCCTCGAAAGTCATTTTACTCGGTTTAGGCTTTTCTTTTGCTCCAGCTAATTCAAAAAGACGGCTGTTACTTGCAGAAGTGATTGTTGGATTATAAAGCTGTCCTGCTAACTGATTGGTGTTTAAGATTAACATCGGAGGATTTTCTCCATTAACCGCCAATTGATCCCTTGCTTCGTTTTGTGCTAGAGGAGTGTTATATGGTGCTTTATTGTCGCCCTTAACCGGAATTTGTAATTGATTTGATCTTTTCTGTGTGTGTAGTTCTGGACTAATATTTTGATTAATATTTGCTTCTGCATCCGTGGTACCCTTCTGTTCGGCTTCACCCTCTGAAAAGGCTTTAGGCTGAATATTTGCAATATCGGTAGTGTCTGTACTTTTCTGAATGGTAAAAAATAATGCCCCTGCTATCAACACGACAATAGCGGCAGCCCACATTGGCCAATAAACAATCCCCCGTCTTTTCTTTTTTTCAGAAAAGCGTTCCCAGGCCCCTTCAGCATAAGCTTCCTCATGGCTTTGGAGTTGTTCGGTTATATGTTCAATTAATTCTTTATCCATTTTTCTCGTATGAACTAACCATGGTGTTCAGGTAAAGGGTACGCAATTTGTTTTTAGCTCTTGTAAGGTAAACCCGCGAAGAACTTTCAGGAAAATTTAGCATTTTTGAAATTTCATCATGGGCAAATCCCTCAATTTCATATAAGTTAAATACCAATCGATGAGTATCTGGTAGATGGTTCAATAAATTCAAGATGTCATTTACATGGAGATCAGAGGTAACAGAGACCTGACTTACCGGATGTTCATCTTCGCCTAAGTCGTCCACATAGAATTTAGCCTTAGCAGTACGGATTTTATCAATAGCCGTTCTGGAGGCAATCTGGGCAATCCAGCCTTTAAAAGATTTCTTTAACTCTTCAGGGTTTTGTGGTGCCTTAAAGGTTCCTATGTGTTTAAATATCTTAATAAAACAGTCGTTTACCAGCTCTTCGCTGTCAGATGTATTCTTGGTATAACGTAAAATAATTCCCAAAAGGTAGCCATAGAACGATTTGTACATCATTTCTTTGCAGCCATTGTCGTTTTTCACGCAACCCTTTAAAATTTCCTCAAAACTGAGTATTCTTTTTTTGATCACCCCGTAAAGGACTATTATTTATCCTGATTAGTTATTCAAATTTAAGAAAATAACACCACCCAACCGGATGGTGCTACTTCTTATTTCACAGGTAGAGAGAAAATTACTTATTAGTCATAATTGATAATCCAAATTGAGTACTATCAGTTCTACTGCTTAATCCTTTAGCCCAGATGGTATAAATTTTGCCTTTTTCAATTTTGATTGATGGAAGTGTTGCTTTAACGGTTGTTGTTCCAGTTTGTTTTACTTCGAAGGTGTAGCTCTCCGATGGATCAATTGAACTGAAGGTTGTAAACTCTTTAAAAGCTTTGCCGGTAAATAATGCAGCATCTTTTCCCTGGATACTTAAATCTAAAGCAGGAGAACCTGGACTTAAGTTAATGAAACGAATGTTAGCTTTATCTGTTGCAGGAGCTTTCAAGTCATCTTCAATAACCAAAAGCTTGGTAGATTTAAGTGTATCTGCCACAAAAACGGAGTAAAATTTACCGCTAATCAGATTTGCTGTTGCATTGGTAACATATTTTAAAGAATCTTTTTTTGCCACCCCAACCAATCTGGTTCCTGGGTAAGCCGCATAATAACCAAAATCCTGTGTGTAGGTGAAGCTTTTAATTTTCTGATTGTCTAAAACGAAATCTAAAGCAGCTGTTCCAGGAGAAGCGTGTATAAAACCGATACCGGCAGCTTCAATTGGTGTATTATCCCAGTCTTTTTTACAAGCAGAAAATAATAACGTTATTGCGAATAGAGAGAATATAATTTTAGATGTTATGCCAAAGTGAGTCTGTTTTTTCATGTGTAGTTAATAATAATAGTTTCAATTCGTTAAATGGCCATTAACATTTTTTTCTTGTAAAACGATACCTGTTTCTAAAACGCTACAGCTAAAACGATTTTTTTTATAAAAAGAAAAGCCAGAGATTATAAATCCCTGGCTTTCTTTTGTTTATACTTCTTTATTTACTACGAATACATTTCCTGGCGAAGCTTTGCAACCTCATCGCTGTTGATGTACTCATCATAAGTCATCAACTTATCAATGGTACCCTTTGGTGTAATCTCGATCACGCGGTTGGCTACCGTTTCGGTTAACTGGTGATCTCGTGAGGTAAACAAAATTGTTCCTTTAAAATCCTTCATTCCGTTGTTTAGTGCCTCAATAGATTCTAAGTCCAGGTGATTGGTTGGCTCATCAAACATCAATAAATTGGCTTGCTGCAACATCATTCTGGAGAACATACAGCGCATTTTCTCACCTCCCGATAGTACTTTTACGTTTTTCAGTACTTCCTCGCCTGAGAATAACATACGGCCTAAGAAGCTCCGTACAAATTGCTCATCGGCGTCAGTACCCGAATATTCTCTTAACCAATCAACTAAATTCTCGTCCTTACCCGCAAAATATTCAGAGTTATCATTAGGGATATCAGCGGTGCTAATGGTTACACCCCATTTAAACTCACCTCGGTGATCCTGATCTCTTCCGGTTAAAACATCATAAAATGCTGCGGTAGCTAAACTGTTTTGAGAAAGGATGGCAATTTTATCACCTTTATTAACCATGAAGGTAACTTTATCAAATAAAACACCATCATTGCCTGTTTTACCTAAGTTTTCAACCTGTAAAATCTGGTCACCTGCCTCACGGCCCGTATTATTAAAGATAATTGCCGGATATTTTCTGCTGGATGCTTTAATCTCAGTAATATCGATCTTATCCAATGCCTTTTTACGTGAAGTAGCCTGTTTAGATTTCGAAGCATTGGCACTAAAGCGACGGATAAATTCCTGCAACTCCTTCACCTTATCTTCCATCTTCTTATTCTGATCGCTACGTTGTTTTAAGGCCAACTGACTAGACTCATACCAGAAAGTATAGTTACCCGTGTAAATGCTCATTTTAGCAAAGTCAATATCCACAATGTGGGTACAAACCGCATCTAAAAAGTGCCTGTCGTGAGATACTACCAATACAATGTTTTGGTAATCAGCCAGGAAGTTTTCCAACCAGGCAATGGTTTCGATATCCAAATCGTTGGTAGGCTCATCTAATAATAGAATATCTGGATTTCCAAATAAAGCCTGTGCCAATAAAACACGTACTTTTTGAGTATTATCTAATTCTTTTAATAGCTTGTAATGGTTTTCTTCTGCAATGCCCAGGTTGCTTAGCATGGTAGCGGCATTACTTTCCATGTTCCAACCATCCATTTCGGCAAAAAGATTTTCCAGTTCACCTGCACGCTCACCGTCTTTTTCTGTAAAATCTTCTTTTAAATAGATGGCATCTTTTTCTTTCATGATGGCATAAAGTTCTTTATGTCCCATCATAACGGTTTCGATAACCGAAAATTCATCAAATTCGTAATGGTTCTGCTTTAAAACAGCCATACGCTCGCCTGGAGTAAAGGCAACACTACCTGAGGTTTGGCTCACTTCGCCTGATAAAATTTTTAAAAAGGTAGATTTACCAGCGCCGTTTGCCCCAATTACGCCGTAGCAATTGCCCTGCGTAAATTTAAGGTTAACATCTTCAAATAATGTGCGTTTGCCGTATCGTAATGATAAATTAGAAACTGAAATCATGCTGTGTATAAAATAAGGCGCAAAGATACTGTTTAATTTTGAAGTGGAAAATTAAACGGGTTCTTATACGGTAAACCCATGGTCTGTGACACACAGACCATATACTGTAATTTTACTAAGGTTAAGATCGATTTGGTTATTGATCGTTGTAACTGGTCCGTGGGTCACGGACCATGGGGTACACACACAGACCATATACTGTAATTTTAGTTTGTTTAAATCGATTTGGTTATTGATCCTTGTAACTGGTCCGTGGGTCACGGACCATGGGGGATACACACAGACCATATGCTGTAATTTTAATAAGGTTAAGATTGATTAGGTTATTGGTAAATGGTCCGTGGGGCACGGACCATGGGTGTAATGAATAATAAAATTATTAATTTAGGCCTCATAGATTATTGCCCATTTGTATGCAACTTCTTCACGATGTTATAAAAGTTACCCTGCAAAAAACTAAGGTAGAAAAACTTGCAGCTATTGCGGCAGAGGGTGGTTATTCAGTAAAGGAACTCATTGATTTAAGCTTTTGTGCCGATGAGCAGATTGGATTTCGGGCGGCCTGGATACTAGAAAATGTTTATTCCAGTCACCTGGAGCGATTTTTGCCGCATATTGACTACTTCTTAGAGAAATTTCCTACTCAAACCAATTCATCAGCTTTGCGCCACTATGTGAAGATTTTAGCCTTTTTAACGCATAAAAAAGCAACAATGCAGGTGAAGAAAATCATGGGAGATTATAATACCGATCAAATAGTAGAAATGGTTTTCAGTTGGCTCATCAGCGATCAAATTCCAGTGGCAGTGAAGTCACATTGTTTAAATATACTGGCGAACTTCATTCCTAAACACCCCTGGATAAAAGATGAACTTATTGCAACGATTGACTTTCTGGTTGATAAGGAAAGTATTGCTTTCTTTGCCAAGGTGAAACAAATCAGGAAGCAGCTAAGGGGTAGTTTTAAGAATTGAATACAAAGTATCAGGTATCTAGTATCAGGTATCAAGTATCTAGTATAAAGTATCGAGTATTTAGTATAAAGTAGCAAGTGTCGAGATGAAAGTAAAGAATTGAATTGATTGAGAGAATATATTTTTAGGCACGAAGAGGCATCAAAATAGCTAATCAAATAACATTAAAGCGTAAAAACATTATACTGCCGATACCTTCATCTTTATACCTTTAACCTTTTACCTTATATTTATCCCATGAGTGCATACGAAACCCTGTCCAAAATAATAAAAGAGCGACGCAGTATTTTTCCTGCAAGTTATATCAAAAAGGAAATCCCTGTTGAGGTGATCAACCAGATTTTAGCAAGTGCCAATTATGCCCCTACACATAAATTAACTCAACCCTGGCGTTTTGTAGTAATTAGAAAGGGTGCAAAGGCCAGGTTAGGAGCAGAACTGGGTAAAATTTATCAGGAGCAGGTTCCTTCACATCAATTTCTGCAAAAGAAGTTTGATAGTTTCGCTGAGAAAACGGGTCAGGCCGATTGTATTATTGCCATCAATATGCAGGTAAGCGGAAAGATTCCGGAGTGGGAGGAGTTAGCCGCTGTAGCCAGTGCAGTTCAGAATATGGCTTTAACTGCCGAAAGTTTAAAGGTTGGCGCTTACTGGAGTTCTCCTCCATTAATTGATTTCCTCGGAGATTTTTTGAGCCTTTCTGAAAATGAAAAATGCATTGGGCTCTTCTACATGGGCTATCATAATGAAAAACCCTGGGAAGCGAATAGAACACCTATTGAAGAGAAAGTACGTTACCTTGAATCTTAAGCTCAGTCTGGAGTTCAGAGTCTTTAGTTTATGCTAAATCCGCTAGATCAATTTTTTGAGCAAAAAGCAGAACCCATTAAAAGTTGCCTGCAATATCTGCGCGGTTTTTTTCTGTTGCATGACGGCGTTACCGAACATTGGAAATATGGTATGCCAATGTATTACCTAAATGGGAAGATGTTCTGTTACCTTATGGATCCATAAGAAGTTTCTTCAACCTTACATTGGTTGGGTAGATGGTAATCTAATTGATCACGAAGATTTAATACAGGAAAAAAGAGCTAAAATGAAGATATTATTAATCGACCCAGCGCAGGATATTCCAAAAAATAAAATTGAATCTATTATGGCGAAAGCTGTGGTACTTCGCACATAAACCCAAAGATTTTACTTACATACATGTCTAAAACAACAACATTAAAAGCACAACTCTATCAGCTTTGCTTAAGCTTTATTCAAAAAAGAATAGAGAACATTGAATATTCACTGCAACAAGCCCGGCAAGCATCAAATGATGATACCAAGAGTAGTGCGGGCGATAAATATGAAACTACCCGTGAAATGATGCAACAGGAAATGGATCGGAATAGCAAACTTTTGTATGAAGCAGGGCAGCAGAAGATCGCTTTGCAACAGATAGAAAACATAGAAGCCGCCAATATTTCTAAAAATGGAAGTTTAGTCATCACTTCTGAAGGAAGTTTCTATATCAGTATCAGTGCCGGAGAGTTACTTATTGCAGGGCAGAAGTACTATGCGATTTCTCAGGCAGCACCCATTGGAAAGGCCTTAATGGGAAAAAAAATAGGCGAAAGCTTTAAATTTAATGGGAAAGAATACGCTGTAAAAGAAATTTTATAACGATTGAAATTACGTTGTATCCGTTTTTAAGCACTTAAGTGAAATAAAATTACTTTTCTTCTTATAAATTATCCAATCTTCGTAAATCAATGAACCCTTTCAAATGCTAACCAAATGAAATTTAAATTTCATGTATTGTTTTTCTTCCTGTTTACAATAAGTTCAGTACATCAGCTTTGTGCTGGTGAAATTGAAACCTTAAAAAAGAATTTTGTAAGTGGTATTTTATCAGAAGGAGACGAAGATTTAATCAACATATTAAAAACAATACCTCGGGAAACGATATCTTCAGATCAGATAGTGGTTGAGTTAATGCAGCGTTATCCCCGTACCGAGGCAGAAATACGTGAACTGTTAAGTCATTCAAATGCTGATGGTTCCTGGAGCGATATTGACTACGCAGACAAAAGCTTATCGGGTTGGAAGCCTTTTGTTCATACCCAACGTACTTTTATGCTGGCAAAAGTATACAATCAGAAAGGTTCATCTTATTACCATTCCAAAGCGTTGATAGACAGAATTCATCAGTCGTTACAGTACTGGTTTAAAAGTAAACTGGTTTGTAGAAATTGGTGGTATAATCAAATTGGTGTACCCAAGGCATTGGGAGCAGTATTTCTATTGGTAGAAGATCAATTAAGTGTAAGCGAAAAAGAGGAAGCTGTAACTGTGATGTTAAACTCTAAAATTGTTGGAACCGGGCAAAACATGGTTTGGCAATCTGGAAATGTGTTAATGCGAGGGCTTTTGCAAAATAATATGCAGTTGGTAAAACAAGGGAGAGACTCCATTGCCGCTCAAATCGTTAGAAATGGGAGTGTAGAAGGAATACAGATCGATCACAGCTTTCATCAACATGGTGCGCAACAACAATTTGGAAATTATGGGGCTGCGTTTATTTCTGATATGGGCTTTTGGGGCAAAATTTTTTCCGGTACTACTTTAGCTATTGATCAGCCTAAGCTTGATATTCTTGCAGATTTAATTACCCAGGGGTATCAACGTGTAATTTGGAAAGGTTTTTTAGATGTTAACGGGTTGGGTAGGCAATTTTTTAGGCATGCACAGGAATTTAAAGCACTTTCTGCCGCTTTTGCTGCAAACCGACTGCGTTATGCTGATGCAAAAAACAAAGACAAATACAGCAACTTTTTAAACAAAGGTTTTTTAACTGTTAAAGGAAGTCCTGATTTACAAGGTGTTTATCATTTTTGGAACTCCGATCAGACCGTTGCTCGTCGTCCGAAATGGATGGCTTCGCTCAAAATGGCATCTTCGCGTATTATTGGTGCCGAATCGCTTAATGGCGATAACCTTAAAGGGTTTTACATTGGCGATGGGGCAATTTATACCTATATCGATGGCAGTGAATACAAGGATGTTTTTCCACTCTGGGACTGGAGAAAAGTTCCCGGAGTTACTGCATATGAAACTCAGCTTCCGCTTAATGGGGCCACTGAGGGAAATAGAAATCATGCATCATTTGTTGGTAATGTAAATGATGGTAACATTGGTTTAACAACTATGCAGCTTAAGCGCGATAAGCTTTCAGCTTTAAAATCATATTTGTTTACAGATGATTTTGTGCTCTGTTTAGGTGCCGGTATTGCTACAGATAGTGCAAGTATAGTTACAACAGCTATAGATCAGCGTTTAAAAAGAGGCGAGTTAAAGCACTTGAAAAATAAAACATGGGTAGGAGTAAAGTCTTTGGATATTGATGCTGTGCAGGATACCCGTTTTTTTAGTGATCAAACGGGATACATTGTTCTAAATGCGCCAAAAGTAGCTGCACGTGATGAGCTGAAAAGTGGGCTTTGGTCTGATATTATGCGATCTTATCCAATAGATGTGAAGGGCCAAGATAGTGTTCTTTCTTTATGGATAGACCATGGGCTGCAACCGAAAAATTCAGCCTATCAATATTTTATTTTACCAGCTGCCACTGAGCAAAAAACAGCTGCATTTGATGTTAAATCTGTTGAAATATTATCCAATACCAAAGATTTACAAGTGATCTTTTTAATTAAAGAAAGGGCAGTATTAATCTCAACTTTAAAAGCGGGCGAGGTGAAACTACCATTTAATGGTACACTAAAAACCAAACAGCCAGGACTTTTCCTCATTAAGTATAAAACGCAGAATGGAAAACCTACTGTAATTTATAACGATCCCACACAAGAACTCAAATTTGCAGATTATGAACTGAATGGGGTAAGCAGTCGGGTTAATCTCAAGTAAAATCCATTAAATAGATTTGTGACAAAAAAGAGGCTGTATCATCAATCGGTTAATCTCTTCAACATTATCACGTTGGGCTTTTCGATGTAAAATCGGGACAAGTTGTCGAAATGCTTTAAATGCACTTTCTGTCAATCCTTCGACAAGCTCAGGATTAACAAGTCTAATTGATAATACTGCCTCCTTTTTACTTAATATTCATCCGCTGGGCAAAGCTCGGATTTAAATATCCCTTTAATTCACTAAAGGGGATAAACACAATAATTTGGCCATGTGCATAGCTAGCCACCTCGTATGGGTTATACAGAAATGCTAAGCCATTATTATTGAAATAGAAGTTTTTATTCGGTTTTAGGTAGTTATCGAAAAGCACAGTGTTTAACTGATCCCCACTTTTTACGTGATATTGTTTGCGTAGGTTTTTTTCCAATAGTTGTTGGAGAATTAACGTATCTGCATGGGTTACGTCGTTAAGGGTGAGCTTCTTATTACTTTTTACATCCAAACAGTAGAAGTTACTGGCGTAATTGCCATGCGCACCACCACTGTAATCGTCATCTAATTGCTCTACAATCACATAGTTACGATCATTGTATACGATACTTTGATTGGTATGGTTACTATAATTTAAAAAGTTATAATTATCCCCCTCTCGAGCCAGTTCTTTAACACTTTTCTGGTATTCTTTAAGATAGTTTTGAGTTAAGCTTTTTAATCCCGCCTCCCAGGAAGTTTGCCCTTCTTTAAGCCCTGCTGCCTTTTGTAGTTGCTTATTTATCCAGCTATCAGCAGGCGTTTTTCCGGTGGTAGTTAGTACTTTGAGTCCAATTTCTGCCGAGGGAGAGTTGTCTTTATTTGGGAAAGCCTTTGCAGAATCAGCATAAGTACTAATCTCGAATGGATAACTGCCAGCAGGATATTTTTCAGTAAGTGCGATGTTGTAGCTCTTATCTTTGTTTCCACTGGTCCATTTGCCGCTAAAACCATTGCCTGTCCATTTAAGTGCTAGTGTATTAGGTATAACTTTTTCGTTGTATTCATAACCTTCAGTTGGGGTTTCGGTTAAAACAATGCTATCTTTTCCAATAATGGTATCAATAGCAAGACTTAACCAGGAACCATCATAATAATAGGAGCCAGAATAATCGTACTCGATTTTTTCAAGATTCATTACCACGTGTTTTCCTGCAATCTCACCTTCTAATCTTTTATAGAATTTTTCGGGTAAATCAGCCACAATGGCCTTTGTACTATCACCACTTTCGGTGCTTGATTGACTACTTTTGTTTCGATTACAAGCTGTGAGGGCCAATAATCCAAGGGCGCTAAATAAAATAAGTTTTTTCATAGTAGATAAATATGTACTTATTAAATAATTTTTAGCCTTTATTGTTTGACTTTATTAAAGCTTTTGTTAATACTGTAGTAAAGGTTTTTTGCAGTATATCTTCCTGGATCTATAATTCTCCTGATGGTGTACAGTGGATAATTTTCATCTCTGGCGGTAGAAAGGATGAAAGCGGCTTTAAAACCATGTTCCTTTAATTTATGAAGTGTTGAGGCTTTGTAAACACCATAAGGATAGGCAAAGTACTCGATTTTTTTTCCTGTAATTTCTTCCAGCTTTTTGGTTGGTTCATCTATTTGAGTTTTCCAGTCTTCATCTGTAAACTGCGCAAAGTTTTTATGATCGTAGGTATGGCTCGCTATGGTATTTCCTTCATCAGATAATTGTTTGATCTGTTCTTTGCTCATGTAACCAATTCTTCCTTTTTTTCCAATGGAAACCGTCATGATGAAATAAACACCTTTGTAGCCATACTTTTTTAAAGTTGTTGCGCCAATGGTAAATTGATCCAAATCGGTATCATCAAAGGTAATCATGATAGGTTTTTGCGGAAGTTCAGCGCCATAAACCAGATAATTATAAAGTTGATCGGGAAGAATGGTGTGGTAACCGCTATCAGCCAACATTTTAATGTGCTCTCTAAATTTAGTTGGCGAAATAATATCATCATGCGCTCTTTTACTATCACTTCCAGTGGCTTCTCTGATTTGATGGTAACACAATACAGGAACCTCTCTGCGCGCCATGATGGTTTTATTATCTGCTGGTTCGCGTTTGGAAACAATTGTATGTGCTTTTGTGGTTTGGGTATCTTTAGGGCTTTCTTTAGCCGTATTGGACTGGCAGGCGTTTAAGAGTGGGAGCGCTAATGCGGCAAGATACAGGTATCTTTTCATTGTTATAAGAAGGAGAGTAAACCGCAGGCAGAAACTACCTGCGGCAATCAAATTAGAAACTATTTTTAATGCTGTTGCTTAACGTTTTCGGACTCCAGTAACCACTGGCAATAATTCTACGAATAGTGAATAGAGGATCTTTCTCATCACGTTTGGTAGATAACTGATAAGCCATTCTAAATCCACGTTTTTTCAATTCAGGGATGCCTTCTGCATTCCATAAACCAAATGGATAAGCAAACTCAGTCATCTTTTTCCCTGTAATCTCTTCTAACTTTTTAGTCGGCTTATCTAACTGTTCTTCCCAATCTTTTCCAGCATATTTTTTGAAGTTTTTATGGTCATACGTGTGACTGCCGATTACATTTCCTTCGTCAGATAGTTGCTTAATCTGCTCTTTGGTCATATAATCAACAAATTTCCCTTTTCTACCAATAGAAACGGTCATGATGAAATAAACTGCTTTATAACCGTATTTATCTAATGTCGGGCGAACAACTGTGAACTGATCCATGTCTGTATCGTCAAAAGTAAGCATGATAGGTTTGCTAGGTAATTTAGCGCCCGTATTCAGATAAGCATATAGCTGATCAGGCAAGATGGTATGGTAGCCGCTATCGGCCAGCATTTTCATCTGATCTTTAAAGTTTTGTATTTCAACAATATAATCTTTCCCTACTTTTCCATCGGTAGGTTTCCAGTTTCTTACCTGGTGATAACACAAAATAGGAACCTGTTTGCGCGCTAAGATAGTTTTGGCATCAGCTACTTTTATTTTAGAAACATCGATTGCTGGTTCTGTTTCTGCTTGATTTTTAGTTGTTTGAGAGGTGGAATCCTGAACACTTGCATTTTCTGCCTGCGATTTGGACTGACAGCTGGTGAATAAGATTATCCCCGCCGATATGATGCTTAAGAATTTGTACTTCATAGTTCTGATATATGTTTACAAAACTATAAAATCCCGCAACTATTTTCTGAAAAATAGAATTGGTGTTGATAATTATTTAAAAGGATGAAAATCTCACAAAACTATCGCATTTATTACAAATTTTCGGATCGTAATCCTTGGGTTTTGAATAATTTAGCCGATTCAAACCAACCCTAAATGAATAAATTTTACAGACTATTAACAGCTGCTCAGTTTATGGGGCTAGCCGCTTTAGCACAAACCAAAACTTTTACCTTAACTGAGCAAGTTCAGCCTCAGCCCAAAGCCAATTATCAACTGGCTGCACGCTTTTCTCCAAATAAATTAAAGAAAATGGTGTATTCTACTTCGGTAGATCCGCATTGGTTAAAATTAAGCAACAGATTTTGGTATAACTTTGAAACACCCAAAGGAAAATTCTGGTATTTGGTAGATCCTTCGGCGAAGAGCAAGAAGCTCTTGTTTGATAATGCCAAGCTGGCATCAGATATTACCCTGATTGTTCGTGATCCCTTTGATGCAGAACATCTGCCTTTAGAAAACCTCAAGTTTAGTACCGACGAGAAGAGTGTCACTTTTGAAGTAAAAAGTACTATTGATGAGTTAAAGAAGGATAGAAAGGATAAAAAAGCTGCGGATTCGATGCAGAAAAAAATCTTCTCATTTAAATATGAACTGGCATCAGCAAAGCTGACAGAGATACCTAATTTTAGTAAACCCAAACCTAAACCAAGCTGGGGCTCTGTAGCGCCCGATTCTTCTGCCATTATTTTCTCCCGCAACTATAATCTTTACTGGATGGATAAGGAGAACTATAAAAAGGCTGTTAAAAATGAAGATGACAGTACCATTGTTGAACATCAGTTAACAAAGGATGGTATAAAGTTCTATTCTTATGGAAGTGATGGCGATGGTGAAAATAATGTGGAGAATGAAAAAAATAACAAGAAGCGTCGTGGCGCTTATGTTTTATGGTCGCCTAATGCAAAATATTTCATTTTAGATCGTACAGATGCCCGGAAGGTTAAAGATTTATGGGTAATTAACAGTGTTACTCCCGGTCGCCCTACATTAGAAACTTATAAATACCAGATGCCTGGTGAAGCTGAAGCACCGCAAGATGAACTTTTATTGTTCGATTTTGGTGCTAAATCGTACCGAAAATTAAATGTTTCTGCATTCAAAGACCAAAGTGTTTCTGTTTGGAGCAAACCTGCCTTAAATAAAGACCGGGATAATGAGTTCCGCCCATCAGTTTGGTTGGGAAACAATAGTAGGTTTTATTTTTCCCGCACCAGCCGGGATTTAAAACGCATTGATATTTGTACCGTTGATATTAATACCAATGTGGTGAAGCCTTTAATAGATGAAAGGTTTAATACTTATGTAGAGGTTAACCGTCCGGGATTAGTAAACGATGGCAATGAGTTAATTCACTGGAGTGAGCGTGATGGTTGGGCGCATTTTTACCTGTTTGACGGAAATGGTAAGCTGAAAAATCAAATCACTAAAGGCGCTTTCCATTGCGAAAGTATTGTAAATATTGATGAAAAGAAAAGGGTGCTTTACTTCACCGCAAATGGGCGGGAAGGAAAGGAAGATCCATATTATCTACATCTCTACAAAGTAAATTTTGATGGTTCTAATCTTAAATTGCTTAATGCGGGTGATTATGACCATGTAGCTAGCCTGAATGATAACAATACCTATTTCGTTGATAACTATTCTAGAGTGAATACTGCGCCTAAAGCTACTTTATACAATACCAATGGCTTAAAAGTAATGGAGCTGGAAACAACAGATTTGTCGTTATTAATGACGGCTGGTTATAAATTTCCAGAACCATTTAAAGTAAAGGCCGATGATGGTATTACCGATTTATATGGCGTAATGTATAAGCCCTTCGATTTCGATCCCAATAAGAAATATCCGATTATTGAATATGTATATCCGGGTCCGCAAACAGAGGCTGTAAATAAGGCTTTTAGTAAGAGCATGGATCGTACCGAACGTTTAGCGCAATTCGGTTATATCGTAATTACGGTGGGTAATCGTGGCGGAAATCCATCTCGTTCTAAATGGTACCATACTTATGGATATGGAAACTTACGTGATTATGGATTGGCTGATAAAAAGACGGCTGTAGAACAATTGGCGGCTAAGTATGCATTTATTGATGAACAAAAAGTAGGTATAACAGGTCACTCGGGTGGTGGTTTTATGTCGACAGCAGCTATGTTAGTGTATCCAGATTTCTTTAAAGCTGCGGTTTCTAATGCCGGAAATCATGATAATAGCATTTATAACCGCTGGTGGAGTGAAAAACACCATGGAGTAAAAGAAATTATTTCTTTGAAAGGGGATACTTCCTTTAAATATAGCATCGATAAAAACCCTGATTTGGCTAAAAACCTAAAAGGACACTTGTTGTTAATGCATGGTGATGTGGATAATAATGTACATCCTGCCAATTCTATCCGTGTAGCCAATGCCTTAATGAAAGCGGGTAAACGTTTTGATTTTCTGCTCATTCCGGGGCAGCGCCATGGTTTCGGAGATATGACAGAATATGCTTTCTGGAAACTGGCAGATCACTTCAATAAGTATCTCCTTGGTGATTTTTCTGAACCAAGTGATGTAGATGTGGTGGAAATGGATCGGGAGATTGAAAAAAATGGTAAATAAGAACAAAATGCCTTTCGTAACTGAAAGGCATTTTGTTTATCAGCTGGATCTTTCTCCAGTAGTGGCTTTGCGTCGAGGAGGAGCCCTTCCGGCGATGAATAAAAAGAGATTATTAGATCGTAGAGAGACGCTACCAATGCTGTTAATTTAAGGAGAAAGCTAAAATGGATTGTCATCCTGAGCCTGTCGAAGGGTAATCCATTTTAGTTTTCGACTTATTAAGAAGGTCTTCGACTGCTTGTCCCAATTTCAAATCGGGAAGCTCGAACTGACAGCATTTAGCTTAAGTTTAAAGCATTGGAGACGCTACAACCAGAAAGGCTAACTGAATTAAGATTGCCTCCTTTAAGAGAATGACGACCGCCCAAGATAGCTTACTCATTAAAAAACCTTAAATTACCTTCCAAAATTTATCCCAAATGAAGAAAACAATCCTTTACCTATCTGCATTTGCAATTTGCATCTCCTCCTGTAAACAATCTGCTACAGAAAATTCTGATAACCCCGATTCTTTAGCGATTAAAAGTGTAAACGATTCCTCTTTGATGAGGTATATGACTAAAATAGCTTCAGACGAGTTTGAAGGAAGAAAACCTTTTACCAATGGAGAAACGAAAACTATTAACTATTTAGCTGATGAGTTCAAGAAATTGGGGTTGGCGCCTGGTAATGGTACAAGTTATTTTCAGGAGGTGCCAATGGTAGAGATCAAGTCTAACCCGGATGAAAAGATGATTATCAAAGGAAAATCAGGCTCAGTTGAATTAAATTATCTGACTGATTTTGTAGCAGGTACGCGTCGTGTGCAGAATGAAGTAAGTATAAATAATTCGCCTATGGTATTTGCAGGTTATGGCATTGTGGCACCGGAATATGGATGGAATGACTATGCTGGTTTGGATGTTAAAGGTAAGACTGTGGTGGTGATGATTAATGATCCCGGATTTGCTGAGGAAAACTTGTTCAAAGGCAAGAACATGACCTATTATGGCCGTTGGACCTACAAATTTGAAGAAGCAGCGAGACAAGGTGCCACAGGAATTTTGATTATTCATGATACCGAACCTGCTGCCTATCCGTGGAGCGTAGTTAGAAGTGGTTGGACTAAATCCAAGTTACAGTTAGAGGCAGCTGATAATAATATGGGAAGGGCAGTTGTAGAAGGCTGGATAACCCTGGATGTAGCTAAGAAATTATTAAAGCTTGCCGGACAATCAGATATTTTATTTACTAAAGCCCGGGAAAAAGGTTTCAAGGCTGTAGATTTAGGGTTATCTGCTTCAGTTGGCATTAAAACTTTGATTAAAAAATCTAAATCCTTTAATGTTTTAGCCAGTATTCCTGGTGAGTCTAAAAAGGATGAATCTATTATTTATTCTGCCCATTGGGATCATTTAGGCATCGGAGAAAAGGTTCAGGGCGATTCTATTTATAATGGTGCTGTAGATAATGCTACCGGTGTGGCTTCTTTGTTAGAAATAGCCGGTGCTTTTAAAAAACTGAATAAGAAACCCGAGCGTACCATCGTATTTATCTCCTATACCGGAGAGGAGCAAGGCTTGTTGGGTTCTGAATATTATGCCAAACATCCTGTGTTACCTTTAGATAAAACGGTAGCCAACATCAATATGGACATGATGGGGATTGCAGGTAAAACCAAAGATGTAGTCGTTTATGGTTACGGGCAATCTGAATTAGAAGATTTAGCCGCTGCTGCTGCTAAAAAACAAGGAAGGGTAATTGTTCCTGATCCAGTTCCATCATCAGGCTTGTATTACCGATCAGATCATTTCAATCTGGCTAAAGTAGGTGTACCATCCCTATTTACTGGATCTGGAGTAGATAATGTTAAGAATGGAAGAGATTGGGGCTTAAAACAGGTAGCAGATTTTACCAAGCAACGTTATCATTCTCCACAAGATAACTTTGATGCCAAAACCTGGGATTTATCGGGCATTATTGAAGATGAAAGATTGCTTTTTGATATGGGGTATCAGCTCAGTAAAGGCGAGTTGTATCCTAAATGGAAGGATGGTTCTGAGTTTAAAGCCATCAGAGAAAAGAAATAAAACAAGATCGCCCTGCTTTGGGCAGGGCGATCTTGTAAAAAAAGTCAAGTAGATTTAAAGACAAAAATTGTCTTCAATACTAGAAGTGGAACATAACACCCAATTTAGGTGCAAATGTGTTTGCTTCTAAACCAAATGAGTTGCTTTTTACTTTAGCACCAGTTGCTTCGTTTTTAACCTGGTAGTTTTCATAACCTAAGCCATTAACTGAAACTTCAATACCGATTCTTTTAGTAGGGAAGAAAGCAAAACCTGGAGCAACGTTAACGCCAATTGAAGTAGTAGTACCTAATTTAGCACCAGTATCTCCGTTTGCATCAACAGCTTTTTGAGTACCAAAAGCCAAAGGAACTGATAACTGACCGAAGAATTTGAATTGATCAGTTAAGTTAACATAGTAACGGCCAAAAGGAGCTACTTCGAAAGCACCCTCTTGAGTTCTTCCACTTACTGATTTTTCATAAGTATAACCAACACCAGTACCTACTGCAAAGTTGTTTCCAACAAAATATCCAACACTAGGAATAACACTGAAATTAATATCAGCTTTAGGAGCTCCATCTACTTTTGTAGAGTTGAAACCTACGTTACCACCTAACATAAATTTTCCTTTTTCTGTTTGTGCGTTTGCACTGTAAACTAAACCTGCAACTGCTACTAATGATAATAATAGTTTTTTCATCTTATTATATATTTATTTGTTAATTATATAGTCAATTTTACTTTTTTAATGTCTGACTATATTTGGCTAAAAGTCAACACTTGTGCCAAAAAACATTCTTTAAGTCATCAAAAAATCAGATTTTGGCTAACTCATTAGTTGATAAATACATAAGAAATTGATGTTAATTCAATATTATTTTCCTGTGACCAAAAAGTTAAGTGATGATTAATTTTTTAGGCGTGTCAAATTGACAACCTGACTTTTTTTGTAGAAATGTCAGATTTAAAATGTAGCATTTTTGGCAGATTTTGTGTCAGGAATACTGGACGCAATCACTGGGTTGTGTCAGGAAAGAAGGCATTTGATCAAGATGGTTTTAAACCTTGGATGCTTTTATGAGGTGATCAAGTTTTTGCCTGATAATTTGAATGGTTCTTTCGTCTGTTAAATTTCCTTCCTCGTCAAATTTATTTTGAGCCTGGGCAATCAGTACTTCTGGCTGTAAAACAGGATTCATATTTAAGAAGGTAAAAACAGGAAGAAAAGCCGTTTGCATTCTCACTGTTCCCCACTGTCCTTGGGTTGCGCCCATAACCGCAACAGGTTTATGTAGCATGGGCGAGTCTTTACCTCTGCTTGCCCAGTCTATGGCATTTTTCAATCCGCCAGGGATAGAATAATTATATTCTGGAGATACAATGATGAAGGCATCTGCAGAAGCCAGGATGGCTCTGAATTGAGTTACACTATCAGGGCGTTGTTCAACTGCAGGTAAATCATGGTCTGCATTATATACAGGAATATCATCGAAATGAGCGATTTCAAAATCTATATCCTTTGGAAGCAGGCTGGCAGCCACCTTAAGTAACATGGCATTATATGACCCTTTTCTCAGGCTACCGCATAAACCAACGATTTTTTTATTCTTTTCCATAAAGATCAAACCAACTAGTCGTTAAAAAGTTTGGGTTCAGTTTTGTCATCACGCAAAAAAAATTAAATGGTTACCTTTGTTTTAAATACCTCATTTATGTCTGAAAATACATCTACCCAAAACTTAGTTGAAAAAACCGTTTTTCCTATCCTTTTTGCATTAAGTTTTTCTCACTTGCTCAATGATACCATTCAATCTTTAATTCCTGCTATATATCCGATTATAAAAACAAATTATCATTTAAGCTTTTCTCAAATTGGTTTAATTACGCTAACCTTCCAGCTAGCTGCATCATTATTACAGCCTTTTGTAGGGTTATACACCGATAAAAAACCACAACCCTATTCTTTAGCTGTGGGTATGGGCTTTACTTTAATTGGATTAGTAACCCTTTCCCAATCTACGCATTTCTATACCATGCTTATTTCAGTTTCCTTTATCGGTATAGGGTCATCCATATTTCATCCTGAAGCCTCCAGGATGGCTCATGCGGCATCAGGAGGCAAAAGAGGATTGGCACAATCTGTTTTTCAACTGGGAGGAAATGCAGGAAGCTCTTTAGGGCCTTTACTTGCAGCCTGGATCATTGTTCCTTACGGGCAGTTTAGTGTGATCTGGTTCTCCGTCATTGCATTACTGGCTATTTTGATTTTGAGTTATGTTGGCACCTGGTATAAAGGCTTTATTGCAGCTCGTGCAAAAAAGATCAACATCCAAAGTGTTGTGAATAAATTCTCTAAAGGTAAAGTGATATTCTCGGTAGTAATTTTACTCTTGCTCATTTTCTCCAAGTACTTTTACATGGCTAGTTTAACCAATTATTTTACTTTTTATTTGATTGATAAGTTTCATGTTTCTGTGCAAACTTCACAGATATATTTGTTTGTATTTCTTTTTTCTGTAGCTGCGGGAACTTTATTGGGTGGGCCTATCGGAGATAGAATCGGGAGGAAGTATGTGATTTGGGCATCTATATTAGGAACGGCCCCTTTTGCATTGCTATTACCGCACGCCAGTTTATTTTGGATCGGTGTATTAATTGTGCCTATTGGGATGATTTTAGCTTCCGCGTTCTCCGCTATTTTAGTGTATGCACAAGAACTTATTCCAGGTAAAGTTGGGTTGGTAGCAGGTTTGTTTTTCGGTTTTGCCTTCGGAATGGGCGGGATTGGTTCGGCGCTATTGGGTAAACTGGCAGATTCTACCAGTATTGAGTATGTTTTTAATATTTGTGCATTTTTGCCGCTTATTGGTTTGCTCACAGGATTTTTGCCCAATATTGAAGCCAAAAAGAAATAAAACAAGAGGCTGTTTCATAAACCAAACTCTATTCAAAGCTGTGGCGTGGAGCCTGTCGAAACGTCCTCAATGCTGTTAAGTTTAGCTAACGCTGTCTGAGCTTCCCGATGTGAAACCGGGATAAGTAGTCGAAGACTTTTTTAATAAGTCGAAAACTAAAATGAATTGCCCTTCGACAGGCTCAGGATGATGACAATCCATTTTAGTTTTTTCCTTAAGTTAATAGCATTGGAAACGTCCTCATAACACTTAATAAACTCCTTAGACAACTTGGCCAGATTCTATATCGGGAAGCTCAAGGATGACAATCGATCTTTATAACGCAACCTCTTGTTGTTAAAATACATTTGTGACTGGATTTACACCATTAAAACTGATAATTAATGCCAAATGTTGGTGTGAAATTATCCAGTGCAAATCTTAAATTATTCTTCCTGTCAAAATTGTACATTGATTCGGCATCATAGTAGTTTTGGTGAAAGAAGGTAACTACGGGGAAAGAAAATTCCAGATTGGTATGGCGATTAATAAAAAAGGCAAACCCCGGACTCGCACTTGCGCCTAAACCTTTAATTTTGGCATCGGTGCGAATCAAATATCCTTCATCATCTATCCGGTTAAACGTATTAATCTGCATCAGCAGGTTGGCTTGAGCAAAGAATTTCAGGTTCTTTTTAACATCAATGTACTTTCGGATAAAGGGAGAAATGCCAAAACTAAATTCCTTAGGGCCATAAGTGTCTACATAAAAGCCCTGTTCATCATCCCAAACCGTATAATTCAAGCCCCGAAGCTTAGAAAGGTTTAATGGAAGAGCCAAACCAATGGCCAGATTATTGGCTAAAAAGTATCCGCCTTGAGGCGTTAGGGTTAAAGTATTAAGGCTGGGAGTGGAGTTATTTTGTTTGGAAGTACCAAAACTAAAACTACCTCCAATAAATCCTTTTCCTTTTTCAGTTTGTGCATGGGTATGCAATGTTACGATGCATAGGGCAATCATAACCAATAATATAGTTTTCATGGTTGATGAGCATAGCGTTTAAGGATGTACTTCAGTTGAAGTACGTTAATTGAAAATTGGATTTACTAAACTGGTTAACCTTCCGAAATAGCCTTTACCTTACCCTTAAGTTCCGGATAAAAGTCGCCAGTGTAATAGGTTATAGTTTGTGCGCCTATAGATTTAACCTTACCCTTTATTTCTGGGTAAAAATCGCCAGTATAATATTCAAAAGTTACACTTCCTACAGATTTCAACTTTCCTTTTATCTCCGGATAAAAATTTCCTGTATAGTAGGTTATAGAAGTGTTACCTATGGCTGATATTTTTCCGTGAATTTCTGGATAAAAGTTACTGGTAACATAGCTGATGGTTGTATTGCCAATTGCTGAAATGTTTCCCTTGATCTCGGGATAGAAATTTGAGGTTATATATCCTACATCGGTGTTGCGTTTGGGATATACATGAATTCTGCCATTCGTAATGTCAACATCGATCCCTTCAATATTAAGTGTAATACTGGCCTCACCGTTATCACTTATACAGGAATACAGTTTTTCCGTTTGCGAATGGGCATTAATGGTACAAAAGAGGAGAAATATTGCTGCAATATTTCTCGGATAGGGCAAGAAATGCCTTATCGTTAATAGTAAAGTTTTCATTTGTGTGTTTCTTGTGTGTAATCAATATTAATGATTATCCAAAGAAAAAACAAGCAAACAAACTATTATATTAGTTACACAAGGAAACCGAAAAAATCCCGTAGAAACTAATCTACGGGATCTTTTTGGAATGTGTTATTCATCGTTTTGGTTAATAAATACAAACTGATGGTCAAACATATCCAGCTTAATTTTGCTGTCTTTATCTATCTTTCCCGCCAATATCTCTTTCGACAACTCATTTAAGATTCTTTTTTGGATCACTCTTTTCAAAGGCCTTGCTCCAAATTGAGGGTCGTAACCCAATTGAGCCAACCAATCTAAAGCTTCATCGCTGGCTTCCATCTCTATGCCCATTTCTGCAAGCGTGTGTTGTACATGCTTAAATTGTAAACTTACAATGTCTCTAATCTCATTGCGATTTAGAGGGGTAAACATGATCAGCTCGTCAATTCTATTTAAAAATTCTGGCCTGATGGTTTGTTTTAGCACCTCAAACAATTCGCTTTTGGTCTTGGCAATTACTTCATCGCGGTTTTCATCACTTAAATCTTTAAAGTTGTCCTGAATCAGATGTGCTCCAATGTTGGAAGTCATGATGATAATGGTGTTCTTAAAATTCACCGTTCTACCTTTATTATCCGTTAAACGACCATCATCCAGTACCTGTAGCAAAATATTGAATACATCAGGGTGTGCCTTTTCAATCTCATCAAGTAGTACCACAGAGTAAGGTTTACGTCTCACGGCCTCTGTTAATTGTCCGCCCTCATCATAACCCACATACCCAGGAGGCGCTCCAATTAAGCGGGAAACGGCATGTCTTTCCTGGTATTCGCTCATGTCAATTCGGGTAAGGGCATTTTCATCGTTAAATAAGAACTCTGCAAGGGCCTTAGCTAACTCCGTTTTACCTACACCTGTAGTGCCTAAGAAAATGAAAGAACCAATGGGCTTACGTTTATCCTGTAAACCTGCACGAGAACGGCGGATGGCATCAGAGATTGCTTCAATAGCCTCATCTTGTCCGGCTACACGTTGATGTAATTCAGCTTCCAGGTTTAACAATTTTTCTCTTTCACTGGCAATTAACTTGGTTACGGGAATACCTGTCCAGCGGCCAACTACCCCTGCAATATCATCAGCGGTTACTTCTTCTTTCAACATTCTGCTTGTGCTCTGTTGCTTTTCGAGGTCTGCTTTTAATTTTTCTACCGTATCTTGCGCTTCTTTGATTTTGCCATAACGGATTTCGGCTACTTTACCATAATCTCCGGCACGTTCTGCCTGATCTGCTTCTAACTTATATTGTTCAATTTGCTCAATCTGATTGTTGATGTTGTCAACCAGGTCTTTTTCTCCCTGCCATTTTGCCTTTAATTCATCCCGCTCTGCGGATAAATTGGCGATTTCCTGAGTCAGGTCCTGAACTTTTTTATCGTCCTTTTCTCTTTTAATGGCCTCACGTTCGATTTCTAAGCGCATTATCTCCCTGTCAAGTGCATCTACGTTTTCTGGCACACTATCCATTTCTAAACGAAGTTTTGAAGCTGCTTCGTCCATTAAGTCGATAGCTTTATCTGGTAAATAACGATCAGAGATGTAGCGCTGACTCATTTCTACAGCTGCAATGATGGCTTCGTCTTTAATCCTCACTTTGTGGTGGGTTTCATAACGTTCTTTCAATCCACGAAGAATAGAAATGGCATCCTGTGTATCGGGCTCGTTAACCATTACTTTTTGAAAACGGCGCTCTAGAGCTTTGTCTTTCTCCAGGTATTTTTGATACTCGTCTAAAGTTGTGGCTCCAATGGCACGAAGTTCTCCGCGCGCCAATGCCGGTTTAAGGATGTTTGCGGCATCCATTGCACCTTCACCAGCTCCTGCACCTACTAAGGTATGTATCTCGTCTATAAAGAGTATAATTTCTCCATCGCTTTGCGTAACCTCTTTAACAACAGCCTTTAACCGTTCCTCAAATTCACCTTTATATTTTGCACCTGCAATAAGGGCACCCATATCCAAAGAGTAAACTACTTTAGATTTTAGGTTTTCCGGAACGTCTCCTTTAATAATTCTAAAGGCAATACCTTCAGCAATGGCTGTTTTACCCACACCGGGTTCGCCAATGAGAATGGGGTTGTTTTTAGTTCTTCTTGATAAGATCTGGATAACGCGACGAATCTCTTCATCACGGCCAATTACCGGATCGAGTTTACCACTTTCGGCATATTCGTTCAGGTTACGGGCATATTTCCCCAATGCCTGATAAGTGGCTTCTGCATTCTGGTCGGTTACCCGATTATCTCCACGAAGGGAAATAATGGCTTTTTTTAGGTCTTTTTCGTTAACACCCTGTTCTTTTAAAAGCTTTGAAGTGTTATCGTTTACTGCTAAAATGCCCAATAACAGGTGCTCTACAGATACAAACTCATCTTTAAATTCCTTTAAAAAGGATTGCGCTTTTTGAAGCACACTATTGGTATTGGAAGATAGATATACATTGCTGCCATTTACCTTCGGAAATTTCGTAATCTCAGTATCTAAGTTTTGGTTCAGGATGTTTAAGTTAACGTTAAGCTTCTTTAATACATAAGAAACTACGTTTTCATCAACAGTAAGCAAACCTTTTAACAGGTGTGCTGTCTCAATAGCTTGTTGCTGATTGCCTTGCGCTATTTCAGAAGCCTGTTGAATCGCTTCCTGGGCTTTGATTGTAAAATTGTTGAAGTTCATATTCAGCTTTTAATCAAAACAAATGCCATGGCAATTTTGCTTTTAGAATCGGAAATTTTGTCGGTATAATTTTTAATGTTATGAATAAATGGCTGATATATAGGTTGTTGTACTGAAATTTTGTCTGAATGGATGATTTGTTTTATTGGTCCGTGAGCCAGTTGATCGAGGGTGTTTTATTGGTCCGAAAGTCGCGGACCAAGGGGTTGGTTTATGGGGAAGTGATTTGATCGAGGAAGTTTTATTGGTCCGTGAGTCACGGACCAAGGGTTAGTCTTATAAGCTATGTATCAGTATTAGTGTTATTTACGATTAGGAGGAAAGGTGCTTTATATTCATATACTTATTCCCAAATGATGATATGTTTACCTGATGATAATTCTATTTGCTGATCATTCGTAATTTTGCCATTTACCATCGTGCTTCCTTTCCCCGGCACCTGAAACGTAGCCGACGAGTTAGCAGGAATGATGATTTCGAATTGAATCTTCTCGCCATCACGCTTCCAATTGGCAACAATTTTACCATAAGGACCGGTATGACTGGCCTCAAAAAAGTTTAATCCTGCTACTACCTGAGGGTTAATTTGAACATGTTTAAAGCCCGGCTGTTTTTCAGATGGTTTAATTCCGCCTATACCTTTATATAACCATGCACCAATTTCTCCGAACATGATGTGGTTCATAGAAATATCCGATTTAGCATCAATCGGCCAGTTTTCATAAAGTGTAGTAGCACCATTTTCCATCCACCAGCCCCAGCTGGGATAGGTTTTTTGGGCCGCCACTTTATAAGCGACATTGCTGTAGCCATTTTCTGTTAATGCATTTAATATGGCCTTTGTACCCAATAAACCTACATCTAAATGGAAACCATCTGCTTCTACCCGTTTGGCCAGGTTTTTCGCTACTAAAGCCTTGCTCTCTGAAGGTACAATTCCCCAATAAAGAGGAACACTCATTTCGGTTTGTATTCCGGTAGCGTAAATTCCGGTTTGTTTATTCAGGTACTTGGCATTAAAAGCCGTTTTGATTTTTTCGGCAAGCGCGGTATATTTTTCATAATCGGCTGTTTTACCCAATATTTTAGCTGTTTTGGCCAGAATTACCGCGTCAGCATAATAATAGCAGGTGGAGGTCAGTTCTACAGGTGATTTTGATTTCACTGGAATCCAATCGCCCAAACCCCAGGTAGTTAAACCACTTGGGTAAGCTTCGTCGATATGATTGACGTATTTCTTAATATTCTCGTAGTTATCTTTTAAGATCTTTGTATCTCCATAAAACAGATAAACATTCCATGGGATAATGGCAATGGTACTGGTCCAATCAGGGCCGTTGCCCCATTCATATCCCCAGCCGTCTGTTGGGATAATGGAGGGTAAAACGCCGTTAGGTTGTTGTTCGTCTCTGTGATCGGCTAACCATTTTTCGTAAATGGTGATACCGTCAAACCCGTACAGGCCGGTTTCTATGGCTATTTGTGCATCTCCGGTCCAGCCATTTTTCTCTCTTTGCGGACAATCGGTTGGATAGCCAAACAGGTTAGACAAGTAAGAATTGTTGGTGGCGTAATAAATCTTATTGATAATGGGTTCTGAAGCATTGATTGAACCAATAACTGGTACATCGCTGTGCATAAAATAACCCACTAAGCTATTTACACTTAAATTAACAGGCTTACTACTAGTCACTTCTACATATTGAAAACCCTTATAATTGAAGTGTGGCATAAAACTTTGGTTGCCTTTTCCGCTTAACGCGATGATGTCGGTTTGAAAGGGATCTGTATTATCAGTAGGCCTGTAATGTGCATCAATATTTGAAATATCAACATGTCCGTTGGGATAAAGTCTTTCTCCATGTTTAAGACGCAGAGTAGTGCCTTCAGGGCCGTCAACAGTAATTTTACTTACACCAGAAATGTTTCTGCCGAGATCAAACAGGTAGGTAGTATCATTAAATTTGCGAACATTTTTGGCCTTAATCTCTTCTACATTTCGAATGGGGTGGAGGGTTTGTGCTACAATATTGTTGGAGGGTGCTGAACGATAAATCACATCTTTCCATTTGGTATCATCAAAATCAACTGTATTCCAGCCTTTTTTCTCCAGTCGGGCATCGTAGTGCTCTGCGGTATAAATGCTGTTAAAAATAACCGGACTTAATTCGGTTTTCCAATCTTTACCCGATTTAATGGTTTCTATTGAGCCATCTTCATAGGTAATTCTTACATCCAGACAAAAAGCCGGTCTGTTACGCCATGGTGCTCTATCGAAATACCATACCGCAGTAGATTGATGATTGTACCAACCATTACCCAGTAAAACACCAATTGCATTTTTACCTGAAGTTATTTCCTGCGTCACATCATAGGTAACATACAGGTTTCTTCTGTCGAAACGGGTATACATGGGGTCCATGCGGTGGTTGCCTATTTTTTTTCCATTAATAGAAAGTTCATAAAGTCCACCGACAGCGATGTATGCTCTTGCTGATTTAACCTTTTTTTTGCTGTTGAATGTATACCTGAAATAGGGGGAAGGTTTTAACTTAATATTTTCAGTGTCTGAAATCCACGATCCTTGCCAGTTTTCGATTTCCATCATGCCCATTTCAAAGCTCGAAATTGGGGTGTTGGTTGTTTTCTTACCTTGGTCATTGGCAATATCTACCTTCCAATAATACTTGGTAAAAGGTTTTAGTTGTTGGCCAGAAAAAATAGCAAGCTGAGCAGGTGATTTAACCCACGCCGTGTTCCATGTTCTTCCTTCTGAACGGATGAGTGCAAGAGAATCGGTATCTACCAGAATGCGATAAGCAGTTTGTTTTGCACCCTGGCGCTGGTCTTGCATTTGCCAGGTTAATCGTGGGCTTGCATTGTCCAACCCAATTGGGTTTTTAAGGTATTCTGTTTGGGGATTGTTTACTGTAGATTGGGCAAAACTATTAACGGTGGTTAAAAGAAAAGAAAGTAGAATGGCTTGGCGTAATGATGTTAAATTCATAGTTGATGGTTATTCTAATAACTAAGGTATCAAAATTTACAGGCTGTGAAAGAAGCGCAATGGAATTTTTACTCAGGTTATTTGGGGCAGTATTGAGTTGGTGCATAGTGGAGATTACAACCAGGGAAGCGCCTGGAAACTTATAGCTGCTTACATTTCTTATATGATGAAAATTTTAACCATGTAAGCCAGATAAGATAAATAGAAGTTTGAATGGTTATCTTGTTAAAAGAAAGGTATTTAGGGGGGAGCAAATATTAAGGCGTTTAGGGAAGTTAAGCAAGGCTTAACTAATGCTAAAATCTGAAGCTACAACCCTGGAAACTTATAGCTGCTTGCATTTCTTATATGGTGAAAAATTTAACCATGTAAGCCAGATAAGATAAATAGAAGCTTTAATGGTTATCTTGTTAATATATAGGTGGTTTAGGTGGCGCTAACATTAAGGCATTAAGGCCAAGTTAAGCAAGGCATAACCAATGCTAAGATGTGGAGCTACAACCCGGGAATCGCCTGGTAACTTACAAGTGCTTACATTTCTTATATGGTGAAAATTTTAACCATGTAAGCCAGATAAGATAATAGAAGCTTTAATGGTTATCTTGTTAATATATAGGTGGTTTAGGTGGCGCTAACATTAAGGCATTAAGGCCAAGTTAAGCAAGGC
>NZ_FOGG01000002.1:0-31420 GCF_900111155.1 Pedobacter rhizosphaerae | reverse complement strand
ACTTACAACTGCTTACATTTCTTATATGGTGAAAAATTTAACCATGTAAGCCAGATAAGATAAACAGAAGCTTTAATGGTTATCTTGTTAAAAGAGAGGTAGTTGATGGAGTGCTAACTTAATGTTTAAACGCTTGGGGCTATTGAATGTTCCAGAAGGAAAATATTTTATATAAAACTCTATATACAAAAAAGGCGAAGAATGTTCTTCGCCACAAATATTATAGGGTATTACGCAATTTTAAAGCGGGATAGGATTATCCTAATACTTCCTTAAGTTTCTGTGTTTGATGATCTGCTAATTTCTGAAGCGGGCCAGATGCAAGCATTTTCATCATCATATTTAGATCAGCAGAAATAATGTGTTTGGCTTTTGTTCCGCCATTTCCGTTATCCTCTACAGTCCACTTTAATTCTACATCGAAAGGCGCTTTTTCAGTAGGAATAGCTGTTAATTCTTTATTTTCTACTCTATTAGAAATTTTGATGGCCAATTTAGCCATATTCTGGATTGTAAATTGGGCATCATCTTCAGTAGACGACCAGTTATAAATATTTTCTGGCATCAATTGCTGATGATTGTTCATGTTAGATAGAAAAGTATAAACTTCATTAATCGGTTTATTGATTTCTACTGCGCTTTCGATAATCGTCATTATGTTATATTGGTTTTGTATTGTTGAACTGGAGATTAAGACTCTGTGCTCATGATTTCTCCACGACCCCACTCAGAAGGGTTTAAACGCCATTTTCCTAGCATTTCCATGTCGCTTTTAGCAATAATGCTGTGCTCGGCAGCATAATCAATTAAGGCACCATAGTTAGAAAGTGTTAAGTAACGACATTTTGCAGCTGCAAAGTTTTCATCCGCTTTGTCAAAGCCATAAGTAAAGATGGCTGCAAGGCCGGCAACAGATAATCCGGCAGCTCTTAAAGCCTCAACAGCTTGTAAGCTACTTTTCCCGGTAGAGATTAGATCTTCGATCACCACAACGCGTTGTCCTTCTACTACTTCTCCTTCAATTAAGCTTCCTGTTCCGTGCTCTTTTGCTTTAGATCTAACATAAATGAACGGAAGGCCCAATTCCTGAGCAACTAAAACACCTTGAGGAATACCAGCAGTGGCCACTCCAGCAATTACGTCTACAGCTCCAAACTCTTCTTGAATAGCTTGTGCAAGTTTCTGACGGATGTAAGTTCTAACTTGAGGATGGGAAAGGGTAACCCTGTTATCGCAGTAAATTGGCGATTTCCAACCAGAAGCCCAGGTAAAAGGATTATTAGGTTGTAATTTAATTGCCTTTATTTGTAATAAAAATTCAGCTACCTTTAATTCAATATCACTTTTATTATACATGGCCCAAAATTACAGAATTTATATTAACGATAACACTTTGTTTATATCAGATGTTTTGCCTGAGCAGAAAGAAAAAATTCAACAGCTTGAAATTCAGGATTTTGATTTAAAAATATTTTACAAAAAACTGAAAAATGGGTCTAAAAAAAGCTACATTTTTTTAACCAAATCTCCAAAAGAAACGTTCAGGAAGCTGAAGAAGGATTGTGAGATCATTAAAGCTGCGGGCGGATTGGTAGAAAGTGCCAATGGGAATTTCCTTTTTATCTTCAGAAATAAAAAATGGGATTTACCTAAAGGGAAGCTTGAAGATGATGAAAACATGAAGGATGCGGCCGTTAGAGAAGTAGAAGAGGAGTGTGGTATAAAGGTTTTAAAGCGTGAAGGGAAGTTGTGTAAAACCTATCATGTTTATCCTTTAGGTACGAAAATGGTCATCAAAAAAACTAACTGGTACAAAATGACCGTAAAAGGTGAGCCAAAGTTGGTGCCTCAAAAAGAAGAGGGCATAGATAAAGCAGTTTGGTTGCATAAAAATCAGGTTGCTCCGGTAGTAATCAATACTTATCCTTCTATTATGGATGTACTCAAAGCTGGCAACGTTATTGCCTGATGTTATTGATCTTCAGGTGGCAAGTGCCTGAAGATCAATGTTTTTTATTCGTCCTCCAGCTGATCCAGAATCACTTTTATCTTTTCTAAATTTGCCCCATAGTAAAATTTTGCCCATAGCTCTGTAATCACCCCAATAACCAGAATCATGATGAAGCAGTTTAATACAATGTAAAAGGTTGATATTTCACTAACCAGCTGATGGAGTACTGTTCCCTGATTCATGAAAAGATATATGGAAATAAAAGATAGGAAGATAAACCCTATAATGTAGGTTAATGCTTTATACAATTCTATATTTAACTTCATTTCATAATAGAACCACAACAGGTTTTTTCGGGTATCGAGGCTTAAGTCGTAGGAGTGTTTGTAGAAAACATAGAACTTAAAAAAATAGTAAGAAATAAAACCACAGGTTACAGCATAAAAGATTAGGAATACTTGTTTCATCTCTGGAGAGAAGCCAAATACCCTCGGACTAAATGCGACTAAAAGCAGGGAGACAATTTGAACAAAGAATTCCTGTTTCATTTTGGATCTAATATTATCAATAGGTGTTGTAGCTTCCTTAATGCTTAATATATGGCCTGGAATGCTCTTTTCCGGAGCCTTTTCGTTATCCCACTGGTTTTTTAAATCATCAAAATTCATAGCCATTCTTTTTTATAATGAGTTGTAATTTTTCTTTAGTTCTGTTTAGCTTAACGCGGGCATTTACTTCTGTTATCCCCAGGTTATGTGCAATTTCTTTATGAGATTGATCTTCTAAAAAAAGGAAGATCAGGGCTTTTTCAATAGCATTTAGTTCTTGTACCGCTTTGTAAAAATAGCTGAGCTTTTCTTCTTTTTCGTGGTTGTCGCTAAAGTCGGCAATGTCTATCTGCTCATTCAAAGGCGTTTTATCTACTTTACGCTTTTCTTTTTTAAAGTATACCAATGCTGTATTTAAAGCCACCCGATACATCCAGGTAGAGAATTTACTGTTACTTTTAAACGAGGGATAAGCCTTCCATAATTGCAAAATAATTTCCTGGAATAAATCTTCCTGATCATCGATACTATCCATATACATTTTGGAAACTTTATGGATAATGCCTTTATTGGTTTCAATAAGCCTAAGAAATTCTTTTTCCTGATGATTAGACATTATTCTTAAGCTTTATTGGTCAAGTTAACGGCGTAATTTTTTGTATGGTAATCCCTATTTATGAAAGCGAAAATCATGTTAGATTTTATGGGTTTCTTTTTACTAATTTACTCGATTAGTATAGGCTTTCAGAAAACGTTACATAAAAAAAGCAAAGAATTTTTTCTTTGCTTTTTTGCTATTGGTTCATTAGTTCATTTGCCATTGGTTCATTAGGCAATGGTTCATTAGTTCATTGGGCATTAGTTCATTAGGTATTGGTTCATTGAGTGGTTCAATGAGCCTTAATTGATTGGAACTTTGCAATGACTACAGGAATTTGAGCGCCTCGGCTGGTACAAATGGGCTAACATCTCCATGGTTTCTTAAAATGTCGCGTACAATGGTAGAGCTGATGGCCGAATATTCGGGCTTGCTTAATAACAAAATGGTTTCTACCTCTGGCATCATGGTTTGATTGATTTGTGCAATCGCTCTTTCATACTCAAAATCTGCTGCTGAGCGAATACCCCGAACCATGTATGTGGCATTTATTTTTCTGCAGAAATCTACGGTAAGTCCTTCATAGGTTTGCACCTCAATATTCTTGTACCCTGTAAAAACAGTGTTTAAAATGAGTTCCCGTTGCTCGGCGCTTAAGAAATTTTGCTTGGAGCTATTTAAGCCGATGCCTACTATAATTTTATCAAATAAGGGGGTGGCACGCTGTAAGATGTTAACGTGAGCAATCGTAATCGGATCGAATGAACCTGGAAATAGCGCTATCTTCATTTGTCAAATATAAAGTATCGGGTATTTAGTAGCAAGTATCGAGTAGCAAGTATCGAGTATCAAGTATCAAGTATCGAGTAGCAAGTATTGAGTATCAAGTAGCAAGTATTGAGAATTTAGTATTGGGTAGCAAGTGCTTTAACTAAACTCAAAAAAGCTAAAAGAGGAATTTCCGTACTTACGTGTTTCGGTATAGCCTGCCAGGTTATTCAACTTCATATTGCTCTGGTGTTCTACTACTAATAAGCCTTCGGGTTTTAGCAACTGTTGTTCTTTTACTATTACCGGAATCTGCGGGATGTTAGGGAGGTTGTAGGGCGGATCGGCAAAGATCAGGTCGTAAGCACCCGTCATTTGTTTCAGTAACTTAAAAACATCCCCTTTACGCACTTCAATCTGATTAAATTCATGCTTCTTTGCGGTGTTTTTTACCCAGTTCACACAACCATAATCTAAATCTACGGCCAAAATACTTTGTGCATTTCTGGAAGCAAATTCGAATGTTAAATTTCCTGTTCCACAAAAAAGATCCAGTACGCTGCAGTTTTCAATATCGAATCTATTGTTTAATATGTTGAAAAGTGCTTCTTTGGCCATATCGGTTGTAGGCCTTACGGGTAAATTTGCCGGCGGCTGCAGGCGGATTCCTTTTAGGTTGCCCCCAATTATTCGCATAAATCTAAAGCAAGTAAGCCACTGAAATAGTGTTTAGGCATATCGGCCAAAAGTTCACTATCTTGTTTTCCAGCAGGTAAGAAAAAATATAATTGATTGAAGTATTTTAGTAAACAGTTGTAATGATCGTCATCTTCATTGATTATACCTTGCAAATAAACAGGTACTGACTCTGTTAAACCCAGCTGTTCGATAATCAATAGCAAAAAGTAATTGAATTCTTCTGGCGTTTCTGCATCATAATGATTTTGAAAATTAACCTTTTTATCCTTTAAATATAAAATATTGAAAGATGAGGCTGTAAAATCAATGAGTATCGCAGTATCAGCCAAATGCCCTGATAAAGCAATAAGGGGTTCTGATTGAGGGAATAAGGTTGTGGTATCAGGTAATCTTTCTTCTAAGCTGTTGTTTAAACAGAATAGCGTGTTAAAGCCTTGTGATACATTGTGTTTGGTGTTTATTTTAGCTTCTGATCCTATGAATTTAGTATACACAGATAAGTTATCGGCATCGAACCACTCATCAGGGATAAAAAGAAAATTTGGTGTATGAACTGCAGCTTTTATGGCAGCATAAGGTTTAGATAGTAAGGTATCTTGCTCAAACGCAGCCTTAATGGTTCCTTCTACATCATCACAGCCTTGTTTATCAAAAACAATATTAATCTCCTCAGATTCTTTATCTACCACGGCATAAGAAAAGCTATCGTTTGTTATTTTTAACAATAGATGGCATTTTTCTGATGTATCAGCTTCAAAATGGGGATTAACTAATAAAAGGCTGTTATTACTCATTGAAACAAAAATAGACTTTTTTAAGGATTAACAGCAAATGAGGCTTAGTTTTTTATAAAAGCAAATGGGTAAGGGTTAACTTTTAAAGGTTTATGTTTTCAAATATTTTACCTAAATCAAACCTTTTAGGTCATTAAAATTCGAAATATTCGGCTTAAATTCGGAACATGAGTTACAGGCCTACCTATAAAGCTGCGAATACCATTGCGGCAACTATTGAACAACATTTTGAGAAACTTCACTACGCAGCGGAGTCTCAGGGAGAAGTTGATTTAGCCTCCAGACCTCATAAAAAGATTATTGAAGAAATTATTGACGTTGCTTTTTGGAGTAGTTTACGCAAGGAGGAAGGACATTCGCCACGCATTTCTATTGCTTTTATGCCCCCTTCTCAAACTTCTAAACCATTGATGTTTGCCAAACGAATGGCGCTGAATGCGAATACGCTTACCAAAATTGCACCTGGTATTGAACGTTCTGGAATCCACTTAGGGGTATGGGAAGAGGATGGCGAACTTTATATCTGGGGCACTACACTCAATATTCCCAATTTCTGTTTTGTAGTTGATGTTTCCGAGCCTGGTTTGATTGTAATTAAACACCGGCGTATTTATGGAATAGGAAAATATACCAATGTTGCCGTGCTGAAAGGAGAGCAAATCCGGATTGTGGATGATACAAGTTGTGAGAACCGTGATTGTCCGCCAATATTAAAGGCATTATTAGATTTAACGGTACTGGCGAGCTGGAATGATCCGATTAATATCCTGATACAGTTCTCGGTTTCTATGCGTGGGCATGGAAGGGGCGGGGCATTGCTTATTGTACCAAGAAATGATACCAAATGGGAAGAATCGATTATTCACCCCATTCAATATTTAATAGAACCACCTTTTTCTGGCTTGGCTAACCTGGCTAAGCAAAGCGGTAATCAAACTGAAATCTTTTCGCAGAGTGCTTTAAGGAGGGAAGTTGAACATTTAGCAGGCTTAACAGCAGTGGATGGGGCAACAATTATTAATGAAGATTTTGATCTCATTGCCTTTGGGGCTAAAATTGGCCGCGCTAAGGGTAAACCTACCGTAGAGCAGATTGCCTTTTCTGAACCGATTGTGCATGGCGAGGATAAAATTCTTTTCCCAGGTCAGTTGGGTGGTACCAGGCATTTTTCTGTAGCGCAATTTGTTAACGATCAGCCACAAGCTATTGGCCTGGTTGCTTCTCAAGACGGGCATTTTACCATATTTAGTTGGAGCACACAGCAGAATATGGTTATGGCACATCGCATTGAAACCTTACTTTTGTAAAAAACTCTGTATTGAGAGTAGCTGCCTAAGCTTTTTTCTTTGCCATTTGTCTGGGGCTTGCCTGGATAGTAGTACTGTTTGAGCCAAATTTAAACCGTATTGCAACAGCATCCTTTTTTGGTTAGATATTGCTTATTTATTTCGGTGAGCATCAAAAAAGATAACGTGGAAAGACGGAATACGCAAACAAACAGGCAAGAGTTTTGCTTTTCTCAACAAGAGTGTTATTAAATAGAAATAGATATTAGGTGATTAATACTAAAAGCCAACTGATTTCATCAGCTTACCAGCATACCCCAACCAAAGAGCAACTGCTTTTCTGTGAGCGTATGTCGGTTTTTTTACAGGAACAGGATACTTACCGGTGTTTTGTGTTGAAGGGGTATGCCGGAACAGGTAAAACAACCTCGGTAGCTGCCGTAGTGAAGGTTCTGAGTCAATTCGGACTTAAGAGCGAATTGTTGGCACCCACGGGAAGGGCAGCGAAGGTAATGAGCCAATATTCGAATAGAAAGGCACTTACCATTCATAAACGCATCTATAGAAAACGTTCGGCTGCCTCGCCTGAGCTGCAGTTTCAGATTGCCCCAAATTTAGCTGAAAATACCTTGTTCATTATTGACGAGGCCTCGATGATTGCGGATGAGTATAATGAAACCGGCTCTTCTATTTTGCAAGACTTGCTGGAGTTTGTGTATAACGATAAGAATTGTTTTTTACTTTTTGTAGGCGATACGGCTCAGCTTCCGCCGGTGGGTAGTTTAGAGAGTCCGGCATTGAATGAACAATACTTAAAGGACAAGTTCGGTTTGGCTGTTTCTTCCATAGAATTGAAAGAGGTTGTGCGGCAGGGGAAAAAGTCGGGTATTTTAGCCAATGCAACGATGTTGAGGAACCAGATTGCTAAAAATCCGGAACATCCCATGCCCAGGTTTTTAACCAAGGCTTTTACCGATATCTTTAATATGCAGGGTGCACGGTTGGTAGAGGGACTTGAATATGCTTACCGCAAGTTTGGAATAGAAAATACGCTTGTGGTTTGTCGATCTAATAAATCGGCCAATGTTTATAATCAACAGATTAGGGCCCGGTTGCTTTACAGGGAAGAGGAACTTACAGGTGGTGATCAGATCATGGTGGTGAGGAACAATTATTTTTGGCTTCCAGATAATGATGAAACCGCTTTTATAGCCAATGGTGATATGGCGAAGGTGATTCGGGTTAGAGGGGAGGAAGAGCGTTATGGTTTTCGCTTTACGGATGCGACTTTGGAATTTTTAGATTTTCCATCTGCAGGCCAGATTGTATGTAAAGTTATGCTGGATACGCTTAATTTGGAAACGGCCAACTTGCCGTATGAACAAAATAAAAAGCTTTTTGAGGGTTTGAATGAAGATTATTCGCACATTGCCAATAAGCGGCAAAGGATGCTTGCCATTAAACAAGACCCTTATTACAATGCCCTCCAAATTAAATTTGCTTACGCGGTAACGTGCCATAAAGCCCAGGGTGGGCAGTGGGATGCTGTTTTTGCCGATCAAGGTTATTTAACTGAAGAAATGATTGACCTGGATTTCTTGCGCTGGTTGTACACTGCTGTAACGCGGGCTAAAATGGAACTTTATCTGGTTAATTTTGCTCCACAGTTGTTTGCGAAAACCGCTCAGGAGGATTACTTTTAATGAGTATCAAGTATTTAGTAGTTAGTATCAAGACTGGATGCATGTTCTTTCAACTTTACACTTTTAACTTTCCACTTTTAACTTTTCCAGTATCAAGTATTTAGTATCAAGTATCAAGTATCAAGATTGGGCATATGTTTCAACTTTCCACTTTCAACTTTTCACTTTTTCCACTTTTAACTTTTCCAGTATTTAGTACTAAGACTGGGTTTAAATCTTTGGTACCTAAGATGCCTAAGGTGGTTAATGAAGCGCCTGAAATCCGCTTAAAAATCCTTATCTTAACCAGCTAACCGAATCTTGTATGAAATTTGCTTTTTCGCTTAAAAATAAGTTAAAAATAGCCTTTTTGCTTTTCTGCATCATGTGCTGTACTTTGTTAATCCGTTTTTTAGAAGATAAAAGCGTTAAGAAGATCAATGAATCTTTTATTTCGATGTATAACGACCGGCTTATTCCAGCTACAGATCTTTACTTTATAGCAGAAAACCTCTATCACAAAAACACCATCCTTCAGGAGGCTTTAAATGATGATACTGATTTCTCTAAGGCTAATTTGTTGCAGTTGTCTAAGCACAATCAGAAAATAGATTCGGTGATTAGTAAGTATGAGTTAACTTTACTGGTAAAGCAGGAAAGATATTTTCTAAATGATCTTAAAAGCGCACTGGCTACACAAAAGGCATTGGAGGGCAAAGTTTTAGTGCTGGCAGGATCAAATACAGAGCTTTATGAAACATTGGTTAAAAGTGCCTCTACTAAAACCCTGGATAAGTTATCTGCGCTGATTAAGATACAATCGAAGGTAGGGGATGAACTGATTAAAGATTCCAGGATATTTGTTTCGGGAACGAAGATTTATTCTACATTTCAAGTTATTCTGGCAATCGCTATCGGAATTATGATCGTTGGCATTGTATCTGCTTCTAACGTTGTTAAAATTCAGAATGATAAGTTTAATCTGAATTAAAATAGTATCTTGCTGAACTTAATATTATTCAGAAAGGGCTAAAGAAACCGCTTCGTTTAATTTTTCGTCATTAAACAAACGGTAAACATGTTCATTCTCCTTTTTCTGGTTATCCATTGGTACGCATCTTTGTTTTTCCAATCATTTTTTCATCACCGGTATGCCGCTCATAATCATTTTACCATGAGCAGGGCCTGGGAAAAGTTTTTTTACATCTGTTGTTTTATTACTCAGGGTTCTTCTTACATCAGTGCTACCAGCTATGGTTTAATGCACCGTTTACATCACGCGCATACCGATACAGAGAAAGACCCTCATTCACCGTCGTATACCGATAATATGTTTGCGTTGTTATGGCAAACCCGTAATAATTATAACAGTATCTTTTTAGGCAGAATAAAGGTTGATGATAAATATAAAAAGGATTTGCCTGAATGGGCTGCATTTGATAAGATGGCACACAATTGGATTGCCAGGCTAGCCTGGGGTGCTTTTTATATAGGCATTTATGCTTTGTTGGTTACCCAATGGTGGATGTGGCTATTTTTACCGATTACCTTTGCCATGGGGGCTTTACAGGGAATTGCGGTAAACTGGTGGGCGCATAAGTTCGGTTACAGGAATTATACCGTAAACAATACCTCTAGAAATATTATGCCTGTTGATCTGATTTTTTGGGGAGAGGCGTACCATAATAATCACCATAAAAACCCGGGTAGGGCTAACAATGCAGTGAAATGGTTTGAAATTGATGCGGGATATGGCTTGATGATCCTGATGCATAAGATGAGGATCATCAAACTAAAGCCTGTTAATATTTAAGTGAAATTATTCCCCCTGATCATCAAGGAGTCTGATTTCCTCATCAGAAATGGTAATTAATCTTTCTTTGTATAGGGAACCTATGGTCTTTTTAAAAGCACTTTTGCTGATTTGGAAGCGTTGATAGATATCTTCTGGCGTACTTTTATCGCCCAATTCAACAATACCGCCACTTTTTTTCAATTCTTTCAGAACCACTTCTTTAGAATCGAGGATATGTCCGTAGCCACTAGGCTGAAGGGTTAAATCAATTTTGCCCTCTACCCTGATCTTTTTAATCCAGCCTTTGCGTCTGTCACCTGGTTTTACATCTACAAAAACTTCATTAAAATACAGCAGGCCAATGTTTCTATTGTTGATAATGGCATTGTAGCCTAAATCTGTTTCTTCGGAAATCAATAAGCTCACCTCGTCGCCTTCTTCGAAATCGAAATCTTCTTCCTCCACAAAATCATATAGTTTTGATGAAGCACAAAGGCGATCATTTTGTTCATCGAGGTAAAGATAAACGACATATTTATAGCCTTTTTGCATGGGCCTTTTTTGCTCTCTGGCAGGAACGTATACATCTTTATCAATGCCTAAATCCATAAAAGTTCCTTCTTCTCCGTCTGATACTACTTTTAAGAAAGCAAAATCGCCTACGCAGGCATAAGGTTTTTGAGTGGTGGCGGTAAGTCGGCCATCTTTTTGAACAAAGACAAAAACATTTAAATGGTCGCCAATTTCTGTTCCTGTGGGTACGTAAACATAGGGTAGAACTACCAGCTTATCACCGTCTGTTAAATTTAATCCGACTTCTGTTTTACTTAAAACTCTTAATTCGTTGTATTTTCCTATTTCTATCATGTTGTGGTTATCCCATTATCTTCAATGAGATGCAGTACAAAGGTAACAATCTTTCTGTGCTGGCTGAGATTTAAATTTGCAGATGGGACAAAATTAGTTACTTTAGAGGCTTAACCGAAAAACATTATATCTAAATGAATCAGCAAATTCCAACATTTTTTTTAAGCGACGAGTATTTTATTGATGAGAAAGTAAACTTTTTAAAGTTTGCAAATGAGTACAAGGTTTATAATGACAAAGCAGAACAGATTGGAATGATTAAGCAACGCGTAAGTGGCTGGCATAAAGTACTGCGTTTGTTAATTAACAAGGCCATGATGCCTTTTCAACTGGAAATTACCGACACTAACGGTGCTTTACAAGCTACGATTTACAGAGGCTGGACCTTCTGGATGTCGAAAATTACAGTTACCGATCCAACCGGGGTTGAAGTAGGTTCTATTAAACAGAAGTTCAAATTTTTTAAACCAACCTTTACCATTTCAAATCCGGTATCTGGCAGTGAGATTGCTAAAATTACGGGCGACTGGAAAGCCTGGAACTTTACCATTACCAATAATGATGGCTTAGAAGTGGGTAAAATCAGTAAAAAGTGGGGAGGAGCGTTAAAAGAAGTGTTTACCACAGCAGATAAATACAATGTTTCTATTAATCCAACTTATGCAGAGAGTAACCAAAAAGTAGCTATTGTTGCTACAGCGATTACTATCGATATGGTATTAAAGGAGAGTAAATAACAACTTTAATAAGATATATTGGAATGCCCGAAGAGATTCGGGCATTTTTTGTTTAATGTATTCGGGAGGGTTTAAAATAAAACGGTTAAATTTGAGGTATAGATTCATTACATGGAAAAACCTAAGCAGGAAAAGAAATCAAGCATTTTCAGTTTACTCGCATCTTACAGAAGCTTAATCCTGCTTTTGATCTTATTTGCTTTATTGAGCAATGGTATTAATTTATTGTTGCCGAAAATTATTGCACATGGTATTGATAGCTATACCAATGGAACATTCAAAATAGAGCCTGTTTTAATTCAGTTTTCTTTAGCCATTTTATTGGTATTTCTTTTTACCTACTTGCAGAGTATCATTCAAACCTATGCCTCAGAAAAAGTAGCTAAGGATTTAAGGTCGAAGCTTTCTGATCAGATTTCCAGGCAGAGCCATGCCTATGTAATACAGGCAAATCCATCTAAATTGCTTACCAACCTTACTTCGGATGTAGATTCGATTAAAATGTTTGTTTCCCAGGCGATTGTTTCGATGGCTTCTTCTATATTTCTAATTGTTGGAGCCAGCATCTTATTGCTCATGATTAACTGGAAATTAGCACTTTGTGTCATCGCTATTGTTCCAATAATTGGGGGTGCATTTTTCTTTGTATTGAGCAAGGTAAGGGTATTGTTTAAGAAGAGCAGAGAGGTAATAGATTGGTTAAATAAAGTGATCAGCGAAAGTATTTTAGGTTCAGCCCTCATTCGGGTAGTTAATGCGCAAATGTTAGAGTACCATAAATTTTTAGATGCCAATGGCCGGGCAAGAGATTTGGGCTTATCTATTTTGCGGTTGTTTGCGGGATTAATTCCCATCATTGTTTTTGTGTCAAACCTTGCTGGCTTATGTATTTTGGTTTTGGGCGGGCATTTTGTCATTACCAATTCAATGACCCTTGGCGAATTCACTGCTTTTAACAGCTATTTGGCGCTTATCATCTTTCCTATTCTGGTTATTGGTTTTATGAGTAACGTAATTGCGCAGGCTACCGCCTCCTATCAGCGTATCGAGTCGGTTTTAAATGCAGCGGAAATTAAACATCCGGGAACTATTCAGCTAGATTTGATTGGAGCCGTGGAAGCGAAAGATATTTCTCTATCATTTGGTCAGAAACCTGTTTTAAAAGCAATTTCCTTCAGTGCCAAAGCAAGCTCCAGAACAGCAATTATTGGCCCAACAGCTGCGGGTAAAACACAACTGCTCTATATTTTAACCGGATTAATCAATGCCGATAGTGGGGAGGTACTTTTTGATGGTAAGCCAATCAATGAATATAACCAGGAGAATTTCCACAGGCAGGTAGGTTTTGTATTTCAGGATAGCATCATTTTCAATATGAGCATTCGTGAAAATATTGCTTTCAGCGATACCGTTACAGATGAATCTTTAGCCAAGGCGATAGAAACAGCAGAACTTAGAGATTTTGTTGATGCTTTGCCAGATAAATTAAATACTATTGTTTCGGAGCGGGGAAGCAGCCTTTCTGGGGGGCAAAAACAGCGCATTATGTTAGCCAGGGCGCTGGCTGTTAATCCGAAAATACTGTTGCTGGATGATTTTACGGCAAGGGTTGATTACAATACGGAAAAGCGTATTCTGGATAATATCCAAAAGAATTACCCCAATTTAACCTTGATTTCCGTTACGCAAAAAGTGGCCTCAGTTACCCATTATGAAAAAGTTATTTTACTGATGCAGGGAGAAGTTATTGCAGAAGGAAACCACGAAGAACTTTTAAAAACCAGTCCGGAATACGTTCAGATATACCATTCACAACAGAGCACCAGCAACTATGAACTACAATCTTAATCAGCTCAGTACGCAGCAGGAAAAGCAGTCTACCTACAAAGCCCTGAAAAGATTGCTTCAACTGATTTCTGCCGAGCGGAAAAATCTTTGGCTGGCGCTGATCGCGATATTGGTAAATTCAGGTTTACTTTTGCTGGGGCCACTTTTAGTGGGCCACACGGTCGATACGTACATCCGTACAAAGCAATATCATGGTGTACTGGTTTTTGGAGGTATTTTATTGGTAATGTATTTCTTCGCTATGCTTACCGGATATACCCAAACCAAATTAATGGGCGGAGTAGGGCAACGGATGTTATACACGTTGCGAAGTGCAATTTTCAATAAGCTACAGGAATTACCAGTTTCTTTCTTTAATCAGAATAAGGCCGGAGATTTAATCTCCCGTGTAAATAATGATACGGATAAACTCAATCAGTTTTTTTCTCAATCGCTGATGCAATTTATTGGCAGCATTGTAACCATGATAGGTGCAGGAATTTTTATCCTCTCTATTCATATTGAATTGGGAGCAGCGGCTCTGGTTCCGGCAGTAGTTATTGTCCTGTTCACCATGGTATTATCCCCATGGGTAAAAAGAAAAAATGCCACCAACTTAAAAAGTGTTGGGGGAATGAGCGCAGAAATTCAGGAAAGCCTTAATAATTTTAAAGTGATTATTGCCTTTAACCGCAGAGATTACTTTAGAAAGCGATTTGATGATGCCAATAAAGAAAATTATAAAACAGCTATTGGTGCAGGATTGGCTAACAATATTTTTGTTCCCGTTTATGGATTACTGTCCAGTGCAGCACAATTAACTGTATTGCTTTTTGGTATTTATCTTATTTCAAAAGGTTCATTTACGCTGGGTTTATTAGTGAGTTATATTTCTTATACCACAAACTTTTATAATCCTTTAAGGCAGTTGGCAGCCTTGTGGACGAGTTTTCAGGTAGCTATGGCCAGTTGGGACCGGATTTCTCAGATTCTTTTATTGGAGACTGATTTAAAGCAAATTGATCAAGTTTCTGAAATTAGTTCTGATGCCTTAATGGAGTTTAAGGATGTACATTTTTCTTATGACGGTACCAAAGAGATTTTACATCACATCAACCTGCGATTCGAAAAAGGAAAAACCTATGCGCTAATTGGGCCAACGGGGGGAGGTAAAACCACTACAGCCTCGCTAATCTCCCGATTGTATGATGCAACTAAGGGAACTGTACTGCTAAATGGTAAAGACATCAGAACTTATAGTGCTGAAGAGCGTACACAAAAAATTGGTTTTATCCTTCAGGAGCCCTTTTTATTTACAGGAACAGTAAAGGATAATATTTTATATGGAAATCCTCAATACAAAGCGGTTACCGACGATGAATTAAAGCAAATCATTGCTGAAGCTAATTTAAACGATCTCCTCGCCATATTTGACGAAGGACTGAGTACACAAATTACTTCAGGTTCAGATAGCATAAGTTTGGGACAGAAACAATTAATTGCATTTATGAGAGCCGTGTTACGCAATCCGGAGCTTCTTATTCTGGATGAAGCCACGGCCAATATTGATACCATAACTGAGCAATTGTTGAGTAGCATTTTAAACAAACTTTCTAAAGAAACCACCTTAGTGATCATTGCACACCGTTTAAATACCATTGAAAATGCCGATGAAATTTATTTTGTGAATGAAGGAGAGGTGCAACAGGCAGGAACCTTAAAACATGCCCTTGATATGCTGTTGGAAGGGAAAAGAGTAAGTTAATTTATTTCGCCGTGGCTACATTGCATATGATAGGAAGTTTCACAAAGAAGGTACTACCTTTATGTACAGTGCTTTCAAACCAGAGTTTGCCGGCATGAGCCTCTATTATTTTCTTTGAAGTAATTAACCCAATACCATAAGATTTTTCCCCTTCCGTTCCTTCGCGTTTAACATTTTCCTGGAGGCTGAATATGTTGTTTTTGATCTCCTCGGGCATGCCTATACCCGTATCCTGGATACTGATCATGGCGATCTCGTCCAAAAGCTTTAAGCTCACTTTTATTTCAGTTTCTGGAGGACTAAATTTAATGGCATTGGTAATCAAGTTACTGATTACCCGATAAATTTTCTCCCGGTTAAGCATAAACTGAACTGGCTGACTATTCAGGATGATTTTTTGGTTTTTTTCTAAAGCTTTATATTGTAATAGATTTACGCAATATTTCAATAGTTTTTCTAAATCTACCAGCTCTTTATCCATCTCCATTCGGGCAGAGCCTTCATTAAGCAGGTCATTCACAAATTTTAAAGAATCTTCGCTGGAATCTTTAATGAGCTGAACCATTTGTTTTTCATCTTCATTAAGGTTCTCACTATCCAGTAAAAATTCTGTTAAGAGTGCAATTCCTGTAATGGGGCTTCGTAAGTCGTGCATCACTACATTTTGAACTTCCAGATGTCTGATTTGACTTTGCTATAAAACATCCAATGCATTTTGAAGATTAAGATTCTGTTCGCCTACCTGCCTGTTGAGGTCGTTTAACTTTTTATTAAGTTGTTTTGAACGCTGAGAATATCTGTACATCAGGTATACTATAACTGCGGCTGCAGCCAGGAGAATGATAGAAATAATTAGATAAAGCCTGTTTAGCTGACTTTGCTTTTTAAGGATATCTAACTCATAATCCTTCTGCAAATCGAATATTTTTTTTCCGGGATCTGCGTCGAAAAGTAACTTTTCTTTAGCTGTTATTTTTTCCTGAATTTTTAAAAAGATTTTTGATTGAATTTTGATAGAATCTTGCAGACCAAGCCTGATAAAATAATTCAGTTTGGTTTTGCTGAGAAAAAAATTCCCTTTATCAACCGACATTGGATCTAGAACATTGTTTTGAAGCATTATCTCGGCATTTTGAAGGTGTTGCCTACCTGCTTTTAATTTGCCTGTTTCTATATAAAGTCGGGCTAACCGTATTTCCGATTGCATGGCAATCGGGTTTATTCTGTAATCCCTTTTGCTGGTTGCAATGCTTTTAAGATATAGTGCTTCAGCCTGTTTAAAATCGGACTGTTCATAATAGGTATCTCCGATATTTTGCAGGATTACACCATGAGCTTCAGCCAGAAAAATCTTCTTGTCAGCATATCGCGCCGATCGTTGATTAACATAGATTTGAGCTTTCTTAAAGTACAGCATGGCGCTATCCAGCATCTTAAGTTTCAGGAAACTCAAGCCTGCATTATCTAAAGAACCTTGATTTTGTACAAATGCGAGAAAGGTTTCCGGGCATTTTTTCCCGTTTTCAAAACTTTGTTTAAAAAGTGAAGCCGCATTTATAGAATTTGCCCTGCTTGTAGTAAATCAATCCTAACCGCGCATAATAGTCGGCTTGTTCACAACTCATGCCGGCGCTATCAAGAATTTGCTTCGCTTTATAGTAGCTTGCGTAAGCATCATCAAATCTATCCTTGTTCACCAACATATCGCCACGATGAAAGATTAATGAAATATATTGCTGACGATATTTGTTTTTAAGTTGATGATTATTGATGAGGGAAATTGCACTATCAGCATATTTCATTGCGTTAATGAGATCAGCCTCGTCGGCATTGTTATTGAAAAGCGTTTTAGTTTTTACATTGTATACCGCTAAAATATCACCATAACCCGGATTTTTTAACTTTCGATAGCTCGAATCCAAGTAGGCAAGACCTTGCAGAATTTTATTACTATCTATTAATCGCTGTGCTTGAGGTAGCACATTCTTTTGAAAATCAGGATGGTCTGTTGCCGAATAATCGCTTTGCTTGCAGGCACTGAAAATTAGAATAGCACTAATAAAGATAATGGTTAGCTTCATATCAGGGATTTAGTACTATGATTAGGATGTATTTAGCAATCCTAATATACAATATAAATACTTGCTAAAATCAGTAATGTTTGCAAATAATAAAGCCATGTTTGCCTATTTGCGTATACAATTGTGGGGGATATTGGTTTTTTTTATTTGTTTGCATAAATAATGATTAATGCTGACCTTGTTGGATTGTAAATTTTCAGCATGAGAAAGTATTTATTAATTATGGCCATGGCTAGCTTAACATTCATGGTGCATGCACAGCAGCCTATTTTTGTTCAGGATAGCTTAAAACTGATTTCTTCTCAGTTTAAGTTTACTGAAGGTGCGTCTGTTGACCGGTTGGGAAATGTATTTTTTACGGATCAACCCAATGATAAAATCTGGAAATACAGCACCGTTGGACAATTAAGTTTGTACATGGATAAATCCGGCCGTGCAAATGGAACTTATTTCGATAAAAAGGGGAACCTGATTGTTTGTGCAGATGAAAATAACCAGATTTGGTCGATTGACAGGCACAAAAAAATAAAGGTTTTATTTTCCGATTTTGAAGGGAAAAAGGTAAATGGACCAAATGATATCTGGCTTGATGCCAAAGGGGGTATTTATTTTACAGATCCCTATTATCAACGCGATTACTGGGTACGCCAATCGCCGGAAATTGAAGCACAAAGGGTTTATTATCTTCCTAAAGGAAAGAAAGAAGCTATTGTGGTGGCCAGTGATGTGTTAAAACCGAATGGTATAGTCGGAACTCCTGATGGGAAGTATCTTTACGTAGCCGACCAAAAGGGTGGGAAAACCTACCGCTACCAGATCCATGCAGATGCTTCATTAAGTGACCAAAAGTTAATTTTAAACCAGGGTTCTGATGGGATGACATTAGACCGCAATGGGAATATTTACGTTACCGGAAAAGGAGTGAACATTTATACGCCAGCCGGAGAGAAAATTGGCCATATTGATGTACCAGAGAATTGGTGCGGTAATATCTGTTTCGGAGGGAAGGATCGGGATATTTTATTTATTACTGCATCCAAGTCGCTATATAGTATAAAAACCACAGCAAAAGGAGTGGAGTGATAGCTTTCTAATGGGTTGTCTCATCAATTAATTTCTATTCAAATCTGTCGGGTTGAGCTTGTTGAAACCCGCTAGTAGCCATTAATCAGGTTGTTCGGCCACTTGACCCAATTTTCTATCGGAAACTCAGGATTGACAACTGATGTCATCGTAATACAATCTATTTTTTATGTTTTTAATTTTCAATAATTTTTGAAAATACAATAATAATATTTTATGTTTGGGTTCAAATTAACGACAATGAAAAACGAATTTCAATCTAAGCTATTTGGTTTTATCTGTTCTAACCTCATTATCCTTTGTATTATCGGTATTAACCGAATGCTCCATGTAAATGATGGGGGTGTACTTGTTTTCTCCGAATTTGTAATCCTTCCCATTTTGATGGGGATTATTAGTGCCTGGTTTTGGAGAGACCTGAATTTAACCAGTGGGCAACGTGTTGGCTACAGCATCTTAAACGGATCTTTGGCTATTTTACTTAGCTTTATTTTCTTAGGGGAGGGGATGATTTGCCTGATCATTGTATCCCCGCTCATATTTGCGTTTGTAATTACCGGTACTTTTATTGGGAAGGTGATGTTTAAAAAGAAGAACAGAACCTTAAATGTAAGCCTGATTTCGATATTAATGCTGGTTTTTATAACCGATTCTGTTTCAGAACATGACCATGAAAATATGGTTGGAGATGAAATACTGATTCATGCACCTGCTGATAAGATCTGGAAACATGTGGTTGCTTTCGATAAGATTAAAAAGGGAAATGACTATTGGTTATTTAAAATTGGCATGCCTAGTCCTATGCAAACTACCGTAACCGGCTACCAGCTAGGTGCCGGGAGAAAGTGTATTTTTAGTAATGGTTATGTGTTTGATGAAAAGATTGTGACTTTTGATGTGAACCGAAACCTGACATTTGATATCGTGCATCAACCCCTTGACCCAGAGATTATGGGGCATATTGATATCAAGAGGGGACAATTTATTTTAAAGGATAATGGAAATGGCACCACCACCTTGATTGGGAACAGTTGGTATAAGCTCCATGTGTTTCCTATCTGGTATTATGATATATGGGCTGAAAGCATTACCAGAAACGTACATTTAAGGGTAATGGAGCATATCAAAGAACTCAGTGAACAATAGTGTATTCCACTTTACCGTAAAATGGCTGGGTGGCTTAAAAGCAGTGCCTTTGCTTGGGCAGGTGTTTGATAGCTGCCTTAAGATTTACGTAAGTGTACTTAAGCCTGAGCTTTTAGATTGGATAGATGAGATAGAGCGTGAAGTATGCAGTTGGGAAGATACCACTGTTGGTTTACATCGATACGGGGGAACCCAATTCAATTACAGGCAAAAGGAGATTGGTCATATTCACAGCAATGGAATTTTGGATGTGCGTTTGAACCGAAAAACCAAACAACTTTTAATTCAGGAAAACAAGGTTAAAGCGCATCATGTTTTTAAGCGTTCAGGTTGGATAAGTTTATATATAGTGAATAAGAAAGATATTGAAACTGCGCTAACCATTTTAAGGCTGTCGTATAAAAGAGTATCAAATGGATGAGATGTGTGTATTATTAATATGTATTAGCGCAATTTTTATCTGTAATGAATAGAACATTGTTTTTCATTTTTTTGCTGTTCAGTTTATTCAAACCCCTGAAATATTAAAATCGTTATCTAATTTTGGGTTCCTACATATAGGGATAGACAACTAAAAAAGCCCTCTCAGGATTGAAGGGCTTTTTTAATTTTTTTGATTGCTTAAATGATGTGGTTATCCTTTTCGGGCCATATCAATCATCATTGAGATTTCGTCTACAGCAGCTTCATTGCTACCCTCAAATCCCATTAAACTGAACCTGACATTTCCTTGTGGATCGATCACAAACTTCGCCGGAATACCTTTTACCTTGTAATCTGATACTACTTTATTGATTTTGGTTTCCGGATCTTTATTGTCCATCAGCACCTCGAAAGTATATTTCTGAGATTTAATGTAATCGCTGGCATCCTGTGTAGGGCTGGCTGTTTTTTCCCAGGTATGGATAAACAAAAACTGTACGTTTGCATCGTCTTTGTATTTGTTAACGGCCATTTGCATGGCAGGGAAAGATGCTTTACATGGCCCGCACCAGGTAGCCCAGAAATCCAATATGACAACCTTCCCCTTATAATCGCTTAAGGAAACCTTTTTGCCATTGATATCCGTAAGGGTAAAGTTGGCAGCAGGAGTTTTGGTGATCTCTTTATTTAACTTCTGTTGGAGGTTAGCTAAAATGCCTTTTCTGATTTCTGCAGTATATTGATCGAAACCTGCTTCACTTCCCTTTACCTTGATGTAAACTTGTTTAAAAGCTGCGCTCATCTCGTCGTTGGCTTTGCCAGATTTTACCGCCTCTTCTAACTTGGTGTAAGCTTCCTGGTTTCTATTTAGGGCCATCAGGATTTTGGCGTATTGAAAATTAGATCTTGGCGATGCCGTTGCAGGGTTTTTGGCCGCTAATTCGGCATATTTTAAAGCTTCATTGTAATTCTTCTGCTCAAAAAGTAATCCTGCATAGGTCATGGTTAATCCAGGATATCCGGAAGCTGCAAATTTTGAGGAGTTTTCGCTAGGTAGTTTGCCATCATAATAGGTTTTTGCACTTTCCATAGCCTTTTTATAATAAACAGTTGCATTTTTCAAATCGCCATTTTTGCGAAATGTTTCTGCTATTCCTCCGAAACCATTGCCTTTCCAAAAATCTACCTGTAGCTTTTCGATATACTCAATAGCTTTAGCCGTATTTTTCTCAGACGCGTAGGCTTGGGCAATAGCACTTACCACATAATCATAAACAATATTTTCTTCACCAGAGCCTTTAGCCGGAAACTTTTTAATCCATGCCTGATAGGCTTTTTCTTTGTCGGCTCCAGTTTTCTCATCGTAAATGTTTTGCGCTGCTTTACCACGTGCCCTTGATCCTGTAGGGAATTTTTGTACTTCAACTTCCAGAAGGGAGTCTACAGCCTTTTGGTTTTTGATGCGGAAATAATAATTGATTGCTAAATCCACATCTTTTTCACTATTAGATACTGCCAGTGCTTTTAATTTGTTATTAAGCAAGGCTTTATCTTCTGTGGTTTTAGAATTAACCAGTTTTTCTAAAAATAACCGGGTACTGTCTACAGGTTTAGTTTGTGCATACAGGTTTCCTGTGATTAAAAGCACGCCTAAAGCTGAAACACCAGCCCATTTTTGTAATGTTTTCATCGGATTAATCTCTAAAAATTTCAGTTAGTTTCTTGTCTAATTCTTCGCCTCTCAGGTCTTTTGCGACCACCTTACCGTTTTTATCCAGTAAGAAACTGGCAGGAACAGATTTTACGCCATAAGCGGCTGCGGCAGTGTTAGACCAGCCTTTAAGGTCTGAAACATGTTTCCAGGTTAATCCATCGTCTTGAATAGCTTTTAACCAGTTTTCTTTTTTATTATCTAAAGAAACGCCTAAAATTTCAAATCCTTTATCATGAAATTTCTTGTAGGCAGCTACCACATTGGGATTTTCCTTGCGGCAGGGACCACACCAGCTTGCCCAAAAATCTACCAGTACATATTTGCCCCTTAACTCAGATAGTTTTAAAGGTTTGCCCGCTACATCATTCATGGTGAAATCTGGTGCTAATTTTCCGGGAGCCGTTCGGTTGGTAAGCGCTAAACTGGCTTTAATGGCTTTGCCATAAAATGAATTTTTAACCTCAGGACTGAACATTGCGTACATTTCGGCTGCTTGCTGCGGGTAAGGATAATCTATAAACCTGTCTTTAACCAATGCAGCAACTGCTACTTTGTTTGGATGCGCCCCAACATAAGCTTTAATGGAATCATAATTCATTACATCAAGGGCCTTAAATTCATCGTCAAATGGCTTACGGTGAGCAGCATCCAGTTTAATTTTGCCTTTTTGACTGGCACTATCTAAACGGCGATAAATATTCCCTGCTTTTGCGGTAATGGTTTTCCATGGACCATTGTAAAAGCCATAGTATACATCTGTTTCTGGTGAACCAGTTATCTTTGCATTAAACAATGAGTCTTTTTGTCCAGAAATGGTAATGGGTTTGTTTTCCAATAACAAAGCCTTTTGATATTGTACTCCCTTAATTTTCAAGGTGTACATTTGTACTTCTTTTACTGTTCCACTGAAGCTAAACTGACCATTTTTGATGGTAGTAGAATCTTTAATTTCCTTTTCGGCTTCGGTATGACTCAGGTAAATGATCTGATTATCGGCACCATTTATAGTTCCTTTAATCTGATATCCTTGCTGCATTTGAAAGGCGGATATCCCAATAATAAATGGAATAGCAGCTAATGCTGTAATTTTTGTTTTCATGGGTGGTGGTTATTTAAGGTAAAGGCTGTATCATCAATTAAATTTAGCTCTACGAGTTGATTCATTTATGATACAGCCTCTTTAATTATTATTGAGGATAACCCGGATTTTGAGTTAAAGATGGATTAGCCAAAGTTTGTGATTGTGGGATCGGGAAAAGTACAGCTGTTGATTTCCAGGTTGTTGGGCGTAAGGCTCCAAGTACTGCATCAGCACGATTGGTTCTTTTCAAATCTAACCAGCGATGTCCCCATTCACCAAAAAGTTCTAATTTTCGATCCAGTTCAATAGCACTTAATGTCTGTGCCTGGGTTAGTGTTGCACTTATGCCTCCTAAACCAGCACGGGTTCTAACTGCATCCAGATCTGTTTTAGCTCCAGATAAATTATTTAATTGTGCTCGGGCTTCGGCACGGATTAGGTATTGCTCAGCTACTCTTAAGGCTACATTATATTCATTTCCCGTACCTGAGGCTACTTTGTATTTGGTGATGGCATTGTAGGTTCTTCCTGAAATGGTTTTGGGTGCAACCCAATTACTGCGGCGAAGATCGTTGGCAGCAAAACTTTGGTAAGTTGCATCGGTTAGGGTAGAGGTTGGTACAACTGTAGCAGCTGTGATGTATATACTACCAAAAACCGAGGCTCCTGTAATATTGGCAATTTGCCAGATAACTTCGTTGCTGGTATTAATAAAAGAAGCATCAGGAGAAGGGAGACTATAAGTTCCAGAACCGATTACCAACGTAGCCTGAGCTTCGGCATTTGCATAATCTTTAAGGTAAAGGTACACGCGGGCTAATAAAGCATTTGCAGCATACTTATTTACTCTACCACGTAAAGTACCTTCGTAGGTTGCTGAAAGTTTACTTTGTGCATCAGTTAAATCATCTATAATTTGGGCATATACAGCGCTTGTTGATGATCTTGGAAGCAATGCATTTTCAAATACGAAATTATCGTCTTTTAATACAAGGGGAACATCGCCAAAATAATTGGTTAAATAGAAATAGGCATATGCCCTGATAAACTTGGCTTCTCCCAAAAGTTGATTTTTTCGGGCTGGCGTAAGTGTATTTGAGGCGTTTAAACCGCTAATTGCATTATTAGTATGTTTAATTAAGGCATAACTGAGTTGCCAGATATTAGCTGCATAGCCGTTAGTATTGGTAAGGGCATTATTGGCAAACTCCTGGTATAGGGGATCTGTTCCATTGTATTGGATATCATCAGCAGAAACACCCGCATAAAAGTTGGTGTGCGTGATATATCCATTGGTAGCAGCAGCAGCATTACTATAAATACCTAAGATGACACTTTGTGCTGAAGCATCAGTTTTAAATGCGTCTTCATAGAGCACCTGAGTAGGGGGGGCACCTAAATCGACGAATTTTTTGCAAGACGAAGCAAGCGTAACGGCTGCAATGACTAATGCTTTGTATAATATATATTGAGTTCTATTTTTCATGATTTTTGTATTAAAATGAGCAATTGATACCGAAAACAATGGTTCTTAAAGGAGGTATTACCTGACTTAAGGTTCCTGTTCCCAAGCCCGGAGGACCTCCTTGGATGGTGGTCTCTGTATCCAATATGTATTTATTCTTAGCCCATGTGTATAAATTCTGACCTTGTACATAAACGCTACAGTTAGACATTTTAATTTTTCTCGCGAAACTAGCAGGTAGAGTATAGCTTAGATTAACGGATCTTAGTTTTATATAAGAAGCGTCTCCATATGCTGCATCCGATGAAGTATAGTTGTTGTATGAAGTGTAAATTGGTGAACCAGCTACTGCAGATGCTCCTGGGATATTGCCTGAAGTACTGCTAGGAGTCCATCTATCTAACCAAAAGGTATTTTGGTTTACCAATGCACCTGGTCTGGTATTTAGAATACGGGTTACGCCAAAACGATGATTGAATTGGAAGAATACACCTAACTCGAAATTTTTATAAGAAAACGTGTTGTTAAAACCTCCAAAAAATGGCGTTCCCAAGTCGGCAATATAGCGGTCGTTGGTGGTGATTGATCCATTACCATCACGATCTTCGAAAGTGGCTTGACCATTGGTTGGATTTACTCCTGTATAGTGGTATAAACGTACCAGGTTTAATGGTTGTCCAACTACATAAGTATTGGCATAGAATGTTTGCTCGATACCTGGAAACTCCAAAAGTTTATTTTGAATGAAAGTGAAGTTTACGTTTGTTTTCCAACTAAAATCTTTACTGTTGATATTGGTTGTATTTAACTCCAGTTCGTAGCCTCTGTTTTGAATTAGCGCAGGAAGATTTTCGGTATAGCTATTATATCCACTTTGTGTCGCTATCCCAGCATTTGAGATCTGATCTGTAGAGCGATTTCTAAAGTAGTTTGCCGTAAATGAGATGCGATCCTGAAGGAAACCTAAATCAATTGCAAATTCCAATTTCTTGGTTGTTTCCCACTGGATATTTTGGTTAGGCAGAGTTACAATGTTGGTTGCCGAACCATTTTGATAGGCAGTTACCGGAGTATATAAATTAAGGTATATAAAATTAGGAATTTGATCATTTCCGGTTGTTCCGTAACTACCACGAAGTTTACCAAAACTTAAGAAGGGTAGACTACTTTTTACAAAATCTTCTTTAGAGAATACCCAGCCTGCCCCAATTGCACCGAAGGTTCCAAACTTGTTATTTGTACCAAATCTGGAAGATCCATCACGTCTGAAGGTAGCATTGAACAAGTATTTCTCCTGCCAATCATAATTTAACTTTCCAAAAATAGCATTGTACTTGTAGGTAAGGAGCGTGTTGTAACTTACTGTTGTATTTCCTGCACCAATTAATGAACCTAGTAAATCTTCATTACCATAATTATTACCTGTTATATATAAGGCATTATTGGTGTTTTGTTGTAAACTTCCCCCGAAAACGGCTGTCAGTTTACCTTGTCCAATGGTTTTAATATAATCTATTGTTGGTTCCACAATCCAGTTTTGAGCTTTAGTATTGGTAAATACCGAAGAGCTTGTTGGATTGTTAGCCGGGTTTTGCAAGGATGCCGGGTTTGGTGAGTTTTGGTCCAATAGTGTATTGGTATAGCCTAAATTTACTTTTGCGGTAAGACCATTAATAATTTTGTAACTGATATTAGAGTTGGTTATTAAGCTTGAGGTAACACCTTTATATTTTCTTGCTAATAATGCTAAAGGGTTGCTTAGTCCTGAACCAGCTAACCAATAATACTTTCCATTTGCATCATACAGTGGATAGTTTGGTGGCAGGTTGTATAAAGATGAAACATCAGAAGTTGGAATACTGGTGTTGTCATTGGTATAACTAACTGAAAAAGAGATGTTCAGTTTTTTGTCAAAAGCTGAGTGATCGAGGTTTAATCTTGATGAGAAACGACGATCTTTAAAATCACCTAAAAACACAGTGCTTTCGCGGCGATATGCTGAGTTGAAGAAAAACCTGGTTTGTTCGTTTCCACCATTTAGAGAGACCTGTGCATCGGTGATATGACCTTTATTACCAATCAATAATTTTTGCCAGTCTGTCCCGTTATTTTGATCCCATAAGGTCAAATCAGGTGCATTAGCGGTAGTAGGGGTAACGCCATCGTTCTTGAAGGCTTCCCTTCTCATGGTAAGGTATTCCTGCAAATCCATCATAGGAATCAATCGGCCAATCTCCGTGTAACCTGTGTTGAAATTAACTCCTATTTTAGTTGCTCCAGATTTACCCTTTTTTGTGGTGATTAACACCACTCCATTTGCGCCTCTTGAACCATAAATTGCTGTTGCATCGGCATCTTTTAAAACATCTATTCGCTCAATATCCGAAGGATTGATCATCCCAAACGGACTGATTCCTCCGTTAGCAGCGGAAGTACCGAAGCCATTCAAGTTATCTGTTGGTGGGGCAGAACCGTTGAAATTGGTAAAAGGAACTCCGTCAATAACATACAATGGAATTGAACCCGCATTAAGTGAGCTTTGGTTTCGGATTTGCACCTGAACCGCTCCACCCGGCACACCATTGTTTTGTGCAATTAATACGCCAGACATTCTTCCTGAGAGGGCTGCCAATGGGTTTCCAACAGGTTGTTTCTCAATTTCTTTAGCGGTGATGGATGCTACCGAACCTGTATTTAATTTACGGGTTGTGGTACCATAGCCAATTACCTGGATTTCGTTTAAACTTCCTGTTTCAGGTGTTAAGGCAATTTTTAAGGAAGTACTTTTATCATTAACGGTTATCTCACGGGTTACGTAGCCAATATAGCTTAAAATCAGGGTCAAACTTTTGCCCTCCGGAATAAGCACAGAGAAATGGCCGTTTAAATCTGAAGCTGTACTGAATGTTTTATCTCCCTTAATACGAACAGTTACTCCCGGAAGAGGATTACCCGCTTCGTCGTTAACCATGCAGGTTAACCTAAGGTCTTGCACTTGTTCTGTACTTGGGGCTACCGGCATTTTAGAAATCAGGATTTTATTATCTACCTGAGTATAAGTTAATCCTGTGCCTTTTAGAATCAGATCTAATGTTTCTTTAACAGAACGCTGTGCGAAGGCAATGTTCGATGTTTTGAGGTCTTTCAATTCGTTGTTGCGATAAAGAAACCTGAACTGGCTGTTTTGTTCAATTTTCTTAATGGCGCTGGTAATGGGCTCGTTTTTCAGTTCGAGGCTAATCTGAACGCTTTGCGCAGATTGTGCCCTTAAATCAACTGCAAAAAGGCATTGAATGGTGGTAAAAGATAATATGGCTATTACTAAGCTGATACGCATAAGCTGACGAATTATAGATCGTGAGTTTGATGCAGGGAAGAGTACATAATTCTTCCTGCCCTCTGCGGTTTGTGCAGAAAAATACATAATTTTAAATGTTTTAAATGAATCTTAGAAAATTGTTAAAACGTGTAGATATAGTTAGCGCTATATCTACAATTCAACTCCTTGTTTAGCGACAGGGAGTTTTTTTATCTATCAAATTCGCAGCTGGTAATTTTTTTTCATGTTGTTTAGTTTAGTTTAGTTTGATAAATTGTTTAATTATTGTTGGTTATTATTATTCGCATCCCTCGCCTTTGATGGTTACTCCATTGGCGGTAATTTCGTACTGTGCATTATTATAGGGACAGATTACTTTCAAAATTTCTTCCATAGATTCTCCCTTTAAAAAAGTGGCTGTAAACTTGCATTTCTTAGCTTTTTCATTGCTAAAACTGATGTTGGTATTGAATCGTTTTGACAAGAGTTGAGCCGCCTCTTCCATGCTTACATCATCGAAGAAAATATCGTTTTCCTGCCATTGAACTATACTTTTGGCCACCACTTTGGTTAAACCAGATTTTTTAAAATCCTTATTGTAAACAATCTGTTGGTTAGGGGTAATGATGCCTAAAACTGATTCGCCGTTCAACACACTTACTTTTCCTCTGGTAACAGTTACTTCAATATCCTTGTCCAGATCGTAGGCTTTGATGTTAAATGCAGTTCCGAGCACAGTGGTTTTAACCTTGCCGGTATGCACAATAAATGCCTTATGATCATCATGCTTGATGTCAAAGTATCCTTCGCCCTTTAAAAAGACCTCTCTTAGCTTACCTTTAAAATCCTGATGATAAGTAATGCTACTATTGTTATTCAATATTACCGTACTACCATCGGGCAGAGTTACTTTTTTGTGTTCATTAAGGGTACGCGCTACAACCGACTCCAGGTTGTTAGACTGGGGTTTAGTTTTAGCCAGATTGCGTTGTTCGTTAGATCGGTTCATCATAAACAAGCCGGCAAAAGCCATTACTACAATGGCAGCTGCCCAGGCCCACCACATTTTAAAAGCGGAGGTTTTCTTGTACTCTTCAGAATCATCATCAGCGGCCATTACCTGCTTAAATATTTCGGCTGCTTTATCTTCTCCCAAATCAACCTCGCTCGTTTTATCCCATAAATTATCCATCATCTCTTCGAGCTGTGGAGTTTGATCGGCATGCGTTAATGTTTCTAATAATTCAGCCCTTTCTGCCGCCGAAGATTCTTTATCAATGTATTTCTGAAATAAGTAGGCAGATCTTTCTTTTTTCATGGGTATGTTTTTAAGCGCCGATAGATAGATCATGGTCAATTATCACCATGTTTTAATAAGATGACAACTGGATTTAAAAAAGGGAGTAGTGGAAAATTAAATTATTTCAAAAAAAATAATAAAAGGCCCAATGTCTTGATTTCGTGATGCTGATCCAGATAAATTCTGATTGCTTTAACAGCCTCTCTTAAATGTACCTTTACGGTAAGCGGGGAGATGTTTAGTTTTGAGGCAACATCTTTTTGTTTTAGTCCATCTACATGGCACAAACTGTAAACCAGTTTTTGTTGAGGTGGGAGCGTTTCAATTGCATCATCCAGTAGCTTTTTAGTTTCTCTATACTGGATAGAATTTTCTGTTGCAGTATCTACTTCTGTTTGGTTCTGGTGAAGAAGAGTGTAGTTTTTTTGCTGTAAAGCGATTTTTTTCAACGCATTTAAGGTATGATTTCTAACGATGACCCTTAAAAAGCCGCCAAAATTTGCTATTTCAACCAGTTCAACTCTTTTTAGCCAGAGTTTGATAAATACTTCCTGAACAATTTCTTGAGCGGCAGGTGTAGATTGAAGAATTTTAAGTGCATAACCGTACACTTTGTTCCTATAGAATTTGTAGAGAATGGCAAAGGCCTGCTCGTCTCCATTGGCAATTTTTGCCAAGACTAGCCTTTCCATCGCCATTTCCTTTTCCATGAGGCTAATATATTAAATAAACTTAAGTTTTAAAGGCTTTAGGGTAATTTTGTATACTAAATTAGTAGGATAAATTTTGTTCATGCTAAAACCCAATCGAATCTTTAAATTAAAACATTTGCGAATGTTTTTTTATAAGGTCAAAGGTTTTTATATCTTCGTTGAGATAACTGTTGCTTTAACAGTTAATTAACCAAATATCCAAAGCCTTTTTTTGTGTTTTAGACTATACTTAAAGTCTATCGAAACCTATTAAACATCATGAGTATTAGAAAAATCATCCCATCCGGGACCCTGTTGTTGGTGCTATTATCCCATTCAGTTAGGGGCCAGAAAACCAGTTATAAATTTGATTTTGGTCCAGGTAAAGTGGCTTCAGGATTTACACAAATCTTACCAAAAGATGGGTACAGCAGAGAAAAAGGATATGGTTTTGATTTTGATTCGAAAGTTGTGGGTCAGGATAATGGCGGACAACAGGGCCTCACTACTGATGGTGTTAGCAGTAAACTACCATTTTATTTTTCTGTTGCGGTTCCGGAGGGCAATTATAAGGTTACGGTTACCTTAGGGGATGCTAAAGAAGCAACTTTGACTACAGTTAAAGCAGAGTCAAGGCGCTTAATGCTGGAGAATGTAAAAACAAAGCCGGGACAATTTATAACCAAAACGTTTATTGTAAACGTAAAAGATAGAAAAATCAATGACGGAACTGTGGTAGGATTGAAACCAAGGGAGTTAACCAAGCTTGATTGGGATGACAAACTGACTTTAGAGTTTGATCACCATACTGTTCTGAATGCGCTCGAAATTACGAAGGTAGCAGATCAGGTTACCGTTTTCCTGGCAGGGAATTCCACCGTAGTGAACCAGGATGATGAACCCTGGGCATCCTGGGGGCAGATGATTCCGCGTTTTTTTAAACCCGGAGTGGCTATCGCTAACCATGCCGAATCTGGTTTAACCCTGGGTTCATTTTTGGGAAGCAGGCGTTTGGCTAAAGTGCTTAGCGTAATGAAGCCGGGAGATTATCTCTTCATCGAATTTGGGCATAACGATCAAAAGGATAAGGGACCCGATGCAGGTGCTTTCAAATCCTATACAAACAGGTTGAAAACATACGTTTCTGAGGTGAAGAAAAAAGGTGGGATTCCGGTGATTGTTACTTCTACAAGCCGACGTTCTTTCGGTCCTGAAGGGAAGATTATTAACTCATTGGGCGATTTTCCTGAAGCAGCCAGGAAGGTAGCGGCAGAGGAAAAAGTAGCGCTTATAGATCTTAATGCCATGACAACTACCTTGTTTAATGCCTTGGGCGAAGAGAAATCACTCAAGGCCTTTGTTCATTATCCGGCGAACAGTTATCCGGGCCAGGATAAGGCTTTGGCCGATAACACCCATTTTAATCCATATGGTGCCTATGAGATTGCACAGTGTGTTATTTTGGGGATCAAAGAGCAGAAGTTGGGGATTGCCAGGTATTTGGTAAATGATTTACCAAAATTCGATCCTGCCAGGCCTGATGATCCAATGGTTTGGAAATGGCCTGAAAGTCCGAAAAGCAGTGTAGTTAAGCCTGATGGGAATTGATAGTAGTATTATGTGTTGTGGGTTGAAAATGAATAAGTTATCTGGCTGGTGGGGATACCAGCCAGTAGATAGACCTTATCTGTAATCCGTCTTGCTGAACTTGTTTCAGCATCTTTAAGATAAGGCCCTGAAACGAGTTCAGGGTGACGAGTGTGTTAGAGGGATCCGTTTATAATTCCCTTATCCGTAAT
>NZ_FOGG01000027.1 GCF_900111155.1 Pedobacter rhizosphaerae | reverse complement strand
AGCCAGGATCAAACTCTCCATTGTAAAATGTGTTTTGAAACTGACCAGTTTAACCAATGTTAAATTGATCTTCTTTTTTAATTTTGTCTGTTAGTCACTGACTTTAAAATAAAGCGACGGTATTCTGTACTTGAATGCGTACTTCATTACCCCGCTACGCTACATTGACATCTCTTTTAAGAACTTGCTGATCTGGTAAACCTCACGGCCGATCATTTTTTATATCCTCAAGGCTCTCGCCCTTTTTCAATCTTTCTTTTCTCATCTTCCCGACATCCGCCGTTCCGACTAACCCGCTTCGTTTCCGTTTGGGATTGCAAAGGTAGAAAAACAATCTGCAACTGCAAACACTAATGCACTTTTATTTTCAGACTAAAACCTAAAACAATGATTATCAGGAAGAAAAAATATTAGAAAATTAAAACTTTATTGATGGCGGAGTGTTTTGGCGGCCAAAGAACAGTTGAACTGATTTTCATAAACCCGACTGTATGGAAAACCCGCGGACGAGGTACGAGGACGGGGATTTGGAAGGAAGGCGGGACTGATGTAACCGAATGACACAGGAACCTGCTTTTCTAAGGAATGAAAACGAACAGAATATTGGAGATGCCACAATAATTATATAGATTTATATATGTTATCGCTCAAAAAATGGTCTTCTGATTTACTAGGATTACTTTTCCCTAATCTTTGCAATGCTTGTGGGGCGGCCTTACTTCTGCAGGAAAACCTGATTTGCACCAAATGCTTTTACGACCTTCCTTTTACCGACTATCATTTACATGCCGAAAACCGGGTGGCTAAGCAACTTTGGGGAAGATTACCGATCCATGCCGCCATGGCCATGCTTTACTTTAGGAAGGCCACTAAGGTTCAAAATTTGATGCATAACTTAAAATACAACGGCAAAACGGATGTAGGGATTACTTTAGGCAAGTTAATGGGTGACCGATTAAAAACCGGTGCAAAATATACTGGTATTGATTTGATTATTCCCGTACCGCTGCACGAACAGAAATTTAGGAAAAGGGGCTATAACCAAAGCAGCTTTATTGCCGAAGGCGTTGCTAGTGCGATGGAGATTCCTTTTAGCGAAGATACCTTAATTAGGTGTGTAGCTACAGATAGCCAGACGAAAAAGAGCAGATACACCCGATACGAGAATATGAAATCGGTTTTTAAGGTATCTGATGCTTCAGCTATTATGGATAAACATGTTTTGCTTATTGATGATGTAATTACAACTGGAGCAACGTTAGAGGCATGCGCCAATGAATTACTTGAACGGGGGGCGGCAAAAGTTAGCATTGCGGCTTTAGCTTTCGCTGAATAATTTTCTCATATTTGAACTATGCGAGCAGTTGCGAATTACCTCATCTTATTTCTCCTTATGGCTTCTGCTTGCCGTAAGGGTGAGCGCGTTACCGCAGATCCTACCGCTAAATTGAAATTTAATCAGGATAGCATAGTTTTTGATACTGTATTTACGTCTACCGGTTCGGCGACTAAGAGGTTGAAAGTATTGAATCCGTACCATGATGCGCTGAACATTACCGAAATAAAGCTCGCGGGCGGCAACACCTCTCCTTTTAGCCTTAATATTAACGGACAGAGCCTAAACACCAGGAACAATGTGATTTTGAATGGCCAGGATTCTTTAAACATTTTGGTAAAAGTATTGATTGATCCAGATGCCAGGAAATTACCATTCCTGGTTCAGGATTCTATTGTTTTAACGACCAATGGCAATAAACAGGTAATTCAGCTACTGGCTTACGGCCAAAATGCTGTTTTTATAAATACCGCAGCCATTACTGCCAATACGATTTGGACGAAAGCCTTACCTTATGTGATTAACCATTCGGTAACGGTAGGGAATGGCGCGACTTTAACTATTGAAGCCGGCACGAGGATCCTGTTTCATAAAGATGCAACACTGTATGTTGACGGGACTTTGCTGGCAGAAGGCAAGGTTACAGAACCCATCGAATTTAGTAGCGACCGCCTGGAAATACCTTACAGCGACTTAGCCGGGCAATGGAAGGGATTATACTTTAGGAGGACTGGAAATGGGGTGATTAATTATGCCCGGATTAAAAATGCTTCGATTGGAATTACTGCCGATTCGCTTTCAACTACTGCTAATCCTAAGCTTATTTTAGCCAATAGTATAGTTAAGAATATGCAGGTTGCGGCTTTTATCGGTTATCATTCTGAATTAACGGCTTTAAATAATCTGGTTTATAACTGTGGCAACTACTTAATTTATGCTGTTGGTGGAGGAAAATATAACCTTAAACAAAATACCTTTGCCGGGTATAACTTAAGCTTTCCGCGCAAAACGGCTGCACTTACTTTTTCTGATTACTTTTCTGCCAAATCGTACAATGGCTTACAATTGAACCTAACGAATAATATTATATGGGGTAACCTGAGCAACGAGTTGGATATTCAGCATAAAACAAGTGCCCCGGTTCAAAGCACTTTGCTTAATAACCTCATTAAAACAACGATTAGTGATTACAGTACCAACAACCTGGTTAATGCTGACCCACTCTTTATTGCTGCCATTCTTGAAAACTTTGGATTAAGCGGCACGAGCCCTGCTATAAAAAAAGGGGCAAACTTAAGCAGCGACCCCTATTACAACACTTACCTTAATAAGGACCTTAAAGGAAAAACAAGAATTTTTCCCTCATATTTAGGGTGTTATGAAAATTTTTAATTTTTTTTCATTCTTTCAAAACCTTTTTTGATGGAATGACGTTTATATATTCGAGAGCGTTAATTTAGATGGTAAGGGTCGATATTTCTTATAAAGAATATCGGCCCTTTACTTTTTAATCGAGATTTTCGGGTTTAGCAGGATGTTCAGGGCGGGTGAGATTTTATAGATTATGGAGCGTTTAGGGCACAAAAAAAGCAGTTACAAATACATGCAACTGCTTTTGGTATGTTAAAACCTTTGGGTTTATCTTATTTATATAAAGGGAAAGCGCTTACTAACTTAATTACTTCTGCTTTTACAGCGTTTAAGTTTGCTTCGTCTTCTGGGTTAGTTAATACCTGATCAATAAGCTCAACGATTTTTTCCATTTCAGCTTCTTTTAAACCACGAGTGGTAATTGCTGCTGTACCTACGCGGAAACCTGAAGTTACAAATGGTGATTTGTCATCAAAAGGAACCATGTTTTTATTCACGGTAATCTCTGCTTTCTCTAATGCGTTTTCTGCAAGTTTACCAGTGATATTTTTATTACGCAGATCGATTAACATTAAGTGGTTATCTGTACCGCCAGAAATGATACCGTAACCTCTGGCAACAAATGCTTTTGCCATGGCTTGTGCATTCGCCGCTACTTGTTTAATGTAGGTTCCGTACTCTTCTGTTAAAGCTTCGCCGAAGGCAATTGCTTTAGCTGCAATAATGTGCTCTAATGGTCCGCCTTGTGTTCCAGGGAATACAGCCATATCCAAAAGATTACTCATCATACGGGTTTCGCCTTTAGGTGTTTTTAATCCCCAAGGGTTTTCGAAATCCTGTCCCATCATAATCATACCACCACGAGGGCCACGCAAGGTTTTGTGGGTAGTTGTAGTAACGATATGGCAATGCGGAAGTGGATTAGCCAACAAACCCTTAGCAATTAAGCCTGCAGGGTGAGAAATATCTGCCAATACCAGGGCACCAATTTTATCTGCCACCGAACGGATGAATGCATAATCCCACTCGCGTGAATAAGCAGATGCACCACAGATAATTAATTTTGGCTTTTCGGCCAACGCAACTTCTTCTAATTTATTATAGTCGATAAGACCTGTCTCTTTTACTACTCCGTAAAATAAAGGCTGATAGAGTTTACCTGAAAAGTTAACCGGAGAACCATGTGTAAGGTGACCACCGTGAGATAAATCGAATCCTAAAATTTTATCGCCAGCTTGCAAAACTGCCAACATAACCGCAGCATTTGCTTGGGCACCAGAGTGAGGTTGAACGTTAACCCAAGCGGCTCCAAATAATTGTTTAGCTCTATCGATAGCAATCTGCTCTACCTGATCTACCACCTGGCAACCGCCATAATAGCGCTTTCCTGGTAGGCCTTCTGCATATTTGTTGGTTAATACTGAACCTGCAGCTTCCATCACCTGCTTGCTTACGAAGTTTTCTGATGCAATAAGCTCTAGGCCATGTTCTTGACGGCTTAGCTCCTTATCGATGAGTTCAAAAATTTGGTTATCTCGTGTCATCCTTTATAATAGGTTTGTGTTTTTTTCGCAAAAGTAAGAAATTTATTGATAGCATAGGGATGTGAACAAATCTTTCGGCAAAATTCATTTTGTATTTATGTAATAAGCAAGGCTTTAACAAAATTTCTCTCGCAAATGCGAAAAATTATCCATTCATATTCTCCATTCTCGTTTTTAAAGCCCTATTCATTTCATCCATTATATAAAAACAGACAAAATATGACGTTCTACGATGTTAAATTTGTCTAATTAATACTATAAAGCCAAACAACCTTCATAATCAGTGATTTTTCCTCAAAATTTTAGGGAAAAAGACAAATTAATTAACAAAACAGAAACAGTTAATTAACAAACTGACATGAAAAGACATAATTGATGATTTTTTCCTTAACAAACTGAAGCACTTGAACCCATAAAACGCATAAAACATGGAAAAGCACACTATAATCGGTATCACACCCTTCGAAATCCCAGATGTTCCTTTAGTTTCAAGTCTTCATCAAGCAGACTTTTTCCCTGTACTGAGCCTTGGATATGATCAAGCTGAAGCCGAAGCAGCAATTCGGGAGGTTGACCAGCAGCAAATTAATTTTGGCGTATGCTTCTCTACAGCATTTACCAACCTGGCTTTGCCCCCATCCGTAAGTACAATTATTGCTCCTTTCGGGCTTACCGTAAATAAACATGCCTCTGCCAGGATCATTTATCAGGTATTTGATTTAGAATCGGCCCTACTGGCTCAAAAAAGCGGCGCCGACGGACTCATTATTAAGGGCAATGAAGGTGCAGGTAAAGTTGCCTATGAATCTTCATTTGTACTTTTCCAGAGGGTTATACAGGCCATTACCGAAATTCCGGTTTGGGTGCAAGGAGGTGTTGGCGTTCATACGGTAGCCTCACTAATGGCGCAAGGGGCAGCCGGTATTGTATTAGATAGCCAGCTGGTTTTATTTCCAGAGTGCAGTGCTCCCACAGAGATCAAAAATATTTGCAGCAAACTAAGCGGAACGGAAACCAAACTCATTGACGATTGCAGGGTTTTGGTTCGACCAAATTCGCCGTCATTACCGGATGATGTGAAGCTTGATGAATTAAAAAAATATTTTGGTGGATTTGATTTAGAAAAAAACTATCTGCCAATGGGACAAGATATTGCGCTTTCTATTGATTTAGTTACAAAATATAAAAAATTAGGTAAACTGGCTTATGGTATCAAGGAGGCCATATACGGCCACCTTAAGCAAGCCAAGGCCATTAATATTATACAGCCCAATAATCCATTGGCTACAGACCTGAACATTACCTACCCTATTGCACAGGGGCCTATGACGAGGGTGAGTGATGTTGCTCCATTTGCCAATGCGGTATCTGAAGCAGGCGCACTATCTTTTATTGCGCTTTCATTGCTTAAAGGAAGCTCGGCCAAAAACCTTATCGAAGAAACTAAAAGACTGGCTGGCGATAAAACCTGGGGAGTTGGCATTTTAGGCTTTGCACCGCAAGAGCTGCGGGATGAGCAGCAGGAATACATTCTGGAGGCTAAACCACCTGTGTTGCTTATTGCAGGGGGCAGGCCTTCGCAAGCAAAGCCTTTTGAAAAAGCCGGAATTAAAACGTTTTTACATGTTCCATCTGCAGCGCTTTTGGATTTATTCTTAAAAGAAGGCGCAAAGCGGTTCATTTTTGAAGGCCGGGAATGTGGTGGCCACGTTGGCCCATTATCCAGTATGGTGTTATGGGAAAAGCAAGTGGAACGACTTTTAAAGGAAGAAAATCCGGAAAGCATCAGCATATTTTTTGCCGGCGGTATTCACGATGCCTTTTCTACAGCCTTTATCTCTATCATGACTGCTCCCTTGGCCGCGAAAGGGATGAAAATTGGTGTTTTAATGGGCACTGCATATTTATATACCAAAGAGGCTGTAAGCACTGGTGCCATATTAAACAAGTTTCAACAGGAGGCCCTTCAGGCATCAGAAACAGTTTTACTGGAAACCGCTCCTGGCCATGAAACCCGCTGTTTAAATTCTTCTTTTGCTGATTTCTTTAATGAAGAAAAATTAAGGCTACAGGCACAAGGCATAGATAAAAAGGAAATCTGGGCTAAATTAGAATCGCTAAATGTAGGTCGCTTACGTATTGCAGCTAAAGGCATTGAACGGCGTGGCGACGAACTGGTGCAAATTAACGAGCAAGAGCAAACTGACCTGGGCATGTACATGATTGGGCAGATTGCACCAATGCACAAAGAAATATTCTCGCTGTTAGAACTGCATCAGGAGGTAGCTGAAGGCAATTTCAGGCACATTAGCAAGGCCTTACTTCCTGCTCCACCAGCCAATCCGGCTAAATCTCTTGACGTAGCTATTGTAGGTATGGCTTGTATTTTCCCTGGTGCAAAGAATCTGGAAGAATACTGGAAAAACATTATTTCAGGTAAAGATTCGGTAACGGAAGTACCTGATGAGCGTTGGAATAAAGCACTTTATTATAATCCGGAATCAACTGCCGGAGATATGTCGCACTCTAAGTGGGGTGGATTTATCCCCAGAATTGACTTTGATCCTCTTGAATTCGGAATTCCACCACAATCACTCGCCGCTATTGAGCCTACCCAACTATTAACCTTGCTGGTAGCTAAACAAGCCATGCAGCATGCCGGTTATGCCAATGGAGGGGTTGACAATGAAAATGTATCGGTTATTATTGGTGCCGAAGGTGGTAATGATTTAGCCAACAGCTACAGTTTTAGAGGATATTACAAACAAGTTTTCGGCGAGATGCCTGCTGAGCTGGATGCCGTACTTCCTAAAACTACAGAAGATTCTTTCCCGGGTATTTTAGCCAACGTTATTTCTGGTCGCATCACCAACCGCTTAAATTTAGGCGGAAGAAACTATACTGTTGATGCGGCCTGCGCTTCATCATTAGCGGCCATTGATCTGGCTTGCCAGGAACTGTTCTTAGAAAAATCGGACATGGTACTGGCCGGAGGTGCAGATCTGCACAACGGCATTAACGATTACCTGATGTTCTCCAGCACCCATGCACTTTCTAAAAAAGGAAGATGCGCTACTTTCGATACAGAGGCAGATGGAATTGCCCTGGGTGAAGGTATTGCGATGGTGGTTTTAAAAAGACATGAAGATGCCTTGAGAGATGGTGATACGATTTATTCCGTTATTAAAGGGATTGGCGGATCAAGCGATGGGAAGAGCCTGGGCTTAACGGCTCCACGAAAAAACGGACAAATCAATGCCTTAGAAAGAGCTTATCATCAAGCTGGTATTACGCCTTCGCTAATTGGATTGGTAGAAGCACATGGTACAGGTACCGTTGTTGGTGATAAAACAGAAATCAGTGCTTTAACCGATATGCTTAATCAATCGGGCGCTGTGGCTGGCCAAACGCACCTCGGCTCTGTTAAAACCCAAATTGGCCATACCAAATGCGCCGCAGGTTTGGCGGGGTTAATCAAAGCATCATTGGCTTTGTATCACGGAGTGAAGCCTCCAACCATCCATTTAAAAACACCCAATGCCATTTACAAACCAGAAACCAGCCCATTCGCCTTCAATACAGAAGCAGGTTTATGGTCAGAAGAAAAACGTTACGCCGGAGTAAGTGCATTTGGTTTTGGTGGTACCAACTTCCATGCAGTACTCGAAAACGGTACTGTACCGCAGCAAGCTACCATTCTACAATCGTGGCCAGCAGAGTTATTTGTTTTTAAAGGCGATACTTATGAGGAAGCCAGAACCCGTTTAAGTGCCGTTAAACAAATCTTGGAAATCAATGATCAGATTGAACTTAAAAATATCGCTTTCAGTTTAGCTACCGGAGATCAAAAACCGGTTCAACTGAGTATCATTGCAAGCAGTGCCGAAGATCTGGCCATGAAAATAGATCTGGTACTTTCTGGCGTAGAGAGTAAAGATACTTACCGCACACAAAAGAAAGCAGGTAAAGTTGCCTTTATGTTCCCGGGCCAGGGCAGCCAAAGGGTAAATATGGCCAGAGAACTTTTTGTGGTTTTCCCTCAAATGAGAAAACTCATCAAGGATTATCCGGCCTATGAAAAAATTCTTTTCCCAAGTGCTGTATTCGATGCCGACTTAGCTAAAGATCAAAAGGAGCGCATTAAGGACACCCGAATGGCGCAACCCTTATTGGGGATTGTTGACCTTGCCATTGCCAATTTCCTGCAATCCTTAGGCATCCAGCCTGATATGGTTGCGGGGCATAGCTATGGTGAACTTCCGGCATTGTGTTTTGCTGGTGCTTTTGAAGCCGATCAATTGGTAGCGTTAAGTGCAAAACGTGCTCAATCCATTTTGGATGCGGTAGAAAATGGCGATCCCGGAACCATGCTGGCAGTAAGCGCTAAACCAGAAGAACTTGCTCCATTTATGAATGGCTTAGCTGTATATCCGGTTAATTTCAACTCGCCTTTACAATGTGTGGTGGCTGGAACAACAGCAGATATTCAGAAACTTTCGGCATTACTTAAAACGGCAAAAGTTTCTTTCAGGCCCCTGGAAGTGGCTTGTGCCTTCCACAGCCCAATTGTTGCCAAATCAAAAGACCTTTATCAGGAAGTACTGTCTACCGTGCCTTTTAATGATTTGCAGATCCCGGTTTGGTCTAACACCACGGCAAAGCCTTATCCGCTAGAGGCTTCGGCCATTAAAACACGTTTAACCGATCATTTGGTAAAGCCCGTGTTATTCGTTGATGAACTGAATGATATGTACGAAGCAGGTGCCCGCATCTTTATAGAGGTTGGTCCAGGCAAAGTACTTTCGGGCTTAACCAAAGCTTGTATTGGTAAAGACGAAGTGATTTTACATACCGAAGATCAAGGATTAAACAAGGTTAGCCACCTTTTGGCCACGCTGGCGGCTTATATGGCTACCGGACGCCAAATCAATTTAGCGCAGTTATTTGAGGGCCGCTCTACCCAATTTATTAAACTCGATGAACCAGGCAGCTATAAAAAAAGCCCTGCTATTTGGTATGTGAACGGACAGCAAGCAGTTCCATCAACAGGCAAGCTTCCGGCGAATGGTGCATCACCTATTACCCAACCCATTGTTATGAAAACAAACGCTACCCATACAGAAAATACACAGATTAGTGGTTCTGCCAAAGATTTAATGATGCAGGAATATCTTCAAAGCATGAAAGCATTAATTCAGGCGCAAAGAGATGTTATGCTGTCTTTCCTTGGTCAGGTACCGAATGTAACGTTCAGTCAAGCTCCCGCTGTAACTCTACAGTCACCAGCCCCCATCAGCATACAAACGCCTGTAGTTGTCAATGAAATGGCAGTTGCCCAGGCACCAACCGCAGTTGCTACGCCAGTGCAAAAGGACTTCAAGTTGGTGCTCTTGCAAATTGTAAGTGATAAAACCGGTTATCCGCAAGAAATGCTGGGAATGGATATGGATTTAGAAGCCGATTTAAGCATCGACTCAATTAAACGTGTGGAGATTATTGGTGCCCTACGGAATGAACTGGGCGGATTCTCTGCGCTTAATCAATCTGAAGATAAGATTATGGAGCAATTGGCTGGTTTAAAGACCTTGAGCAGCCTAGTAACCTGGATTGCCGAAAATTCAGCTCAGCCTGCTACTGCAGTTGCAGAAGCTCCCGCTGTATCGGCTACAAAAGCAGAAACAACTGTAAAGTTTTCTGCCGATGAATTAAAAGCAGCCATATTGGAAGTGGTAAGTGAAAAAACCGGATACCCAAAAGAAATGCTGGGAATGGATCTTGATCTCGAAGCCGATTTAAGTATCGATTCTATTAAAAGAATGGAGATTATTGCCGCCCTGAAAGAAAAAGTAGGTTTTGGGGCTCAAAATGACCAAGCTGATGATTTAATGGAAAAGCTAGCGGCTATAAAAACATTAAATAGCCTGGTGAACTGGATTGCCGATGTGGAAACTGAAAGTGCGGAAGTGCTTACGGAAGCCAAAAAAATTATTGAAGAAAGTATAGAAGATCAGACTGTTCAGGAAAAGCTATCCAGATTACGTTTCGAACTTACCCCTGCAGCTCTTACCGTTACAGAAGCGGCTATTTTAAAAGGACAACGCTTTGCCATTACCGATGACGGTGCAGGACAAGCCATTAAAATTAAAAACCTGCTCGAGAAACATGGCTCTACTGTCGATATCATCAATTTTGATGATGCGTTAACAGATTATCAGGGGCTCATTATCCTCAACATGTTCGAAGCACAAAAGAAAGCGGGAATTATTGATCATTTCTCGATGATTAAAAAAATTAATTTTGAGGCTGTAAAATGGGTTTACCTGATTTCTGACACCAAGGGTTATTTTAACGATCAATCGGATATTTCTTTCTTGCGTAACTACCAGGGCTACTCTGGCTTCTTCAAAAGTTTAGATCGGGAATACGAGCAGGTAAAATGCCGTTTCATCAGTTTAGAAACTAAAATGTCGGCAGATGAAGTAGCCAACATGACTTTGAATGAAATCTTAAATCCTGATAAACCTTCTGAGATCATATATAACGATCACAAAAGACACATCATGGAATTAGTACCTAGCCAGTTGAGTACCACGAGCGATGATGAACATATCAAGCTGGATAAAAATGCGGTAGTTTTGGTTTTAGGAGGTGCGCAAGGTATTACTGCCGAGTTAACGATTCACTTCGCCAAAGATTATCCTTGTAACTACATCCTGGTAGGCCGCTCTGCTAATCCACTCTTATCTGCCAATGAAGCTACCTCTTCTTTAAGCAGCAAGGACGAGATCAGAAAATATTTAATTGACCTGGGCGAAATTAAAAAGCCTGCAGAGATTGAGCAGGAAACCAATAGGATCTACAAAAACAATCAGATTTTAAAAAGTATTGCCACGTTGCAGGAAGGAGGCTCTACTGTTGTTTACGAATCACTTGATTTAAGAGATGAAGCAGGCTTAACCCGACTGATTAATGATGTTTACCAGGAATATGGCCGAATTGATGGCGTAGTTCATGGTGCGGGCTTACTGGAAGACAAGCTATTTCAAAACAAAACCTCTGAATCTTTTGAACGTGTTTTCGATACGAAAGTAACGCCATTGAGAGTACTTGCAGAGCAACTTCGCCCGGAAACCCAATTTGTAATCCTTTTCTCGAGCATTGCCTCCGTTTACGGAAATCGTGGACAAACCGATTACGCCGCAGCCAATAGTGTAATGGATAAATATGCCTGGGCACTAAAACAACGCATAAAAGGCAAGGTGATGGCCATTAACTGGGGGCCTTGGAAAGGTGCCGGAATGGTCTCCCCTACGCTCGAAAAAGAATATCAACGCCGTGGTATAGCCTTAATTCCTTTAAAAGACGGAATGGAAACTTTCTTAAACGAGCTTAAATATGGTAAGGAAAGCCAGGTATTAATTATGGCGGGAAATACCTGGACTTAAAACGCTTCTAAACTGAACAGCAAATGAAGAAAGACGACGTAGCTATTATAGGAATGTCTTGTGTTTTCGCTGGTGCGAAGGATGTGGCAAGTTTTTGGGAAAATATCATCAATCGGGTAGATGCTACGCAAATAGTTCCGGCAGACCGAATTGATCCGGTTCATTTTGATAAAAATGTAACTGGCGTAGATCGTTTTTACTGTAACCGTGGCGGCTTTATTCCCGATTACGAGTTTGATCCGCAGCGCTTTGGGATTTTACCCCTGGCGGTTAGTGGTACAGAGCCTGATCATTTAATTACGCTAGATCTGGTTCATACAGCATTAGAAGATGCAGGCATTTTCGATAAACAGGTAAGCCTGGATAAAACAGGTATTATTATCGGCAAGGGTAATTATGCCGGAGCGGGAGCTACACGGGCAATCGAAATTGTACGTACGGGAGAGCAGATTTCCAGCTTACTGAAAGATTTAATGCCTCAGCTTTCTGCACAGGAAATTGAGAAAGTAAAGCACGAATATCAATTGCGCAAAGGCAGGTTTAGCGCCGATACGGCCATGGGACTTATTCCCAACCTTGTAGCCTCATTGGTAGCCAACCGTTTTAATCTGGGAGGCTCGGCCTTTACTGTTGATGCAGCCTGTGCAAGTTCTTTAATTGCTGTAGACCACGCCGTGCAGGAACTGCATACCGGAAGATGCAATATGGTTATTGCAGGGGGTGTACACCTGGGCCAGAATGCTGCTTTCTGGAGTATCTTTTCGCAGCTCGGAGCCTTATCCCGCCAGGAAAAGATAAAACCCTTCGACCAAAATGCCGACGGATTAATTATTGGTGAAGGTTGTGGTTTTGTGGTGTTAAAACGCCTGGAAGACGCACACAAAGATGGCGATAAAATATATGCCGTAATTAAAGGTACGGGAGTGAGCAGCGATGGTAGCGGCACCAGTGTAATGAGCCCGGCTGTAAAAGGACAAATTAAAGCCATTCAACAAGCCTGGGAAAACGCCGGTGTAGAAAGTAAAGACATTGGCTACCTTGAAGCGCATGGAACAGGAACGCCACTGGGCGACAAAACTGAAATTGAGACTTTAAAACAGTTTTTCGGTCAGGATGCAGGCTTAGCTAAAGCGGGGATTGGCTCAGTAAAATCAAATATTGGCCATGCCATGCCCGCAGCCGGCATTGCCGGTTTAATTAAAACAAGCCTGGCCTTATACCATGGCATTATCCCACCTACCTTAAATTGTGAGCACCCCATAGATCAACTTTCAGAAACCAGATTTGCAGCCGTTCAACAACCTATTGATTGGGATCAATCGGGTTTACCCAAACTGGCCGCGGTAAACGCCTTCGGCTTTGGGGGAATTAATGCCCACGTAGTGCTAGCAGCTTTTGATCGCCCTAAGAAAGATCCTGTTTTGGTTATCGCCAGACAAACGCATCAGGAATTAATCGAAGCTTTAGAGCACGAAGATTATAGTAAAGGTGAGGGCAATTATCGCCTTGCTGTGTTTAACCCTACACCTGATCGATTAAAAAAAGCGCTAAAAATTGCAGTCAAAAATACACCTTGGCGCAATAAACAAGATATATGGTACACCAATAAACCGCTGCTAACAACAGGTGGAAAAGTAGCATTTGTATTCTCGGGCTTAGATGGGCTCTCGGGAGGTGAAGTTGAAACTGTAGCCCAATATTTCAACATTGAAGTTGACGAAAAGGAAAATCAGGAAGGCTTATTAAGTGAGGCTTTAAAAGTATTAAACAAAAGCAGCGTTTTAGACCAGGCCTTAAAGCAGCTTGGGGTAAAATCAGACATGAACGCTGGCCATAGCTTAGGAGAATGGCTGGCTGCCAGATCTTCTGAACTGGCAGAAGAAAGTTCGGTGATGAATTTATTGAAGGTGCTCAACCCGGAGACTTTCGATTTAAAGGATTCCAGATTTATTGCTGTGGGTTGCGGACTCCAAATTCTTCAACCCATAGTAGAAAGTATCCCTGATTTATACCTTTCTAACGACAACTGTCCGCAACAGGTAATCTTGTGCGGAAGTCAGTCTGCACTTACGGAACTGGTGCCGATATTAAAAGCCAAACAAATTTTCCACCAGATATTACCCTTCCAATCGGGATTCCACTCTCCTTTCGTTGCCGATAAGCTGGAATTGATTTTGGATGGAATGCAAAATATGCAATTCCGGAAAACGACGACCCCACTTTGGTCGGCAACCACTTTGGAGGTTTACCCGGAAGGTTTTGAAGCCATCAGACAGCTAAGTGCCGAGCACCTCATTAAGCCAGTACGTTTCCGGGAGTTAACAGAAAAGCTCTATGTAGAAGGTGCACGGGTGTTTATACAGGTGGGTTCTGGAGGATTAACGGGTTTTATAGACGATACCCTAAAAGGAAAAGACATCAGTACCATAACAGCCAATGTACCTATCCGATCGGGAATTACCCAATTGCAACGGGTTTTGGCTGCACTCTTCATTGAAGGGAAGGAAATAGGCTTAGAATTTTTAGGAAATATAAAATCGAATCCCAATAAAAACAGCAAGGGTATTAAGCTCGAACTGGGATCACCCATTATTCATGATCTCCAAAGTTTAAAAGGGATCACCATTAAACAGCCACAGCCAGCTGCGCCAGTTAATTTCCCGGCACATTCCAGCAATCCTGTTTTACAGGCTTTCAATGAGAATATGGTAGAGATGATGAATATGCAATCAGAAATTATCCAGCTTTTTGAAAACCCTGCTCTGCAACCAGCCATTCAAAGAGATTTAGCCGTAGAAAAAACATTCCCGCCTAAGCGGATAAATTTTGAAAAGCTTTTGGATGTAAGCCTGGATAATTGCCCTTACCTGATAGATCACGCTTTACTCAGACAGCCTAAGGGATGGCCCACAGTAGAAGACATGGATCCCGTTATCCCCATGACCATGATTTTTGAACTCTTTGCGGAAATTGCACATGAGCAGTCTCCCGCAGAAAAAGTTCAGAAGATTATGAACATCCGTGTTTTTCAATGGATGAATGTAGTTAAGCCTTTCCGCGAAACGGTAACCGGAGAATGGAAGGATCAGCAAAAGGTTTACCTCAACCTGGAACGTTTTGCCAATGCAGAAGTACAACTGGTGGCAGAGTTAAGCACTGCTCCTACCCGCAATTTTGATATCGGAGAACCATTAAACATCGATCGGACTACCGAACAAATATACGATGCACACATGTTTCATGGCCCGGGTTACCAGGGAATAAAAAAATTAACCGCTGTGGGAACCAAAGGAATTACCGGGATTATTGCAGCAGGAAATGGAAAAGGCTCTTTACTGGATAATGCCGGACAGCTTTTCGGGCTTTGGCTACAGCTTACTTTAACCAAGGATAGAATTGCCTTCCCGGTTAAAATTCAGGAGATTGAGTTTTTTAGCGATCTATATGATCAAAAAGGCGATTTTCAATGTACTTGTGTGCTCACAGAAATTAACGATGAATTTGCTACGGCAGATATTGTGATGAAGCGCGATGGGCAAATCTGGGCCATCCTTTCCGGATGGCAAAACAGAAGACTGGAAATAGACGAACCTTTGTGGAACGTTTCCATGTCTCCACTGCACAACCGCTTATCAGCAGAGATTGCCCCTGGCGTTTTTATGTTTAACAATGCCTATACACGGGTAGTGTCCTGGGATTTCATTTTAAAACGCTATTTCAATCAAACAGAAAAGCAACATCATCAAAATTTATTACCCAATAAACGAAGAACCTGGATGATCAGCCGGGTGGCCGTTAAAGATGCGGTAAGAAATCTGCTCAATACCCAGAAACAGCAAGCCTGTTATCCCATCACTTTCGAGATTTACTCAGACGAGTTCCGTAAACCTTATGTTAAAGGTGGCCTCACGGATGGAATTCAGGTTTCTATTGCACATAAAGGAACAGATGCAGTTGCTATTGCCCGGCTGGATGAAGCGGTGGGCATCGACATCGAGTTGATTGAAGCACGAAGTCCGGCTTTTTTCGATCTGGTATTTACGGAGATTGAAATGCTCTTACTCGAAGGCCGGTATAAAACCGAGTGGGCAACCCGTTTTTGGGTAGCTAAGGAAGCATATGGAAAGTACTTAGGCAAAGGCCTTCAAGGGAACCCAAAAGCTTATACAGTTTCTCATATTGATGGCGAGGAACTAACCATTAACAACAAAGTAATTAAAACAATTAAACACCATAACTATATCATCGGATGGACACTATAACTACAGCAACTAAAATGAACAGTGAAGAGATTTTTAATCTCATGAAGCAATTTATCACTGAGGTGATCGGAGAAGAATTTGTAGAAGAGATGGATATCACTCCTGAAAGTTCTTTCACTAAGGATTTAGAGATGGACAGTATTGAAATTGTATCCTTCTCAGAAAAAATTAAAGCCCATTTTGGGGATCAGATTGATTTTACAGGCTGGCTTTCTGAAATGGATTTAGATCAGCTGATCAATCTAAACTTAGGGATGATCATTTCTTACATTGAAACATGCCAATCCTGAAAATAAACGATAGAGAGGTTCATATCCAGGAGCTGAACAAAGCTGCGGCAGAAACCGTAATTCTTGTTCATGGGATGTTTAGCAACCTTTCTGTTTATTATTTCAGCATTGCTCCAATTTTAGCTACACAATTTCACGTAGTACTATACGATTTAAAAAGCCACGGCATGAGCGAGAAAACCCTGCATGGTTACGATCTCAATAGCATGACCGATGATTTACTGGCTTTAATGGAGGCTTTGAACCTTAAAAAAGTTCATTTAGGCGGGTACAGTTTCGGAGGCCTGATTGCCTTAAAAATGGCCACCCGATTTCCTGAGCGGATTAAAAAACTGGCTGTTATTGAAGCTCCAGACCCCAGCGATGAAAAAGCCAGAGGTATTATTGATGAATATAGCCGTGAATTTTTAGAACATTATGTAGAAAACTTTACCGATACCACAAAGGTGAAAATGGGTAAAAGGCAGATGGAAAAGAACCACCGCATGTACGAATACCTCTTCTATCAAACCAGTATTAAACAGGATATGATTAATGAGCAGGACTTTTTTGGCGCAGGCGGATTAACCCGGGTTCCACATGAAACGTTTTTGCTTTATGGCTGGTTCTCCAATTGCCTGGATGCAGGCAAACTGCTCAATAAGAAGATCAAAAACTCACGCTTACTGGCCATTGAAGGCGACCATAACATTCCCATACAACATCCGCAGCAGGTTGCAGATGAACTTTTAATCTTTTTCAAACAACCGTAAATCTATTTGCTATGGCCAAATTCGCATTCATTGTACCCCCTTTAACCGGGCATATCAACCCTACGCTGAGTATGGGCGCAGCACTTTTGCAACGCGGACATCGGGTAGCCTGGATCACCCTGGATGAATCTTTAGCACAAAAATTACCAGTGGGAGGTGAATTGCTGCATATTCAATATGATCAGAATGATCAGCAAAAGAAAGATTCAGAAAAATACCTCGATATCATCACCAAAAAAATTGTTTACGGTATTGACAGCATTAAATTCCTCTATGAAGAGGTACTCATTCCCTTAAACAGACACAGCTATGAAGGTATTGTTAACCTATTAGATGAATTTAAGCCTGATTTGGTGATTACCGATCATCAGATGTTTGCCGGAGCCATTGCTGCAGTGAATAAAAACTATCCTTATGCCACCTCTGTAACTGCTCCGGCAGCTTTAAAAATCATGGACGAGCTGCCTAAAGTGCATGAATGGGAGGTTAATCAAATTGTAACCTTGCAAAAGGAACTAGGTCTTGAAGGAACAGATTCTATCGCTTGTTCTGAATTATTAACCCTAGTTTTTACTTCTCAGGCATTTTTTGGAGAGATGGAACTCTCAGACAATTTCAGCTTTATAGGCCCCGTGCTAAATAGCCGAAAGGTTGCCATCCCGTTTAACTGGGAAGAGTTCCACGCCAATAACAAACCTAAAATATTAGTGAGTATAGGCACTACCTTTGATCACGAGCATAAGAAAAGCTTCTTTGCCAAGGTAGTAGAAGCCTTTTCGGATGAAGACTTACAAGTGATTGTGGTTTCAGACCCTAACCTATTTGAAGAATGGCCCGCTAATTTTACCGTTCAGCAACAGGTACCACAATTAGATCTTTTGCCTCATTTAACAGCTGTGGTTTGTCATGGCGGCCATAATACCGTTTGCGAAACCCTAATGAACGGGCTTCCGATGGTGGTTATCCCCATTGCTTATGATCAAAGCCATGTGGCAGGTCGTGTATTTCGCGTAGGTGCAGGCGAACGCTTAAACTTCAATCGTTTTAAAGCCCATCACCTCAAAGAAGCTGTACACAAAGTGATAACTGAGCCCAGCTACCGGGCAGCTGCCGAATACATCAAACAATCGTTTATTGATGCCGGCGGAACACCTACTGCCGCAGATCTACTCGAAGCCTATGCCCAAAAAACTCCTTCTTTATTGATCAGTTAAATCTACTATTATGTCAAAATTCCTATTCGTTGTTCCTCCTTTTTTCGGCCATATTAGCCCAACGCTAAGTATTGGAGCCAGTTTGCTTGCCCGCGGACATGAAGTAAAGTGGTTGGGTATTACTCCCCTTGCTCAAGCCCATCTTCCAGAAGGTGGCGAGTTTATCTACCCCGAGGCCGATTTAGCAGAATACCAGGATGAAATCCAGCGGATTCTGAAACGTCAGGACGATGGACCAGCCTGCTCCGGCCCCGAAGTGATGAAGCTTGCCCTCGAAGAAACTTATGTTCCCTTTGCCAAAATGATGATGAAGGGCTTGAATAACTTTGTCGATCAATGGAAGCCCGATGTAATTGTGAACGACTGTATCACTTTTGCAGGTTCATTGTGTGCTATATTAAAAGGTATTCCAAATGTAACCACCACTCCTGTTCCTCCAGATGTTATGGGTGATACAGCCTCCAGTGCGCCAAAAATATTCGAGTGGCAACAGAACCTCATTAAAGGTCTTCAAAAAGAAGTAGGCATTTATGATGATGATATCCATATTCATTCACACGAACTCAATATGGTTTTTACCTCACAGGCGTTTGCCGGTTTTGAGGAAAAGCCTCCACATATGCAATTTGTAGGCCCCGTTAAAGGAAGACCAAATCTGGCTCCATTTGACTGGGAAAGACTTGCACAGGCCAAAACGCCCAAGGTTTTTGTTTCCCTGGGAACCTTATTAGTTGATATTAGGAAAGAATTCTTTCAGAAGCTGATTACGGCCTTTGAGCATGAACCCGTAACGATTATTGCAGCAACTAACCCTGATATTTTTGAGCAATGGCCAGATAATTTTATCGTCAATGGCTTTGTTCCACAATCTGAGTTAATGCCACACATGGACGCTGTAATTTGCCATGGCGGATTTAATACCGTTAACGATACCTTCAGCAATGGCCTGTCCATGTTAATTACGCCTATTGCCTACGATCATTTCCATACGGCCAAACTCATAGAAAAAGCGGGTTGCGGCGTAAGTATCCGCTACAAGCGATTACGCATCAGCGACTTGCGAAATACCGTTTTCGAATTGCTCGATAACCCTAAATATCGCCTTGCAGCAGAAAAAATTAAACAAACCTTTATTGATGCCGGCGGAAACGACAAGGCGGTACAACTATTGGAAGATTTTGCAATGGAAGCAGTGAAGGATGGATTGATTGAATGAATTAATTAGTGAATGAGTGAATGTTTTGGTACGATTGAGGGGCATTCTATCATTCAAAACTTAATCATTCTAAATTAATAAATGAGTGAAGGAAGGAATGAATGATTGATTGATTGAATGAATTAGTGAATGTTGGATTGGCCGATTGAGGGGAAATATTCTATCATTCAAAACTCAATCATTCAAAATTACAAATTAGTGAATGAATGAATTAGTGAATGAGTGAATGTTAGATTGACCGATTGAGGGGAAATATTCTATCATTCAAAACTCTATCATTCAAAATTACAAATGAGTGAAGGAATGAATTAGTGAATAATTGAATTAGTGATTGATCGAATGAGTGAATGTTGGATTAGCCGATTGAGGGGAAATATTCTATCATTCAAAACTCTATCATTCTAAATTACAAATGAGTGGATGAATGAATTAGTGAATAATTGAATGAGTGATTGATCGAATGAGTGAATGTTTGGTACGATCGAGGGGAAATATTCTATCATTCAAAACTCAATCATTCAAAATTAACTACTATGAAAAGAAAGTTATTTTTCGGCGAGCGGATGTTGTATGGCGATGGAAAAACGCCTTTCAACTGTGTTATACCCATTAAAATTCGGGGATATATTAGTGAAGCTTTGTTAGGCCAGGCCCTAAAACGTGTGCAAAAGAAACATCCCTGGTTAACAGCGGGCATCCGCCTGGACGAAAAAAAATGGCCCTGGATGGTAACCAACCTGACAGAAAAATTTCATATCCCGGTAAGAATTGTTGAACGATTAAATGACGATCAATGGCAAGTGGAATCTAAAAAGGAATGGGCTACCGCTTTTGAAGCCAGTAGTAATCCTTTGGTTCGCATCGTTTGGCTTCGTTCGCATACCCTTTCTGAGATTTTACTCGTGGTTCATCATTGCCTCTGCGACGGCACTTCTGCCATGAGCATCCTTAAGGAATTGGTAGTGTTGTTAGACAACCCCGAAGCAGATATCGGCAAAGAAATTCCCATTCAGAGCCTGGAAGATATTATCCCCGCTAAGGTATTATCCAGTTATCGCAGTAGAATTAAATCCGGGTTAATCGGTAAAATGACTACCATGGCCTTATGGCTGATTCCAATTAAAAAAATCCCTTTTGAAAGAAAGGAAGATTTTATTTTAAGCTGGAAATTCAACGAAGAAATAACCGCAGGTATCGTTCAATTCTGTAAAAAACACCAGTTTACAGTCAATACATTATTGAGTGCAACCTTACTTACTGCCTTTAAAGCAGTGAGAGGAGAAAAGGCATTTAATAAAATTTCGCTTCCTGTTGATGTCAGAAATTATAACAAGGCCATAAAAGCCGATCATATTTTTGCCTTCGGATTAATGATTGTTCTTTCGGCTTACCCAGAAAAAGACTTTCTAAGCAATGTAAAGTCGATCCAGCAAGATGCCAGCCAGAAACTTGCTAAGCTTAATCCATACAGCCTCATGCTAATGATGGAAGCTTGCCATTCGGCCTTAACCAATTTCACCAACCTGTTAAAGTATGGGAAATCAAGCAACGATTGTATGTTCTCTAATCTAGGCAGGCTAGACATTCCGCATCAGTACAAAAACTTTGAAATTGAAACCATATACAGTCCTTCCGTGATGGGGCCTCTGGGTAATACCACAACCTTGGTTGTCTCTACCTATCGCAATCAGCTGGATTTTTCATTTATGGCAAGTGAAGGCTATCTCCCACGTAATGAAGCCGAAGCCATTAAGGAAAAAGTAATGGAAATTCTTTTGGCACAAATTAAAATCCCTGCACCAGAACTTGAGCACGCATGAAAAGAAGATTAATTTTAGGAGAGAGAATTATGCACGTAGATGCCAAAACACCATTGAACTGTGTTTTTGGAGCGAAGGTTTCGGGCTATATTGACGATGTTAAGCTAAATACCGCACTACTTAAAATTCAACACAAACATCCATTGCTTCGCATGAAAATCGATCATAGCGGTAAAGATCCTTATTTCGTGCTGAATGAACAGATGGCGAAAATTCCTGTTAGGATAGTTACCCGCATGGGAGACTACGATTGGCAAAAGGAATCTAAAAAAGAATGGTATAAATTATTTGATCAGGAAGACCTGCCCCTAGCCCGCTTGGTTTGGTTAAAGGGTGATACTTTTTCTGATCTGCTATTGGTTTTACCGCATTGTATTTGCGATGGTACAACCATTCTCAATCTCATGCGCGAGCTGATGAGCCTCATTGATCATCCTGAACAAGAACTACCTTCTTATGCGTCCTTTTCATCTGTACGCGATTTGCTTCCGGCAGATTTTATGCACAACCGCATCAGTCACTTTAAAGGCAAAGTATTTTCGGCCATATCAAAGCTTTTCTTTTTATTCAAATCCACGAAGTACAAAAACATTGAACAGAATAATTACGTATTAAACTGGAAATTTTCAGAAGCGCATACGCAGGCACTCCAACTCCAATGTAAAGCAGAAAAAACGAGTATCCATGCAGCGCTTTGTATTGCCTTTTTAGAGGGATTTAAAACGGTTAAGGCTGAAAAAGCGCATGGTAAAGTAATCTCTCCGGTCGATATCAGAAGATTCGTTCCGGTGATTAAAAAAGACACTATGTTTGCCTTCGCTCCCATTGCAGAGTTAAAAATAGATCCAACCATTTCTGATTTTTGGGATAAAGCCCGAAAATTAAAGGCCGATTTAGAAGAAAAAATTGCTGAGATGAAGGTATTCGATTTATTAAACATGAGCGAATACTTCCACTCTTCTGTAAATAAAATGGTAAGCTTTTTAAAATCAACCGAAGGTTCTCACGATGTTACCCTAAGCAATATGGGCCGTTTAGATATCCCTGCTGTTTACCAGGATTTTAAAATTGAAACCATTTACAGTCCTACGGTAGCCTTTCCCTGGCGAAATGCAAATACCCTGGTAGTAAGCAGTTTTAACAACCAATTGGATTTTTCTTTCTTGTCTAATGCGTCTTTTCTAACAGAGTTTGAAGCCTGGCAAATTAAAACCGAAGCCATGATTGTACTCACCAACCATTTAAACAAACCTGTACATGCTTGAGGAAGTAGAAAACGAACAGTTGAAAAAGCAAAAGTGGCGACGCTTTTTGATTAAAAACCTTTTAATCTACCTGGCTCCCAATGTCATTTTCAATGCACTGATCCCCTATATTGTTTTTAAACAGCAGGGTAGCGTTCAGTTGCTGGATGGAAAGGAAAATCTCGTACGCTTCTTACTCCCCATGTCGCTGTTGCTACCTTTTATCCTCACCTTCGACATTTTAAAAAAAACCATTGAAGCCGCCTTAAAAAAGCAGTTTCACATGGAAGTAGATGAAAGCTTCCCTAAACGCCGCTTTATATTCAGGTTAGCAACCTGGCACGCCCTACTAACTTTCCTAACCGTTTCACTTTTTGTACTGAGTTTGCACTTATTCATGCCTCCAGGCTACCAATATGATATTACTATTTCCTCTCTCTTTATCGGAACATTAGCAGGGGTTTATTCCCTGCTATTTCCAGTTTTGTCTATAAATAAGTTGAAGAAAAGCGGACACCTGATTTAAAATTATCATTTAAACACAAAATCCATTAAGAAGGGGCCGAGCACACACAGTATTTTTATCCTGAGCATGCCGATGTAAAATCTACTAAGTCTTCGACAGGCTCAGACTGACAAATCTCAATCTCTTGTAGGTCGTAGCGAGACGCTACAACCAGTTGAAGCTCCATCATACTGCCTAAGAAACAGCGCTTACATTAAAATTATTATAACCACTACCAATCTTAATCTGTACAATCTGCTGCTGCAGCATCTCTAAAATGGCCAAAAAGTTATAAACGAAATGCACCTTGTTTTCTGAGTTCTTCAGCACCAAAGCAAAATCAATCTGTTTGTTGATATCAAGCAAATTAGCCATAAAATGCTTTTGCTGCTCAATGGTATAAGGGTATTGAACTACGGTGTGCTTTACCTCTTCGCTTCGCAAATCATATTTCTGCATGGTACGGTGATAAACCATCAACAGCTTATAAAGATCCAAAGATAAAAGCTCATCCTGATGGCTGGAAGATTCGGCTACAATATTCAGGTCCTGATCAATATTTCCCCTTCGCTCCTGCTGCATCCGCGATTGTTCAAAAACCCTGAGCTCCTCTGCGGCCGACTTGAATTGCTTATAGGCGATAAGTCGGGCAATTAAATCCTGCTCCGGGTTAACTTCATTCCCGGCTTCATCCAGTTCAATTCTGGGCAAGAGCATTTTAGATTTGATCCGCATCAAGGTAGCGGCCACTAAAATAAACTCACTGGCAATCTCTACATTGAGGGCTAACAATTGATGAATATAGGCGAGGAAGTCGTTGGTAATTTTCGATATCTCCACATCCTGAATATTCAACTCATCCCGTTCAATAAAGAAGAGTAAAAGATCAAATGGACCTTCAAAAATCGGGAGCTTGATTTCAAAATTTTCTGCCTGCATATCCTAATCGGCAAAAATACTTAAAATTGTTTACATGTTTACCATGGTCAGGAACAACAAAAACAGGCCTCAAACTTCCAAAAATCCATTATTTGTCTCTTCATTACCATAATGAAGCCCCATCCCTCAAGTACCTTCATTATTCTTTTCTATTTTAAAACAAAAATCCCTTACTTTGTATCTTGTTTTTTACCCAAAATTGAATGCAAGTAAAAGCTGGTCCCCTTTTATCTAAAATTAACTATCCTGCTGATTTAAAGCAATATAGTGAAACTGACTTAGAACAAATAAGCCAGGAGTTAAGGCAATATATTATTGATGTAGTGAGTGTTAATGGTGGGCATTTCGGTGCCAGCCTGGGTGTGGTTGAACTAACTGTTGCCTTACATTATGCATTAAATACCCCTTACGACAAGTTAGTCTGGGACGTTGGCCACCAGGCTTACGGCCATAAAATACTTACCGGCAGGAGAGAATTATTCCATACCAATCGTATTTACAAAGGAATTAGCGGTTTCCCAAAAATTTCGGAAAGCGAGTATGATACCTTTGGCGTAGGGCACTCCTCTACTTCTATTTCGGCTGCCTTGGGTATGGCTGTGGCTTCTCAAATTAAGGGAGAAACCAACAGGCAACACGTAGCCGTAATTGGCGATGGTGCCATGACTGCTGGTTTAGCTTTTGAAGGCTTAAACCACGCCGGTATTGAAAATAGCAATGTACTCGTTATCTTAAATGATAACTGCATGTCTATTGACCCTAACGTTGGTGCTTTAAAAGAATACCTCACCAGCATTACCATCTCCAAATCTTACAATCGCTTCCGCGATGATATTTCAAATGTATTGGTAAGCCTTTCTAAATTGGGCCCTAATGCACACAAATACGTTAAGAAAATAGAAAAAAGCATTAAAGGCACGCTTCTTAAACAGAGTAACCTTTTTGAGGCTTTAAATTTTAGATATTTCGGTCCTGTTGATGGCCACGATGTTAAGCGTTTAGCACAAACCATCAAAGAACTTAAAGACATACCAGGCCCTAAGCTATTGCATTGCGTTACCGTTAAGGGTAAAGGCTTTGCCCTGGCAGAAAAAGATCAAACCAAATGGCATGCACCGGGCTTGTTCGATAAAATTACCGGAGAAATCAAAAAAAGCATTCCAGATAAGCCACAACCTCCAAAATATCAGGATGTTTTCGGACATACCATGGTAGAACTGGCAGAGGCTAATGATAAGATTGTAGGGATTACCCCTGCTATGCCTTCGGGTTCTTCATTGAATATCATGATGAAAGCCATGCCTAAGAGAGCTTTCGATGTGGGTATAGCAGAACAACACGCTGTAACCTTTTCTGCAGGCCTAGCCGCCCAGGGATTGGTTCCTTTCTGCAATATCTATTCGAGCTTTATGCAGAGGGCTTATGATCAGGTAATCCACGATGTTGCCATACAGAAACTGAATGTAGTATTTTGCCTAGATAGAGCTGGATTAGCAGGTGCCGATGGCGCAACCCATCATGGTGCTTACGACATTGCCTTTATGCGTTGCATTCCCAATTTGGTGATTTCTTCTCCTATGAATGAAGAAGAGCTACGTAACCTCATGTTCACCGCACAACAAGAAGATATGGGGCCGTTTGTGATTCGCTATCCGCGTGGCAATGGTGTTATGCCAGATTGGAAAAGACCATTCAAAGCGCTGGAAATTGGAAAAGGACGTAAAATCTGCGATGGCGAAGATGTAGCAATCCTCACTATCGGCCACGTTGGGAACTTTGCTGTAGAGGCAACTGCCGAATTAAATACTGAAGGATTTTATCCTGCACATTATGATCTGCGTTTTGTAAAACCGCTAGACGAACAGCTGCTTCACGAAGTATTTACTAAATATAAACATGTAATTACTGTAGAAGACGGCTCCTTACCCGGTGGAATGGGATCTGCAGTTTTAGAATTCATGACCGACAATCAATACAACACCAACGTAATCCGTTTAGGTATTCCAGATCAGTTTATCGAACATGGGGAACAACCTGAGCTATGGGCTGAATGTGGGTATGATAAAGCCGCCATTATTGAAGCGGTGAAGAAAGTTGCCGTGAAGAGAACGACGAATAGTTTGGCAGGGTAATTTAGTCTGGAGTCTGTAGTCCTAAGTCTGAAGTCTGTGGAACGAAACTAGTTTGGAGTTGGGAGTCATTAGTTCGGAGTCTGCCTTACGAAATTAAAACATCTGAACCGAGTCATGATACTTGATACTTGATGCTCGATACTTGATACTTGATACTCTATACTCAATACTATTTACCAATCCTGTCCGTCGAGTTCCGCAGGAGTTCTACGGATTGTTTAATGGAGGAGAGTCTTGGACTCGGTTTAATTAATGTGAGTTATGAAACTCAACGGTATGTTGTAATCCGTAGAGGCGCTGCGCTTAACTCTACGGACAGGGTGGGTAATTTAGTCTGGAGTCGGTAGTTCGGAGTCTGCCTTGCGAAATTAAAACATCTGAACCGAGTCATGATACTTGATGCTCGATACTTGATACTCTATACTCAACACTATTTACACTAGCGTGCAGCAGGCCTTTGCTTCTTGTTCTTTATTCTTTGTTTCTCTTTCATGGTCCTGCGGATTTTCCATCCAGTCGGGTTTAGTTAAGACAGGCCAGTATTTTAAAGCACTTGAAGCCTGCGTCATCTATTTTCGTTAGTAGAATTTCACCTCACTTTGAATTGAAATATTCCTGAATCAGAAGTATTTCCTCTTTTATCTTTAGTGACTACTTTCCAATAGTAAGTGGTGTTAGCAGAAATTTTCACGTTTTCTAGCAACATGCTTTGTAAGTTGCCCGATAAAAGGCCGGGGTTATTGCTTGTTCCAAAATACACATCATATCCCGCAATGTCTTGGTCAACATCCATACCCTTCCATTCTAAACGGACTTGTCCTTGTCCAAAACCTACATCCTGACCTATAATTGGAAACACTACCTCAGCTGGAAAAGGTGCATAAGATGAAATTCCCGGTCCGGAATTATAGAATTTCCAAGTCTCGCTACTTATCTTTCTACTGTCTGAAACAGCATATGATACAACAAACCATGAATAGGGTGTATTTACATCCAAAGCGAAGGAAGTGGAAGTAGATTCGGTCTTTTTTGAAATAACCTTACCTGTTAAAAGATTTTTAACATTAACCTCATAAGCCCCTGTGTTATCGGTAGCCGACCAAGAGAAGGACACACTACTTTGTGAGGGTGTAAGGATCAAACCGGTTGAACAAGCTTCATTTCGAGCAGGGACGATTAAAGTGGCCGCTGTTGGTGGAGGAATTTCTACCTGTGTTCTTTTGCAGCTGAATAATGTAGACAATGCCAGGGCTATAGAGAAAATCCTTTTCATTATTGTTTAATTACCTTAAAATATGACTGTGAATTATCTGATTGAAGCTTTACAACGTACATCCCACTCGCTAAATGACCTAACTGTAGTTCAATCAAACCAGTATTTTTCTTAACGTCCAAGGTATGCACCAGTTGTCCGTCCAATCTTCTGATCTCAATTTTGCCGCTTTCTGAAGGAAAATACACATTTAAGATATTTGTGAAAGGATTTGGATATACAGACGGTCCTGTTGTTTTGAACACCTGCTCAAACACTCCCTGGCAAAGCTTATCTGTAGTAATGCTAACCCTATTATCCCCTTGCTGTAGTGGCACAATAAGTTCCGGACTTGATGTATTGAAGGTTCGATTATTCACAACAACATGGTAAGTATTTCCACCTGATAATTTCAAGTTCAATGATCTACTATCCTGGCTCATTATTGCATATACGGTTAAATCCTCTGGCTCAGTAATTACTACGTCGTAGCATTGCTTGTATTCGGGCTCTCCATTAACAGTGATGCACAACGAATAATTACCCGCACTCAGATTATTTATATTCAACTCATTTGTAAAGGAGTAATTGGTTTGGTTGGATACTCCGCGCAAAACTGCTGCATATGAGCCAACCTTCTCTGATGTAAGCAGAATACGTCCATTGTTACTTTGCCTACAAGTCTCTCCTACCAGGTTAACTTTAAAGTTATTTGCTGGCAGTGTGAATATCACTTTAACAACAATCTCATTAGAATAAACCTGTATTCCTTCATAACTAATAGCGCATTTATAGTTTCCCGATGTGTTTGCATTATAAGTTTTACTTAATGCACCATTAACAGGTACTCCATTTTTATACCAATTTACGCTCCAGCTCCCCTCAACTGATGAACTTAAGTTAACACTTCCACCAATAGTAAAGGTGGTTTGACCTTCCGCAGAAATTACAGGGACTGGTATGATTATAAAATTGGCATATTTGCCTTTTCCACTAGGAGTTGTAATTTCAATATCTCCACTAAGTGCATCATTTAGAACAACTTTAACGATTGTAGGTGAAATGACGCTAAAGTCGGTTATACTTTTCCCTCCAAATGTAACTATACTTGCGCCCGTAAAATTAGTCCCATACAGATAAATAGTGCTTCCCAGAGCTGCGCCCCTGGCACTTACCGATGTGATTACTGGAGGTGGAACTACAACATGAGTTAGGGCCAGGCTATAGGTTACAGACGGACTAGCATCACCGTATCGGTTATGTACCCTAACATAATAGGTTGCACCAATCGAAAGATTTGTCAGCACTGCGGTTTTAATTTGCTCATAACCAGCAATCCCTCCGCAGTAAATACTATTGAGCGCATTTTCAGTTCCACTATATACCTGAAGCATGAGTTCATCAAAACTAATTGGGTCTAATGAAACGTTATGTGCGGTACTCGTGGCCTTAAACTTATACCAAACATCTTTAGCATCAAAACCTGTTTGATAACAAGGTGGAAATGTAGAGGTAGCATACTCCAAGGAGTAATTAGCTTTGGCATTCATAGCCAAGGTTATAGCTCCCGAAGGCTCATCATTAGCTGGCATTGGCCAAGAGGTAACGTATGTATTAAATTCTGTTGATACCGAACTTCCATTCTTCAAATAAAGACGATAATAATAGGTTTGACCCGGAGTGAGTCCAACGAGTTCAGTGGTATTATTAGGAGAGTCTCGACAGAGTATTGATGTGAGGTTCTCACAAGATCCGCTAAAAAATTGTGCAATAAAAGGCATACCATTTATACTTCTGGAGATCACTTGGTGACGGGAAGCAGTAGCTGTAAATTTAAACCAAATATCTTTTGCAGATAGACTGGTACACGGTTCCATAGAAACGGTAGCGCCCAGGTTGTTAAACATTCTCATATGGGCTATTTCTCCTGCTATGATGTTAATAGCACCAGTACACTCATCGTTCTCAGGCCCTTTATTATCCTTCAAATCTAAATTAAAGGTTACCGATGGACTGGCATCACCATACCGATTGTGCACACGTACATAATACGTATTGCCAATTACCAGGTTAGTCAAAGCCGCTGTTTTAATCTGTTCATATCCTGCAATTCCAGAACAATAAATTGATGTGAAATTATCGGGTGTTCCACTATAAACCTGAAACATTTGTTCGCCGAAGCTCACAGGCGTTACCGAAAGATTGAGAGATGTACTGCCGGCCACAAATTTATACCAAACGTCTTTCGCATCATATCCTGTTGCATAACAGGGGGTGAAGGTTTGGGTGGCATAATCTAATGTTGCCTTCAGGGTACTATTCAAACTGATTAGATAGGCACCACCAGGTTCATCATTCGCAGGCATAGGAGGCGATGTAACATAGGTATTAAAGTCGGTAGAGGCGGGATTCCCATTTTTTAAGTACAGGCGATAATAATAGACTTGACCGGGAGTTAGCCCTACCAACTCTGTAGTTCCGTTAGGAGAATCGCGACATAGGATAGAAGTAAGATTTCCACATGATCCACTAAAAAACTGGGCAATAAAAGGAGCGCTGTTAATAGCCCTGGAAATAACCTGATGCCGGGTTGCAGTTGCAGTAAATTTAAACCAAATATCTTTAGCTGCCGAACTGGTACAGGCAGGCATAGACAAGGTGGCACCCAGATTGTTAAACATATCCATATGTGCTGTTACGCCGGCGATTCGTTCTATGGCACCACTACACTCATCGTTAACCGGGCCGGCGTTATCTTTTAAATCAAGCTTGAAGGTTACACCCGGATAGGCATCTCCATATCGATTGCGTACACTTACATAATATGTTTGTCCAATCACAAGATTATTCAATGAAGCCGTTTTAATTTGCTCATAACCCGCCACTCCCGAGCAAAAAATAGAACTTAAGTTTCCTGGCGCACCCGAAAAAACTTCAAACATGAGCTCATCATGGCTAATTGGATTTACTGAAAAATTCAACGTTGTATGCGTAGCTGTAAATTTATACCATACATCTTTAGCATCAAATCCGGTGTCGTTACAGGGTACGTAGCTTTGAGTAGCGTATCCAAGGTTAGTGTTCAATGTAGTATTAAGCGAAAGCACTATTGCCCCGGTTGCCTCATCATTTACTGGCGCAATTGGAGAGGTTACATATGTACTAAAATTGGCAGACAAATTACTTCCACTTTTGAGGTATAGTCGGTAATAATAGGTCTTTCCGGGCACTAAATTTGCCAGTTCTGTAGTGTTGTTTGGCGAGTCGCGACACAATATGGAGGTCAGATTTCCACATTCTCCACTAAAAAACTGCGCAATAAATGGTTCCCCATTAATACTCCGCGATATTACCTGGTGTCGTGAAGCAGTAGCAGTGAATTTGAACCAAATATCCTTTGCAGCAGAACTGCTACAAGGAGGCATTGATACTGTTGCATCAACATTCGAAAACAAGTCGGTGTAAGCACTCGCATCCGGAGTACGGTTAATCGCACCTGTGCATTCATCGTTAACAGGATTAGCATATACCCACCGAACGTTTAATAGACAACAAACGAATAGGGCAAGCACGAAGAAGTATCTTTTCATGGAGAGGTTAAAAGTTGATTTAAAGATAAATATAATCGGTTTATCAACCAAAATTTCGTTGGCTTAATTAAAAAACAGGCAAAAAGAATAGAGTTAATACCCCTGATAAGCTATCCAGTAGTAAAAGGTATACAACTACCAGAGATTGTTATACAAATAATGTGTATTTAGCTTCACATAACATTAAATTAACACAAAATACTATTTATCAATCGTTTGATTCAGTATATTTGTTCACGTGTTGAAGAACATGAGATCACTTGTCATCTTTTTTTAAGCTTTATCCCGTCGTTTATGCAGGTTTATCCATGAAATCTCAGGCCTCTTCGACATTTAAATAAAAAATTTAAATTAAGTCAAACTTTTTTCTTAATCATTTGTTTACCTAAAGCATCCCGTAAAAATTGATTATTATGGAAAATAAAATCTACACCCTATGACCGCTCTCAAAAAAACAATCGAAATCAGTAAACTGATCATTAACTTCTTAGGATTTCTATTCGACGAAGGTGTTAATAAAGATAAAATAGGTAAAAGATTGAACTAATCGTTTACCTACCTATCCCTGGTTAATCTGAAATGCATTTGTAAAGAATCGCTTTACGAAACTGGATTTTATTATATTTTTTGTCATCCCTGAGCTTAACTATATAAAATCTAGACAAGTTCTCAGAAAAAAGACAATCCACGACCTTGTCAATCCTGAGCTTGTCGAAGGACAATCAACTATCTTGTGATACTGAGCCTACTGAAGTAAGATCGGGATAATTTGTCAAAGAATTGTGATATTGGAGAAAAGTAAAATGTATTGTTCATCCTGAAGGTTAATTTATTTCATACAAATCAATACAAGGGAACTTTACCCTTCTATACACTCTTCGTCTCGCCGCCTTCGAAGTCACTTTCATATCCTAAAACCGCTTTAAGATTCCCTCCTGCGAGGGAATGACCACCGCCGAGGGTTATGCTCCATGCTAATTGCCGTTAATACAGAACTATCAATGCCTAGTAAGACCCCGGCCTAGCAGCATTTCGCAGGATAGGACAGTCGAATGCTTGCAGTTTCAAAGGGGTATCCACTCACCAAGGAAATAAGCAGCGAGAGCTGGCCTAAAGAGCAAAGGCCTAAGCCTCTTATTTCCGCCATCAGCATTAGGATGTTCTAGCCAAGAAAGGATGCAAGCCTTGGGTTTTGGGTACCTTTTTGCCAAGAAAAAGGTACGAGCCCTTCCGGCGGAGAGGAAAAGAGAAAAATTATTAGGTTGTAGCGAGACCCTATAACTAGAAAAGAGAGCTTCCGATATAAAAGCTGGAAAAGTATGTCGATGAATTTTGACATAGGAAAAAAGTAAAATGTATTGCCCTTCAACTACTTGTCCCGATTTCACATCGGGAAGCTCAGGGAGACAATATATTTTACTTTTCTATATTTTAAGCCTAAAAATCGTGATAAATATTTCTGAATGAGCTTCTTAACCCGATCGTAAATAAGCCTGCCTTATTTGCACCTAAGTCATTACGCTCTTGTCTTATCGTTCCTGCAACCTCAATACGTAAATTATACTTCGGATTAAGCAGATATCCTACCTGTCCCTTAACGTAATACAAATCGGTTGCAATACCTTGCCCTACGTGGCTACCATAATCTACAGCCCTTGTGGTATAGTCTTTAAAGATATCTCCACCATAATTCATGCCTTCAGGATCTAAACCATATCTCGAATAAATGGCTTGTCCCTGGAAATCGAATCGCTTATAACTGTAGCTTAAAATCCCTAAAAACTCCCTAAAATTAGCACCATATGGATGCGCTAAGGCCTGATTATAGTTGGAGTAGTTAGATAATCTATTGAAATGCGCGTAAGTATACGGACGGGCTGTATTAAACTCGGCAAGGTAATTTAAACCATTAACCTTGAATAAATCTGCCCCGCGGATACCAAATTGAATGGCCCACTTATTAGCCCAATAACCATTGCCTTTAAAAAACTCTTTGGCCGTAAATTCATCGAACATAAACTGCCCATAAAGACTGCTCTTTTTAAAGATCTCATACTTCAGGTTGAAACCTAAACGCATCTTATCCGGAGAAGTGGTATTGGTGTTCTCTACCGGACGTAAGAATATAAAAGGGTGAATGTAATTAAAGTCAAATCCGCGTTTACCCTCTACCTCCGCATCTGCCCAGGTTACCGCCTGAAAGAAACCAACAGAAAATCTCTTGGTTGCATTCCAATCAACGTAATGTGCTGCCATCCATTTACCTCTATCGCCTAATCTTCTATCGGTAGCTAATTTCTCGGCTCCTGGATCCAGCATATAGGCAAAAATGGTTTGATACTGTACACTTCCTAAGGTGGCTCTGGCCCTAAAAAAAGAATAATTAGAAGAAACATCAGAAAGGAGCATGGAGCGGTATCCATCTCCAATAAAGTTTTTGTCGTAACCTAACGCAAAGTTCAGGTGTTTATTAGGTGTGTACGAAAGCAATGCAGTTACATACGACCAATCCTGGGTGTTGGTGGCTAATTTACCATATCCCTGCCCTGGTACCACCTGATTTTTAACGATGAAGTTATTTACGTAATCTACAAACTTCCCCTGGTTCTCGTAACCATTCAGATAAAAAGAAAACTCTTTCCCTACATTTCCACCAACCTGAAAACCACGGGTATTTAACCAGGTAGTTCTTTTGCCACTTACATCTCTACCGATCTGGAAATCAGGAAGAAAATCTGCATAAACATCATAATCATCACCTTTGAATTGCAATAAATGCTCCTGAAACAATTTTCGGTGAACCCAGCTGCGTCTGTTTAAACTATCCGTTCCGTAGTTCATCAATGAGTCGAAACGGCTGGTTAAAGCCTGATCATCTGAGTAGAATCCTTTAATCGAAGAGTGAAATTTCGAATTCGGATCGTATACTGCAGAGTTGAATTTTTGATAGAACTGATAATCGTAAGGAATAATCCGGTTTGGGGTAGGATCCTGAGCCTGTACAGCCAAGCCACTAGTGGCCAGCAAGGCTAACAAAAGATATTTTCTCATCTAATAATTAGTCGTTTATTACTTTATCCAATTCCTCAAACACCGAGTTTTTACTCTTAAATTCAGGAACAAGTTTTTTCATATGGATAACCACCTCCCTATCGCTTCCAGATTTGGCAGATTCGATCAAATCGTATATTTTCTTCTCTACCTCTTCAAACACATATTCCCTTACCTTGCCAATCATGATTTTCTCATGGTGTGTTGGCAAAGTGTTTTCGTTATCGTTTAAAAGTTCTTCGTAAAGTTTTTCCCCAGGTCTTAATCCCGAGAATTCGATTTTAATATCAATATTAGGTTCCAAGCCCGATAAACGGATCATCTTTTTGGCTAATTCAATAATCTTAACCGATTTACCCATATCAAAAACGAAGATCTCCCCGCCTTTTCCCATACAGCCTGCTTCGAGCACTAGCCTGCAAGCCTCAGGAATGGTCATGAAATAACGGGTAATTTCCGGGTGTGTTACGGTAATGGGGCCACCCTTTTCAATCTGCTGTTTAAACCGTGGAATTACCGAACCATTTGATCCTAAAACATTACCAAAACGGGTAGTGATGAATTTAGTAATCGGCTTTATCTCCTGTTCGTTAATATAACTCAGGCCATTGCTAAAGATAAAGCCATCAGTACTTAAAGATTTATTCAGTGATTGCACATAAATTTCTGCTACCCGCTTAGATGCACCCATTACATTGGTTGGGTTTACCGCCTTATCGGTAGAGATCATTACAAATTTCTGCACTCCAAAACGCACCGATAAATCTGCAATCAATTTTGTTCCACCTACGTTGGTTCTAATCGCCTCAGCTGGATTATTCTCCATTAAAGGCACGTGTTTATAGGCCGCGGCATGATATACATAGTGAGGCTTATAAGTCTCGAACAATTTCTCCATCCGTTGCAAATCGCGTACATCGCCAATAAAGGCCACGAAGTTTTGTTGATTATTATGCTCCTGCAACTCTAAATGAATTTCATGAAGGGCACTTTCAGACTGATCACAAAGAATGATTAAACCTACTTCAAATTTCATTAACTGTCTCACTACCTCACTGCCTATAGAACCCGCAGCACCAGTAATCAGAATACGCTTTTTGCGCAACATGTTGCCAATACCTTCAATATCAATCTGAATCGATTTCCGGTTAAGCAGATCTTCAATATTTAACTTCTGAATCTGGGCAGGCTGAAGCTTACCATTCTCCCAAACATCGGGAGGTGGAATATTTAAAATTTTAATATCGTTTTCTAAACAGAGGTCCACTACCTGGTCTTTCCGATCATCAGGGATGGTGTAAGAAGCAAAAATAATTTCATCCAGCTCATGCTCCGCTACCAGATGCGGTAGTGTGCCTGCATCCAAAATCCGGATACCATCAATCGCCTTACCTACTTTACGAATATCGTCATCAATAAAAGCAACAATTTTCTTGTTAAAACTTCCATCGTGATCAAAAGTTCTTTTGGTGGCCAAACCTGCTTCACCGGCACCGTAAATGATTACCTTTTTCACATCCAGATTCAGATTTTTCACATACATGAAAAAGTACTTAATCAAAATCCGGTAAGTAATCAGCAACAAGAAACTGGTTAAACCATTTGTAATTAAAATGGCTACAGAGATTAAGCTGATTTTAAAGAAAGTGATATAGATGATGTTCAATAAAAAGAAAGTTCCATTACTGATGATCACCGAAAAAAGAATCCGGAAAGAATCCTGGGCACTGGTATATCGAATGATTCCGGTGTAAGTTTTGATGTGAAAAAATACGGCAATATTGATTAGTCCTAAAATCAGGAGATTCCGGGCCAATTCTGGAAGATCAACAGCTGCCAGATATAGGTTATGCCTTAAAGCATAAGCAAAAATGAGCGACATCGCACAAATAGACAAGTCTAGTACGAATATCACCCAACGGGGTACAATATTAATTTGAGTAAACAAGGTTCGATAGGGTAAAATTTGCTAAAGATAAGTTTTTTAATCAGCAATAGGTAACAATTCTATGATGATGAAGAAAAATCCATCGATATAGACCAATCCTCTTCAAACACACCTGGAATAGTAGCTAAACGCTCAACGGCCGTACAGGCGGCTATGGTAACTCCTGAGCCAATTTTAGCGCCGCCACCAACATAGGCATTGGGGTAAATGCTACAAAAATCGCCCAAAACAGCGTCGTGATCAATGGTTACGTTGGCATTCACGATAACGTGTGCGCCTAATATAACACCTGTTTGAATTACCGCTCCGGCTAAAATAACTGAGCCAGGACCAATAATTACATCTGGTGCAACTATAGCCTGTGGATGAATAAAAACACCTGATTTGTGTTGTACGCGAGCAGCAATGGCTCTTCGGATCTCGTTATTGCCGATACCAATTAAGACTTCGGCATCGGGAAAAACATGAGGATCGTATTGCAAAATGGGCAAGCCTTGAATAAAAGGCTGGGTAATGCGATCATCAAAATATCCCAAAATGGGTGGAGCGTTTAAATTTAAGCCGGCAGCCAATACCCTGGCGTGCCCTCCTGTTCCATAAATTATGCTATCAGCCATCACTTAACTTTAAGTTAAACAGATGTTCTTTACCCTCAATCTTTAAACGCAGGGACACAAAAACAACCAGACACAGCATTAACAAGAATAATGCCGATAACAAATTAGCCTGAATAACGAAAAGGATTAAAGCATTGATTGCGAGCTGAACAGCTAAATAAAGGGCAACTACGGCCAGTTGTGGCCATTTCTTTTCATTAGATAAAAACTGATAGAAATGAGAACGATGCGCCTTAAAAATATTCTCTTTTCTCATCACCCTGAAGAAAATAGTAGTCACGGTATCCAGGCCATACACTAACAAGAAAAGAATATAAACCGGATTTTGGGTTTTGAAAATCAACTGACCTAAAAGAAAGACAATGATAAAGGCAATGCTTACACTCCCAACATCACCGGCAAAACATTTTGCCTTTTTTCTAAAATTGAAATAGTTAAAAACTATTACAGCTATGATTACGGTAAGCAGTAACTGTACCGAGGTAAAATCAATAATATATTGATCGATGTAATACAGTGTTGCCAATAACAACAGGCTATACCCTCCTGTAATCCCGTTAATGCCATCCATAAAATTATAGGCATTAATGGTTCCGATCACGACCACAGCTCCAATTGCCGTAAAATACCAGGGAAAATAAATCACATCCAACTGGGTAAAAAGTAACAATACCGATAAGCCATGCACCACTAAACGAACTTTGTTGTTTAAGGTATGCATATCATCTAAAAAGCTGATCAATGCAATCAGGAATAGTCCGATACTGAAAAATAAATATTGAAAACCAAACAGAAAAAAGGCCAATAGCCCTGCAACGCCAAAAATAATCCCACCTCCACGAATGGTAACCGTAGAATGGGAGCTCCGATGATTCGGCTGATCGATGATATTATAATGATCGGCGATCTTGAAATAGACTAACTCAGTCACAAACAAAATAACGAGCAAAAATAATGCGTAAAGAACAGACATAGAGATTTATTTTAATTTTGCGAAGATAGGGAAATTTGATGTGATTTAATTGCAAAGAAAATTAAGTTTAGGACAAGATCATAAACAAAAAAGCAAGCATGAATCGATGAATTGATTCATGCTTGCTTTTTTCTAACACGGAGAAGGCGCTAAGCAAGTAAGCATTTGAACTTATGCGGTTCATAGACCTTACACCTTAAGCCCCACACCTTATACCTCAAGAATGGTGCTGTCCATAGTTTTCCACCATTGAAGCAGCTACTTGTTTAATTTCCTGTTCATCAGATTTCGGATAGATCAACAAAACGTTACCATCATCTACTACGATATAATTATCCAGTCCTTTAATTACAGCAGCTTTGCCTTTTGGCAATTGAATAATGCAATTCTGTGTTTGTTGGATATTAATTTCCGTACAACTTACTGCATTCTCCAGTGCATCTTTTTCAGCCACGGCATGTAAAGATGCCCAGGTTCCTAAATCAGACCAGCCAATATCTGCCGGCAGTGTATATACATTATCTGCATTCTCCAAAATCGCATAATCAATAGAAATATTAGGTGAAGTTGGGTAGAATTCCTTAATAAAAGCTTGCTCGTCTGGAGTATTGTAAACTGCTGTACCAGAGGCAAAAATTTGATCTATTACTGGCGCGTATTTTTGAAAAGCTTTCTGGATAGCCTTAGCCGACCAGATAAAGATCCCCGCATTCCATAAATATTCTCCACTGACGAGGTATTCTTGTGCTTTTTCTAAAGATGGTTTTTCTTTAAAGGCTGCTACTTTCCGAACACCTTCAGTATTCAATGCTGCATCCTCATATTGAATATAGCCATAGCCCGTATCTGGCCTGGTTGGCTGTATCCCCAAGGTAAGCAAAGCATCGTGAGTAGCTGAAAAGTTTAAAGCTTGCTGAACTTTATTTAAAAATTCCTCTTCCTTTAAAATCAAGTGGTCCGATGGTGCCACAACAATATTCGCTTCCGGATTGGTCTTTAAAATCTTATAGCTGGCGTATGCAATGCAGGGAGCCGTGTTGTTTCTACTAGGCTCCAGCAAGACCTGATCTTCACGTAATGAGGGAAGCTGGTTCAATACCAAACCCTTATAATGCTCATTACTTAAAATATAGATCTGCGTTGGGTCGCAAATTTTAGTAAACCTTTCGTACGTAAGTTGCAACAAAGATTTGCCTAAGCCTAATATATCTATAAATTGCTTTGGGAATTGGTTACGGCTCTTTGGCCAGAAGCGGGAGCCCACGCCTCCCGCCATAATTAATACATAGGTATTATGATTTCCAGTCATTATCTTTAATCTCCTGATATACTCGTGTTATACCCTCATCGAGGGATATTTTAGCTTTCCAACCCATTGCATGAAGTTTGTTCACATCCATCAATTTTCGTGGCGTACCATCCGGTTTGCTGGCATCAGTTAAAATCTCACCTTCAAAGCCAACAACCTTTTTCACCAATTTCGCTAGATCCAAAATAGAAAGATCATCTCCGACTCCAATATTTACCAACCCCGGCTCATTATAGTTTTCCATTAAAAAGATGCAAGCTTCAGCTAAATCATCCGCATGAAGAAATTCTCTTTTCGGGCTTCCTGTACCCCAAATGGTTACAGCAGAATCTCCATTTTGCTTTGCCGTAATAAATTTCCTCAACAGTGCTGGCAATACATGAGAATTATTTAAATCGTAATTATCATTCGGGCCGTACAAATTGGTTGGCATAACTGAAATAAAATTACAGCCATATTGATCCCTATAAGCATCACACATCTTGATTCCTGCAATTTTAGCAATGGCATAAGGCTCGTTGGTTGGTTCAAGCTCACCCGTTAAAAGATAATCTTCTTTCAAGGGTTGTGGGGCTAATTTTGGATAGATGCAGGAAGAGCCCAAAAACATGAGCTTGTTTACCGAATTCAGATAAGCCTGATGGATCACATGATTCTGAATCATCAGATTTTCGTAAATGAAATCTGCTCGGTAGGTGTTATTGGCGACAATCCCACCTACCTTAGCCGCAGCCAAAAAAACATATTGTGGTTTTTCGTGCTCAAAAAAAGCAGCAACTGCCTGACCATCTCGCAAATCTAACTCAGAAGAAGTACGTGTAATAATATTCGTGTAGCCGTTAGCTTCTAAGTGCCGCTTGATGGCTGATCCTACCATTCCCCGGTGGCCAGCTATATAAATTTTATCGCTTTTATTCATTATAGTGTTTTGCCTGCAGGAAGGCCTTATCCTTCCCGCAAAATGAGTTTACTCGAACTGATTTTTAACGCTGTATCCAGCCTCTTTTAGCATCAGCTCCTTTCTGAAGTGATCTACATCCGAGGCCATCATATCTGCAACCAGCCCAGCCAAATCATACTGCGGTTTCCATCCTAATTTAGTCTTAGATTTCGTAGGGTCTCCAATCAATAAATCTACTTCTGTTGGTCTAAAATATGTAGCATCAACAGCTACAACTTCTTTGCCGATCTCCAATTGATAATCAGGATTTGAGCAAGATACTACATAAGCTTTTTCCTCTACACCTTCTCCTTTAAATTCCAGTTCAATGCCAACCTCCTGGAAAGACATCTTAACAAAATCTCTAACAGAAGTAGTAACACCAGTAGCAATTACATAATCTTCAGGAACATCTTGCTGTAAAATTAACCACATAGCCTCTACATAATCTTTTGCGTGCCCCCAATCGCGTAGTGCATCAAGGTTACCTAAATAAAGCTTGTCTTGAAGACCTAAGGCAATTTTAGCTGTCCCCCTGGTTATTTTTCGGGTTACGAAAGTTTCTCCTCTTAGCGGACTCTCATGATTAAATAAAATACCATTACAAGCAAACATGTTGTAAGCCTCACGATAATTTTTTGTAATCCAGAAACCGTATATTTTTGCTACGCCATATGGTGAGCGAGGATAAAATGGAGAATTTTCATCGTAGAATCCCTGAGCATTTTTGTTTTCCGGCATACCGCCAAATAACTCTGATGTTGATGCCTGATAAACTCTGGTTTTCTTTTCTAAACCTAATATTCTCACAGCCTCTAATATCCTTAAGGTACCAATACCATCTACATTAGCCACATATTCTGGCGAATCAAAAGAGACTTTAACATGACTCATCGCACCTAAGTTGTAGATTTCATCGGGCTGTACTTCTTGTACAATCCTGATCAAGTTTGTTGAATCGGTTAAATCCCCATAATGCAATTTGAACCGAACATTACTCTCATGTGGATCTTGATATAAATGATCTATACGATCAGTATTGAATAATGAGCTACGACGTTTGATCCCATGAACTTCATATCCTTTTTTTAATAATAAATCTGCTAGGTAGGCACCGTCTTGTCCTGTTATACCTGTGATTAGGGCTTTTTTCATCGTTATACTAATTCAAACCCCTTTAGAATAGGAGTTGGTTTCCAATTTAGTTCTTTTTTTGCTTTTGTGTCGTCAAAAGTCAAATCAGTTAATATTTTATTTAATTTTTGCGTATTGATAGGGGCTTTTGACCCCACTATATCTCCAATAAGTGCTAGTGGTTTAGCAATCCAGTAAGGAATGTTTACCGGTCTTTTTTTAGATAATTGCATTGCAATATGAAATGCTAATTCACTGAAAGATGGATGATAACCATCTGTTAAGTTAAAAATCCCATTTATTCTTGAGGCATAGGGAATAATATTAGCTACATCCTGTGCCAATACCATGCTCTTCTTCGCTTCTCCGCCAGCAATATTAACATAATACCCTTTGCTAATCCCCGCAATCATTGCACCTAAATTACCCGGAGCATTACGCCCAACTAGCAATGGCAATCGTAATATTGTGCATCTTATGCGGTTGGCCTTGCACCAGTCCAAGACTAAACGCTCGGCTTCAATTTTACTAAGCCCATATGCATCTTCTGCATTTAAAGCATGATTCTCAGAAATCATTTCACCTGAATTTGCGCCATAAACAGCAACAGTGCTAATAAAAACAAACGCGCTAGGGAGTGCCTTTGCTTCCATTAGTCCATTCAAAATATTTTGAGTACCTTGTACATTTACTTTGAAAAAATCCTTTCGCTCTACTTCTGTTTTCGGAACTGAATGAGCCTTCCCGGCGCAATGCACAACAACATCCACATTAGTCAAGGCAGGTACCCCAATACTGAAATCGAAAACGATATTGGCTTCTTTTCTTCCAATGGTAATAACATCCCCTTCTTTTTCCAGAACTGCTAAGATATGCTTTCCTAAAAATCCTGAGGCTCCCGTCAATAGAAATTTCATTAAGTTATGTTAGTTTTTTTAGCGTACCTTGATTAATACGGTGCCTTCTTCGATCAAAGAACCATCCCCATTTGTTAAAATAATAAATTGCTGATTGAATACCTATTTTAGTTAGCCGCCAAGATTTATGAGATCCTTTCTCAAAATGATGGTATATGGTAGCTTTCGGATAAAAAACAGTTTTAAAACCTCCGTCAATAATTCTTCTGCATAAATCAGCTTCTTCCCCATACATAAAAATGCCCTCATCAAACATACCAACCTTTTTCAACGCGGCTATCCTCAAAAACATAAAACAGCCCGAAAGGTATGGAACTTCCATAATTTTGTCATAGCCCGTAAATTTCAATTCAAAAAGTTGGTTTCTTTTTTCAACCATATTTTTGAATGGATTAAAGCGCCTGCCAATCCAATCGTAGGGAGTGGGCAGTAATTTACAAAGGTATTGGACTGAACCATCAGGGTAAAGTACTTTCGGCATAATATTTCCAATATCTTCTCGGTCTCTCACAAAATCTAACAACTCGAGCATAACCCCTTTTCCAAAATATACATCGGGATTTAAGATTAAGTGAAAGTCAGAAGCGGTCGTATGAGCTAACTTTAGAGCAATATTATGTGCTGCACCAAAGCCTGGGTTGGCAGGATTGTGAATATATGTTACATGACTATCTTGAATAATGTCTTGAAGCTCATTGGTTCTTGAGTTGTCGATTAAGTAAAGGTGTTTCTCAAAATCATCGGCCAAAAAACTATTAATAGCTTCTAGCAAAACGTCTCTCTCATTATGATATAAAACTATACTACCTGTAATTCTCATTAATTAATGTTGGTTTACTTTAATGTATATAACTTAATTTCATTCCGGTTTAACGGAAAATCTTGAGGATAAACTTAATTGACGAAAATGCTATTAAAAATGGCAAAGAAATAAATATAATATTATTAGTCTTTGCTTGTTTCATAAACATTTTCATTTCCCCAGCTCGCATCTTACGCTTACTTCCACTTAAGCCTCCTTCTGTCAATAATGGCCTGCTAAGTTTGACCAACGGTAACTCCAGATATAATGCTGGCAATTTCTCGCTGAGTCGTAGCCAAAGGTCATGGTCTTCAGCATATTTCATACTTTCATCAAACCTTACCTCATCAGTATTTCTCACAACTACGCTAGGTGTAACAAATCGATTCCTTAAAAGTATACTAGTATAGCCGAATCTCTTTGTTTTGATATTCTCAAATTCTGGAATTACAAAATTTTCTTTAGTAAAGCTATTTGTTTGATAGCCATGACCAACAAGTGAAAAATTTTTATCTAAAAACATAGAAACAATATTCAATTTTTCAGGATGCCAACAATCATCAGAATCCAAAAACGCAATCCATTCACCCTTAGCAATAGCCATACCACAGTTTCTGGCGGATGAAACGCCACCATTCTCTTTATTGATTACGATCAAGTTACTTCGGTGTTTCGTCAATTTGTAATCTTGTAAGATTTGAAGCGTATTGTCTTTAGAACCGTCATTAATAACTATTACTTCTAGTGCAGGCAGTGTCTGTTCAAATACAGAATCTAACGCCTGAACAATAGTTTGCGAAGAATTATAGGCAGGTATTATTACCGAAATTATTTTATTCATAGCCTGCTTTTAAAAAATTTGTAAATTTTTCGAGTGTTGCTTCAAACGTGTAATTTTTTAAAAAGACGTCACGTATACCTGATAATTTATCACGTTGAAAACTTTCGATTGCGTTCGCAAACTCTGCTGGAGTATTACATCGAAATCCAATTTGACTGATATTTACATCGTAACCTTCAAAGGATTCATTAGTACCAATTATAGGACGATTGTACATTAAAGCTTCTGCAACCTTAGTTTTCATGCCTGAACCGTGGAAAATAGGAGCTATAACCAAATCAGCTTTGTTATAGAACTGTTGAATACTATCTACTTTACCAATAAAGTTTACCGCCCTTGTGGCTTTTTTAGGTTTATGAAGTTCAAATCCATTACCCACAACAAAAACTACTATATTGCGCTTCACTATAGGCATAACTTTTTCAATAAACCATTCGATACCGAAAATATTCGGAGGGAAATAGGATCCTACGAAAAGAAGAATTAATTTGTCATCGGTTGACGGCGGATTTGACTGTTCGATTTGATAGTCATCCACAAAGGAGGTAGGCAAAATAAGTTCAACCTGCCTATTGTAAAGATGTTTGATTTCATCCGCGTCCCTGCGATTAAGTGTTATGGTAAAATTGGAGTAACAAGCTGCCTGTTTCTCAGCTCGCCTCACCAGTGCTAACGTAAAATAATGATATAGCTTTTTGGAGACTTTGATCAGCTCTCTGAAATATGACTGTTCTACATTATGAAAAAAAGTAATTATCCGGATGGAAGGATATTGCGTTTTCAAATTAGCAGCAAAATTTCCAAACATAGAGTTATCTAGAAAAATTGTATTGATCTCTTTTGAACTTACAATTTCACTTATTCGTTCCAAATCTACATTAGAGACCAAATTAAATTTAAAGAACAGCGAAATCCAATTAGATCGTATGTCCTTGAGTGCAATATCGATTCTGATTCTCTGAGCGCTCTGACTGTTCTCCTTTATCATTAAATAATTTCTATCTGAAATAACCGCTGCGCCAGTTGCTTCAGGATGATTAGCATTAATAAATAAGGTGTTTCCTAAAAGCATAATTTATAAGGTGTGTAAAATGTCCAAAAGCTCATGATGTTTGAGTAAAATTTCGCAAATGCATAAAGAATAAGGATTATATAAACACAAACGCGGATATATTTTTGAGATGAAATCTTAATAAAAAGAGGAAGAATGAGGAACTCTGAAATATCAAAATATGCTGACATCCTATTCAATACTTGTATAACGGGTGTGAATATCAAATAGATTAAACTCCCAACAACATACATGTTCAGAAGAAGTCTGAAATTTTTATTCTTCTCTAATCTTTCATAAAAAATCAACGACGGGAGTAAAACAAAGCATCTTCTAACAGTCCCTAAGATGTATGACACTTTGGGGTCAATACTACTACCAGTTGTGCTATTGCCTAATTCTTTAATTTCGTCATAAGCAGTTAACTTGGTAGCAATGTGACCGTCTCCACTCATCAAATAAGCAAAAAGAAAATTGTTGCTTCCGGTAAAAGATATAAATATGCCTACTGCGAAACCAGCAACTATTATAAGAACAAGTCTACGCCTGGTTATTGTGATATACATTAGTGGTATTGCAAAGAACGAAATAATTGCAGAAGTATGGAAAAAAAAAGCAATCGTAGTAACTACTAGAAACATAATCAGATTCCTATCAACAAGGAATACCAGGCCAATAACAGCAAAAGAAAGTGCAAGTGATTGCCTATTTCCTGATACGTCTCCAAGTTGATTAGCGTAGTAAAATAATAAGGTTAGAAAGATAAAGTTTAGATTTGAAACCCGACTAAAGCCATATAGCTTAAGCGAGATCATAAAGAAGCAAAAAAGCAGTAAGAAAACAGTATAAGATTCAGAAACCTGCTTAACCGTAAATGATAGAAGGGCATATAGGTATTCATGTTGGCCATTGACAAAATCATCGTAAGAATAATTGCTATCAAAGTAGTAAAAGTAATTATCCCAATCAGTACCAGTTTCCCATCTTAAGCCACCAACAAGAATTAAGATCACACCTATTGCCACAACACCAATAGCTCTACTTGATTTATCGATTTTCAGAAAATCAAACAAAGTAAAGAACAATAAAATGAAGAATAATATGAAATATATCAATTTATATTACAATAAAATCTGGATGCAATATTGCCAATGTGAATCTTTGTCAATCTCTAATTTTTGGTTCTCGCAAATAGCTTTTATCAAGCAAGTATAAATGGTTTTCGACCTTTGAATACAATCTCAATAACCTTACCAGCATGAAGAACCTATTTGCGCCCAACAATTTAAACCCTAAGGCTAAAAATTTATTCACAAGAATCAATTTTCTTTCGACACCCCCCACATTGGCCACGGTACTCTTGTCGCTACTAGCCAAATTTTCAACTAGAACCTTTTGTTTTTTTAATGTAGTGAAAAGTTTTCCCGTTGAAAGGAAAGGATTATCTTTCACCATCCCATCCTCCTTCCATCTCCTGTATAACTTTCGATATGTCTTAGATATCGGTGTACCATCAGAGAAGTAGTTGTAAGAATAGTTTAGCTGAATGAAGTCTTTTAGTGTACTGTCTTTCAATACTGTACTATATGTGTCAAAGATATTTTGAAGATCAGGAAAAATTTCCAAATTAGGTATGTTACCCTGTTTAACTTCATCATTTAAAAGCGCGTTATAATTGAATCCTGAGAAATGCACAAATTTCAGACTATCATTTGTTTCTTCACCTCTTATACGATTTTGGACATGTAGCATATTGTCATACTGGATAAGCTTCCGCTCGTAAAAATTCCAAGGTGCGAAGTTTAGCCCTAGATCCTGAGAAATATGAATTTCATTTGGAAAAAATGATGGCAAGAAATCCATCCATTTCTGGTCGGTGAAAAAGTTCTCCATCCTATTTACAAAACACCTGTCCTCAAGTCTTTTATCCCACCAATCGAGCATATTATTAGCAACATCACCACGTTTTAGTCCCAAAAAGCCAAGGTTAAACATGCCAGTAAACAGGAATCCGCTTTCGGCTAAATTACCGCTATAATTGGTTTCAATAGTCGTAATATGGGGTGTTAGCAGAATATGTTTTTCCCGAAGAATTTCCAAAATACTGTCAAGGGAATTAAATACTAAAATATCAGGATCAAAGTAAATGCAGGTGTCAGGCTCAAAATTCCTAAATAAAAACTTGAAGCATGAGGGTTTGATTGAGGTACAAAATTCTGTAAGGTCGTATTTAAATGACATCTCATTCCAAAGATCATCATTAATGCCAAGCACCTCTCTAGCTACAAATGCATTGTTTGGTAACCCATATGCTGAATCTGATTGGTCAAATTCATCGGCAACTAAAATAAAAAACTCTACTTCTGGATGATGATGCTTCAATGACTTTTCAAGTACTTGTGCAAGACCAACATAATTTTTGGCACAAATGGTAAACGCTATATGCTTCATCTTAATATTCTGAAATTTTTAACCATTCTTGAGGATAAACATCTGTTGACAGATCATCGTTCAGGAATTTAGTAGGGGATATAATTATTTTTTCTGGATTCTCGTTCAACCATGCTCCCCACCAACTAAACGTACTGTTTGATATCACATTATGTTTGCATTTACTCATTAGATACATATCTTTCCAAGAATCTTTACCGCTATTATGATCGATATAGGTTACCCTTTCTATTCTCAGATTTTCTTTGACCCATTTTAAATCATTTGAAAACACATAAAAGTGAGCATCCGGCACCTTTTCTATCATTGTTGCGATAGCCTTTTGGAAATAAGCATCGGTACAAACCCTACCAAATAGTTTTAGATTCTCTTCATTCATGTAATCCCCTCTACGCACATGTAATGCAACAGACTGGCCATTAACTATCTTTGAAAGCAAAGCGCGATTTTGCTCGTCGTCTAACTGTTTAAATTGGAAAGCACGCTTCACTTCAGTTCTTGCTTCAGAGAAATACAATTCAGAATGCCACCCCCCAACGTAGAAGGTTATACCTTTGGAAGGTGACAAATATTCTCTTTTAAAGCTGTAGTCATAATTTTCATTTACAATTTTGAATTGAAATTTGCTGAATAAAAATTGAATCGGCTTTATAATTTTTTTCTCAGTTAATAAAATTCGATAGGTAAGATACAACAGCCTTTCCCTTATATTACGTTTCCAACTGACACTAAAAACAGAATCCAATTCAAAACCATTATGATCTGCGCAAAATGAGATCAATTGTGTCGATTGATCAAGTTTTTTCTTCTGCAAAAACAACGCATATTGAGACATTTGGTTACCTAAACCGTTAAAAATTACGACAACATCCATACTATCCTTTTAATTTTCTTATTATAGCATTGCTGACTGACTGAATATTTGCTAATGTTCGAATCAACAAATCTTCTCGATAAGTAAAATTCTGATTCCCATGCGTGATAAGCTTATCACTAATCTGCGAAATATCATAATGTTCAGTAAGCACTTTCTTACTTTCAGCGCTCATACTTCTGAAGGTGTCTTCTTTCAAAGAAATAACTTTCTCTAAAAGAGATTCAAAATCAGGATATTTTTTTGTTGCATTAAAGATTTCCCCAATGGTTTGATAATTCTCATGAAAAAATCCGACTGCATTGTCCTCCCTTTGATAAGCTACTGCTGTTATAACAATTTTATTTAAGTTCGCCGCATCTAGAACGGTTGTGCCCATACCAACGTAGCAGTCACACATTCTAATATAATCCTCAACTTGTATATATGGCACTTGGGCTAAAATTGTGATTTTAGAACGAATAGAAGGTTCGAGAAGAGTCAATTCGTTCTTTACTTCGGCTTCATCTCTACCATATCCAATTATCGTAAGGCTAATATTCTCAAATTGTTGGCATAATTTACTAAAAGATCGAATCAATCCTAGAACATAACCTTTGAATGGGAACTCATAGCGAGTAATTGTCAATATATTAAACTCACGATTCTTCTGCTTGGTTAAATTGTCATCATTAATTATTAATGGAAGCCGTAACAATTCGTATTTTGTAGATTGAGGTAAACGATAGAACTGGAAACATTCATTTGCACATGTTTCATCCATGAATAATATATTTCTTTTTTTGAGAAATACTCTGATCATGAGCCTTGCCAAAAGAGTGAGTTGTTTCGGTCCGTAAAAAGTTGAATGAGGGTGAACGATATGAACGAGATGACGGAAAGTTACACCATAGCGCTTATACGACAATTCAACATAGCACTTCAAAAATTCGGGCAAAAAATGTGTAATTACAAGTGGTTTCTCGTGTTTATCAAAACTTAGAGAGGCTACTTCCGATTCGAACTTGTTAGAAGATATGTTATAAATATAATGTTCAAATTGAAAACTTTCAACATCTCGCTTTACATTTTCATGTATTGGTGCTTCCGTTAACAGCACCGTACGATAATGTGCTGTAGCAAAATGCTTTATTAGGCGAAGTATTAGCGTCTCAGTCCCACCGAGACCAAATTTAAAACAAAAAAATAATATCGTTCTAGAATCTTGCATTATGTATGTTTATAAAATAAAGTTTTCCGAAACAATGCAAGCATAATTATTAAATACACAAAATAATTTACAGCATATGCCTGAACAATGCCTAACACTCCTTTCTCACTCATTAACAGGTACGCTGTGGCAAGGTAGAAAATGGTAAAAAATACTTCAGTTATAATGAATGCTCTAGTCATAGCTTTCGCAATCATAAGATATGCCAGTAGCCAACTGGTAATTTTGAAAAAGTCGCCCAACAGTTGCCATAAAAACAGTTTTTCCATTTGCAAAAATTCTGTTGAGAATAAAAGCTTAATTACCAGAAACCTCCCAATATATAATATTGAAAAACCTGCTATCAAAACCGGGACAATAATTTTGAATGAATTTATAATTTCTTTCCTAATGATCTGGATGTTGTTTATTTCTGATAGTCTGGGCAGGTAGTAGACCGAAAATGACGTAGTGATTACCAATAAGTACATATTCGAGATTCGAGACATAGCTTCCCACCAACCTGCTTCCGTAGCAGATATATTGGCTATGACATGCCCTCTAAGGATAATTTGTGCTACTGGTGCGGTTGCGGCGGTAACAAATGTCATTAAAGAATAATGCAGATATTTGAGTAATGTTTGTTTATCTACCGGCTGATTAAAATATTCTTGCTTTACCCAGGGTAATTTTCTAATCATAATCAACGATATCAAAAACATTACGCTTTGAAAAGTGACTGCGCTTATGAGCGCACCTTTGAGACCTAAAAAATATACAAACGATAATGTAAAAATCAAGCCACCTAAACTGCCAATAATATTAACAACTACAAAAAGCTTAAATTCCTTATACCCATTTAACACAGAACTAATCAACCCGTTTAGGGCATATAGGAAAACTGTTGCACCAAAAATGACAAAAATGTACTTATAGTCATTACTTAGCATGATCTTACGACTCAAATATCCGCTTAGGACAATCATGAACAATCCACAAACTATTGAACATGCAAGCGTAATCTTCAATGCGTTGGATAACAACTTAATGATATCACTATTTGAATTTCTATACTCCGATATATATTTTGTTATTCCAGTATTAATACCTCCCGACGCTACAACCATTATAATTGTTGCAAAGCTATTAAGTTGTCCAAGTAAGGCTATCCCACTAGGGCCAATAATCACTGCTACAACTTTCACGCTGACCAATCCAGTCAACATCTTAACTAGGGTAGAAACCGCTGTGAGCGAAAAAACCTTAAAAATTCCGCCACTTTGAAATGTTAGATGCCGCTTTAATTTGCTCACCATTGGTTTACAGCAGCTATTACAACATCTATCTCTTCGGATGTCATTACCGGACTGATAGGTAGACTAACAACTTGGCTATGAATGGACTCAGATATGGGAAAATTTAAATGATTGAGTTCCTTATAGGCATCCTGTTTATGTGGCGGGATGGGGTAGTGAATAACAGTCTGTATACCCTTTGCAGTAAGATATGACTGAAACTCGTCTCGGTCATCCACTCTAACTACAAATAAATGCCAAACATGACTTTCATGTGTATTCACCATTGGCAATACGATCTTTGTATTTATTATTTCACTCAAATACCTATTAGCAACGAGCTGCCTTTTTGCCGTTTCCTCATCCAAATGCTTCAATTTCACTGACAGTAGAGCCGCTTGTAGTTCATCGAGGCGACTATTTATCCCTTTAAATTTATTTTGGTATTTGACATGAGACCCATAATTCAGAAGGGCACGCAGCGCATCTGCTAGTGCATGATCGTTAGTGGTAATGGCTCCAGCATCGCCCATGGCACCTAAATTTTTCCCAGGATAGAAGCTAAATCCTGCCGCGTCTCCAAAATTTCCAGCCTTAATTCCATAATCATCCTGGGCACCGTGCGCTTGTGCGCAGTCTTCAATAACTTTCAAACTATGTTTATTTGCTATTTCCAAAATAGATTTCATATCACACAATTGCCCATAAAGATGAACTGGAAGTATCGCTACGGTACGTTCGGTGATTGCTTGCTCTAACTTTTCTGGATCAATGTTGTAGGTATCAATATTTGGCTCCACTAATACTGGTACGAGATTATTAGCAGAAATAGCCAAGATACTGGCAATATAAGTATTCGAGGGAACTAAAATTTCATCGCCATCTTTGAACAGACCAAGTTCTTTATAGGCTCTTATGATAAGCATGAGTGCATCAAGACCATTCGCAACCCCAATACAGTGATGAGTACCAGTGAAACTCGCAAAATTTCTTTCAAAAGATTTGAGTTCATTGCCCATGATATACCACCCCGAATCAAGCACGCGTTCGAAAGCTTGTAAGAGCTCCACTTTATGATTTTGGTTTATTTTGTATAAATCTAAAAATTTTATCATTTCTGTATTGGTTTGAAACTTTCTAAATAATATTGTTTACCCGTCTCACGATCTTTTAGGTTAAGATCCAGCAAGATCGAATCATCAGTTATGTAACCGCGATGCCGAGCTGGATTACCATACCAAAGTGTGTAGGGAGGAATATTTTTTGTTACAACGCTACCTGCTCCAATAAATGCCATTTCACCAATCTCAACACCTGCAACAATGGTAGAGTTTGCTCCAACAGAACTTCCCTTCCTTAGTAGCGTTTTTTTAAATTCTTTTGGATATATTTTTGATCTGGGGATTAAATCATTCGTGAAGGTTACATTCGGCCCTATAAAAACATTATCCTCAATTTTTATTCCATCCCAGATTTGGACACCTGATTTGACAGTTACATTGTTGCCAATGTAGACATCGTTCTCGACAAAACAGTTACAATTGATATTACAATTTGCCCCAATGACCGCATCTTTCAATACGACAGTAAATTGCCAGATGTACGTATCTGAGCCTATGTTTTCCGATTGCACATCAGCTAGTGGATGAATTCTAGTTCCCATTTATGTAGCTTACATAGTTTTCATAATCACGAATATAATCAGTCTCATCATACACATGAGACGCTAGGACAAGACATATTGCCCCTGATGAAAAGTTAATTTCGGAAGCCCAGATACCTGGAGGTATATGCAAGCCGACATAAGGCCTATTCAATTGAACTATTCGCTTGGTCCTACCATCATCCAATAAAACTTCGAAGCTACCACTTGCAGCTATTAGGAACTGATGACAATCCTTGTGTGCGTGGGCACCTCTAGATTCACCTCCAGGAATATCATATAAATAAAATATACGCTTTACTGCAAAGGGAATTTCTATATTATTATGAACCGGGGTAATATTTCCAGCTCGATTTACAATTTTCGGAAGTTCGAAAAGTGTACAGTGATAAGTGGTTGCTTTCATCTAACTGTTCTTTTGAATTAGAAATTCGTCAAAGTCCCGTTGATAATCGTCAGCATTATAAGATGTTGAAGCTATAATTAATCCTAAAGCATTTGTAGAAAAGTTTTCCATGTGCCTCCAAATACCTTTGGGCACAAATAGACCAGAATAGGAGCGATTAAGAGAAAAACGTGTTTCCTCGGCACCATCATGGAGAACAATATCAAAACTTCCACTTAGCGCTATGATCAATTCCTGATTTTCATAGTAGCTGTGTCCTCCTCGGACTTCTCCGCCGGGTACATCATATATCCAATACATCCTCTCCACTGAAAATGGGATGTGCTTATTCTCTTCAATGAAGGAGAGATTACCACGCTCATCAAAAATTTTTGGGAGGTTAATTATTCGTACTCTTTCCATCATTTCCTATATTAAAGCATCCTTAAACATTCTTTGCCCAACCATTATAATAACTGCTAACAAACTAAATACAATTCCTCCCAATATTAGATATTTAAGTTTGCTCGCTTTTTCCTTAAATAATGGATAAACTGGTTGATCGATAATTTCAAGTAGTGGTGTTTCTTTCATTAAGGAAACTTTAGACATCTCTAAGTTTTGTACCAACGATCCTAAAATAGCCCGATTTGTTTCAGCAGAGAATTGAGCCTTCTGTACAGGCGCAACCCGCTGTGTTTGACGGGTTGGATTTAAGTTGGGGGTCGCATCTGCAACCGAAGCCGCAGTATATATTGCACCGTTCATTACCGCCCTGACAGAATCTGTTTTTCGCTGGATTATATTGACATTTTGTAGAGACTTTTTTGTTTTGGTCTGGAGGTAGAATTTGTTGACATTATAAACAATATTATCATTAAATAACTTAGCAAAAGTCTCATCTGGTGATTTCACATCAACCTTGATAATACTTAACTTCTTATCAAGCTTTCCAACGGAAAGGCTATTTTTAGCGATTGCATTTATAATACTTGTTATCACACTATCTCTTAGCCTGTTGGGCACGAGGAATGATTTCTCTAACGGTATGTAATCTGACGCAAATGATATCCTTGCCAACTTTGGGTCTTTTGCCCATTCCTCGTTCAACTTATTATAGCTGATATATCGCTGCAATAGGTTCGTTGATTTACCATCTATATTTACATCTGTCAAAAGAGTCTTTTCAATCATCTTTCTCGACCTATACAATTCGACAATATTATCTCCCTGGAAAATACTTGCTCCTGCACCTAAATCCACTCCGGCCATGGAAGCTAATCCTGCTAAGTTTCCTAATCCACCGCCACTACCTTTATCATCTTCGAGTACAAAAGTAGTGGTTGCAGTATATTGTATCGGCTTAAAATATGCGAAACAAAACCCTGACACGGCACCGATAATGCCAGCTAAAACCAAAAAATACCATCTTCTCAAAAGGTAGTGGCACCAGCTCCGAACCGAATTAAATAACTGTTTAAAAGTCATTTCCTGCTCTTGCTCCCTTTCAGAGGTTTGAATGTCATTTATCATTTAAATTATTGTAAGTTCATCAAATCGCAGTTTTCTCATGCTAATGCCAAATAAGATTTCCTCACCTTAAAAGACTCACTAATATAGCGCCTAGCGAAGCTACGGCTGTCCCGATTCCAATCCAGCTCTGTGCAGTCAATCTTTCACGATCGGCCTTTTTAGGTACCAAAATTTCTGCACCAGGCTTAATTACTGGATTGTTATTGAAAAATAAAAATTTACTTACCCCAGCAGCAGAACCATTCGCATACTTAACATAAACACCACCTTTGCGCGCCTTGTCTGTGAAGCCGCCAGCACCACTGATGTACTGTCGTAAGCCCTTTCCAGGTAAATAAACAATGCTATTCGGATTAAGCACCTCACCAGTTACCTTAACCGTCTGTAAAGTGCGAGGTACGCGAATAATATCACCATCCTCCACAATCAAATCAAATTTAGATAGTGGATCTTTTAAGATTTTAACCAGGTTAATACCTACTAAATCACTTTGAATGAGTTTCTGCTCTACTTCTGTTGCGAGTGTATCCTTTGATCCTGCCTCCTGTGCTCTCTTTAAGCCCAGAAACTTCTTATCTTCCTCTTCTTTATTATTGATCGCATTTTTATCTCTTGGGTTCACTTTCTCTGCACCAGGTCTTTTCAAAGAAGCGCCATCTGCATATGCTGACGAAGTTAATCCACCTGCACGGCGAACTAAATCAGAAATACGTTCATTTTTATTCAAAATGGTATAAACACCTGGATAAACCACTTCACCTTCTAACTTCACTTGCTTTTGTACTGCATACCCCTCGGCATTACGCACAGAAACAATATCGAAAGGTTTAATCACAAAGGGCTCGCCTTCAAGCTTCAAATCTTCGTTTACATTTACTATAAACACTTCTGCTGTTTGTGCAGTTGCAGATGTCGCCTCGCTATTTCTTACCCTTCTGGAGATTTCGATCCTGTTAGGTGTAGCTCCTTCTTTAAAACCTCCGGCGAGTTGAATCACTGATTCTAAAGTCATGCCCTCTGCAAATTGAAAACTACCTGGTGCACGCACTTCTCCCTGAATGCTCACCTGATATTCATCTCGTAAATCAAAGATAGAAGAGATGGTAATTTTATCTTCACGCTGTAAAGCAATATCGGTTTGTGTCCCTGCGATAATCTTAGCCACGTCAAAAGAAATTAAGGCCTGAGTATTATCAGGGTTTAATCGGTTAATATAACCGCGGTTTAAAAATGCATCTTCCGTTAAGCCATCAGCCTTATTGATCAACCCGCGCAAAGTCAAGCCCTTGTCTAACTCATAAACTCCAGGACGAAATACCGATCCCAAGATTTCTACACGGTTAGCAAAACGATCCAGAATCGCTTCCACCACATATTTATCGCCATTTTTAGGCGCGTAAGTAGGGAAATCTACAGCAGCAATATCATTAATTCTACGGTCGCGGTCTGTGTTTTGGAAAGCCTTGATTTTGGCCGTATACGCTTGCGTTGTAAAACCACCCGCAAAATCGATTACGTTTTGTAGCGTTTCTCCTTTTACCACTTCATAAAGTGCCGCTCTTTTTACCTCTCCACTAATCTCCACACGATCATCATACACTGGAATGTTAATCACATCCTGATCCTGTAAACGGATATTGGTTTGTTGGATTCCTTTTAGCAGGAAGTTATAAATATCTAATGTGGCAATGATTTTATTGTTACGAATGATCTGGATTTTACGAAATGACCCGTTTTGAGCAGGCCCACCAGATGCATATAATGCATTGTAAACCGTAGCTAAAGAAGGCAAGGTATATGTACCAGGTTTAGTTACATATCCGGTCATGATAACTTTGATACTGCGAATATTGCCCAGGTTAATGGCTAAGCTTGTTCTGCCCGAGCGTAACGAAGGATAGGTTTTGGCCATTGCCGTACGAATTTTAGAAGTAGCCTGATCAATACTTAATCCGCCTACGGCAATTCGTCCTACATATTGAAGATTAATGATCCCTTCCGGACTAACTTCTAAATTGTAGCTGGCTTCATTATCACCTGTTAAATCGATGACTAACTTATCGTCCGGACCAATAACATACCCCTTCGGAGTGGCCATGCGAAGGTTAGGTTCAAATGTGATATTACCATTTCTGAAAAGCTCTGATCCAAAGATTTTAGGCCCAATCTCACTGTCCTCTTCTTTCTTTTCATTATTGATTTCGCCACCAGCTGTAGTTTCACTCATTTCTCTACCCGTAACCACTGGTTTTTGTTCTACCTGTACCGCAGAGCCTTGCTTTCTCACTTTAGCTACACGCGCTCTTAGCTTCTGGATTTCATCCGTCTTCATACCTTGTGCAGCAGCCATTTGTTCTAACTGGGCATCGTTATAACCCACAGATTCTGCTTTTTTAATCATTTGAAGGATCTGGGCATCAGAGAGTTCATCTACCTTAACACTGGAGTAATTCTGTGCAAAAGATGAAAGCTGAACGAAGAGACTGAGAACGATAAGGGATAGAAATAATTTTATGCTTTGTTTCATAGGTTTCCGAAATAATCGGCAGGTATTACTATTCAAAATAATTTAAGGTTGTGAATCCACCTTTATTAAGGTATTCATCCTTTTTCATTAACTGGAGATCAGAAATCACCATATCCTGCACCAGCGCAGGCAAGTTGTATTTAGGTTGCCAGCCCAATTGAGTTTTAGATTTTGTTGGGTCGCCTAATAAAAGATCCACTTCTGTAGGACGGAAATATTTAGGATCAACGCGAACAACTGTAGTGCCTAAAAATAATTTATGCTGATCTAAGCCTAAGCTTTTCAATAATTCTACATCTAAGCCCACAATTACACCTTTTTCGTTTTCATCTTTGCCGCTAAACTCAATTTCTATGCCAAGTTCGGCAAAGCTCATGCGAACAAAATCACGTACTGCGGTAGTCACTCCTGTCGCTATAACGAAATCTTCTGGTTTTTCTTGTTGAAGAATTAACCACATGGCTTCAATATAGTCTTTGGCATGGCCCCAATCGCGTTGTGCTGAAAGATTACCCAGGTACAAACAGGTTTGCAGACCTAATGCAATCTTCGCTGCCGCCCGTGTAATTTTACGGGTTACAAATGTTTCTCCTCTTAAAGGACTTTCGTGATTGAATAAAATACCGTTACAAGCAAACATGCCATAAGCTTCACGATAGTTAACAGTGATCCAATATGCATACATTTTGGCCACTGCATAGGGCGAACGTGGATAAAATGGAGTGGTCTCACTTTGTGGAACCGCCTGCACTAAGCCATACAACTCTGAGGTAGAAGCCTGGTAAATTTTGGTTTTGTTATTTAAGCCTAAAATCCGAATGGCTTCCAGCAGACGTAAAGTCCCGATACCATCGGCATTGGCTGTATATTCTGGCATTTCAAAGCTCACGTGAACGTGGCTCATGGCTGCCAGATTGTAAATCTCATCAGGTTGTATTTCTTGTATAATGCGGATCAGATTGGTAGAATCTGTAAGATCACCATAGTGCAATTTGAAATGAACATTTTGCTCATGCTGATCCTGGTACAAGTGATCAATTCGATCGGTATTGAAGAGAGATGAACGCCTTTTCAGGCCATGAACAAAATAGCCCTTCTTTAGCAAAAACTCTGCTAAGTAGGCACCATCCTGACCAGTAACTCCTGTTATTAGGGCAACTTTCATATTTAGTTAATAGATTATGTATTAAGCAAGCAAAGATATATAAATAATTGGTTTGTAATAAAATTGTTTGTTGAATTGAACAAGGTTGGTTATTAATTGGTAATCTCTCGCTTTTTCTGATGTGGCTTACATGGTCAAATAACGATCTTCTTAAGTAAGGGATCCTTCGTGCCTCAGGATGACAATGAAGCAAAGGTTGTTTTCACCATGTAAGCCATGTAAGCACATCTTAAGAACCACCCCCGCCACTTCACCAGCCTATACACCCCGTCCTTGAAAAAAGGTGGGGAGCTAGAGCCTTGATGCCTACGGGATTTCGGACTTGGCGTTCTCTTATGAATGGCAAAGCCATCTTGGTGCGCTCTGCGTTAAAACTTTGCGCACTTTGCGGTTCAACAATAAAACAAAGGCTATTTTCACCATATAAGCCATGTAAGCGCATCTTAAGAACCACCCCCGCCACTTCACTAGCCTATACACCCCCCCCTTGAAAAAAGGAGGGAAGCTAGAGCCTTGATGCCTGCGGGATTTCGGACTTGGCGTTCTCTTATTAATGGCGGCACTATCCCTGCGTGCTCTGCGTTAGAACTTTGTGCACTTTGCGGTTCAACAGTAAAACAAAGGTTAAATTTTGCACCATTTTAGCCATGTAAGCACATCTTAAGAACCACCCCCGCCACTTCACTAGCCTATACACCCCCTCCTTGAAAGAAGGAGGGGAGCTAGTAAGTCGATGTGCTCTGTCGTTAAATCTGTTCAAAACACACCCACTACAATGCCTCAATCCACGTTTTTCACAAATTAAAAAATATCCAGAACAAAATGAACAAAACATTGTTAAGGAGAAGTCTATTTTTGTCTGTTCGTTAATACAAAAAATCATAATTACTGACAAAGTTTTAGCTTAAAGTGAACTCTATGAAATAATTAGCGAATTATTTATACTTTTGACCTAAATCCCAAAAAATCCTAAATGAGAAAATTAATTATGTTCATCGGTTTGATGAGCGCATCCTTATTCGCACTCGCACAGTCAGCATCCGACTATAATTATTCCATTGGCGTTAGAGCTTACAGCTTAATGCAACTTCCAAAGATTTTAAACCAAACCAATACTCAGGACTATACCAGTATGTTAGCCAATGGTGCCATGATTAAATTCAACGATAATCAGGTAAGCTATAGAATTAGTGGTAACTATTTTAGAGATGATATTACTTTTGATAACACTTGTGCAACCTGTGAAATTGGCAAAGGAAAGGTAACTGATTATTCATTTAAAGTGGGCTTCGAGAAAAACTTTACTTATTCGAAAGTACAGCCTTATTTTGCATTTGATATCGGCTACCGTTCTAATCGGTTTACCGGTACCACCTCACCTAAGAGTGGCCTTACGGGTGTATCTGAAAAAACGGTTGATGCCAATAAGAACGGATTGGTAATGGCTCCTGTTTTAGGTATTAAGGTTAATATCATTGATCAAATCACCTTGTTTGCAGAAAGCAGCCTAGACTTTTATTATTCTTACGAGAAACAAGATATTAGTGAGCCTAATGGCATTGCCAGAACGGTAAACAGTTACCGGAAGTGGGAGTTTTTATTGAATCCAGTTTCTGCAGGAATTCAGTTTAATATTAATAGAAAGAATTAGTAGTCTTCTTTTTCGTTAGGCGAAAAAGAAGGGTTGCGTGTTGTGGGTTATGTGTTACGGGACTGGGTGTTTAGCTAATCGCAAAAACCCTTCAAAATCCGTCATTCCCGCGCAGGCGGGAATCTTAATGCGATAGAAAAATTTCTAATCATCCCCCTGCCCCCTTCAAAGGGGGACTAGATCTTAATCAAGATTGTCAAACCCTGAGCCAGTCGAAGGGCACATCACAATTTCCACGCAATATCCCCATTACCCTAAAGATCCTGAAACAAGTTCAGGAGGACGTGAGCAATGCCATTAACTTAAGGAGAAAAATAAAATGGATTGTCATCCTGAGCCTGTCGAAGGGTAATCCATTTTAGTTTTCGACTTATTAAGAAGGTCTTCGACTACTTGTCCCGATTTCACATAGGGAAGCTCAGACAGACAGCATTTAGCTTAAGTTAACAGCGTTGAGGACGTATGTATGAGCGCGCAGGCAGATACCTTAGTGCGATGGAAAATTTCTAATCATCCCCCTCCCCCCTTCAAAGGGGGACTAGATCCTGAGAGAGGTTACAATCGGGCATCTACTAAACTCCGGTCAATGAAAGATTTGGTATCAAAAATAACAGCGTCATTGGCCTTAAAATAATTGTAGTCGATCGTTAGAAATTCCTGGTGGGATACCGCTAAAATCACGGCATCATACTGTCCAAATTGCGTTCTATCAATTAGTTTGATACCATATTCAGCCTTAACCTCTACAGCATTTGCCCAGGGATCGTGCACATCAACCTCAACACTGAACGATTTTAATTCTTTGTAAATATCTATTACTCTCGTATTGCGGGTATCCGGACAGTTCTCTTTAAATGCAAAGCCTAAGATTAATGCACGGGCACCATTAATCACTTTGTTTCTGGCTACCAACATTTTGATGATCTTGTTGGCTACGAACATGCCCATGTTATCATTCACCCGTCTGCCAGATAATATTACTTCAGGCTTGTAGCCCAGCGCTTCTGATTTATGTGCCAAATAATAAGGATCTACCCCGATGCAATGACCACCTACCAAGCCTGGTTTGTAGTTTAGAAAATTCCATTTGGTGGCGGCGGCAGCTAACACATCAGTCGTATCAATTTCCATCCGATCGAAAATCAATGCCAGCTCATTTACAAAGGAAATATTAACGTCGCGTTGTGCGTTTTCTATGGCCTTAGAAGCTTCTGCAACCTTAATACTCGGGGCCAAGTGCGTGCCCGCAGTAATAATGGATGCATAAAGCGCATTAACCACTTCAGCGATTCCTGGCGTAGAACCAGAGGTGACTTTTTTAATCTTAGTTAGTGTATTCACTTTATCGCCCGGATTAATCCTTTCAGGGGAATATCCGCAGAAAAAATCCTGGTTGTATTTCAAACCAGATATCCGTTCTAAAACGGGTACGCAATCTTCTTCCGTACATCCGGGATAAACCGTCGATTCATAAATCACCACATCACCTTTTTTGAGTACAATACCCAGCATTTTACTGGCCTCTAAAAGTGGCTTAAGATCTGGTCGCTTGAGTTGGTCTATAGGCGTAGGGACGGTAACAATGTAATAATTACAAGTAGCAATATCAGGTAAGTTGGCAGTAAGTTGAAGTCCGATAGCATACCCCTTCTGCTTGATTACTTGCTGAAGATCATCCAAATTAGCCTCATGGGTATTATCCTCCAGTGCTTTGAGTTCAGCAACACGAAATTCATTGGTATCAAAACCGATTACGTTGTATTTCTTGGCGAATTCTATTGCTAAAGGAAGTCCCACGTATCCTAGTCCGATAACGGCAATTTGATTTACTTGCTCCATATTTTTTAGATGATCGCCAAAGATAATGATTAAGCACTAAGGTTGGTAAAAGTTGTAAGTAGTAGGTTTAAGTCGTAAGTCTAGACCGAGCCAACCTCCAAATAAAACCTCCTGTATTAAATTAGTCTGCTAGGGTGTTTTAGATGGTAAAAATTTGTGGTTGAGAACAATGCACTAGCGTTCTGACCGCAACAACACTGATCTTTATCGAGTAGGAAGATAGGGATTAGTTCCCTACCTGTCCTCTCACACCACTGTACGTACCGTTCGGTATACAGCGGTTTGCTAGAATAACTTCGTTTGGTGTGTCGTTTTCCAATAGTAATAATTAGCGAATCCATCTAATCCCAGACCAGTGAAGAACTTTTTGTCCAGAGTTGTAAGTAGTATTGGGCTGTTTGCAG
>NZ_FOGG01000033.1 GCF_900111155.1 Pedobacter rhizosphaerae | reverse complement strand
TAAATACAAAGGGACTCATACAAGCAAATAAATGTATGATAATGGCAGCAGTCGCTTACAATCTTAAAAAACTATTAAGGTTTACAGTACGTAAAAACCAGCTTAAGTATGTGGCTAAAGCCGTTTTGGCAAAAAACATAAGCAATAGTGTAGAGAAAATTTATTTACGCGTATTAAATACTTTGGATGTATGTAAATACCAATTTATTTCCATAGTACACCTTTAATAAATAATCAAACTGAAAACAAATGAACCAGAGACATAAAAGGCTGGGAGGATTAGTTAATGTTGTGCAACGGCCACTTGATAAAAAGATAACCAAAAATCAAGGCTTGCATCCTTTCTTGGCTAGGAGCATCCGAATGCGATTAGCGGTAATAAGAGGCTTGGCCATTACACGCTCAGCCCTCCCTAGCTGCTTATTCCCTTGGGCAGTAGGTACCCGTTTGAAACTGCAAACATTCAAATACTCCTTTCCGGCGAAATGCTGCTAGGCCAGAGGGCATACTTAGCATTGGTAGGTACTTTATTAACTGCAGTTAGCATGATGCCTTATCCCAGGGCTTTCGTCCTTTCCCTACACGACGTATTCTTTTGAAAATTGTTATTCTTCTGAATACCCTTCTACCTATCGTCATTCCCTCGCAGGAGGGAATCTTTACTATATGCGCTCTGCTTATAACTCAACACTACAAACTCCCAACTCCAGCCTAAAACCTACCATCCTATCCCATAATCTTCTCCATGATTGCTAGAACCTCCCCAAAAGCTACCATGTTTCCAATCGAAATAAATGGCATTGATCGGTCCGCTTGTACGTTCAGAGAAGCTCAGTATATAGCCCATCTTTTTCAGCTCATTACGGGTTTGTTCTGGAGTATTGTTATTCAATAGTATTTGGCCAGGTTTAGGCTCCCGATCGCTGATTTTCGTTCCACCTAACGATAGCCAAAGCTGGTTAGTATTAAAGTTTGCGGCTTCAGTAGCCTTTTGTACCGGCATATCAAATTCAGCCATGTTCAGGAAAAATTGTAAAAGATTCTGATCCTGGGTATCGCCACCCTGTACCGCAGCAGATACATAAGGCTTGCCATCTTTCAAAAATAATGATGGCGACAAAGTAACCCGTGGCCGTTTACCTGGCGCTACCACATTAAAAGGATTCAAACTAGCGTCAAGCACAAAACTCTGCATCCGCTGACTCATGCCAACTCCGGTATTACCCGCAATACAAGCAGGCAACCAACCACCACTTGGCGTAACCGAAACAATCCAGCCTTCCTTATCAGCTGCTTCGATAGAGGTTGTTCCTCTCCACAAGCGGTCTTGATAATCTTCCTTCAAACTGTTGTTCCCTAAATCGTGTTTAGGTGCAAAATTCCGTTTGCTGGTGTCCATCTCAAAACCTCTGCTTTTTAAAAGCTTCAAATAAGGATTTTTCTTCCCCTCAAAAGGATATGGATCTCCAGGACCTATTTTACTATCATTTTGATTAAACTGAATAAGGGAGGCCCGCTGTTTCGCATAGGCTTTACTCAGCAAACCTTTCATCGGCTCTTGGGGTGTCATAGCCGGATCGCCATAATAAAAATCACGATCTGCAAAAGCCAGATTCATTGCCTGGTACACCGTGTGAATATATTTCGGACTATTATAGCCCATGCCTTTTAGATCAAAGTTTTCTAAAATATTCAATGCCTGCAACAACATTGGCCCCTGTGTCCACTGTTGCAATTTGTACACTTCAATCCCTTTATAATTAGTGCTTAAAGCAGCCTCTTCTACAGGTTTCCATTTCGCCAAATCATCCATGGTAATTAAACCACCCTGCTCCTTACTTCCACGAACAAACTCCCGGGCAATATCACCTTTATAAAATCGATCATAAGCAGCCATGAGTGCATCCTCACGACTCTTACCTTGCTTTAGCGCTTCTTTTTCTGCCTCTACCATTTTGGTTAAGGTATTGAAAAGGTCCTGCTGCCTAAATATTTCTCCTCCTTCCGGAGCTTCCCGTTTCTCTCCCAAGTGAGGCAGAAATACTTTTTTACTATATGGCCAGGTTTTAATCAATTCTTTACCACGTTCCATCGCATTGACTGCCTGTGCTTCAATGGCATAGCCCTCGGCCATGTGAATGGAGGGGGCCAGTACCTGCGCTAAACTCATGGTACCATATTTACTCAACATATAAATTAAGCCTCCCGGCGTACCGGGCGTAGTAGCAGCCAAGGGGCCGTACTCTGGTGGAAAATTATACCCTTTACTTTTAAAGAATTCTACTGTGGCACCAGTTGGTGCAACGCCCATGGCATTAATGGCAATTACCTGTTTGGTTTTCGGGTTGTAAATGAGGGCCTGTGTTTCACCACCCCAACTTAACGTATCCCACATGGTACAGGTTGCAGCAAGCATGGCGCATACAGCATCTACTGCATTACCGCCCTGCTGAAAAATCATCGACCCTGCAGTTGCTGCCATAGGCTTTCCGGTAATGGCCATCCAGCTGTTACCATAAAGCATCGGTTTTTGCGTTTGCTGTGCCATTAAGCTGCCTGCAATACCAAGCGAGGCTAAAAGTAAACTCAACTTCTTCATACGCTAAAGATAAAGAAAATTAAAGCCAGCAATTGTAACCATATCTTTTTTTTACCATTTAAGACATATAAGTTCAACAAAGAATTACATACCATAGAGACTGCTGGCTACTCCTATATTTCCTTATATGGCTTATATGGTTCAAATTGTAATCATATCTTTTTTTTTACCATTTAAGACATATAAGTTCAACAAAGAATTACATACCATAGAGACTGCAGGCTCCTCCTATATTTCCTTATATGGCTTATATGGTTAAAATTATAATCATATCTTTTTTCACCATTTAAGATATATAGCTTCAATAAAGAAATAGAGCATGTTTGAAGGTTTGAAGAATAGAAGGATGACTTAACCGCTTGGCTAATTTGTAAGCTCCTCCTATATTTCCTTATATGGCTTATATGGTTCAAATTGTAATCATATCTTTTTTTTACCATTTAAGACATATAAGTTCAACAAAGAATTACATACCATAGAGACTGCAGGCTCCTCCTATATTTCCTTATATGGCTTATATGGTTAAAATTATAATCATATCTTTTTTCACCATTTAAGATATATAGCTTCAATAAAGAATTAGAGCATGTTTGAAGGTTTAAATAATAGAAGGATGACTTAACCGCTTGGCTAATTTGTAAGCTCCTCCTATATTTCCTTATATGGCTTATATGGTTCAAATTGTAACCATATCTTTTTTTTACCATTTAAGACATATAAGTTCAATAAAGAATTACTTACCATAGAGGCTGCAGGCTACTCCTATATTTCCTTATATGGCTTATATGGTTAAAATTGTAATCATATCTTTTTTTACCATTTAAGATATATAGCTTCAATAAAGAATTAGAGCATGTTTGAATAATACAGGATGGCTTAACCAATTACCTCATGGTTAGGATAATGCATATCCCAAAGCAACCACCTCCATCCTTAATCACTACATAAACTGAAGCTTCTCCTCCTCCAAATCCAGATATAATAAATATTTGCGAACCAATTCTTCATTTAAGGTTATTTCTGCAGAGTTCTTAGCCAGCAACCATTTTCTTTGTCGGTTTAAAATATCGAGATATACATCTTTACATACATTTTGCTGATCCGGATCCACCATCATTTGCTCCTTTCCTTCCCATTTCGCTACCAATTGCTGCAAGAAAATCTGTTCCTTTAACTGTTCACTGTAATTGGCACGGAGATGCGTAACTGCTTCATGTGTCATATCACGCTTCAATTGTTCTTCCTCCTCTTCCTCAGAAAGACTATGGTCAACATCTGGTATTCCGATTTTCTTAATCAAATAAGGTAAGCTCAATCCCTGCAAAAGCAAGGTTAATAAAATAACGATACAGGTGATAAATAAAATCAAATTACGCTGGGGAAAAGGCGCACCATTTAGGGTTAAGGGAATAGACAATGCGGCAGCTAAAGATACCACACCCCGCATACCTGTCCAGCCCAATACTAATGGAACCTTAAACCCCGGACTTCTTGAATCGGCCACTGTAATAAAATTTCGGGCAATTAAAGTCACTACTACTGCGCCATAAGCCGAAAGAATCCGCCCTACAATTAGCACACCCGTAACCAACACACCATAACCTATAGCTGTACCCAGGCTTACACCGTCCAATCCACTCACTATTTCGGGTAAATCTAAGCCTATCAGCATAAATACCAATCCGTTGAGCACAAAACACAAGCTTTCCCAGAAATTAATTCCTCTGAACCGGGAGGTACTGCTTAAAAACACATGCCTTTTATTAGACAGAAAAAGCCCTCCACTTACCACCGCCAAAACACCCGAGCTATGCAGCTCCTCTGCTGCAATGTACATCATATAAGGCGTTAAAATGGTTAAAACAATGTCTGTATTAACATCTGTAGGCAACAGGCGATGCCCCTTCATAAAAAGCCAGCCCACCAGTAAGCCTATGCCAACACCACCAACAACCATCCATATAAATGTACCAGCAGCTTCATACCACACAAATTGTCCGGTGCCTACAGCAATTAATGCAAAGCGAAAAATAATCAGCGAAGAAGCATCATTTAGTAAACTTTCGCCTTCTAAAATAGACGACATCCGCTTTGGCACCTTAACAAATTTTAATATAGCCCCTGCACTTACCGCATCTGGCGGAGAAACTATCCCTCCCAACAGAAAGCCCAAGGCAATAGAAAAACCTGGAATAAAATGATTGGCTACAAAGGCTACAGACATGGCTGTTAAAAACACCACAATAAATGCAAAACTGCAAATGATTCTGCGCCATCGCCAAAGCTCCTTCCAGGAAATGGCCCAGGATGCATCATAAAGTAAGGGAGGCAGAAATATGATAAAAATAAGCTCAGGATCAATATGAATAACAGGAATCCCTGGAATGAAGCTGATTAAAAGCCCAGCCACCACCAACAATACCGGATATGCGACCTTAATTTTCCCTGCCAACATAATCAACAATACAATGGCCAAAATAAGACCTAAATAGAATGGAAATTGATCGAGCATAGTGGTATGAATGGATTATGAAGGGAAAATACGATTTTTTTTGTATTAAAACCGGAATAGTCCGAAGTCTGTAGTCCTCAGCCTAATTGAAGAACCAGCTCAAATCCAATGATTAGTGAGATTGATTTTTACGATCAGAAGTACTCATTTCCACAAAGGTAAACATCCATTTCTGCGGATTATTCCAGTCCTTCCCCTTGAAACTTGCTATTGGCACCTTGATTCTGATGGTGTTCCAGCCCTTTTTTAGTTTAATCAAAGTCGGCTCCCGATATTCATAGCCCTCATCAACCAAAGGAATTTCCAGATTCCCTCGCTGTCCGGCATTTTTCCAAGCTGGAGGAGGAACAATTTTATCGTTTACCCATATTTGCGAGCCATGGTTATCCCAGGTCCCTTTTTGTGGGGTATCTGTTGCTTGCGAACGAGACAAATTATTAAATCCGACCCAAAAAGGTTTAACGACATCCTGATCTGACCAGATTTTGCGGAAAGCATACCAGGTTGTATTTTCGGCAGGTCTTTCTAGTGCCGCAATGATTTTTGGTGCCCACCAGTGTCGTAAAATAACCGTTCCACCAAGGGCTTTTTGAGTCGCATCTTGTTTATCCAGATCAAAAGTTTCCTGCTCGGGTTCAAATGGTTTAGCCACATTCCCTCCATTTGAAAACGGCCCAAAGAGTTTCCAAACAATATCGGATTGTTTCTGATAGGGAAATGATAAACCTGAAAAATGACGTTTTTTATGTTCCATTAAACGCTTTTCAAAATCTTGAAAGACTGATAAAGCTTCAGCACCGTTTCCATCCATATTGGTAACCCATCCCTTGTAACCTTTACCTAACCAACTCCGCTCAGCAAAGGCCAGCATGGCTGGATATACCGCATTCATCTCAATGGCATCATTTTCTTTGGCGATGGCACGATCTGGCCATAAACAAAGCGTTGCACCGAGCGCCTCGGCATTTCCTTCATCCACATCAGCCAATTGGCGAAAAAAAATGGTTACCACACTTTCTAAGGGATCAATGTGGTTTAAATAGAGGTGTCTTGAATCAATGTATTGGATTTTGTTTTTACCACTTGTTAAACCTGCATCATCCATCCAAAGCTGACGGATAGTTGAAGCATTAAAGTTACCCCCCGGTTCCCAACCAATCACTTTTATACCAAAAGATTCGATGTAGCTACTGATCTCGGGAACAAAATTCTTATTGGTAATTTTCACTTCATCAGCACCAATATGCAGATAAGGAAGCTGATAAGTGGTGATAAATTCCCTTAAAATATTTTTAAGGATCACGATGCCCGAATCGCTTTGCATATCTACGCCCATTGCCCTTTTAAATGCAGCCGAATGCCCGGGCATATCAATTTCTGGCACCAGTGTAATGTATCGTTCCTTGCAATATTGAATCAGCTCTTTAAGCTCGGCTTCCGAATAAAACATACCCTTATTTCGTTGCATAGATGCGGCAGAAGTAAGCTGAGGATACTTTTTTATAGCTAAGCGCCAAGCTATATCTTCTGTTAAATGAAGGTGAAAGACATTGAGCTTGTGCGCTGCCATGACATCTATTTGTTGCTTTAAAAGGGCTATCGATTGATAATTCCTGCCCACATCTACCATATAGCCCCGCCAGCTAAAGGCCGGATAATCTTGAATTACCCCAACACGAATCTTTCCCGAATCAAACAGTTGCGATAAGGTTAAAGCCCCATAGTGTATACCCGCTGCCGTGCCTGCTGTTATTTGTATACTATTTTGATCAATATTGATTCGGTAACCATCGGGATGCTCCTTAAAAAAAGGCTCCGAACTAGTCGATAATTGTATTTTTTGGATGCTTCCGTTACCTTCTTTTTGTTGGACGACATCAACTCCTCCTTGAATAGGATTATTGCCTAACCAATTTACTTCGGCTTTAAAACTATCTACAGTTGAAAGTACTTCAAGATTTTTTCCTGGTTTAAAGGTTCTACTTCCCATTTTATAGGCCTGCACATCAGGCAACAGAACTCTATCAGTCTCTACCTGTGATTGAACTGCCAATGCAATGAATAACAATACTATAATACAACCTATATATTTCATTACTTTAGATAATTTTTAAGGATTTGCATGCAATACCATTCCTGTCTGGGTAAGTGAAAGGGACCTTTAAACAAATTTCCTTTAGCGGTTTGAGCTACCCTACCATCACGGTGGAGATAACCGAACCACTCGCCATTTACTTTGTCGTTAAACTTATCGTAAGCATAATCGTGAATCATTTTATGCCATTGCGCATATTTTTCCTTACCGGTTAAAGTGTAAGCCAAAAGTGTAGCAATGATGGTTTCGTTTTGTGGCCACCAGAATTTCATATCCTGCCAATATTCTTGCACAGGCTTTCCATAAACATCCCTGAAATAAAGGATTCCACCATATTCTTTATCCCAGCCCCGTTGCCACATGTAATCGAGCATTTTACAGCCCAAAGCGATTAATTCAGGGTCGTTATTCCGGTATTGGGCTTCGTGTAGAATGAACCAGGCTCCTTCTATCGCATGGCCTGGGTTTAAGGTACGGCCATCAATGTGATCGATAATGGAACCATCTGGTGCCACCTGCTCCATTACACATTGGATATCGTCTTTCACAAAATCGCGTTTAATATCCTCAATCCATCTCATGATCCATTCGTCACAGCGCGGATCGCCAATGGTATCCCGTAATTGCTGCGCTGTATTGATCATAATCATGGGCACGCCAATCCCTTTAGAAGGGCGGGTATCGGCAAATTTTGCAGGCAAAAGTCCGGGTGTAGTTGCGTATTCAATGCATTTTCCGAAAAGATACCGGGCTTTTTCTGCTGCCGATTCATCTCCGCTAGCTTTAGCGTAAGCCGCATGGGCAATTACTGCAAAGGTTTCAGAAAAGTAATATCTGCGTTTACGAATAGGCTTCCCCTCCCGGGTAACGTGGAAAAACATTTGTCCATCAGTATCAAAACAATGGTTATTGAGAAAATCAATGCCCGATTTTGCGCCCGCTAACCATTCTGGTTTTTGCTCAACGGTATTGTAGAGTGTAGAGAGCAACCAGGCTGCTCTTCCCTGTATCCACACCGCCTTATCATCATCTATCAGGGTGCCGTCCTGATCTCTCATAAACAGGTAGCCTCCATAAGTTTCATCAATTGATCTGGGAAACCAAAAAGGCACAGTATCTTTTAAAAGCTGATGCTCATAAAATTCTTTTAATCGTTGTAAATCAGCAATATTATAACTCATACTAAACTATTACTTTAATATTAATGAAAATGTGGAGGCAGGAAGATTTGCCTCATTTAATAGATTGGCATCAGAAAAAGCTTGCCAGGCATAAAGTATTTTTTTGAAGTGCTGCTTGGCTGGAATAGCGAGTTCAACATGAGTTCTTGACACCCTGCCTTTGGCATCAAAACGCATTCCTTTTTGATTGATTAACTCAAACCCTTTAACCACTTCACCATTGCGGGTATGCAAGTTTCTGGCATTCTTAAACCTTACAACGAAGCGTCCTTTTTCTTTCCGCACCGAAATAGGAATGGGACCAGAAGAAATGATTTCCGGATTCCCATATGTTTTATTCAACGCCAATAATGCCAGGCGCTTTCCAATCTGTTTTTTCCTAACCGGATGTACATTGGTTGAATCGCCTAAATCATAGCTCACCGCCATTCCACTATGAGGGATTTGCGTTTGAATACGGAATTGCATCTCCCTAAAAGCAGGCCAGTCTGGTCGGTTGATGCCCGAAAGCTGAACATAGTAAAAAGGGAAATCATAGCCCCATTTTGATCTCCAGGACTTAACCAATGTAGGAAAGGCATGTGCATATTGCTCAGGATTCTGCGCATTACTTTCTCCCTGATACCAGATTACTCCTTTAATGGGGAAATCAGTTAGTTTAGCTATTCCTGCTTCATAATTATATGTAGGCTCATAAGGATGCCGTTGTTTGGGGTTCTCAGCATTTTTAAGGTTTACATCTGCTCTTCCCCTCACCCATTCCTGTACAAAATCAGATTTACGCCAGTTACTGAGCACATCTACCAACTGCTCATCATGTTCCATAGTCGAACGGTTTATCCAGGATTCAACTGTACTTCCACCTACGGCCAACTGAATCAATCCGATTGGAACGCCTGTCTTTTGCTGAACTTCTTGACCAAAATAATAGGCCACCGCAGAGAAATCTGCTAAATTTTGTTTGCCAGCCCGCTCCCATTGTCCATTAAAATAGGCCAGTTGATTTACCTTTCGAAGCGTAGCTTCATTCCAGGATTGCCCGTTGGTATCGGCTATTGGCTTAAAATTTAAAATTCTTAAAGGTGTATTAGCTTTTAAATCATTTAATGCTGAGGCAGCACCTGCTGAAGCATTTACCGGAAAAACCATATTCGATTGCCCTGAGCAGAGCCAAACATCTCCAATGAGTATATCTTGAATATTGATGGTTTGAGCAGTAGTGCTAATACGCAATGAATAAGGGCCACCAGCTGCCCGTGCTGCAAATACGACTTTCCAGTACCCCTGCTTAGCTTTAACCAGGCGTTTTTCCTGACCAAAGGAAACCGTTATCTGATCATCTCTATTGGCGGTACCATAAATAACAATGGGTTTATTCCGCTGAATAATCATGTGATCGCTAAAGATCGATGCCAGCTTCAGATTGCCATAATCGCCTGTAAGGGCACTGTAAATAGTTTTGGCTATGATTTCGGCTCCTTCCTCATTGGGGTGCAGATCGTCAGCAAATAAGTCAGGGCGCGACGATAATGGCGTATGCAAATCGATCAACCCGGTATTGTTGGCCAAGGCGATTCCGGGAATCAACTGCTGAATTTGAGTATACCAATCTCTGGTGCTTGATTTAAACCGGGGATGTCCGTCAAAAATGGGTGTTAGCCTACAGATATAAACCTTTACCTTTGGATTCTTCTCTCTAAATTGCGATATCAACCAGGAATATTCAGGCTCAAAATCAGTTTTGGAATTAGGCCAGTTTCGTGGATCGGTATCATTTAAGCCCAAATCAATAATCACGATATCAGGACTAAATGCAATTGCTTGAGTAAATTCTTTTGATCTGAAGTAAGGTCTATGTCCCTTTTTGAGCAACGTTGCCCCGCTTAAGCCTAAATTCTGAACCTGATATTTTTGGGTTAAAAGACTTTGCAATATGACCGGATAAGCGGCTATTGAAGGATTTTTCAGGCCATAGCCAAAAGTGACCGAATTACCTACACAAGCCACTTTGATAGGCTGTGCTGCTGCAACAAAAGTAAATAGCAAGCATCCCCATAAAAGCAGGCCCCTGCTTCTAAGCCTGTTTTTATCGAATAACATCGCTAACCGGAATGCGAACAAAAAACAAATCTCTTACCCCCTCATAAATTAGCCCCAATGTATTTTCATCAATCAGGGTCAATGCAGAATATCCGAAGGAAGGTCGTTCGTCAATTAACAATTGGTTGGATGCTAACCAGGTTTCGCCTAAATCCAGGCTCGCTTTTACAGTGAGGTCCTTTCTATCTTTAGAAGAATTTACATTGCTAAAGAACAGCACTTCTTTTAGTTGTCCCTTTACCCGAACCTTTGCTTTAATTAAACTGCCCATGCAAACCGGATCGGCCAGTGTATTTCCCGAAGTTTGGTGGGTAGTCCAGCTTTGTCCGAAATCAGTTGTGGTAGAAATACTGCGGTATCGACCTGCATTATCTCTCATATTTAACATCAGCTTTCCGGGTTCCGTTTCTACAACAGCACTTTCAGTCGTGTTATCCTTAGCGCCAATACCTGCCTTCCAGGTTTGTCCATGGTCTTTACTGTAAATAATGGTACCATGGGGAAGTTTGTTTTCATCCCAGTACTGTGCAGCAAATACTAAAGTACCATCTACCATTACCGAGCCGGTTCCCGGGCCATTAAAGAAAAGATTCCATTTCGGATTTTTGACTTGTTCAGTAATGCTTACTGGTTTAGACCAGGTTAATCCATCGTCAGTACTTTTAACCAAAACCAATTGTCCGGTTTCGTCAGGCGAAAGTCCTGGTTTAGAGCCTGCAATAGATCGGTTTCCTTTGCTCCAGAGTGCGACCACGTAAATGGTTTTCGTAGCAGGATCAAAAAGTACTGCGGGGTCTCCAACACCATTATTTTCATGGGGTTCTCCCATATCCATGATGATCTTCATGGCTTGCCAGGTTTTCCCTCCATCTGCACTTTTGCTCATCCCAACATCTACATGGCCTGGTAAATCTCTCGAATTGAGGTACCTGACATCGTAAACTGAAATCAAAGCTCCGGTATTTGTGGTTGCTATTCCAGGAATCCGATAGGTATTCACCTGATCATCGCCATGTTTCCTTACCGTACTTCCGAGATAAAATGTATTTTTATTTTGCTCAAACTTATATTTCTCACCGTCTTTAGCAGCCAGGTATTGAAGTTCAAGCTGAAGTTTCTCTTTTATATTGGCAGTTTCCTTCAGCTCAATACTGAGCCACAAATAGTGTTTTCCAGGAGCTATTGCTGCGTTGAAAGGAATGGTAAATTGCCGTTGTTTCGGTACTACCGAACCGATCATTTTTTGATCGGTAAACTTCCCAACCGAATCGGTATCGTAAAGGGCAATTCTTTTAATGTTGTTGATGGAAACCGTCCCGAGTGTTCCTGTTATCGCCTTTAAATCCAGCTTTTCCGCATTTATATTGAAGTGAATAATGGGGTTACTACTTTCTCTTGTTAAAACAGGTTGTTTAAGGGCCGTAACGGCTAAGGTTTTGGAAGAACCTGCTGATTGGGCAAAACATGGCTGTATGCCCAGTATGAATAATATTAAATAAGGAATGTTTTTCATTTTTAAATCAATTAAGCATCTACAAAATTGTTCTGTTTGGGTTTTAGAAAATAGAGCTGAACAAAAAGTGCAATCACAACTATTCCGGCTAACATGGCGAAGTGTTGGCCCAAATGCCCGGCATCTGATGATTTACCCAAAAAATCTGTAATTAAGGCCCCAAAGAATACGCCAACCATATTCATTACACCATAAGCAGTGGCACGATATTTTGCCGGAACAAACTGACATAGAATAGGCATATTATTGGCATCGAACATACCGAAACCTATACCGAAACAAATTGCAGCACCCAGCACATGAAAAAGAGAGTGACCAAAACCTAATAAAAATAGTGATGGAATGGTTAGACCCAAGCCAATTGCACTGGTAAAAATTCGTCCGCGAATATTTTTTTGCACCCACTTATCGGATAAAATCCCGCCAACGATTACCCCCAGAAAGGATGATGCAGCAATGGTAATGGTAGATAATGGACCTGCACTGGACATAGGGATTTGGAGATTTTCCGCAAAAAGTGTGGGTAACCAGTTTTTAGCAGCCCATCCAGGCAGGCTGGGTACAGCAAAATACAATAAAATGATCCAGAAGCTGATATTGGTAAACAAAAATGCCAGCCCTTTAAAAACCGAATCTTTCTTAATAAAATCACTTTTCACCTGTTCTACCCCTTTAAAATCACGCAGAAAAACCACTAAAACAAAAGCATACACCACACCAATCAGTCCAAATGAATGGAAGGTTGCCTGCCAGGAAAAGCGTTCGGATATGGTTGCACCAAAGCCACCTAGTGCCTGTCCCATATAAAGACCCGTCATATGGATGCCAATAGCCAAGGAGCGGGTTTTAGAGCTGTGAAAATCGGCTATTAGTGATAATCCGGCAGGGATATACAGCGCTTCGCTTACCCCCATCAGTGCCCGTAACCAATAAATCTGATTAAAAGTTTGTGCATAGCCCATCAAAAAGGTAACTGCCGACCATACAAATAAACTGCCTACAATTAGCCATTTACGGTTGAACTTATCGGCAATGATTCCAGAAACCGGGCTCATCAAACCATAAATCCATAGAAAGATAGCCATCAGATAACCAAAATTGGTAGCTGATTTTAGTTCTGCAATATCCAACTGCATGGCAGGTTTCATGGTAGAAAGCATCTGCCGGTCCATGTAATTGAGGAGTGCAACTACCCACAGTAACCCTACTACTACCCAGGGGTATATTTTTTTCTCTGTCATGAATTATTTTTTAATTTTCCCGATTAGGATTTCATCCGTACGTACGCCCGCCTTTATCTCGCCACCAGCTAAAATCACCTCATCGCCCATACGCACCGCATTCATGGTTACGGGTCCGACAGGAAGTTTTGTTTTTAGCGATTTCCATTCATCCGATAAGATATCGTATACCAGAACTTGTTTAGAAAACCCGGGATGTGCGTTTTGCAGTCTGACTTTTTGCTGATTGAGTTTTTCCTTCTTCTCCGGATTGGCTTCTTGACTAATAGCCGCGATTAGGCCTTCTGTTTGATTAAAAGTTTTACCCTGATCTCCGCTAAACAATAAAATCTGGCCTTCATAAAAAATCCCAGATGCTGCTGAAAGTGCATCAGGTATGGGCCGCTTGCTTATCCAGGAATGACTTGGAATATGAAAAGCATCAACAGTTTGATATAATGTACTGGTACTTCCCTCGTTTCTTTTTCTCCCGCCAACAAGATAAAGCATATTGGTTCCATTACTTACTAAAACAGTATGAGAAACTGGCTGAGGAAGCTTTACTTGTACAGTCCAGCCATCATTAAGTCTATTCAGATTTAATGATAACAACTGATCTATTGCCCCATGCTCATCTTCTCCCCCTGCCAGGTAGATGATATTACCCACACTGGTAAGGGCGGCATTCGTTACCGCAAAAGGCAGTTCAGGAAGAAAAGTGGTTTTGAGAATACCTTCTTCTTTAAGCCATGTTAAAAGCAATACTCGTTTACTTAAACCTTGCTCATTTTCACCACCAACTGCTATTATCCCCTTTACGGTGCTACATACAGCGGCATAAGCTAAGTTATATGGCAATTTGAAGCGCTCTTTTAATAGCGTCAAAGACTTATCAGGATCATTTTTGTATATAAATATATCATTATAATACACTTTTTTTCCTCCTAACCAAGGCATCAGTTCTGGAAAGTTATTGCCACCGGCTACCACCAAAACACCATTACTGGTTCCGGAAATGGCCCCGGCTAGGCCCTTATATTTTGAGGTGGCAAGGTTACGGGGCAAGTGTGCTGCGCCTTCCCAGTTAATGGTTTGAATTGGCGCATTTTGTGCCATAATCTCATTTGATATCGTGAATGTAAGCAAGAGAATAAGGTATAAGGTTGATTTTTTCATTTGTTGGGATGGATCAATTTGAGGAATGAGCTACAATAAGTTAAATATACTCATTGTATACCTCAATTGCCTTCATTTACCTTCGAAGCAGCAACAGGAAGCGACCTAAACTCAGTAAATCCAAGGCTCATCACATCAGCTTCAAAGGAGTTAAATTGTTCGTTTGTCATGTTCTTTACCGGCAATCTAAACTCACCGCAAGTTAATCCGAGCAATTTCATATAAGCTTTTCCTGTGGCAATGCCACCATACTTACCTAAAAGGCGGATAAAATCGATAGCGCGTTGCTGATATTGGGCGGCAGAAACAAAATCCCTTTCTTCAAAAGCCGCAATTAGCTTATGATATAAAGGTGCCAGATAATTAAAAGTACTTCCTACGGCAGCTTTAGCACCTAAAACCAATGCCGAAAGCATGTTTTCATCCCTTCCCCAAAGCATATCATATCTCCCCTGTTCCAAATTCATACAAGAGAGAAAATCCATAAAATCTTCATGGGTATACTTAATCCCTGCAAAATTTGGTATTTGGCCATCTATCGCCATGAGCAAATCGTACATGGGAATATTGGCTCCTGTAAGTACCGGAATATGGTAATAATAAAAAGGCATATCAGGAACTTCGGCAGCTATTTCTGCACAGATTTCGGCTAATACAGTAGCATTTGCAGGCTTAAAATAAGAAGGTGCAGTAAATGACACCCCATAAAGCCCTATTTGTTCAGCATGCTTAGCCAAAAGCTTACATTCAGCAATACAAGTACCGCCAAGTAAAGTCATGACTTTAAAATTGGGATCAGCATTTGTAGCGTTTGCCCAGGCTTCAGCAACTTGCATTTTTTCTTTGCTGGTTAGCGAAACGCCTTCGCCTGTAGAGCCGCAAATAAATGCACCTGTAACCCCATTTTGCTTAAGCAGCTCATAATAAGACGGGATGAGTGCTAAATTTAATTCTCCAGACGGATGAAAAGGCGTAAAAGGTGCTGCAATTAGGCCTTGTAGATGTGTATAGCTCATTTTCTAATGAAATAAAATAATAATAATGATGTGATTAAGGGTAAGTCATGGAATATCCAGACTTACCCATTTAATTAAGTTCCGGCGTAACCGGGATTTTGATCCCCCCTCAGGGTTTCATCCTGATTGAGTGTACCTAAATCTATAGGCCACAAAATTTTGTGATTTTGCCCGGCAACATTATCCAGTACGCCAACCAAAGGCAAATCTTTACGAAAAACCAGTGGATTTCCTGAAGCATCCTGCATGCGGCGCAAATCATACCAACGTTTTCCTTCCGCAACAAATTCCTTCCCTCTTTCGGTAAAAATGGCCAACTCATTTTGCTCAAAGCTTCCGTTAACAAAAGCAGGTGCCGCAGCAGGTGCATAGGCACGATTGCGAACGGCCATAATTTCTGCTGTTGGGTCTTGCCCTTGTTTATTTTTAACCTCTGCAAGCATTAAATATGCTTCTGCAACACGATAAACGGGGAAATCATCTGAAAAATTACGGGCACCCTCAACAACTACCCCTGGAAATTTACGCAGATTGGTTGCACGAATGGTTCCTTTATTAAAGTTTAAAAAAGTTGCATTTCCCCTTTTATCATCCACGCCATACTGATTGTAGAGTTCTATTTTATATTCGTATCTGATAATCGTTCCACCACCGTTTACCTGTAAAGGATCAGCCGGGATGGCAACACCCTTATCATCTACATAGCCTGTTAGGGGATCGGTAATCGCATAAATAAATTGTCCGTAACTGTTGGTTGCCTCACCCGTTTGGTTTCTTAAGGCCAGGATCATTTCCGTATTACCTTTACTTGCAGCAATACTTGCTGATTTAAAGACATTACCAAAATCGGTTAACAGCGTGTATTTCGGGATCACCTCTTCTAATGCTGCCCTGGCAGTGGTTAAATCTGCCGCAGTAGCGGTGGGTACTGCCCCATCGATTTTCACTTTTGCCGACCACAGGTAAACTTCCGCTTTGAGCATTTGAGAAGCACCAAGCGACCACTGTGCCTTTTGAAATTTAGTAGTATAATTACCGGCAAAACTGGATACTGACTTATCGATATCAGATTTGATAAAATCAAAGGTTTCTTTTTCGGTTTTGGTTCTTGGCAGGTACATTTCCTGGGCCGACTTCGGATTTTTAAGCAGCAAAGTTGGTTCTTTAGCCAAAGGAACACGGCCAAAAATGCGGTACAGGTGAAAATAGTAGAATGCCCTGATGCCATAAGCCTGGCCTAAATAATAAGCTTTATCCGCCGTAGAGAGGTAATTGGCCTGTTCTACCTGGTAAATAAAATTGTTGACATCAAAGATTGGACGGTAAAAGCCCGACCAACCGGAAATCCCCGTACTAGACTCGCGAATATCCTGATTAATGATGTTGGCAGAGTTTAAAGAAGCCGTCCCGGTAAAACTGGTTCCTGTTCTCAGTGTTCCACCACGCAGTTCCCCTAGCGTGAAAATAGTAAACTGGAACCCTCTCAGTTGATTATGGAGCCCAACCATTCCTCCTTCAACCTGAGCAGGGTTTTTCCAGAAACTTTCGCTGGCAAAGTAATCTTCAGGTGCCAGCTCTAACTTTTTACATGCACTAAATGCAGTACTCAATACGATTGCGATAAAGCCTATAAATATCTTTTTCATTGCTTTCTTTTTAAAAAATAAACTGAAGACCAAAAATTATAGTTCTTGGCAAAGGATAGCCACCACTTCCAGCTGCACCAATACCAATACTGGTACTCTCAGGAGAATAAAGCGTTGATTCGCTGAAGTAAACCAGGTTCTGACCGCTCACAGAGATATTAATGGCTTCACTCTTTAATTTGTTCGTCCATTTGGTTGGTAGTTTATAGGTCAGATTGATCTCCCTGAGGGCCAAATAATCTCCTTTGTGGTAGTACATACTCGATTCGCGGAAGGTATTGTTTTTATACAGTTGATCTGCCCAATAATAAGTTGGGAATTTGGCTCCCGGATTACCCGGCGACCAGGTATCAAATACATCTGAGATGGTGTTAAAAGTACCCTGAGCATTACTGGCAAACCATGATCTTGGTCCGTCATAAGCCACAAAACCCAATGCATAATCGAAACGGGTACTTAAGGTAAGTCCTTTCCAGGTAGCGTTAGCACCAAAACCTCCGGTATAACGCGGAACAGTCCTCCCCATATAAACCCTATCGAAACTATTGATAATGTTATCACCATTTACATCAGTCCACATCACATCACCCAAAGCGATTGGAAAATGCAGGTTTTTATCTGCAGCGCTCATGGCATTATACACGTTTGGATGAACCAGTCTTCTGGCACCAATTAAATCAACAAAGCCCGAAGAGGCATAAGCATCTAAATCAGCCTGGGTTCTGATAATTCCCTTAGCCTGATAAGCATAGGCAATATTCGGATCCTGTCCCTCTTGTAATCCGCCAACCCATACCAACTGTTTAGTAGTGGGATCGTATACCTGAAATCCACCTTGCCTGTTGTTTTCCAATCCATTATTAGGAAGTTTCAGGATTTTGTTGGCATTATAAGCGATATTAAAGTTGAAGTTTACATTCCAATCCTTTTTTCTCAGCACATTGTAATTCAAATCAACCTCTACCCCCTGATTCTGCATATCGCCATTATTAGTTGTAATAGAAGTAATGCCCGCAGTTACCGGAAAGGTTAATGAAGCGATTTTATCGCTGGTGGTTCTATGGTAATAAGCAACAGACAGATCTATTTTGTTAAGCAAACGCGTCTCTAAACCTATCTCCTTCGTAATCAAGCTCTCCCAACGCAAATTTGGATTCGGAATGTTTCCTAAAAGATAGCCAATACTGCTATTGTATTTATTTGACCCATATGAGCCTTGTAAAGTATAAGCACCGATAAAATCATCGCTTACATTACCATTGGCTCCATAACTCGCTCTTATTTTTAAAGTATTAACTACTGGGGTTAGCGACTGGAAAAAATCTTCTTTATGCAGGTTCCATCCTACAGATACGCCTGGAAAACTGCCCCAGCGGTTACTCAATAATCTGGAATAACCATCACGGCGAAGCGTGGCCGTTAACAGGTACTTTTCATCGTAATCATAATTTACACGACCAAAAAATGATAAAATACGTTGGCGTGTATGGTAAGTATCTGTACTTCTCCGGTCTTTCTCCGAATTGGTTAGCGCCAGATCAGAAAAGTCATCTGTAGGCGCACCGCTGCCTGAAGCCGATAAACCTTGTGAGTAAGTATCATAATATTCTGTACCCAGCATGGCATCAATATGGTGTTTAGCTCCAATATTGGTATTGTAATTTAAAAAGCCGTTGTAAGTTTGGCTTAATGCTTTATCAAATGATGCAGAAGAAGCCCTTGTGCGGTTATAATTCCCCGGACTACTTAAGAAATCCCTATTGAAAGATTCGTAGTTTCCGTTGTTAAAGAAATAGTTACCACTTACCCTTAGGGATAAATTCTTTAAAAAATCGACTTTAAAAGCCTGAGATAGCGTAAACTTATCGGTGTTATTGTTCCTGATAAATTTATCATCGTTCACTGCCGGGTTACCATCCAAATAATCTCTTCCTACCAGAAGATCGCCGTTTTCATTCATTCCACGCATAGTAGGTGGAGCACCCAGCGCACGGGTTAGGTAGTTGCCTTCAGCATTGATTGCATCGCGCCATTTCGCATTGGCAAAGTTTAAACCAGATATAGAAGTTAACCAGGGCTTTAGCTTGTATTCACCGTTTAGAACGAAGGTCAGTCGTTTATAGAAGGTATTAATTGGCATTCCCTTTTCATCATAACTGCCCAAACCAGCATAATACTTCCCTTTTTCATTACCACCTGTCATGGAAACATTATAGTCCTGAGTAAGGCTGTAATCGCGTAGCGCATAATCGGCGTAGTTAAAATCCTTATAAATAATTTCCCGGTTAATCCCATTAGGGTCATAAGCACCGGCAGCATTGGTTTTAAGCGGATCAATCATGACTTGCCATCCCTTGCCCAGCAACTCTTCATTTACGGCATTTCTAAACATCGGACTCCAAACTGCCGATGTATTTAAATTTCCATCCAGAATATTTCCTGCAGCATCTTTATATAAGTTACCGGTACCAAATGGCCCCGTAGTATTTAACTGAGATAAGCGGCTTGGCTCATAAGAGCCTGATGTTTCAATGGCTTTTCTAGACCAGTAGATATAATCCTGAGCATTTAAAAACTCAAAAGGAACATTCAACTTATTGATACCGACTTTAGATTTAAGCGAGATATTTGAAGCACCCTCCTTACCTTTTTTAGTGGTAATTAAAACCACCCCATTACTGGCTCGTGCACCATATATGGCAGTTGCAGATGCATCTTTTAAAACTTCAATAGATTCAATATCATCCTGATTGATATCACTAAAGCCAGACCGCAGTAGTCCATCTACCATCACTAAGGGAGAGCCCCCTCCGGTATAGCTGGTACCTCCACGCAATACAATATTCGGTACAGCGCCTGGTCTTCCGGAAGTTTGCTGAATCCTTAAACCAGGGATAGTCCCCGCCAAGGCAGAAGCCGGGTTAGATCTAACCCCCGTTTCCAAAACTTTAGAATCTAATTTTGAAACCGAACCGGTGAGCTTAGATTTTTGAATCGTACCATAGCCCAGTACCACCACTTCATCTAAATTCTGATGATCATCTTCTAAATTGACATTAATAGTATTACTACCGGCAACCACAATCTCTTTGGATTTGTAACCGGTAAAGCTGAAAATCAAAATATCCCCGCGATTAGCCTTGATAGTATAACTACCATTGGTGTTTGTGGCTGTTCCGTTTTTGTTTCCTTTCACCATCACCGTAGCACTGGGAATTTCCTGCCCGGTTACATCGGTAACTTTTCCGGTGATAACTGATTGTGCAAATACCTGGAACGATAGGCAAAGCAGTAGAATACTGAGGCTCGACCTAATGAGTTTAAAGTAAATTTCTTTCATAATTTGGTTATTGATTTAATTATTATGTCGTACATAATAAAACTAAGTACCGGATTATTTTATAGATTTGCAAATAATATTTAGATTTTAATTCGCTTATTTTTAGGAGTTAGGGATTATATTTGCACTCAGATAGTCAAAAACGCTGTTTTTAGCGCTCAAAATAAATATCACATAATAATGGATTTCACTACCCAATTTAACCCCGTAGATACCAGCTCATTAGTAGATCGTGTAGAAGACAAGTTGGTACAATTGCTCCAGGAGAAAAAACTCAAGGTGGGCGATAGCATACCTACAGAATTAGAGCTTTGCAACAGTTTAGGGGTGAGCAGAACAGTGGTACGCGAGGCGTTACTACGGTTAAGACTGATGGGGCTGATTGAATCTAAAAAGAAAAAGGGTGCAGTAATCACCTCTCCCGATATTTTTAGTGTATTGAGTAAAAGCATGAATCCGCATATCCTTGATCAGGATACTTTAAGGGATATCTTTGAAATCAGACTGGTATTGGAAATTGGCATGGCCGATATTCTTTTTCAGCGTATTACCCCAAAAGATATCGAAGAACTCAAAACCATAGTAGATAATGAACCTGATTTTTCTCAGGATCACCTGTTTAACATTGAACATGAGATTGCTTTTCACGGCAAGCTTTATGAGATTACAGGTAATGCTACGTTGAAAAAATTTCAGAGTATGCTGTTGCCTATATTTGACTATGTACATAACAGCGGGTTATTGAAGAAACAAATTCAGCTGCATAAATACGTGTCTCACAAGGGCTTGGTAGAGGTACTTGAAAATGGCTCACCAGAACTTTTCCGTAATGCGATGCGCAATCATTTAGAAAATCATTTCAGCAGATTATTTTCATCAGAATAAGCATGATTTTTAATTTAAAACCTGTACTGTATTAATGAACAAGCACTTAGCATCATTCTGTAAATAATTACTCTGCCTATAATCTACCATAGACAAATGAATAAAAATTCCTATACATTTTTACAGCTAAATTACCGACAATTGAGTATCAAATTTTCAGATAAAGTATTATCTTAGCGAGATGCATATCAGTTGTCAATATGCAGGAATTTCTTACGAACATGAATAATAGTGAAAGGATAGATCTTACCACTAAAGACCATATCCAGGTTTGCCGCACCTCTGCATTAAACGATCAATTTAAGGAAATTGATGTCTCCCGCCGTTGGCCATATTTCTTTATACTTTTTGCAGCCACAGAAAATGCAACGCACTGTATTGAAAATGAAAAAGTGACCGTTCCATTAGGGCATTTCTTATTTATTGGTCCAGATCGCTTTCACGCCTTTATAGAGGCAGAAAATGATCATTTTTGGGTAGTTTGCTTTGATTATGGCTTTTACGCGAGAACACCAAATGATGCATATTTTATCCAAAATACGGCCCTGTTTTTCGATTTAAGTAAAATATACATTAGCAAGCCCTCGATTGACATCGCCGAATACGTAACACTCCAATTTGAATTTTTAGAAAAACTGATTGATCGTGCTCAGGCTCCTCTGGTAAGGGATATTATCCATAATGCCGTTCAAGCCATGCTTATCCGCTCTGCTTTTTTATCGCAAGGTTTACACAGCTCCGATGTACAGCACACCAATGCAGAAGATAAGAAGATAGCAACCCGTTTCAGAGAATTGCTGCATCTCAAATACCAAAGTGAGAAGAAGTTAGACTACTATGCCAATGCGATTAAAACCACTCCGAGACGCTTAAATCAAGCTATTACCAATGTTTATGGCCGGTCTGCCAAGCAACTTGTTACCGAAAAAATATTTGAGGAAGCCAAGAGTAAACTTGCCCACAGCGCGCTAACCATTAAAGAAATTAGCTATAGCATGGGCTTTACGGAGGAAAATAATTTCAGTGCTTTTTTCACCAAACATTCTGGCTATAGCCCGAAAAAATATAGGAATCTGCAGGTGAGCTTAAGTATGGGGTAGTTTTTTGGTAAAGGAATATGATGTAGATGCTGAAACAAGTTCAGCAGGACGAGATTGTTAGAGAATGTGCTCCCTATTTACTTGATCTATTAACCTAGTTGTAGCGTCCCCAATGCTATTAACTTAAGGAGAAAACTAAAATGGATTGTCATCCTTGAGCCTCCCGATGTAAAATTAACCTAGTTGTAGCGTCTCCAATGCTATTAACTTAAGGAGAAAACTAAAATGGATTGTCATCCTGAGCCTGTCGAAGGGCAATCTATTTTAGTTTTCTCCTTATTAGGAAGGTCTTCGACAGGCTCAGACAGGATAGGGTTTAGCTTAACTTAATAGCATTGGTAGCGTCTCGCTACGACTTATCAGTTGGGCCTTGCAAGCTTGTAAACTTTACAACCCGCCACCTATTTAACCGCAAAGCACGCAGAGGATTCACAAAGTAAGCAGCGTGGCAGCTGAACCAATAAGCGCAATTATTTAACCATATAAGCCATTTAAGAAAGTATGCAGCGGAGAGCTAGGCAGTAAATTAGTCTCAGGGGCTTCTGTAGGGGATTAATTTAAAGATGCTGAAATAAATTCAGCAAGACGTGGTGGTTAGAAAATGTGCACCCTATTCCTTGATCTATTAACCTAGTTGTAGCGTCTCGCTACGACTTATCAGTTGGGCTTTGCAAGTTTGTAAACTCTACAATCAGCAACCTACTTAACCGCAAAGCACGCAGAGGATTCACGAAGTACGCGGCGTGGCGGCTGAACAAATAAGTATAATTATTTAACCATAGTAGCCATATAAGAAAGTATGCAGTGAAGAGCCAATCAGTAAATCTAATTCCGGCCTTCCGTAAGGAATCAGTTTAAAGATGCTTAAATAAATTCAGCATGACGTGGTGATTAGAAAATATGCGCCCTCTCTTTCCGAGTATTCCGTGTTTCCGTGGCAAATAATTATCGTATCAAATTTTATATATCGGAGATAAAACAATAGTTGATTTCAGCTCTTTTCAGCTCTACACATCCCCCATTCAACGGTATTTCTATTTTCCAAATTTATTACACCAAATTATTTTTGAAAAAACAGTAAGTGTAAGGGGATTTTACGCCGAAATGTAAGATTTTATAATGTCACAAAAACATCAAAAACACTTTAAAAAAGTATTACTACACATACAAATCAACTTTTGTTGACAAAAATCAACAACTTACATAAAAACATAAACAACTAATTTACAGCAACTTAAATAATAAAAAACGGCTTTTTTACAATAATGTATTTTTTAATACTTTTTTGGTGAGTTTTAATATTTTTCAGGATACAAAATGGCTATACCTTTGCATCACATTCAAACGGAAATGTTACAGGATTGTTACAAAGAAAGACAAAGATTGTGTGGCCTTTCTGTTGAAGTAGAATAACAAACTTAATAAAATTTAAAAAAATAAAAAAACATTTAATCAAATAATCATGAAGTCATTCCTATTAATTCTTTCAGTATTCGTTCTTTCTTTAGTTGGTCAATCAGCATTCGCACAAACAGACAACGCAACTTTGAACATCCGTTTGTATCCAATCCAAACCATCACCGTTAACCCTACTCAAAAAACAGTTAACTTAGATTATAAAACAACAACCGATTATACTAATGGCGTAAGTTTAGCGCAAGCAGATCACTTAACGGTTTACAGTACTGGTGCATTTGTGGTTAAAGTTAAATCTGCTGCATCAACCTTAACTGGTGCTAAAGCCAATATCGATGCAAGCGACGTAAGCATTAGCCCATTAGCCGGTACAAGTAATCAATTGGCTAACGCTACCTACACTCCAGCTAACTTAAGCGCTACTGATCAAACCATTATTGCCAGTACAACAGGAAGTGTAAACAAAAACTTCAACATTACTTATAAAGCTGCTGGTGCTCAGAAATATGTAGACAAATATTTCAAAACTGAAAACCCTACAGTATACTCAACTACAGTTACCTACACTATCGAGGCTAACTAATAAAAAATAAATAGACAAAAGGCAATTTTGGGTCTCTCAAAGTTGCCTTTGTTGTATATTTGACTTTACAATTGTCTACCCATGAAAAGATCCCTTCATCTCCTTTTACTTTTATTGATTACTGCAGTGCTTCCTGTAGCAGCTCAAACCGGATTATCGGTTACGCCACCCAGGGTATACTTTACAGTAGCTCCAGGCCAGCAACAACGCCAAAAGATCACAGTAAGTAATGTAAGTAAAACTTCAACACTCGACCTGAGTATCTCCTTAAACGATTGGTCTTATGATGATAAAGGGAACAACATGATTTTTGATGCGGGAAGCACAGCTGTTTCTTGCGCAAAGTGGGTAGCCATTTTACCTAGCTCCTTCTTTTCTTTAGCCCCCGGAGAACACCGTGATATTGAGATCCAAATGGCGCCACCTGCATCCTTAAGTGATACCCTTTCTGTACATACGGCCATGCTATATGTTAGTCAGCTTAATCCTATAGATGATGTAAGCCAGAAAGGTACCAATATTAAGGTTGCTGTACGTACAGGAATAAAGCTCTATCAACGACTTCCGGTATCACGTAATGCAAATCTTGATATTGAAAACTTCTCTAAGAGCAAAGAAGAACTGATCCTTCAATTTGCTAATATCGGTAACGTTTGGGCAGATGGGACAGCGAGTTGCGAATTATTAAACAAACAAACAGGCAAAAAAACAACCCTGAAGGATATCATCTTTTATTCGTTACCCGGTAATAAACGTAAAGTGTTTTTTACGCTCCCCTCAACGCTGGAGAAAGGCGAATATGTAGCCTCAGCGGTATTAAATTATGGCGACGAAGCCACTGTAAAACTAGCAGAATTGGAGTTCAAAAATGAATAAGCATATCCTAACCCTTGGAATCACCTTATTAACGCTGCTGGGATTTTCAGTGAACAGCTGGGCACAGCCCCGTTTGAGTGCAAGCAATCAACAATACATGGAGGTTCGCTCTTCTCAAACGCAAACCTTTAGCAATGCCTTCCAAATTCAAATTACCCTGGAAGGAAACAACAGAAATTATCCAAACTGGAGTTTAGGAGCCATTCTGAATCAGCCTATTACCAACAGCGAGGGAAAGACCTTACCTTATGGTAAAATAAAATTGAAATTGAGCGCTGTTAATGGGGCTACTTTCCAGCAGATTGGAAGTGGAACTACCGCAGTACCTTTGAGTGCGCCGGGAAATACAGCATTACTGATTAATTCTTCTAATTACGCCCTTAAGAATAGTAACAGTGATTACTACAGTCAGATAATATTTACCGTAGATGTAATTCTGGAAGGTGGAACCTATCTGGATGCGCTGAAAACCTGGCAGGCCTATTCGCTAAATCTTGCCTTTACCTTACTGGATAACCGGGGTGCAGAGCTTAGCCGGTCGAGTGCAACAAACGGAATGCAAATCCGACCAGATGGCACATACACCACCCCTGCAAGCTATGGCATACAGGTACAAAATGATGCCAAATCCGGGTTGCTCGAACTTAAAACCATGAACGACTATCTGAATGGCGCTTCAGTAACGTATACCAATGGATTAACGGTAACAGCCGCCACCCCATATGCTATTCAGGTTCGCAGCAGCAGTGCCAATTTTATGGCTGGCAGTAAGGCTTTACCCGTTTCAGTTGTAAATCTACAACTGAGCTCGGCAAGTGGTTCTTCTTCTATTACCATACCAATGGCCGAAACCGCTCAAACCATTGGTAATGGTGGCACAACCACTACCAGTGCTGTAAATTACAAATATCACATTCGTTACTTTACTAAAGCCAACGACAGCCGCCTCATTAATGCCGTTCCTGATACCTATAGTGGAATCATCATTTATGAGATTATCCCACAGTAGCCTATTCAATGAAATCTACCCTCTTTAAGATATTTTTTTATTGCAGTATGCTGATGCTGAGTACTGTCCTATCAGTAAGAGGGCAAAATTTATCGGCATTAAAAATCAGTACAGATAGTGTAATTAATATTGGCAGAGAAAAACTGGTTTCTCTAAGCCTCAAAATAACTGCCGATCAGGGCAGCGATTTCAAAGGACAGATTGTTCCGGTTTTACCTCAGGGTTTTGGCCTGGTATCCGATCAGCCTATAAAAGTTAGTGTACTTAAAAACACCCAAACCTTTTATCCATTTAAATTTTTGGTATTGCAGAATGCAGATACCAGGATTAGCTCAATGGCTTTTCAGCTACAAGACAGCACAGGGAAAGTGCTTTCACAATTCAAGGCAAAGGTAAATATGCTGCCACAACGAGCTGTAGAGTTGGCGGTACTTAATCCCAGTGTTTTACTCAGACAGGTTGGCGATTCGCTTAACCTAAAGGTGATGGTTCGAAATGCTGGAAATCAAACTGAAGTACTTAAAGTTGTAGCCTCCTTCCCTGCTGATAACGGGCAAGGCAAACAGATGATTCAGAAAGACCTTCAACTTTCTCCAGGAGATAGCAAAGAAGTCACTTTTGCCAAAATTATCAACCGGGAGCTCTACCAGATGAATAATTTCTACATCAACATAGCAGGATTATACCAAAATGGCGAACTCTTTGGTAATGGTATTGCCTATGTACAAAATGCTTCTGCCAACCGTCAGTTTGTGAATGCCCAGATCCAGCAAAACACCCTCAATGGTGCTATAGAGAATCAAATATCCCTAAGCGGGCAAAATCTCTTCAGCGATTCGCAATCCTGGCAATTAAATGGTACAGGTTCCACACAAATTGGTCCTGGTGTATTGGGCTTCAGCCTTGATGCTTACCAATGGAACAGCATCAATAATAAACCATTGCTCACCAACACCTGGCTCAATTACGAGGGTACAAAAAGTGGTATTACTGCGGGTAATATCTCCGAGAACCTGGAAAGCTTTTTTAACGGCCGAGGAGTTAAAGTTTACAGTCGTAGCGACGAAGATACGCATGGGTTTGAAGCTGCTATGGTTGAAAAATCTTACAACCTCCTGGGCGATAACTTTGATTATGGTTATGCTGCATACGTTAAAACCAATCATAAAGACACCAGTGGCCGCCAATACAATAGTACGCTGATATTTGACTATGCCCCTTTGGAGCAAAGCAGGAGTCTTCTCTCTGCCAACTCACTATCCTTATTTAATAAGCGTAACCTTTTAATGAGTGTCAACTTTTGCGCAGGAGCCTCTCAAAACCTCCTCGACAATAAGGACATTAAGCCTTCCTTTGCATTAGGAACCAACTTAAGCGGAACCTTTAAAAAATTCAACTTCAGTAGCAATAACTTTTACTCAACAGCCTATTACCCAGGCATTCGCAGGGGTGTATTGCAATTAAACGAAAGGATTAGCCGTTATCTCGGATCTCAACACGTTTGGGCTGGTTTTAGCTATTACTCTTTTAATCCGGCTTATCAACGTAACGTCTTCTTCTTCCAACGGAATTACGCACTGCAACGTGCGGAGGCTGGTTGGGCAAAGCCGCTTAATATTAACCTTAACATCACGCTTACTGCTTCACGCGATCAGGAAAGCGCCAATTACAACACGGTAAACCAGGCAAGCAGCACCTTAATCTCCTATCGCTTAAACGAATCGCTAAATTGGCACAGCAATGACTTTAAGCAAAACATTTATGTTTCGTTAGATAATGGTATTAGCAAAGGTATATATGGAGATAGCCAGCTTCAGCTTCGCTTAAATGCAAACTGGTCTAACAGCTGGTTAAATTTGAGCGCCTATCTCCAACGGGGTAATTTCCTTTTGGCTGAAGCATACAATAGCAACCTGGGCATCTCAGATATCAACCGATACAGCATTAGCCCTTCTTTACACCGTTATTTTTTTGACAATAAACTACGTACTGAGGCAGGCCTTATTTTTTATCACGATAAGCAATACGGATACAACTTAACTTATACCGCAAAAGCAGAATATCTGATTACCCCAAAAACAGCTTTTTACATCAGTACTTATCAATACCATTACAATACGCCATACATCAGTTCGTCTTTTAGTAGTTTACAGGCTGGTATCACCCAAAAACTTCCTAACCCGAAACAACGTACACCTGGAAAAAAAGGAAACCTGGAAATCTTCTTCTTTAAAGACAACAATCATAATGGCAGTTACGATACAGGCGAAGAAGCAGCAAATTCGGGTACAGTACTCATCAACGGCATTATTTTCATGATTCCCGCTAACGGAACAATTATTTACAGTAAAGTTCCTTACGGTTCCTATCAGCTAAGTATGCCCATGCAAAATGGTTATCAAATTAGCCCGGTACAGGTTAAGGTTGACCAGAAAAACAATAAAATCAGCATTGCTATGCAGAAGAGTGGTAATGCAGTAGGAAAAATTGCCATCACTGTCGATGAGCAGAAAAGCTTACAAACCAATGCTTCTTTAAGTGGAATAACCCTTTTGGTACGGAGCAGTGATGGTACGGTAAGAACAGTGAAAACTGGTGAAGGAGGACAATATTCTCTTTATCTTCCAGAAGGAACTTATCAAATTTATCCAGACAACACACAACTACCTGAAAACATATACTACGATGGTGCAAATGCAGAAGTGGCGGTAATAGCCGGAAATGAATCTGCAATCCCAACCCTGACTTTAAAAGTTCGGCAGAAGAAAGTAGAAATTAAGCGTTTTAAAAATTAATAAGGCCCATTCTGCGCAGTAAATAATTTAAACGTTTATTTTGCACTAAAATCGTTAGCATTTCCTATATTGCCTGCTCATCATCCCTATTGGTAACTTAAAATATTACTAAAATGATGAAAGAATTAATGCCGACCACAAGTAAACAAGCGACCTGCCTGTTGTTATTGAAATCTATAGTACAAACTGCTGAAAGGATAAGTTTGACTAATACAAAGCTCAGCCTAAGCTGCATACCAAACTATCCAACAATATTCTCAGAGCGTAGTCAGGCAGCTGCTTTATGAATAGGGTAATTGAAAATTTCTTCAATCAGTTTTTCAAAAAGAATTTATTTATTGCACTTTATCAGGAAGGAATCACTCCAAAAAGCATGATGAATTCTACTGTCGATGTGGATGGGTATTATAATTGGAAACCGATCAAGGGCACATTGAAAGCGATTGCCTACGAAAAATTACAGCGGGAATTTAAAGTCACATTGCCGAAAAGTTTTATATCCTGGCATCAACGATATTACTTCTTTGGTCAAGATTGCAAAATTATAAAACTTCCATGCTCGTTGCCTAATCGGCCCCTACAGGAAATTAGTTTCCTATTAAGCCATGAAATTTCAACACAGTTAACCAACCTGGAGCTTTGCCCCTTTGCCTATGATAACTACCCAAACAGGTTATTGGTATTTGATACGAGAACAGCAGTTGCAGATCAAGAATACCCCATACGCATTTATGAAGGAAATGGATCAGATTTATATGGTTTAAGTGAGGTGATATTTTCCTCCTTCTCTAAGCTTTTAGAATGTCTCACTTATTTATTAGAAGAGGTTAATGAGAGAAAAGTGCATGAAATTATTCCCAACTTTTTCTGTATAGACCCCAAAGGAGCTGGCAGTACGGGTATTGGCTATTGGACAGAAATTATTGACTTAGAGAAAGCCATAGATGACAGTTAGCACCTAGATGATTTAAGCGCTCATATTTAGTATAAAAGGCTTCCAATTATTAACGCAAAAATAAAAACAATGAACAAAATCTAATCGCTTATAATTTCACTACCATGAAAACCAATTTCACGTTATTATTACTGTGCACGCTTGCTTTAGGCTCTTGCGAGGAAAATCCTTGTAGAAATAGCTATTACTTTACCGGAAAATATGTTAATCATTACAAAAAACAAGACATAAACTATATTATTTTAAAATCAGACAATAGCTACTTATATTACTATCAACAAAAGGGTAAGGTACCTAAAACATTTAAGGGTAAATGGGAAAAAGTATCTACACCTCAAACCTGCAAAATTAAACTGGAGCCTTGGAAAGACCTGGTTGGGTACAAAAAACTGGATAAGGTAGACAGTAGCCAATTTAACCACTCTGATGATAAAATAGTGCTATTTGAAGATGTTTATGGAACTGAATATACTAAAGAAATTCCGGATCCCTTTCAGGAGCTAACGCCGCTAGAACCTGTTGATGAATGGAGTTTTTGAGATTATTCAAATTTTCTCAAAAATAAAGACATAAAAAAAATCATATATCAGTTGAAGGATTGGTTTTACGGAACCCGGCGTTTGATATATGATTTTAAATATTTTTAAGGCCTGTTAAGCCTGTCTGAATGACTGATACAAAAGTGCGAAGTTTACATGAACCCGGATATTTTTTTACATCAACCCTGAAGTTTTTTACACGAAACCCCCTTAACCTTTACCGCTCTAAGCATGTAAAATGAAAAATGGATTGAAAAGCATCGCACCATATTTCATCTATTCCATAAATGCAGACTGAGTTCAGTCTATTTTGCATTTGGCATATTTCCATAGACTTCCAAAAGTATATGAAATCTGGCATTTGTTAAAAAAATAATCGTCACTGCATTGTTACCATCCACCCCCCCACATCTCCAATATAACTCATTTTTTATTTCTATCGATTCAATTGGCAATAGGTATCAATTTTTTAAAATTAAAGTCCCCTTTTGTAGCTGGATTGCAAATTTCAATTGATAAACACTGATATTCAAATCATTAGTTTTTTGGTAAAATATGAAGCAAACAAAAAAAAGGCTGGCCATACTGGCCAGCCCATATCTAAACCTCAACATGCGCTCAAACATGAAGAGATTATAGCACAAACAAAATACTTTTATGTTGGTTTTACAAGTATTAAATAAAAAACGACACAAAAATGTTCCTCACAAAACTTTTTTAAGGCTGTTATTGTTATGACATTTTAACCAACTTATAAACCATGAATAATTTCCCTTCACTCCCGAACAAAAAATCGATTATCGACTTAACCGATGAAAAAGCACAACACTACTGGGCTGCCCGATTAGGCACCACAATTGAAGGACTTAAATCTGCTATTAGGGCATGCCAAAGCATGGAAGCAGAGGAAGTTCAAGCTTACATACAGGATAGCGCCCGAACCCGTAAACTCTGGGCAGCAGATCGTGCGCATTTATTTGGGTAGTCATAAACTCAACCTAAACTGAGAATCTGTCCCAGCTCATGCTGATAACAGCAAAATTTTTCATGAAAATAAAAAAAGGATAACATGTATCTACATGCTACCCTCATAGAGTATTGCGTTAAAATTGAAAAATTATTTCATTAGCTGATATGTTTTAATTGTTGTTCGGCTTGCTGAATTACAAGATTAGTTTTAAAAAATGCATCGGGAGTCACAGAAATTGTATCAATACCTTCTTCAACTAAAAATCTGGCGAAATCAGGATAATCTGAAGGGCCTTGTCCGCAAATACCGACTTTAACTCCTTTTGCTTTAGCGGTGCTAATCAGTGTTGTTATCGCTCTTTTAACAGCAGCATCTCTCTCGTTATATAAATAAGACACCAAAGCAGAATCACGATCCAGGCCAAGTACCAATTGCGTCAGATCATTGGATCCGATGGAGAAGCCATCTATATGATCACAAAATTCATCTGCCATGATAATGTTAGACGGGATTTCAGCCATCAGATAAACTTCTAATCCATCCTTCCCTCTTTCTAAGCCATTTGTTTTCATCACATCATAAACTTTCAGAAGCTCAGTTACCGTGCGGCAGAAAGGAATCATAACCACAACATTGTTTAAACCAATTTCGTTTCGAACCTTATTTATGGCCTTACATTCCATTGCAAAGGCTTCTTTATATTGGTCTGAATAGTATCTGGAAGCGCCTCTCCAACCAATCATAGGGTTTTCTTCATTAGGCTCGAACCGGCTACCGCCCAATAAATTATGGTATTCATTGGTTTTAAAATCTGAAAATCTAACAATCACCTTTTTAGGGTAGAAAGCCGATGCAATCCTTGATATTCCGTAGGATAACTTATGCACAAAATAGCTTTCGCCGTCAGGGTAACCGTAGATTATCTTTTCAATATCTGAAGTCAATTTCTCATCCTGTAATACTTTATATTTTAAGAGAGCCATGGGGTGGACTTTGATATAATTGTTGATGATGAACTCTTCTCTTGCTAATCCAACTCCACTATTAGGATATCCCGCAAGGCGATAAGCCATATCTGGTGAGGCTACATTAAGCATAATGGGCGTTTCTGTTTCACTTAGTTCAAGTAAATCATGCTCAGTTTTGGTATAAGCAACCGCCCCAGTATAAATAAAGCCTACGTCGCCTTCAGCACAAGATGCGGTAACTATATCTCCATCGCTCAGCAACTCAGTAGCGTTTATACAGCCTACAATAGCCGGAATTCCTAGTTCTCGTGCCACAATCGCAGCATGACAGGTTCTCCCTCCCTTATTAGTCACAATTGCAGCAGCTTTTTTCATCAGCGGTTCCCAGTCTGGATCAGTCATATCCGTAACCAGGATATCGCCAGGCAGAAAATTAAGTTTGTGCATTTCTTCCTTGTGCTTATCGGCTATGAGGTGAACCCTACCCTGCGCTATGTTATCCCCAACTGCAATCCCTTTCACTATGATCCGTTCCTGCCTCCTCACATCAGAAATATCATATGTAACGATTTTTGTATCCAACCTTCTGGAGTGAATAGTTTCGGGTCTGGCCTGTACGATAAAAAGCTCATTACTGATTCCGTCTAATGCCCATTCTACATCCATTGGACACCAATGTCCCTTTATACGTGAATAGTGATCTTCAATATCACAAATCCATTTGGCCAGCTGCAGCACATTTTTTTCGGTAAGGCAAAAACCGCTAAGTTCATTTTCTGAAGTAGGAACAATTTTCACGCGGTCAATACTATTATCGGCGTAAATCATTTTTTTGTCCTTCCTTCCAAGCTTCCGATCTACAATTGCATTAAATCCTTGCTTTAACAAAGGTTTAAAAACGGCAAACTCATCTGGGCTCACCATTCCCTGCACAACTGTTTCACCTAAACCAAATGCACCATTGATTACTACAACATCTTTAAAACCACTTTCTGTATCTATCGAAAAAGCAACACCTGACGCACCCACATCTGATCTTACCATTTTCTGAATACAAACTGAAATTCCTATTTGGAAGGAATCAAAACCAAAACTTTTCCTATAGCTGATTGCCCGGTCTGTAAATAATGAGGCAAAACAATTCCGCGTAGCCAAAAGGATACTCTCTTTCCCGCTAATATTCAAATAAGTATCTTGTTGTCCGGCAAATGAAGCATCCGGCAGATCTTCTGCAGTAGCCGAAGAGCGCACTGCCACATCCACATTTTCTTGATTATATAAGTTGGAAAGATCCTGGTATGCCGCTGTGATTTGCGTATCAAGCGCATCTGGGAAAACGGCAGAACTAATGAGTTGCCTGATTTCCCGTCCACACCTTTGAAGCTGCACAATATCATCCACATCAGTTTCTGTTATGATATTATCTATCTTTTGTTGCAGCTGATTGTAATGAATAAAATCTTCGTATGCAGCCACTGTAATGATAAAGCCTGAAGGAACCTTGACATCATATTTGCCTAAATTTTGCAGCATCTCCCCTAGTGATGCATTTTTACCTCCCACAATTGCGATATCTGAAAGCCCAACATCAGATAGATTCATAATCCATTGATTATTTCTCATATATATTATAATTTGATTAGTTTCCAATGGCAAACATTGATTATTCTTTTAACAGAAAAACCTGCGACATTATGGGATTATGATTTTTAAGGGATGACTTATAAATCACATATAATTTGTTAAAAAATATTAACAAAGAAACAGTTCAGATTTGAACAATTGATGAGGATTATCATCAATGAATTGAGCTTTTTTGGCAAGCAAGAAAAACACACAACTCGCTATAAACTAAGCAAATAAAAATAACAAACTGCTATTATGGCGGGATAAAAGGATTTAGGAATTACACCAAATAACCTGGGCTAAACCCAGGTTATGAATTGTTTTATTTCAAATTCTCAATGACAAAATGCTCAGTATAGGACTTAATGAGATTCCGCACTAACAAAAATTGCTGCCACACCTCTTCTTCAGTACCTGTGGCCTTTGCCGGATCGGGAAAATTATGGTGTAACTTAATGGCCTGGCTTGGGAAAAACGGACAATTCTCCTGTGCATGATCACAAACCGTGATCAGATAATCGAAATTAATGTGTTTATATTCGTCAATATGATTAGAGGTATGTGATGAGATATCTATACCATCTTGTTTCATCACCTCTATTGCTTTCGGATTAACACCGTGTGTTTCTATCCCTGCGCTGTACACTTCGGCTCTATCGCCGCAGAAAAATTTCAAATAACCTTCAGCTAACTGGCTTCGACAACTGTTTCCGGTACATAAAACTAATATTTTCTTTTTCATCATTTAGCAACAACCAGATCCTGGGGTACAACTTTCTGTAGAGATTGATAAGTTCTTCAAAGTCACCTTCGGCTTTTCTACAGCAATGCTTGGAGCGCAACATTCTTCTCCTTTGGCATCTGTACCGCAGCTTTGCCCCCTGCTAATCGCCTTACATTGTGTAGCATCAGGAATGAGGTTTACAATGAAATTTTCTCCACTAACATTAAATGCTCCCGGATACATTTGTCTGGTATCAAACGATGAATTGCCGAACTCTATCTTAACTGTACCATGAGGATTTAAGGGGAGCGTTTTTTCTACTAAGTCAATAATAGATAATGCCTTACTCACTGGCATAGCGCGCTCAGTTTCCTGCACACTCGGTTCCCAGAGCTGTACAATAATTTCTGTCCAGCTGTTCATTTTTCCGCCGCAATCAACCGATACTATCGGCGCTTGCTTAATTTCGGTTATGTGATACGAAGCATCTACGTACTTCCCTTCCGCATACTCAAATTGTAAAGTCAAATGAGGATGTTGCTCCAGGGCAGCCCTGAATGTCTGCCAATTGGTAAAAGAATTATTAATCATAATATTGCAATTTAACGATTGATTCAATGATAAAAAAAGCTTAACAACAGTTTGTTTCAGCTTTGTATGCCCCCATAAAAGCGCCGAATTGTTTCTCTAATAATTTCCAGGTTTCTGGATTAATACAATAACAAACCCTTACACCTTCAATAGTTCCCTGAATAATTTCTGCATTTTTCAGTTCTTTAAGGTGCTGGGAAATAGTTGCCTGCGCCAAGCCTAATTCTTCAACCAGATCGCCACAAATGCAGGACTTTGCTGCAATAATTTGCTGCAAAATTGCGATGCGTGCCGGATGTGCCATTGCCTTGAGTAATCCGGCCAGGCGGTTTTGCTCTTCTGTAAAAATTTCTGTCTTAGTGAGCCCCATATATATCGCAATATTACGATTGTATTTTAAGCATTCCAAATCATTCGCAAAATATTATTCAAGACGGGCTATAATCTTTGAAAGTCGAGGTAAAACTGATGAAAGCGTTGAGCCAAAACACCTACATGCCTTATTTTGTGACTTAAATTATCTGTTTGCTGTAAATAGTGATATTCTTGATCGTGATAAAATCTTTGCAGCACCTCTTTCAAAACACGATCACAGCTTAGATTCATCATAATCTCATCAACCTGCTGTTTATCTGCTGCAATTTGCGCTGTATGCTGACCAGATAAATATATTGAAGTAATGATGGCATTAATCCGATAGAGTGTAATTTGCATGCCGTATAGCGACTTAAAATGAAGGCGTTTCGTCATGGGTTCTAATTTCGCCGAATCAATTGCTTCAGATAATTGCGCAAAGCTCATATTGGCATTTTTTCTCACCATACGCTTTGCGGTTTCAGTATTATTCCCCTTCAATGAAAGTGCCATCAATAAAAAATCGAGCGTATCGTTGGCAGCGTTTGTCAATTTATTAGCCAACTGGCGACTATCCCATACTGGAAAGATATAAGTAGCCACAATCGAAATTAAACATCCGATAGCCGTGTAGATGATTCGATCGTGAATAATGTGATCGAAATGGCCGTGATAACTACCTAAAGTCAGAATTACGGCTGGTGTAATAAACAATACACTGATGGCATAATTGAGGCGGTTAAAGGCATAAAATCCCAACAAAAAAATAATTGATAAAGAAATAAGCACTGCCGGACTTTTAATAAAATAAATCAGGGTTAAACCAATAGCAGCACCAACAATGCTCCCTTGCAAACGTTGTTGATTTCTCTTCCAGGTAAGCGAAAATTTGGGTCTTGCTACAATTACAAGGGTTAGAAACAACCAGTAGCTATATTTATTGGGTTCAATCTGCCATATCACCAAAAAACCAATAATAAAGGATATGCTTAAGCGAAGGGCGAACCTAAAAATTGGCGATTTCAGAGAAAGGTGTTCTCTGATGGAGAATTGATCGCCGGTAACAAAAATCGGATAAACAATTTCCGGATCAAAAGTTTCTGCTTTTCGTTGTTGAGGTACCTGGTTTTGCCTGATCATTTCTATATTCTGAGCAATAGCATCCATATTGGCACCAATTTTCAAAATTACTTCTTTGGGGATTCCACTTTGATTCAGTTCTTCGATGGTTAACAGCTGCCTGATTTGATCATAATCTTCTACTCCTGCTACTTTTCCTGCAAATGGTTTTACCGCGCGCACATGCTTACCCAAAGCTTCTAAATCGTCGGCAAGAATCTCAATTAACCGGGAAATCAGCTGCAAGCTGGGATGATCGGCTAAAGCTTTACGCACAAAGGCGTAATCAAAATGCACTGCATTTAACTGTCCATGTAAATCAATTAAAAGTAAGGCGCGCCCCAGCAGTACCTGTCCCTTTTTATTCTCTGGTCGCATGGCCAATTTATCCGTTAACAGCAAATTACGGATGAGTTCGTGCTTTTGATTCACTTTAATGTGCAGCTTAATCGCTTCTTTTTGTTCAGGATCAAAAGGAATATTCAGATCATAGTTTTTAGCCTTCGATCTGAGGAAAGCAGCACTGCTCATTAGACATTCAAAAATGGCATGATGCAAGGATCGATATGGCCGAATCAGTACTTGTAACATACTGATCAGGTAATACCAAATCCCTCCTAACAATAAATATAAACTGAAATGAACTGGATTTACCGGGTGCAGGCCCATTACAAATGTGCTCACAATGAGCGCCATTGTACCAATCAGGCCAACTTTACTCCCATAAACAGCCGACATAGAAAAAACAAATGCCAAAATGGTTACCAATGAGGCCAGTAGAAGGGCGTGGCTTAAGGAAAGTGATACAAATAAGGTGGTCAGAAAAAAAATAAGAATGCTGTAGATGGCTGTCTTCAGCTTATTCAGCTTATTATCAGGTAGATCGGTCAAACTAATTAAAAGTGCACCTACCCCAATACCCGTAGCTGCTTCTACATTCCCTAAGTAGAAGAAAATAAATATCGGTAAAACTACAGTAATGGTATTTCGAACTGCATCAGAAAAATACTCTCCTAAAAAGAAATAGGTAATACTGGCACTTATTGTTTTTTTATGAATCATTTAACGCAAATACCTGGTTAGTTCAGGCCGCAAAGGTAAGCTGTTTGATTTTATATCTTGTCTGCTGGTGATAAAAAAAATAGTTTGTAATACCCGACCTTTCTGTACAACTATAGCGCAGCAGGTTATTTCCCATCATAAGGAATTTCTTTCTCACTAGTACTTAATCGATTAACTTAAAATGAATTAACGAAAAGTGTTGACAAATATCATTAAAAAGACTACTTAATAATACAACTTAAAAGGTAATATGTTAACTTTATTCCAGATTAAATCAACGGGACGATTTAGATTAAGAAAGGGCAATTCTTCGGGTTGCCCTTTTTTTGTTATAAGTTTTGGCTAAAGTGTGAGGTGACCAAGTCCTCCCTGGTTCGTGGCGCACGAACCAGTTCCACTGAAAACAACCACCCCGCCTATGCACCGCCTCGCACACCCCCTCCTTAAAAAGTAGGGGAGTTAGATTTTCGATTGTGTATTATAGGTGTGAGTTTGATCGCCCTAACCCCTCTAGTCCCTAAATCACCCAACTTATTTTGAACCATATAAGCCATGTAAGAAAAATAAGCCCGGCTTTGTGTGCTCTGTGGCTTAACTTGGCGTGCTTTGCGGTTAAGAAGTGTTATAGGTTGTGGGTTACGTGTTATGAGGCTTAACCCCAAACCGCTCTTTTTCTCTGTGAAAAACTTGGTGTTCTCCGTGGTTAATATGAATAATGGATTAAAAGTTAATCAAAAGAATCAATAAACTAGCTCGCTACTATTGCTTAACAGGTACTCAGGCTTTAATCCTGCAGTGGTTTTCACATCAGTAAATTTAACCTTTTCAGCCTCTTTTACTGATACCTTCGCATCTGCTGGAAGAACAATATTGGTAAAGTTCACATTTTTTAGCCGATGTGCAGGATCTTTGAAACCATTAATATCTATTGCGTATCCGACAGGTGAAGCCATCGTCATATCTATATTCTTAAACATAAAATTTTCAAATGTCGGAATCTCTGGTGCAGCCTCTCCATCATTGTTATAGTTTACAGCAGAAAACACGGTAATTTGAAGCAACTGGCAATCGATAACACGCACATTTCGCACGTAACCACCTCTGTCTTTAGTAGCTTTAATCTGCATTCCATGAAGCAGGTTACCGGCCTTACAATCTTGAACCAAAACCTCAGTCACTCCACCAGACATTTCGCTTCCAATGGAAATTCCATGACCACGTTTGAAATCGCAGTGGGTAATTTGTACATTTCTGGTAGGCTTAGCTACAAAAAATCCTTCGGGGTTTTTACCCGATTTGATAGCAATACAATCATCTCCCGTATCGAAAGTGCAATTAAAAATATAAGAATCAGTAGAAGAATCCGGATCTATACCATCGCCGTTTCTGATGTTTTTAGTGATGATGTTTAAATCATGACAACTTATATTATCGCTATAAATGTAATGAATGGTCCAGCATGGAGGTTCAGTAATTGTTAGTTTCGATAAACTTACATCCTGACAATTCATTAAACAGATTAGGCGGCCACGACTCCTTATTCCACTGGTTTTAGTCATCGCCTCCCCTAATTTCCTTCCTCCTCCCATAATGGTTCCACCACCGGTAATTTTTAAGTTTTTTACGTTATAAGTTCCATTTCTGTTGAGGGTTCCGGCATTAATTAAGCTGGCATAGGTTTCCATTTCCCAGCCCTCAAAACGGTTTAAGATCATGGGTAAATAATCTTCAACAGCCGTTGTTCCTTTTAGCACGCCGCCTGTTTCGATATAGAGCGTCATATTACTTTTCAAATAAAGTGCGCCAGAAAGAAATGTTCCTTTAGGAATGTACACTGTACCACCTGACTGACAAGCATCTATAGTCCTCTGAATAGCCTTAGTATTGTTTATCTGGCTATCCGCTTTAGCTCCATAATCTAAAATATTGTAAATCTTTCCTTCAGCCCTTGTTTTGAAACGGATAGTATTCAATTCGCTTGATCCACCCACATTCAGTTTGGTGGTAACCTTTATCGTGTACCAGGTATTAGGCTTCAGCTGCTCAAAACTATAATTGGTTTTATTGGTAGTTTCCAGCTGCTTACCATTAACGGAGAGTTGGTAAATCGGATTTTTTTCTGAAGATTTATCCCACAACAGCGTTACGCTTTTTGAATCCAATGTTCCGGGAGCAATCATTAAATTGAATTTATGCTTTAGACTAGCCAAAACCTCTTGTACTTGTAAAAAAACAAAAAGAAACAGTATTAAAGACCGGAAGTGTATCATTCGATTTAAATTTGGTTAGCAGATAATGATGATGTATCAACAATATCTGCTTCAAATATAAAGGGATTGTGAGATTAACTGTCCTGCGGTATACTGTGCTTAAGTCCATAGTCTGAAGTCCGTAGTACTAAGTCTATGTTCTAAGCGAGTTTGTCTCTCGGGAATATCAAAAACCCAAACAAAATCGTCATTGCGAAACTGGCATGCGCGAGTTGAAGCAATCTTTTTCTGAAGTACTAAAAATACATTCCCAAAATAAGCTCTTCGGCTCTGCCCCGCAATGACGATTTCAAAAGAGGTATGATTAGAGCGAAAGTCAAGCCATCTTTCCTACCTCCCTTTTACATCTTAAATATTCCCTTCAACATCCACTTGCTTACCCAGCTACTTTTTCACTTTCAAACACCTCTCCGAAGTGCCTAAAAGTATCATTCGCTGCGCGAATAGCTTCCCCCTCCTGTTGTTCGTTTGTTGCATTTTGGTTGAGTACGGAGACAAAGTTTCCCCACATCATCCCTGTTGCTTCGCCATAGCCTGAAAAGAAGGAAACGCCCTCAGTGATCCCTCCTTTTTCGAGCATCTTAACAATAATACTTCCACCCATTATCGATCCTTCTAATACGTATAGCGCGCCCAAGGCTTCGATAGTATTGTTAATTGCTGGAACGGTAGTAGCTGGTAAATCGTTAATATCGGCACCTAAAGCAATGATATCGGCCTTGATATAACTAGAATTTCTTCTTTGTGGATAATCTGGAAGCACATCAGCCACAATAAATGGTTTAATTATTTCTTCAATATGGCTAAAATAGGCATAGAAATGCTTTAAAAGGTCGGCGTAATCGCTATTTCTGCGAATAGACTTTAATTTTTGCACTACTTTTTTCTCTAAATTCTGGTGTTCGGCTTTAGTTGCCTCTTTAATACTGCTACTTAACATGTTTTGTATCGATTTTTAATGTTCAAAATTTAATCTTTATAAATCCGATAGGTTATGCCTACCAGAAATACCCGTCCAGGTTGTCCGGGAATTAATCTATCGGTATAATCTAAAATATTATCGGCAGTAAGCCGAATGCTTAAATGTTGCTTAATGAGCTTTTTCTCTAAGGCTGCATTCAATAGAAAAAAGCCTTTTACGAAAGTATCATAGCGATCGATAAACTGATTTCCATTGCGATCGCCAAAAGGATATTGACCACGGTAATTCAGCCTGAGGTTTAAACTGGTACCCCAGGGCCGATACTGATAAAATGCCTTTACATTAAGCATATGACGGGATCTATTTTCTATCCCCCAATAATCTGATGGTTTAGGCGCATAAGAATTACCTGTTGCGGGATCATGAATATTTTGGTTGTAGGGCCAGTTTCCCTGCTTAATGCTGTCTATTACGCTCAAGTCCTTCGCAATTAAATACTGGTATCCTCCACCAATTTCTAAATCCTTTATCGGGGTGTAAGTCAGGGATACATCTACCCCTTTATTTACGGCCTTCGGAAGATTTTGATAGGTAAAAATATTTCGGTTACCACTTCCAGTAGCTATCTGAATGCTGTTGATTTGATTTCTTAGGCTGTGGTGAAAAACACCTGCTTCAATTTTAATATTTTCTTTGGGTTTCCATTCAAGCCCTAAATTTAAAGAGGTACTTCGCTCTGCGGCCAGGTTTTGATCCAATTGATTAAGTAAGTATTGCCTGATTTCACTAATCTGTCCCTGACTTTGCAACTGATTGAGGGTTTGCCGCAACACCTCATTTCCAATAACCAGATAATTTGCAGTCGGATTGTAAAAGACAAGGTATCTGGTTTTAAAATCAGGTGCCTTAAACCCTGTGCCTGCTCCTGCTTTAAAAATCAGCGTGGGAAAAATCCGAAACTGTAAACCGAGACTTGGATTCAGTTTACTTCCATAAGAATTGGTTACATCATAACGGAGCCCGCCAACGAGCCCAAGCTGTTTACTCAGTTGCCAGTCGCCCTGTAGATAGGCAAACCCACTGTTAATTGATCCGGGCTGAGTTAGGGAGATATCATTCATATTTTCGATACTTGCACCCAAGCCACCAGTAAATTTCAGGGCATCACTAAAGCCATAAGCAAACTGCTGTTCAAAGCGATGAAGTTGTTGGGTAAAAACATCCTGTGTAATGTTTGTATTTTGCTGCTGCCAGTCTACTTGCTGATCAGTTTTAAAGTTAGTGAAGTAATAACGGCTCATGCTCCTCCATCCCGAACTAAAATAATGATCGAAACTTGCCGATAAGTTAAGGTCGCGTTCATCCTGGCTATCGGCCGAAACAATCCCCAAACCGAAATCTTTAGACATAAATGATTTGCGCAAGCCATATCTTCCACTCAGCCCTAGGGTACTATTTGGACTTAAGCGATAACGGGCTCTTCCCTGTAAAGCATAATTGTCATAAGGCGGTGCCGTTGTGCCCAGCTGAATATATTTTGGATTGGTGTTAAAACCATCAGTACGGTAATAGTTAGCCGAGATATTGGCCGATCCGCGTTGTGCATGGAAAGGTGTCTCGCCTTCTAAGGTAATGTCGGCGATGTTAAGACTTCCATATTGAACCGCTGCCGAACCCTGCGCTTGCAATGCCCCATATCGGGTGATGATATTAATCGCTCCCCCAAGGGCCTCGCTTCCAAACAAACAGGAAGAAGCCCCTTTAATGATCTCGATTCGCTCAATATTAGAAACACTGATCCTGGAGAGATCAAAGTTTCCACTATTACGCCCCACCATAGGCTGACCATCAATTAACACCATAACATACTCGCTTCCAAACCCTTGCATTTGCACACCAACAGATCGGGCACCTCCACCAATATTATTAACAATAGCAATTCCAGTTTGCTCTTTCAGTACTTCATCTAATCGCCGGCTTCCCATTAAATCGATCGTTTTACGGGTGATTACCTTTACCGGCATCGCACTGCGTTCTACTTTTAATAGATTATCTGGAGTATGATAAGTTCCTGCCACAGACACCTCTTCCAAATGATGCTGATCAGACTTTAATTTGATCACTAGCCTGGGATTGTTCCCCGCAATAACCTTCAATTTTGAATGATGCGGAATTTTTCCAACCATCGTAATCTCAATCGAATAATTGCCTGTATAAACTTTTTTAAAGAAGAAATTTCCTTCAGCATCAGTTTCGGTTACATGTTCATCAGGAGATAAACGTACGGTAGCGCCTGAAAGGCCCTTACCCAAGCTATCAGTCACAGTACCCTTAACGCTGCCGAATTCCTGTCCCTTTGCTGTGTTTACCACAGTTAACAATATAATTATTGATAAATATTTTAACATGATCTATTCCTCATTCCATCCATCGGTGATATGTTCTTTATTTAATCGGTTTAATTTTTCAGCTTTAATCTTCGCTCAATCGCCCCTATTGGCATTGGTGTATCTATAGCCCGGGTAAAGGATGGATTAGTTTGTTGAAGCTTTGTTACCGATAATTTAGTGCTCGGACTGCTTCCATTTAATAGCGCAATTGCCGCTTTAAGGCAAGGTTCTTCAGGGTTACCCAAATCGGGATTACTTTCCGTTTTTATTGCGATATCAGGAGCCATGCCTGTGAAATAATCAGACCAGCCTGCGGCATTACGGATGAGGAAGCTGCTTAAAAATACGCTGTACTGATCGATATTGATCCCGAAGAAACCAAGGGGCTTCCCATAAGTTTTCTCTCCAATGAGTTTAACCTCAAAATAGGGTTTTAAACAGCTAATGAGCATTTCACTTGCTGATGCTGTTTTCCCGGAGACAATAAAATAAACCTTTTCCACACGTTCTAAAGTTCCTTTTTTATTAAAGTAATAGGTATTGCCCTTTTCGGTGTAATCCACATCGGCCATGGTGGCCATACGCCCGTTATAAACCACCATTTTACCAGCGTTATCTAAATAGGGCTGATACTTTAAAATCGTTGACCGTCCAGCCTGCATTTGGGCATTAAACTGCTCGCTATACATCACTTTACCATTTAAGGCACTCGAAGCAATCTGATTTGCAAAATACTCTGCTGTTTCTGTATAACCACCACCATTATCCCGCAGATCAAGAACTAAATAGCTGGGATTACCAGCTGATAGAGCAGCGAAACAAACATCTATTGCCTCCTTAAAAGTGGATAATTTTGGAAAGGAGCTTAGCGCAATGTATCCGATATTTTTTCCATTACTACTTATTATACTGCTTTTTACTATCGCTGATGCATTTGTACTGCCAACATCGGCAATATGGCCTCCAGTGCTGCGTCCAGCCTGCAGGTAAGAATATTTTGGACTTCCCGGATAAACCGGTAGTTCATAAGCCGACTGCGATACAGGGTTTATTTTGATCTGTGAAATATCCAAAAGTTCCTGTTTAAATGCCGTTAACTCTGGGTTAATGCCCGAATATCTATTTCTTGGGTTAAATTCTGCATAGGTTGGCAAGGCATCATTCCAAAGATAAATCTGCCTGGCATAAAGGAAAATAGAATCTAAAGTGAACTGCGTACGCGTACCCGTTATAGGCGAAACTATTTCCTCATCTATTGGGGCAATTGTTTTTTTGCAAGCAACTGCCCCCAACAGAATGAACAGAGAGAGGGTAACGTATATTATCGGATTAAATATGCTTTTCATTTTTCCAGCCTTTCAGATCGAAATCTATTCTGTAATGGTAATTCTTCGGCTTGAAGAGGTAATCAGTGCAACCTGATCTATCGCTGCGTTGTGATACGGGCCACTATTGAAGCTATAATTAAAGTAAAAGTAGGTACCCAAAGGAAAGTCTGCCGGAATGGTAAACGTAATGGAATTACCCGTTTTAGCAGAAATGATTAGTGGATAATAAGTGCCTGCAAAGGCAGTGGAAAGGCCGGCTGAGGTAAAGTAACTCGCATCCACCACACCCGTAATAGTAAAACTATCACCCCTCTTCACTGTTTTGGCGGTAAAAAAGGCTGCACTCATTACTGGCGCCAAAGGAGCTACAGTGTAGGTTTCTGTACTGGTTGCCGTTCTATACCCTGAAACCAGTTTGAGCTTGAATTTCGTACTCGCCGGCCATTTTTCTTCGATAAGTGGATCTACAGCCTTAATCAACGTCTCTCCATTATTGGAAGTGATCTCGACTTTCAACTGCGTTTGCTTGCCATCATTCGTAACCATGTACAAATGGGTTTTAGCGGTATCAGTGTAAATATATCCTTTAGAATTTAGTAAAATTGAAGTCCCGTATCTGATTAATGTTGCATCATTTACCACACTTGTTTCATTAACTACGTTAAATGTTCCTAAATCGGGCTGATTAACGATGGCTTTAATTTGGTATTTTTTAATGCTCCCATCTTCGGCAGTTACCTGATAGGCTTTACCGGTTTTAAAAGGAACTGCTGTACCGGAGGCCGGAGAAATACTTGCCCTTTCAGAAACAATAATATTTGGGGTAATGCTTGCCGGAACATCCTGGAAGGGTGGCCAGTAAACGATTATATCTTGACCTACAATACTGGCTTCAATTTTTGAGCCATCTGTAGTGGTTATATTAAAATTCTCGATGGTATTGTAAGGATAATCAGTATATTCTTTTTTGCAGGCTTGAAAAACAAGAAGCGACATGAATAGCATAAGCAGGGCTATTGTGCGGCCGGCAAATAAATAATTATTCTTCATTTTGATCTGGTTTTTGTGTTGGTTGGTAAAGAAATACCATTTTTAATGCTGAAAAAATAAAAGCGGTAATTGATGTTTGGTGTAGAAATAACCGAAAACAAAATATTTTAATACTTTTGTCTCCGGTTATTACTGGTTAATAATCCCTGAGCTTGTTTAATCGGGCTTGAAGGTCTTTAGAAACGGGAGTGTAATTTCGAGGTTATCTCCCGTTTTAATTCCCCAAAGCATTATTATTTAAGTTTTTTGTACTGGAAAGATACATTTCCAAAGAATTTACCAGTCGATCCGTCTGCTGTATAGCCAATAGTGGTTAACTGGGCAACATACAATTCTGTAGGGTTGCTGATGCTACCTGAATAAATTACGACATAACGGTTAGGTACCGCAGCATTGGTATGGCTAGCCAAATCGTAAGTATACCATCCTGGTCCTGGAGTGTTATAGCCTAATGAACTAACTGTAGCAGTAACACTTGTTAAATCTGAAAGTGCAATATTTGACAATGTGATAGCTGTAGGCGTGCTGAAATCTTTATAAGCTAAGGTATATCCGGAAGCTGGATTGATTACACCATCCCATGCACCATTAAAGATTGCCTGATGTGGAACTGAACTGGTTACTGTGCTGTTATCATCTAAATCGAAGTAAGTGGTTCCCCAGTTACCAGAAGAACCTGGATTATCAGAAAGTGGTGTGGTAAATGCGGCGTTATTTAAGGCACCAACAGTTACCGAAGCGGTAGTTGCATTTAAGCTTAATTTTTCTGAAGTACCAACGGTGTCTTTTTTACATGCGGTAATGGTCATCGCTGCAAGGGCCAGGCAGCCTAAAAATTTAAAAGTTCTTTTCATAAGTTTTTATCTATCGTTTTATATAAATGGGTTTTGAGTACCCAGGGATTATTCGGTAATGGTAATTAAGGCTGATTTTTTAGCATCTGCCCAGCCTGTAAATGAGCCTATAAACTGAACTTGGGTGTTTACCTGTGGAGCAGTAAGGTTGGCTGGTAACTGGATAGTGGCTTCTGTTGGCGTGTAAGAAACAATTGGAAAATCATAAGTTACCCCGTTAATTATTCCTTTTAGGGAAGTAAAGTTCAAAAATATGGTCCGGGCGTTAGGCACAATTTTAAACGTCCCCCCTGCCTTTACCGTTGGGCCAATAAATGCAAAATCGGGTTGAACATATTTTAAGGCATATGAAGTTGAATAGGCCGTTTCATTGAACACCTTAACCTTCACTTTATAGTTCCCTTCCGCTATAACTGTTGGAATCATCAGTGAAGTGATCCCCACATTCGATCCTGAAGCGCTAATTACGAAATAAGCCGGATCTGGCTTAAGTGCTTCAGTTTCCTTCCCCTGATCATCTACTAAGGTTACGGTAATGTCTGACGCATTGGTCGTGTAAAAATTCCCCCCAATGCTAATGGGATTGTTTGGTGCAAATTTATAACTGTATGATACTGAAGCAACCATCGGTTTTTCCTGAAGCACTACAATATTAAGCTTATACGTATTGGTGCTCTGGTCTGCAGCAACTACTGTATAACTTACATTCGCATCGGTTAACTTAACGGGCAATATTGCCGATTGCAGCCTAGCGCCTGTGGATAAACTGATTTCCGGATCAATGATGTTGAGTTTACTATATGCCGGAATGTATACCGTAATGGTTTTCTTTATCTGGTCAATTGCACCAAAAATAGTATCGGTAGCAGAAATCACTTTATATTGGGTAATTTGATTTTGAGCTAAAGGATCAAGGCCTATCGTTTTTTTACAGGCAGAAAAAGCAAGGATAAGGACTGCGCATATGAGTGTTGCAATAGATTTCATTGTTTTATTTTGATTGGTGAATTGGTTAACTGGTGAGTTGGCTAACTGGAAAATTGTTTAATTGTTTAATTGTTTAACTGAAAACTGCTAACTGGAAATTGTTTAATTGCTTAATTGTTCAATTGTCTAACTGAAAACTGCCAACTGCCAACTGCCAACTGAAAACTGCTAACTGGAAATTGTTTAATTGCTTAATTGTTCAATTGTCTAACTGAAAATTGCCAACTGCCAACTGAAAACTTCCGACTGAAAACTGAACTACTTTATTTCAAACTTGCTGCTACCGGCGGGGACCAATACATATTCGAAAGTGAAATACATGTGTGGGGTGTCTCTGCTCCAGCTGGTCAGTGTATAGGCATCTTTGTAGCAACTAATCATTTTAATTTTGGCATAATTCCCTTTGGCTGTTCGTACCACAATGGTTCTGGCTGGAATGGTTGTTCCGTTCTTTAGGCTTAAGCTATTGGCACCTAATGCATAGGCTACATGCTGATTGGCATAAGCACCATCACGAACCTTGGTACCGTTAAAATCATACAGATACCAACCCATGCCTGCACCGTAATCTCCGGCATCATCGGTACCGATTACATCGGGCGTGGTTTTGAAACTGGCATCAGCCGGAATCTCGGTTACTTCATCAAAAGATTTAGCTAAAATCAAGATCCCTCCTTTTGCACTGGTGCCTACTCCGTGATTGGTTGCAGTGCTCCCATTATTGGCACTCAGAAAACTATTAAACAGGCCGCCAAATGCAACATCCCAACGGGTAGTTTTTACATAATCAGCTATTACACTGGCTTTGTTTTCCAGACTGAAATAAACCGTTGGTGCAGCGGTAGTGGTGTTGTTATCGGTTGTTGCGGCAAAGTTTTCTACCCTTTGTAATTTATAATATGGCACAGTACCAGCCGTTTCTTCCGGCTTTACCGGTTCAGGAGAAACTTCGTCTTTCTTACAGGCTGTAAAAGTTATAGCCAGCACAACAAAGGCAAACAGGCACTTCATTCTTAAGCCTCGGTTAACTTTCTTCATTTGAATATTCATTGGTTTATTTTGTTTTGAGGTTCTTACTTCCATCCTGCTGTACATAATATTTAAAAGTATAATATGGTGCAGGCCAATTGAGATCGGTTACGCTGGGTGGATTTCCTTTATATGCATTTATAAGCTGTAGTTTAGCATACTTACCATCGGGCAGCCGAATGGCATAAGTACGGTTTGGAATGGCTTGCATAATGTGTGTATTCAGGTTATAAAAAAACCAACCGGCTGATGCGGCTGATGAAGCCCAACCAATCTTGGTGATTTCACTGTTGTTGAACTGCTGATCTGAAGGGGCTTCGTTAACCAGATCGTAGGCCTGTTCCAGCATCACAACCGAACTTTGTGCTGTGCCTTCATAGCCTGGATTGTAAGCGTAATCCTTATCGTTTACATACACTTCACTATTGTATGGACCGGTAAAGGCCATATCCCAATCGCTGGTTTTTAACCACTGTACAGAATCTGCGGCGTTGCGAATCCAAATTTGCTTCTGATCTTTAAAACGGAAAAGGAAGGTATAAAATGCCCGCTGTTCCTTACCTGGTGTAGCCCCTCCCATTGCAGCCTGGGTATCACCTGCTAAATCGGTAATTACGGTGCTTTTCCCATCCTGAAGCGCTTCATTTGGGTCTTGTTCCTCTTTTTTACAGCTACCGAATAAAAGAACCGACAAGAGTAAACTTGTGCAGGCGATTTTGCCGGTTTGTGCTGAAGGATAAAATTTATTCAATTTCATTTTACGATTTGTTGGTACTCTGGAGTGCATTAAGTGATACGGGTATTATTTTTAATCATTCTAAATAAGAACACTGCAAACATCCATATTAACCGTCGGAAATGGTTTGTTCAATCCGTATTTAATTTTGTTCAATCCGTATTTTCTTTTGTTGTAAGCGTATTTTTCAGCGGAAAATATTACAAAAAACCCAAGCCAAAACGGCAAACTATAAAATCACAAAACACTGTACAACAAGTAATTAAATAAATAAAAGAAGGTAAAAAAATGGATTATCAGAAGATGAAAGCTGCTTCAGGGAGATTAAAACAAACTTGTATTTAGATTAATTAAATGCTTTTTTTGTTGAACAACATCACCCTATATAATGATTAATAGAATTCTTTTATTGTTTACCTTTCTGTTACTGGTGTCCTACTCAGAGCGTGTATTGGCTCAAGCCAAGCGGATTATTACCCTGGGCAGTTCTATTAGCGAAACCGTGCATGCATTGGGTTATGGTAGAAGTATGGTTGCTACTGATGTAACCAGTGTATCTCCCGAAGAGGTTAACCGATTGCCCAAAGTGAGTAAGAACCGATCATTATCCATTGAAAGTATTACCGCTTACCGCCCGGATCTTATTTTAGCGCCAGAGGGAGATCTTTCTAGAGAAACGCTCTTTCAATTTAAATCTCTGGGGATTAAGGTGGTAAGCTTAAAACAAGAATATTCTGTTCAGGGAGCCTTAAAATTTATCAGACAAATTGCCAGCGCCATTGGAGATAAAGCCAAAGGTGAATTGTTGGTTCAAAAAACCGAACGAAATATACACTTAACCCTTAGCCAGCTGAAGAAAGGAAATAAAATTCCTAAAGTACTTTTTATCTATGCCAGAGGAGTTGGCACCATGAATGTGGCCGGTAAAGGAAGCAGCATAGATGCCATTATAAAGCTGTCGGGAGGAAAAAATGCCATACAGGAATTTAACGAATTTAAGCCTTATACTACAGAGGCCTTAATTAAAAGTAATCCCGATATCATTCTGCTGTTCGATTTTGGACTGAGTAGTTTGGGTGGAAAAGAAGCTTTTCTGGATATGCCCGGCGTAAGCTACACCAACGCAGGAAGGAACAAAAGAATTATTGAAATGAATGGGCCATTACTGATCAATTTCAGTAACCGATTACCTGAAGCCATTAAAACCCTAAACAGCCGTATTTTATAAGATGAGAAGAACTATTATCTATGGCTGTCTAATTGTAGGTCTACTGTTAACGATTTGCATTTCATTAAGTCTGGGGGCAATGCCAATAACGATTAGGGAAGTAATTGAAACGCTGGCTCATTCAATGGGGCTTTTTGATACTACTGCCGAACCCGTAAACCAGGGGGTTATACTTTTTATCCGGCTTCCAAGAGTGGTAATGGGTATTTTAGTCGGAGCAGCTTTAGGCATTTCTGGCACTGCCATACAAGGTATTTTCAGAAACCCACTTGCTGAACCCAGCCTCATTGGTATTTCTGCAGGAGCATCATTAATGGCGGTATTAATCATCGCTTTTGAAGCGCTTTTGTTTAGTGGCTTAACTGAAATATTAGGTTATTATTTTTTGGCTTTTGGTGCTTTTTCGGGTGCCGGAATTACTGCCATGCTGGTATATCAGCTTTCTAAAACCAATGGACAACCGAGTGTTTCTACCATGCTCCTTACCGGGATTGCCATAAATGCATTGGCTGGTGCTTTAACAGGCCTGGTTACTTACCTGGCCGATGAACAAAAACTCCGCAGCATTACCTTTTGGATGATGGGGAGTTTAGGCGGTGCAACCTGGAAAAATGTTAGCTGTTTATTTCCTTTTGTATTGATTCCTCTTATCGGCTTGCCCTTACTGGCCAGGGGCTTAAATCTTTTTGCAATAGGCGAAAGCCAGGTTAGCCTCACGGGACTCGATCCCAACAGGATAAAAATATGGGTGGTTATATTATCCACAATGGCAGTAGGTGCTTCAGTATCTGTATCTGGTATCATTGGTTTTATCGGTTTACTCATTCCGCATATGACCAGGTTATTGGGTGGTGTAGACCATCGCTTTGTAATCCCTGTTTCTGCCTTAATGGGTGCGTTGGTATTGAGTATCGCTGATATGGTTTCCAGAATGATTGTACAGCCTATCGAACTTCCAATTGGCGTAGTTACCGCATTAATGGGGGCTCCAGTTTTTTTATATATCCTGATCAGGGACAAAAAGAAATCACTTAACTAAAAATTGCCTTATGCTCAGAGTAGAATCTATTAGCTATAAACTGAACAACAGACCGCTGCTGAAGGATATTTCCTTTAGCATCAGGGCTGGCGAAATGGTGGCCTTACTGGGTTCTAACGGAGCAGGAAAGTCTACGCTGATGAAAGTTTTATCAGGAGAACAAAAGCCCGATAGCGGGCGCATAATCCTCCATGGTGAAAATTTACAACACTATAAACGCAAAGCTTTAGCCCTGAAAAGAGCCTATCTGCAGCAACACAATCCAATAAGCATGGCTTTTACAGTGAAAGAAGTGGTAATGATGGGCAGATATGGTGTAGGAAATCCCTCAGCACCAGAACTGGATCTCGTAGCCCTGACAGAGACACTCGAAGTTTGCGGATTAACCGATCTCGCTGAGCGATCGATGCTAAGTCTTTCTGGCGGTGAGCAACAAAGAGTTCATCTTGCGCGTGTACTGTGCCAGCTTTGGAACAATAAAGAAGCACTACTTCTGCTGGATGAGCCTACAAACAACATGGATTTACAGTTTCAGCACCAAACACTGGCCATTGCGGCTGCCTTAGCCAAAAAAGGTTACATGGTTATTGTGGTGCTCCATGAAGTGAATTTGGCCGCTCAATATGCCAGTAGGATTATTATCCTCAAAGACGGCAGAAAGTGGTGGGACGGTACCCCGGCTGAAGTGCTTACACCACAGCATATGTATACAGCCTTCGGCATTCATGCGCAAGCCTATACCGATCAGCGAAGCCTGAAAACGATTATTGTACCACAGGAAATCAGGCTAGATGCAGGAGAATTTAACTCCAATTTATCTATTCAGCATCAAATACCTCATACCAATTTTAAAACTTCTTCCACCGATCAAAATGAAACCATAAACCTATTGTCCGTTCAAGCCTAAACCTTTACCTATGAAAAACAATCCTCCTATGCTAACTGCCTTTACCGCTCCTATTTCTATTATCGATTATACGGAACTGATTAAAGAAGAGATTATCGATAAAATCAGGATTTATTGCCGTTCCAGGCGTATGCTTTCTTCAGAAAAAAGAACATCTATCGCGCTCAGATTATTCGAAGTGAAGGATTTTATCCATCCTGAAACTTTGTGGATGATGCTCAAAAAAGAAAATATTAATGTAAGTATCGGCTGCGTGTATACTAATCTCCGATTAATGGAAGAAGCAGGCGTGGCTATCAGCCGGATAGATGGAAACCGACTGACTTTGTATAGGATTAGGTGATTCCCCTGTAAAAGGAGTATTCTATAAGGCTTCAGAATGCCAGTACCTGGATGTAAAACAAAAGAGTTTTTATAGTGCCTGATATAACTATTCAAGGTTGTATGTTGACAGAGTTATTTAAGATGTTTATATTTGTATTATAACTCACTATAAGTCATGGCAAAACCGATAAAAATAACACCAGTTCTAAGAGGTAACGATGCCACCAATTTTCTGAACTCTATTAAAGAGAACAGTACAAAAATGGTTAGTAAAGAGACTTTGGTTAACATCCGTGAACAAGCAACAAAACTTAAATCAATCTTTAGAACCAGATAAGTCAGTTGGAGTTTGCAGAGGATGTTGTTTTTTTTCGTTTAACTGAAGAAACTATAATAAAACCTTTTTTATCTAAGGATAAAGATCTAAACGAATTTCTATTCCAGGAAGCTAAACACTATCAAAAGAAGCTTTTAGCAACAACCCATATCATTGAAAACAGAAGTAAAACATTAGCCTATATTAGTGTTTTTAATGACACCCGGTTTGCGGATGAAAGTAAGTTTGTTTCGAAGAATCAAGCAAGAAAATTTGTTTTATCTCAGCTCCCTAGTCAGAAACGTCATATAAAAAGTTTTCCTGCAATTAAAATTGGTAGATTGGCTGTTTGCCAAGAGGAAAAAGGATTTGGAAAGCTACTCATTGGATGGATTATGGACTACGCAATTCATTGTAATGATACTTCCGCCTGTAAATTTATTACTGTGGATGCCTATAAAGTTTCACTAGGATTTTATGAGAAAATGAATTTCGTATATCTCTCTGATAAAGATATCAATCAAGATACAAGGCAAATGTATTTGGATTTAACTCCATACTTAAATACCTTTAAGAAAATAGTGTAAGTATCGCTCGAAAAAGATTCTTTACCTCAGATTACACCCTAACATCACTCGGTAAAATACCGTAGTATTTTTTGAAGGCATTGGTAAAGCTGGCCTGATGTTTAAAGCCTACGTTTATTCCTACTTCATACATATTTTTGCCTTCCTCCAGGATGAGTCTTTTGGCTTCTTCCATGCGTAAACGGGTAACGAAATCGTAAATGGTAGTGCCAAAATACTTTTTAAAACCTGTTCTCAGCTTAAATTCATTAAGCAAGATCATTTTAGAAAGCTGTTTATGTGTTGGAGGGTCTATATACTGCTGCTCTAAAATTGCTCTGGCTTCCTCCAGTTTGGATATATCACGGTCTTGCAGCGTTTCCTTACCCCCCTGAATATGCTGACTGAACTGCTCGAGTTGATACATAATCAATTCGGTTATTCTTGCATCAGTAAATAAGCGTTTGAGCTCTCCATTTTGCCTGCAAGTCATAATAGCATCTATAGATCTGCGCATTTCGGGTGTCATAAACAAATCCTGCTCTGCAAAAGAAGTCGAGATACCCTTTTCCATTTCCTGCACAAACTGCTCATGAAGCGGCGAATATAAATCAACCAGCCTTAAGTAATAATCTTTGGAGAGCACAATCAAGAAGTAAACAAATTCTACATCTGGCTTTACTTCATAAGATTCTTTTGTAGAGGGGATGTATCTGATATTGTGCCTGCTTCTTCCGAATTTACCAGCCTTTTCTTTGGTTGTGGTGGTTGTGCCTTTACTGAATATAAACTGACTTGTAATGGCCTCCCCTTGCACCTCTGTCATTATTCTTGCAGGAGCATCAAATTTCATTTCTGAATAAACAAGGAAAAGTCCATTCGTAGAGAGCTGATAATTTTTAATCCCAACGGGAGCGTCTTTTATGGTAATCGATTTTTCGGCTAATCGGTGATCAGAGACATAGGTGTCTGGAATTTCTTCCATAAACAGAAAATCTTTATGATGCTCTATTTTAGCTTTTACAATCATTGCGGTTAATTATGTTGATCATGGATGTTCAACAAATATAACATAATTATTTATATTCATTCTAAATAACAATAATTCTGTTGGGATCTGGTATCGAGTATCAAGTAGCTAGAATCAAGCATCGAGACTAGGAGCTAAAAGCTGAAAGACTAAAGCTATACATGCAGACTAAATACTAACGACTAAGTACTAATGCGAATTAAGGGTTAAAAATTGGTTTTAGGAAGCAGGCTGTCAACTTTCCGAATATATGTACGAGTAGTCCCCTTGTTGATCTTACCTTGCTTGCATTTTGTATCTGAGTTTTTTCATTTATCCAATTGAAGAAGGATTCTATTGGCTGTCTTATGGTAGACACTGCTTTGGAAAAGAGGTCTTTGTGAGCACGATCCATATTCTTCAGACAATCGGCTTTCCCCTGTGTCTCTCTTATTGGAGTGAACATTACTGATGCTTTTTCTTTGTATAGCCAACTAAAAAAAGGTTCGTCTCGATAGATCTTATCCCCAAAAAAGGACTTTGACTCAATTGATGACCAGTTTTCCTTGAAGATGGCCAGATCGCTTTCAGAAGCCT
>NZ_FOGG01000026.1:63551-64040 GCF_900111155.1 Pedobacter rhizosphaerae | reverse complement strand
TAAGCCCCTAAGCAATGATGCCAGGATAGCAATACTCGATATTCTAGAGGATAGATACGGCAACGGCGCGACAATAATAACCTCACAGCTCCCGGTGGATAACTGGTACAACTTTATAGATGAACCAACACTTGCAGATGCAATTATGGACAGGCTGTCAGCATCTGCTCACAGAATTGCACTTACGGGCAAATCCATGAGAAATAAAAAAAATCATTAAGTTTACAGAATATCGCTTTGTCCAAAAGTGATATGGTTTAAAAGTTAGTGCTAAAGCCAGAACCAAACTGGTGCACTATGCCTCGGAATGTGGTGTACTTTGTTCGGAATAATCAGCTTAACTGTTGAATTGCTTAATTGTTGCCTGCAAACTGTCTAGTACAAATCAATCTTCATAACACAAACTATCTTAACTTCCCTTAACTTCTTAATGTTGGAAAGATCAATGCTTGTTACTGTTTAATTGTTGAATTGCTTGATTGCTTAATT
>NZ_FOGG01000026.1:17708-63361 GCF_900111155.1 Pedobacter rhizosphaerae | reverse complement strand
CTATCTTAACTTCCCTTAACTTCTTAATGTTGGAAAGAATAATGCTTTTGCTGCTTAATTCTTGCCTGCAAATAATCCACTCCAAATTCCCTGATGTTTCGCCCTACCCATTTTTCATAGCCCCCATGTACACAAACCCTTTAATTGCAAGCTAAAAGCTTTTAGTTAAGCAATTTTACCACAAAAATATTGCAAAAAGAAAAGTAATAATTGATGGTAAATACAGTATTTTGGTGGCTTCAACCTAACCAATTATGAAAAAAACACTGCTCATTGGCTTGCTTTTTTGCGGCTTTACCTCTTTTGCTCAATCCCCCCTGGTCGATCTCTCTGCTGTAAAAAAGAACGGCGCAACCGTAACTGTTAACCAAAAATTAATTACTGTAAACTGGCCGGCAGGTAAAAGCGGAACGGCAAAAATGATTCTCGACCTCGACAAGAGCAAACCTCTCATCAGGAGCATTTCGTTAGGAAAAGGAAAAATACTTAAAGAAATTACCTCAAGCCTTGATCCTGCTTTTGTACTTACTGTAGGCAAACGCACACTGAGTCCGAATAGTGGTGGTTGGGATGTTTTCTTCGATCGTGTACCCAAAAAACCGTATAAATCGTACCTCGTAAGCATTGATAAACGAAGTGCAAAAGTAACCACCAGCGGGCAACAAACTATTGTTCGCATTTCTGGTGCCCGGGCTGATCGCTTTGAGGGGGCAATCGAAGTAACCTATTACAACGGAAGCCCTTTATTTAATGTGGCTGCTGTATTATCAACCCAGACAGACTCTACAGCCATTCTTTATGATGCCGGATTGGTGAATAAAGGATCATTATGGAAATCTATGGCCTGGGCAAATGTTCAGGACCAAATGCATCACATCACACCACAACCAAGTGATGTCAGCAAAAATGTGGAAGTAAAATATCGTACCATCATCGGAGAAAACCCAACCGGAAGCCTTGCCCTCTTCCCTGCCCCGCACCAATATTTCTATCCACTAGATGAAGCCTTTAACCTTAAGTTTACCTGGTATGGCAAAGATTATCACCAATTAATCCCGGGCTTCGGAATGGGTATTCGCCAGGATCCTTTGGGCGACAATAGGTATGTTCCCTGGTTTAATGCCCCTCCGGGCACACAACAACGATTAAATTTCTTTTGTTTACTAGCCGAAGGCAATGGGGAACAGGCTCTGGCAGAAGTTAAAGCTTTTACACATGGTGATGCTTACAAGCCCATTGCGGGTTTTAAAACGATGTCTACACATTTTCACAACGAGTTTATCAGCGAAGTAGCCCTATCCGGAAAACCTATTCCTGAAAAGCCTGAGTTTGTAGACGTATTGAAGAAACATGGCTTAAACATTGTTAAACTGGCTGAATTCCATGGGCCAGGCCATCCTAAAGGTCCGGATAACGATCGATTGAGAGAGCTGCAAGCACTTTTTGAGCAGACTAAACGCTTATCCGACTCCAACTTCCTGCTTTTACCGGGCGAAGAGGCCAATAATTTTTATGGTGGCCACTGGTTGGCATTTTTCCCTAAACCAGTATACTGGGTAATGTCGAGGAAAGCCGATGAGCCTTTTGTAACCGAAAATCCTGCACTCGGCAAAGTTTATCATATTGGAAACTCAGCAGAAATGCTAAAGCTTTTGGAGCTGGAAAAAGGCCTCGCCTGGACAGCTCATGCACGTACCAAAGGGTCAACGGGCTATCCTGATGCCTATAAAGACGAACCCTTTTTCAAATCAGATACTTTTCTTGGTGCCGCCTGGAAAGCCATCCCAGCCGATTTATCCATCCCTACGCTCAGCCAAAGAGTATTAAAACTGGGCGACGATATGGCCAATTGGGGATTGAAAAAGCAGGTCATTTCTGAAGCGGATATTTTTACCATTACCCACCAGAATGAAATGTACGCCCACTTAAATGTAAATTATTTGGAAATGGATAAACTCCCGAACTACAGCGAGGGTTGGCAGCCTGTACTGGATGTAATGCGAAAAGGTAGATTTTTTGTTTCTACGGGAGAAGTTGTTATTCCATCCTTCAACATTGATGGCAAAAAATCTGGAGAAACATTAACTTTAAGTAAAACGGGCAAGGCGACAGTTAATATGCAGCTAGACTGGACATTCCCAATGAATTATGCTGAAATTGTTTCCGGAGACGGAAAAAATGTTTACCGGGAACGCATAAACCTCAATAATACCCGGGCATTTGGCAATCAAAAATTCAGCTGGCCCATCAATCTTGCCGGCAGGAAATGGGTTCGCGTAGAGGCATGGGATATTGCGGCTAATGGAGCATTTACGCAAATGATATGGATAGAATAGCTTGAGAAGCAAAAAAAAGATGTAAAATGGATTAATGGAAGAGGGAATTTACGCTCGATCGCCGGATATCCATTTTACATAACTACATTGCTTATCCTAGCTAGCCATTTTCTATCATTACATCCTGCCTAACATTTTCTTCATGCTATTTTTTCCCTTTTAGCTTTTTCATAAATTCCCCGAAAGCCGGACGGAATTCTTCAAACAAAGGGTGCTCTCTATTCCGCAACATTACCTCACTGAAGAGTTTCAAACCGACGATAAATTCTGTTGTCTCTTCTGGACTTTCAAAAAGCCCTTTGGTTTTTACCTGCTCAATCAAATCAAGAATATTATCATGATTATCAAATTCAAAAGTGATTGATCTATCTGATGAAGTTCCATCTTTGAGTTCAATCTCGCTTAGCTTAATGCTATAATGGTTGTTTTTTTTATTTATCATTGTTTATCGGGTAAATGTTTTTAATTGTTTAACTGTCTAATCGCTTAACTGTTGAATTGTTTGGGTGGCAACTGGGAAATGGTTTTATTGTTTAATTGCTTAAACGTTTAATTGTTTAACTGAAAACTGAATACTGTAAACTGATTACTGACACCGGCTAAATAAGCTAAAAAACATAACTTTAATTTCTATCGATTGTCAGTTTTTAGCATTGCCTCAGTTTCTTTACAAAGTATAATTTTTACCAAGATTTAAAAATTACCACCATAAGTCAAAATACAGCTTATAATGAAACATCATACCCGAACTACTTTGCCAGATTTTTCAAAAAACACCTCGACCTGTTTCCAAAGGAATACCGGAAAGTTTAAATTCAAAAATTAGGCATCATGGTATTTTTTTGGCATCTTGTAAGCTAGAAGAAATGCTCACTAAAACCCTTATTTCAACAACAAAACTGCCTTACCTGTGTCTGAAGCGATGAATTTAATAACAGATATTTATGCTTTAAATGAAAAATCGATTACCATTGTTTTCGGAGATGAAATTAGTTTAGCACTGGCAGATCGTATTTCTGCATTTAATCAGATTCTGCATACCAATCCATTTCCAGGCCTGATTACAACAGTTCCGGCTTACGCGAGTTTAACGGTACATTACGACCCCATTAAAGTATATCGATCTGACTTAAAAGGAAATACATGTATACAAAAGGTATCTGATTACATCAAGTCACTAAAAATAACCGAGACTCAAAACAATGCCCCGCGAAATCGGATTACCATTCCTGTTTATTATGGGGGCGAATTCGGTCCAGACATTGAGGTGGTTGCGGCTCATGCCAACTTAAGTACAGCTGAAGTTATTCAGCTCCATAGTACAGCCACTTACCTGGTACACCTGATTGGCTTTGTGCCCGGTTTTGCTTATATGGGTGGACTCAATAAACGCCTTTCTACCCCCAGGAGAAAACAACCAAGGGCAAAAGTGCCTGCCGGGGCTGTAGGTATTGCAGGTGAACAAACGGGTATTTATCCATTAGACATTCCCGGAGGCTGGCAAATTATCGGGCAAACCCCATTCAAACTATTTGACCCCAACCGTTCAGTACCGGCATTATTAAAGGCTGGCGACGAAGTGGTCTTTCAATCCATCACACTTGATCACTATCAATCTCTCTTGTAAATGATGCAGATTACCATTATAAAGCCTGGATAATTAAGTACAATTCAAGATTTAGGGAGAGTCGATTTTTTATCTCAGGCTGTGCCTATTTCAGGAGCAATGGACACCTTATCGGCCAGAATCGCCAATTTAGCTGTCGGAAATTCAGATACCGAAGCGGTAATAGAATTTACTTACGGCAATGCATCATTTAAATGCGATACTGACATTTTACTTTCCTATTGTGGCAATGGGGCAACTTTGCAATCCCATAACGAAAAACTCCCCGCTGCAAGAGCTATATTTCTTAAAGCAGGGACAATAGTTAACCTGAAAAATACCACAAGCGGTGCGAGAACCTATCTGGCTGTTCCCGGAGGATGGGATTTGCCACTGGTTTTAAACAGCAGAAGCACTTACACACCTGCAGGGTTTGGCGGTTATGAAGGCAGGGCTTTAAAAGTGAATGATTGGCTATCGGGCAGTAAAAAACTAAGCAAGACTAATATTCAGTTACTAAACGATTTTAAAAACAGCAATAAATCTTATGCACGCTGGGGTATTTACGAGGATTTAATTAGGGCAAAAAATCAGAAAGTAGTGAGGATAATATTGGGAGGAGAATCGAACTGGTTTGATGAGACATCAATTGTAGATTTGCTTTCTAAAACCTATACCATCGACCTGAAAAGCAATAGAATGGGCATTTACTTAAAGGGATCAAAACTCAAAAGAGTTCAATCGACAGAACTTTTAAGCACGGCTGTTTGCCCTGGCACGATACAGGTAAATGGAGATGGGGAAATGATTTTACTCATGGCCGACTGCCAAACTACTGGTGGTTATCCGCGGATAGCACAGGTTGCCTTAGTAGATTTGCCTATCTGTGCCCAGTTAAAACCCGGAGATGAGATTCTATTCGAAGAAATTAGCCCATTAGCAGCAGAAAAATTATATTTAAAGCAGGAAAGAGACCTCGCTAAATTGGCATTAGCCATAGAAATGATATTATGAATAAAACGATTGACCTGAACTGCGATATGGGCGAAGCATTTGGCAACTATCGAATGCCTGATGATGAGCTCCTTATGAACTACATTACATCTGCCAATATTGCTTGTGGCTTTCATGCCGGCGATCCTGGAGTAATGCAGGAAACAGTTAAAATGGCCATCCAAAAGGGAATTGCGATTGGTGCCCATCCAGGCCTTCCTGATCTTCAAGGTTTCGGCAGAAGAGAAATTAAAATATCTCCAGGCGAAGCTTACCAAATGACGCTGTACCAAATCGGTGCCCTGCATGCCTTTGTAAAAGCCGCGGGTGGCCGATTAAACCATGTTAAATTGCATGGTGCACTTTATAATATGGCAGCCAAAGACCTGCTCCTTTCTAACGCAGTGGTACAAGCGGTAAGTGATTTTGATTCAAGCCTGCTCCTTTATGCCCTATCCGGCAGCAAAATGATCGAAGCTGCACATACAGCCGGTATTCAAACTGCCTCCGAAGTTTTCGCCGATCGTACTTATCAGGATGATGGATCGCTTACACCCCGTAGCGCTAATAATGCAATGATTAGCAGTGATGAGCAGGCTATTGAACAAGTATTGATGATGGTTAATAAACAGGAAGTCATTTCTACCAATGGAAAAAAGGTAAATCTACATGCCGATACAGTATGTTTGCATGGCGATGGGCCGCATGCGGTAACCTTTGCAAAAATGATTAGCGAAAAGCTTAAAAATGAAGGAATAACGCTTAAGTCACCGGCTAAATGAAGAAAAAACACAACTGGAGTATCCTGATCGGAGCTGCTTTCTTAATGGCCTCCTCGGCCATTGGGCCAGGCTTCTTAACGCAAACGGCTGTTTTTACCGAACAATTAGGTGCAAGCTTTGCATTCGTAATCCTCCTTTCTATAATTCTGGATGCCATTGCACAACTGAATATCTGGAGAATCATTGCTGTAGCCGATCAACCTGCTCAGGATATCGCAAACAAGGTTTTCCCCGGTGCGGGATATTTTCTATCCTTTTTAGTTTTTCTCGGCGGACTTGCCTTTAACATTGGGAATATTGCAGGGGCAGGTTTAGGTCTCAATGTTCTTTTTGGTATCAGTATCGCACAGGGAGCCATGATTAGTGCCATTATAGCCATAGGTATTTTCGTTTATAAAGAAGCGGGCAAGGCAATGGATGCTTTCGCTAAGACCATGGGCTTACTCAAAATAGGCTTGGCACTTTACATTGCTTATGTGAGTGACCCTCCTATTGCCGAAGCCCTGGTGAAATCTGTTAATCCTACCCAATTCAGTTTTAGTGCGGTGCTTACCATTGTAGGCGGAACAGTTGGTGGATATATTACCTTCTCTGGTGCACATCGGTTATTAGATGCCAGACAAACAGGAATAGATAACCTACCAGCTGTGAACAAAGGTGCTTTAAGTGCCATTGGTTTGGCTTCAGTAATGCGGTTGCTTTTATTTATTGCCGCTTTGGGGGTAGTGAGTACAGGCGCTAAATTAAATCCCGAAAACCCTGCTGCATCTGTATTTCAGCTGGCCAGCGGTCAGTTTGGCTATAAAGTATTTGGTTTGGTGATTTGGGCCGCGGGAATTTCATCTGTTGTCGGCTCGGCCTATACTTCCATTTCCTTTATCAAAAGCTTTCATCCAACAATCCTTAAGCTTAACCCGGCAATTACGATTGTTTTTATATTAATTTCCTTCCTGATATTCATCCTGATAGGAAAACCTGTTAAAATACTTCTGGCTGTTGGGGCTATAAATGGTTTAATTTTACCCATTGCACTTGGCGTAATGTTAATCGCAGCTTATCGCTCGAAGATTATTGCCACCTATAAACAACCTTTGTGGCTTACCATTTCTGGCTTAGCGGTTGTTATTACCATGATTTGGATGGGTTACGGAACGATCATACAGCTATTTAAGGATTATTGATCATTTTACGCTAATTGTTTTTGGTAAACTATTACGAGTTAAGATATACCTCTTAACTTCTTGATGCTTTAACTGATTTACAACTAAAGATTATAACTCTGTTATTTGATCACCGCTCTTAGATAAGAAACCCTATCAAGGTTAAAACCTAAAACCAAAGTTGATATAATATAAAGTACTTTCTTCAGAAAAACCAACCGTACCCTGAATTAAAATCAGGTCTGCGGGCGACAGATAAACCCCAGCCCCATATCCATTATGCCATTTCTTTGAGGATTGATCAGGACTCCAAACCCTGCCAATGTCATAAAAACCCAAAACGCCCAACTTTCCAGGGAAGAGATATGAATTAAAATCAAGCACCTTCAGCCGAAGTTCCAAGTTATTGTACACCATTGTATTTCCGGTAAAACGCCGGGTATGATACCCCCTCAGCGTTTGCGGCCCTCCTATTTTAAGCTGTTGAAAATAGGCCGCCTGTCCAATGGTGGTGCCAAAGGCCGTACGATTAGCAATAACCAATACCGAATCCTGATCCGGATTTAAATAAGCACTAAATTCAGTACTTACCTGCCCATATCTGTTTTGCTCATCTCCAATTTGCTGTACTGCCTTGATAGTGTTGCGCCAAACCACTCCTTTTGTAGGTTGTAACAGATTGTTCCGGGTATCGAGGTTTGCCCGAAAAGAAACGCCGGCATACCATTTCAGGTCGAATACATTATCTCCAGGATTGGTAGCAGCGTAGCTATTCAAAAAATTATTACCATTATTGCTCGCGGCACTGTTGTAAAATTGTGCATCTAAACCGGCGCTCAGTCTAAATTTCCCTACGCTCCGGCTTAAGGCTACTTCGGCATTTACATAATCATAGCGATTTCTAAAGTAATCCATGGCATTAGGGCCTTCCTTAAAAATACTCTCATTACCAATACCGAAAAAATTGCTGACATTGTTAGGTCCGTGCGAATTAATATTGATACTCAAGTCATTTTTACCAATTGCCTTCTTCCAATCTCCCGCATAATCGATGAGAAATGAATGCCTCACCGTAGAGTATTTTACAAGAAACTCATTTCTGGAAGCATATGGTTCTTTTCGAAAACCTTGCTTGGTGGTTCTATAGCCAGTAATTAAAGAGATTCCATAATCGTTATTATAATCAGCCAGCACCACTACTTCCGATCGATCGTATACAAATGCAGTTCGGTTAAAGGCATTTATTGTACTATCGCTTGCCGTTCTAATTTTTGCCTCCTTGCTTAAAGGAAATGCATTTTCTTTATCAGAACGATCATATACATATAAGTTACTTTTGTTTTTTACTTCAGGATCAATTTTGAAACGATCAGCTCCGCCACCCCCAATCATCCGTACTTTTATTGGCGATTTACCAGTCCCCGATACCTCAAAAGCATCCTGTCCATCGAAACCGTAAAGCCTGATCTCTTTGGTTATCTTTGGGTTGAACACCCGCTGATAAATAATCCCATCCTCGGTTCCGTCCTTTTTCGTCTTATGGATTACCACAGAGAGATTTCCATCTGCCAGGTTATTGATAGCAAAATATTCATGTTTATCACTCGCAGTAATATCAACATAAATAGAAATAAAACGATAATAGGTTAATGCTTGCTTTTCGAGATTTTTCCGTCTGGCAATAAAGGTTTTTGCCGGTTCTTTTCCAGAAAGTTTATAGATTTCGGGAGGCATGGTTTGCATGGCACCATATATCAACTCATCACTCAATTTTTCCTGAACGAACCTAATTTGTGCTAACCAATCTTGCTCTGACAATTGATTTAAAAAGAATCTATCAAAATACCGGGCATTAAAATTCCAGCCATTAATATCTCTGATTTCTTCGTGATAAGGCTGAAATTTTGACTTCAGCCATTGATGAGAAACAATCCAGGGGAAAACACCTTCCGTACGATAATAAACCTGATCTCGATCACGTGGGATAGGTGTATACAAGGTTTTGCCATCTGCTTTTACTTTATCCCATCGCCACTGGTCTTCATGACGATCCCAGTCACCAATCAGCATATCTAAAAGCCTTGCCCGCAGCACTGTTTTCTGATCTATCGCCACATCATTATCCTGTTTTAGCTTTGCAATCACTTTTTCTGTATTATCAGTTTTAACAGAACTTTCGGGCTCCCGCTCTTCAAAGAGATATACATTATTGGCGAAATCCTTTCGGTATTCTCCCAGACCTGGATCATCGCCTATATAAACAATTTGCGGATTAGAATGTGGTATTCCCAGTGCCGAAGCCAGTTTTGGAACGGTTAAGAAAGAAAAGGGATTGGCGGTAGAAACCTGGTCTTTCAATATATCTCTGGCAATGGTTTTCTTCAGGCCCGGAGGCAATGCCCGCTCTGGAAATTTTTGCAGGGTTCGCAGTACCCATTCCTTACCCGAAACATCTACCAGGCGTAAAGATCGCGTTTGCATCCCTCCTCCCAGCTTAACAATCTGTAAACCGCCCTTTTCCTGCTGAAGATCAAGTACTTTAACCATCACCGGTGTAGCCCATATTTTTCGGTAATTCTCCCCAAAAAGAAAACGGTGCAAGTCAGTCACCTGATCGTACTCCGGCCCAACTGCAACGCGAATGCTATCCTGCCGACCGCTTTGGGCATACCCAATCATCGGCAAGGTTACCAGCAAAAAATAGAGAATTTTTCTAATCAAGATTTTTTTATTCTAAGATAGGAAATTTGGCCACAAAGAGGTGATACAAAATGCGGTCACAAGTCTATTACCTAAACTCCCAAAACATTATACCACATGGCTCCTATTTTTTCACCATATTGGCCATGAAAGAAAATATAGGTATTAATCGGAGTGCCTGATTATCTAAGGTCAAATAGGGACCCTGTAGGTTATCGCTCCCTACCCAATGAACCAATGACTAATGAACCAATAAACTACAATTAACCACCCCCAACCCCTCCTAAATTAGGCGGGAAGCAGGATCGTGCTTTAGCCAAATAGGAACCCTGTAGGTTGGTCATTGCACCGTACCCAATGAACCAATGACTAATGAACCAATAAACTACAATTAACCACCCCCAACCCCTCCTAAATTAGGCGGGAAGCAGGATCGTGCTTTAGCCAAATAGGAACCCTGTAGGTTGGTCATTACATCTTGCCCAATGAACCAATGACTAATGAACTAGTATCGCAATAAGATCCCCGCATGCGCGAGGATGACGGATTGTTGATGGGTGAAAATTATTGGTAGGAATACAGGGTAAGGTTTTGGAGGTTATTGCACCCTGCCCAATGAACCAATGAACTAATGAACCAGTGAACTGAACGCCCAGACTTACCACTTAAAACTTATAACATACAACTTATAACATACAACTTACTATAAAACTTCCTCCCTAACACAATCTAACATTCCCCTAACAAAAAAGCGCCCCGAATAAATCCGGAACGCTTTTAATATACTTTAATCCACTATTTAAACCAGATCGAAACGATCCAGGTTCATCACTTTTGTCCAAACGGCTACAAAATCCTTTACAAATTTATCGCTGGCATCCGAACTGGCGTAAACTTCTGCAATGGCTCTTAATTCAGCGTTAGACCCGAATACCAGGTCAGCCCGGCTAGCAGTCCATTTCGGTTGACCTGTTGTACGATCGCTGCCAATATATAATTCCTTATCTTCGGAAGCCGCTTTCCAGGTCGTTCCCATATCCAGTAAATGAATAAAGAAATCGTTGGTTAATTTTCCTGGACGTGTAGTAAACACACCATTTTTGGAACCATCAAAGTTAGTATCCAACACACGCAAACCACCCAACAACACTGTCAATTCAGGAGCCGTTAAAGTGAGTAAATGCGCTTTGTCAATGAGCGATTCTTCTGTAGAGGCAGCTAATTTTAATTTACGATAATTACGGAAGCCATCGGCAAGGGGTTCCAGATAACCAAATGACTCTACATCGGTTTGTGCTTGCGAAGCATCCATTCTACCGGGAGCAAAAGTTACTTCAATCGCATGTCCGGCATCTTGTGCTGCCTTTTCTACAGCCGCAGATCCTGCCAAAACAATCAAGTCGGCCAAAGAAATCTTTTTACCATCTGCCTGTTGGCTATTAAATTCGGCTTGAATACCTTCCAGTACCCCTAATACTTTTTGTAACTGTGCCGGGTTATTTACCTGCCAATCCTTTTGTGGTGCTAAGCGAACCCGGGCACCATTTGCTCCTCCACGTTTATCTGATCCACGAAAAGTGGATGCAGATGCCCAGGCTGTAGAAACCAATTCGGCAATGCTTAACCCTGAACCAAGCACTTTCGATTTTAGGGCATTAATATCACCTTCATTTACCAGAGGATGATTAACTGCTGGGATAGGATCTTGCCAAAGCAACTCTTCCTGCGGTACATCCGGACCAAGGTAACGCTCTTTAGGCCCCATATCACGGTGGGTTAATTTGAACCAGGCACGAGCGAAGGCATCAGCAAACTCGTCAGGGTTTTCCAGGAAACGTCTGGATATCTTTTCATACGCAGGATCAAAACGTAAAGAAAGATCCGTAGTTAACATGGTTGGGGTATGTTTCTTAGCCTCATCAAAAGCATCAGGAATAATGGCTTCTGCATTTTTAGCCACCCATTGGTGTGCTCCTGCCGGACTCTTCGATAATTCCCATTCAAAACCAAATAAATTTTCGAAGAAATTATTACTCCATTGGGTAGGCGTTTTGGTCCAGATAACTTCGAGTCCGCTGGTAATGGCATCTGCCCCTTTACCAGAACCGAAGCTATTATTCCATCCCATGCCTTGCGATTCGATACCCGCAGCTTCTGGCTCCTTGCCAACATGATCAGATGAGGCAGCACCATGGGTTTTACCAAAGCTATGTCCTCCGGCAATCAGGGCTACCGTTTCTTCATCATTCATCGCCATACGTCCAAATGTATCACGGATATCTTTAGCAGCTAAAACAGGATCAGGATTGCCATCAGGACCTTCGGGATTTACATATATTAAACCCATCTGCACCGCAGCAAGAGGTTTTTCTAAATTACGTGTATGAACATCCCCATCTGCATTATCATCAGAAACCAGTACCCCATTTCCTTTTCCTACACCATCAGACCCATGCGCGTAACGAATATCGCCTCCTAACCAGGTCTTTTCAGATCCCCAGTATACCGACTCATCAGCTTCCCAAACATCTTCCCGTCCACCTGCAAATCCAAAGGTTTTAAAGCCCATTGATTCTAAGGCGATATTACCGGTAAGGATCATTAAATCTGCCCAGGAAATTTTGCGACCATATTTTTGTTTAATTGGCCAAAGCAGTCTGCGGGCTTTATCCAAACTCACGTTATCCGGCCAGCTATTTAACGGTGCAAAACGTTGTAATCCGGCACCTGCTCCACCCCTTCCATCACCTACACGGTAAGTACCAGCACTGTGCCAGGCCATGCGGATAAATAAGCCGCCATAGTGACCAAAATCTGCCGGCCACCAATCTTGCGAATCAGTCATTAACGCATGTAAATCAGTTTTCAAAGCTGCCAAATCAAGGCTCTTAAAGGCTTCAGCATAGTTAAATTCCTTATCCATTGGGTTTGAAAGTGTAGCGTGCTGACGCAGAATATTAAGCTTTAACTGATTGGGCCACCAGTCGCCATTTCTGGTTCCACCACCAGCTACATTGTGTTTCATGCTTCCGTTATGAAACGGGCATTTGCTGATATCGTCTGATCCTTTTTCCATGTTTTGTTATCGTTTATGAATGAATAATATTACTCGTTGGAGATTAATTGGTAGTATAAAATTAAAACAATCGGGCATATAATAACAATCATTTAATTCTATATTTTGATAGTCAAAATCTATAATGGAGAATAAGTGATTGAATGAGAGAATGATTGAGTGATTGAATGCCTATTCTTTAGATTGTACACATAAACTTAACATACCAGCTAATTTATCGCAACGTAAAGTCATTATCTTTAACCTATATGTATTGGTACGAAGAAGAGGTAAAGCAACTTGAACGCAATAATGGGGCAAAAAGGTACGATCCGGGTATCATATTTTATGGGAGTTCCTCTATTCGGTTGTGGAATAGTCTGGATAGTGATTTTACTGGTAGAAAGGTTACCAATTTAGGTTTTGGAGGATCAACCCTTGCTGCCTGTGTTTGGTTTTTCGAACGCATTATGATGGAATACACCCCAACGGCCCTGGTTGTTTATGCAGGAGATAACGATTTGGGAGATGGCAGGCATCCGGAGGAAATATTCATTTTCTTTCAACAGTTAATGGTGAAGGCGAATTTAAGGTTTGGCCCCTTACCCTGCTATTTTATTTCCCTGAAACCCAGTATTTCAAGATGGCATAAGGCCGATCAATTTAAATACACCAATAATTTAATTGAGAGTGAGATCATTAGGTTGAATGGCAACTGGAAGTTTATTGATGTATTTAAGAAAATGCTTGATAAACAGGGAAACCCCAACCCGGCATATTTCGATCATGACGGCCTGCATTTAAGCGAAGAAGGATATCGTTTATGGAGCGCTGTTGTTTCCGAAAAGTTAGGGTAATCATTACCTTTTATTAATATGTAAATAATATCAGAGCGCTAATTTTCTCTCAAAGATTTAGCGATGAACAGGGAATACCATAAATGGTTTAGCAATAATCTGCAAAGGCATATGGAGCTTTTGATTTTCGGACATGCGGGAAGAGCAGTTCTTTTCTTTCCAACCCGAATGGCCAGATTTTACGATTATGAAAACTGGGGAATAATCGATTCCTTAAGAAATCAGATTGAAAATGGCGAACTTCAGCTTTTTTGTGTAGACAGCATTGATGGGGAGAGTTTTTACAACGAGCATGTTTGTCCACCTGCACGGATGGAGCGGCATTTACAGTATGAAAAGTACCTTTTAGAAGAAGTGATGCCATTTATAAACCTTAAAAATGGCGGCGATTATATCGCAACTGCCGGATGTAGCATGGGTGCTTATCATGCCATTAACCTGGCCATGAAATATCCGCTACTCTTTAAAAAAGCAGTAGGTATTAGTGGAAGGTACGACCTCACAGAAGCGCCCGGAGATTTCCGCGATCTACTGAGTGGTTTTCGTAACGAAACCATCTACTTTAATATGCCAGCCCAGTTTTTAAGCAATCTAAATGATACTGAGCTACTTGATTCCCTTCGGAAAATGGAGATCATTATTGCGGTGGGTGAAACCGATCCATTTTTAAGCGGAAATCAATATTTAAGCAGTATATTGTGGCAAAAAGGCATCAGTAACCATTTCCACACTTGGGAAAGCAATGCCCATCGCCCACACTACTGGAGAAAGATGGTGCCACTCTACATTTAAATAACACCGCAATTTTGCATTGATCAATATAGTATAGAAGAATGAAACAGGGATTATTAATAGATATGGACGGGGTGATTTATAGCGGGGAAGAATTGATATTTGGCGCAGACAAGTTTATAAAAACACTCCTTGATGAGGATATTCCTTTCGCCTTTATGACCAATAACAGTCAAAGAACTAGCCTTGAGGTAGTGCGTAAACTTAAGGGCCTCGGTATAACGGTTGATGAAAGTCATGTGTATACCAGTGCAATGGCTACAGCAAAGTTTCTTTCAGACCAAAGCCCAAACGGAACAGCATATGTACTCGGTGAAGGAGGTTTACTAAGCAGTTTACACGCAAATGGGATTACATTAGTGAACACAGACCCGGAATTTGTTGTATTGGGTGAAGGCAGAAACTTTACCCTTGAAATGGTTCAGCGTGCAGTAGATATGATTCTGGCAGGCGCTAAATTTATTACCACCAATCGTGATCCATCACCTAAGAGACCGGGATGGAATAATTTGGGTATTGCAGCAACAACAGCCATGATTGAAGAAGCTACAGGCAGAAAAGCTTTTGTAACAGGTAAACCGAGTCCGGTGATGATGAGATCGGCTAGAAAGTTTCTAGGTTTGGAGACCAGCGGAACTACTGTTATTGGTGATACGATGGAAACAGATATTCAGGGTGGTGTACAAATGGGATATAAAACAATCCTTGTTTTGTCGGGCATTTCGAGCAAAGACAGGTTAGGTCATTACGCCTTTAAACCAGATATGATTGCCAGTTCTGTTGATGAAATCAGGTTTCCTTTAAACTGGTGGGAAGAAGCCAAATCAGTGGATACAGCTGGATTGTTGACAGAGAATAAGTAACATCGATTTTTCACCACCTTAGGCATCTAAGGCATCTTAGTTTTTGATGTCTGAGGTGTCTTAGGTGGTTTTATTCCAGGAAAGATCTCCTAAGCACTAATCATACGCCCAATCTATTATCTGCCTGATCGTTTTCTTTAATTCTGCCTGACCTTCTGCTTGTTTAAGGTCGATACCACAAAATGGCCCCATATTCATTTGGGCATGTAGCGTTAAATAGTAAACACTGCTAAATAAAATAGCTTCTATTGCCCTGAAGTTTTTTTCCTTACCCTTAAAGTGATCGTCAATAATCTCTGTTAACAGGATCTCCCCTAATTTCTCGCGCTTCTGATTTAATTCTTTTAAAGGCTGAAGATCTTCGCTCAGCTCCCAGGTGATAATCCTCCGCATTTCAGCATTTTCCATGAGGCTATCAAACGTTTTCTCTAATATATCTGTAGCCAATGTTTTTCCGAAATCATGTTTGTTTGATGCGATGATCCCTTCTACATCTTCTTCATTAATTTTCCAATAATCTTTGGCATTTAGATATTCCTTCACCACGCCTTCCAGCCCACCAAAATAATCGTAAATTAACCTTCTGTCTACACCAGCCTTATCGGCTACCTTACTTATATTTAAGCCCGAAAATCCATCTTTATTTAAGATATTACCCAAGGCATCTATTACTTTCTTTTTCGTTCTCTCCTTGTTCCTAATAGGACCGTCAGTAACTTTTCTTGCCATCTTTACAGGTATTTGATCCTGCAAGTTGCATTTTTTTAATCATAAAGACAAAGACTTTAAATTAACCGATTAACCTGCTTTACAAGATAAATGGAAAGATGTAAAAAGGTGTTTACAGGTCTAATTTAAACCAAAAGAGGATACATCATAAATTCAATTGACCATTCCTGAATGGCCGAAAAAAATCGGGACAACACTCAAGAGATTTATTGATTTATGATACACCCTCTTTCGATACCTGGGCAATTTGAAGTTAGCTTATAAGGTAGCCATATCAATTACGAACCTATAGCGAACATCTCCTTTTTCCATTCTCTCATAAGCTTGATGAATATCTTTAATATCGATCATCTCAATATCTGAAACAATGTTGTTTTCAGCACAAAAATCAAGCATTTCCTGGGTTTCTTTAATCCCTCCAATTCCAGATCCCGCTAAACTTTTTCTACCGCCCAACAAGCTAAATGCATTAATTTGTGCTGGCTTAGGTGGAACCCCTACGCAAATATGCGTTCCGTTTGTTTTTAACAGCGAAAGATAAAGATTGAAATCATGTTCTGCAGAAACGGTGTCCAGGATAAAATCAAACTGTCCTTTAGCCGCTTCTATCTGAGCAGGGTCTGTAGTTACTACAAAATGGTGTGCTCCCAATTTCTTTGCATCTTCTTCTTTTTTAGGAGAAGTACTTAATACCGTTACTTCAGCGCCAAATGCAACACCAAATTTAACAGCCATATGTCCTAAACCACCAAGACCTAATACAGCTAATTTATGTCCTTTACCTACTTTCCAGTGGCGTAATGGCGAATAAGTAGTAATACCAGCGCAAAGCAATGGTGCTACTGCTGCAAGGTTCAATTGATCAGATACCTTTAATACAAATTCTTCTCTTACTACAATAGAATCAGAATAACCTCCATAGGTAGGCGTTTTTCCATCGCGTTCTAAACCATTGTAAGTTTGAGTATTTCCTTCCAGACAGTATTGTTCTAAATCCTGCTTACAGTTCTCGCAAACCTGGCAAGAATCTACCATGCATCCTGTACCTGCAATATCTCCTACTTTAAATTTCTTTACATGGTCGCCTACTTTAGTTACTCTACCCACGATTTCATGACCAGGTACCATAGGGAAAATACCAGGAAACCAATCATTCTTAATCTGGTGAAGATCGGAGTGGCATACTCCACAAAAAAGTATTTCGAATTGTACATCGTGGGGCCCTACTTCTCTACGTTCGAAATTCCATGGCGCAAGACCTGTCTCCGGACTTTGTGCCGCATATCCTTTTGTTGCTATCATAATTTTAATTTACAGTAATTACCATAACAAAGTTAATTCACAATTGTTATCCGGATGTTATGCAATTCAAATAAATGGTTACGAAATTCAAACAATCAATTCTAACTTATGCAGCCAGATTTTCCTCCTTTAAAATTTTTACAATACTGTGGAGACATCTAAATCATAATTCCACTACAAATACATCTCCTTGGTTTGATATAGATCGACAGATTATAGGTTGATATCGACAAAATACCTTGTTTGATCAATAACACTTGGTGGAGATGAATAGGAATGAGCATTTTTGATGCGTATTATTAATTATACGAACTGCGTTCCGGATGGACGGGTGATGACAAGGCGCAGGGCGGATACGTCCTGCCTTCTTTTTTAATTGATTGTTTCCCCTCCCAATTCCAACTCAAATAGACTTTAACAGCTTACAGTTTTCGCTTAATTTTATTGATTAATCAAACCTTATTAATGCAAAAAGCTCCTATCCTTTCGAATAGAAGCTTTGTTTTTCCCAAAACGTTATGCAAAATTATTTTGCAGTGTTTTTCTTTTCAGTTACTTCAGCTCTGATTTCTTGAGCCAATACTTTTAAATCTTGCATAGCTTTACGAACACGTGTTCCTGCTGCTGCATTACCACCATCATAAAATTTTGTTACATCTGCTTCAACAGAAGCAATCACTTCTTGTACTTGTTTGAATTTGTCCATAGTATTTTTTTCTACATTTTTTAAGGCGGATTTTCTGCCGTCCCTATATTTTAATTTATCCCCCAGGATAGCATTGGGGGCTCAAAAATAGTAATTAATGCAAGGAAAACTAATTTCCTGCAATTAAAATATGAAATAATCATTTATCAAACTACTTAGGTGGTATCTCCGAACCAGCGAGCAGAAAGAATATATTTCAAATGTTATATGCTGAGCATGCGCAAACCTGCTGCCATTAAGCCATCAAGCGACTGAATAATATTGAAAGAAACATTGGCTCCTATATATAATCCTTCCGGGCAATCCAATAAGTCAAAAGGAATATCTTGCTCATTTTCATCAACAATTAGCCCCATACTTGTCCCCAAAAGAACAATTTTTCCCAATCTAATCATGGCCTATTCCCCCACAGCTTTACACCTGTAGACATCTTAAAAAAAATCACAGTAATTCGTTTTAGTAAGTAGATAAACAACTAGGCATCCTTATCAAACACTGTACCATTTAAAGAAAAGGACTACTACTATTAGCTATTAAGATGTAGTCTAGTTATTGTTTTAAGTTTAATCCAGCAACTAAACAGTCATTTTTTGAAAGCAGCTATTTTGCCACTAATCACACCAGGTAAGGGCAATGAGAGCGCAAAGTAAGATTGCCTTTTGTTTCTATTTCCCCAACACCTTCCATCATGCTATGTTTTCCATGTAATCATATTATCGCAAATAGAAAATAGAATTCGACCCTTAAATTTTCAAAAATTAAAACAAGTTGTACACCTGGCTTGACTTTGCAACATTTTTAACGCTTTCATTTATTAAATAAATAATTGCCCCCCAGAAATAAAATTAAAGTATGGTGTATGCTTAATTACACTTCTGCGAAGCCTTGGTAACACTTTAGATATGTTTCAACAACAGCTGCTCAATACTCCTTTCATTCAGATTATTAATCTCCATTTCTTTGGAATAGTCAAAATTTAATATTTACTTTGAAATACAAAGCGCTTTTTAAAAACACTTATGACAAATTCCATCCAAAAGTTAAGAGCACAATCTAGGATATGTCTTTGGATTGTTATCATAGGCTTGACACTAAGTGGATTAACAGCCTTTCCTATGGAATCAGAAATTGCTTTTTTGGTTAGATATAGTGAGGTTTTTCCAGTAGCCTTACAAACCTGGCTACTACAGGTTTATGAGGGCATTAGACATACCAACCATCTTTATCCGTTTATGAGTTATGGTACAGATTGGCTCGCTTTTGCTCATATCATGCTGGCGGTTCTTTTTATCGGACCGCTAAGGGATCCCATTAAAAATAAGTGGGTAATTGAGTTTGGTATCCTCTGTTGTATCTGCATTATTCCGCTGGCATTAATTGCTGGAAACTTCAGGCAAATCCCGATATTCTGGCAATTGATAGATTGTTCATTCGGATTATTTGGAGTTATACCGCTGTTATTATGTCATAAAAAAGGTAGAAAAATTGAGATACTAGAAGCAAAATAGTCTTATGGATTTTGTAAAGAAAGGTTCCATTGTAAGAGAGATATGGGGTAATACAGACATTATCCTCTTTATTTTTGCTGGTGCCGCAGCAGAATTTAGCTTAAACAGGGCGGTAGACTGGCTATACTTTACAGGCAAGCTTCCAAAAGATCCTCTTGGCCGGTTGTTTTCGACGGTAGCCTATGCACAAAAGATAGTATTTTCTACTTCTGAAGAAGCCCATGCTGCAATAGATCAAATTACCATGATCCATAAGCATGTTGAGGCGGCCAGAAGTACTCAAATTCCAGATTGGGCCTACAGGGATGTTCTTTTTATGCTCATTGAATATTCTATCCGTTCTTTTGAGGTATTGGAAAGAAAGCTCAGCTCAGCCGAAAAGGAAGAAATATTTGACACCTTTTATCGGATGGGCCAACGAATGCAAATTACTGGCTTACCTCAAAACTTTTCAGCATGGCAAATTCAACACGCGCAGCAATTAGCGGAGAATTTAGCGTACAGCCCCCTCTCAAAAGATCTTTTCCGGCAATATAAAAAGCACCTGGGCACGGCCAGATATTTTCTAATGCGTGAGATACAAGCCCTTATTGTACCCTCAAAAGTGAACCATTTACTTCAACTTGGAAAAGGAAAACTGATTATCCCAATCCTTTGGACGTATAAGATGAGTAGAAGTTTTCATATGCATAAGGCCATAAGAAATTTGATTCTCCCCTCAAAATATAAAGCACAGATTCTGAGTTTGGGGACGGTTTAAATTTCAAAATTAGCTATTTAATTGTCGGCCACCCTGTCCGTAGAGTTAAGCGCAGCGCCTCTACGGATTACAACATACCGTTGAGTTTCATAACTCAACATTAATTAAACCGAGTCAAAGACTCTCCTCTATTAAACAATCCGTAGAACTCCTGCGGAACTCGACGGACAGGATTGAGGAGGTTTAGTCCTCAGTCTAGAGTCTTTAGTCGGTAGGCTGGGTTCTGAGGCTTTAGTTTGGAGTAGGGAGTTTTTAGATTGGAGTTTTATGCGCCTCGACCCTGTCCGTAGAGTTAAGCGCAGCGCCTCTACGGATTACAACATACCGTTGAGTTTCATAACTCAACATTAATTAAACCGAGTCCAAGACTCTCCTCTATTAAATATTAAACAATCCGTAGAACTCCTGCGGAAATCGACGGACAGGATTGAGTCTGGGAACGGTTTAAATTCCAAAATTCACTATTCAATTGTCGGCATTTTAATTTTCCTCTTTCCTTTTAAAGCGTTTAAACAGATAAAATAGACAAAATATTAAAACGAAAGCCAATATAATATTTGCTAAAAGGTTTTCTGTCCAGAAGCCTTCCGATTGGCGAACCAGGTCTGGCGCTAAGCTCCCAGCAACTGCTTTACTGTAAAATGCCAATGGAAAAACAATAGTGGTGTATCCGTCGCCAATCATATGATAGTGTTTTGAAATCATGATGCAAGAACCTAGAACCAAGGTCACTCCTACTATCCAAATCAATATTTTCATTCTTACTTCCGCCGTGATGATTTCTTTAAAAATTTAGCCGTTCTTTTTTTTCTCTGCATAATCAGTTCTAAAAACAGCATTAGGCTTCATGTAAATAACATTTTCCTGAAAATCCATAATCACATTAAACCGTTTCAGTATTTCATTACCTAAAATATGAATGTTGGCTCCTCTCATGGGTTTATTAGTGGTTAGCAGCTGAGCCGGAACATTTGTTAACGCGTATCTTCCTATTTTCAGGCTTTCCAGATTTGATGTAATTACCGGCACTTCGTTTCCTGTGCCGCCATGCATCATTACCTTATTAATAACTTCCATTTTATCCGAGGGAAAATTATTTTGACTTAATAAATCATTATCGAGCATTACGGTACGCTGGTATCCGGTATCAAAGAGAAACCAATCTTTGTTTTTGGTTTTTCCCTGTGCAATTTCACTTTCTACAAAAAGGAGCTGTTTGGAATATTTGATATTCAGCCTGGTAAAGGCTGCATCCTTCCTGATCATTTTCGGCATTTTTGAATGGATAATGAGCAAACCCCGGTCATAATTTATTTCTACAATCATCCCATCAAATAAATCCCAGCCAAAACGGCCATCGGTACCATGTCCCGATAGTGCCGCATCGTATACTTTGCTTTTATAAATTCTTTTTCCCAGAATCAATTCGTAAAGGGTATCATAAAGCTTAATCTTGCTTTTTATGCTGTCGGTCAGCACTTTATTGGTCAGCGTCAATTCTGTCGTTCCCGTATCAAAATTTAAATTTAAGGTGTCAACATAATTCAATATTCCCCTGGAATAAATTGTATTTTCAGCATTGATGATTAGCGGAATGGAATCATGAATTTCGGGTTTTAGCTGACTAAAGTTTTTAATTTCGGGACTTTGAATTCTCGTTAAGCATGAATCTTTTCCATTCAATAAAACAATGAAATCCTTTTGCTGCCCAGGCTTCAGCATAAAAACAATAGAATCAATATCCGTTATAAATTTAACCTTCTTGGGATGGGTTAATTTATTGGTGCTGAATACATCCATCGCTACCCCAGGACTAATGTTCCAGCCTTTAACCAGCTCATCATCTTCGTATATCCTGGCTTTTTTGCTAATAGCATTTACTATAGGCCTGTGATTTTGGGCAAATGATTGCCAAGATAAAAACACCAGGAAAAGCAGTATGAGATTCTTCATGAAAATATAATTATTGACTTTAGGAGTAAAAAAAATTAAATAGCTCCAGGATATTTTCAACATCGGATCTAAAATAACATTTTTATATCACAAATATGAGATATAATTTTCAATTACGATTCCTCTATTTTATATTTGCTAACGATTAGTAGTTAATATAGCTCATCAAGTATTTAACAGATAGAATTATAACGCATGCGCTCTGAGGTGCTGAAGAACCTCCCAAAGCAAAACTTCATTACTGAAATGGAATATTGCCAGTTAAGGACATAAGAAACTACCGCTTACATTCAAGCTAGGATATTTTATTCGGTAATGGATTTGCAGTTGGAATGAATGAGGGTTGAGTTAGATAATGAGGGGATGATTGAATGAGTGAATTAGTGGATGATTGAATGAGGGAATGATTGAATTGGAGAATGAGTGAGTGGATTATGGAATGAAAGAATCATTGTGGTATATTTGATTTTTCACCATTCATTGTATAAATTGAATGCTTAATCCCTTTTAATCAATTTTTATGAAAAGATATCTTTTTATCCTCCTTTTAGCCCTCTCTTTTTCTGGGTATGCGCAGCCCAAAGTAAATAACTATAAGTATATCATTGTTCCTGAGAAATTCAATTTTCTCAAAGAGGTTAATCAGTACAACTTAAATACCTTAACTAAGGCCATTTTTGAAGAAAAAGGCTTTACCGTTTATTATGACAATGCTGAATTACCCACCGAAATTGCAGCAGATAAGTGCAAGGCATTAACCGTAGATGTACAGGAAAAAAACACCCTGTTTGTTACAAGTTTAACCATTTTACTGAAAGATTGTAAGGGGAATATTTTGCTTAAGAGCAAGGAGGGTAAAAACAGGGAGAAAGAATACAAGACAGCTTACAATTTTGCTTTAAGAGATGCTTTCACCTCTCTAAATGATCTGCTTTATGTTGCCGGAAGCACTACTGAAGCCCCGGCTACAGCAACTGCGGCAGCTGCCGTACCTGCTACACCAACTTCCAATACAAAAACTGAATCTCCGGCTGTTTCTCAACCAATTGCAACAGCAGAGGCTAAACCGGTAGAAGGATTGTTATATGCTCAACCTATTGCTAATGGATTCCAGCTTATTGATGCCAGTCCGAAGATTGTAATCACTTTGCTTAAGATCTCCGTGCCTGATTATTTTATTGCCAGCAATGGAACTGCTAATGGCATAGTTTTAAAAAAGGACGGAAACTGGTTCTTTGAGTATTACAAAAACAATGCACTTGTTGCAGAAAAATTGACCATTAAATTTTAATCATCCGTACAGCATTATATTAGCTCCAGCGATTTTGAATTCATTTAAAATCACTGGAGCTTTTGTTTTAATTAAAATCTGGTACAGGGAATAAATACCCGCCAAAAAGAATGTAAGCCCACAGCAAAGTCCAAAAGATATTGAATAGCTGTGCGGTAACAAAAGTAAAAGCCGGTTTTCCACCTTGAAGTTTCACCAACGAAGAAAATTTGGCCTCCATGCCGATAGAGATAAATGCAAGGGCAAACCAGATGGTACGTAGTCCGTTTAGACTGGATCCCAAACCTTTTGCTGTTGCAGGAGCTAGCAGAAAAGAGAATACCAACGATGCGGCAATGAAACCCAGTACAAATTTAGGAAAACGCTCCCAAACGATCTTCAACCCAGGACTTTCAGCTCTTACTACGGCTACTCCATCCCCTTTTGGTTTTTTGTATGCCCACCATATGGCGATAAAAAATGCGGCTACACCGATGAATACGTTTTGAGAGAATTTCGCAATTACTCCTGCTTTCACTGCAATGGGGCCAACAATATCCCCAGCTGCTGTAACCGTAGCTGTTGTATCTAAGGTTCCACCCAACCAGGCCCCTCCCACTACTTCGGGGATATGAAAAAACTTCACCGCCCAGGGCTGTATAATCATCATCGGAATAGCCATCACCAGAACCAGGGTAGTTACGTAAGAAAGTTTACGCTTATCGCCATTAATTGCACCCGCAGCTACAATGGCAGCCGAAACCCCGCAAATGGATACCGCAGAGGCTAATATTACTCCAAATTCGTCGTCAACTTTTAACTTACGGCTTAACCACAACGAAAAAAACCATACGGCAGTAACCACGATAACCGCTTGTATAATTCCTGGAAGGCCTGCTTTGATTAAATCTCCCGATACGATACTGGTACCCAAAATAACTAAACCTGTTTTAATGTAAAACTCTGAGCGTACTGCCTCTTTTAACCAATTGGGAATTTGTACCAGGTTACCCAATGCAATCCCGATTAGTAAGGCGAATACCACATATTCAAGTCCAAAGTAAGACACTGTTTTATTGCCACCAATGATAAAAGAAATGGTGGCTAGCACATAAATCAATGTAAAACCTGCAGCAAACCGGCCAACATGGCCTCCTGATAATAGAATAGCTGCACCGGACAAAACCAAAAATATCGCTCCGGTTTCTACGATCAAAAGTAAATTATGAGGCGCTAAAATTTTATTAAAAAGATCATCAGTGTTACTCCATTTGTATGCTGGCAAAGTAATACTGGTTCCGTTACCGGATAAATATAGCACTGTGGCAATAATAATTGTTCCTAATATTACTGCCCACCAATCTTCGGTAAGCGATTGCAAAAATGTTTTCTTGTCTGGGGTAATCCCCGCATCGGTTAAAGCAGCTGTGTGATCTGCCTGAGTGTTGTGGTCTGACATAGTCGTTTTTTATTTGTGTTGTTACTTGATTTCAATTTTAAATATATCCTTTAGGGCCTGCTTGGCTGCATTATAGCCAGCCATCCCGTGCACACCGCCCCCTGGGGGAGTTGATGATGAACAGATGTACAAGCCCCTGGCAGAAGTTTTATAAGGCGACCAACGCAGTGCCGGACGGGTAAAGAGCTGCCCGATATCCAGAATACCGCCGTTAATGTCGCCACCAACATAATTGGGATTATGCGCTTCCATTTGGGCAGTATCCATCGTATGCCTGGCCAGAATCCGATCTCTAAAGCCAGGTGCAAAACGTTCTACCTGCTTTTCAATAATTCCGGTCAGATCTTGTGTTGATCCGTTGGGTACATGGCAATAAGCCCATGCCGTTTGTTTGCCTTCCGGGGCGCGGCTTTGATCAAAAAGGCTTTGCTGGGCAAGGAGTACAAAAGGTTTTTCGGCTTGAAATCCCTTACTGGTTTGCAGTTCTCCTTCAGCAATTTCTTCGAACGTATTGCCGAGGTGAATGGTTCCTGCCTGTCGGCATGCTTCAGCTTTATAGGGTATCGGCCCATCAAGCGCCCAATCTATTTTATACACGCCCATACCATATCGGTAACGGGCTAACTGCCATTTATAAATATTAGAAAATCTGTGCCCTGCTATTTTGAGTAACTGTTTTGGGGTAATGTCAAACAGTACGGCATGGGCCGATGGCAATTGCTGCAAATCGGAAATAAAGGTTCCCATTTGTATGGTTCCGCCGATTGATTTAAAGTAACTGCCTAATGCATTTGCAATACTGGCCGAACCTCCTTTAGGGATAGGCCAGCCCTTCAGATGCCCCGTAGCCATCAGTACCAAACCAATAGCAGTGGTGCTCAGGTTATTCAAAGGCTGAATGGAATGCGCCGCCATCCCTGCGAATAAACCGCGGGCATGTTTTTCTTTGAACCTATCCACAAAATAGCTGGCACTGGTTAAAGCCTTCAAACCAAAACCAGCCATTGCTAAAGGATGAGACGGGAAATGAAGCGGTCCTAAGGCATCTTTATCAATGAGTGGCCAAGCCGCGGTTACCGATTGCATGAGTAATTGATAAGCCTTCGCGTCGCCGCCTAAATTAGCGGCGGTTTTTTGAATAGACTGCTCTAAAACGGCAGCAGTACCATCATCAAATGGATGTGCAGCTGCTAAAGTGGGGTAAATATATTCCAAACCATGCTCGTTTAATGGAAGCGTTTTAAAAAATGGTGAAGCTACAGCCATAGGGTGAATGGCCGAACATACATCATGTTTAAAGCCCGGTAGCGTGAGTTCCTGCGTGGAAAGTCCTCCCCCAATCTGATCTTTTCCTTCTATAATCAATACGGATAGCCCCTGTTGTTGCAATAAAATTCCTGCCGCCAGTCCGTTAGGTCCCGATCCCACTATAACCGCATCGTAATCACGTTTTTCTAAACTCATTTGTCAGTATATTTTTCGGGTTTAAACCATACAGATCCATCAGCCTTTACTTTCCATGCTGTGATAGGATTCATGTGATAACCGCCTATATTTGGTCCTCGTGCCTCTACTAACTGTTGTAAAGTGGGTTGAAGATAACCAGTCTCATCGGTTACTCGGCTCAATATCTCGGTTTCGTTACCATTCCAATTCCATAAATACCTGAAATAGGTATGGGCCTTGCTTAAAACAGGTTCCTGTAAGTTGGCTAGCTGCCAGGTTTTACCATTATCGGTACTTACCTCTACTTTTTCTACCTTTCCCCTACCACTCCAGGCAATCCCCCTGATCTCCACATAACCTTTACTTACCTTCTGCGGATAAGATGGAAAGGTGATTATAGAGCGGGCATCCATCTCAAAACTGAACATTCTGATTTTATCCTTCACGGGATACGTGTATTTTGAAGTCTCCTCGCGGGTCATGTAGGGTGCTTCTGATAACTCAATCCGCCGCAACCATTTAATATTCATATTTCCCTCAAAACCAGGCAACAACAGCCTGATTGGATAACCTTGTTCTGGCCTTATGGCTTCGCCATTCTGCGCATACACAATCATGGCATCGTCCCAGGCTTTAGACAGCGGAATGGTACGGGTCATTACTGCGGCATCAGAACCTTCTGCTAAAAACCATTGGGCTTTAGCATCAATTCCCACTTCGTTAAAAAGGGTGGATAGCATTACACCCGTCCACTCACTCTGACTGGTGAGGCCTAAAACGTCTTGTGGGGTCATCTCTTCTTTGCCAGTCCTGAAATTACCGGCGCATTCTATGAAGCAGGTTCGGGTAATGGCGGGAAACCTTTTGAGGTCGGCCAGGCTAAACTTCATTGGCCGATTTACCAATCCATGAATTAATAATTCGTGTTTTGATGGGTCGATGGTGGGAATACCTGCATGGTGACGCTCAAAGTGCAGATCTGCCGGTGTAATCGTGCTGTGCAAATCCTGCAAAGGGGTTCTGGAAGAAATATCAGAAGGTTTACGGACAGGTTTTTCAAAACCTGATCGTTTACCCAGGGGGCTAGGCCCAGGCCCTGGCGACTTCGTTGGGTCATCAAGATCATGAAGTAACCTTTCATTTTTTTCTAAATCACCCGCAAAAAGCGCATTTACAGGTAAAACCGCAGCGGCAATTAAGCCACTAATTAAGGTGCGCCTGCTGATTTTCCCAGTAACTACTTTTCGATTATTTTTCCTGTTCGCTTTCATTATTTAATTTCTGGTGCTCCTTTGCGGTCGTCCATGATGAATAACTTTCTTGCTGGCATTACAATTTGAGGCAGATTTTGGGCATCAAGCACCACATCGGCTTTGATAATTTTGTTCGCATTTAGCAGATAGGCCGTCAGGCCGTACACCTCATTATCGGTTAGTGAACCAGGCAGATTATATGGCATGCTCCGTCTGATATAATCGAACAGCGTGGTGGCGTAAGGCCAGTAATTGCCAATGGTTTTGGGTCGTGCTTTTGCCAGGGTATCACCTACGAGCGCAGCTCCAGGCAATTTTACCCCGGGTGTTTCGGTTCCATTTGCACCATGGCAAACAGCACATTTCGTAGTGTAAATGATTCTGCCTGTTTTTACATCTCCTTTTCCTGCAGGCAAACCTTTTCCGTCTGGCCGTACATCGATATCCCAACTGGCAATTTCTTTTGGTGTTGCCGTTCGGCCAAATCCAAACTTAACAGCCTTTTTAGCCGTATCGGTTAAACTTTTCTGTCCATCCAAAACTTCGAATCTGCTGCTTACCGAAAAGAACAGTAAACTAACCGGAAATACAAGTACCCATGTGATTCTCCGCTTCATTGTTTAGTTATATTTACCTGCATTTAAACTACTTTTTGGCAACACATAATTGCGCTGGTAGCGATCCAGAACAACATAAATCGAATCGTTGCTTTCGTTTAAGCCCGAAAGGATTACCCGGTTACCATCTTGTGTATTATAGTTTAAAACCATTCGGTTTCTCCTGGCTACCCTAGGTTTTTCTGCAAACTCCCGATCTCTCCTGGTAGACCAGGCCCATTTATCAATCATCTCTTTTTCGTTGCCAATATGCGCCCAGGCTTCTTTACTAATCCAGTTATCTACCTCTTGCTTACCGGTTGTCTTATCAGCACCTTTTCCACGTCCACGTAAAGCCATTACATTCTTATCTTGCAGGTAAAGGATATGATCTATGCTATCGGCATAATAATGGAAAGCCCTTTGACCACCTGCCACCCCACTGATTTCAAAAGTTCGCTGAATGTCGCGCATGGGGCTCCCTCCTCCGTTGGAAGGGTCGATAAGTACCGGGCGATTTACCCTGAATGTGAGTGTTGTCCAGTTTTCAAACGTAGCTTCCTGCCAACGCACAGAATCCAGGGGATTGTAGGGAATGTTTTGCCCGTTAATTTTAAACTCCGTTACCCGGTAATTTCCCCTCAAGGCTTTCAGTCCAGCGGTTGAAGGCTGTTTATAGGGATCGTATTTGAAATTAATGACTTCAGTATAAGTCATCACTCCAAAGAAAATGATGAAAGTAAGCGCTTTTAAACCCATCCGGGTGTATTTTAATACGGGCTGACTTAAATCCGGATAAACGCGAAAAGGCACGGTATATCGTTCTAAAATCAACAGATTATACAATTTCGGGAAATCATCGGCAGCAAGAAAAAGGCCAAGCACTACAAAATAAAAGGCATATACATGTACTCCCCCATCGTAAGCATAATTTACAAAAGTGATATCGCCCAGGGCGGCAACCAGTAATGTTGCGCCGAAAGTGGTGGTTTTTCTGAAAAAAAGCAGCACTCCGGCAAGGATCTCCACTACACCTCCAAATACCTGGTACCAAGGTACAATCCCAACGGATAACCAGTATACTTTTTGTGCCGTAAAATCTCCGAAATTGCTATTTAATAGTCCAAGGGAAGGATAAGGCATTTGAGTTGGGAAAAGCTTCGTAAAACCAAAACCTATGATACCAATTCCGGCACGGTAACGCACCACCACCCTGATCCAATAATAAAGTGTATGGTACGACTTGCTTTTGCGGTCAAAGATTGTCCAGATGATGGCACCGATTAAGCCGATTAGGAGCGCTATTCCCCAATCCAGATAGTCGAGCAGGAAGTTTCGCTTCTGTGGTAAAGCACCCTGACGATCAGCTTGATCAGCTTTTGCCCCATTGATTTTTTTTGCTTTATGTTGTTGTTTCTTACCTTTTTCAGTTGCCGCTTCTGCTCCAGGTGAATCGGTGATATCGCGGTTACGCTGACCTACAAAGAGGGATATGAAACTGGGCTGAAATCGTGCAATATCGTAGAGATCGCGGTAATGCGGCCGAGACCAATCTAAAGTAAATACATTCTTATACCAGCTACCTGAAAAAGGAATACACATGGCCAAAAGAAATATAAACAGCACCCGAAAGCCAAATTTTTTAGATTTTGACCAGGGCTTACTGGCAGCTTCTGCGGCTATATTTGAGGTATCATGTTGCTTATGCTCAGACATCTTGTTGTTATTTATGGTTCTTTAATTAAAGTTTAAGTGCTTTGCGGCGACTCATTTTTAATGGATACTTTTTATCTATCTTATTCAAAACCACATAAATGGAATCCCGATTTTCGTTAAGCCCGGTTAGAATGATGGTTGAAGTATCGGGACGTTGATAAGTTAGGCTTAGTCGCTCTCCCTTATAATGAGGATTTTTATTCTCCAGCGAAAGTATATTACGGACAGTATCTATTACATAATGATAATAATGCCTACCTCCCGAGCCAGCTAATTCGTAATTGCGGTCCTTATCATGGGCAAAAGCCTGCTCATAATTTGCTGAATCAATGAGCACAGGCCGATTAGACCGTACACTGACGGTAGCCCATTTTTCAAAAACCACATCCTTCCATCGTATTGGATCGGCAGGATTGTAGGGCAAAATCTGATTATTGATTTTAAATTCGCTTACATTATAAACCCCTGCGGCAGCAGCGAGTCCGCTTGCTTTGGGAAACTGATAAGGATCGTGTTGCAATCCTGAATAGGTTTTAAAACCATAGAGCAATACAAAAAAGAAGATGATTACAGTTTTCAGGGCAAGTCTGATTTTCTGTGTTTGGACAGAGAATAAAGGTTTAAACCTATTGGGTTCAGTTGGCCGTTCAAGCGATACGAGGTTGTAGATTCTTTGAGTATCAAACCACAATACGAATAGGGCAAAACTAATCAGGTAACTGGCGTAAACATATTCTCCTCCCTGGTAAGCCAGATTGGAAATAAAAACATTGCCCGTAAAGATGAGTATGATTATCGCTCCTATGGTGGCTGTCTTTCTGAAGAATAAGAGCAAACCCGCCAGTATTTCTATTCCACCCAGAAACGCCTCATAACTTGGGGTAATGCCTAAACTCATGGAGAAAATTTTCCAGTCGGTAAAATCGCCGTAACTGGTATTGAGGTTACTGATAGAGGGAAATGGTGCCTGCAAGGGAAAAAACTTAATAAACCCATAACCAATGATCCCTATGGCCAATCGGTACCTCACAATGGCCCTTAACCAGTAATAAAGTTTGTTATAATCTACATTTTTATAGGTTGATTTAGCCCATAAAACGGAACCAATTATGGCGATAAATGCGACAATTATCCAATTGATGAAGCTATCTGGCCCGGGGATGAACTTTGCCGATAAACGACTCAGATTAAAGATATCGGTATAGCTGATTTTTAGCCAGTTAAAACCAAAAACGATTTTAAAAAAATCTATACTCAATGGAATTGCCTGAAGAATAAAATAGAGAAAAAAGAACCTAAAAATTCCCTTTTCAGAAGCGGTCCAATCGGGGCCTTGGGCTGTATTTATATTACTCATTGTAGGTTATTTATAATCAGTTTTATTGGCTACAGCAGGCAATTTTCGAGCTTCCTTGATTACTTGCCGTTTAGAGAGGTCGTATTTTTGTCCGGCCCTCAGAAAGAAAAAGGGTCCGCTGGATGCGGTAAAATCTTCCCGGCCATCCACTACATGTTTACCCGCATTATCTACAATCCTGTTGTAATCATAAACGGCAACCACCGATTTACCCAGTACCTGCAAACTATCCCGCTGTACCAAAACTGCTGTGGCCTCATCTAACCCCAATCCAATCAATTCAGGAGATTTACGGATGAAATCAACCAGGCCAAACTGCCTGTTCCTCACCAGTAAATGCTGATCAATTGCTGAATTTTTGAGTAAACCTAATCCCTGGGTGTGATCGCCCACGAGGATATGAGCACCTTTGGTATCGCCCCGCCAAAGGAAAGAACCTAATATAGATGCACCGGCCGAACTCCCTGCTATAACACCACCCCTATTCAAAACATCTATAAATGCCTGATGAGTAAGGGTGTTGAGGTAAGAATCGGCAATACGCCATTGTCTTCCGCCTTCAAAATAAACGGCTGTAGCATTTTTTAATGGCGCAATAAATTTTTCACTATTGGCTTCTTTGAGGTCGCTGGTATGGAAAAGCGTTACATTTTTAATTCCTGTTTGGCGCTTCACTTCTGCCACCCCTTTCTGGTCAAAGGCGGCTGAATCTCCTCCTGCAGTGGTTACCACTACCAGCACGGCTTTATCCTTCCCTCCTGCCAGTTCGGTAAATTTCTCCCAGATATCTCTTTGGGAGCCTACATTTCCACCGATAATAAGAAGGCTCCCTTTCTCCGGGCCATGCCGGGTATCGGATTTTTTCACCGTTATTGGTGCGCGTTGCGCGAATAAAGTGCTGTAAAATGCCACAATGGCCAGCATAATGAAAGTTATTTTTTTCATCATCTTAAAATTAATAACCTGGGTTACGGTTTCCACCGGCAAGCTGTGGATCAACCAATGTTTCATTATATGGAATAGGAAAAAGATAAAGGTGTTTATCAGGAAGTGATAAAAGCGTCTGAGCACGATCAGTTCTTACCAAATTAAACCAGCGGTCGGCTTCAAAAGGGAACTCTACCTGACGTTCTTTTTCTAAGGCTAGTAAAATATCTGTAAGCGTAGCGGCCGTGCTTGCACCCACCCCCGCCCGGCTGCGCACAGCATTCAAATCTGAAATGGCACTGTTGGTTCCTGTTAAATTACCCTGATAAGCACGTGCCTCTGAGCGGATAAGGTATAATTCGGCTATGCGAATTACATAGGCAGGATCAGTACCCAGTGGGTTACGATAGTATAATTTGCCATACCATAAATTTCCTGGAGGCGCAGTTTGGGCAATCAGGGTATTTCGGTTTCCACCAACGGCTGCATTGTTTAAGAGCGTAACCAAGGCATCATTTGGCGACCATTCCCTACGTCCGCCAAGTGCCGGTGGCAACCACCAATTGCTATGTCCGTTAGTGTTAGATGTAAAATAGGCTAACTCCAAAACCGATTCTGCCGTAGTGACTGCATTATTGGCAAAAAAAGCACTGTAAGGTGCTACCAGATTATAGTTAGCGTTATCGGCAATTACCAGGGAAGCAAATTGTTCGGCCAATGCCCAGTTTTTTTGGTAGAGATAAAACCTGGCTTTCAGTGCCTGAACCGTCCTCAAAGATACCCGATTGCGGTTTACAGCTGCCGGAACCAAAGTTTCTGCACTGTTTAAATCTTTGAGCACCTGGGCATAGGTATCGGCCAGGCTACTCCGTGGTATTCCAGTATTATCTTCTGAAGAATTAGTTGGTTTTAATATTAATTGTACGCCTCCCCATCCTCTTGCAAGATCGAAATAAGCAAGTGCCCTCACAAAATAGGCCTCTCCTAAATATTGATTTTTTAAAGCGGTAGTTAATTGGGTATCGTTTACACCAGGTACCTTGTCGATAATATAATTGGCCTGAGAGATCGTTTTATAGATAGCGGTCCAGGCCGATTGTACATAGCCATTTGTGGCCGAGGTTAAATGTTTGGTAATTTCATTTGGATCGGCCTGCGAGCCCGACCATTGAATATCTCCTGCTGACAGATAAGATAGCGCAGGAAAGTTAGATCCGTAATAGCCATTAGCGGCCAATAAATTGAATAGGCCGTTAACTGCTGTGGCAGCTGTTCCGGCGTTAATAATCGCCTGTTCCTGATCTACCTGAAGTTGTGGTTGTGTCTCCAGAAACTTCTTGCAGGAAGAAAATAATATAGTGAATGCGAGTAGGTAAGTTACTTTTTTCATGTTTAACTGCTTAAAGGTTAAAAACTAATGTTGGCACCAATCTGGAAGCTTCTTGGTACTGGTGGAGTTCCTAAATCATAGCCCAAAACGGTTGCGGAGGAGGACACGTTAATTTCAGGATCTGGTCCTTTGTATTTCGTCCACAAAGCCAGATTGGAACCACTGGCGTAAATTCTAACCGATGATAGTTTTACTTTTCTGATGAACTCTTTTGGAAGGTTGTAGCCCAAGGTGATATTGCTCAAGCGGATAAAAGATCCATCTTCTATATTGCGGCTGGTTGGACTGATGGTATAATTTTGATTATAAGCCGTAAGTCTCGGTAAGTCGGTAATGTCTCCTGGTTTTTGCCAGCGATTCAATTGGAAAACATCCATGGCCCTGTTGGCATCACGTGTTCCGCCACCCTCCAGGAAATAGTTATTATTGTTATACACCTTGTTGCCGTAAACGAAGTTGAAGAATACAGACAAATCGAAGCCTTTGTAACTGAAATTATTGGTAATTCCGCCGTTAAATTTAGGTAGGGCATTACCCACAGGAACAATATCATTTGAATTGATTACCCCGTTTTTATCTGCATCTTCATAAACGGCATTCCCGGTTTGTGGATCAACATACAACTGATTGTAAGTAAAAAAAGTATACATCGATAAGCCCTGAACCATTCGTTGTGCAGCATAGGCCGCTACCACCGGGGTTGGAAGCTTTTCGATCTTATTGATATTTCTGGATACATTCAGATTGGTACTCCACTTGAAAGCATGGTCCAGGTTAATACTGCTCACATTCAGTTCGAAACCTTTATTACTCATCTCTCCGGCATTGGTTAAAATAGAAGAAAAGCCTTTGCTTGATGCGAGAGGTAAGTTAAGGAGCAGGTTACTGGTATACTTTTCATATACGTCTCCGCTGATGGTTAATCTTTCCTTAAAAAGGCTTAAATCAAGTCCGATATTGGTTTGGCAGGTACTTTCCCATTTCAAATCAGGGTTAGCCAGCTGCGAGGGGATGGTACCGGGATTATTTTGGTAATTCGCTCCGGCACCCCAGAGGCCACGAGAAGCAAAATCGTTTATTCCGTTTTGGTTACCCGTTACCCCTAAACTCGCACGAAGTTTAAGATCCGAGATCACTGCAACATCTTTTAAGAAATTCTCTTTTTTGATCCGCCATGATACTCCGGCAGAAGGGAAATATCCCCATTGGTGATTGGCTCCGAAGCGGGATGAACCATCTCCACGGATGCTAAAAACCGCATAGTATTTGCCTGCATAGTTATAATTCAAGCGGGCGAAGAAAGAGGATAAGGTATATTCAGATTCGGTAGCAGATGAAGTTGTAGTGGCTGCCGAGGCAATCTGCTGGAAAGAATCGTTTGGAAAATTGGTTCCCTGCGCCAATACCTGATTAATTACTGCACCCTGTAGTGAGTTGCCGATGAGCGCCCCCAAGGCATGCTCCCCAAACGTGTGATTATAGTTCAAGGTTTGCTCATTGGTCCAGATGGTATTGTTACTCACACTGGTAGAACCTAAGTTTTTATTGGCAATTCCCAAATTGGTTAAGCTATTCCAGTACTGAAACTCATTGTATTGATTATAATCTACACTCCAACTGGTTTTGAAAGTCAGGTCTTTTAATATTTTCGCTTCTCCATAAACGTTGCTGATTAGCCGGTTACTGGTACTATTCATGTTGGTGTTGGCTAGTAAAACATCAAGGTTATCAAAACCCGCCCATTTACCGGGCGTTCCATCGGCATTTACTTCAGGAAGATAGGTTGGTGTGTGTAATGCTGATTGGAGAATTCCACCTTGCGGACCATCTCCTACCCTGGCGTTGGTTCGGTAAGTTTGTGTAAGGATATTGCTGGTCCCAATGGTTACAAAATCACCAATTCGCTGATCAAGGTTAATTTTAAAACTCCCACGTCTGAAGTCGTTGGTTTTAAGCGTTGCTTCCTGTTTGTTGAGTCCTCCGCCAATGTAATAAGTGGTCTTATCATTCCCACCAGATACTGAAACATCATAATTTTGAAGAAATCCGGTGCGGAAGGCTTTGTTTAAACGGTCGTAGGTATTTTGATCCTGGGGTAAGCCACGTGGAGCTGGTGAAGCTGTTGGGTTATCGGTTAGCGCACGAAATGGCTGAAATCTGTAAGTTGTTACCGGCGTGGTTCCATTTGCAGCAGCAATGGCAATAGCATCAGCGTTAGAATTTCGGTAAAACTCATTTACCAGTTCTGCATGCTGAGGTCCGGTTACCAGATCCCATAACTTAGGTGCTTTGGCATATCCCACATAACTGCTCAGTGTAACCTTTGGCCCGGTGTTGTACTTCCCACGTTTAGTGGTTATTAAAATAACGCCATTAGCTGCCCTTGCTCCATAAATGGCGGTCGCATCGGCATCCTTAAGTACGGTAATATTTTCTATATCATCCGGATTGATATCTGATAAGGGATTATTGGCCTGGCCTTGGGTGGAAATGCGCTGAAGGGAGCTATTGTTCACATATACCCCATCAATTACATATAAAGGATCGTTACTGGCGTTAATAGAAGTTGTACCCCTGATACGGATGAACATACCATCACCCGGTATTCCGGTAGAAGTGCTAACCTGTAAGCCCGGAGCTTTTCCCTGAAGTTGTTCGGCAAAGGTTGCTGTAGGTTTTGTTCTTACCTCATCAACGGCGATTGTAGAAACGGAGCCGGTAATCGATTTTCTGGTTTGGGTACCATAGCCCACTACTACCACATCATTTAGCTGACTACTGGTTTCTCTCAGCCTGATGGTAACCGGACTATTGCCAACTACAATTTCTTTGGTTTGGTAGCCTACATAGCTTAAGATTAAAGTGTAAGGCAATTTTTGTCCGGTTACAAATACAAATTTACCTTCGTTATCGGTTGATACCGAGTGGGTAACCCCCTTAATCCGAACGATAACACCAGGCAAAGGTTGCTTGCTTGCCGAATCGATTACTACTCCATGAAGGTTGGAATTGATCAGTGGTGGTGGTTCTACCTGGGCGAAGATAGGGTTTGAAAATGCAAGCAGCGAAAAGAAGAAAATGAGGCTGCCTGATATAAAATGCTTTTTCTTATGGAGAAATATTTCCATATTTAACTGGTTTTAAGTTAATGACTAAGTTCATTGGTTAAGACTGGAAGGGTATCAGTGCGTGATTGGCGTTACAGAACTGATATTCCACGATAACCGGCAAGGCTTCCTTGTCGGTTTTTTTTTGGTTTGGTTTAATACATCTTTAGAATCGGGATAGGGTGGTCATTGATACTACGATTTCGGAGCGTAAAGTAGTTTAGCCACAACAGCAACAAGACTGAACCATCAGCTGTTGTTTTAGATTAATCTGTATAGAATCGGTTTCAGAGCGCGACCGGGTTGTGAATACTAATGCTGTTTTCATGATTGGGTTCAAACATAGAAAATTTTATTTAATCTACCAAATCCATAGATTAACTATTTATAATTGTTACACATCAATGTAAATCAATCATAATCAGTACATTATAAAAGGGTTATGGGTTGCGTGTTATGGGTTACGGGGCGTGGAGCCCATGGAAGAAGCAACTTTGTTCTTCTGTGGGGTTAAATGAGTTATCGGTTGCGTGTTATGGGTTACGGGGTGTGGAGCCCATGCAAGAAGCAAACTTTTTCTTTGCGATTAAATGGCTGTGTGCTTTAGCCCTCCTTTTCTCTGTGAAAAACTTAGTGTCCTCAGTGGTTAAATGGGTTACGGGGTGTGTGTAATGTGTTACGGGGTGTGGTGCCCTTGCAAGACGCAAACTTTTTCTCTTCGGTTAAATGGGTTACGGGCTGGGTGCTTTAGCCCTCCTTTTCTCGGTGAAAAACTTAGTGTCCTCAGTGGTTAAATGGGTTACTGGGTGTGGTGCATTTACAAAAAGAAACTTTGCGTTTCTTTGCGAAAACTTGGCGTGCTTTGCGGTTAAATGGGTTGCGTGTTATGGGTTACGGGGTGTGGAGCCCTTGCAAGACGCAAACTTTTTCTTTGCGATTAAATGGCTGTGTGCTTTAGCCCTCCTTTTCTCTGTGAAAAACTTAGTGTCCTCAGTGGTTAAATGTGTTACGGGCTGAGTGCTTAAAGCCCTTATTCCCTCTGTGAAAAACTTAGTGTCCTTAGTGGTTAAATGAGCTATGGATACCTGTGTGCGCCCTCCGTTCTCTGTGAAAAAGTTAGTGTTCTTGGTGGTTAAAATTAATTTGCCACGGAAACACGGAAGGCACTGAACAACTACACATACCCTAATAATTGAGTTGAAAGACCCTGGCAACGACAATGGTCTATAGCCAGCTTTTGATCCCATGGATGACCCGCGATCTCTACAATCAGGCTACCATACCTTACGCCGGATATCTGTTCAATTTGGGAAACAACGACCTGACTTCGAACCGAGAATCGTTGGGCAATTTCCGAGAGAATGGCTTCTGCATTAGAACTGCCATGAACCTCTAATTTAAATACTTGCTTGCTGGGCCAATCCGGATTAGCCTTTAGCCGCTCCTGATAACTTAGCGGAAGATTTAGAACCTGGTGATGTGGAGCGATTTGTCTGTTAGAAAGATGCTGTGACATAGTGATGTAATTAAAAGGTATGGATTAAAGCGATTGCTTAGGCTGCCTGTTAGTTTTCGGGTTAAAGTTTCACCTACTTATCTAATCAATTGATGCCATTGCTGATCCATGTCATGCAAGCGTTGTTGGGCACTGCGTAATTTTTTATCGAGTTCGGGTTTCAGCTCGGCTGGAACATCATTAAACTCATAAAAATCACTCCCCTCTTTTGCTGTCCACCTGCCACCTGCAGATTCGATTTTATCAATAAGGTTTTTTCCGAGGGAATGCTCCACCAATAAACGTTTAGATTTTTCTTTCAATGCTGCTTGAAATTGTGTAATAGTTGCCATAAATAATTGAAGCTAGTGTGAAATATAGGTTCAAATATAAGAATTTAAATAAACACTACAAAAACTATAGACTAAGTATTTATTTTTATTTTTTGAATAGGTTATTAAGTTAGTTCTCGTTATAAGAAAATTGGTTTATGCACTCAAACTCCTGTTAAGAACAGTGTTTGTAGATAGCCCCTGGATTACCGAAAGTAAACGATCTATTTCCGAACCGGTATTGTACCGGCTAAATGAAAAACGTAAAGTATCCTGCCCTGCTTTCCCGCCAAGTGCCTGAATTACATGCGAGGGATTTCCACTAGAACAAGCGCTTCCTCCTGAAGCACAGATCCCCTCCTGATCAAGCAGGGTTAAAAGATCCACATCCCGATCATTTTGATCAGCAGAGATACTGAGCACCGTAGATAAGCTTTGTTCTAAATTTGCCGACAATCCATTGAAATGAATTCCCGGAATATCGCGAAGTCCATTGATAAGCCGTTCCTTGAGAAAAAGAATATAGGCTTCATGTCGATCTAAATGCTGATATGATTTTGCAAGTGCAGCTGCCATTCCTACAATTCCAGCTACATTTTCAGTTCCCCCTCTTTTCCTGTTTTCCTGCGAACCTCCGCTAATCAATGGTAAAACCTTTCCCGGATCTTTCGCATATAAAAATCCTACACCTTTCGGTCCGTGAAATTTATGAGCAGAGCCTACCAGAAAATCAGGTCCAAGCAACCTGGTATTATAGCGGATATGCCCCATAGTTTGTACGGTATCAGAATGAAAAATAGCGCCATAATGTTCTGCAAGATCTGCAATATCCAGGATGGGATTTAGATTTCCAATCTCGTTATTTCCATGCATCAGGGAAATTAGTGTAGGCTTTTCATCTTGCAACAAACGGTCGAGGGCAGTAATAGAGATGTTTCCTTTATGATCATTTTCCAGATACACCAGTTCAATTTTATTTTCACGTTCGGCAACCTTTAAGGTATTCAGTACCGCGTGATGTTCTAAAGCAGAAGTAATTACCCTTTTAACACCTGCGGCGATTGAGGATTGTATAGCCGTATTATCTGCCTCAGTCCCTCCTGAAGTGAAAATTATTTGTGCCGGCTCTGCATTCAGATACCCCGCTATGGTTGCTCTTGATTTTTCTAGCGCCAGTCTGGAGATCCTGCCTAAACTATGTGAGGAAGAGGGATTACCAAAGCTTCCAAATAAGAAAGGTTCCATTTCTAAAAAGGCTTCACGCGAGAGCGGAGTAGTGGCGGCATTGTCTAAATAAATATTCATACGTTAACATTTTCGTTAATGACCTACCTAGATTTCCTAGCGTATCATCTTATCTTTCTCTGTTAGGAGAAGGAATTAGCACCTTATTTGGCAACAGGTTGCTAAGACGTCACAGGGCCATTTCCCTCGGTCTTTCTGGATAAGTCGTAAATAATTTCAAACAAATATATATAATTCCTATAGACTTAGTATAATTTTTTAAAAAAAAATGTAAATCAGTCTTAAATGATGTAAAATGGTTTGATATAAGATGGACCTGCCACTCGAAAAACTAGCCATCTTCCATTCCCTACGTCTTCCTTTATGATGTAAGATGGACCTGCCACTCGGAAATCTATCCATCTTCCATTCCCTACATATTCCTTTATGATGTAAGATGGTTTGATGTAAGATGGACCTGCCACTCGGAAATCTATCCATCTTCCATTCCCTACATTTTACTGTATGATGTAAAATGGTTTGATGTAAGATAGTCTATCCACTTTATACCCATCCATCTTCCATCCCTCCATCTTCCATATAAAAATAGGTTTGATGTAAAAAGGATTAATGTAAGTGGTCTCCCCACTGCATACCCATCCATCATCCATCCCTCCATCTTCCATATAAAAATAGGTTTGATGTAAAAAGGATTAATGTAAGTGGTCTCCTCACTGCATACCCGTTCATCTTCCATACCTCTATCTTCCATATAAAAATAGGTTTGATGTAGAATGGATTATGTAAGTGCTCTCCCCACTGCATACCCGTCCATCTTCCATCCCTCCATCTTCCATATAAAAATAGGTTTGATGTAGAATGGATTATGTAAGTGCTCTCTCCACTGCATACCTGTCCATCTTCCATCCCTCCATCTTACATATAAAATTGGTTTGATGTAGAATGATCCTATATAGAGATATAATCTGAAAAACATAAAAACTACAAAATCCATAGATTTTGTTGAAAATATTTTTTCCTTGCAGAAACGATAGCTAACTTTGCCCCGCAAATGAAGAATATCATCCTATGAATATAAAATCATTAATCGTCTTGTCGGGGCTTGCTGTTTTATCGCAAAATCTACAAGCACAAACTCAAAAGAAAGTTTCAGGTAAACAGCTGAGCCAAAAGGTATCATTTGATCCTAAAGGGCTTTGGAGAGCGAGCTTTGAAATTAAGCCAGGTACTGAGGTTCCTATCAATTTTGAAATTGGCAGTAAAAAAAATGGCGGATTAGGCATCACCTTTATTAATGCAGAAGAACGCTTTGATGGCGGAAATGTAACTCAATCGGCAGATTCAGTAATCGCTAAACTCGATCAGTTTGATAACGAACTTGCACTGAAAGTTCAGGGAGATTCACTGGTTGGCTTTCTGAGAAAGCAGGACGGATCTGGGAAACCCATCCCGTTAACAGCGAAAAAAGGAATCAACTATCGCTTTAAATCCACAGGTAAATCTGCCAGTGCAGACTTCTCCGGGACTTATGACGTGACTTTTAAATCGCCTGATGGCAAAGCAGAAAAAACCGTTGGACTTTTTAAACAAAACGGAAATAAATTAAGCGGAACATTCTTGCGTGTAACAGGAGATTCCAGGTTTCTGGAAGGTATAGTTGAAGGCAATGATTTTTATCTGTCGAGCTTTATCGGCTCCAGCCCGGCATACTACAAAGGCTCGTTTACAGCAGATGGCAAAATTACCGGAGCAAACATCAGTGCAAGAGGAAACACACCATTAGAGGGCATAAAGAATGTCAATGCTGCACTTCCTGATGCGACAAAACTTACCTTTCTTAAAGAAGGATACAAAACACTAGAATTTTCTTTCCCTGATGTGAACGGAAAAAAAATATCACTTAGTGATGACAAATACAAAAATAAGGTTGTGCTATTAACCATTACGGGAACCTGGTGCCCCAATTGCGTGGATGAGGCCTCTTTTATAGCCCCTTGGTATAAAGAAAACCGCAAACGTGGCATTGAAGTAATAGCCCTTCATTACGAAAGACAGTTAGATTCGGCCTATGTTCGAAAAGCCTTAACCAGGTTCCGCGAAAAATTTGGCATAGAATATGATCAGGTGATTGTAGGAAAGCCCGATAAGCAACAGGTGGCAGAATCGTTACCTGCTTTGAGCAATTTCCTCTCCTTTCCAACTACAATTATCATCAATAAAAAAGGTGAAGTAGCGCAAATCCACACAGGATATAGTGGTCCGGCAACCGGAAAGTACTATACTGAATTTGTAAAGGAGTTTAATAAAGAGATCGACGAATTAGTTGCTCAGTAAAAAAGACATAAAGACTATGCATGCCAAAAATCCGGCTGGATAGATAAAGAAATTCCTGTCTCATAACAGGTTTATATTTGGTTAGAAAAAGGGACATATCCGGATGGGATGTCCCTTTTATTTTTTCTAATAATATAAGAATATACTGGTATGTAAGTCACGGACTAGGGCAGTGAAAAGCGTAAAACTAACCATCTAAGATCGTTTCACTACCAAGCACACAAAAATTTGAACCATATAAGCCAGATAAGATAATTATAAGTATTGCTTCCATAATCTCAATCATATAATTTAACCACCTAAGGCAAATAAGGAACTAAAAATTAACACATTAGCGCACAAAAATTTGAACCATATAAGCCAGATAAGATAATTATAAGTTTTGCTTCCTTAACCCATCTTAACTTACCTTAACTTCTTAATGTTTTAAACCACGAAGCGCACAAAGAAAATTTGAACTCCTGCCATTTTCCATTAAAACATTTTTCATCATTTAACCACCTAAGGCAACTAAGAAACTAAAAATAAACACATTAGCGCACAAAAATTTGAACCATATAAGCCAGATAAGACATTATAAGTATTGCTTCCTTAACCCCAAATCTTAACTCACCTTAACTTCTTAATGTTTTAAACCACCAAGCGCACAAAGAAAATTTGAACTCCTGCCATTTTCCATTAAACCATTTTAGATCATTTAACCACCTAAGGCAACTAAGAAACTAAAATCTTAAAACTAACCATCTTAAATTTGCACAAAAAAAACACAAAACACTGAAAACATGGTCGTTATATAAATATTCTATTCTTTTTCCTTATATTTAGCTGTACTAACAGGATACTTGGTCTTTTAAAAGATCAGGAAGAACCACATCCCTTCCTTAAACCACAAACTACAATGGAAAAATCAAAAACTATCGTCCTCATTCATGGTAATTTCGTCAATAACCTCACCTGGGCAGCATGGAAATCCTACTACGAACAAAAAGGTTATAAAGTTTACACCCCTGCAAATCCCGGACACGATGGCAATCCCAGTACCCTGAGAACAAGTCCTCACCCCGAACTCACTAATACAGGCTTTATTGATATCGTAAATAACATTAGCCAGTTAATTGATACGCTACCTGAAAAACCCTTTATTATTGGGCACTCCATGGCTGGAATGGCGGTATTGAAATTGATAGAACTGGGAAAAGCTGTCGCTGGAGTGAGCATTGATGGCGCACCACCTAAAAATGTTTTTCCTCCTTTCCAAACACTAAAGACTGTTATCCCTGCCTTTGGTTTCTTTTCTTTTAGCAAGTATTTTATGGGCAGCAGAAAATGGTACGATTATGCTTTTTTTAATACCACTCCAACAGGAGAACGTGCCCAGTTATTTGATCAGTTCGCAGTTCCGGAAAGCTATAAGGTAAGCCGTCAACTGGTGTTAAATCCCTTCTCTAATATTGATTTTAAAAAAGCACACGCTCCGATCTTGTTTATTGGCGGTGGAAGTGATCACATTTTCCCCCCGGCACTTACTCAAACCATTGCAGGAAAATATTCAGATAGCAGTAGTCGGGTTGATCTTAAGATATTTGAGGGCAAAAGCCATTTTATTTGCGGCGAAAAGGGATGGGAATTGGTAGCAGACTATATTGTTGATTGGTATGAAAAGCTGTAAACCCCTAAAAATATAATATTGAGAACAGTGCTGTTAAAGATTATACAAGTCCTTACTCATCAATTTGCCACCAACTCTATTTAGTAGTGGTAAATGCTAATCTTCAGCATCGTTATCCCATACTGCTTATTAATAAACTTCAACGTGAAAACAATTATTTTTCACTTCCACAGAAGTCTGCACCAAAACCGTTAACCAATTGTAAACGTGCCAAATACACCAATAAAAAAACAATAGATCTCCATAATCCTTACCCCTAATTAAACCAATTCTTATCCCTTTATCACTCCTGTTTTATTTGAAATTAGTATATCAACTTAACCAAATACTAAATTCAAAAGAAAATGAAAAAAAAGTCCCAATTGCTAATTTTAGCACTAAGCCTTGTCCTGCTTTCTTGTAAAAAAGAAACTGAAGCCGAGGGCAGCACCTTTGACACTAACAAAACACTGAGGATGGAAAATCAAACTGCTTCCGTTTCCGACTTAACCATTAATACCGGAATGACACTTGCACAGATTAACCAGGTTATTGCGGCTGCTGTTTCTGGCGACACTGTTTGGGTAGAAGCTGGCACCTATACCATCACCGGAAGAATAGTAATGAAAGCAGGTGTAATTCTCGCTAAAAAAACCTCAACCAATCCCATTTTTGATGCCACAGGAACTACCACAGACATGCTTTCGGTAAGCTACAATACGGAGCTCAACAACTGTGTTTTTTCGGGCATTACATTCTGGAATTATAGATTTGTGATTACCAATGCCAGCAAAGTAACCTTTAAGTACTGTATTTTTGACTATGGCACTAGAAAAGCAGGGACAAATGAAACCTATTATTCGGATGCCTACCTACAATTTAATGATACTGATTCTTCGGTGGTTAACACTTGTACCTTTGCGAGAAGAGTGAACAACAGCGGCAGAGGTGTTTGGCTAAAGAGCACCACCAACAGCAAGATCCTTAACTGTACCTTTGGAAATGGTGGTACTACCGGATATTTTGTAACCGCTATAAACGACAATAGCGAAAGCAACAGTCTCATAAACAATAATATAATTAATAGAAACATCGCATTAAATACCGACTTAGATCAAACTGATCACGGCATTTATGCGCATAGCTTTAACGGCCTAACCATTAGTGGAAATACCATTTCAGGATGGCCAGCAAATGGCAGTGGCGGCTCGGTAAAAGCAAGAAATGGACAAAATGTTACCATATCAGGTAATACCTTCAACGATTCGGGAATTCTTCTTTATGAGTACAGCAATACTCCTGCATACCCTTATCTTAATAATGTTATTGTACTTAACAACACGATTAACATTACAACCAATGTGAACGATATTTATCACGGTATTGGTTACTACAGGGATAATACAACTGGCACAGAATATTCTTTCCGAATTGAAGGAAATATAGTACCTAATGGAACAATCAGTTTTGCAGGCAACAACATTAACGTCACAAATTTTAACGCGGCAAATGGTGGTGTTTACAACAACGATTATGGCATATTAAGCCTGAAAGCAGGAATTAATCAGTCAGGAAACTATTAGCTGGATGTAAGATGGGTGTTTCAGAAGTGGAATGCCCATCTTACTTCAAACCTAATTTAATATGTAAGACGTGGGGATGGAAGATGGACAGGTGTGCAGTGGAGAGACCACTTACATCAATCCATTTTACATCCAACCTAATTTAATATGTAAGAGGGAGGTATGGAAGATGGACAGGTATGCAGTAGGGAGACCACCTACATTAATCCTTTTCACATCAAACCATTTTATATGATGGAAGATGTGAGGATGGAAGATGGATGGAATTGCGAGTGGCATGTCCATTTTTACATTAAACCATCTTACATCATAAAGGCAGATGTAGGGAATGGAAGATGGATAGATTTCCGAGTGGCAGGTCCATCTTACATCAAACCATCTTACATCATAAAG
>NZ_FOGG01000026.1:0-17275 GCF_900111155.1 Pedobacter rhizosphaerae | reverse complement strand
GGAAGTTGGAAGATATACTCTCCTTCATCGAAGAAAACCTCAATCTCATCTGGCATATCAGCTGAAATTTTAAAAGGCTGCGCAAGGAAGTTTTCCAGGTTAATTTCGAAGCAAATCGTTTCCGTTAAAAGATGGTGTTGATAGACCGTTTCTGGTGGGTTTGGTGCATGATTACTTCCATCCTCTTGCAATTCATTAGCTAAAGGTTGAAATCCAAATATAGCATTGATGGAGAAACTGGCGCTATAAATAAAGCTTTTTTCATCTACCGAGAGGATGTAACTGCGATCCAGGTTAACCTCAATAATTTGTGAATCTACAATTTCTATTTCAAGCTCAGTTGAACAACCCAAATAGCCACTGTAATACAATTTATGGGTGATAAACTGTTCGACATCCTCTTTTTTCTCCAATATAAAGCGTTCTGCTGCACGTACCTGCTGCTGTAGCGACTCTTCCTGCCTGATTATCAAATCCATTGTATTATGAAGATCGCTTAAGGCCGATATGCTGCATGCTGATGACCACTCTTGCTTTTTCAGGTCATCATGAGCAATAACGCAAACCCTGCCTTCTGATTTAAACTGCTCAAATGCGGCAGTAAAATGTCGGGCAACAGCGGTTTTATCGAAAGATTTAATAAAATATCGAAACTGCGGGATATGCAATAACAGCCCGGCCTCCCCCAAACTCAGATGACTCAAGGCAACCTTGGATTTTTCAACTATCCGATCTCTAATTTCTGCTTCTATAGCATGGGTTAAACATAACTGGATCAATCCCTTCCTAGCTAAAGCTGTTAATGATTTCAATTCTTTGCTTTCAAAATCAAAAGCCCGGTCAGCTAGAAATTGAGAATCAATAAGTAATTTTTTGAGCGCTAAAATCATATATTCTTTTTTTAATTATTCAGGACAGCAAGTGTTATAAATCTATTTTCCCTAGCAATCGTCTTGCTGAATTTAGTTCAGCATCTTTACGTAAGTCCCTGAAACAAGTTCAGGGTGAGGAATTTTTAAAACTTAAAACCCAAAACCCAAAACTGGTCGTAGCGTCTCCAATGCTGTTAACTTAAGCAAAATGGTGTCAGTCTGAGCTCGTCGAAGACCTTCTTAATAAGTCGAAAACTAAAATGAATTGCCCTTCGACAGGCTCAGGATGACAATCCATTTTAGTTTTCTCCTTAAGTTAATAGCATTGGTAGCATCTCGCTACGACCCTATCCTCCCTCATAAACAACCCATCAACCCTTCAATTTCTGATACCTGAGCAACGCTTCCAAGAAATAATAATCGGCATAAATGAGCGGAACATCGATTTCAGAATTATGGGGAAAACTACCTACACTATGCTTTAAAATAAAGCCGGAGTTGGATCCAGGTTTAGCCAGATAACCCTCTCCCGATAAAGATTGCAACATCTGCTCTGCGGATTTAAAATATTGGCTTCCATTCTTTGAAAATGTACTTAATTCAAGTAAACCAGAACTCACCAATGCACCTGCAGAAGCGTCACGAGGGATATAGGAAAGCTTGCGTGAGGCATAATCCCAATCTGGGGTATATCCCTTTTGACCTACATTAAAATCCCAGTAAGGAATTTTATCCGTTGGCAGGTTGGGATGGTTAAGGTAAAAATCTGCTGCTTTTTCGGCTGCTTCTAAAAATCGCTTATCCTGTGTTTCCCTATACATCATGGTAAATCCATATATGGCCCATCCCTGGCCTCTGGACCAGGTTGAATTATCTGAAAAACCCTGATTGGTTTGTTGATGCAATGCAACACCTCCCGGGGCATAATCTACTACGTGATAGGTACTGTAATCGGCCCTGAAATGGTTTTTGATAGTGTTTAAGGCATGACTTACCGCTACATCTTTATACTTTGGGTTACCTGTAATTTTAGATACATAGCACAACATTTCCAGATTCATCATATTATCTATAATCACCGGATATTGCCAGGTTGTTTTATTGTCCCATGATTTCTTTGCCTGCCATGATTTGATTAGTCCAACCTTGGGATCGAAACGGGTCAATGCAGATTCGGCAGACTGAATGAGGATTTTGCGGTACTTTTGCAATTTAACGGGATCTTTTTCTAAACGCATTGCGTTGCCATAAGAGCAGTACATTACAAAACCTACATCGTGGTGTTGAGTTAAAAACTGACCTTGTGCCAAAGCCTCTGTCCATTTGGTTGCAGCAGCCTTCCACTCCGGGTTTTGCGTATACTCATAAATGTACCATAAACCGCCCGGGAAAAATCCGCCTGTCCAATCCCAAACATCCGTTCCCTTCACCGTTCCATCTTTTTTCGTTGTACGTGGAAACTGCGTAAGATCGGTGGAGGTTTTAAGCATCAACTTATATTGTTTTTCGGCAAGGCTAAAATCTTTCCTGATCAATTCTTCTTTAGGCGAGAACCACAAAAATGCAGAGGCTATGCCGGTGATGACAAGCATTAGGGTTACTAAAAAAGTTCGTTGCTGGTTTTTAAATCGAGTGATTTTCATAAGGTATTCTATTACTATATTATTTTAATCTTAATCGGGCTTATTTATACATCCCATATTTCAATTTTTGCTGTTTAAGGTGCTGTTATCGTTATTGGAATTTCCTTCACTACAGCCTTCGTTCCATCTACGGTATTATTTGAGGCTACAAAAGTTGGTTTATAACTTCCTACGGGATAAACTGTTGTAGCTGTGTAATTAAGCATTTTGCTGGTGATTTCTTTAATACCTACTCCTGCATCCGGACTAACCTTGCGCAAATTCACAGGACCAACTATGGCCCAGGCTTCTGCAGGAGCGGTTGCAGTAGCTACTGTAGAAGCACCTGTAATTACAAGTGAGCCCGCAGTTCCTACGCCAGTGGTATATACCCAGCCATATTTGTTGGCATTCAGGTTTTCATCCAATATGGTTAACCAGCCCAATCCTGGCGTATTTACCCCATAATTGGTAATGGATTGATTAGAAGCTGCAAAATTGGCTTGTGTGTAGGTGGTGTTATCCTCCAGCACATTATTTAATGAAAGATTAGTGATTGTCCATTTATTCTGGATAGTTCCCGCAACAGCTTTATATTTAAAAGCAATGAATACAGGCTTTTCCAGTTTGCCATAATCTGAGAGGTCGATAATACCCGAAGGTGTGGCCGTTGAAGCTCCGGTTGACCAGGTTGCACGGGCAGAAATATCAGTCCAGTTTGCGACAGCAATGTTGGCATTAGTAGCTACAGTATCTCTTGTAATTACTCCCGTTAGCGATTGCGATTTGGCTACTACGCCTTTAAAATCAGATGAGATGAGTAGTTGAATAGAATTGGCCTGAGCTCCATTGGCCCTTAAGGAATTAAATTGCAGCTGAGGGGTACCATTTGCCGCTGTTCTGTTTCTAAATGCATAGCGCTGTCCCAGGGCACCCGAATAAAACGTAACCACATCTGCATTGCCGCTAAGCTGGTAAACAATGGTATCTGTAGTTTTAAAGGCAGTACTGGCCTGTCCGTTTGTTTTCGAACTGAACACATCGAAAACTACATCTCTTTCTTCAATTTTTTTGTCGCATGCCGCCAGCAAAAACAGGCTTCCCAATGCGATAATATTTAAAAATTTCATGATCTTTCTAATTTGATAATTACCAACCTGGATTTTGTATTGCCTGTTTATTTACAGTGATTTCGGCAGCCGGAATCGGGAACAACAGGTGTTTAGGTACTACGTTTGAACCGGCTAGCCCCCCATAAGAGAAGGTTGCGCCTGCATTGGCCCTGATATCGGCACCTATGGCATTCATGGTTTCTACCCATTTCCCCCATCGAATCAAATCGGGTCTTCTTAATGTTTCAAAACACAGTTCTCTCGATCGCTCCTCTTCAATAGCCTGTTGAAAAGTGGTTTGGCTTAAACCACTTAAATCAACCACGGCGGTGGCAATGGTTGCAGTTGCTGTTGCCCGGATCCCTGCATAGGTAAATACGGCGCCCGTTGTACCTGCAGCCGAAGCACCAGAAGTTTGCACTGGCGCAGTGGATGTAGATCTGCCTGCAGTAGTAACAGTGTAAACATTGTTTCCATTAAATACCTGTGTGTTAACAGCGTAATCTGTATTAGCAGCCCATGCCGTTCCGATGGTTACCGTTGGTGCCGAAGTATAGCCTTTCCCTGGATTGGTGATGGCGATTGCGGTAACTTTTCCTGTACTTGTAGACACGGTTGCATCAGCTGTTGCAGCAGTGCCACCACCTCCTGTTAAGGTTACAGGGATATTGTTGATAGTTGTTAAATAACCGGTGTTACCTGCAGTAGCCAGCGTAATGGTATTGACAACAGAAACAGCAGCTCCAGCTGTTGCAGGATCTAGACCAAATCCTCTTCTGCGTACCTGGTTAATGGCATCGTAGGCAATTGCTGTAGGTCCGTTGAGGTGATTTTCTGCTTCGGCAAGCATGAGCAAGACATCCGAATACCGCAATAAGGGATAGTTGATGGGTGTAGTGTTCTGGTTTTTATTATCGAGTACATAAGCCTCCCTTCTAAACTTAGCGGCATCGCGATTATAGATTTGTGCAGCCGTGTAATAGTTGTAGTAATATCTATCCGGGTAAGTAGCAATGTAGTTGAACTGTGCCAGATTCCAATCTCTCCTTAAATCGCCGGGCTGAAAAAGATTATAGAGTTTTGCTGTGGTATGCAAAAATCCATAGCTGTATCCAATCTTAAGACCAATACCAGTGGCTACCTGCATTTGAATGCCCCCTAAACTACCTACCCTGCCATTAGAACCTAATCCATCTGCACCATTCCCCTTAAATTCTACTTCCCACATGCTGTCTTTAATGTCGTACAAATCCTGGTGCATATTCACGAAAAGTTGTTTATAGCTGGGATTTAAACGATGTTCACCTGACTCCTTTACTTTTAAGGCCCATGTTTTTGCCTCAGCATATTTAGATTCATCTTTAAGCGGTGCTCCGGCCATAGTTAAACAAACCCTGGCCAGTATACCTTCCACAGTTGTTTTACTTACCCGGCCGCTAAAACCTAAATCGGTAATCCTGCTCGTTAATCCTTCGGCTTTAGTCATATCTGCAAGGATTTGCGCATAAACCTGTTTTAGTGGGGTACGGGGAGTTTGTACATCTTCTGCAGAAGGCGATTTGGTAGGCTCAGTTTTCAGGGGTACATCACCAAAGTTACTGGCTAAGAGAAAATAATAGTATCCACGAAGAAAGAGTGCTTCGCCTAAAATCGGAGCACGTTTTGCTTCGGTAATATTGGCCTTGTTAATGTTGGCAATGAGCATATTGGCTCTTTCTATACCAAGGTAACACTGCTGCCAGAATCCACCGACGCTGGCATCCGAATAATCGAAGTTATAGGCAGGCACACCCGTAGTTTGGGTACTGCGCTGATAAAATGCCTCATCGGAGATATTGTAATCACTATTTAAAAAATTTCCATACATGGAGGCAGTTTCCAATGGATAATATACACCAGCCAGTGCATTGAGTAGCTTGGCTTCCGAATCGTAGTATTCCTCGGGCAGTAAATTATCATTAGGTTCTGTGGCCAAAAACTTTTTACAGGAACTTAAGCCTGTAGCGATGAGGAGTAGAAAATATAAAATCTTTTTCATATCAATTGAATTGCTGTGAATGTCTTCTGTTCGGGTTTAGGCTTAAAAAGTAACATTGGCTCCAAAAGCAAGCGTTCTGGCTCTGGGATATGCGCTATAATCAAACCCACCGGTAAGAACGGAATTGTAGGTACTTACCTCAGGATCTAATCCTTTGTATTTGGTCCAGGTATAAAGGTTTTGTCCCGACAGGAAAATACGGGCGGTTTTAATCTTAACCTTGTCTAATATCGTTTTTGGAATATTGTAACCCAATGAAACTGTTTTTAGGCGCAGGAACGAACCGTCTTCAATCGTTCTTGATGAATAACCTGCGACAGAAAAACCACCTGTACGATAGTTGGAGGAGTTTTGATTGTCTGGCGACCAGCGATCTGTATAACTTTCATATTGCTGCAAAAAGCGTTTACCAAGTGCATTTCCTTCAAAAACATGGCGATTCATATTCTGAATATCATTTCCATATGACCATTGAAAGAAAACATTCAGGTCAAATTGTTTGTAGGTAAAATTATTGGTGAATCCACCTGTATGCAAGGGCAAGCTGTTTCCAATAACGGTATAGTCGGCTGCATTTACATTCCCATCGCCATTAATATCCTTATACCTGATATCTCCCGGCTGGATATTCTGACGCGCGCTACCATTGGCAGGTACATTATCCTTTAAAAGGTATTCGCCGGTAGAGCTGCGATTGAAATCACTGTACTGATACACACCTTCCCATACAAAACCGTACATCAGGCCCAAAGGCTCACCAATTTTGGCGATGTATGAAGGAATATTGGCATAGGCATTATCCCAACTGGTAGTGGAAAGCAAAGTGAGTTGATCTTCTGCGAGTGCCAGCACCTTATTTCTGTTAAAGGAAATATTAAAACTGCTGTTCCATTGAAAATCTTTCCGGTTGATATTGATGGTACTCAAGGTAATTTCTAAACCACGGTTGGAAACTTCACCCACATTTTTGAAGGCGGTAGTATAACCGGATGAAGTTGGCAACGTTGCCCGCAATAAAAGATCTTTCGTATTCTTCTTGTACACATCAACCGTTAGTGAAATCCTGTTTTTCAGGAAACCAAGATCCACCCCTGCATCATACTGATCTGTAGTTTCCCATTTTACCTTAGGATTGCCTAATGAGGTTGGAATAATACTACTTACGTAGGTGTTGTTCCAGGGGTATGAATTGCCTGGCACTACGTCATTAGAGGGGAGATAGGCAAAATCATTTACCCTGTTATTACCCGTCTTTCCATAACTCAGGCGAAGCTTTCCATCAGATAACACCTTGCTGTTTTTAAGAAAATCTTCTTTAATAAATCGCCATGAACCACCTAATGAAGGGAAATAACTCCACTTATTGCCTTCAGCAAATTTAGAAGAACCATCAGCGCGGTAAGAGGCTTCCAGGTAGTATTTAGACTTAAAATTATACTTAGCTCTTCCATAAAATGAGGATAGGGTCCATAATGAGCTGGTTGAAATGGTAACCGGATTTAGAATCCCTTCATTTAAACCACTGATCCCTAATTTTTCATTGGGTAAAAAGGTAGCACCGAAACCAAAAGCATTGCTGGTATTGCCTTGGGCCGAAAAACCGCCCAATATATTCAGATTGTGTTTTTTATTGAATGTTTTAGTCCAGGTTAAGGTATTTTCATTAGACCAGTTATTGGTATTGGCCTGAGAAACGGATCCATTTACGCCACTTGTTCTTCCAGGGGTCGTATTCGGACTTCCGGGATAAGTTTTAGAATTGTTAAACTCTTCGTTGATAACCCGGGTATTGTTAATTCCACCCGTTATTTTCAGCCTCAAACTGTTAGTGATCGCATAATCGAGGTATCCCGTCACATTTAAATTATGCGTTTTATTATTACGAAGTAAATTCTTCTGATTCATGATGGGATTGAACTTGTAGTCGGTGCCGCTTGATGTGGTTTCATCAATGGCCTCGTCTTCCGTAAGTTCGCTTAATGGACTATAACCCCATACGCTGTACAAAATATTGGTAGTTCCGCTACCGCCTGTTCCTTGTGCAGCCGAATTTCCCGAACGGAAAAGGTAGGCGTAGTTGGCATTAACACCAACCTTTACTTTGTTACTTAAAGTCTGATCTAAGGTTATTCTGCCCTGATATCTTTTATAAGCCGTATTGATCACTGTACCTTTCTGATCATTCAGATTTCCGGAGATGGCATATACAGTTTTATCCGTTCCACCTCTCAATGCAAGCGAGTAATCCTGCCTCAGCCCCGTTTGAAAAAAAGGCGTTTGCCAGTCAGTGGCGGCTACATTTCTATAATCTTCAAGCGTTTTGCCTGGCCTGGTGAGTAAGGTATAAATTGGTGTTGGATCGGTTGCCGAACCCAGCGCACCCGGCACAAGCTCCAGTTGCATTTTGGCAAACTCGTAAGTATTCATCAAATCCATGGTTTTGATGTTGTTATCGAAACTTACCGTTGGACTGAAAGAAATTACCGGCGCACCGATTTTCCCTTTCTTGGTGGTAATCATAATCACGCCGTTAGCTCCTCTGGCACCATAAATAGCTGTTGCCGATGCATCTTTTAATACATCTATAGATTCTACTTCCTGCGGATCAAAAACATTCAGGTTGAAACCTTCAACAGGAAAGCCATCTACCACATAAAGCGGACTATTATTCTGGGTGATGGAGTTGGCACCCCTAATCACAATATTAACCGATGATCCGGGCTGGCCATCCGAAGAATTTACCTGTACCCCAGCCACACGGCCTGCGAGCGATTCGTCAATAGACCGAACGGGTGCCTTGGCCAGGTCATTCATATCAACCTGTGCTACTGAACTCACTAAATCGCCTTTTTTGCTTGTACCATAACCAATCACCACTACATCATTGAGTACTTTGTCATCAGTGGCTAATGCCAGATTAATTACCCCCTTATCACCCACCGCGATTTCTCTCTGAACATAACCGATGTAGGTGAACACCAGCGTGCTGGATTCTTTAGATGAAACCTGGATTGCGTAGCGGCCATCCTGATCGGTAGAAGCACCGGTTTTGGTGCCCTTTACCAAAACACTCACCCCTACCAAGGGTGCACCCGATCCCTGCTCCGTTACTTTTCCTTCTACCTTTCGGGTTTGAGAAAAAGCACTCAGGGCATAAATCATACATACTAAAAGAAGGTAAATCTTTCTCATATTTTATTCGTTTAATTTGGTTTTCCCGTAATCACGCTGTGGATTACTATCCTCAAATTTGCAAGCCAGCCGACCGAAACAAGGGGTATAAATTAATTTATATAAGGGTAATAATTGGTTAACATTGCCTTAAAGGCCGATATAACCAATTATTCTTGAAAAAAGCGCTTATTGAAGCGTGACGGTTGAACCCGCAAATGCTCCTTCAGGAAGTTTAGCTGCTAAGGTTCTTATCTTGCCTGTGTTGATGTCTTTAACCTTAACACTGATGCTGGATTCTTTCTGCATCGGGTCGGCAACAGACCAGATCTGATCTGCATTTACCTGCTTAACCATCAATACACAAGGTTTATCGCAGGTAATTTCCATCCCTTGTAAAAGTAAAGTACCCGCTTCATAAAACACAGCCTGTAACATTTTTAGAGACTGGTGGTAAACCGCCTGTACCTTCTCGGTATTGACTACAACCTGTAAATTAGCTGCCTTAAAGTTCTTCAGGTCAGCAGAATTGGATATTCCTGGTAAAACAACATAATTATAGGTAGCATTTTGAGGCTTTTTGCCATGATTGAGCCAAAGTTTAAAGACCTGTCCAGAAACCTCATCCTTAGTGTGGGAATTGTTGATGTGGTACCAGTTGCCTTTCTGAATTTCTGTGCTTAATGTAATATCCTGAGACTCGGGGAAATAATAGCCTATGTCATCATGCCAGAACCAATGGCTTTTATTGTCTGCGAATACCGCTGTTTTTCCTTTATCAATAGCTTGATTATTAGAACTGACTACGTTTCCTTTTAACCAGCATTGATTTACCGTAGTGGTAACCGGCTCTGGCGTATTGGTGCTTATTCCCGCGCCCAGGCAAACAATCTCCTGATCAAAAAAGAACCATGCTTTTTTTGCACGCAAGCTATCATAATCTAAAACATATCCACTTGCGCCATAAACACCATCCGATACACCTCCGGCAAAAATGTTATGTCCTTCTTCGCCCCAAAACTGGGTCATTTGGCGGTCTACCTTGTAATCCCTGCTGGTTACTCCCGGTATCTTATCCCATTCCCAAACAGGCATAATGTTATAATATTCTGGTCCGTTAACCTGAATGTTCGTTGCACCATCCGAAAGATAGCGACCTAAAAGATTTTCCTTATTTCCTGATTCGCTGCGTTTGGTGCGTTTACTTGCCATCCGCACGTTAAAGGTATAAGCGCTTCGAAGGTGCTGTACATAATCTGCATTCCAGAACTGCTGATGATAGGGTAATATTTGATACCCCGGCACTTTCTTTCCTTCGGTTCTACCAATAGCTGCCAACCAGTTGTTGGAATTCTTAAAGTCTAGCAACTGCGCTACTAAAAGCCTGTTTCGCTCAGTGCTTTTATCCAGGATATCGGGCCTGCTTACTCCACGACCTTCTACATTGAAATCGATATAACGACCGCGAATGGCCTTAAGATAGCTCTCCCGATAATATTTAGAGAAGATTTCCAGTTTTGCATCCGATAAAGCATATTGTGTGCCCCGAACATAATTAGCCAGTTTTAACACCCCAGTTATAAAAACGGAGCCATAACTGGAGATCTGGAGTTGCGGTCCATGTTGCAGGTAAGAATAATCATATTGAAGCCCCTCTTTATGGTACACCAATTGGATAGGTTCAAAAAGCTGCGCGGTAGCAAAGCGAAGCAATTCTTCATTATCGGTCAAAAGTCCTCTGTAAAAATAATGCAATGCGACGTCAGTTTTATTTGCGCCAGTTTGTTTCTGTATGTCTCCACGTTTCATTCTTTCGATGATACGTTCCGCCAGTTTAGTATCCAGTTGCTGCTTCCCATAGCGCATCATAATCAGCATTTCGCCTAAGGCCTGTGGCGTGGCAATCTCGTTGTGCCACCAGTTACTGCTTTTCGGATCACTGTCATACCAATACTGGAAAGCCAGAGAAATAGACTCAAAGACCTTTTCATTTCCAAAATAGGGGCTTTCTTTAGTAATGTAGGTTTGTATTAAACTTTCCAGATTAACCAGATGCCGAAACGGTTGCCATCTCGTAATCTCTTTATCCTGGTAGGGAATATCTTTCCAGCTACCGTTGGCCTGAATATTTTTTAAATTTAGTTCTGCACTCTTCTCAATTGATTTAACGGGCTTCTTAAGGTCGCTCATAACTCTATCCATGATCACTTTTGTGGTTTCGCTTAGCTGTGCGTGGATACTGAGCGGTAAGCCTATCGATATAAAAAGTAAACAGGAAAACAGTAATTTCTTCATGGTTATAATTTGGTTAATGATATAGGGTGATTGATATTGTTATTCTTTATGGATACAGTCTTTCCATTGCCCGGCCTTTGGTTTCCATCCGGTGTTTCATGATTTGGTTTTTCCCGCCATAAGAACTGCCCCAATGCGGTGTGTCTAAGCCTTTTTCCCAGTCCTGAATACGGTAAAGCATTTTTTTTACCTGCGCGGGATATATATTGGCTAAATTATTTGTCTCCGAGAGATCCTTTTTCAAATCGAATAGCAGCACCTGTTGAGTATCTTTGTCTTGCACACGGATCAATTTCCAGTTTCCCGTACGCATTGCCGCAGCCACTCCCCTGCGCCAGAATAATGCCTGATGAGGTTCCTTTTTGTTCCCGGTTTTTAAGTACGGGATCAAATTTACCCCATCCAGAGGCAACGTTCCCTTTGGTTTGCCTTTGGCCGAGGCGATGGCTGTAGGCAGGATATCCAAGGCGCTTACAGGTTGATGGTAAACCAATCCCGTGGATATTTGACCGGGCCACTTCATCATCATCGCTACACGGATACCACCCTCCCATTTAGAGCCCTTCATGCCCCTCAACAAGCCATTATCAGAAGCATTGTTTGTTGCTCCGCCATTATCATTAATGAAAACAATAAGCGTATTTTTATCCAATTCCAATTGTTTCAAACGGTTTAACAATTTACCTACATTATCGTCCAGCGAAGTCATCATTGCAGCGTAGGCCCTGCGTCCGCTATCGGGAATATGGGCATAACGCGCCATTAAATCTTTCCTGGCATTCATGGGTGTATGTACGGCATTAAATGCGAGGTACATAAAAAAAGGCTTTTTTTGATTCTCTTCGATAAAATGGGTAGCCCTATCAGTAAGCATATCAGTTAGATAGGTCACCTTACTTTCTGCAACCGCTTCGCGATTATCATACAGTACATTTTCCCGGGCTGGTTTTGTTTTGTAGCCAAAGAAATCTCTATGTCCGCCGGTAAAGCCATAAAATTCATCGAAGCCTCTGTTGAGGGGAAAATGCTGAGGTTCATCTCCCTGGTGCCATTTACCTATAGCAATAGTTCTATAGCCATTGGCCTGCATTTCGTTCCCTATAGTTTGTTCTTTGAGGTCCATCCCCACATCGGCAAGGGTATACCCTTTAGAAACCTGTGTTGAGGTATTGTGTTCAAAGCCAAAGCGCTGTTGGTAGCGGCCTGTTAGCAGGCCAGCCCTTGATGGTGCACATACCGAAGCCGAAACATAGGCATCGGTAAAGCGAACACCTGATTTGGCTATCGCATCTATATTTGGTGTAGGAATTTCCTTTCCGCCATAGCAACCAAAATCAGCGTAACCTGCATCGTCGCTCACAATAACAATTACGTTTGGTTTAGTCGATTGCTGTTGCCGGGCAACCGTATAGGTACTGCATATCATAAAAGGTACAATCAGCGCAAACCTTCGTTTAGCGATGCAGCATGCGAATAGACCTTTACTCGTTTTTTTCATATTCAATCTTAGTAACCCTTGTTTCTATAAAAATCAAATATTCAATTTTATCAGCTCAAAAAGGGTGAAAGATTGGTTTAAAAGGGGGGATTAATCTGTTTTTGTTGATATTCTGAGGGAGCAAGGCCAAATTGCTTTCTAAATTCCTTGCTAAAATACTTCCTGTCGCTAAAACCTACAGCATAGGCCACTTCTGCAATGTTCATCTGGCGGTCATCAAGTAATTGTGCAGCTCTTTTCAGGCGTTGAGATTTAATAAAATCGGTTATGGAAAGTCCCGTTAATGCCTTGATTTTTTTGTACAATACGGTTTGGCTCATGCCGATCTGATCGACCAGGCTACCCACATTAAAATCGGGATCTTCCATTTTATCTTCTATCAACTGCATCAGCCTATTTAAAAATTTCTCATCGGGCGAAATACTTTCCAGTTTACGTGGATGAAACATAATCTGCCTGATGTATTTTTGTTTAAGTTCTTCACGACCCTGTAACAGATTTCGGATACTGAGTTCGAGCACCTGGATACTGAAAGGTTTGGTAATGTACACATCGGCACCAGCTTCAAGCCCATCAACCTGATGAAGTTGAGAAGCCATGGCCGTAAGCATAATTACCGGAATATGACTGGTGGTTTCATCCCGCTTTAAGCGCTGGCAAAGTTCAAAACCATTTAATTCGGGCATCGTTACATCGCTCAGTACAATATCCGGAACATGCGCCAACGCCACCTCTAAGCCCTTTAATCCATTTTCACTTTCTAAAATATGATAAGTGTGTTGAAGTGATTGTACAATAAAATCGCGCAGTTCGTCATTATCTTCCACCACCAAAACCGTATGCCGCTTTTCTGTCAGGTTTTCTGGGAGGACAGCTTTAACAGGCACATGACCTTCTACTGCTAAATCTTTAACTACCTCTCTAACCACAGCATCCTCAACAATTTGCCCGTCATCGAAATGCATTTTGCCTAAACGAAGCTTAACGGTAAGTGCTGTTAGGCCGAAGCCACTTTCCAAAGCAGGTTCGCTATATACGCTGATCTCTCCCTGGTGAAGATCAATTATATTTTTGGCCAGTGCCAAACCAATTCCCCAGCCCTCGGTAGCTACTGCGCCCGACTTAACCTGAAAAAAATTGGTAAATATCTTATCCTGCATGGCCAGTGGTATACCCATTCCGTTATCTGTAATGGTTATTTCTACCCTGTCATTTTCCTTCCTGATTATAAATGATATTTTCCCCCGGTTGGGCGTAAATTTGAAGGCGTTGGAAAGGATATTATAAAACACCTTCTCCAGCTGACTAGGATCGTAATATACCGCTATCGATTCCTCCCCGCATTCAAACTGGTAGTCTATGTGTTTCATTTCTGCCAGACCCAGATAAGATTGATAGATCTGTTCACAAAAATCAACCAGGTTGTTGGCTGAAACTTTGATGCTCACATTTCCGCTCTCTATCTTTCTGAAATCGAGCAACTCGCTAATCAATCTTAACAACCTGTCGGCACTTCTTTTAATGTGTTGTAACTGATGGTTCAGGGCATCGTTCTCAGCAGTCATTCTGATTACCTTTTCCAGCGGGGCGAAAATCAGCGTGAGTGGCGTACGGATTTCATGCGAAATGCGGGTAAAGAAATCCAGTTTCATCTGGTAAAGCTCTTGTTGACGTTCGCTGTTCAAATGCTCATAATACAGTTCGGTTTGCAACTTTTGCTGTCTTCGCGTAAAACGGAGCACAAAATAGAGTATAATGCTCACTGTTATAAAGTACAACAGATAAGCCCACCAGGTTAACCACCAGGGCGGTAAGATGCGGATTTCCATCACCGCAGGGGTATTGTTCCACAGGCCATCGTTGTTACTTCCCTTTACCATTAATTTATATTTCCCCGAGGGAAGGTTGGTATAGGTTGCCGAGGGAATATCTACGTAGTTCCAATCCTTTTCAAAACCTTCTAATTTATAGGCATAGCGATTTCGCTGAGGTTGTACATAATTTAATGCCAAAAATTCAATGGAAAAAATGTTCTGATCGGCCCTGAAGGTAATGGATGGCGTAAAGCTGATATCTTCTTTTAAAAGTTTATCGGAACCGTTAATGGCTACTGGTTTGTTGAACAACTTGAGTTCTGAGAAAACAGTTCGTGGAATGTAGGCATTCTCTCTAATCTCTCTTGGTGTAAATACCACCAGGCCGTTATAGCTGCCAAAGTATAATTTACCATGAATGTCTTTGTAGGCCGAGTTTACATTAAACTCATTGGTGGGAAGGCCATCGCCAGTATTGTAATTCTTAAATGATTTCCGTTTCGGATCAAATTTGCTCAAACCCCGATCTGTACTGATCCATAGGTTCCCATCATTATCTTCGAGAAGATCGATAATATTATCGCTGGCAAGCCCTTCCTTTTGGGTATATGTACTAAACGACTTTGAATGAGGATGATAAAGACTTAATCCTCCGCGCATGGTACCTATCCAAATATTACCTGAATGATCTTCCCACAGGCAGGTAATCTGATTGGATTTTAGGCTATCGCGATGTTGATCGCTTTTAAAAAACACACTGAACTTCTTTGCTCCGGGCGATAAAAGGTTGAGTCCTCTCGGCGTTCCTACCCAGAGATTTTTTTTAGCATCCTGATAGGCAAACCTGATATAGCTGCTGCTTAGTTTCAGAGCATGAGCAGGATTATCGTTAATCACCTCAAAAGTTCCCTTTTCCGGATCGAAAATATTTAAACCTTTAGAAGAAGTACCCAGGAGCAACCTACCACGGTCGTCTTCCGTAATGCTGCTTACATAACCCTGGCTCAATCCATTGGCACGGGGTGGATAGTGCTTAAACTTACCTGTTGCGGGAATAAAAAGTTCTAATCCACCTTGATAAAGTCCTACCCAAATTCTTCCCTTACGGTCTTTAAAAATCGCTTTAATGGTGTTATTACTGAGGCTTCCCGGATCACGCGGATCGTTGACATACTTTTTAAATATGCCCGTTTTTACCTCATAGAAATTCAGTCCCTGTCCTTCAGTGCCAATCCAGAGGTTCTGATTATCATCGGCTTCTATCACGCTGCTGATATCACTACTAATGCTGTTTCGGTACTTGCTATATTTCAACACGGTAAAAGGAATTGCATTGCGATGGGTCACATTTACACCGCCAAACATGGTGCCTATCCATATTGATCCCTGATCGTCCTGATAGATCTCTTTGATAGAGTTGTCGCTAAGGCTTTTTCTATTGTCAGAATCGTGCTTATAGGTAGTGAATCGCAGTGATTCTGTATCCAGAATATTCAGCCCGTTCATGGTCGCTACCCATAAATTTCCCTTCCCATCGGGCATAATTTTACGGATGATATCGTTGCTTAGTCCATCTGTGTGAAGTACGTTATACCTAAACCTTTTGAATGAACCAGATGAGGGAAGAAAAAGATTTAGTCCTTCAGCTTCTGTTCCAACCCATATCCTTCCCTTCCCATCTTCGGCAATGGTGCGGATCGAATTTCCACTTAAACTGCTTTCATCCTGAACGTTATGATAAAAGGACCGAATGTGGATTTGACCATTTTTCAACGACAACTTGCTTAATCCTGTGGTGGTACCCACCCAGATATTTCCTTTACTGTCTTCAAAAATTGTGTAAACAGCATTTCCGGCGAGTCCGTTTTTTTGGTAAATCTTTTTGAATTTGCGGGTATTGGCGTTTTCGAGCATGCTCAAACCCTGATTGGTACCAAACCAGATCTTCCCTTTGCTATCGGCCTGAATGGAAAGGATAATTTTGTCGCTTATGCCATTAGGATCTTTCGGATTGAAAATGATCCTTTCAAACGCATCTTTTTCCGGAATATACCGATTGAGACCATTTTGGGTGCCAATCCACAGGTTCTTCTGCTGATCTTCCTCCAATGCATAAATATAATCTTCCGTACTAATGGAAGAAGGATTTTTAGGGTCGTTTCTGTAGATCCTAACTCCTTTCCCGTCATACCTGTTGAGGCAATCGCGGGTACCAAACCACATATACCCCCTGCTATCTTTGCAAATGGACAGCACCGTACTTTGAGAAAGGCCGTTATTTACCGATAAGTGATCAAAAGATAGCTGACCAAATGCCGCAGCAACTAAACTTACATTTAGGAATAGGATGATGGTTAATATTCGTTTGGTCAAAAGGTTTGGGATTTTGGTAAGGATAAAAATAGATAATTTATTGAGAAATAGGAATGATGATGAGGGTTTGGTTGGTAAATGATGTAAGATGACAGGCAAAACGAACAACTAACTCTGTTGTCTTTGTAATTTAATGTTTAACAATGAAAATTACCTGTTAGTTGCTTAGGTGCCTTAGGTGGTTAAATGATGTGAGATGTGTAGATGGAAGATGGAAAGGCAAACCGAATAACTAACCCTGTTGTCTTTGTGTCCTTAAGTAACAATACTTATAATTATCTTATATGGTTCAAATTTCTTTGTGCGCTTGGTGGTTTAAAACATTAAGAAGTTAAGGTGAGTTAAGATGGGTTAAGTAACAATACTTATAATTTTCTTATCTGGCTTATATGGTTCAAATTTCTTTGTGCGCTTGGTGGTTTAAACATTAAGAAGTTAAGGTGAGTTAAGATTTGGGGTTAAGTAACAATACTTATAATT
>NZ_FOGG01000077.1 GCF_900111155.1 Pedobacter rhizosphaerae | reverse complement strand
AAAAAAGCATACCTTGCGGCGCAAAAGGCGCAAGCGTAGAAGAAAGTAAAGAAGAGTACACGGGGGATGCCTTGGCTCTCGGAGGCGATGAAGGACGTGATAAGCTGCGATAAGCACCGGTGATCTGCAAATAGGAACTATACCCGGTGATTTCCGAATGGGGCAACCCGGCATGTTGAAGACATGTCACCATCAAGGAGCAAACCTGCCGAACTGAAACATCTAAGTAAGCAGAGGAAGAGAAAATAACAATGATTTCCTGAGTAGTGGCGAGCGAAAGGGAAAGAGCCCAAACCACACCTGTTACGGCATGTGTGGGGTTGTAGGACTGTGATGTGGTTACAATGTAATGAAGTGGAACGGGATGGGAAGCCCGGCGATACAAGGTGATAGCCCTGTACACGTAAATACCATTGGCCTAACAGTATCCTGAGTACCGCGAGGTCGGAGACGCCTTGTGGGAATCTGCCGGCACCATCCGGTAAGGCTAAATACTCCCGAGAGACCGATAGTGAACCAGTACCGTGAGGGAAAGGTGAAAAGAACCCCGAACAGGGGAGTGAAATAGAACCTGAAACCGTGTACTTACAAGCGGTCGGAGCATCCAGGTGGTGTGACGGCGTGCCTTTTGCATAATGAGCCTACGAGTTACTCTTCTCTGGCAAGGTTAAGTGCTTCAGGCACGGATCCGAAGCGAAAGCGAGTCTGAATAGGGCGTATAGTCAGAGGAGGTAGACGCGAAACCTTGTGATCTACCCATGGACAGGTTGAAGGTGCGGTAACACGTACTGGAGGACCGAACCGATAAACGTTGAAAAGTTTCCGGATGATCTGTGGGTAGGGGTGAAAGGCTAATCAAACTGGGAAATAGCTCGTACTCCCCGAAATGTTTTTAGGAACAGCGTGGATATTAAGTTTCATAGAGGTAGAGCTACTGATTGGGTGCGGGGGAGTCAAATCCTACCAAATCCAGACAAACTCCGAATGCTATGAAATATGATCTGCAGTGAGGCGCGGGGTGCTAAGGTCACGCGCCGAGAGGGAAAGAACCCAGACCATCAGCTAAGGTCCCCAAGTTACAGTTAAGTTGAACTAACGAGGTCCGGTTGCACAGACAGCTAGGATGTTGGCTTGGAAGCAGCCATTCATTTAAAGAGTGCGTAACAGCTCACTAGTCGAGCGGCCGGGCATGGATAATAAACGGGCATTAAATTGTACACCGAAGCTATGGGATTGAAATATATCGGTAGGGGAGCATTCTAGCGGCAGTGAAGGTACCTGGTAATGGGTGCTGGAGCTTCTAGAAAAGCAAATGTAGGCATAAGTAACGATAAGGCGGGCGAGAAACCCGCCCACCGAAAGGATAAGGTTTCCTGATCAACGCTAATCGGATCAGGGTTAGTCGGGTCCTAAGGAGAACCCGAAGGGGATATTCGATGGACAACTGGTTAATATTCCAGTACTTTTTATAACTGCGATGTGGGGACGGAGTAGTGACACTGCCGCGATCTGACGGAATAGATCGTTGAAGGCTGTAGGTATACATTTGGTAGGCAAATCCGCCGAGTGTGCTGA
>NZ_FOGG01000040.1:10030-43911 GCF_900111155.1 Pedobacter rhizosphaerae | reverse complement strand
AACAGCATTTGTGGATGGTAGCTTGAAGTGCCCTTAATCTTATAAGCATCCAACAGCCCCTGGATATTGATTCGGTTAATGACATCGTTCACAATGCGAACAGGATGGCCTTTTGCCACAAGTTCATCCAGAGTGGGCGGAATAGCCATGATCTGGTTCTGATAATAGGGCTTGAAAACTGGTTTCTGGACTGGCATAAATTTCAATTATTTATACTTAAATATCTGAAATACAGTCAAATAAGCCAAATTTAAAAAGATGGAAAATTAATTTTTTTTCCACAAAAAAAGAGACTGCCTTTTTGAGACAGCCTCTTTTTTAAATATTTTATGCCTGTGTTTTAGTGTGTTAGTTAATCTTTTAACCTGGTTTTTTTCAGCTCTTTTTTACTAATTTCGGATTAAGATTCCCTTAAACCGCAATACCTAATTTTCTTGACTAATTGGTCTTTAACAGATCAGTTATCTTTAATTGTTCAGATTTAGCTGGCCGGCTTCCTGCTGCCAGAATAAATCTGCTTTGGTGTTTATTGCGTTTTAAGGAGCCCTTAAAATGAATGATGAAAGGCACGTTTTTCCAACTTCGGTTTATAATATTGCTTCCGTTTTTATGGGTTTCAACAGGGTATGTCTACGCTGAATCCTTTTTTTCTAAAAACACGACATCCAGTTATTTTCAACCTCCAAGATATTCTAAACACTATATAGCCCCGGCCCCCTGGCAGTATTGGAGCAATGCAAATGAAATTGTAGTAACCACCAATAGTACGGTACCCGTTACCGGAACTATTAAAAAAAGTGATGGTACACTGGTTGTTAATTTCACTGTCTCCCAAAATAGTCCTTTTACCCATCGTTTTTTTGGACTGCCCAAAAATGCCCCGGCATTTAGCCTCAATACTGTAATTAATGGGGGAGGAATTATTGTGGAAGGAACAGGATCAATTGCGGTGAACCTTCGCAACATTGCGTCAGATAATCTGGGCACCGGTGGAACGGATGCTGATATCAAAGGTAATGCTTCATTGTTCAGTTTTGGGGATGCTGCCCAGGGTACCTCCTTTAGGGTGGGTTACTACCGTTCAGACAATTTATCTATTTTTTCTCCTCAACCCATTTACAGTATCATGGCTATTGAGGCGAATACGGTTGTTAAGGTAGGAGGAGTAGTTGTTGCCACCTTAAATGCTGGCCAGAGCTACTTATTTAAAACCGCTATTGGTACTTTGGTAGAATCATCAGCGCCAAGTGTAATGAATACAGGAGCAATGTATGATGCTCCGGGAGGTTGTGGAGATAGTGCTTATAATCCTATTCCGCCTATTGCTTCCTTGGGTAAAGATTATGTAATTGTTAGGGGAGAAGGTAATCTGGTTGCAGAACAATCAACAGTAATTGCAACAGAAGCCAATACCACGGTAGTAGTAAAAAACTATGATGTTGATGGAGTAGAGAGATCATCAAATAACTATACCTTAGTCTCAGCAGGAGATAAAGTAACGTTTAACCATGGTTACCTCTCTGGGCCTTACAACACCAGTTCTAATACAGGTAGGTATTCATCATCCTTTATTGCATCAGATAAGGATATCGAAGTTTTTTCAGGCACCGCAGGTATTTCTCGCGGGGGAGGTTGCGAAGTAGACATCGCCACCTTGGTGCCCATTTCCAGTTGCTCGGGTTCTCAAAATGTAGAAACGAAGAAATTTACTGCTTATTCGGGATCAACCAATCTTCCTTACTATCGGTACATCGTAACTAGAAATCCAGATAAAATATTTTTAACTACTACAGGAGGGGTTCCGTCGTATACTAATAAGGATATAGAAACCATTGCAGCAATAGGAGTTCGTAAGTCTTTGGGGAGTTCAGGGTTAACGCTGATCAGTTTCACCGATGCTCAAATTGGATCGCCAACCAATATTGCTTTATCTAGTGACGGTCGAATCACTGTGTCTTTTGTACAACAGAATAATATTTCTTCCATGTCGAATTTTGTTTCGCGATTTCCTGAAAAGGCAGAGCAGGTTACCGCGATAGAGGAAAATTGTGCCTCGATGAAACTTCTTGCAGTTCCCAATGCCAATCCATATCAATGGTATTTTAATGATATGCCAATAAGTGGTGCAACTAATGATGTTTATATAGCCACCGAATCTGGTAATTATAGTGTTACCTATCAGTTAGATTGTGGTTTAAGTGCGCCTTCATTGCCGGTTAAAATTTCTGTATGTAATGTCGATCGCTCTATAACCAAAAGTGTCGACGTACTTTACCCAACCTTAAATAGCAATGTGGTTTTTAGTCTTCTGGCAAAGAATCTGGGCAATGGTGCAGCTGTAGACGTATCTGTGTCAGATCCACTTCCGACAGGGTATACCTATGTTTCTAGCGTAGCTACTGCGGGAACCGCCTATGATGCAGTAACTGGTATCTGGACTATTGGTGGATTGGGAGTTAACGGGATTGCTAAACTCGACATTACAGCCAAAGTTGTTCAAGCCGGAGTGAATACCAATCATGCGATTATTTCCGGCCCACAACTAGATTTAGTAGCCAGTAACGATGAAAGCGCTGTTTCAACATCTACACTGCCGGGAGATATAATAACTTGTGTAGACAATCCTATAATTCCTGTTGTTTACCATATTTTGCCCGAAACCACGGGGGTTACAGTGAATGGATTGCCTCAGGGACTAAGTTTTGGATACAGCACTTTGACTAAGGAATTAACCATTAGCGGGACACCAACTACGGCTCAGCCTTCAACTGTATATACCGTATTGGGCACTACAGGCACAGCCTTGAATCTTCAGGCAAATATTACAGTGAATCCTTTGCCAGATTTAATGTTAAATGGTGATCCTGAGATCTGTCAAGGTACCCTGATTACAGAGTTAAATTATGCGAACGTGCTAAATTCTCCTGTTTCCTACAGCATAACCTGGGATACGCCAGGATTTGTTCCTGTCAATGATCAGCCCTTTCCCGTTGGAAATATCTCTGTTAACATTCCTTCCGATGCCATAGTGGGTACGCATACTGGCGTGTTAATACTAAAAAATGCTAATAACTGCACTAAACAAATCAATTTTAAGATTAAAATAAATCCAAAACCGGCGGTTCCGAATGTTCCGGTGCCATTAACCTCAAAGTATTAAAATGAATTTAAAAAAGTATATTATGAATAAAGTGTTTTTAAAATTAACCTTAATCATTCCTGTAATTTTATTTTGTATATCATTTAGGGTGCTCGGCCAAGTTACGCCTACAACAGCGGATGTCAACTTGTTTTGCGAGGGCGCTGATTTAACCTTTCCTCCTCCCGCTGCCAATGAGAACTGGATTGTTAAGTATAGCACATCTCAAACGACCACTCCGGCAACAGTGATTTCTTTGGTATCAGGAGATAAGATTCCTGCAGCCGATTTGAAAACGGGTTATTACTACCTTAGCGCCAAGTCCACCGCTGCGGGTGCATGTGAATCAGACATGCAGGAAATTCCTGTTTATGTACTGAAACCACTTGTACCCAGTTTTGTTCCTGCAAACTTTTGTGTGGAAAGCCCCCTTGCTCAATTGGGAAGTGTAGTTAATCCGGAGGATCCGCTCATTACACAGATAGCCTATCAATGGTACTCGGTTTCAGGTGGAGTGGAAACAATTTTAGCGGGAGAAAACTCAAAGGACTTTACGCCAGTAAATCCAACAGTCGGAACCACGACCTATCGATTAAAAGTAGGTTATATTATTGGGGGGAATAAATATTGTGCCCAAACTATAGATCATGATATTACGGTAAGCCCTAAACCAGGCAAGCCCAATATTAATAGTAATACTATTCAGGGAACAGCTGGAGCAGTAACCTTTTAGAGTTTTGATGCTTTAAGCCAATAATGAGAATAAGGATACTCATATTCTGGTTTCTGGTATTGCTGTTGCTGGGCAGGCAAACAGGTTATAGCCAGAACGCTCCGGTGGGGAGGCAGACTGTTACGATCAGAGAAGGATCGTCAGCAGTTCTACATGCCAATTCTGCTGGTGCGAGCTCATACATTTGGTTTAAGGATGGTGTTTTAATTAATGGTCAGAAGGGAAACAGTATCATAACAGCAACTGCCGGGATTTACAAGGTTGCTTCTATAAATGCTCAAGGTTGTACTTCAGATCTCTCGGAGGAGATTGTTGTAGCGATTCTTCCTCTGCCCTCGGCAGATATATCCATTACTAAAACTTCTGAAAAGCGGGAGGTAATCAGCAATCAGGTTTTTGATTATCATTTATTGGTAAGAAACAATGGTAAAGACGATGCTTCTGGTTTAACCATTAAAGATAACCTGCCAGAAAACCTGATTTTCGAAAAGCTCTCTAATCCTACTGAGGGTAATGCTTATTATGATCCTATTGAGCGAACGGTTAAATGGGATATTCTTCAGTTGCCCAACGGTGCCTTTGCAGAATTAATTATTAGCGTAAGGTCAAAACAACATGGTCTCGTTAGCAATGCCGCAAGTGTAAGTGCCAATGAGGCCGATCCGAATCTTACTAATAATACCTCTATCGATCATAAAGAGATTTTTGGTTTGAAAATCCCTAATGTTTTTACGCCAAACGGCGATGGAAAAAATGATAATTTCTATCTGGAACACTTAGAGGCTTTTGAATTAAACGAGGTAACCGTAATGAACAGGTGGGGAAGTACAGTTTATCAGGCTCAAGGTTATGCCAATGATTGGAATGCCCTGGGATTAAGTGATGGTACCTACTTTTATGTGGTTAAGGTTAAAAATGGGAAATCCGATTGGATGAGTTATAAGGGGTATGTAACGGTAATCAGATAGGGGAGGATGAAGGAACAAATATGAATAGGCTAGGCAAGCTACTTCTCGTTTTGATATGGCTTCCATTTATTGGATATGCTCAGCAGGATGCCCAATTTGGACAGTATGTATTTAATGGATTGTATATTAATCCGGCTTATGCAGGGTACAAAGAGGAACTGTATCTGCAAGCCTTTGCACGTTCGCAATGGACAGGAGTTAAAGGTGCTCCGCAAACGCTTTCTATTTCTGCTGATGCCGCTATTAACGACGAAAGTATAGGGATAGGTACAATTATCACTAAAGATAAAATTGGTGCACAAAGTGCCCTTAGTGCAACTGCTAATTTGGCTTATCGCATTAAACTCGATCGAACGGAAACTAAAGTTGTTGCTTTTGGCCTTGGCCTGGGGGTAATGCAATTAGGATTAAACGGTAGCCAGTTGGATCCAATAGAACAAGGAGACAATAGAATTCCTACAGGAAATGTGAGTGAAATTAAACCAGATATTCGAGCCGGATTACATTATTCCACTGAAAAGTTTTTTATTGGTTTCTCTGTTCATAATCTTTTCAATAGTATACTTTCTTCTGCTGAAGATTATAAAATGCTCTATGTTAAGACACAGCCACATTTTTATCTTACTGCAGGCTTTGCACTTTCAGTGAATGATGATATTGTTTTCAAGCCAACCTTTTTAATCAAAGAAGACCTTCGGGGACCAACTTCTATTGATCTTAATGCTGCGGTATTGATTAAAGAGCGCTTCTGGATAGGTGGAATGTACAGAACTTCCTTAAAGCTCTATCCCAAATCAAATTTAATGGCTAATCTTCCGGCTAAAAGTGCAGTTGGCCTGATCTCCGAATTCTTTGTAAGACCAAACTTGAGAGTTGGTTATGCTTACGATTATAGTCTGAATAAGCTCGGAAATTACGACTACGGGTCTCATGAAATCTCTATTGGTTATTACCTGGTCACCCAAAAAAGCCGTAGGCCGAAATGCTATTTCTAGTAATGAAAATCTTCCTTTTTATGTAAATGAACAAGTTTTTGCTGTTTTTTTGATAATTGTCAATACTGCCTTTCAAAAAAAATGTTATGGGTTCGTTCATTGAATAAAGTGAACGAATAAGCGCTTAATTGAGCCAGTATGTTTGTGCGAAGAGCAAACAAACCAATTATTATACACTTCCGATCCAACAGCTAAAATACTTTGAAACGACGCTCCGGTCTATTCTTCTTGGTAATAGTTTTATGTTTTCTGCCGGCATTCATTTTTGCTCAGTGCGAAAATACAACAAGAACTTACGCCAACTTTCAAGGTGCTTACCTGGAAGGTTTGGGCCTGTTGGGGGCTCCCACACTGGTAGGTACCATTAGTGATGCGTCGAATGCCGTTAATGGACAAGTTAAAGATGCTTCAACACTAAACGTTGGCATTGGTTTAGTAGGCTTAGCCTCTGCTACCCAGTTTCTTGAGTTTACAACAGATGGTACAAATAGTACGCCCAGACTAATTCCCGCTGGTAAACCTGTTACAATCAAAATTTCCCTTCCTACCGAAGTGTTGAGTATATTAAGTGGCGTTGAGATCGGTACCTTCACCAACTTATCTCCAGTTACGGATAATTGGCCATGGCTCATCGGTGCTGGTCATGCTGCAGGATATAATGCTGCTAGCAAGGTTGCCATCTATAATTCAACTAATATTGCCGGGGTTATTAGCGGTGCTGGAGAAACTGAAATTACGATCACTCCAACTCAAGCCTATCATGGCATTTATGTTAAAGTTTCTGGTAGTTTATTGTCGGTTGCTTTATCTGCCAAGTTATTTCATGCTTATATTTTAGAAGAAACTACTGCCACCTATAACTGCGACGAAGTAATTGATGTGCTTTCTGGGGTTCAGCCTACAGTAATTGGAGGCGTATTAAATGCAACCGGAACTGTTGAAAACCCATTTAATGCCATTGACGGTAACGACGATAGCTTTGCGCTGATGAATGTGGGGGCCTCTGTCTTAAATAAAATTTACCTCACTGCCATCTTCAATAAACCTGCTCAGCCGGCAGATTCTGTTAGTATTATTCTTCAAAAACCTGGAGGTGGCTTGCTGGATCTTAATTTATTAACGGGCTTTACCATTCAGCCTTATTTAAATGGAAGTCCTGCCGGCCCAGCATTTAATAACGCAGGAACATTTTTAAACCTCCGGCTTTTTCCCGGTAGTGCAGATAAATATCAGCTCACTTTTCCCATCACCACTCCGTACGACCGTTTAGAAATTACTACAGGTGGACTGGCTGGAGTATTGGGCTCTTTAAAAATTTACGAAATAAGACGCAAACTGGCGAAACCAAGAACGTTAACAGATCCTGCCGCAGAAGATCAGCGAACGATATGTCAGGGCGAAACAACCAGCTTTACTGTCAATAACCCGCAGGATTGTACCACATACAATTGGACCGATACACCTACAGGAGGTAGCCCTCTTCATACTGGGTTAACTTATACACCACCCGCAAATTTACCCGCTGGAGATTATACTTATTATGTGCAGTCGAGCAGAACATACTGTGTGAATGCGACCTCGGAAGCTTTGAAGGTACGGCTGAAGATTAATCCACTGCCCACGGTAGATGTAACAAACGAAACCATTTGTAGCGGGAGTGCGGTAACTTTATCTGTTAATAATCCAGATGGTGCTTATACTTATAACTGGTATAGCTCAATTTCTCCTTCAACACACTTAGCATCTGGAAATTCTTTCACTACCCCTGTTTTAACTGCTTCAACAAGCTACTATGTAGAAGCAGTAAATACGGCTACAGGTTGCAAGAGTGCAGGAGGTCCGAAAGCTGTAAATGTACAGGTTAAGCCGGTTGCAGTGGTCAATGCGATTTCTGGTGCAAACGAGATTTGTGTCGGAGCCTCAACAATGCTGGTTAATACTACTGCAGGCGGGGTCTGGAGCAGCGCTGATCCCGCAATAGCAACAATCTCCCTCACAGGAAAGGTAACAGGAATTGCAGATGGAAATGTAGTAATCAGCTATACGGTTCCCGATGATGCAGTAAGCTGTGGTAAGCAGGTTGATTTTAACTTTAAAGTAAATGGTCTACCGGAGCTGACTTTACTCCCTGTGCCCGCTGTTTGCGAAGGAGTAACAGCAACCGTGTTGCCTTATACTAATCCCGTTTTTAATCCCATAACGTACAGCATTACCTGGCAAACTGCAGGTTTTGTAAATGTGTCTGATTCGCCATTGCCTCTGGACGAGATTCCATTGGTTATTCCTGTTGATGCTAGTCCGGAGGTGCATAACGGAATATTGACCCTTAAAAATGCATACTGCTCAAAGACCTTCAGTTTTAGTGTTAAGGTAAAACTTGTGCCACCCAAACCAATCGTATCTATTCAATAAATTATATAACAATCTCAAAATCTGATGATCATGAAAAGAAAAACAACATTTAAGAAACTAAGATTATTTACTTTTTTAATACTGCTAACCCCCTTGGCTGCACTTGCACAGAGTACACCAAATCTTTACGTATGCGGTACCGGACAGGCTACTTTCAACCCCTCATTTGGGGCTTATACACCCGTAAATGGAGATCAAATTATCTGGACAATTGATGGAACTGCACAAAATGCTATTTCTTACGACGGATCTAATGCAGGCTTACAAACCAGTGCCACTCTTACCACGGGAACGCATAGGTATACGGTAAAAGTTATTCCTGCTGATGCAAATTTATGTCCTGGAGAAGCTTCTGATGAAATTGTTTTAGAGAAATTGCCTGATCCTGCAATAGCACTTTCTACTCCAAAAACCGATTTCTGTACCGAACTCGCTTCTCAAGCCGTAATAACAGCGGCACCTAATAGCATTACTTTACCTGCCGGCGTAACTTTTACATATGCATGGACAGCAACTTTGGGCGCTACTCCTGTAGCCGATATTACAACTATTGCAACACAAGCAGGAGATAAACTGACCCTGAAAGATGGTTTGGCTGTAGGCGATTATGTATTTACTGCTACGGCAACCTATTCTACAGGAGGTGTGCCAATTGTACCGGCTGCCAGCTGTACTGCTGCGGCAAACCAGAATATCAAAATTGCGCCTAAACCAGGGAAAGCAACCATTACTATCGTGCCATAAGCAATAGTATTGCCTCCAACTCCATTTTCATGATCAACAGAAAGAAGATTATTGCTTTTGGCGTGCTGCTGTTTGGCGCAGTGGCATGCTTTGCGCAATCTTCTAATGGGCAAAAAATTATTTTAGCATTTGGAGAATCCATTAAGCTGAGGGCAAATGCCGAAAACGCCAATGGATATCAATGGTTGAGAAACGGAGTAAATATCGAAGGAGCTACCCAACAGGATTATATTGTAAATAGGGCAGGAATTTATGCGGTCATTACTTTTGGTGCTGCAGGATGTAGTTCTGATATTTCCGAAAGTATGGAAGTAGAGTTGAAAAATGCCTCTGCTGATGTTTCCATCACTAAAAGATCTGAAAACAGAAGCGTGGTGAATTATGAGCCATTTAAATATTATCTTCTGGTCAGAAATAATGGAAGGGCCGATGCAACCGATGTGCAGGTAAAGGATGCACTTCCAGAGAATTTGTCCTTTAGTCATTTTGATCCTCCTTCTTCGGGAGAGGTTAAATATAATCCATCAGATAAAACCATTTTGTGGTCATTGCCTAGCCTCGCTAATGGCCAGTTTGCAGAACTCATTATTCATGTTAGCGCTTTAAGGGCAGGTAGAGTGGTTAATAGTGCAACCGTAACCATAAATGAATTCGATCCCGATCCTTCAAATAATACCTCTATTGATACCAAAGAAATAACAGGTTTAAAAATTCCTAACGTATTTACCCCTAATGGAGATGGAAAGAACGATACCTTTTTTATTGAAAGATTAGATGCTTACGCTGATAATGAGTTAACTGTAATTAACCGGTGGGGGAGTACGGTATATGAAAAAAATGGTTACCTCAGCGACTGGACAGGAGATGGGCTTGCAGATGGTACGTACTTCTACGTGCTTAAGGTTAAAAATGCAGCCGGTAATTGGGAAGAGTTTAAGGGCTATGTAACCTTGATTCGATAAGTAAAAATTAAATAGAATATGAAAAAGATTATTTTGATTGGAATATTTAATTTAATGAGCATTTTGGTTTGGAGTCAGCAAAATGCCCAGTTTGGCCAGTATCTTTTCAACGGACTCTATATTAACCCCGCTTATGCTGGATACAAAGAAGAGCTTTATCTTCAGGCTTTTGCACGAACCCAGTGGACAGGTATCAAAGGAGCACCCCAAACGCTGTCTATCTCTGCAGATGAAGCGATCAGGGAGGAAAGCCTGGGTATTGGCGCAATCATTACTAAAGATAAAATAGGCGCACAAAGCTCACTTACCGCTTCTGCTAATTTGGCTTACCGAATTAAACTCGATCGCACTGAAACCAATATTCTGGCCTTTGGGTTAGGTGCAGGGGTAATGCAACTTGGCCTCGATGGTAGTTTGCTCAACCCGGTTGAACAAGGCGACAATAGAATCCCTGCCGGTAATGTGAGCCAGATTATGCCCGACATTCGTGCTGGTATTCATTATTCTAACGAAAAATTCTTTATTGGGCTTTCTGCCGATAACCTTTTAACCAAAACCCTTTCCAATACCGATGATTATAGATTACTCAATGTTAAAGTAGAGCCACATTTCTATTTGACTTCTGGTTTAGCCTTACCACTTAATAACAATTTTGTATTCAGACCAAGTTTTCTGATCAAGGATGATCTTCATGGGCCAACTTCTCTTGATCTCAACGCCTTTATGTTAATAAACGAACGTTTTTGGATTGGTGGGATGTACCGGACTTCTGTTAAGCTCTATCCTAAGTCAAACCTGGCATCCGGTCTTACCGCAAAGAGTGCAATGGGAGTTATCTCCGAATTTTTTATACAACAAAACCTAAGGATAGGCTATGGCTTCGACTATAGTCTCAACAAATTGGGTAACTATGACTACGGATCTCACGAAATCTCTATTGGTTATTATCTGGTAACCAAAAAAAGCCGTAGGCCAAAGTGCTATTTTTAGCCAAATTCTGCCTCGTAAACTTTACACAATGTTAATATTCCTCATTCGTAACTATAGGTTTCATCCTGTATTTATAGGGTTTCGTCAAAAAAAAGATATGATGATCATCATGTTCATGAAAAAATAATCTGTCTAATCATGTATTTGCGGTTATTTAGGCGTTTCTGTTTCTAATTACTTATTTATAAGTAGTTTATTAGTATTCCTTACGAGCTTGTTTCATTTTTTATTGTTTAAATTCACTTCATTATAGTAGTATTAATCCTACAACATTTTTTCTATGTGTAAAAGTGTGTAAAATCGCTGTTTAATTTGGTGTAAAATTAATATTGGGGCTATTTTCTCGCATACTATTTTCGGTATTTTAGAGTTGAAGAAATCCTTGAACTGATATTTTGCTTTTTAAATACGACTATTAATCTTACAAAGGAGTAGTAGTCTATTGTCTGAGATTCGCCTTGGCTGGCTTTGCTATGCCCAGAGCGGATCTTATAGCATTGTATTGCTTTCGAGGTTGATTAAAGTGAACATGATTAAAGCTCTATCCCGATTAGTATGTTTAGTATGCGTTGTTGTTTTACTCCTGGCAGTAGAGGGTACAGGCTATGCTATAAATATTTCGCCAATATTTGGTATTAGCGGGGCTCGGTCTATAAACACGGCTTCTAGCTTGGCCAAATTTACACCGCCAAGCTATTCTAAGCATTATATTGCTCCAGCACCATGGCAATATTGGAGCAAGGCAAATGAAATTGTAATTACAACAGATAATACTACAACCATTACCGGAACAATAAAAAAGAGTGATGGAACAATCATTACTACATTTAGCTGTTCACAAAACAATCCCTTTACTTATCGCTTTTCAGGATTACCCAAAGATGTTCCTGCACATAGTTTAAATACAGTAATCTCTGCTGCCGGAATTATTGTTGAGGCCACAGCTTCTATTTCTGTAAACTTAAGAAATGTAGCCTCTGATAACCTTGGTTCTGACGGAGCGGATGCAGACATTAAAGGAAATGCTTCTTTATTTAGTTTTGGTGATGCAGCTATAGGTAACTCCTTTAGGGTAGGATATTATCGTGATGGTGACTTGGCTAGTAATGCCTCCCGTCCGATTTATAGCATCATGGCCACAGAGAATAACACCATTATTAAAATTGCCGGTGTAGCCACAGCCACGTTAAATGCAGGACAGAGTTATTTGTTTAAAGCACCTATTGGAACTTTAGTAGAGTCCTCGGCATCTGCGGTGATGAATACGGCAGCGGCCCTGGATGCTCCGGGTGGCTGTGGCGATGGTGCATTTAATCCAGTTCCGCCCATTTCTTCATTAGGAAAAGAATATGTTATTGTTAGGGGAGAAGGCAATACAACTGCAGAGCAATCTACTGTTATCGCAACAGAAGCCAACACAACGGTTACAGTTACTAATTTTGATATCAACGGAACGCAAAGAAGCACACAGACCTATACGCTTGCTCAACCTGGCGATAAACAGACCTTTGGCCATGGATATATTAATGGCGCATATAATCAAAGCACCAATACTGGCCGGTATTCTTCCTCAATTATCGTTTCCAATAAGAATGTGGAGGTATTTTCGGGTACGGCAGGTGTGTCTTCTGGTGGCGGATGCGAAGTGGATGTAGCCACTTTAGTTCCCATTTCTGGCTGCTCGGGATCAAGGAGGGTAGAAACAACCAAATTTACGGCTTATGTTACGAGTACAGATCTTCCTTATTTCGGATATATTCTGACCAAGAGTACCGATCCAATTTTATTAACCACTATTGATGGCTCTCCGGTTTATACCAATCAAAATATCGAATCCATATCAGGAATAGGAACCCGCAAAGCACTGGGCACTTCTGGTCTTTCGCTAATCAGTTTTACCAATGTTAATATTGGTCAGCCAAGGGTGATATCAATCACCAGTTTAGGGAGATTAACCGTTTCGATGGTACAACAAAGCAGTGGCTTCTCTATGTCTAACTTTATTTCCCGTTTCCCGGAAAAGGCAGAGCAGCCCAGTGTTAGCCAGGTAAATTGCGCGTCGGCGACCCTCACGGCGGTTGCCAATGCTGCGCCTTACCAATGGTATTTAAATGGTGTTCCTATCAGTGGCGCTACATCGGCTACTTATGAAGCGGGTACATCTGGTAATTACAGTGTAACCTATCAATTGGAATGTGGTGGCAGCGCCCCATCACTTCCGGTAAGCATTTCACTCTGTAATATAGATCGTTCCATCACAAAAACTGTAGATGTGGCTTATCCAGAGCTGAATACGAATGTTGTATTTACTTTAACAGCAGAAAACTTAGGCAATGGAAATGCTGTTGGCGTATCCGTTACCGATAAGTTACCTGCGGGTTATACTTATGTATCCAGTATTCCTTCTGCAGGCACTGCCTATGATGCAACATCAGGTATTTGGACTATTGGCGATTTAGCAGCTTCGGCTAGTGCAACGCTTAAAATAACAGCAAAAGTAGTTCAAACGGGTGTATTAACAAATACTGCAACCATAACCGGACCGCAACCAGATCAGGTGACCAATAATAATCAAAGCAGTGTTTCAACCTCCACAGGCTCTGGAGACCGGATCGTGTGTATCAATACGCAAATGAACCAGATCGTATATGCTTTATCTGGTTCTGCAAACAATGCAAATGTAACGGGTTTGCCAGCAGGAGTAACCGGAGTTTACAATGGATCGCCTAAAAGAGTAACCATCAGCGGAACGCCAACAGTTGTCGGAACATTTACATATACCGTTATTCCTAACTCAGGGCCTTCCTTCACCGGTACAATCACCGTAAACGGAAATGTAACTATACCCGTATTCAATACCGGATTAACAGATAAAAGATGCATGGGCGCAGGAACTGATACCTATATCGCAACCGCAACCAATACCAGTGGAATTGTATATAGTTTATTACCATTAGCCGCCGGGGTAATAGATGCTTCAACCGGCAAGGTTACCTGGTCTTCTAGTTTTAGTGGAAACGCTACCGTTACCGCTACAGCAAAAGGTTGTGAAGAAAAAGTGCAAAGCTTTGTGGTAACTGTGAGTCCAGCTCCAACGTTGACATTAGGCACCGACCCGGAGATTTGCCAGGGTTTCAATACTGCTCAACTGAATTATACAAACCCTATAAATAATCCAACAACATATAGCATCAGTTGGACTACTCCTGGTTTTACGTCCGTAAATAACTTGCCATTGCCGGCAGGAAGTATTCCCATTAATGTACCTGTAGATGCCTCAATAGGTACTCATTCGGGATTGTTGACGCTAAAAAATGCAGCAGGATGTACTACGCAAATCAATTTTAACATAAAAATAAATCCAAAACCATCAGCACCGCATGTGCTGGTTAACACTAATTCACAATATTAATTAATTTAAAAAATCGTCCCCATGAACAAATTCCTTACCAAAACAATTTTAACTATCGCTGCAATCGTTTTATGTAGCTTTTTAACATTATCTGCTCAAACTTTAGCGCCGAATACTGCTGGAGTCAACCTTTTTTGTTCCGGTGCTGATCTTACCCTGCCTGCTGCACCTACAGGCGCAGATTGGATTGTAAAATACAGTGCTACTCCTACTACTACGCCTTCTACAGGAGTTATCCTAACGGGAGGTAACAAAATCCCTAATGGAGATCTTAAAACCGGATATTATTACCTGAGCTCTAAATCGCAAACGGCAGGATCCTGCGAATCGGAAATGCAGGAAATTCCGGTTTATGTACTTAAACCTCTCGTACCAACCATTACTCCGGCACCTTTCTGCGTGGAAAGTCCATTAGCACAAATAGGTAATGTAACCAATCCGGAAGACCCAACAAAAGCAGCATTAGTTTATCAATGGTATACCGTATCGGGTAGTACTGAAACAATTATTAACGGCGCAAATACTAAAGATTATACACCAACTGCACCAACGGTAGGGAGTGTAACTTATAGGTTTAGAGTAGGTTATGAGATTAATGGTAGCAAGTATTGTGCACAAACGGTAGATGAAACGATTACCGTAACGGCTAAACCAACCAAACCAACATTAACTATCGGTACGGCACACGGCACAGCAGGTGCAGTTACTTTCTAGGTAATTTTTCCAGGCTAGCGATAAATCTTATACATGAGACTGAGGTTTTATACCTTCCGGTTTCTGGCGTTCCTCTTATTTTTAAATTTAAAGGGATTTGGCCAGGATGCGCTGAAAGGGCGGCAAACGATTACGATCTCCGAAGGGTCGTCGGTAATCTTGCGTGCCAATTCGGAAGGTGCCAGCTCGTATATATGGTTTAAGGATGGTAAACTGATTCCTGGACAAAACAGGTCGTCAATTATCACCGCAACAGCCGGTGTTTATAAAGTAGCATCAATCAATAAGGAAGGTTGTACCTCCGATTTATCAGACGACATTGAAATGCTTGTGCTTCCACGTCGCTCAGCAGATGTATCCATCGTTAAGCGCTCAGAATCAAGAGCCATAGTTCGGGATCAGATTTTTGAATACTATCTCAATGTGAGAAATAATGGGGCAGATGATGCTACAGGCCTGGTAGTTAAGGATGTATTACCAGAGAATCTCACTTTTGAAAGTCTGGCAGAACCTACAGGTGGAGAAGCAACATATGATTCGGGTGTTCGAACGATAAAATGGAACATTGGTCATTTAGCCAATGGGCAGTTTGCCGAATTGGTGATCAGGGTACGATCAAAACAGCAGGGATTGGTGAGCAATACGGCAACAATAAGTGCCAATGAGTTCGATCCAAACCTTTCGAATAATACTTCAACAGATAACAAAGAGATTTCGGGTCTCAGGATTCCTAACGTATTTACGCCAAATGGGGACGGCAAGAATGATACGTTTTACCTGGAGCATCTAGACTCTTTTGAATCCAATGAAATAACCATTATGAACCGCTGGGGGAGTACGGTATATCAGTCTGGTAAATACTTAAATGATTGGACAGCAAGTGGTTTAAGTGATGGTACTTACTTCTATGTAGTGAAAGTGAAAAATGGTAGTTCTGATTGGATTGCCTACAAAGGATATGTTACAGTGATAAGATAAACGAAAATAAAGAGACATGAAAGCTATAGGAAAATTAATTGTAGTTCTGATGTGTTGCTGCTCGAAAATGGTTTTTGCACAGCAAGATGCCCAGTTTGGGCAGTATGTTTTCAATGGGATGTATATTAACCCGGCATACACAGGTTATAAGGAAGAATTGTATTTGCAGGCTTTTGCCCGGGCGCAGTGGACAGGCATCAAAGGGGCACCACAATCGCTTTCTATTTCTGCCGATGAAGCCATTAATGATGAATCATTAGGAATAGGTGGGATTATTACTAAAGATAAAATTGGCGCGCAGAGTTCTTTAAGTGCTTCAGCAAATTTTGCCTATCGCATCAAGCTGGATAGAACAGAAACGAATGTACTGGCATTCGGACTTGGAGTTGGAGTTATGCAGGCAGGTTTAAATGGTAATTTACTCGATCCCATCGAACAGGGTGATAATCGAATTCCAACAGGAAGTGTTAGCCAGATTACACCAGATATCAGGGCAGGAATCCACTATTCTAACGAGAAATTCTTTATTGGCTTCTCTGCAGATAATTTGCTTGCTAAGTCCTTGTCAGTGTTTGGAGATTACAAATTACTCAATTTTAAAGTTCAACCACATTTTTACCTCAGTGCTGGTATGGCTCTGCCACTAACCGATGATTTTGTATTTAAGCCAACTTTTTTAATAAAAGATGACCTTCGTGGACCAACATCCATGGATTTAAATGCCTTTTTATTGGTGAAAGAGCGCTTTTGGATTGGTGGAGTGTACAGAACTTCAGTTAAATTATATCCTAAATCTAATTTACAGGCAAATTTGACCGCAAGAAGTGCCGTAGGCTTTATTTCTGAGTTTTTTGTTCGCCAGAATTTGAGAATTGGGTATGGTTATGATTATAGTTTAAATAAGTTAGGTAATTATGATTATGGCTCTCATGAGATATCAGTAGGTTATTTTCTGCAAACGGCAAAAAGTCGAAGACCAAAGTGTTATTTCTAATTCAGAGAGTACTCCATGCAGTTGTTTGAATTATGGGCACAATTTAAACAAAACCAAATGCTTCATGTTAGCCTTATTAAACGAGCAATAAGGCGTGTTAGCGAAGAGTTACATAGATCATGATTCATCTCCAAAGTTGAAAGTGCTGCTTTCGGAGGATGAGGTTTTTGCAAAAAGGCTAATGGATCGTGATAAAACTGCTTTTAAAATGCTTTATCGGAAATATGCTTCACTTATTTATGGTAGGATTTTATCCAAGGTAGCTAATCAATACCAGGCAGAGCAACTTTTAGAACAAACTTTTATACAGGCTTATCATAATATCCATGATTTTGATTTTGTTAAAATTAAATTATTTACCTGGCTTAATCAGATCGCTAAAAAACAGCTTGATAAACAGTTGTTTAATGGTTGAGCGAACGCTTAGCTGTTCTTGTTTTCTACAAGTTTTATTTTGTAGTTTATTTACGATTGCTTAATATTAGGTGTCTATTTGTTTGCTAATCCCCTTTATGTATGATCAGATCCCTAAGAAACGATGCCGTTAACCTATTGCTTAAATATTTAGAAAAGCTCCAGCCCTTATCAGAGGGTTTTATTAAAGCGGTGGAAACGAATGCAGTGCCACTCACAGTTAAAAAAAGCAAGTTTATATTATCTCCTTTAGAAATTAATGAATCAGTATTCTTCGTAACCAAGGGCATTGTTCGTGGCTTTGTTAAAGATGAAGAAAGAGATATCACGACCTGGATCAGTTTTGGTAATGAATTTATTGGTGCCATTCACAATCCGAATCTGGAAGCACAACCCTCTATAGAATACCTTCAGGCGCTGGAAGAAACTGAGCTTGTAGAGATGTCTAATGAATTGATACACAGGTTGTATGCCTACTATCCCGAAACTAATATTATTGGGCGTAAAATTCTGGCTATTCAGTATTATGAAGCTTCAGAACGGTCAATCTTAGCCAGAATTCCTTCTGCGGAGGGTAGGTTCGAAAGATTTATGTTAAATAGTAGCCATAATCTGAATTTAGTTCCGCTTCGATATATCGCCAGTTACTTGGGAATGCGACTAGAAACCTTAAGTCGAATCAGAAATAAGGCGGCCAGAGAAAAAAGTATTTGCATGGCCTAGTTATTACTCATTTGCTCTTTTTGGCAAATTATCATTCATAAAAAACCACTTGCTGCAAGATCCCGTATATACTCCCACAAGCCCTGATAAGGTTCGGTTTTTATGGGAAAAAATTACTTTTTATGGTTATTTTCTTTTGCCTGGTTTATTTGTATTCCAGCAAAAGGAATTCCTGTTGCCCATACAAATTTAACCATTGTACAGGCCGATTGGGATGGACATGGCAATGCCCATGACCATAAAATTGAATTACCGGCAGAAGATGATGAGGCCGAGTATAAAGTTAAGCAAGCAGAAGGAGTAGTTTTTGGTATTGCTTCACTCTTTTTTTATCCGCCTACCGATGCCTGGTTTACACAAAAGAGTATACCGCTTCCTTTTTCATATAATCAGGTACGCAAACAGCCCCCAAAGAATAAGTTTCTTTTATAGCCATTCATTAAATTATTAATATAAACTTATTCAAAATGCAAAACTTTAAACTAAACTTATTGATGGTGCTATGCGTACTATCAACCCTATCAATTTTTTCTTCTTGCAAGAAGGATAGAGGATATGTAGATCAGGAAACACTTACACCCGGTCCCGATTTAAACTTTTATGCACTTACCACTGATAGCAAGCTATTGTTGATCAATGCCAAAAACCCGTCTAATATCTTATCTCAGGTTACACTCTCAGGTTTGCAAACCGGAGAAACGATACTGGGAATAGACTTCCGTCCTGCAACCGGACAGCTTTATGGAGTAGGTAGCACCAGTCGCCTTTATATTATTGATCCTAAAACCGGCGTTGCCAGATCACTCACAACTGCTGCTTTTACTCCGGCGTTGAGCGGCACCGCTGTTGCTTTCGATTTTAATCCTGCTGTAGACAGAATTCGTTTGGTTACTTCAGGCGGGCAGAACTTGCGTTTACATCCTGAAACTGGGGCAGTAGCCGGGACTGACGGCGTGATTAATGGCGTTGCCAATGCAAAAGTAACGGCAGCTGCTTATACCCAAAATAGGGCTGGCTCAACTACTACAGTACTTTTTGATATTGATGTAGCCAATGATAAACTCCACAAACAAGATCCACCCAACGATGGCAAATTGGTTGAGGTTGGAAGTTTAGGTTTTGATGCGGAAGAGGCTAGTGGCTTTGATATCAACCCAGATGGAGGTGTTGCTTTGGCAGCTTTGTCTGTTGCAGGCAAATCGGGGTTATTTCAGATAGATCTAAATTCTGGTAAAGCCGCTAAGATTGGCAATTTTAGTCAGCAAATTACCGGTATAGCCATTCCAACTGAAGCTGTAGCTTATGCCATCTCTGCTAATAATGAACTTTTGATTTTTAATCATACCTCAGCAACACCAGCCATTATAGTTAAAGCCATAACAGGTGTTCAGGCTGGCGAATCCATTTTAGGAATAGATATCCGTCCACTTAACGGACAACTGTATGCATTGGGAAGTACAAGCAGGATTTACACCATTAATACAGCTTCAGGATTAGCTACGCAAGCTGGAACAGGTGTTTTAAGTACCTTGTTAGTGGGTACGCAATTTGGTTTTGATTTTAACCCTACTGTAGATCGCATTAGAATTGTAAGCAATACAGGCCAAAATCTAAGGTTTAATCCGCTTGATGGTAGTGTAGCCGTTGATGGAAGTATAACTTTGGCTACAGCTGCGATTTCTGGTGCTGCATACACCAATAATTTTGCTGGAGCCGCTACAACGGTATTATTTGACATTGATGCGCAGGGAGATAGACTGTACAAACAAGATCCACCAAATTTAGGCACCTTGGTTGATGTTGGCGCATTGGGCATAAACGTAGATGCCGCGAATGGCTTCGATATCGGCTCAACCTCAGGTGTAGCTTATGGCCTCTTCACAGTTGGTGGTGTTCAGAAAATTTATACTGTAAATCTCAGCAACGGAGCAGCAACTGCTTTAGCCACAATTGGCACTCCGGCCAGAGCTTTTACAGTTGGTTTAGGATTTTAAATCGTCCCATATAATCATATATATTCCCGTGGTGCCTTATCAGGTATCACGGGATTTTTTTCTTTAAATTTCGCTGGCGACGAAAAATCATTAATCTACTAAAAGGCTCTCTTCCTCTACTTTTTCTGGTATTTTTTATACTTATCTGGCTACTTCCTCAGCTGTTTTTCCTCCTGATTCGGGCTTTAAACTGATAAAAAACGCACTGTTTTTAATGAACAAAAACTGAATGCTGAACTGATACTTTACCCCTAGAACGAATAAACTGAATAAAGGCCTTAAATTGATTAATGCTGAGGGTTTTTGAACTGAGAAAGGTCTTTTGTCTGTTTTGTTTTACAATGCAGTATTTAAGCTTCCTTTTTAGGTGTATTTTTTATATATGGGTTCTATAATATATTTGCCACAAGGTTGGCCAACCCGGGCGTTCCCTGAAAAGCCATAGAAAGAGTAAGGACTTAATCTTTAAAAAATCCCAATTATGAAAAATTTAGATTTAAAAAACCTTGATGTTCAAGAAATGAATGTATCTGAAATGACCCAAATCGAAGGTGGTGGTCCCCTTAACGATTTATTAGGCGGTCTTTTAACTTCAGTAGTAGGTACAGTAAACAGTGTTTCAACTGACTTATCTACTTTCTTAAACAAAACTATTGCAAACGTTGTGAAACTTGTTGCAGGTTTATAGAAAAACATTGCGGTCTCTGTTTCTTAACCAGAAATAGAGGCCGCTTTTTAACTTAAGCAATGGCATTACCCGCATATAACGCAGAAACGGTTTCTACACTGTCTTTGGTTTACAGATCTCAAGTCGGTAAATCTACAAGACTTATATACCTATCTACGCTTGCACTCATTGTTTTAGTATTGCTTAGCCTTCCATTTATCTACATTCCAATCAGTGTTAAAAGTGCTGGCTTACTCCAGTCATCCATTGAAAAAACTGCCTTAAGCGTTCCCGTAGGTGGACGATTAATTGATTTGAGGCTTGCCGATAATCAAAAACTTAAAGCCGGCGATACTTTGTTGATTATTGATGCCGCTTTACCCAAACAACAAACTTCGTTGGTGCAGAACCGCCAAACGCAAGTCAATCAGTTTTTAGGCGATATTTCCGAACTTTTAGGACGCATCAGCCGTGGCGGAAGGACGCCTAATCTCCAAACCGGTCAGTACAATGCTGCATGGCAGCAATATGCACAAGAACTGGAAAATGCCCGCATCGTAAGAAAGCAGGCAGAAAATACTTTCAAACGTTACAGTACACTTTATCAAAATAAGGTGCTTACTGCTGCGGAATATGAAAAATACAAATTCGAACTTGATCAGGCTAAATCAGCCTACTTAATGATAATTACCAAGTATAAAACCAAATGGCAAACGGAAGCCAATGAATTCCGTAATGAACTCAACCAGCTTTCAGGTGAACAGATTGCCCTGAATGAGCAGAAAAAGCAATATGTGTTACGTGCTCCTGTTTCCGGATCCATCCAAAATTTAACCGGAATCCAAAAGGGAGGTTATGTATTTGCAAACCAGAAACTGGCTGAGATTTCTCCTGATACTAACCTTAGGGCATTCTGCTACATTAAACCTTCTGATATTGGTTTAATTAAAACAGGACAAGAAGTAAGGTTTCAGATTGATGCCTTTAATTATAATCAATGGGGGCTCGCCAGGGGAAAAGTAATTGATGTTTCTGATGATATTATCTTACTGAAGGACAATGTTCCGGCTTTTAAAGTTAAATGCAGCATCACTGATAAGCATTTAACCTTGAAAAATGGCTATAAAGGTTACCTAAAAAAAGGTATGAACTTTACAGCCAGGTTCAGTGTCGCTGAACGGAGCCTTTATCAGCTTTTATATGATCAGGTAGATGATTGGGTGAACCCTAACATTGATCCTAAGACTGAATAACGCATGAGTATCAAAATCAAACAACGAGATATTACGGATTGCGGAGCAAGCTGCCTGGCCTCTATTGCGGCTCATTATCAGCTTAGCCTCCCTGTTGCGCGTATCCGGCAGTTTGCAGGAACCGATCAGCGTGGAACAACAGTACTAGGAGTTGTTGAGGCTGCTCAAAAATTAGGTTTTGAAGCTAAAGGGGTAAAGGGCACATTCGATAGCCTCTTTAAAATACCCACACCCGCCATAGCACACATTATTTTAAATGGTGTTATTCAGCATTATGTGGTTATTTATAAAGTAAATGCGAAGTACATAGAGGTAATGGATCCTATTGATGGACAATTACATCGCAAAAGCCATGATGCATTTAAGGCAGAATGGACAGGTGCATTGGTATTGCTTTTACCTGCAGAGGAATTTCAGACTGGCAATGAAAAAACGAGTATCCAAAGTCGTTTCTGGAATCTGATTAAACCTCATAAAAATATTCTTCTTCAAGCGCTGCTAGGCGCAGTTATTTATACCGTTCTAGGTTTATCTACCTCTGTTTTTGTTCAGAAACTGGTAGATTTTGTTTTGGTAGATGGCAATCATAACCTGCTCAACCTCATGGGCGTAGCCATGATATTTGTGCTGATTATTCAGATCTTCATCGGCACAGCCAAAACCATCTTCACCCTTAAAACCGGGCAAATGATCGATGCACAATTGATCCTCGGTTACTACAAGCACCTGCTTAAATTACCGCAACAATTCTTCGACACGATGCGGGTAGGAGAGATTATCTCCCGGATTAATGATGCCGTAAAAATCAGAACGTTCTTAAACGATGTAAGCGTAAACTTCCTGGTTAACGTCTTCATCGTGTTTTTCTCTTTTGTGATGATGTTCAGTTACTATTGGAAGCTGGCCTTCATTATGCTGACTGTGATTCCGCTTTATTCGCTAATTTATTATGTTACCGATAAGCTGAATAAGAAGGCGCAGCGGCAGTTAATGGAAGAATCTGCAGATCTCGAATCTCAATTGGTAGAGAGCTTAACCGCTGTAGGAACCATTAAAAGATTCGGCCTCGAAGATCATACCAATGAAAAAACGGAAGTCCGTTTTGTAAAACTCTTACAAACAGGCTTTAAGTCTAACCTCAATTATGTGTTTTCGGGTACTTCTTCAGAATTTATCTCTCGTATCCTTACCATTGTACTTTTATGGGTAGGTGCGGGTTATGTAATGGAGAGCAAGATTACTCCAGGAGAACTCTTATCTTTTTACACCCTCATCGGTTATTTTACTGGTCCGGTTTCTTCTCTCATTGGGATGAACAGAACTGTACAGGATGCTGTGATCGCAGCTGATCGATTGTTTGAGATTATGGATTTGGAAAGAGAGAAGGATGAAAATCAGATTGAGCTTACCGCCGATCAGATTGGAGATATCTCTTTTGAGAAAGTAACCTTTAGGTACGGTACCCGTGCACCTGTTTTTACGGAGCTGAATTTGCATATCCCGAAAGCTAAGTTTACGGCTATTGTAGGCGAGAGCGGCTCAGGAAAGTCAACCTTAATGTCGATTGTGCAACACATTTATACCGTTCAGGAAGGACGGGTAAGTATTGGGGCTTACGATTTGAAGTACATTAGCAACAAATCGCTTAGAAAACTGATTGCCGTGGTACCGCAACAAATAGACCTCTTCGCCGGTAATGTAATTGATAATATTGCGGTTGGTGATGATCAGCCTGACATGCAACGCATTATTCATATTGCTACCCAGTTGGGGATGATTGATTTTATTGAAGCTTTACCAAAAGGTTTTCAAACTTATTTAGGTGAGCGTGGTGCTTCATTGTCTGGTGGACAGCGCCAGCGTATTGCTATTGCCAGGGCATTGTATAGAAAACCTGAAATTTTAATTTTAGATGAAGCGACCTCTTCGCTGGATTCAGCCTCTGAAAAGTACGTACAGAAAGCCATAGAGTTGTTAAAAGCAGAAAATAAAACAGTAATCGTAATCGCTCACCGCTTGAGTACCTTAAACCAGGCCGATAAAATTATCGTACTGGATAAGGGCAGGGTAATAGAAGAGGGGAAACATCAGGAATTATTGTTTAACCCAGCTTCAGCCTATACCAATTTATGGAAGTTGCAGGGGATAGGCTCACAGTAACGCTTTAACAGTAGAGAAATTATAAGTTTTGTCTTTAGCTTTTTAAATCGAATATAAACCGTGTCTTGGAGTCGGTGGTGAAATAATTAACTGCAAAGAGCGCTAAGTGAATCACAAAGCTGGAAAAGTCTACATCTGTTGCAGTATTAATATTCCCGCTTGTGCGGGGATGAGGACCGTTGTTGCAAGATGATAAGTTGTAGCGGTCTCAATGCTTACCGAAGCAACTTACCTGTAAAAGTTCTGCTTTTAAATGTGCTTAAATGGCTTATATGGTGAAAATTTTTTGCCATTAGGCTTTTTAAACTAAAAGGAAACCATTTTAGGAGTATAATATTAACCGCAAAGAGGGCTAAGTTAATCGCGAAGCTCGCAAAGTCTACATCCGTTGTAGCAGTAAGATTCCCGCATGCGCGAGAAAGACGACCGTTGTTGCATGATGATAAGTTGTAGCGGTCTCAATGCTTACCGAAGCAACTTACCTGTAAAAGTTTCGCATTTAAATATGCTTAAATGGCTTATATGGTGAAAATTTTTTGCCCATTAGGCTTTTTAAACTAAAAGGAAACCATTTTACCAGTACAATATTAACCGCAAAGATTGCTAAGTTAATCGCGAAGCTCGCAAAGTCTACATCCGTTGTAGCATTAAGGTTCCGTATGTGCGGGAATGAGGGCCGATTGTACGTGAGGATAAATAGTAGCGTCTCACTGCTTACCGAAGCAACTCTTCTGTAAAAGTTTCACTTTTAAATGTGCTTATATGGCTTATATGGTGAAAATTTTTTGCCCATTAGGCTTTTTAAACTAAAAGGAAACCATTTTACCAGTACAATATTAACCGCAAAGATTGCTAAGTTAATCGCGAAGCTCGCAAAGTCTACATCCGTTGTAGCATTAAGATTCCCGCATGCGCGGGAAAGACGACCGTTGTTGCAAGATGATAAGTTGTAGCGGTCTCAATGCTTACCGAAGCAACTCTTCTGTAAAAGTTTCACATTTTAAATGTGCTTAAATGGCTTATATGGTGAAAACTTTTTACCCATTAGGCTTAAACCAAAAGGAAATGGTGTATTAGTTGTAAATACACGAGCAGATATGGCGCTTAGCCCCGCAGCCCAAACACGCAACCCTCAACCCATTACCAACTCATCTGTTTCCAGTGCCTTCAGTAAGCCATGGATATCATTCCAATGATTAATCCTTTGGTGATGGTCTTTATTTACATTGTGAAATGCGGTAAACATAATGGCCTTACCCTTGCAGAAATCAAGATTCTTGCAATGATCATCAATGAGGTAGTCTGTATCAATAATACTTTTATCTCCACAGAAGATGATATTTCTCCAGCTGATAAATGGAAAATGCTCAGCAAGCCATTCGCGTTTTTCGAATAGCGATAGCGGAAACTCCATTGCTGCCGATACGATATAAACCTCATAATTTTCCATTAATTTTTTTACTGCTTCAATTGCACCATCCATAACAGGTAGTGTCCTAAAGAAACCTGCCTGATGAAAAATCTTTTTAACTAATTCCGGATCTGCAATTACTTCCTCCTCTGCTTTCCCTTTAATATCATCTCTTGTCATCAGTATGCCTGTTTCTCTTTGATATGCTCTTAACATATGATCTTCAATGTCAGCCAATACACCATCCATATCAATACCTATTTTTCTTTTCATTTTTGCTATATTTTGCAACAAATGTATTTAATATTGCATAATATTGCAAATGTGTCGGCTAAATAAATGTTATATTTGCTACATATTGCATTGTTATGGTAAAGGAAGAACGATTACAAATCATCATAAATACCTTAGATAAGGATAATAAAGTTCGGTTAGATCAGTTGAGTACATTGCTAAATGTATCAGAAGATACCGTACGTCGTGACATTAAGGAACTGGATAATCTGGGCTTACTGAAGGCGGTAAGGGGCGGGGCAATAGCCCGATCGCCTATACCCAAGCATTATCGTGAAAGGGAGCATTATAACCAACAGCATAAGCAAACCATTGCGAGCAAAGCTTTACGGTATCTAAAGGATGGTCAGGTGGTGTTTTTTGATGGCGGTACATCTGTTACCGCTTTGGCTGCTCAGTTGCCCGGCGATTTAAAGATTACAGTAGTAACCAATAGTTTTCCCGTAGCTAATGTTTTAGAAGATCATCCGAGTGTGGAAGTTATTTTTGCCGGAGGAAGATTGCATAAAACAGCATTCACCACGGTAGGGCAGGAGACAGTTGATACTTTTAAAAAAGTAAGGGCTGATATCTGTATGCTGGGCATCTGTAGTTTACATCATAGCATGGGCATCACCTCAATGGTGTACGAAGATGCTCAACTCAATACTATTATGATAGATCGCGCTCAAAAAACCATTGCCCTTTCTACACTCGAAAAAATTAATACGGTAGAGCCTTATTATGTTTGCCCGGTCAGCGATTTAGCTGTTATTATTACAGAGGCCGATCCTGCCAACGCAGATTTAGCGCCTTATAAAAAGTTAGGGATTGAAATTGTTTAGCGATATTTGCGCAATAATTTCTGCCTAAATCACATTTAAAACAACGTATCCTCCAATGAAGTTTGAACTTAGTTGTTAATGGGCAAGAATTCGGGAATATCTGGACTGATGATCGGTCTGATTATCACGGGATTTATCCCTCGTGTGAGTTAGGTAATTTAGGCAGGATAGCTTTTCTTGACTGGTATGAGTTGTGGCTCGATAATTCTTTACGTGATATTAATTCAAGTACTTTAAATGGAATAACTGTAGCTCAGGAAACACTGGTAAGAGTTCGTAAGCCGTGGTGGCAGATTTGGTAGTTGCCTTAATTCCTGGGTTTTCGAATTTACCTCTTAGTTGATGATTCTTTCTGAATTAAAAATCCCCTAAAAAACAAAAGAGATACTCCATCCAGACGTATCTCTTTTTTCTAACCAAATATAAACCTGTTATGAGCCAGGCTTTGTCTTTAATCTCCTTTCTAAACTTAAAGCCTATCCGGGAAATGATTTATCTTTTTAATTGGTAATAAACATCGTTCCGTTTATTACTCTACAAATATAGGAAAAAAAATGATAGTGTAAAAAATACACTAAGAAATTTTTAAGTATTTTTTTTGTCATTTTTTAAGAACTATGTTTTTTCTGAACCTTTCAGGATAAAAACAACCTATGCTGCAAATATAGAATAAATATTTTTCATGTTATTGTTAAATATTGTCAAAATATAGTACGAAATATTCCAATTTTTTGGGGGTAAATGAGTTTTTTAACTTAATTGGTGTTAAAAATCATATTATTTAGGATTTTTGTTAAGATAAAACCGCTTTTTTGATGATAAAAATATTTTTTAATGTTAAATTGATGTTAAATCTTGTGCTAGTTCATTAGTGAAAAAAACTTTCACAAATAAAAAAGGACTTCGAATGAAGTCCTTTTTGGTGTTTTTATAAAAAATGGGTCTTAAAACCGTGTTCTTATTTTAAATTTCCGTAATATTCAACAAATTTAGCTAAAGCTGAAGAATATCCCCACTCGTTATCGTACCAAGATACAACTTTAACGAAATTATCATTTAAAGAGATACCTGCTTTTGCATCAAAGATAGAAGCGTGATCATCTCCGATGAAATCAGAAGAAACAACTTCGTCTTCAGTATAAGCCAATACGCCTTTTAATTCGCCTTCAGAAGCAGCTTTCATAGCCGCTTTGATTTGCTCATAAGTAGCAGGTTTTTCTAAACGTGCAGTTAAATCAACTACAGAAACGTCAGCTACAGGAACGCGGAATGACATACCAGTTAATTTTCCTTTTAATTCAGGAAGTACCATACCTACTGCTTTAGCAGCACCAGTTGATGAAGGGATGATGTTAGAGAAACCACCACGACCACCTCTCCAGTCTTTAGCCGAAGGACCATCAACCGTTTTTTGAGTTGCAGTTACTGCGTGGATTGTACTCATTAAACCTTCAACAATACCGAAGTTATCGTTTAATACTTTAGCAATAGGTGCTAAACAGTTAGTAGTACAAGATGCATTAGAAACTATAGTTTGATCTGCAGTTAATTTATCGTGGTTAACACCCATTACATAAGTAGGGATGTCGCTATCTTTAGCAGGAGCAGAGAAAACTACTTTCTTAGCACCAGCAGCGATGTGTTTCTCAGCGTCAGCACGCGTTAAGAATAAACCAGTTGATTCGATTACTACTTCAACACCTACAGCATCCCATTTAAGGTCGGCAGGGTTTCTTTCTGCAGTAACGCGGATTGTTTTTCCATTTACTACTAAATTACCGTCAACAACTTCAATTGTTCCATCGAATTTGCCGTGGGTAGTATCATATTTTAACATATAAGCCATGTAATCTGGCTCAATTAAATCGTTAATAGCTACAATATCTAATCCTCTTTTCAAAGCAGCTCTGAAAACCAGTCTGCCAATACGGCCAAAGCCGTTTATTCCAATTTTGCTCATTGTTTGTTAATTTGTGTAATGTTTTAATAAATTTAGTATTGGTTCTTTTATAATGGTTTTAATCATTAATTGGTGCCTTTGTGCGGTTAATTGAAGCCTTTCTTCGAGTTCGGCAGCTACTTTACCTACAAAATGCAATTCTTCGCCCGGATGTTTTTCCACTGTAGGAAGCACATATAGTTGAAAATATTTTTCTAAGCCATCGTCAATCATTTTCATGATAAACTCATGCTTCATGTTCTGGGTAATAAAATCAAAGAAAGAAGTTAAAAAAATGTTGGCCTGTGGCTTGTTGTAAATTCTTTCTAAAACCTGAGGGCGTTCTAGATTATAGTTTCTTACTAATTTGGTTTCCAGATCTTTTGGTAACTTTTTACTCAAAAAGCTTTTTAAAAGCATCTTGCCGAAATAGTTCGAAGAGCCTTCATCTCCAAGGATATATCCAAGGCCAAAGTTGTTTTTCTCTGGCTTTTTGCCGTCAAAGTAGGCACAGTGTGAACCACTACCTAACATACCAACAATACCTGGTTTATCATAACAAGCTGCCTTGGCGGCACCAAATAGATCATTCTCTACCACCACTTTACTGTACCTAAAGAAAGAGGAAAGCGTTTCCGCTAATTCTTCTTTTCTATCTGCAGATGTGGCTCCGGCTGCAAAGAAATAAATTTTCTTTATATTTTCTGCATTGTTTACCAGAACAATTTTCTTGTTCAGAATTTGAAGTACCGTTTTCGGGTCAACAAAGCAAGGGTTGATACCCGCTGTGTTGCAATGTGCTACAACTTGTCCATTTTGAGTTAATTTCCAAAATGCTGTTCTCGATCCGCTATAAACAACCGCTATCATATCCTTATATAGATAGTACTTCGGTCATTTCCATTAAATCTGGTTCCAGTTTAAACGAATGGGCCGTTAAGGCTTCCTTAATACTGGTTAGTTTAATCTCGTTTCCATGTAGTCCAACCATCATTTCTGTTTCTCCTGCAATCAGGGCATTTACAGCTGCAAAGCCTAAACGGCTACCTAAAATACGGTCGAAACTGCTTGGGCTTCCACCACGTTGTAAGTGTCCTAATATCGTAACCTTAGTATCGTAATGATCAAAGGTTTCTTTTACTTTCTTGGCAATGTCATAAGCACCGCCCTGTTTGTGGCCTTCGGCTACAATTACAATGCTCGACGATTTCTTTGTAGCTGCTCCTAAGGCTAGTTTATCGATTAACTCATTAACGCTGGTTTCACGCTCAGGCAATAAAACAGCCTCTGCTCCACTCGCTATCGAACTTCTCAAAGCAATACAACCAGAATCGCGGCCCATCACTTCTATAAAGAACAAACGGTCGTGTGCATCTGCGGTATCTCTAATTTTATCTATGGCATCAATTACGGTATTAATGGCCGTATCGTAACCTAAGGTAAAGTCAGAACCAACCAGGTCGTTGTCAATGGTACCAGGGATACCAATCACTTTTACCCCAAAGCTTTCTGAAAAACGTTTAGCACCAGTAAAGGTACCATCTCCACCAATAACCACAAGGCCATCAATGTCGTTTTTCTTTAAATTTTCGTAAGCAATCTGCTGTCCCTCGTCGGTTTTAAAATCTAAACAACGGGCTGTTTTTAGAATGGTTCCGCCCAAGTGTAAAATATTACTTACAGAACGGGCGTCCATTGGTTTTATATTATCGTTGATCAGTCCCTGATAACCTTGCATCACACCAAACATGTTAATGCCATGGTAAATTCCAGTACGAACAACAGCTCTGATTGCAGCATTCATTCCAGGGGCATCGCCTCCAGAAGTTAATACAGCTATATTTTTAATATTTGGCTTCATCTTTATAGTACGAATATAGTGTGTAATTTTTACACTAAGTAATTTTTTTTATTTTTTTTACTTAATATTGAAAGTCATACCTTTATCAGCTTAAAATAACTAAATTTTGCCTTGGAACAAATTTTACCTCATTTAGATTCAGTATTCTCGATAGATTGCGTTTTGTTTGGATTTGATGGTAAGGAACTAAAAATCCTACTTATTGAAAGGAATGAAGAACCATTTAAAGACTGGTGGGCACTGCCCGGTAATATCGTTGGTCCTGATGAAAGTTTAGATCAGTCGGCCTCCCGTATCTTGTATGAACTTACCGGTTTACGCGGTATTTATATGGAACAGTATTATGCTTTTGGTGATCCAAACAGGCACCCTCAAGGTCGCGTAATTACTTTGGCTTATTATGCTTTGATCCGTTTAGGTGGCGATAAGGAGCTTCGCCCGATCAGTAATTATGCTAAACGAGCAAACTGGTTACCTATAACTGATTTGCCAAAATTGGCCTTCGATCACCAGAAGATTTACGATAAGGGTTTAGAGAAAATTAAACGCCGGATTAAACATCAGCCCATTGCTTTTGAACTGTTGCCAGAGAAATTTACCCTCACACAGCTGCAACATGTTTATGAGTTGGTTTTGGGTAAAAAGCTCGATAAAAGAAATTTTAGGAAGAAAATTGTAAGTTTTGGCGTGCTTAAAGAACTCGATGAAAAACAAAAAGGGGTGTCTTATCGCGCAGCTACACTCTATAAATTCGATAAACGCAAATACGCCAAGTTATTTGGTAAGGAAATATCTTTTTAAGTTAAAAGTGTAAAATAGAAAGTATAAAGCTTATTGCGAGATAGCCTGGTTTGATATTCAAATCAGGCTTTTTTATTAATGAGTTCATTTGTTCATTCGTCATTAGTTCATTCATCAAGTTTCTCACTGCAAAATAAAATTGATAATGGTTCGTGAGCCACGAAAGATGGGCTCAACGAATATTGTCTCGAAATTCAGACTCCGGACTGAAGACTGTTTCAAATCATTGATAATGGTTCGTGGGCCACGAACCATGGGTTAACGAAACATAATTAAACAACAAAGCCCGAGAGATAAAATCGGGCTTTGTTGCTATATTGAAATCCAGACTCAGGACTAAAGACTAAAAGACTATCCCTTAGGCGCTAGTTCCAGGTGGTAATGAACCAAATCATCTATAGGTGAGCGGATGATTTTTCCAACACCCATTTCATAACGATCAGCCACAATACTCAAAATGTCGCGGAAGCTGTAACCTACAGAACCTACGCAATTTAATTTATGGTCTTTATAGTTTGGATAATGGATAACCAATGCTTCGAAGAATGCCGTAAAAGCATAGTCAATCGTTGCAAATGCATAGTCTTCGTAGTTATCTTTAAAATCGTATAAAAATTTACTAAAGCTTGCGCAGAAACGATTTGGAAGCGGTTTGTTGTAAATGTTATCAAAAATATCTTCGTTAGTTAAAGCATAGTTATCATAAAAAGCTTCTCTTAAACCTTTAGGCATATAACCTTTCATGTAATCGCTTAGAATGCGTTTTCCGATAAAAGAACCACTACCTTCATCACCTAAGAAGTAACCTAAAGAATCGATGTTTAAAGTAATATCATTTCCGTCATAAAGACAAGAGTTTGTTCCTGTACCTAAAATTGCAGCAAAACCAGGCTCGTTACCTAGTAAAGCTCTGCAAGATGCCAACAAATCGTGGCCTACAAATATTTCTGCATTGGTGAATACCTGAACCATCGCATCAGCAACAATCTTCTTGTTCGCTGGCGTTGAACATCCGGCACCATAGTAATATACTCCGGTTAATTTTTCTTTTTCCAAGTGGTCTGGAAGAGTTTCGTTCAATGATTTTACAATGTATTCTGTTTTGGAAAAATACGGATTGTAACCTTCAGTGTTAAAGTAAATTTTTCTGCCGGCCTCGTTAATCAAGCACCAATTTGTTTTGGTTGACCCACCGTCTGCAATTACTATCATTTTATTTATTTTTGGTTTTAGCACGATAAAAGTATAAAAACTCTTATATTTTGTATCTTTTTTTTTAATAATTTTTTAACAATTTGTTATCTTATAAAATCAAGTGTGTAAAAAATACACTATATATGGGGCTAGATATGCCCAAAAACCTTAAAATTAGACCAGAAAGGGCATTAGTCTTTTTTTTAAACCTATAAAAATTTTACAATCGATAAGCAGATGAATAACCCTATTTTAGACTTTAGAAGTGATACCGTAACCAAGCCTACTCCTGGAATGCTGGAGGCGATGATGATGGCAAAAGTTGGTGATGATGTTTTTGGTGAGGATGAAACTGTGATAGCATTGGAGCGAAAATTAGCTGCTACTTTTAATATGGAGGCCGGTCTTTTCTGCCCGTCGGGAACCATGACCAACCAAATCGGAATCAAATGCTTTACCCAACCGATGGATGAGGTAATCTGCGACCAAACGGCACATGTTTACCGGTATGAAATTGGCGGAATTGCTTATCATTCTGCAGCCTCGGTTAGGTTGTTGTACGGAGAGCGGGGAATCTTAACGCCGGAATTGATTGAACCCGAAATTAATGAAGACAATATTCATTATCCTAATTCGAGTTTGGTGGTTTTAGAAAATACGGTAAATAAAGGTGGTGGGAGTTGCTACACGCTGGCACAAATAGCACCTATTCATCATTTATGTAATATTAAAGGATTAAAACTGCACCTGGATGGCGCGAGGATCTTTAATGCGCTGGTGGCTACAGGAGATAAAGCGATAGATTATGGTCAGTACTTTGATGGGATCTCTGTCTGCTTATCTAAAGGTTTGGGCGCTCCCGTAGGCTCCGTTTTGCTGGGAAGTAAAGAAACCATCAAGAAAGCCAGGAAAATAAGAAAGGCCTTTGGCGGAGGGATGCGTCAGGCAGGTTTTCTGGCTGCTGCTGGTATTTATGCCTTAGATCATCACGTAGTAAGGCTAAAAGAAGATCATGATCACGCAAAAGCATTGGCGGAAGCCTTAGCAAAAAGTAAATATGTAAAGTCTGTTATGCGTGTAGAAACCAATATTGTCGTATTCGAAGTAGGAACAGGGCAGGCACAAAAGATTGTTCATCACTTTAAAGAGAAAGGATTGTTATGCAACACCACAAGCGCAAATACAATAAGGTTGGTTACCCATTTAAATTTGACACCCGCGATGATAGATCGTGCGATTGAAATAATATTACATTTGTAAGAGAGCTGAGTTGGGGAGATGTGTAGGTGAATTATTGTTTAATTG
>NZ_FOGG01000040.1:0-9647 GCF_900111155.1 Pedobacter rhizosphaerae | reverse complement strand
CTTAATTGTTAAACTGTTTAATTGTGTCAAATGCATACTGCCAACTGAAAACTGCCCACTGAAAACTGCTAACTGAAAACTGAAAAACCATGTCTCAAAATCCTAAAACTACATTTCCCATTACCAAACTTTTAGTAGCAAATAGGGGAGAAATTGCCCTGCGTATTATGCGTTCAGCTAAGGAAATGGGTATTCAAACGGTTGCCGTTTATTCAGAGGCAGATCGTGATGCACTTCATGTGCGTTATGCTGATGAAGCCATTTGTATTGGTCCGGCGGCCTCTAATCAAAGTTATCTGGTAGGAGAGAATATTATCAACGCCTGCATTCAAACCGGAGCACAAGCCATTCATCCCGGTTATGGCTTCCTTTCTGAGAATGCCTCATTTGCCCAGATGGTTGCAAACGCAGGATTGATTTTAGTAGGTCCGTCTGCTGCTGCAATGGAGGTTATGGGAAATAAACTTTCTGCCAAGGCTGCGGCGTTGAAATACCAGATTCCCATGGTGCCAGGTACGGAGGAGGCAGTAAAAGATGTAGATGAAGCCAAGGAGCGGGCAGTGGAGGTCGGTTTTCCAATACTCATTAAGGCTGCCGCCGGAGGTGGGGGAAAAGGAATGCGGATTGTAGAACGTGTAGAAGATTTTGAGGAACAGATGCAACTTGCCGTTAGTGAAGCAACCTCGGCCTTTGGCGATGGGGCTGTTTTTATCGAACGCTATGTTACTTCTCCAAGGCATATTGAGATCCAGATTATGGGCGATTCACATGGCAATATTGTGCATCTTTTTGAGCGTGAATGTTCGGTGCAACGTCGGCATCAAAAGGTGGTAGAAGAAGCACCCTCATCTATACTTACAGCAGAAATTAGAACTAAAATGGGCCAATGTGCGGTAGATGTGGCCCGATCTGTTAATTATACTGGTGCAGGTACAGTAGAATTCATCCTGGATGAAAACCTTGATTTCTTCTTTCTGGAAATGAATACCCGCTTGCAGGTAGAACATCCGGTTACGGAACTGATTACCGGAGTTGATTTAGTAAAGGAACAAATTAGGGTGGCCGCAGGAGAAAGGCTGAGCTTTACAAAGGAAGACCTGAAAATTAGCGGTCATGCGATAGAACTTCGTGTTTATGCCGAAGACCCCAAAAATAATTTCTTACCTGATATAGGCACCTTAAAAACTTATAAAACGCCCAAAGGAAATGGAGTGAGGGTAGATGATGGCTTTGAGCAAGGAATGGAAATCCCTATTTATTATGATCCTATGATTGCTAAACTCATCACCTATGGTAAAGACAGGGAAGAGGCTATTGAACGAATGTTGAGGGCAATTGAAGAATATGAGATTACGGGGATAGAAACTACCCTGGGCTTTGGTAAATTTGTAATGCAGCACCAAGCTTTTAAAACGGGAAATTTTGATACCCATTTCGTGGGTAAATACTTTAGCCCCGAATCCTTAAAAGCTCAAGATGAAACAGAAGCTTTAATAGCAGCTGTTATTGCTGCCAGGTTATTTCAAAAGGAGAAACCAGTACTCAGCGTAAGCCCTACTGCAAATAGTTCTTCCAATTGGAAAAAAAACAGACAAAAATATTAATACAAGCGTAAAAAATACCTTTCAAATGTTTACCGGAATTATAGAAACACTAGGCGAAATTACAGCCATTAAGCACGATCATACCAACATTCATTTTACCATATCATCGGCTATCAGCCACGAACTCAAAATAGACCAGAGTGTTGCCCATAATGGCGTATGCCTTACGGTGGTGTCATTAGACGATAAAACACACACGGTTACAGCCATTGATGAAACGCTTAACAAAACCAATTTAGGCCATTTAAAGGTAGGTAGCGAGGTGAATCTGGAGCGTTGTATGCAAATGAATGCCCGCTTAGACGGACATATTGTACAGGGACATGTAGATCAAACTGCAGTTTGTGTGAAACGGGAAGCGCTAGATGGTAGTTGGGAATATAGGTTTAAGTACGATGCTGCGGCAGGTAATGTAACAGTAGAAAAGGGATCTGCCTGCGTTAATGGAATCAGTTTAACTGTAGTGAATTCTGAAATTGACGAATTTTCAGTTTTTATTATTCCTTACACTTTTGAGCATACCAATTTGCAAGATGTTCAGGTAGGTGATACGGTAAATCTAGAATTTGATATCATTGGTAAATACGTAGCGAGGTTGATGGGGGGAAGGGAGTAGAAAGTTGAAAGTTGAAAGTAGAAAGTTGAAAGTGAAAAGTTGACAATGAAAAGTTGAAGAGTGTGGGAATATAGGGGGAAGAGTGACGGAAATGCCAAAGAAATGATCAAAAAACTTTCTTTATCCGTTAAATCAACGCTTAATTTTTCATAACAGTACAGGATAGTTGCTTGAATTATATTTCTGATTATAGCATTGTTAAGACTAAAAATTTAACCCTAACCAGATATGAACAAAGCCCACTACCTCACCAGGACTTTATTAACCTGTGCCTTATTTTTTACTTTTTTATCTAAGGGATTAACGCAGCAAATCGCTGTTAAAGATTTAACTGTTGACCATTTAGTAAATCCTTTTAGTATCGATAATCCTAAACCTCGATTCAGTTGGAAACTCAGCTCTTCAGTTAAAAATACCATGCAAAGCGGGTATGAAATCAGGCTCGGAAGTACAGAAAAAATCACGAAGAATATTTTCTGGTCGGCAAAACAAAATGCTGACCAGTCGGTTCTCATTCCTTATAACGGACCAGAGCTGGCTAGCAAAACAAAATACTACTGGCAGGTGAGGGTGACAGACAATCATGGCAAAACCTCTGATTGGTCGCCTGTTCAATATTTTCAAACCGGGTTAAAACCTAACGATTGGACCGCAAAGTGGATTACCGTAGCTGGTAAGGATACTGCTTTGGCTAGCCCATATTTCAGAAAGGAGATTAACCTGAGTAAGAACATCAAGTCGGCAACGGCCTATGTAACGGCAAAGGGATTATATGAAGCCCATGTGAATGGGGCCAGGGTAAGTGATGATTATTTTACTCCCGGTTGGACCAGCTACAAAGATCACATCCAATATCAGGTTTATGACTTAACTAAATCATTGCATAAAGGAGCAAATGTTATTGCTGCGCTTTTAGGCGACGGATGGTACAAAGGAAGAATAGGGTTTTCTAACCAAAAACAATTCTATGGAGACACCAGGGGACTATTACTCCAGTTAGAAGTAGTGTATACTGATGGTACAAAAGAAATTTTTAATACGGATGAAACCTGGAAAAGTACTAACGGGCCTGTTTTGGCTTCCAATATTTATGATGGGGAAACTTATGATGCCAGAAAAGAGCTAACAGGTTGGGATAAGGCAGGTTATGAGGAGTCTGAAGCCTGGAAGCCAGCCGCTATCATGGCAAAGGGAACAGAGAAACTGGTGGGTATGAGTGGTCCTTCGGTAACCAAACATGAGGTGTTAAAACCTTTAAAAATCTTTAAAACGCCGCTTGGTGAAACCGTTGTAGATTTTGGACAGAACATGGTAGGCTGGGTAGTACTTAAGGCCCGGGGGGCGGCAGGAACTCAGATTACCCTCAGCCATGCGGAAGTTTTAGATAAGGCAGGTAATTTTTACACAGCCAATCTGCGTTCAGCAAAACAAAAAAATATTTACATTCTGAAAGGTGTGGCCGAAGAAGTTTTCGAACCTCATTTTACTTTTCAGGGCTTTAGATATGTTAAAGTGGAGGGTTATCCGGGAGAATTGAAGGCAGAAGATTTAACAGCTGTTGCCGTTTATTCAAACATGAAACCTACTGGAACATTTAGTACATCAAACCCTTTGCTCAATCAATTGCAGCATAATATCCAATGGGGGCAAAAAGGAAACTTCGTAGATGTTCCTACCGATTGTCCGCAAAGGGATGAGCGTTTAGGCTGGACTGGCGATGCACAGGCTTTTGCCGCTACTGCAGCCTATAATATGGATGTGGCAGCGTTTTTTACCAAATGGATGAAGGATGTGAGTGCAGACCAGTTACCCAACGGTAGTGTGCCGTTTGTGGTGCCAAATGTACTTAATGCCAGGGATGCAGGTTCTGCCGGATGGGCAGATGTTGCTACCATTATTCCATGGAACATGTATATTGCTTATGGCGATAAGGGAATTTTGGAAAATCAGTATGGAAGTATGAAGAAGTGGGTAGATTATATTTCTTCAGTGGCTCAGAATAACCTCTGGAATAGCGGTTTTCACTTCGGAGATTGGTTGTTTTATCGTCCTAATGATGATAACGATGGAAGGGCGGCAGTAACTGATAAGTATATGATTGCCCAAACATTCTATGCTTACTCTACTCAACTTTTAATTAATGCAGCCCATGTTTTGGGAAAAGCAGAGGAGGTAAAACAGTATAGCGAGTTACTCAATAAAATTAAAGCGGCGTATCTGGTTGAATATGTTACACCTAATGGAAAACCGGTTTCAAATACGCAAACAGCTTATGTTTTAGCCCTTCAATTTGACATGCTACCCGAAAAAATGCGTGAGCAGGCAGCTCAACGATTAGTTCAAAACGTTAGGGATTATGGCACGCACTTAACCACTGGTTTTTTAGGTACTCCTTATCTATGCCATGTATTGAGCCGATTTGGACATGATGATGTTGCTTATGATTTATTGTTGCAGGAAGGATATCCTTCCTGGCTCTTTCCTGTAAAACAAGGTGCTACCACCATATGGGAACGTTGGGATGGTATAAAACAAGATGGCACTTTTCAAACCACAGATATGAACTCATTTAACCATTATGCTTATGGCGCAATTGGCGATTGGATGTATAAGAATATTGTGGGGATTAACCCGGTAGTTGATCAACCTGGTTATAAGTATATTTTAATTAGTCCGAAACCAGGAGGCAAATTAACCAGCGCCTCAGGAGAATTGGAGACTGTATATGGTACAGTAAAATCTTCGTGGACGCTGGCTGATGGAACTTTTAAATTAGATGTAATCATTCCTGCTAATGCAAAAGCCACAATTCTACTCCCAAAAACCAATAAAAGGGAAGAAATTGGATCGGGAACCTATCATTTTGAATCTAAATATTAATCACTTAATATTGCAGCAAAAGGGCAAATTATTGATGATTTGATCAATGATTTGCCTTAAAAAGAGAGATAAGAATGTACAGCAAAGAAGAGGCAGCGAGATTAAGACAGCAATTTTGGATCAGTTTTGGGCAATATATGAAACCTGTTCCTGCTGCCAGTGGCGCTGCTGTAAACTGGATCAACTATAAAACCGGTGTTAAACATATTTATTTTAAAATGGATGTGGATAATAAGAAGGCCATAATAATGATTCAGCTGGCACATCCTGATGCAGGCGTAAGACACCTGGTTCTGGAACAATTCGAAGAGTTTAAACTCATGCTCCGAAATACGCTGGGAGAAGATTGGGACTGGATTAAAGATACTACTGATGATTATGGCAAAACTGTAAGCCAGATTTCAACTACACTAAACGGCGTAAATATCTATAATCAGCAATATTGGCCAGATTTAATTTCCTTTTTTAAGCCCCGCATAATTGCTTTAGATGATTTTTGGGATAATGTTAAGCCCGTTTTTGAAGATTTGCGTTGATGAAAGTTCCCATCTAGCTAATCTTTTTTATTTATTCCGTTTTGCTGAACTCCCAAATCGTCCTGCTGAAATTCCAAATCGTCCTGCTGAACTTGTTTCAGCATCTTTATCAGGAATTACCATAAAGGCCCTGACCCGAAGCGCAGCGTAGAGCTACGCAGTAAAATAAATTCAGGGTGACGAGCGTATTAGGGATTTATTAAAGAAATCCCATCCCTGATCGTCCTGCTGAACTTGTTTCAGCATCTTTATCAGGAATTACCATAAAGGCCCTGACCCGAAGCGCAGCGTAGAGCTACGCAGTAAAATAAATTCAGGGTGACGAGCGTGCTAGGAATTTATTAAAGAGATCCCGTCCATAATCGTCTTGCTGAACTCGTTTCAGCATCTTTAGAGAAAACTTATAAGAAGGCGCTGAAATAAATTCAGGTTGGCGAGCGTGCTAGGGATTTATTAAAGAAATCCCATCCCAAATCGTCCTGCTGAACTTGTTTCAGCATCTTTATCAGGAATTACCATAAAGGCGCTGAAAAAAAAGCAGGGTGACGAGCGTGCTAGGGATTTATTAATAAGGGTGACACCGGCAGAATGTTAAACTATTTTAGCTTTTCAAACAAAATAAGGGCTCAGGGGTTTATTACTGAAACAGTATTAACTTAACAATAAGACCTATGAATACTTTAAAGAAGTTTGAATTAATGGAAAAGATAGTGCGTGAATTAGAAGACTTACAGAATTCTCAGCAGGCACTTATTCAAAAAATTGGTAAAATCGAAGTAGATAATATTGAACTGGGCGACAGTCGATTAGAAAAAGATTTGCCTGATATTCACCAGAGGTTAGCCGACAATTTAGATACAATTGTTGGAATTTTAGAGGATTTTGCAAATAAAACTCAGAACTTTGGTAATAAAAATAATGTTGATGCCCTGAAAGAACAAGAGGCATTCAATAATAAATAATTAATTTATTACTTAATCATCCCAAATTATGAAATCTCTTACGCTAACAATTGTCTGTGTAGTCGCCTGCTTTTTCGCCAGTGCGCAAGTACTTCCATCTTTCCAACTGGGTTTAAAAGCTGGAGCTAACTTTTCTAAATTTAATAGCGAAAACACTTTTAGCAGTGAAAACCGTGCTGGTTTTTACGGTGGCTTATGGGCAAGAATTGGTGCAGCGGGACTTCATTTTCAACCAGAACTTTATGTTTCGGGCAAGAAGACCAACTTGGTTAGCGATGCTACTGGCGAAGTAAACAGTGTACGCTTTACCAGTTTAGATGTGCCTCTATTGGTTGGAACCAAATTTGGAGCAGTGGGTGTGGGATTACGAATCAATACCGGGCCGATGTTTTCTTTCATCTTAGATGAGAATCAAAGCTTTAGTCAGGCTGCGGGTAATGTTTTTAAAGCTGATTTTAAAGATCAGGCTGTTGCGTGGCAGTTCGGAGCTGGATTAGACATTAAGAAACTTAGTGTTGATGCCAGATACGAATTAGGTTTGTCTAAAATTAATAAATCTGGTTATCCGGGAACTAAACTGAACTTATTCACCGTAGGTTTAGGTTACAGGATTTTATAAACACACCATTAAACCAATAGAACAAAGGGCAAATGATCATTCATTTGCCCTTTGTTTTTTAATCTTTATTTCTGGAGCGCTACTTCTGTAAGCTCGTAGGCAAAAGCACCATTTTTAGGTATAATGGGAGTTTCTCTTTGCACGCTCAATGCCTTAATAAAAGATGCTCCAAAATAAAATATTAAGGAGGAGTAGAATACAAATAACATAATAACGATTATGGAGCCTGCTGATCCGTAAATATTGCTGATGTTACTTAGTGGCAGTAAGATTCTTAAGATGTACTTGCCGGCCGTAAATAAACATCCCGTTAATAATCCACCAGAGATGGCCGCTTTCCAGGTTGGTCTCCCATTGGTTAAAAATCTAAATAACATGGTAAACCAGGTGGTTACAATAATTACAAATATAATTTGGTTGAGAATTGAGGTTAGAATTAAGCTAAAGGAAGGCGAATTATTCTTTAAGTAAGAACCAATATAAGCCTGAACACTATCGGCCAGCAAACCAATAAAGAATAAAATTCCTGCGAAAAGAATGATTGTTACTGAAATTGCCCTCGATTTTAAAGTGTTAACGATCCCTTTCTTATGTTTATAGCCAATATTCCAGATTTGCTCTAAAGAATTTTTGATAACATTAAAAAGCGTAGTGGCTACAAAAAGGAAGAACACAAAACTGAATAAGGTAACATACCAGGCCTGATCTATACCCCGAATATTTCTTAGTGTTAACCTGATTTGTTTAATACTATCATCATCTAAAATATTAGCCAGTCTTTCAAATAAGTGGGTAACGAGCATTCGCCTATCGGTAAACATACCGAATAATCGAATGAGGATGATGAGAATAGGCGGAAGGGCAAAATTGGTAAAAAAAGCAGTGGCCCCGGCAAGTCTTAAGGGATCATTTTTTTGAAATAAGACAAAAGCTTTTCTCCCGGTAGAGAAAAAGAATTTTAATTCTTCTTTAAGTTTTAACAGCATCCCTTATAAATAAACTAAAAAGTCCGAAAATACTAAAAATAGTTTGTTCGGACTTTCCATCTTTGTTAAATATCGTTAATTCGACTGAGTAAAAACCAGTAAAGCTTTATCCCCATTCAAAAGTTGTAATTTTCCACCCTTTAATTTGGCCGCATTTACCTGGTTGAGTGCGGTAAGATAGGCACTTTCTGCTGTTGCGGTTTCCTGGCAGAACATTTTAGTGCCATATACATTTTTCAGTGCTACAGTATTGCCTGAAATTTCGGCCTTGCCACCATAGTTATTGCAGAAAGATTTCCCGCTTACGCGTAAGCTATCACCAAAATTTAACGTCGCTTTTGCATTAGCAGGTAGGGTTGAGCCGGGCATTTCTGTTAATTCCCATTTGGTATTGGTCAGTTTTGCAGGATCAATTTTCTCTAAGCATGAACTGAATAGACAAAGGATACAAGCAAAGATGATTAAGTTTTTCATGGTTTTAGATAATTTTTAATTTACCCATCAAAAATTAATCCAAGAGGCTGTTAAGTGCAAATTTGCAGCCTATCAACCTTCAAAGGCTCTGAATATTAATTCTTTTTCTTTAAAAATTCTGTTTTTAATACAATCACTGTCCCGTTTACTTTACCTTCAATGGCCTTGGGGTCATCTGTTAACCGAATGTTTTTTACGGCTGTACCCTGTTTAATATCAGCTGCCATACCCTTAACTTTTAAGGTTTTAATTACCGTTACCGAATCTCCTTCGTTTAAGATGTTACCGTTGCTGTCTTTAGTTTCCATGTTTTGATTTTTCTGCGAAAGTAAGATTTTAGCTGAGAATTTGGTGTTTTTGCCAGAAAGATGAACTGGTTATTCAGAGAAAAGCAGGTGGGCGGCACCTAAATTCTTAAGTATTTAACCACCTAAGTAATCTTCGACACCTAAGCCTTTCATTCAGCGTATTCACAATTTTCCGGCAAATAACAATTTTTACCACAATGGCTCAAAGGGAGACAAATGATCGCAAACTACTATTTTACCTTCTCCATTCTCTTTCTATTTCAAACCCAGTGTTGTCCGGTAAAATTCTGAATTAGTTAAAAAAGTTCATCCTAGAGTTTTAAAGGCATATTTTTCCAATCCTGTCCGTCGAGTTCCGCAGGAGTTCTACGGATTGTTTAATGGAGGAGAGTCTTTGACTCGGTTTAAGTAATGTTGAGTTCTGAAACTCAACGGTATGTTGTAATCCGTAGAGGCGCTGCGCTTAACTCTACGGACAGGGCAGGTCGTTTGGTATTGTGGTCTGTATTCTTTGTATCCAAACAGAGCTTTTTCAATCCTGTACGTCGAGTTCCGCAGGAGTTCTACGGATTGTTTAATGGAGGAGAGTCTTGGACTCGGTTTAATTAATGTTGAGTCAGTGTTGTCCGGTAAACTGGAAAAAAAGGAAAAAAAATAGGGGC
>NZ_FOGG01000024.1 GCF_900111155.1 Pedobacter rhizosphaerae | reverse complement strand
TTTCAAGCGCCTAAAGCAAAATTTTCAACTACATAACTTTCTTGGCGATAACCAGAATGCAATCAAGATCCAGATCTGGTGCACACTTATCGCTGACCTGCTCATAAAGTTGGTAAAAGACAAAGCAGATAAAAATAGAAAGTCCAAGTGGTCTTTTTCAAATGTTGCAGGCCTGATTAGACAACACCTAGGCACATATATAGATCTTGTAATATTTCTAACAAATCCTGAAAAAGCTCTGATTGGATACAAAGAATACAGGCCACAATACCAAATGACCTTGTTTAAAACATAGAACAGGGGGGCTTACTTTTATCTAACAGGAAAAAATATGCCTTGAAAACTCTAGGACGAACTTTCTTAACTAATTCAGAATTTTACCGGACAACACTGACTTAGAACTACAGACTCAAGACTAAATTAACGTTGAACCTTCCATCCTTCATCTTTACTCAACTTTAATTTATAAGTTTTCGTAATAAAGTTACTGTTCTTGCTGGCATCTTTATCGAAGGGCTCGAAATCGGTACCCGTCATTTTTAGTGAAACGGTAACTTTTGCTGTGCTGGAGTTTACTTGTTCAAAATCTACTGGTTTTTCATCAGATAATACATATTCGATTACCTTCACTGTTGCTCTATCTGCGTCTTGCTTTAAAACCAGCGGACTCGCCTTATCGGTTAAAGTAATCTGATAAACAAAGCTGCTGTCTTTAGATAAAAACTTCTTTTTGGCTTCTTTAAGGTTCAAATCAACCAGGCCTTTGCTTGCCAAGGTTTTATATTTTCCCAGTTCGAACATATCATTGGTACTGTTAAACTTGATTTCACCAAACTTAAAACGGGTAGTTTTATATTCGGGATTGGCCTTTAAATAATCTGTAATTACTTCTGCGGCTTCATCTTGATTGATGGTTGTTTTGGTTTTGCATCCGGCAAAGCCGATAACAATAAGAGATAAAATATAAACGGTTAATTTTTTCATGAGTAAATGATTTATGCTTTTTAAAGATATTTAATTTTAGTTTAATCGCAAATTGATAACCACAAAGGAAAAGCAAACATAAATGTGAAATATTTTTTATGTGGTAAAGCAGGCGTATTATTTTTTTTTGAACCATATAAGCCATGTAAGAAAATGTAAGACTGGCTGTGATAAAAAACAACCACTAAGACACGAAATGCTAAGAAAAACAAAACCTAAGTGTTTTTTTGGTTTAGTGGTAAAAAATATGCGCCCAACTCTGTGTCCTCCGTGCCTGTCTTTGTGCACTTTGTGGTTAAATTTAAAACCTACATTTATGGTTAAATTTAAAACCTAACTCTGTCGTTAAATTTAAACCTACCTCCGCTTCAAATACTTCAAATTCGGTAAAACCATAGCCGATAAAATAATCACCACGCCTACCCAACGTAAAAAGGACACTTGTTCCTGAAGAACAAAACCTGCCATCATTACCGCAACCGGAAGTTCGGCGGCACTTAATATAGAGCTTAAGGCCGTACCTATTTTAGGTACTCCCTCGGCATAAAACAAAGGCGGAATAACTGTGCCGAAAACAGCAATAATTAATCCCCATTTCAGCAGGCTACCTGTTAGCGCGCCGTTATAAAGAAATGTTGGCGGAAACAGGATAAAAATGAAAAGGCAAGCACCTGTAATCATCAGTGCGCTTTTCTGCAATGCAGGATATTCATTTCCAATCTTTCCACTTAACATTAAAAAGCCGGCGTAAGATAGTGCGGCCAACAAGCCAAAGCCAATTCCTTTTAAATCCATGCTTTGAATGCTGGTTTCAATCATTCCACTAGCCAGAACTGTACCACCTAAAACTAGCAGTATCGCTACAAATTGTAATCCCGTTGGTTTCTTTTTAAAAATGAGGTATTCCATTAAAATACTCATCCATATAAATTGCATTAACAAAATAATAGCTACTGAATTGGGAACCAACTTTACCGATTGGTAGTAGAAAACACTCACCAGGCCTGTACTTACTCCGGCCAAAACCATCTTCCACCAGGGTGTAAGAACAGTTCTTTCTCTTGCTTTGTATTTTTTTGTCCGACTTTGAAAGAAAAACAGTACCCAAAGAATTACCGCTCCAAAAAATGCCTGAGCCCCCGTTACATCACCTAAAGTATAACCTTCGTGATAGGCTAGCTTTACAAAAGTAGATAGGATGCCAAAGCTACAGGCACCGAAAAAAACAAGGAGAATTCCTTTTAGCATGTAATTTATTTATATAGGCACAGAGAAAAAAGAGTATTCACTGAGCAAATCAAGGCACATGTTATCCCTGTCAAGCCCAAGCTCCAGTCATTACGCTTTAAGTATTCTAAGCAAGTTGCTGTAAATATTTCTGAATAGTTGTTTCCAATCCTAAATAAAGTGCATCACTGATTAGGGCGTGGCCAATAGAAACTTCCAGTAATCCTGGAATACTTTGAGCGAAGTAATGCAGGTTATGTAAATCCAGATCATGGCCAGCATTAATTCCTAGGCCTAATGCATTTGCCTTGTGTGCAGCTGCGATGTAATTTACAACAGCTTTTTCTCTATCAGCGAAGTAATTATGCGCATAAGCTTCAGTGTAAAGTTCAATTCTATCTGTACCTGTTTCTGCGGCATGCTCTACCATTTCTACCACAGGATCTACAAAGATGGAAACACGAATACCTGCCTTCTGAAAAACAGCGACCATTTCCTTTAAATAATCTTTGTGCTTAATGGTATCCCATCCATGGTTTGACGTAATTTGTCCTTCAGCATCAGGAACTAAGGTTACCTGTGCAGGCTGATTAGCCAAAACTAAATCTACAAACTTATCTTCTTTACAGTTACCCTCGATGTTAAACTCGGTAGCTATAACGGCTTTTAAATCGTAAACATCCTGATAGCGGATATGACGTTCATCAGGGCGGGGATGCACCGTAATACCTTGGGCACCGAAGCGCTCGCAATCTAAGGCAACCTTAACCAAATCAGGATTATTACCTCCGCGGCTATTGCGAAGCGTAGCAATTTTATTGATGTTTACTGATAACTTTGTCATGAAGCAAAGATAATGCTTTGCCCCTGTTAATCTGAAACCTTAAAAAAATTTGACTTTTTTTTGCTCATATTTGCCTTCTTAAGATCTAATGAAGGAATGACTGAATTTTGAATTATTGAATGAGAGATTGAGTGAATGAAGGAATTAGTGAATGCTATAAATGAACATAAAAGACACTACGTTAAATAAAATTTTAATTGCGATCATTGCTGCAATCAGTTTGCTGGCATTATTTGGCGGCATTATGGAGCCTGACTCTGCGCTATATGCTTCTATTGCCAAGAACATGGTATTGCGAGATGATTGGGTAAACATTTATGTTCGCGGGGCCGACTGGATGGATAAACCTCATTTAACCTTTTGGCTCGCTGCCGCATCTTTCAAAGTTTTTGGCATTAATGCATTTGCTTACAAACTTCCCTCCTTTTTATTTGGCTTACTGGGTGCAGGATACCTTTATAAATTAGCGAAGGATATTTATAATGAAAAGATAGGTCTGATCAGCGCATTGATTTTCCTGAGCGCACTACACATTTTGATTTCTACTTTTGATGTGCGTGCAGAGGTTTACATTACTACTTTTACGCTGGCTGCCATTTATCATTATTACAAAGCACATCAAGGCTCATTTTGGCATATTGTTTCAGGATCATTTTTTGCCGCCTGTGCCATCATGATTAAAGGTATTTTTGTTTTAATTCCGGTTTTTGGAGGTTTTATTATTTACTGGCTCTTAACCAATCAATGGAAACAGTTGCTGAAGCTAAAATGGTGGATCGCCATTGCCTTAATTCTTCTCTTCATCATTCCGGAATTGTACACGCTTTATGTTCAATTCGACCTACACCCTGAGAAAGTTGTATTTGGCAAAACGGGCGTTTCGGGTATTAAGTTTTTCTTTTGGGATAGCCAATTCGGACGTTTCTTCAACAACGGCCCGATAAAAGGTAAAGGAGATCTCAGCTTCTTTTTACACACTACACTTTGGGCATTTTTACCCTGGTCTATATTATTTTATGCCGCGGTGGTTAATCTTTTCAAGAAAAAAAACAGGATTGCGTGGCCTGCTGAAAGCATCATCATCTGGACCAGTGCGGCCATTACATTTTTATTATTTTCGTTATCTAAGTTTCAGTTACCGCATTACATTTTGATCATTCTGCCCCAGTTTGCCATCATCACTGCACTGTATTTAGAAAAACTTAGTGACAAAAGCTTAAAGACTTTTATTACCATACAGAATATACTTTACGTACTCATTGTACTCGCCCTTTCTGCAATCGCTATATTATTTAAATTCAACTTATACTTCGTTGCAATCGGTTTTGTGGTATTGATATTTGGATCAGCGTTTTTATTATTTAAAGGTTTAAAAGTTAATACCCTGCTCGGGAGAAGTTCTTTTATTTCTGTGGGATTGATGGTTTTCTTATCTGCTTTCTTCTATCCTGCGGTTTTAAAATACGAATCGGGTATGCAGGCAGGCAATTGGTTAAAAGAAAATTATCCAGAGGCAAAAGCAGCTGTATTGATGTATCCTGATGCCTATTCCTTTGATTTTTACGCCACTGGCGAGCCTCAATATTTTTGGAATTATGAAGATCTAGCCAAATTTGGCAACAAAGAATCGTTAATTATTTATACGTCCGCGGCAGAACTGGAAAGGTTAAAAACGGAATATCACGCTGAAGTGTTAAAATCCTTCGAATATTATCACATTACTAAGCTTACCGGAAAGTTTATCAATGCTGAAACACGCCCTCAGGTTTTAGAGCAATTTTATTTGGTTAAACTACATTAAAAATGGATTTAGTCTTTCGCATCATCAAATTTGGATTAACAGGTTTCCTCGGAATGGCGATAGATTTCGGGGCCACCTGGTTATGTAAAGAAAAAATCAAGATTAATAAATATCTGGCCAATGCCATAGGTTTTACCCTTGCCGTAACCAATAATTATTTAATTAATCGGGTGTGGACTTTCCAGAGTACAAATAGTCATTGGGGGACAGAATTCAGCAAATTTTTAGTGGTGAGCTTAATTGGCTTAGGCTTAAATACCGTAATCATTTACTTATTCCACCAGCGCAAGAATGGAACTAACTTCTACCTGGCCAAATTCTTTGCAATTGTAATTGTATTTGTATGGAATTTCTTAGCGAATATGCTTTTTACGTTTAGATAAGCATACTTGTGGTAACTAGCTTACGTTTTTGCCGATGAAATAGAATACTACCAACCAGATTAAACCCTTAATCAGGAAGAATAGAAACCCTACTAGCCCCACCCTTTTAAACCACAATTTTACTTTTTCTTTATTCATGGAGATGATTCTCTGTAAAGATAAAAGATTTCCAGCTAAATTAGAAAGATTTTAAATAAGGTTTTACCGCAGAGGGCCCTGAGAGGAAGGCACCGAGCACACCCAGTTGGATGCATATTTTTTACCAAAAAGGCCACCGTGCAAGCCTAATATTTTCTTATATGGCTTATATGGTTCAAAAAAAAATAATACGCCTTTTTCACATTTAAGTTTTCTTTTTGCCTTTGCGGTGCTTCTCTGCGTAAAGCTCTTTTTCTATGTGGTTAAATCCCAAAAATCCCTTCAGTTGAGCTATTTCTTATTCGGCAATAACTTAATTTCTTTGGCTTTGAAGCGATTATTAACAATTTCGCCGGTTACTTCAGCTTTACTCACTGCATTGCAAAAACCATGTTTCCCGTGGGCATCGCCAAATTCATCGATATTTTTCCCATCAACGAAATACGCATGACCATCAATTCTTACTGCCAGATCACAGCTTTTGCCTTTTAGTTTAAACTGACACTCACCACAGGCAATATCTACCACTTTATGGCTAATTTCTTTTGTTGTCGCTGCTTTTTTAGCTGCGGTTTGGGCATTTGCACTGATAGTAAAAATTCCAAATGCCAAAGCCATGATTACTCTTTTCATGTTTAATATATTATAAAGCAAATGTAGGTTTTTATGGAACAAAAGTGCTTCAACCCGTTGTAAAATAAACCTGATGGGAACGAACACGGATCCAGATATTTATCGGGAGGAGTAAAGTGTACAGCAGGACTAAATGCTCCTAAGAACTCCTGACATTGTTTTTTAAACTGAAAATCTTATAGTCGGGGAAATGGCTAAAATGCAAAAAGGGATATGCAAATTGCACATCCCTCTTTTATTTACAATCCGGAATCCCTACTCAGAACTCCAAACTTAATTAGTAACGATATTCGTCAGATTTGAAAGGACCTTCTACCGGTACGCCGATATAATCAGCCTGGTGTTGATCTAAAACTTCTAATTCTACACCAATTTTCTCTAAGTGTAAACGCGCTACTTTCTCGTCTAAATGCTTAGGCAAAGTATAAACTTTGTTCTCGTATTTACCTGGGTTAGTCCAAAGCTCTAATTGTGCTAAAGTTTGGTTGGTGAAAGAGTTACTCATTACGAAACTTGGGTGACCAGTTGCACAACCTAAGTTTACTAAACGACCTTCAGCTAAAACGATAACATCTTTACCATCGATAGTATATTTATCTACCTGAGGTTTGATTTCTACTTTAGTACTACCATAAGTACCATTTAACCAAGCCATATCGATTTCGTTATCGAAGTGACCAATGTTACAAACGATCGCTTTATCTTTTAATGCTCGGAAGTGTTTCTCGCGAACGATGTCACAGTTACCTGTAGTAGTTACCACGATATCTGCTTCTTTAATAGCTGTGTCTAATCTTTTTACTTCGTAACCTTCCATTGCAGCTTGTAAAGCACAAATCGGATCAATTTCTGTAACGATAACACGTACACCTTGTGAGCTTAAAGATTCTGCAGAACCTTTACCTACGTCGCCATAACCGCAAACAACAGCTACTTTACCAGCCATCATTACGTCTGTAGCACGACGAATCGCATCTACTAATGATTCGCGACAACCGTATTTGTTATCAAATTTAGATTTAGTTACTGAATCGTTAACGTTGATTGCAGGTAAGTGCAATGTTCCGTTTTTCATTCTTTCGTATAAACGGTGAACACCTGTAGTGGTTTCTTCTGATAAACCTTTGATGTTAGCGATTAATTCTGGAAAACGATCGAAAACCATATTGGTTAAATCGCCACCATCATCTAAAATCATGTTTAAAGGTTGTTGCTCCGGACCGAAATGTAAAGTTTGCTCAATACACCAGTCGAATTCTTCTTCAGTTAAACCTTTCCAGGCATAAACCTGAATACCAGCAGCAGCAATTGCAGCAGCAGCATGATCCTGAGTAGAAAAAATATTACAAGATGACCAGGTAACTTCTGCACCTAAAGCCACTAAAGTTTCAATTAAAACCGCTGTTTGGATAGTCATATGCAGACAACCTGCGATACGAGCACCTTTAAGGGGTTGCGAAGGACCGAATTCTTTACGTAAACTCATTAAACCTGGCATTTCTGCTTCGGCTAATTCGATTTCTTTACGGCCCCATTCTGCCAGTGAAATGTCCTTAACTTTGTAAGGGATGTAAGTTGTCTCTACTGATGACATATATTTATTATTTAAGTTTCTAAAAGTTAGACAATTACGAATGTCGATTATTTTGAGTACCCGATTTTTACCCGAACTATCTAATAATGATTCATTTTGTCAATGCAAAAGTACACAATAGTTTAACCAATTTCAAAGCACCCAAATCCGTATGTGCAAACATTGCACACAATAGACATGATGGATTACACTAACCAATTGCCCTTACCTGTTATTAACCAGTCAAGAGATACACCATAATTTACACGCAAAACATTAAGCAGGTAAATACTTGGTGATCCTAATTTCTGATTCCTCATCCTTTCAAAGTTTCGTCGATCAATATCATGTGTCTGACAGAAATTAAATAAGTTCTTAATCTTGCCCATCTCCATTAACCTGGTAAATGCAAGCGATACTCTTTCGATAGCACGCACATCATATTCTTTTACAATTTCTCCCGGCTTTTTATTTTCCATGGCTATGGATATCTTTATGAAGTGTACTTTTCGAATAGGCTTCGATCCCCATGCGCTGTATTACCATTTTGCGCATCTGATCATAGCCGTAGCCGTTTTATATAGCTCAAATACGATAACTAATTCTGCTTCTCTAATTTATTTTGCTGTTTTATTTCCGTCAATCTTACCGATCATAGTCCCTTAAATTTGCGGATGGAAACTCCCTATTACATCACTGATAAGCCTTTTGATCTCATCATAATCTGCAATATCACCCTCAAATTCAATAACAAGCCTTACCACAGATTTCTTTTTCTTTTCTTCTGGTTCATAGTCATCATCGAATACCGGTAAAGCAATTCCCCAGTCTGCAAGATCATCCTAATCCCATTCATTGGCCAATAGATCGTAATCGTCGGAACCAAAAGCAACATTATCCTTGATGATGTAGGCTTTAATCTGACCAATGGTGGCTGTACGAGGAATGATTTTACATGGAATAGTTTTGGAAGATCTTAATTCTGATATAGCAGCAAACCACTCATTGAAGTTTTCAAGCGATTGCTTTTGCTCAACGATTACCGCAAACTCATCATCAGGCATGGCTGCAGCTTCAAGAGCAGCCCTCAATCTCATGTTCCCGGCAATAGCAACATAAGCATCAGCATATTCCAAAACGAGAACCTCACGCATCTTCAGCATTTCAGGATGATCAATAATTGATTTGACGAGCCTAGAGAAACGCTCATCACGAATTCCCCGTGGATTTTGGGGAATGCCAGCAATCTGACCAGTATTAGGTCAAATTAGCTTTGTAGGAATTGATTGCGTAATGATTTCCATATACGCAAAGGCAATAAATAGTTGCGTCATATTGACGCGACTATTTGTAAATAAAAAGGCTGATCCATCAGCCTTTTTATTCTAGACACAATGTCTTTTTATTACCTTCATTATCCCACTGCATGATTGTGCTTTATTCCCGGTGACCTTGTATTCTGTATATCTAGAATTCATGCAGGCATCTTTCAGCTGTCTGTATTGATACTTAATAGCAGGTATGTACTTTCCAACAAGTTCAGATTTAAGCGAATGCTTGCTTAAATTACTGTCATTTTCATTATGCTGGAAATCGCAATAGCTATCAAAGGTTTGAAATTCTTTTTCTTTTTGTTTAAGTGGAAATAGCTTATGTTCAACAAAATGGATACATGCATAAAATGCTGTTGTTACTACCCAGTCGTTGTATTTTCCATCCAGTGTTTGCAAGTGATCACACAATTCTTCATTGTGCAGTCCATGATCGAGAGCCATTAAAATTTATTAATTGTTAAGAAGGTTTATTATACTTTAATACATATCCATCGCAATGGAGATTATAATCGTTAAGCTTTTCATTGAAGTCTACGAAAGAAAATTCTACGTGACAAGTTTCAGAGTTCAATGTTTCCTCTAAATGCTCAACAAACTCATATACATTCAAAAAGGATTCATTATAGAAATCAGATTCTTTTACAGAAATAAGAATTGAAAGGTCTTTCCACGAATTAATTTTCAGGTAGGCATCATTTCCTGAAATGTTTTTCCTGTCAAGAAACTTCAATAAATCCAAAACTTGAGTTCCAGAATTGTCAACATTATTATCTAGGCGATCTAAGATAACTTTTTCAGCACTTCTTAATCCGTCTTTTTTCCCGCTTAAATATGCATCAATCACCTGATCTCCTGTAAAAAGATTTTGGTTAGGAGCTTCTATATTCCATTTTTCTGAAATATTTGATCCAGTAGTTGCAGTTGCCATTGTCATTTGAGAGAGTGTTTAATATTAACTAAGATGATGAATGAGTATTCATTCATTTCTGTTGGTTGCCAAAGTTATACCATTTTTGCAAATTATAATAGCAATGATAGAGCTAATGGTGATGTTGTTCTTAGTTGTGAAGTTAGTTGTGCTCTTATTGTTTATCTTGTTGTTGTTGCACAATACCATCAGTTTAAAATTTGTTTTAAACCAAAATTTAGCCCCTAGGTTGAACGATCTAAGTGAAAGTGACATCACGATTACCGATTAAATAAATTTGCCAGCATGCGAGAGATATCGAAAAAAGTAATTGCAAAATTAATTGCAATTATAATTGTAAAATATTTTTACGAACTAATGATTGATGACATTTTAATGACAATTAACCTTTATTATATTGACCATTTGAGCGTGTTTTCAACTGGATGTGGAAAAAATAGGACTCAAAATAGACCCAAATTGTGGACATGTTTATAAATATTAAACTTAAAAACTGCATTAATAACTTTAATATTTTCTTGAACAATGATTAATAATAAATTTCTAATAATTAATCTTTTTTTGTCAGGGTGAATGTGTCATCCTTATTTGAATAACTCTTGTCATTTTCATTATAATCAAGAAGGTATGATCCCAGTGTCATATAGTCAATTAGATAAGCGTGGGGCGAATTCATAGAAGATCTAATTTCAAATTGTAACGTGATATGAATTTGTCTTGTTGATGGATTGTAGAGAAAGTCAATTATTCGATAGCGCTCATCGCCCTCGTAAATGTCCGAACCTGTTATTGCCCACTGCTTTTCACTAAATTCTCCATTTACTAATCGTTTACAGATCCATATGCCACTAAGCACTAAAGGTGTAGAAGCTATTGCTGAAATATTACCTAAATCTTTCCTAAGCTTCGTTAAAGAAGTTGTTAAGTCAGAATTAGTCGATTTTTCATTGTTTAGTTCATTTTGAAGTTTTGATGAACGCTCTAATTCTTTCTTCTGTTCGGAATAGATATCGCCGACGAGTTTTTGTTGATCTTCGAGTTCCTTCAACAAATCTACATAACGCTCAAGCTTGACTGAAGCTTTTTTGTTTTTTTCGAGGATTTTGTTCTCATTTTCTATTTTCCGAGCGAAAAGAAATTCTGTTATGCCATTTCTTATAAATGGGAATACAAAAACGTAAAATAGTGCACTCAACAGCGGATAGAAAATCATTTTTAGATTATCCTGCTTAGCATTAATGAGATTATTTAATGTATTATAACCAGCTCGTTTAAGTGCTTCATTATCATAAAATAAAATTGCAACAGTAATTCGCCAGTTAAAAAAAATCCAAGCTATTGCAAAGGAGCTAAATAAAGGATTTCTGATCCGGTCTTTTATTTCTTGAAATAGGTCTTTAAATACTTCCATGAGAGCTAGTAAATTTTCCGCAAATTACATTTTTAGGATTGATCGTCAAATTTCCTATATTCGTTGATTAACGCAACACAATGAATTTTAATTTTATCAATGATGAGCAAATTGCAATACATTATCATAACGAAGAGTTAATATATCAGCCATATTCATTCCGCTAACCAAAGAGGAGATTATGGCTATTTACAGATATCCTGCTAAGCTCTGAGATAATCCATTGATGACTTCGTTTTTCTTTGGGCATCGGAAAGATGTTTACCCGATTGTAACTTTTCAAAATCTAGTTCAGTAGCAGAAAATTTTGTTTTATATCTTTTGTAGTCATTGTACCCACTAACCCTAAGCTTTATGGGGTATGTGTCATCACTATTCTTCTTTCTCTCATCTAAGAGTAAACGTAGGTTGGGCATAAACAAAAATATATAGGAAATAGATAATTGCCCGAATATTGCCCAAATATTTGAAATATTCAGAAATAAAGGGAAATATAAAATGCTTTTAAGACTGTGTAATGGGCGATTTGAAAAGGCAAGAAACCTTAAGAAATATTACATTGCATCACTACTGATGACATAATTTCTTGTTTTTAAATGTAATGCAAAGTTACGCCATTGCTTTGTGAAAGCCAAATAATAGCTGGTGCAAGCGGCTTTACAAAATGTAATATCTATTTAAAAAGGCAGTACAGTAATTTATTCCTTAAAATACTTACCTTAGAATTAGATCTTATCACTCACGTTTATGCAAATAGCGGCTCAAATTGTCATTGGCTTGGTTGCCTTAATCCATTTATATATTGTTTGGCTGGAAATGTTCGCCTGGACCACCAAAGCGCCAAAGGTTTTTAGAAATTTTCCGAAGGAATTGTTTCCGCCTACAAAATCTCTTGCCGCTAATCAGGGACTTTACAATGGATTTTTAGCAGCAGGTTTAATCTGGTCGCTATTGATTTGCGATCCGGTATGGAAATTAAACGTAGCAATCTTTTTTCTGGGCTGTGTATTTGTGGCTGGTGTTTATGGTGCTGCAACGGCAAGCAAGAAAATTTTAATGGTGCAAAGTTTACCAGCAGCAATAGGCCTGATATTGGTTTTGTTGCTCAAGTACGCTTAGAAAATTCTAGGTTACCATGTTTAAATATTTCATGGTTATCATCCTCTTTATATTTTATGGTTTTTACGATCATGAGCCGGAGGTTAGCATAAACCAATCAAAAATTAAAGAAGCTTTAGCCTTTTGTAAGAAAAATAAAATGGATACCACAATCTGCATTATGCTAGATATGAGTATTCATTCTGGAAAAAACAGACTTTTTGTTTATCATTTCAAGAAAAACGAAATCGTTATTGAGAGTCTTTGTGCTCATGGTGTTGGCGGTGGAAGTACGCCTTTAAAACCTGTTTTCAGTAGTTACTGTACTTCATTGGGCAAATACAAGGTGAAAGGTCGCTCTTATAGTAATTGGGGCATCAACATTCATTACAAAATGTACGGAATGGAGAAAACGAACAGCAATGCATTTAAACGCATAGTAGTTTTGCATGCTTACACTCCTGTTCCGAATAAGGAGATCTTTCCTCAAACTTTATTCGGACAAAGTGCGGGTTGCCCCGTTATATCCAATGAAGCGATGAGAAAGATAGATGTACTGCTTAAGGCGAAGAAAAAATCAGTATTGCTTTGGGTATATATTTGAAAACTTCATTTTTTTGAAAGTTTATATCCTATACGCTCCCTTCCCTCCAGCATTTCCTTTTTTTCTAAAAGTTCATCAATATATTTGAAGACTATTTCAATATTTTTTATATTATTTTCTGTTTTACGTTCGAGTTTTTGTATTGCATTTCTTAATTCCGAATTATCATAAAGCATCTCTCGCAACCTAACAAAAATTTCAATTATTTTAATGCTAACTAGAATCGCTTGCTCACTACGCAAAACAGTTGCAAGCATTAGCACTCCATGTTCTGTAAAAACATATGGTAATGCTCCTCCTAGATATTGTTTTGAGGGCATAGCCTTTTGCGATATCATAATTTCAACTTCTGTATCAGAAAGTTGGAACATAAAATGATTTGGAAAATTATTTATATTTCTTTTAACCTGCTCTCTTAATCGTCTGGGTAATACACCATAAAGCTCAGCTAAATCTCTATCCAACATAACCTTTTGGTTCCTTAAGAAATATATTTTATTAATTAAAACTTCATCAGGGACAATCAGATTAAGTTTATTTTTAGCCATATATTAAGGTGTCGCAAATTGCGACACCTTAATATATGAAAAAAGGTTGAAAAAATTACAAATCCAACAACCGCTCTAAGTGATGGTAGTCAATTCCGAAATACGCTTTACTTTCTTTTATTTTTTGTAAAACTGTTGCTTGTCTTTCGCTTTCTGCTTCAGGCTTCAAGTTATCGGCTCTCTTCACGCCTACTACAAGAACATTTTTAGGGGTATGTGCGTCTGATATAAATTCAAATACCTTCGTTTTATACCCAAAGTACTCTAAAATTAACGCCCGAATGCCATCGGTAACCATTTCTGCCTGGCGTTCTAAGAAGATACCATATTTGGTTAAAAACGAAACATCATTTTTTACTTTGCTTTTCTCCATTTCCCGTCTGATCTGTTTGTGGCAACAAGGTGCTACTACAATTAATTCGGCATTGGCTTTAATACCTTTGTAAATTGCATCATCGGTAGCGGTATCGCAAGCATGGAGCGCAATTAATAAGTTTACATCAGCAGCATGATAATCATGAATCGTTCCCTGAACAAAATTCAACTGATTAAAGCCAGATTTTTGTGCTACCTGGTTACACAAATCAACCATATCCTGGCGATACTCTACGCCAACAACTTCTGATTTCAGATTTAAAACGGAATGCAAATAATCATATAAAGCAAAGGTTAAATAGCCCTTACCAGAACCCATATCAGCAACTTTTTTAACCGTTCCTGTTGGAAGCTCTTTAATTAAGGCACTGAGAATTTCGATATAATGATTGATCTGACGATATTTATCCTGAGCATTTTTAAATACATTCCCTTCCGCATCGGTAATCTTTAGCTCTTGCAAATAAGCTTTTGATTCAGGTTTAATGAGGCGATTTTTCTCCTTATCATGGCTTGCAGATGGCGCTACAGTACTTGACGCCTTGCTCTCCCTTAAAACCACTTTACCGCTGTTCAGTTCTTCAAGAATAAGATCCTTTTGGGTACTGAATAAAGTTGCGATCTTAAAACCAGTGTTCAGGTAATTGACTACAAGTGTTAAACCTTCATCAATCGAGTAGTTTTTAACCACATCGCGCGTTTTGTAGCGAAAGGTAAAAGCAAGTTTCTCTTCACGCTTAATCAATACTCTCCGGATAAGAAGCTGTTTAAGAGCTTCCTCCTCACCTTTGTAATTCCCTAAAGAAAGTTTAACAAAAGTTTGATTAGCCAAACTCTCCTGAACCGAAGATATAAATGTTGTTGCGTGCTGCTGAACCGACATGAGAAAATTTTAAAAGACAAAGATAATCAAGTTTATTGGCACCGTTAATCTTCTCTTTATAATGTAACAATTGAGCGACTTTATTTGAGGCATGACAGGATATATTTTACCATCGCATAATAAAAAGCACCTGTCAAAATATTCTAGAGCCAACATTTACATAATACGTTTTACTAAACTGGAATGGCAGATTATTTATAATCATTCCAAAAAACTTCATGATCTATTGGGTTGCTTTTAATTGCGCAAATTAAAGTTTAGATTAGAATATCGTTTTATATCTAACCATATTTCATGAGTGACTTTCAGATAAAAAAATCGCCTACTGTTTATGATGCCATTATTGTGGGATCGGGCGCAGGGGGCGGAATGGCAGCCTATGTTTTAGCTAATGCCGGACAAAAAGTGTTAATGCTTGAAGCAGGTCAATATTTCGATCCACGAATAGATGCACATCAATTAAAATGGCCTTGGGAATCTCCCCGCCGAGGTGCAAGTACAGTAAGACCTTTCGGTGATTTCGATGCCTCTTACGGTGGCTGGGAATTAGAAGGTGAACCCTACACAACTAAAAACAAAACAGAGTTTGAATGGTTCAGGTCGCGGATGTTAGGTGGCCGTACCAATCACTGGGGAAGGATTTCGCTCCGCATGGGGCCTAAAGACTTCCAGGCAAAAGATGGTTTAACTGATGATTGGCCTATTACTTACGACGATGTAAAACCATTTTACGATAAAATTGACCGAATGATCGGGATTTATGGCAGTACTGAGGGTTTAGAAAACGAACCTGACGGAATCTTCATGAAACCGCCAAAACCCCGGTTAAACGAATTATTCATTAAAAAAGGTGCTGAAAAAGCCGGTGTAAAAGTAATTGCTGGTAGAGGATCTGTACTTACAGAAGCCTTGCCAAATAACAGCGATCGTGCACCTTGCTTCTATTGTGGTCAATGCGGCAGAAGCTGTAAAGTGTATGGCGATTTTTCTTCTTCGTCTTGTTTAGTTATTCCAGCGGTAAAAACGGGAAATCTGACTGTGATTACCGACGCGATGGTACGCGAAGTAATCACCGATAAAGATGGCACAGCGAAAGGTGTTTCTTATGTAAATAGAAAAGATCTTCAGGAATACCAGGTAAATGGTAAGCTTGTTATTTTAGGGGCAAGCGCTTGCGAATCAGCCAGAATTTTATTGAATTCTAAATCTTCTTCTCATCCAAACGGATTAGCAAACAGTAGTGGTGTGGTTGGAAAGTATTTACACGATTCTACCGGAGTAAGTGTATCAGGTTTTCTTCCTCAACTCATGGATCGTAAACGTTATAACGAAGATGGCTTGGGTAGTGTTCATATTTACTCTCCTTGGTGGCTCGACAATAAAAAACTAAACTTCCCTCGTGGTTACCATATCGAATATTGGGGAGGAATGGGTATGCCAGCATACGGTTTCGGCGGAGGTGTTCCGCGCATGAATGGCATGGTTCCTGATCGAAATGGGAAGATGAAGGATGCAGGTGGCTATGGTAAATCATTAAAAGACGATTATAGAAGGTTTTATGGCACTACCGTAGGTATGGCTGGTCGTGGAACTGCTATTGCACGGGAAGATAATTATTGTGAAATTGATCCTAACATGGTGGATAAATATGGGATCCCTGTATTGAGATTTCATTATAAATGGGCGAAAGAAGAAATTCTCCAGGCCAAACACATGCAGGAAACCTTCTTGCACATGATGAAAGAAATGGGCGGTGTGGTAACTTCGGAAATTCAAGGTCCCGAAACCAATTATGGTTTACTTCCCCCGGGGAAAATCATTCATGAAGTAGGAACAATTCGCATGGGTGATGATCCTAAGAAATCGGCCTTAAATAAGTATTGCCAGGCACACGATTGCAAAAACCTATTTGTGGTAGATGCTGGACCGTTCGTTCAACAGGGCGATAAAAACGCCACCTGGACGATTCTAGCCCTCTCTATGCGTACTGCAGAATATATATTGGCTCAAAAGAAAAAACAAAACATTTAAAGAATTACAACATGAACAGACGTGATTCCATAAAAGCATTGGGTTTAACTGCACTAAGTACTACTGTGCTTATTGATGCATGTAAACAACCCGAAAACAAAACAGAAGCAGTAGTTCCAGAAGAAACAGCTAAAGAGGCTGGCCGTGAAAAATGGGAACTTGACAGGGATAAGAAATTAAAATCAGAAACCTTTTTCAATAAGCACGAAATGGCCACCATTACCGTTTTAGCAGATATCATCATTCCAAAAGATGATGTTTCAGGTAGTGCTACAGATGCTAAAGTGCCCGAATTTATAGAATTTATTGTGAAGGATATTCCTGAGCATCAGGTACCCATGCGTGGAGGTTTAAAATGGTTGGATGTATATTGCTTTAACAAATACGAAAAATCATTTGTAGAAGCTTCAGAAGAACAGCAAATCTCCATTATTGATGAGATTGCCTACCCAAAAAAGGCAAAGCCGGAAGTTCAGGCAGGGGTTATTTTCTTTAACCGAATGCGCGATTTAACTGCATCTGGTTTTTATACCACTGAGATAGGTGTAAAAGACATTGGTTACATGGGCAATTCACCCAATCAATGGGCCGGTGTACCCGATGATGTATTGAAACAATACGGAATGCAAAATGTAAAAGTTTAATATTTTATCCGTTCAGCATACAAAAAACGAATACCACAAAGGCATTGAGACACGAAGAATGCTTATTCTCATGGCTGTCTTTACGCCTTTGTGGTAATTATCTTAACTTCTACTCTACAATCAGTATTAATCCCTTAGCTTTTTCAACCGGAATAGATTTTCCTCCTGGAAAGCTTCCTGCTGCTTGAAACTTATCAATCGCCGGGGCAGTAATTTTTACCTGATCAGGATCTAATCCTAGTTTATTCCAATTGATGTTTAAATTAACCTTTACGTCTGTATCAGCCCAGCTGGCGATGGCGATCATGGTTTTACCTTTTTTCTTATATACGCTGGCTAAAACTTTAGGGTTATCCGTTTTTACCGGGCAGTTATCGCTCCAATAGCCAATCAGTTCAGAATCTTTAATTCCGAAGCTATCCCAGGTTTTCCATAAAGGTTTTGGATCACTTTTATCTGACCAGCCCAATCTGCTTGTCATTCCATAAATCATTCCCCGCCATTGATTTCCATCATCCTGAAGCATCTCTCCCATTAAGCCGAAAGGAATACCACTTACCTCGGTCAGGAAGAAATCCGGATTATTCTTTTCATAGTCGAAATATTCGCCAAACCATAAACGATTCAAATAAGGGAAATGCTCCATATACAAAATTGCACTGTTATTAAAACCATCGCTTTTGTTATATTGATTGGCAGAATGTAAATCAATAATCCCAGGGTGATTATCTTGCGTTAATACCCGTTTAATGCGTTTCATCGTTACCCGATCAAAGGCCACATCATCCAGGTAAACACCATCAATACCAACATTCTTTACCAACCAGTTCATGCCTTCAACATAGTAATTGTGCCAGCGGTTCATTCCACTATTGATAATGGCAGCATCTTTAATTTCGGGCACAAACCAGGCAGCGATGTAATTTGAATCGATGTGCTCCTGTAACCAGCTGAAGCCTCCCCCATTTCCTGGAGAATACACTTCGGTACCCAAACTGCGTAATGCCGGCCATTCGTAAGCATGATTAGAAAGCTCACGCACGGTATTGTAAATTTTAACTTTTAAACCTTTTGAGTGTGCATCGCCTATATAATTCTTCATTTTCTTCCATTCTATAAACGGATAGTTGATCCAGGGATTTATTGGTGTTGCATGATGAATATTTACCACCGTAGCACCATTTGATTTGATACTGTCCAGATTACCGTATTTATGGTAAAAACGATTATCCCACTGGAAATTAGTATCAATTAAGTGAAAAGGTGTAATCAGTAAATTAAAATTATAATAAAGCACCTCCCCCTTTTTCATACTCCTGGCTCCTGTAAAATTATCGGCAAGCATAGAGCTTCCCTTTACGTTAATCTGGATTCCTCCATTATTATCATTACCCCATGATTTAGGTAATAATAAAGGCTTTTGCAGGTAGAAATTGGTATTGAGCGGTCGAACATAGTTTTCATCTCTTAAGTTATAATACAAGCCAGCATTCACATTTCCTATCCATACTGCATCCTGATTTTTATGGGCTACATCCCACTTCCACTTAACGGTATCTGGCCTTACTCCACCTTTCTCACCCAAACCCATCAAATATTTCGTAGATCCTTTATCAAACGGAATGTGAAAATCAACATTACTAAATTCCACATCTTTCAAAGCAGTAACTTTAACTACATAATGTACATAGCCATCAAATTCCAAAGCACCTTCCAGGTCCATCTTCAGGTTTTCAGATGTATTAGTAGCTGTCCATTTTACTGTTCCAGCTTCCTTACTTAGGATCTGAAAGTTACTGGTTGTAAATTTCTCCTGTGTTTTTGGAGTATTAAAAAAATGAAAGTGGATAGGTTCGGCTAAAATATTATTAGGCTTATCTGTATAACCGGTCATTTCTGCATTGAACAAAGTTTGAATTTGTTTAGGAAAACCATCCGTATTGATTTCAAACTTCCTTCCTAAAAGTGAAATTACATTTCCTTCCACGCTTAGCGGTGTATAGGGTGCAACCACGGTATTAGATTGAGCCAAGGTAGAATTGAGCCAGGTTAAGCGCGTTTGCTTCTCCGGTTCGCCAACGCCAGCATCCGTCAATACAGAATTGGTTACCGTAAGCTTAACTGCGATGTTCTTTGATTTACCGTTAGCCTTTACGATCAATTTTCCAGTGTAAATCCCTGCACTTGTACCTTTAGGCACATCTACCGTTATCCACATGGGTTGAATGTTACCAGATACTACGTTAACTTTTTTGGTTAGCGGCTTATTGTCGTAACCAGTTCCATTGGTATTTAAGCAGTTGATGTATCTGGCAGAAATTACTTTGCCTGTGCTTGTCTTGAGATCACCAAAGGCAATATTTAGGTTATTTAAATCGTCCAATGCATATACCCCAAGCTGAAAGGCATAATTCTCCCCTCTGTTTGCTGTACCCGAAAATGTATCAGCACTTCTTTTTTGTATCCAGCGGTAAGGCAGGTCCTTTGGCATCTTAATTGGAAACATACGATCTTCCGGAAAAACGATAAACGATTGTCCTGCATGTTTAGCCTTCATTGATGCCGTTTCCTTTGCTGTAGCGATAACTTCCATTGGATAGAAAGAGTTAAAGGCATCAATAGATTGAATCTCTACTACAGCGCTATTAATGGAAGTTCCTTTTACTTTCGCTTGCCAGGAAGTATTAATGGCATTGGGCTTAAGATATACCCCCTTCGGATAATTGCTTCTGCCTTCATTTTTATAAGGCATGTAGTAAACAAAGTATTTTCCTTTTGAAGGTGCTTCGAAGTAAATATCAGCACTTTCTCTCGTTACCCGCTCAGCAGATGAATTTGCAATGGTCTTCCCATTAGCATCCTGGATGATAATCCTTTTTAATTCTGGATGCTCATCCCTTCTTCTCCAGTCGATTTTTACGTGTGCTACACCCTCAACACCATTGTATTGAACAATAGCCCTGTGATTACCTAAAGAATCTGGATTCCAACTATTATTACCATTGGTATATTTAACGATCTGAGCATGGAGTGACATCTGCCCGAATAGACAGACCAAAAGAAAAAGCCTAAATTTCATCTTGAATTTGTTTTAGGCTAATTTATAGATACCTAGCCGATTTAAAGCTATGTAATGAAAAAATGAAGCAAACGTTTGTGTAATAAAACAAGTATGATCTAAAACAAAAAAGTCCTGCTCAATGAGCAGGACTTTTAAACTTTTAAAGTAGAATAAATTATTCTCCTTTAGGTTCTTCCATAGCTGGAGCTTCTTCAGCAGGAGCAGCTTCTGTAGCAACTTCTTCAGTAGCTTCGGCTTTTGCCTCAGCAGCTTTAGGAGCAGCAGCTTTACTTCTACCACGACGAGTAGTTTTCTTCTCTTCTTTAGCTTCTACGTTTTTACCGTAAATTTCGTTGTAATCTACCAATTCAATTAAAGCCATTTCAGCGTTATCACCTAAACGGTTGTTTAATTTAATGATACGAGTATAACCACCTGGACGGTTTGCAACTTTCTCAGCAATCTCGCGGAATAAGATAGTTACTACTTCTTTATCTTGTAAATAAGCAAAAACTGTACGACGTGAGTGAGTAGTATCATTCTTAGATTTAGTAATGATTGGCTCAACATAAGTACGTAAAGCTTTAGCTTTTGCTAAAGTTGTAGTAATTCTTTTTGCTTTGATTAAAGATGTAGCCATGTTAGCTAACATTGCTTTTCTGTGGCTGTCGGTTCTGCCTAAGTGATTAACTTTTTTACCGTGTCTCATTGTTCTGTAATTAAGTGTATACCGTCTCCTTATCGAGGGAATTATACACTGTGAAAAATTATTTTATATTAGTAAAGTCATTAGTAAGAAGACTCTCGACTCCGAACCAAAGACTCCCGACTAATCTTACTCTTCGTCTAATTTAAATTTAGACAGGTTCATTCCGAAAGATAAACCTTTAGATTTTACTAGTTCCTGGATCTCTGTTAAAGATTTTTTACCGAAGTTTCTGAATTTTAACATATCAGCTACATCATAAGAAACTAAATCAGCTAAAGTGCGGATATCAGCAGCTTTTAAGCAGTTTAATGCTCTAACTGAAAGATCCATATCCACTAATTCAGTTTTAAGGATTTTACGCATGTGTAAAATTTCCTCATCAACTTCTTTAGTTTCTTCTTTGGCTTGAGATTCTAACACTAAATTCTCATCAGAGAACAACATAAAGTGTTGGATCAAGATTTTAGCAGCTTCTTTCAATGCTTCTTCTGGATGGATTGAACCATCAGTAGAAATATCTAAAACCAATTTCTCGTAATCCGTTTTTTGCTCTACACGGAAGTTTTCTATCGTGTATTTAACGTTTTTCATTGGAGTGTAGATCGAATCGATAGCGATAACACCTACAACAGCATCAGCAACTTTATTTTCTTCAGCAGGAACATAACCACGTCCTTTATTGATGGTTAATTCTACTTCTAAAGTAACAGATTTATCCATATTGCAAATAACATGCTCAGGGTTTAAAACTGTAAAGTTGTTAGAGAATTTAGTGATATCACCAGCTTTAAACTGCTCTTGGCCATTTACAATGATGAACACTTTCTCCGCATCTCCAGATTCACCAGTTTTCTTAAAACGAACTTGTTTTAAGTTTAAGATGATATCTGTTAAATCTTCTACAACACCTTTGATGGTAGAAAATTCGTGAGAAACGCCAGAAAAACGAATAGTAGTAATAGCATAACCTTCTAATGAAGAAAGTAAAATTCTTCTTAAGGCATTACCAATTGTTACACCGAAACCGGGCTCTAAAGGACGAAATTCGAATGTACCATCGAAATCAGTCGATTTCTGCATGATCACTTTGTCTGGTTTCTGAAATGCTAAAATTGCCATTTATAATTTTTTAAATTCGTTATTGAATATATAGTAACATGAAAAAAGTTAATTACCCTTTGGAGGTAATTAACTAAGTCATTTATTACTTTGAGTATAACTCGATGATTAAGTTTTCCTTAATGTTTTCAGGAATCTCGTCACGTTGAGGATAAGTTAAGAACTTACCTGATAACTGACTAGCATCCCACTCTAACCAGGCAAATTTATTGATTACTCTGCCTGCAACTGAGTTAGTAATTGATTCTAGTGATTTTGATTTCTCGCGAACCGCAACCACATCACCAGCTTTCAACTGATATGAAGGGATATTTACAACTTCACCATTCACGGTTACGTGTTTATGGCTAACTAACTGGCGTGCACCAGAACGGGTTGTTGCAATACCTAAACGGTAAACGGTATTATCTAAACGTGCTTCTAACAATTGTAATAAGTTATCACCAGTGATACCTGCACGAGAAGATGCTTTTTTAAACAAGTTACTGAACTGTTTTTCTAATACACCATAAGTGTATTTTACTTTTTGCTTCTCCATTAACTGGATTGCATATTCAGATTGTTTTCCTCTTCTTTTTGAAACGCCATGTTGGCCAGGAGGATAATTTTTTCTGTCTAACACCTTATCAGGACCGAAGATTGGTTCTCTGAACTTACGGGCGATTTTACTTTTTGGGCCTGTATATCTTGCCATTTTCTTTTGTTTTAAAGTATCATCCGGTCTGTAACCGAAGATTCTTAGCTTTAAAAATTTTTAATTAAACTCTTCTCTTTTTAGGAGGACGACATCCGTTGTGTGGAAGTGGAGTAATATCTTTAATAGATGTTACTTCGATACCTGCTACTTGTAATGTTCTGATTGCAGATTCACGACCTGAACCCGGACCTTTTACAAATACTTCAACTTTACGTAAACCTAAATCAAATGCTACTTTACCGCAATCTGAAGCTGCTTGACCAGCTGCATAAGGCGTGTTCTTTTTAGAACCTTTAAAGCCCATTTTACCAGCAGAAGACCATGAAATAGTCTGTCCGTTGTTGTTTGTTAAGGTAACGATGATGTTGTTGAAAGTAGCATTGATGTGTGCCTGACCAACAGGCTCAATTACAACGATACGTTTTTTTGTTACTTTTTTACTCTTAGCCATGTTTATTTTTACTATAATGAAAGAATGATTGAGTTTTGAATGAGAGAATGCCTAAACATTCAATAATTCAGTCATTCGATAATTCAATCATTAATTTTTTCTACTTAGTAGCTTTTTTCTTGTTAGCAACTGTTTTTCTCTTACCCTTACGAGTACGTGAGTTATTTTTAGTACGCTGACCACGAGAAGGTAAACCTTTTCTGTGACGTAGACCACGGTAGCAACCGATATCCATTAAACGTTTGATGTTCAACTGAACTTCTGAACGTAAAGCACCTTCTACTTTAATCTCATCGTTAATCATTGTACGGATTGCTGATAACTCATCATCAGACCAATCTTGTACTTTTTTGTTTAAATCGATACCTGCAGTAGTTAATATACGTTGTGCAGTTGTTCTACCTATACCATAGATATAAGTTAAACCGATCTCACCTCTTTTGTTTCTTGGTAAATCAATACCTGAAATCCTTGCCATATTTATTTATGTTTTTGAGTAATTCCGAACGGCGGGCCACCGTTGTACGGTACATTACAATATTTTCTAATTACCCTTGACGTTGCTTGTATTTAGGATTTTTCTTGTTGATTACGTAAAGTTTACCTTTACGGCGAATAATCTTACAATCAGCGCTACGTTTTTTAATTGATGATCTAACTTTCATTTTATTTATATCTATAAGTGATGCGTCCCTTTGTTAAATCATAAGGAGACATCTCCAATTTTACTTTATCCCCAGGAAGAATTTTGATGTAGTGCATCCGCATCTTTCCTGAAATATGCGCAATAATCTCATGTCCGTTCTCGAGTTCTACTCTGAACATCGCATTAGATAATGCTTCTCTTATTACGCCGTCTTGTTCAATTGAGGCTTGTTTAGCCATATTTTATTGATTGTTACTTAATTAGCTGCTTCTAAACAGGGTTGCAAAATTAAATAAAAAAATTTAATTATTTATTTTTTTTGTTGTAAAACTTCTTCTATAATAGAAAAGGTCGATAAAACATCTGCCTGGCCCTTTTTTATGGCTACTGTATGTTCAAAATGTGCTGAAGGTTTATTGTCTTTACTGGTTACCGTCCATCCATCCTTATGAAACTTAACACCTGCTACGCCAGCATTAATCATTGGCTCAATCGCAATCACCATTCCTTCTTCAAGTTTTGGCCCGCTACCGCGCTTTCCATAATTAGGTACTTCGGGTTTCTCGTGAAGTTTAACACCTACACCATGTCCTACTAATTCTCTTACTACTCCAAAACCATTGGCTTCTGCATGTTGCTGTACGGCAAAACCGACATCACCAATTCGCATTCCGCTTACTGCTTTCTCCACTCCCAATTCCAGGCAGCGTTTGGTTACCTCTACTAATTTTTGCTTTTCGGCATCAACCTCTCCAATAGAAAAAGTGTACGCCGAATCGCCAAAATAATTGTTTTTGATTACCCCACAATCCACCGAAATCAGATCTCCTTCTTGTATTACATAATCACTCGGAAAACCATGAACAACTTGCTCATTGGGTGAAATACATAAAGAATAAGGGAAACCATTATAGTTTAAAAAAGCAGGGATTGCTCCATGATCATTAATAAACTCATAAGCAAGTTTATCTAATGCTAAAGTAGTCATACCTGCTTTAATCACTTTGGCTACTTCAGCTAAAGTTTTAGAAACAAGTAAAGAACTCTCTCTTATTAACTCGATCTCTTCTAGAGATTTGTAATAGATTTTAGACATCCTTAAGAACTACAACGCAGCATTGCTACTAGCCGCAGGAACTCCTGTTCTACCAGTAACTCTACCCGTTTTCATTAAACCATCATAGTGACGCATTAAAAGATAACTTTCAATTTGCTGTAAAGTATCTAATACTACACCCACTAAAATTAATAATGAAGTACCACCAAAGAAGTGAGCAAATTCTTGCTTAATTCCAAATTTAACCGCTAACGAAGGCAGAATAGCAATGATCGCTAAAAATACCGCTCCTGGGAAAGTGATTTTAGAAATTACATCATCAATAAAAGTTGATGTTGCAAACCCCGGCTTAACACCTGGGATAAAACCACCATTTTTCTTCATATCATCACTCATTTGAGTTGGATTTACCGTGATAGCGGTATAGAAGAAAGTAAAAGCGATAATTAAAAATGCGAATGTTAAGCTATAAGCCAACGATGTTGTGTTACTAAATTGAATTAACCAAGATCCTTGTAACGAAGGCATAAGCGACATTAAAGCTCCTGGAATGAACATTAACGCTTGAGCAAAAATGATTGGCATAACCCCGGCAGCATTTACCTTTAAAGGAATGTACTGACGAACACCGCCAAACTGACGATTACCAACGATTTTTTTAGCGTACTGTACAGGAACCTTGCGCACACCTTGAACAATTAAAATGGTAAACATTACCACTGCAAACAAGGCAACAATTTCTAAAACCAAGGCAACAGGACCTCCGCCTTCGGCAGATGAACCAACACGTGCACTAAATTCTTGACTGATTGCTACTGGTAAACGAGCAATGATACCTACCATGATGATAAGTGACGTACCGTTACCAATACCTTTATCCGTAATTTTTTCACCTAACCACATTACAAATAATGTACCTGCCGTTAAAACAAACGTAGATAACACTAAGAATAAAGTATTGGGTAATAAAATAGCTTCTGCGGGAACCTGAGTTTTAACGTAACCAACTGATTGAACGATGGTAATCGCTACCGTTAGGTAACGTGTAATCTGGTTCATTTTTTTTCTACCACTTTCGCCTTCTTTCTGCATTTTTTGGAAAGAAGGAACAGCAATACCCAATAGTTGCACCACAATAGATGCAGAGATATAAGGCATTACGCCCAAAGCTAAGATCGATACACGAGAAAAAGAACCTCCGGCAAACATATCCAGTAAGCCTAAAAGTCCTGATTTTTCGTTATCTCCCAAAGCATTTGGATCTACACCTGGTAAAACCACGTGAGATACAAAACGGTATACCAAAAGAATTAAGAGCGTAAACAAAATACGCTCTTTTAATTCTTGAATTTTCCAGATATTACTTAAAGTAGTAAATAGCTTCTTCATTTAATAATTACAATTTTACAATAGAACCACCTGCAGCTTCAATAGCTTTTTGTGCGGTTGCAGAAAACGCATGTGCTGTAACTTCTAATTTTGCTTTTACTTCACCACGACCTAAAACTTTTACTAAGTCGTTTTTAGAAGCTAAACCATGCTCTTGTAAAGCAGCGAAATCAATTGTAGTTAAATTGAATTTCTCAGCTAAGCCTTGTAAAACATCTAAGTTTACACCAACATACTCTGTACGGTTAATTGGTTTGAAACCAACTTTAGGTACACGACGTTGCAAAGGCATTTGACCACCTTCGAAACCAACTTTACGTGAGTAACCAGAACGTGAACCAGCACCTTTGTGACCACGAGTTGAAGTACCGCCACGACCTGAACCAGTACCACGACCAATTCTTTTTCTGTTTTTTGTAGAACCTGCTGCAGGTTTTAAATTACTTAAATTCATTTTTTTGAATTTGTGTTGCCCTTCGCTTTCACTAAACAGGTACAACGATTAAACATATATAAAGGCAGTACCAGATTTTCTCCGATACTACCTTCAAATAATTATTAGATACTTTCGATTGCTACTAAATGATTCACTTTGCGAATCATACCAATGATTTGTGGAGTAGCTTCAACCTCAACACTTTGGTTTAATTTAGATAAACCCAAAGCCTGAACGGTTCTCTTTTGGCGCTCGCTTCTGTCGATAACGCTTTTTATTTGTGTTACTTTGATCTTAGCCATGATATTATCCGTTGAATACTTTGTTTAAATCAATACCACGAGTTTGAGCTACTGTATAAGCATCACGCATTTTAGTTAATGCATCAACAGTTGCTTTTACCACGTTGTGTGGGTTAGATGAACCTTTAGATTTTGCTAATACGTTATGGATACCAGCACTCTCTAATACAGCACGCATTGCACCACCAGCAATTACTCCAGTACCTACTGCAGCTGGTTTGATCAATACAAAACCACCTGAGAATTTACCGATTTGCTCGTGAGGAACAGTACCGTTTAAAACCGGAACTTTCACCAAGTTCTTTTTAGCATCATCCACTCCTTTAGCGATAGCTTCAGTTACTTCTTTTGCTTTACCTAAACCGAAACCTACAACACCGTTCTCATCACCTACTACAACAATTGCAGAAAAGCTGAAAGTACGGCCACCTTTGGTTACTTTGGCAACGCGTTGTATACTAACCAAACGATCCTTTAATTCGATATCGGTGGTTTTTACTCTTTTTATATTAATAGTTGACATCTTACTTTTTCTTCAGATTAAAATACTAAACCAGCTTCGCGGGCACCCTCTGCCAACGATTTCACACGACCGTGATATAAATAGCCATTTCTATCGAAAACAACTTGTTTAATACCAGCTGCAATTGCTTTTTCGGCAACTAATTTACCTACTGCAACTGATTGATCGCTTTTGCTTCCAGTACCTGCAAAATCTTTAGATGTTGATGATGCTGAAACTATTGTTGTACCAGTAACGTCGTTAATTACCTGAGCATAAATCCCTTTATTGCTTCTAAAAACAGATAACCTTGGACGCTCTTCCGAACCGGTAAGTCTTTTTCTGATCCCTTTTTTAATACGATCTCTTCTTGATAATTTTTTACCTGCCATGATTACTATTTTTTAGATGCTGATTTACCTGCTTTTCTTCTTAACACTTCACCTACAAACTTGATACCTTTACCTTTGTAAGGCTCTGGTGCACGTAACGAACGGATTTTCGCTGCTACCTGACCAATCAATTGTTTGTCGATACTCTCTAAAATGATTTTAGGAGTCTGACCTTTTTCTGATGTAGTTGTTACTTTAATCTCTTCTGGTAATTGGAATACATAGTGGTGAGAATAACCTAAAACTAAATCTAAAGTGTTGCCTTGGTTTGAAGCACGGTAACCAACACCTACTAATTCTTGTTCTAATTTATAACCAGTTGTAACACCAACAACCATATTGTTAAGCAATGAACGGTATAAACCATGTAATGCTTTGTGTTTCTTTTGATCAGAAGGACGAGTTACTGTTAAAATACCGTCTTCTTGACTTACAGTGATATCTTTATCTACTGCTTGAGCTAATTCACCTTTAGGGCCTTTAACTGTAACTAAGTTATCGTTAGATACAGTGATAGTAACACCTGCAGGGATTGTAATTGGGGCTTTTCCTATTCTTGACATTGTGCTGTTCTCCTAAATATTAATAAACGTGACACAATACCTCACCACCAATGTTTAATTTGGCTGCTTCTTTATCGGTCATAACACCTTTAGAAGTTGATAAGATTGCGATACCTAAACCGTTTAATACTCTTGGCATATTATCTACGCCTGCATATTGTCTCAAACCTGGTTTACTTACTCGCACTAATGTACGAATAGCAGGAATTTTAGTTATTGGATTGTACTTCAAAGCAATTTTGATGGTGCCTTGAACTGTAGTGTCCTCAAATTTATAATTCGCGATGTAACCTTTATCAAAAAGTACTTTAGTAATTTCCTTTTTAAGGTTTGATGCAGGAATTTCTACAACTCTGTGGTTGGCCTTAATGGCATTCCTTACTCTTGTTAAATAATCTGCTATTGGATCTGTATTCATTATTTATTGTTTTTGATAGTGGTTTCCTGACGCTACCCAGCGATGGGACCTGCTATCGGTTAAAATTCTGTTTCAGTATATAGACATAAGTATCAAGTATCAAGAAACCTTTCGGTCTCGATACTTGATACTCTGTACTAGCTACTTTATATTACCAAGATGCTTTTTTAACACCTGGTATTTTACCGTCTAACGCCATTTCGCGGAACGTTACCCTTGAGATACCAAAGGTACGCATATAACCACGAGGACGGCCAGTTAATTTACAACGGTTGTGTAAACGTACTGGAGAAGAGTTCTTAGGTAGTTTATCTAAACCTTCGAAATCACCCGCTGCTTTTAAAGCTGCACGTTTTTCAGCGTATCTAGCAACCAATTTTTGGCGCTTAACTTCGCGTGCTTTTACACCTTCTTTTGCCATTATTCTGCTGTTTTTTGATTTTTAAATGGTAATCCGAATTGTTTCAATAACTCTAAAGCCTCAACATCAGATTTGGCCGAAGTTACGAAAGTAATATCCATACCTAAAATTTTATTGATTTTATCGATATTAATCTCTGGGAAGATGATTTGCTCAGTAACACCTAAAGTGTAGTTACCTTGTCCATCAAATCCTTTGTCATTGATACCTTTGAAATCGCGAATACGTGGCAAAGCTACAGAGATCAAACGATCTAAGAACTCGTACATGTTATTGTCACGCAACGTTACACGTACACCTACTGGCATACCTTTACGTAATTTAAAGTTAGAGATATCTTTCTTAGATTGTGCCTGAACCGCTTGTTGACCAGTAATAGTGGTTAACTCAACGATAGTAGAATCTACGATCTTCTTATCAGTAACAGAAAAACGACCTACACCCTGATTGATACAGATTTTTTCCAATTTAGGAACCTGCATTACAGTTTTGTACTGGAATTTTTCTTTTAATGCATTTACAACTTCTTCTTTGTATTTGCTTTTTAATCTAGGTGTAGCCATTATTTAATTTCCTCCCCTGAAACTTTAGCAACTCTAACCAATTTACCTTCAGCGTTAGCCTTACGACCAACACGGGTAGGTTTACCAGATTTTGGATCAACCAACATCAGGTTAGAAATATGAAGAGCGGCTTCTTTTTTAATAATACCACCGTTTGGATTAGCAGCATTTGGTTTAGTGTGTTTAGACACTAAATTGATACCTTCTACAACGGCTCTGTTTTTATCTTTAAGTACTTCAAGTACTTTTCCTTGTTGACCTTTTGAATCGCCAGCAATGATTTTAACTAAATCACCTTTACGGATCTTTAATTTAACTGGTGTATTTACTTTGTTTCCCATTTTATAATACCTCCGGTGCTAATGATACAATTTTCATGAATTGTTTTTCACGTAGTTCTCTCGCAACCGGGCCAAAGATACGTGTACCGCGTGGCTCATCCTGTGCGTTCAATAATACAGCTGCATTATCGTCGAAACGGATATAAGAACCATCTTTACGTCTGATCTCTTTCTTTGTTCTTACCACAACTGCTTTAGATACTGTACCTTTTTTTACGTTACCTGATGGTAAAGCGCTTTTTACGGTAACAACTACTTTATCTCCAATTGAAGCATAACGTTTACCAGTTCCACCCAGTACACGAATTACTAATACTTCTTTTGCGCCGCTGTTATCAGCAACGTTTAATCTTGATTCCTGTTGTACCATCTTATTTAGCCCTTTCTAAAATTTGTACCAATCTCCAGTTCTTGTTTTTACTCAAAGGACGAGTTTCCATGATTAATACCGTATCACCGATACCACATTCGTTTTTCTCATCGTGAGCCATAAATTTGGTAGTTTTCTTCACGAACTTACCATAAATCGGGTGCTTCACTTTACGTTCAACCGACACAACAACAGATTTATCCATCTTGTTGCTTACCACCAACCCGGTTCTTGTTTTTCTTAAATTTCTTTCCATTTGGACTCTAAAATTATTTAGTTTCAGTAGCTGACTCAGCTTTAACAACTTTAGTCAGTTCAGTATTTAAACGGGCTATATCTTTCCTTACTTTTGAAATACGTGAAGGATTTTCGATAGCTGAAATGGTGTGAGCGAACTTTAATTTTGACAAGTTCTCTTTTTCTTCCGCAATCTTAGCTACTAATTCTTCTTTTGAAAGCCCTGTGATTTCTGAATTTTTCATTTTTATTTTTCTTTTACGATTGAGTGTAGCGGTTATAAAAACAAGTATTTACAACATTCATCTCAACACTTTACTATGCTTCTACGTAATCTCTACGTACTACAAATTTAGTTTGGATTGGTAATTTCTGTGCAGCTAAGCGTAATGCTTCTTTAGCAACTTCTAAAGGAACACCTTCAGCTTCGAAAATTACACGTCCGGGTCTAACTACTGCTACCCAGTATTCAGGAGCACCCTTACCTTTACCCATACGTACCTCAGCAGGCTTTTTAGTTACCGGTTTGTCCGGGAAGATCCTGATCCATACTTGTCCTTCACGTTTCATGAAACGAGTTACGGCAATACGGGCAGCCTCTATCTGGCGACTTGTGATCCAAGTGGCTTCTAAAGATTTGATACCGAAAGATCCGAATGCTAATTCAGCTCCACGAGAAGCTAAACCTTTCATTCTGCCTTTTTGCATCTTCCTGAACTTCGTTCTTTTTGGCTGTAACATTTTATTTTGTTCTAATCGTTAAACGATGTTAATAAATCAATTATTTACGAGGACCTCTGTTAGCGCCTGCGCCACCACCTCTGTTTCCACCACCTTGACCAGGACGACCTTGGTTTCCACCACGTCTGTCACCACCGCCACGGTTGTCTCTTCCACCACCTCTGTTATCTCTTCCACCGAATGCTGGTTTCTCTGACTGGCCTTTAGGACCGTTGTTTGTTGATCCGATGTTCGGAGACAAATCACGTTTTCCATAAACCTCACCTTTACAGATCCAAACTTTGATACCTATTTTACCATAAGTAGTTAAAGCTTCTGCTAAAGCATAGTCGATATCAGCACGTAAGGTATGTAAAGGAACTCTTCCTTCTTTGTACTGCTCAGTACGTGCCATCTCAGCACCACCTAAACGACCAGAAGTCATGATTTTAATACCTTCAGCACCCATACGCATTGTTGATGCGATAGAAGATTTCATTGCTCTACGGAATGAGATCCTTGCTTCTAATTGTTTTGCAACACCTTCTGCAACTAATTGTGCATCAAGTTCCGGGCGTTTAATCTCGAAAATGTTAATTTGAATTTCCTTTTTAGTCAATTTCTTTAACTCTTCTTTGATTTTATCAACCTCTGCACCTGCTTTACCGATTACGATACCTGGACGAGCTGTGTGGATAGTTACAGTGATACGTTTTAACGTACGCTCGATAACTACTTTTGCAACACCGCCTTTTGCGATACGAGCAGAAAGGTATTTTCTGATTTTTTCATCCTCAACTAATTTATCGGAGTAGTTGTTGCCACCGAACCAGTTAGAATCCCATCCTTTGATGATACCTAACCTGTTACCTATTGGATTTGCTTTTTGTCCCATTTCCTGATATTAGTTTTGAGTTTCTGTATTTTTACTGTCTACGATCAAAGTTACGTGGTTAGAACGTTTACGAATTCTGTATCCACGGCCTTGAGGTGCCGGTCTCAAACGTTTAAGCTGGCGACCACCGTCTACCATTACTGTTTTTACAAATAATTGGCTTTCTTCAGGGCGAGCACCTTCATTTTTAGATTCCCAGTTTTTGATAGCAGATAATAATAATTTCTCAACTCTTATTGCTGCTTCTTTATTGGTAAACTTTAAAATGCTTAATGCTTTCTCTACACGTTCACCTCTGATAAGATCTACAACCAAACGCATCTTACGCGGTGAGGTTGGACAATTGTTTAATTTTGCTACTGCTTCCATTGTCTAATTATTTTTTCTTTTCAGCGTGTCCTCTGAATGTACGAGTTGGAGCAAATTCTCCTAACTTGTGACCAACCATGTTTTCTGTAACATACACAGGAATAAATTTATTTCCGTTGTGTACTGCAAATGTATGACCAACAAAATCTGGTGAGATCATTGATCTGCGAGACCAAGTTTTGATTACAGTTCTTTTGCCTGAATCATTCATAGAGCTAACTTTTCTCTCTACGTTATGGTCAATATAAGGTCCTTTTTTTATCGAACGAGCCATTATTTCTTCCTTCTCTCTATGATGTAACGATTAGAATATTTCTTAAGTTCTCTAGTTTTGTAGCCTTTAGACAACAAACCTTTTCTAGAACGTGGGTGACCACCTGATGATCTACCTTCACCACCACCCATTGGGTGATCGACAGGGTTCATTGCTACCGGTCTTGTTCTTGGACGACGACCTAACCAACGTTTACGACCTGCTTTACCTAATACTTCGTTAGCGTGATCAGAGTTAGATACAGCTCCGATAGTTGCTAAACAAGTAACCAAGATTAAACGGGTTTCACCTGAAGGCATTTTCAAGGTAGCATATTTACCATCGCGGGCAGCTAATTGTGCGTAAGCACCTGCACTACGAGCTAATTGTGCTCCTTTTCCAGGATGGATCTCTACATTATGAATGATAGAACCTAATGGAATGTTTGATAATTTTAAAGTGTTACCTACTTCTGGAGCTGCAGTATCGCCAGAAACTAATTTCTGACCAACTTGTAATCCCTCAGGAGCGATGATATAACGCTTCTCGCCATCTGCATAGTGTAATAATGCGATACGTGCAGTACGGTTTGGATCGTATTCTACAGTAGCTACTGTAGCAGGAATATCAAATTTATCGCGTTTGAAGTCGATAATACGATATGATTTTTTATGACCACCACCCATGTAGCGCATAGTCATTTTACCTGTATTGTTACGTCCACCAGACTTTTTTGATGATACAACCAATGATTTTTCGGGCTTGGTTGCTGTAATCTCCGTAAAACTAGCCCCTACTCTAAAGCGGGTACCCGGAGTAACTGGTTTAAATTTTCTTAAGCCCATAGTTATTTTTAATTATTAAATTAAAGATTTGCGTAATAATCTATTGTTTCACCGTCTTTTAACGTTACGATTGCTTTTTTGTATTTCGGGCTACGGCCTGAAACAAAACCTGCTTTAGTGTAACGAGATTTAGCTTTTCCATCTACAACCATTGTATTGATAGCTACGATAGTAACACCGTATAATTTCTCAATAGCTGCTTTAATTTGCAATTTGTTTGCTTTATGGTTTACGCTAAATGTGAAACGGTTAGATTTCTCAGTTAAAGCTGAAGCTTTTTCGGTTAATATTGGTTTTTTTAAAATTTCCATATTACTTGGCAAATGCCTCCTCCAAAGTTTTAACAGAATCTGCAGTTAATAAAAGTTTGCCAGCGTTTAATACATCATATGTATTTAATTCTGCTGCAGTAATTACTTTAGTTTTCTGAACGTTTCTGCTTGATAAATAGATATTATTATTTTGCGCAGGTAAAACCAACAAAGTTTTCTCAGAACCTACGTTTAACGCAGCGATTAAACTTGTGAAGTTTTTAGTTTTAATCGTATCGAAGTTGAAATCTTCTAAAACTACCACGTTGTTATCTTTCGCTTTATAAGCTAAAGCTGATTTACGTGCTAAAGATTTTAATTTCTTGTTCAATTTAAAACTGTAATCACGTGGCTGAGGACCGAAAACACGACCACCACCATTGAATAATGGAGATTTAATGCTTCCTGCACGTGCACCACCTGTACCTTTTTGTTTGTATAGTTTGCGAGTAGAACCTGCAATCTCATTACGTTGTTTAGATTTGTGAGTACCTTGACGTTGGTTAGCCAAATACTGTTTTACATCTAAATAAATCGCGTGGTCGTTAGGCTCGATACCGAATACCGATTCAGGAAGTTGCACCTTGGCACCTGTTTCTTTACCTGAAATGTTTAATACTTTAACTTCCATCTGACTACTTATCTAAGATTACGTAAGAACCCTTAGCTCCTGGAATGGAACCACTAACTACTAATAAGTTTTGATCAGCGTAAACTTTCAAAACCTGTAAGTTTTGAATTTTCACTCTGTCTCCACCTGTTCTTCCTGCCATGCGCATTCCTTTGAATACACGTGAAGGGAAAGATGATGCTCCCAATGAACCTGGGGCACGTAAACGGTTATGCTGACCGTGAGTCTGCATACCAACACCACCAAATCCGTGGCGTTTCACAACACCTTGAAAACCTTTACCTTTTGAGGTTCCTACAACATCAACAAAATCGCCTTCTGCGAATGCATCAACTGTTACTACATCACCTAAATTAAGTGCTGTTGTAAACGAGTTGAATTCTACCAGTTTGCGTTTTGGAGTTGTGTTCGCTTTAGCGAAATGGCCTTTTAACGGTTGAGTTGTGTTTTTCTCTTTAGCCTCATCGTATCCTAACTGGATAGATGAATAACCGTCTTTTTCTTCGGTTTTTACCTGTGTAACTACACAAGGCCCAGCTTCGATCACTGTACAAGGAATGTTTCTTCCTTCAGCATCGAAAATACTGGTCATTCCTACTTTTTTTCCAATAATTCCTGACATTTTATCTTTTAATTTAACACCCATCGAAGCAGTAGGGCTTCGTTCAAGGTGGTTGTACATCCCCCGAAAGGGACGGCAAAAATAGGAAAGAATTATTAATTTTCAAATAGTTAGCTAAATATTTTTTCAAATAATTTGCTGATAGATGGGAAGTTAGCTAAAAAAGCAGGGCTAATGTGCCAATCCGCCATTTAAACTGATAGTGATGATCCCAAGTATGATGATACCGATAAGAACATATAGGTAATCTCGTTCGATTAAAAAGCTAAAAAGTGCGAAAACGATACGTGCTATAGGCGTGAATATCAGCATCAAAACGCCAAATTGAACAATCGCATCGCCATGAAAGGTTAAAACCCCTTTGAAAATAGATGCAATGGAAGAAAATTTAGACAGCTCTGGTTTGAATACCGCATAATCGGTTATTACACCCTTGTTATGCACCAGGTATATTATGCCCCCAAGCAGTACTATGCTCATAGAAATAATTACTCCGGCACGTAAAAGTGTGCCCAAGATCACCTGGATATCCCTATCGTTCAAATTTTCTTTTCTCGTCTCAGCCATTACATTGTGCCACTTAAACCTTTATATATCATTTGCAGGGCCAGAAAAATAACAACCACCGCAAACACAGCCTTTAGTTTATCTGTCTTTGTTTTAATCAATACCTTTGAGCCAACTGTAGCCCCTGTTAACACGCCAATACACACTGGCATAGCTATGCCCGGATCAATTTGCCCCCTGTGGAGATAAACGATGGCACTGGCTGCCGCCGTAACCCCCATCATAAAATTACTGGTGGTGGTAGACACTTTAAAAGGCAAACGCATAATATTATCCATTGCAATCACTTTCAAAGCTCCACTCCCAATACCCAATAATCCAGAAAGTGTACCTGCGAAAAGCATCATAGAAAAGCCGCCTGCAACATTTTTAACGGCATAGGTTTGTGTTACGCCTTTATCAGGAAAACTACCATTCAACTTAAAAAACCTGGCCAACTTACTGGAATCATCTTGTGTAGAGTGATCTACTTTTTTCTTTAGCGTCATGATTGCCGAAAAAATCAATATAAAGCCAAAAATTATCGCAATATAATCCGGGTTAAGATAAACCGCTACAATTGCCCCGCATATGGCCCCAACAGTTGTGGCAATTTCCAGAAACATCCCGATTCGGATATTGGTAATTCCTTCTTTTACATACGCTGCCGCCGAACCTGATGACGTTGCTATAACCGATACAATTGATGCTCCAATGGCGTAATGAATATCCACTCCTAAACCCAGGGTTAATAAGGGAATAATAATTACTCCACCACCTAAACCGGTTAGTGAGCCCAAAAAACCAGCTAGAAGTGCGCCAACCAAAACAATTAAGGTAAATAGCAATACCGACATGCAGACAAATATAATCTACAGTTTTCTTCTAAACGAAGGATTAAGCGGATAAAATAAAGTCTATATGCTATATAGAAATGATTGAATGAGTAAAGAAATGAATGAGTAAAGAAATGAATGAGTGAATGATGGTGAATTACTGAGGAGTAAATTATTGATTATGCTCCTTCAGGCTAAATTGGCTCGTATCTACCTCCACCGCTACCAATTTCTTCTTAAGTGCAACTACCGCCTCATCGAAAAGTACTTTAGAAACATTATTATATTGTGCTCCACTCAAATAAATTCGAAACGCTGGCCTAAGCCTGGCCTGTGCCAGCATCATTTTTAAAGAAACTACAGAATTTTCTAAGCTTTCACTTACGGACTGCCCTTTTTTAATCATTACAGCTGTAGTTACATCAAAAGGTACGAAAGTTGAAGAATCTACTGGTTTATTCTTAATATAGGGATCGGGGTTTAGCTTTTGGCTTGGATCATAAAATCGCAGGAATAGAAAAGTATTACTGGAGTCGCCATAGTTCATCATACTTTTCTTCATCATCGTCATCTTTTTATGCTTATCCAGCAATACGGTCACAAATTGGGCGCTATCTGGATGCTGAATAAACTTTCTGAGTTCTACATTTGTAAGGGCGTGTTTTAATGCAGGTATCCGATCCAATGTATTTTCTTCTTTGATTATGGGAAGCAATAAAACGTCGATATCCTGATCATTACTGTAAAGGTAAACTGGCCCTAAGGTTTTAGCAAAACTATCCAGTACCAGTTTAGAAGCCTTAATATTTTCTTTGTAACGCAGCTCACTATTTCGGAAAGCCTCCTTTATTTCTCTATCCTTGTTCTCCCGAATAAAATCTGTTCCGCACGTTTTAACAAAAATGAGTATTGAAAAGAGAATTCCAACAGGCCAAATAATCGCTTGTTTACTATACTTGGTTTTAATTTTATCAAGCTGCCGGAATGGACTTTCTTTTGAAAGTAGGTCGCCATTAACAAGCTGTGAATCTTTTTCAGGAGCTGCTGATGGAATATCCCGCTCGAGATGAACATGCAAATCATCTATAAAATTTCTGAATATTACCGCATCGGCTGAAGTATTAAATACACTGCCTATATCGCTCACCCCCCACACCAACTTACGGCCAGATTTCAACACAATCTTTAATGAAGGTGCCGGCGCACCAAACCAGGCAGGATGTGGAATACGATCTATCTCCTTATACTCCACTCTACCAAAAAATGAGGAAGTGAAGCCACCATTATCTAGAACGATCTGATCTGATCCCTTCCCCTTCTGATAAAAAAGCCAGCCACCTACGATAAAAGGAACAAAAACGGCCAATATAATCAGCACAATATTTAACACATTGCATAGCAACAGTGTAACCATTAAACTGAAGCCCAATATGGCACCGTAGATAAGATATCTTACTGATTTTACTATCTGAAAATTGAAAGAATAAGAAGGCATGAGAAGCGCATTAAATTAAATCTATTTTCCCAGCCGCTTAATCATCTCCGCACTTAAATCTCTTCCATCATTCAATCTATTGGCAAAAAAGGATTTTGCAGCTTCGAAATGCGCCTTATACCCGTTAATATCACCATAACCAATAATAGATGCCCACTCGTGCACTGCCGTATGAAACTCTAAATCATCACCTCTGATTGATTTATCATATAAAGCCGTTTGGATAGACTCTTCCAGCATGTCTTCATTCTTAAATAAATATTCGGCTATGCCTAAACGCAATTTAAAGGGCGGTGTTTGGCATATCAGGTTATCGTATGGATTAACGCCCATTTTATACCAGGCATATACCATACTCAGCAAACTGAGGTGAGAATTGGGCTTCTGTTTGTGCTCAGCGTCAGAAAGACTAAATTCCTTCATAATCTTATCATCGAGCAACAAAAGCTGCCTGCTTTCATGGAAAACAAAATCGCGGGCAGCAAAAATTTTAGCCCTGAATTCAGCTTCATTCTCGCAAATCATCAATTTAAATAATTCAGACTCTGCCTGTGCATAGTACTTAACCTGTTTCTGTGCATATGGGTTTAAGATGGCCAAACCGGCATAAATGTGAGATTTGTAGCTAAAAATCCTTAATGTAGTTAAAATCTTAACATTATCTATTCCTCCTGCATAAGCAGGGTTATCCCAGGGGAAAAAACCAGCATTCTTCCAGGCAGAGCCCATACTTTCGAAACCCATATGGGTAACTGCCTGCGTATCGGCCACTATCCGATCGTGCTCTTTATAATCATCCATTTCGATGATGATGGATTTTAAAGACTGGTATACCTGAAGGGCTTTTGCGTAAACCTCATCAGTAGCCCGATGCCTTACCACAACAAGTGTTTGCCCTTCAGGGCTAAAAGCTGGTCCGTGTAGCGAATGACAAGTTACGATCTGAACATCTTCGGGAAGGTATTTTTCAAAGGCAGCTATTTCAGGATGCTTAACTGAAGTTTGCCCGGAAACAATTGCGCCAAATTTGGTAGAACGTGCAAAGGTTGAAACCACCTCATCTATCTTTTCTGCCTCCACACAATAAATGATGAAATCTGATTTTCGGGAAACCTCATGCCCATCAACCAAAATCTCGATTCCCTTAGGTTCAAGCTCCTTTTTTAAGTCAGCAAAACGCAGTGGCATATCTGCCCCACATACCTTATATCCTGAAGCGGCAAACGATAAAGCATACAATTTGCCCATATCGCCCAAGCCTATTATTCCTATTTGCATGGAACAAATGTAATCTATCGTTAATTAAATTATAATAAATCTCCGATAAAATTGTTATGTTATAAATCAAAACGAACTTGTTTTTATATTTTCACATTAAGATTTATCCCGGTGGATCGAAAAGAAAATATTTAAAACGTAGTTTTACATTAAGAATCTATAATTTAACTATGCAAAAACCAAAACACCTTTTACTGTTTTTTATGGCCATGTTGATGTTCAGTACAACATTCGCCCAAGTTGTTAGAGACACTTCAAAAAATGCCGACCCTTCTTTAAACGGGCAGTATAATTTCATGTTGTCTAAATCAAAAAACTTTAATGGAGCTAGATTGATTAATCCTTCAAGGCTATCTTCACTATGGAAAAGTGTTAATGATACATTGAAGAAAGAGCGTAAACAGCTTCAGGAGGCCCGACAACAAATTAAATCGCAGAACGAAAACATTGCCGGATTAAAAACTGAAGTTTCGGGGAAAGAGAGCTCCCTGGCCTCTTCAAATGCCATGGTTAATGAAATTAAGTTTCTAGGTATTTCTTTTAACAAGGGTACTTACAACACTATTGTGTGGACAATCATTATTGTTCTGGCAGCTGTACTCGCATTCATTGTATTCCAATCTGGCAAATACCGGAGAGAGGCCATCTATAGAACGCAACTCTACCAGGAAGTAGCAGATGAATTCCAAACGCATAAAGTTAAGGCAAAGGATAAAGAAATGAAACTTGCACGCGAACTACAAGACGAGCGAAATAAGTGGGATGATGGCAGAGGCAGATAAATAAATCTTAAAAAGATTTGAGCCCGTTAAACCTTTATTAGATAGGTTTAACGGGCTCTTTTGCTTTGTATAGGGATAAATTAAGTTTCTGACGGAAAAGAAATCCCTTTGATATTCCGATAAAGATCTACGGCATATAAGTCAGTCATGCCCGAAACAAAATCCAATACACTTTGCGTACGTGAGTAAATATCAGGTAAATCGGTGTGATATTGCTTAGGAATCAGTTTTACGAGTTTCTTGTAATAATGCGTGTTGTTATTAATCAATGCAGGCACAAACTCCTCTAACAATCCAGCCATGATTTTATATCCTGCCACTTCTTTCTGGATTACTGATGAGAAATTATAAATCCGCTCGATGGAAACTGCCTCAATAGCTTTCCAGGCAGTTAAATAGGGCTCAGGAATTAAGTCGGTGAGACTGTAATTTAAATCTCCCTTCAATAACAGTTCCTGTTCTCTGTAAAATATGTTGGCACATAAACCTGTTAAGGTATTAATTGCCTTTGCCCTTAAAAGTCCAATTTTTGCATCATCATCTTCATAATCATTTATCAAACGATCTTCAATCGTTTTCGAATTCGCAAAAGGTAATAAATAACCCTTCACCTCTTCATAAGATAATATTTTCAGTCGATGTGCATCTTCCAAATCGATAATGCTATAACAGATGTCATCTGCTGCTTCTACGATATACACCAAGGGGTGTCTTTTATAAATTAAGTGCTCCGATTCCTCCTGTTCCAGATGAAGTTCTGTAGCAATTCTTTTAAAGGTTTCTACTTCTGACTGGAAAAAGCCATATTTTTTACGGTGTAGTAATCCTTTTTGTTTACCTGCTATAGAAGAACAAGGATATTTGGCGATAGATGCCAAAGTAGAATAAGTTAAGGCATAAGCATCATTTCCCTTTCCTTTGAGTGGGTGGGTTAAAATCCTGATGGCATTTGCATTTCCTTCAAAATTGATCAAATCATGCCATTGTTCATCGCTCATCTGATCTTTATACACCTTTCCATCGCCATCGGTGAAATATCTGGAGATTGCGGCCTCGCCGGAGTGACCAAATGCGGGGTTACCCAGATCATGCGCCAGGGCGGCAGCTGCAACAATATTTCCAACCTCTGTAATTAAAGGTGCTTCTTTGATCAAATCTGGGTTTCTTTCTTCCACGGTATTGAGGAAAATATTAGCCATTGACCTGGCTACACTGGCCACCTCCAAACTATGTGTTAAGCGATTATGAACAAAAACACTCCCAGGCAAGGGGAATACCTGTGTTTTATTTTGCAAACGCCTAAATGGAGAAGAAAAAATCAGTCTGTCGTAATCCCGTTGGAAATCAGATCTTGCTTTATCTGTACTTGCACCATACTGTTCCTGACCAAACCTTTTATTTGAGAGTAAATATTTCCAATCCATTTATAATAGCCTATATTAAATATGGCGCAAGTTAATCAAAAGCGAAAAATGGCAATGAAATAATTATGCTAAAATCTATTAAAAGGACAGCTATTGAAAACTTTTACCTTTTGGAAATGTTTTTTAAGAAAAGGAAGTTATGAAAACGAGTATTTATAACAAAAAAGAACATTTAGAAGGATATGTTGGTGATGATAAAGAAGCCGCAGAAAAATCTGACGTTCAAAAAGCTTATGAACAGGGAAATGATACCAATGAAGTGACCAGTTTTGGTAGAGAAACCATTGCAAAAGAAAATGCAACCAACTTAAGGAATATGCCTGTAAAAGCTAAAGACGGTTACGATAACACCGGAACACAAGGAAAAGATTCTCTAAGCGACGATTCATATCATTCTGCCGACAGGCATCCAAGTGTAGAGAGTGCGGCAAGCGGCACAGGAAGTTCATCTGATGATTTTAAGGATGTAAAACATCCCGTTCAGCAAAGAGATGAGGATGAGGTACTCAATACAGGAATTTAAAAATATAAAGCTATGGGATTATTAAAATATGCATTACTTGGAGCAGCGGCCGTTTATGGTTACCAATATGCAACAAAGAAAAGAGTAACGGATGGCAAGTCGCTAGTAGATGATTTTAAGGAAAAATCTCCTGAAATCATAGATAAGATTAAGGAATTTGGTCAAAATATGAAAAGAGATTTCAGACAGACAAGCGACTTATACTGACAAATTCTAATCTAATTCTAATACAATAAATATTGATATTTATCAATAAGTAATTATCAAATATACTTGCCTATTGGAATAAAGATTATCAAATTTGCGACCTAATTAAAACTCGCGACGACGATTAAAACAAAATCAATTAACTAAAACGATTTGAGGGTTATTCAAAAACGCTGCTTAAATTAACGCATTCTGTTGTAGAGTTTTATGATCAATCCATCTACCGGGATAATCATACATCAAGTAAAAAGGGATTAACAAATATTTAATCCCTTTTTATTTATAAGTCTCTGCCCCCGATGCCTTTTTCTTCCTTCTTATTCTGCTTTGCAATATCAGTATCATTTACAAACTTGCTATTTTTTAAATTCTTTCTGATCTCAGCATTGTCTAGCTCTTCTGTTTTGGACTGATGCGCTTCGTCTGGCGAATCTTTCCTTTTAAAAGCGGCATTATTAACTGCATGGCCATACGTTGCATCATCACCATCCCATTCTATCCCATCATCCTCTTTCATTGGCTTATTTTGTTCTGATTTATTATTTTCCATGTCCTGTTTTATTAATCTTTTAATAATAAACAACTGAATTATTGAAAAGGTTTATTAAATAACTAAAAATGAAATACATAAGCAGATTTAGTTTTTACCTTTATTTTGCTTATCGTGTTGTACATCTTCCACATCTGCTTCGGTTGAACCATTTTCATCACGCTGCTCAGGCGGATTATCCATACGCGAAAGTTCCAGTTCTGAAAATGGGCTTACCTCAACAGTTTTGCCTTGCTCTGCAGCAGATGATGGTGTTATTCCATCTTTTTTAGTCTCGTTATTCATCAGGTTAATGTTTAAAGTTATAACAACAGATGCGGCAACAAAGTTTAGTATTAGTATAAAAACAAAAAAGCCTCAACTTTCGTTAAGGCTTTTTTGTTTCTCTTTAAAATCTATCACACTTTGATTTCAACTTCAACACCGCTAGGTAATTCAAGTTTCATCAAAGCATCAACTGTTTTAGAGTTAGAGCTATAAATATCCAATAAACGTTTGTAAGCGCATAATTGGAACTGCTCTCTAGCTTTTTTGTTTACGTGTGGAGAACGTAATACAGTAAAGATTTTTTTCTCTGTAGGAAGTGGAATTGGACCACTTACAACTGCACCCGTAGGTTTAACAGTTTTTACGATTTTCTCAGCAGATTTATCTACTAAGTTATAATCGTAAGATTTTAATTTAATTCTGATTCTTTGGCTCATTTTTTATTTAATTATGATCATTGTTAGAGCTATTTATAACATTGACCGGATTTATCATTGAGTATCAGGTATTTAGTATCAAGTATCAAGACGTTAAATCTATCTCGATACTTTTATCTTGCTACTTGATACTTTTATCTTGATACTTTATTACTAGTCTTCAGACTTGATTCTACCTTTAGATTTAGCAATTACTTCATCCTGTACGTTTTTAGGCGCAGCTTCGTAGTGGTCAAATTCCATTGTAGAAGTTGCACGTCCTGAAGTGATTGTACGTAACTGAGTTACATAACCGAACATTTCAGAAAGAGGCACAGTTGCTTTAATTACCTGAGATCCATTACGAGTATCCATACCTAATAATTGACCACGACGACGGTTCATATCACCGATAACATCACCCATGTTTTCTTCAGGGGTTAAGATTTCGATTTTCATGATTGGCTCCATCAAAGTAGGTTTACATTTAGGTAAAGCTTCACGATATGCCATACGGGCTGCAAGCTCGAATGATAAAGCATCTGAATCGACTGCGTGGAATGAACCATCAATCAAACGTACTTTCATATCAGGAAGTGGATAACCAGCTAATACACCATTAGACATTGCTGCTGCAAATCCTTTTTCTACTGAAGGGATAAATTCACGTGGAATTGAACCACCTGTAATTTCGTTTACGAATTGTAAACCACCTTTTTCGAAATCTGCATCAATTGGAGAAATAACAACCTGGATATCGGCGAATTTACCACGACCACCTGATTGTTTTTTGTATGTTTCACGGTGTTGAGTAGTACCAAAGATAGCTTCTTTGTAAGCTACTTGTGGCGCTCCTTGGTTAACCTCTACTTTAAATTCGCGTTTTAAACGGTCAATTAAAATATCTAAGTGAAGCTCACCCATACCAGAGATTACAGTTTGACCAGTTTCCTGATCAGTTTGAACTCTGAATGTTGGATCTTCCTCAGCTAATTTGGCTAAGCCCATACCCAATTTATCTACGTCTGCCTGAGTTTTAGGCTCAATAGCTAAACCGATAACTGGCTCAGGGAATACCATTGATTCAAGAACGATAGGGTGTTTCTCATCACATAGTGTATCACCAGTTTTGATATCTTTAAATCCAACTACCGCAGCAATATCACCAGCAGCTACATTAGGAACTGGGTTTTGCTTGTTAGCGTGCATCTGGAAGATACGAGAAATACGCTCTTTACTTTCTGAACGTGTATTGTAAATGTATGAACCAGCCTCTAAGTTACCCGAGTAAACACGGATAAAGCATAAACGACCTACGAATGGGTCTGTTGCAATTTTAAATGCTAAAGCTGCAAAAGGCTCATCAATACTTGGTTTTAATAAAACTTCTTCGTTAGTATCAGGGTTAGTACCTACAACACCTTCAGAATCTAAAGGAGAAGGCAATAATTCCATTACATAATCCAACATGGTTTGAACACCTTTGTTTTTGAAAGATGAACCACAAACCATAGGTACGATTTTAGCATCTAAAACAGCTGCACGTAAAGCGTCTAAAACTTCGCGCTCAGTAATTGTTTCAGGAGCTTCGAAGAATTTCTCCATTAGAGACTCATCATAATCAGCAACTGATTCTAATAATTTCTCTCTCCACTCAGCAACCTCATCAATCATATCATCAGGAATAGGAACTTCGGTAAAGGTCATACCTTTATCGTGCTCATTCCAAACGATACCACGGTTGTTGATCAAATCAACTACACCTTTGAATTGGTCTTCAGAACCGATAGGTAATTGCAAAGGAACTGCATTACTACCTAACATATCTTTAACTTGTTTAACAACTTTTAAGAAATCTGCACCAGAACGGTCCATTTTATTAACGAAACCGATACGGGCAACGTTATAGTTGTTAGCCAGGCGCCAGTTAGTTTCAGATTGAGGCTCAACACCATCAACAGCTGAAAACAAGAACACTAAACCATCTAATACACGTAACGAGCGGTTTACCTCTACGGTAAAATCCACGTGTCCCGGTGTATCGATAATGTTCATGTGATAGTTCTGGTTTCTGTATTTCCAGTTAACTGTAGTTGCAGCAGAAGTAATGGTAATACCACGCTCTTGCTCTTGTGCCATCCAGTCCATGGTTGCAGCACCTTCGTGCACTTCACCAATTTTATGACTTACACCAGCATAATAAAGAATACGCTCAGTTGTTGTAGTTTTACCTGCATCGATGTGAGCCGCGATTCCAATATTTCTTGTAAATTTTAAATCTCTTGCCATTTTTTTTATTAATGAATGAATGACCGAATGTTTGAATGAGTAAGTGCATAACACCTTTCATCATTCAATTATTCAGTCATTCAAAATTCAATCATTTTATACTAGAATCTGAAGTGAGAGAACGCTTTGTTAGCCTCAGCCATTTTGTGCGTATCTTCTTTCTTCTTAACAGCAGCACCTTCACCTTTAGCAGCAGCTACGATTTCACCAGCTAATTTCTCTTTCATGGTTTTTTCACCACGTTTACGAGCATATAAAATTAACCATTTCATACCTAAAGCTGTTTTACGCTCTGGTCTAACCTCAGTTGGAACCTGGAAGTTAGCACCACCTACACGACGGCTTTTAACCTCTACAGCAGGCATAATGTTAGTTAAAGCACGTTTAAAGATCTCTAAACCGTTTTCACCAGCTTTTTTCTCAGCGATTTCAACAGCATCGTAAAAAATTGAATATGCGATAGATTTTTTTCCATCGTACATCATGTTGTTTACAAAACGAGTTACCTGAACATCATTAAATTTTGGATCAGGAAGAATAATTCTCTTTTTTGGTTTTGACTTTCTCATTTCTTATTTCCTCCTGATTATTTCTTTTTGCCTTTTGCAGGTGCAGCAGCTGCCTGACCTGGTTTAGGACGTTTAGTACCATATTTAGAACGACGTTGGTTACGACCAGCAACACCTGATGTATCCAATGCACCACGAATGATGTGGTAACGTACACCCGGTAAATCCTTAACACGACCACCACGGATCAAAACGATCGAGTGTTCTTGCAAGTTATGACCTTCACCAGGGATGTATGCATTCACCTCTTTTCCGTTTGTTAAACGAACACGGGCTACTTTACGCATTGCTGAGTTTGGTTTTTTAGGGGTAGTGGTATATACACGTGTACATACTCCTCTTCGCTGTGGACAGCTGTCCAACGCTGGAGACTTACTCTTGAACTCCAGTGCTACTCTACCTTTTCTAACTAATTGTTGAATGGTTGGCATTGTTGCTTTTTATGTTTCTTTTTTATTTATTTTTCCCGTTAAACAGCTTGCTGCATAGCAAGCCCACGAAACGGACTGCAAAAGTAGAACAATTCTTTTTAAAAATCAAGGGGTTAGGATAAAAAGTTTTCAGTTTGAAGTTCTTGGTTACAGGTTGCAACAGAATGAGTTGCAGTTCGGTTTTGAGTTTTCAGTTTTCAAACCACCAGGATGATCCACAAGGTATTCTAAATACTTTTTTTTTTTGGAAAGCATGTCCAGTAATTCTTTGGCCGGGTTTGGTCCCGCTAATGCTGCTGCCAATAGAAAATATTGGCATACGCGTATATCGGGTTTATAATGCAATGAAAATCGATTTGATTAAAATTTATCTAACAAAACTGCTATTTTTAATAAAAAAAACGCCTCAATGAAAATTTACTGCACAACCTTTTTTCTATTACTAATGCTTTTCAGTAAGCAGATATACGCTAATCAGATAGATAATTTAAAAACAGACAAAGAGGTTGAAGACTTTCTAAAACTGGTACAACCACAATTTGCTAAAAATGGTTCATTTAACATTTATCCTACTGATTCGGTAGCTAAGGCGCTGGATTGCAATGGGGTATTCCGCCAATGGAAAATAAATAACTGGGAAAAAATTGACATTACCAATGACGGCTTGACAGATCTTCTATTTGTAGCCCATTGGTACAATTATAAGTCATTTGCATTGATCGATGATGGTAACAACAGCTTTAAACTTTTCTGGTTCTCTAAGAATTCGTTTGAAAATTGTGATTTTATAAAGCCAATAAAAATAAATTCAAAAAACTACCTTAAAGTTTACCATAAAGCAGTAGAAAGAGACGAACAAAGCAAAATCCCTTTCAGCTATAAAGATCTCGTCATTATAGATACCTTAATTTTCAAATTCAGTGATTTTATCGAGTTCAACCCAACTCCCAAAAATAAATCTGAAATCGCTACCATTGAAATATACACCAGTACCTGTTTTGGCACTTGTCCCTCCTTTACGCTCCAACTGCTTGAAAGTGGATTGGCAAATTTTGATGGAATTGATTACACCAAATTTAAAGGCAAGTCAACTAAAAAGTTGCCAACCAGATTTTTCGAAGAAATTGCAGATTTAATCACCTATATAGATATTAAAAATTTAAAAGACCACTATGAAGTAAGTTGGACCGATGACCAAACAGCAACCATAAAAATCACTTTTAAAGACAAATCCGTAAAGGAGATTAGCGACTATGGCAAGCAGGGAACCTTCGGTTTAAGTGCGGTTTATAGTAAATTGATAAAAATTGGCACCAACTGGAACTCCTATTAATTATGGTTTCCCACATCACCAAAAAAGCCTGCCACTATTATAGCGGCAGGCTTCAGAAAATTAACTTTAATTAAAGTTTTACATAAGCTTCGAAGTTGGCCAAACAAGGGTAGTTTGAACCTTCGAGCAATGTGATCTTCACATATCGAATTGGAGCTGTTGGTGATACCGCAAACTTTTGCTCTAAAGTGGTTGTGGCATTAAAGTTTCTGTCATCACCTAATTTGGTAAAGCTTACACCATCTGTACTGCCCGAAATTGAAAATTTGCTAAAACCTTGTTTCGGATCAGTATGTGCATTTAAACCAACGTAAGTTAATGGGCTTGCAGTTTTCATATCAATTAGAATCCAATGCGGATAAGGGTGGAGCACATCATAATCGGCCTGCCAAAAAGATGGCACAGTAGGCGCTGTTGGACTTTTAGCCGAAATCACATCCACTACATGGGCAGCCAAATTGGTTTCATCTCCAGGGAAGTTAACCTGACTGGATGCAGTAGCCGTCCAACCGGTTTTATTAAGTGCTATATCCGTAAGTGGTTTACGTTCCTGTAATCCTGTGGCGCTAAACTCTGCCAAAAACGTAATCGTTCCGGTTTGTGTAGCTGCCTTTTCTAGAGCCACCAGCTTAATAAACCTCACATTTCTGGCTGGAGAAAGTGTAAATGATTGTTCTGTGTAAGTGACCGGATTCAAGGTAAATTCGCCAAAGCTCGTAAAAGTTGTTCCATCATTGCTCCCCTCCAACCTAAATTTGGTAAAGCCTTTCGGATCTGCCTGCTTTGTAGTTAAACCTATCTTTGTTACTACTGTTTGGCGCTTCATATCTATTATTAATGAATGCGGAAAAGCTTGTCCGGTGGCACTGTTCCAATAAGTATTGGTATAGCCATCTAAAACCATTGCGGCTGTATTTGCACCTTCCTGACTGGAAGCTGTTGCTGTCCATCCGGTTCTATCCAACACCACCTCTTCCAAATTAGAGCTGAGTTCGGCAGACTTATCTTTTTTACAAGCGGTAAGTGCTACCCCCATAAAAAGCAAGGCTGCAGCATATATTTTTATTTTTTTCATTGCTTTTGGTTTAAGGATTTTGGCTAAGATTTTTATTGTTATCTATTTCATACTGTGGCACATAGAATATCACTCTGGCATCTGTAGGCAAAATAGTCTGGGTAATAATGGTTGTTGGTGTATTATTAAGGGCATGTGTACCCGGATAGTTCCTCACCATTGGCCTGTTGTTTCTAAAAAGATCATAAGCACGCTGACCTTCAAAAGCGAATTCCAACCTGCGTTCTTCCAACACTACATCTAAAGCTGATTTGTTTGCCGCAGCAATCCCCGTTAAGGTAAGTGCAGGTATGGTGGCACGGGTTCTAATTAAGTTAACATTATCTAGGGCCAATTGTCCGTTACCCTGTTTCGCATAAGCCTCAGCTTTATTCAAATACATTTCGGCCAGGCGCAAATAAACCGGCGAACTTAAATTAGCGATCCCCTCCTGCAAATTGTATTTGGTTACATAGTACATCGGTACATTTGGCGCAATTTTCGTGTTATTTTGCAATACACCGTTTACTTTATAAGGTGCAATAAAGCTGTGCCTTAAATCTGTAGGGTTCTTATCCAGCTCTGCTACATATTGTTGAGAGGCATAAATTTCAGCGTAACCTGTACTTCCCTGCGGGCCTGGCGTTGACAAGCTTCCTGGGGTACCACTGTAGTACATAGAACCAATGGCACCAAAATCCTGATCTTCAGTTTTGGTATAGCGAATAGCAAATATGGTTTCCTTGTTTTCTTCAGGGATTTTGGTGAAGTAACCAGAATAATCTGTGCCTTGTAACAAGGTGTATCTGCCCGAATTAATGACCAAATCGGCGTATTTAATGGCATTGGCATTATCGCCCATGTTTAAATAAATTCGGGATAAAAGTGCATATGCAACTTCTTTTGATGCGAATATATCTGGTTTACTTACAGTCATTAAATCTGCGGCCTTAAGCAAATCGGCAATAGCGGCTTCATACACTTCCTTAACTGGTTTACGAGATGGGGCAGAATCATTGGTTCCTTCCTTTAAAATAGGAACACCAGCACTAGCCCCGTTATCCTGGGTATATGGTCTTCCAAAAACCCTTACCAGGTTAAACTCCATCATCCCTTTTAAGAAAAGGTTTTCTCCCTTTAACTGCTTTAGTTCTACGGATGCATTATCAGGAATAGCAGCGATAATTTTATTTGCCGCAACAATTACGTAAAAAGCTTGTTTCCAGAAATTTGAACCATGTGTTCCTGTAGGAATGTGGGTATACCGATAGCAACGTGATAAATCATCTGATGATGGCTGTCCCTGTGCAATATTATCGCCTTGATATTCGGTTAAAAAATGGGCACTTCTTACATAAGTGGCATTTCTTAAAACAGCATAAGTACCTATTGTTGCCGTTTCAATATCGCCAGGATTGGTTAGCGCCGACTCGTCATCGATAGCTGTTGAAGGTTTAACTTCTTTTTTACAAGCATTAAAACTTATTAATAAAGCAAATGCCAATGTGAATATTTTAATTTGATTTTTTTTCATGATAATCCCCTCCTTATAAACCAACATTTATTCCGAACAAAACTTTTTTACTAATCGGGTATTTGAAACTTGATATACCCGAACTGAGATCTACCTCAGGATCTACCCCCGTAAACCTGGTTGCAGTCCAAAGGTTATCGCCACTAACAAATATTCTGGCACTGCTAATCTTGATCTTGCTTAACCAGCTTGCAGGAATCTGGTAGCCTAAAGTGATGTTACGCAAACGGATGTAGCTTCCATCTTCCAGGTAGCGAGAAGACTGTTGGTTCGAATCGTGATTCCCCCCTAAAACTGGCTTTGGATGAGTGGCTACATCGCCGATTTTAGACCAGCGGCTCCACCCAGATTGCAATACCATGGCGTTATAGCTTTCATACAAGCCATCGTTATCAAAGTATGCGCGGCTATTATTGTAAATTTCGTTTCCATACACGAAGTTGAAAAAAGCACTCAGGGTAAGACCTTTATAGCCAAAAGTATTGGTAAAGCCACCTGTAAATTTTGGCGTGGCCGAAGTTCCTGTATATTGACGTGTTGCCTGTGCATAAGTATTAGTTACGGCAATATGTTCTACACCATCAGCATCAACAATTACTTTTTCCCAAAGTGGGTCGCCATTATTCGGATCTACTCCTGCCCAGATAGGCATTTTCCAGTCGTAAATATCTCTCCCAATTGCTTTAGGTTGAGACCCCCCCGGTGAAATAGCATCCTTATTATCGGTTAACTGCAAAATCGTATTGCGGTTAAAAGCCATATTCAAATTGGTTTCCCAGGTAAATTCACCTGTAAAGTTTTTAGTAGTCAGATTAAATTCTAATCCTCGGTTTTTCAGCGCACCAACGTTTTGAAAAATGTAGGAGTATCCTTCTGTTGAAGGTAGAGGCACTTGAAATAAGAGTGCATTAGAACGTTTATCATAAACATCTACGCTTAAATCAATCCTGTTCCAAAAGCCGATATCGAAGCCTAAGTTTGTCGTTTTTTGCTTTTCCCATGTTAAATCTGGATTACCTTTTTGAGAAGGACGAGCACCCGGTACGCCTCCATAGCTTGCAGAAGCATCAATTGCGTATAAGCCTAATGAGGGATAATCTCCAATTTCAGCATTTCCCGTTGTGCCATAACTTGCTCTTAGTTTTAAGAAGCTGATGGGCTTGATACCTTTTAGAAACTGTTCATTACTTAAAATCCATGAAGCGCCCAATTGATAGAAATCGCCTCCGCTATTATTTAAACCAAAACGGGAAGAGTTTTCATGTACAAATGAAGCTACGGCAAAATACTTACCTGCATAATCATAATCTACCTGCGATAAATACTTACTGAAATTATATTCATTTAATCCTCCTGATGGATTACTGATAATATCGGTAGCGGTTGACATTACCGGACGACCAGCAGGAAGATTTTTACCATTTAAACTCGCCACGTCATAGTATGATTTTTCAGCCTCTCCTACCGCCAATGCTGTAAGGTGGTGTGCACCAAAACTATTTTCATACTTTAAGCGGTTTGAGCTAAGCAAACGGTTTTTATAATCGGTAGAATTATAAAGCGCACCATTGGTAGAACCGCCCTCTTTAGTTCTTTTATCGTAATAATCTACAGAGAAGCTATTAAAAAAGGTTGTCCGGTTGTAACTCGAAAAAGTAAGGTGTTTAGCGATGTTATAATCTAAGTTTAAATCTGCACTTAAATTTAAACTTCTGGCATTGGAGAAGTTATATTGAGTGGAGTGCAGAAAGTTTTCTATATCCCGTCCAAGCCATGTTGGTGTAATCCTCGGATCTACCGGTGTTCCATCTGGATTATAGGCAGGATCATAGGGTAAGTTTAAATAAGCATCACCCAATGTATTACCTGTTTGATAATTGTCTTTCGTAAACACACCATTAAGCAATAAGCTTAGCTTAAGTTTTGGTGTAAGCTGTCCGTTTAAATTTGCCCTCAGGTTGTAGGCATTTTTATCATTGTTCACTACCGTACCTTGCTCCCGGTAGTAATTTCCGGAGATATAATATTTCATCTTCTCAGAACCACCAGAGGCGGATACCGTATAATTTTGAGTCATTCCGGTTCTGGTTGCCAAATCCCACCAGTTGGTATTGGTATTCAATACAGATGGATTAGGATTAGAGAAAGTTTTTTGATAATCGTACAATTGCTGGCTATCCATCAAATGAAATTTACCATTGGATGGGGTATTAAACCCGACAACTGAATTAAATTCGATCTTAGATTCTCCTGCCTTTCCAGATTTAGTGGTTACAATAATTACTCCACTACCAGCCCTGGAGCCATAAAGCCCGGTTGCCGCAGCATCCTTTAAAATGGTTACCGATTCAACATCATTAGGGCTATAGGTGGCTCCTTCGCTTCCGTATGCGCCAAGAATGTTTCCATCTACAACTAATAATGGTGCCGTACCACCATTAATACTGCTTATACCCCTGATATTAATTTTAGGGGCCGAAGTTGGATCTCCAGAACCTGAGGAAACCACTACACCAGGTGCTTTACCCTGAATCATGTTTACCACATCATTCGTAGCTACACCTTTGAGTTTTTCGGCAGAGAGTACGGTAACGGAACTCGAAAGTTCTCCTTGTTTTTTAGAAGAATAGCCCACTACCACAACATCAGACAGGCTGTTATTCTCTTCTTCCAGTTTTATATTAATACTGGTTTTATTTTGTACCGGAACCTCCAGCGTTTTATAGCCAATGGATTTGATCACCAAAATACCATCTGCAGGAACCGTAATGACAAAATTCCCTGATCCATCGGTTGATGTACCTATACTCGGGTTTGATTTTAGTGTTATAGAGGCACCTGGAACAGGACCCGCACTATCGGTAATTTTCCCCTTTACGGTAATATCAGCAAAGCTGTTGATGAGATTTTTGTCTGCTAATTTTGAACTGATCAGACTCTGTGCATTATTCTTTTTTAGCGGATTGTCGGGTGTTAGCGCATAGCTCTTATTTGCGCCTAGCAAGGTTGCTGCACCCAAAAATATTAAATACTTAATATTCATGTTCTTAGATTTAGTTTAAGTTAGTTGTTAGTCTTAGTTTTGATAATGTTTCGCTTTACGTCATTGGCAATCAGTTTTCTTAAACCCTTATTCAGGCAAGACAACCAGCCAACTATCGATGGTTAAATAGATTGCGATAGCGGATGAGTTAAGCCTGATTAAGTGTGGAGGGCGAATTAATTTTAAACTAAATTAGAGCATCAATTCATCAAAAATTTGAAAAAGACCACGCAAACGTTTGCTCAAAAAATTAATTTGTTTGGCTAAAAAAGGCCTTTTAAGCAATTTACTGGCGTTTCGACTTTTTGCTGGAGTGGAGAAAAGGACCTTCGATGTAGGATATAGAATTTATGCTGATTTATCATACAAAAAACTTCACTATTTAAGTGATAGAAGCAGGATGATCACCGAAGTTAGATTTTCAACAAACGTTTGCGTTGAAATTGGCTAAAAACAAAGACAATCCTGGCTTTCAAACCCTTTCATAAGGCACAAAAAAACCTGGTAATTTTTAATATCCCAGGTTTCTGTTAATTTAAAAGCTAGCGTTTATTAGTTCACGGTATTTCGTGGATTGCTCCTTTCGTTCTTTGCACCAACTTTACTGAGTTTGTAATTTAATGAAAGATAAAAATAGCGGGTGATGTTATTATACCTCACATCTTCGATACGACTGCTGTTAATAATTCTATCGATGCTTGTATTTTGATTTAAAATATCAAAACCTTTTAAACTTAGCGTTACCTGCCTTTGCATAATATATTTATTAATGCCTGCATTTAATAAAAAGTAATTACTGTTAAAGCCATCCGCTCTCCCTGCGGAGCCAATATGATCTAAATCTGCTTCTATCCGTAAATCTTTAATAAACTCGTAACTTATATTTAAACTATTCGAAAGGGTGAAATATCGATTATCAACCGCTGTTTCTAATGAATTATTTACCTTGGTATAGGCAACATAGGCATAAACATCAGCATTAAATTTATCATCTACATCATAACTCCAGTTAATATTTGGGCCAACCTCAAATCTATTGGTAATGTTCTTCTCATCGCTGATAAAGCTAGTGCGGTGCTCAGCGAAAAAGTTAACACCATAATTCGTCCTCAGGCCTTTTAACTTTGCAGGCATACCAAAGAACGTACCGGCCCTTAAAAAATAGTTGCCACCCACATTAACGGGCCGCACGTACTGCACCCCTTTATCGTATCTAATGTTATTTCCGGTATCATCAAAGGCTAAGTTATAAAGGAAATATCCATTCCAATACCGGTTATTGTCAGGACTGAAAGTATTAAAATTCACAGAAATCCGATGATTTTTCCTGGCTTCCAAATCAGGATTACCCTCTCTTTGATATAATGGATTGGTATTATTCTGCACAGGCTGCAAATCGGTAACTGCCGGCAGATTTACGCTGGCTCTATAATTAATGGCTAAAGTTTGATTGGCCTTATTTTTAAAGTTAATCATCAGCCGGGGTAATAAATTATAATAGGTCTTCTCCATTTGGTTGATGTTGGCTCCACCTGTATCAAATGTATTGGCATTTAAACCTGTTTGCTGAAGATTTACCCCAAAGTTGTATGTCCAATCTTTACCCGTAAAAATAAAACCTAAACCCGCAGCACTCAGGTAATTCTGGCTATCAAAGGTATTGGTTAAGTTAGGTACAATAACATCATAGCTACCTGTAGTTGCATTATAATCAAAAGTGGCCTGAGCTGCGTTAACCAAACTCCTGTTGTAAGTATATCCTAAATTAGAACTCCATTTCGCACTGAGTGGCCTGGCGTAACTGGCATTCAAAGTATAGGTTTTCGAGGCATTCTCCTGGTTGGCTTCCTGGTTAATGTTTGTGGCCGTTGGCGTACCATTCGTATACTGGTTTAACAATGATCTGTTAAGCCAATCCGAGTTATAAGTATTTTGAGTGCCGTTAAGTCTCAAAGAGATTGAACCTTTCTTGTTGGCCATCCTTCGAAGTACACTAAACTCTCCGAACAAGGAGGGGCTAAAGTTATGCTGGTTATAATATTGACTTCCATCGTTGGTTTTTCCTGTCCCGTCAAAGAAAGAATTAAAAGAGCGGTTATTAATATTGGTGGTATTATTTAAAATTACATTTGGTCTGAAAGTAATATCAGTTAATGAATCCGGATGGTACTCTGCCTTAAAATTAAAACGGTGTGCCTGGTTATCGCTGTTGCGGTCTGTATTGTCCAGAGTTCTCAGAATATCGCCAGAACTTAAATCCTGAATATTTGATAATTTATTCCCTAAACCCGATGAGAAATAGGTAAAATAACTTCCACTCAGGCTCAGCTTATTATTCTTACCCCAGGAGTTACTGTAGTTAACACCACCGCTATGTGTAGTGTACAGACCAATAGCATTATTATCAAACACTCCACTTCCTCCTACCGTTGTTTTGCCATTGTTAACGTTAATAGAGAAGCTTCCGCCGGCAGGAGGTGCAAAAATATTCCCGATGTTTCCGCTGCTAAAGCTATTTAAATCATCATATCCAAAACTGGCATCATTGGTATTATTGCTCATTCCGAGCACCGCAAACTGCAAATTCTTATTAAAATGATTCGCACTTAAATAACTACCATATTTATCGGTAGTTCCCCCAGATAAACTGGCATTGCCGAACCAACCTTTTTTCTTGTCTTCCTTAATGGTGAGGTTCAGTACTTTTTCTCGTTGTCCATCATCAATGCCTGTTGCCTTTGCCTCTAAGGTTTTACTATCAATGAGTTGTACTTTGGCAATTGCATCTGCAGGAAGGTTCTTGGTCGCGGTTTTTGGATCAGTTCCAAAAAAATCCTTTCCATCTACTGTTAATCGGGTAACCTTTTGCCCCCCTACTAAAATACTTCCATCTTTATCAACCGTTACACCGGGAAGCTTTTTGATTAGGTCTTCAACCGCAGCATTGGGTTTAGTTTTATAAGCATCTGCATTAAATTCTATGGTATCCTTTTTTACGGTAGCTGTAGCATATCTGGCCTTAACTGCAACATCCTTCAAGTTAATGGCATCTTCTTCTAACTTAAATGTTCCCAGCGAGAGTGCTTTACCCGATACACTTATATTTTTACTGAGGGATAAATACCCTAAAACAGATATCTTAATCTGATAATCTCCATTAGCAACATCCTTAAAAATAAATTCTCCAGCTTTATTGGTAACAAGCCCAACCCTTTTGGTAGAATCTTTTTTACTGGATAGGATCACTCCGGCGTATTCAAGTGGTAATCCATTTTTGCGCTCCAGAACCTTTCCAGTAACATGAGGAAGTTGTGCGAAGGTCTTCGTAGATAAAATGCACAGGATAATCAATAAGTAGGTTTTCATAGTAAGTAGATGTTCTTGTTGGTTTGATGGTTTTGATCTTTTGATCAATAGTTACTCCAATAAGACACTACAAATTTGAAAAAGTAACAACCTGAGGATATTTTTTTCTAAATAAATAGCAGTTAACCAGAAATAGCAAACTAGGATGAGTTGCTTATTTATGAAAAGTACTCAAGAATAAATCTTCTACCTTTTTACGGGCCCAGGGTGTTTTGCGTAAAAACTTTAAGCTGGATTTAATGCTTGGATTATTGATGAAACATTCGAATCTGAGCATATACCCCAACTCCGACCATCCGTAATGTACCTGCAGATCAGTTACTATTTTTTCGAGGGTTATACCATGTAGGGGGTTGTTTTTCTGCTGCTCGGCCATGTTGCGAAGTTAGTAGATTTATTCTGTTTTTTAAGCAACCGCCGTGGCATCGATTTCTATTAACATACCTGTTAAGGCCAGGCGCTGGACCGGAATCAATGTATTTACCGGAAATTTAAGATCTGGCCAGATTTTGTTAGATTCTTCAATAAGCACTTCATGCTTAGCCTCATCATAATCTACCACCAACGTAGTTAGCTTAGCAATGTGTTTCATTTCCAACCCCTCACTTCTTAATGCAATAGCGATATTATCGAAAACAATTTGTACCTGGGTTCTGAAATCGTTGCTTAATAGTCCATCGGTTTTACTCCCACCCTGTCCGGCTACATAAACCAATTTCGAATTTGGACTAATACTGGCCAGGTGCGAATAACCGTGTGGCCGTGGATCATATATCCCCTCAGGATTTGTTATTTGTAAGTTTTCGGTTTCCATACTTGCAAACATAACCGAAGACGGGCTGAAAACAGTCGGTACTTTGCCATAAAAAAAGCCATTTGAACATGTAATTCAAATGGCTTCCTTTAAAATATTTTAATGCTTAATTTCCTGAAGCAGTCCAGGTATTATTATCGGCATTTGAATCAGGAAGTACTTTATTTGGATCTAAAGTTACTGAAACAACTTCCTCTGTAGTAGGATAGCGTACTACCCAGGTATTGCCTTTCATCCAGGCATCAACCGGAACCTTTACAATTTCTGTTTTACCACTTTTGGTTTTTACCTGAAGGATAATCGGCATAGGCATTTTCTCCAAATTAAGCACCTGAATGGCATAACCGATAGTGGTTCCATTGGATTTGATCGGTTGTACATTGCCAATGGCCTGATCCATTTTCCAACTGTTTAAGAACCAACTTCTCCAGAACCAGGCAAGATCCTCTCCTGCTGCATTCTCCATAGAACGGAAAAAATCAAAAGGCGTTGGATGTTTAAATGCCCAGTTTTTAATGTATTGACGGAAAGCATAATCGAAACGGTCTTGACCCAGAACCTGCTCTCTTAAAATATCTAATCCCCATCCTGGCTTTGAATAAAGGTTAACACCAATATTAGCTTCCATCATTTCATCAGGCATTTGCATGATATTTTCAAAACGTGGATTACCAATTACCTGCTTGCCAATAGCATGCATATCTGTGGGGCGTTGTTTATACTCGCCATTATTGAAATTTTCTGACGAAATACCATTGATAAAAGTATTAAAACCTTCATCCATCCAGCCATATTTACGTTCGTTAGAACCTACAATCATTGGGAACCAGGTATGACCAAATTCGTGATCAATTACTCCCCAGGCGCTTCCATTTTTAGCTTTCCAGCCACAGAAAACAATACCTGGATATTCCATACCACCAATATTAGCGGCCACATTTACGGCCATTGGGTATGGATATTCAAACCATTTGCTAGAATAATGTTCGATAGTACTTTTAACATATTCAACTCCACGCCCATAACCATCTGCACCATTACTTTCTACCGGGTGCGCTGAAACTGCTAATCCTTTTTTTCCGCTTGGCAGGTTAAATCTGGCCGCATCAAGCACGAAAGATTTAGATGAAGCCCAGGCTGCATCACGCGCATTTAAGATCTTGAATTTCCAGGTTAACTTATCTTTTGCTGGTCTTGATTTAGGATCAGTAACTTCAGCTTCGCTACGGATATGAATCGTTTTGTCGCTATTTTTTGCTTCGTTCCATCTTTTCAATTGCTCAGCAGTGAAAACTTCCTGCGGATTTAACAGCTCTCCAGAACCCATCACAATATGGCTTGCCGGTGCAGTAATGGCGAAATTGATGTCACCATACTCACAGTAGAACTCGCCTCCGCCCCAATAAGGCAAGGTATTCCAACCAATCACATCATCATACACACACATGCGTGGGAACCATTGTGCAATGGCAAAAATTTCACCGTTTTTAGTAGTTAAGTGACCTGTTCTATCCGACCCTTCTTTAGGTACGACGTAAGAATAATCCATTTTAATGGTAACCACTTCACCACCAGCAGCAATAGGCTGGTCTAAACGTATTTGCATACGCGTATCTTCCACCAAAGAGCTGAATTTAACGGCGGCAGCTTTTTGTACTACACTAATGTTGCTAATGGTATAACCACCTTCAAAATTCTCACCCTGCGCTCCATAACGGCTACGTGCAGGGGTAATGGCATAACCACGAGAAGTTTTCTTAAAGGTATTCTGATCCAGTTGAAGCCATAAATAAGGCAATTTATCAGGACTATTATTTTTATAAGTAAGGGTAACTGTTCCCGTAACCGTATTTTTAGCTTCATCTAAGCTGGCGGTAATGTTATAATCTACTCTGTTTTGCCAGTACTTAGGGCCAGGAGAACCAATTGCCGAACGAAATTCGTTACCGTTCTGCGTATAAAATAAAGGTCCAAAGGCTTCGGCGGCATTATAGTTACTTGCGGGTGCTGAGCTGGTTTGCTGAGCATTTGTTGAAAAATCAAATGCACAGCAGGTTAAGCACAGTGCAATCAATCTGTTTACTTTCATGTTTAATAAGTTTGTTCTATTGAACCGTAAATATAAAAAATAAGCACAAACTGTTGAGTTTGTGCTTATAATGTTACTATTTGAATAATGATTAATTCGCTTTAAGTTTTGGCAGGTCTTGCAACTTTCGCTGCTGAGGGGTTAACTTTTGCCAGGCTACATATGCCCTTGATATATAATAGGTATACCGATATGGTCGTTCGGCCTTTACCTGTTCTACTGAAGGGCGATAGATGATCATAAAATGCTTCAAATCCTCTCCTTCCAGTTTGGTCAACTCAGTGATGTTCTTTTCACTGAAATTCTCATCAATCTCTTCTAAATATTGTTCTCTTTCTTCCAAATCGGCCTCTTTTCGTTGCTGACGCTTGTATTTCCCGTATCCTAAATTCAGTCCCAATCCCCCTACTTTGTCGGTCATGCGTTTTCTTCCCAAATTTCCTCCTGTGCTTAATAAGGTATATTTTTCTGCCAGCGGATCAGCAGCATTTGCCACTTCTTTGTTGATTTTTACTCCCTGAATATCCACATCCTTCAAGTTTGTACTTTTTACCGGCAGGTAAATTGCCCTGGCTAGTAAATTACTCAGATAGAGAGTATCGGTATGGTAACCCATTAAAGAAAACTCGAGTAGATCTCCAATCTTTGCAGGAATAGTGAATTTACCTGTACTGTTGCTCAATACCGTTTTCTGCGTACTCAGGTTTTTAACCACCACACCCGGTAGAGTTAATGTTTTTTTTGAATAGTCGTAAACTATACCTGTAGATACTGTTTGTGCAAATGCGCCTAAGGGGAGGGCAAAAAAGAGGATGATGATCAGCTTATACATAATTCAAAAGTAAGTGAGTTAAATTCTCAAAGCCTGCTTTTAACAAACTTTAACATAAAAACAATAGAATTAGGCAAGTGTTTTAGCGTAATTGTCATCATCAAATCCTATTAGGATGGCCTGATCGTTCTTTTCAATTATTGGACGCTTAATGGCGCTTGTATTATTAATCAGGTAATTCACTGCCGCCTCTTGCGTTTGAATAGCCGCTTGTTCCTCTTTAGAAAGTTTTTTCCAGGTTAATCCTTTTCTGTTGAGCACCGTTTCCCAACCAAACCTGGCCGACCATTCATTGAGCTTCTCTGCAGTAATTCCCTTCTTTTTAAAATCGTGAAATTCGTATGTAATCTGGTTTTCCTTCAACCAATCGAGTGCCTTTTTAACTGTATTGCAATTGGGTATGCCGTAAACTGTCATTTTAATAAAGTGTTGCGATGTCTAAAAATGTAAATCCAAAGGTAAAGATTAGGAATGATACAAGGAACGAGAATTATTACGGTCGTAGCGAGACGCTAGAACTGGAGAGGGTAATACGAAATAATTCTTACCATATAAGCCATATAAGAAAACATAAGCATAGCTTATTTAACCACACCGTACTAAAACCAACATTGAGGCAGGAAAAATACAATCCTCTTCTGAATGAAAAGGAATGAAAGCTATGAGTCAAATCAAAACCAATAACATTTTCATATCCCTAAAGTCGCATTAAGATTCCCTCCTGCGAGGACATGACGACCGCAGGGGGATTGTGCATCATGCTACCTCCCGTTCAAACATAACTGCCCTTTTTATTACAATGATCTTACATGCCTTAAATGGTGAAAAATTATCGAACTATAGAAGAAAACAGGTAATGCATCACACCAGTTGCCGTACTGTAGCGAGACGCTACAACTAGAGAGGAAAATTATTCCGGTTGGTAGGGATAGCAACCGATAGATTAAAAAATTAGGTCGTAGCGAGACGCTACCAATGCTATTAAGTTAAGCTAAACCCTATCCTGTCTGAGCCTGTCGAAGACCTTCCTAATAAGGAGAAAACTAAAATAGATTGCCCTTCGACAGGCTCAGGATGACAATCCATTTTAGTTTTCTCCTTAAGTTAATAGCATTGGAGACGCTACAACCAGAAAGGAAATCAGCACCATCTTCCATCCCAACATCTTACACCCCCCTCATTCATCACATTTTTTGCCCCATTTATCACATTTTAAATATCCTTTAATTTAAGCTTTGTAAAATTGCAGCATGATAATTAGCGAAATGAAAACAAGAAACATCAACCAGCTCGAATTCTGGATCTCTACTACTTTATACATTTTATCATTAATCGGGATCTGTTCGCAAACAACTTATGGATCATCAAATGATTACCAGTTTAGTACAAGCGCTTTAGATTACAGTGTAATCAAGAACTATTTTTTGCCTGAGCTTTTCAAAATCAGCATTTTATACATCAGCTTCTTACTTTTCAATTTTTGCTTCATGCCTCAGCTGGCCAAACGAAATAATGTAGCCTTAAATATATTCCTCACAGTAGTTGTAACCTTTATTTCCATAGTAACGTGGATGGTTGCCAATACCTATTCACAGGCTTACCGTTTATTAGAATATGATAGCTTAGACCAGGCATACGACATCTTTTTTGGTGAAGCTTTTACTTACATATTCTTCTTATATATGCTATTCAATGCTTATGCCTACTTTAATGAAAGAGGACTGGAGCTTTTACATAAAATCAATTTCCTTAAAAATCATACACAAAACATTATACCTGAAATTTTCACTGTAACAAGGATCTGGTTAATTACCTTCATGATTTTCGGTGCAGTACTTTCTGCTCGTTTTGATTGGGATATTTTAGTTTTCTGGTTAATTGCACCACCTGCGAACATCCTTTTAGCATTCTATTCCATTTACTTTATTATCCCAAATCTGCGCAAGAACTTTAAAGGATTTGGCCGCTATTTCTGGGGTAATGTGGGCATTGCCATTATCATTACGTTATTACTTACGTTAGCCACAGTGTCCTTTATGAGAGGAGGAGAAGCTGTTCCGATTACTTTGATACTGACTGGCATTAGCATGATTTGTATTACCACGCCTTTAGCCTGGTATATCTATAAACACAAATTTGAAAAACTCACTGAAATCCAGATGCTCAAAACGGAGTTAGGCAAATCGGATGCGAACCTCAACTTCTTAAAATCACAGATCAATCCACATTTCCTGTTCAATGCCTTAAATACACTGTTTGGTACTGCGCTGCAAGAAAATGCGGAAAGAACGGGAGAAGGCATACAAAAACTTGGCGATATGATGCGCTTTATGCTGCATGAAAATACCCTCGATAAAATTTCTTTAACCAGAGAAGTAGAATACCTTAACAATTACATCGATCTGCAAAAACTTCGTACTTCCCGTTCTGCAGATATTCGGATAGACACCCATATTGAAGAGCAACTGAACAATCTTCAAATTACGCCCATGCTGCTAATTCCATTTATTGAAAATGCCTTTAAACACGGAATCAGTTTACAACAACCTTCATACATTAAAATTACGCTACAAACCAAAGAAAGTACCCTTTACTTTGATGTAAGCAACAGCATCTACATTAAATCAGACAACGATCCGGAAAAATTAAAAAGTGGTATTGGATTAGAAAACGTAAAACAACGGCTTTCGTTGCTCTATTACGGCAAACATGAACTGATTATCAGGGAAAGTGCCAATGAGTTTTTTATCCATTTGACTTTACAACTGGATTAACAACAGAGATTTTTATTACTTTAGGGCACTGGCGGATCTAAAGGAGAAGCCTATGCCTAATATCGAAAATAATGATTGCCATTGCTGTAGATGATGAACCGATTGCACTTGAGATTATCAAATCACACGCCTCAAAAGTGCCTTTTATTGAGTTATTAAATACCTTCAATAATGCATTCGATGCCATTACCTTTCTTCAGCAAAACAAAGTTGATCTGATCTTTTTAGATATCAAAATGCCCGATATTAGCGGGATCGATTTCTTAAAAAGTTTGAGCAATCCACCCATGGTCATTTTTACTACGGCCTACACCGAACATGCGGTACAGAGTTTTGAGTTGGATGCCGTTGATTATTTATTAAAGCCCTTTTCACTTTCCCGCTTTTTGAAGGCCTGCAATAAGGCCCAGGAGCTCTATCATCTTCGTAACCAATTCCAGGAAGCTAAAAGTGAATACATCTTCATTAAAGATGGTTATGAACAGGTAAAAGTAGAATTAGCCGATATTTTATATGTGGAGGCTTCAGGTAATTACACCCAGATTCAATTAAAAGATAAGTTATTAAGTTCAAGAATTACGATTAATGATTTGGCTGCCTTATTGCCTAAAAATAATTTCGTTCGCTGCCACAGGGCATTTATTGTAGCCAAGAACAAAATAACCAAATATGACCGCAACCAAATCTGGATATCAGATAAGATCATCCCTATTGGAGCGACCTATACCGGAATACAACTTACCTGATTAAAACTTACAACATTTAAACATTCAGCCCTTTCAACATTAAACACATACAACTATCTTTGCTCCATGTCAACACAATTAAAAAATCTTTCTGATTTCTCACACACTACTGTTCCTAGTGGAGCAAACTTTAAATTCGGGATTATTGTTGCCGAATGGAATGCAGAAATTACTGGTGCACTTTACAATGGCGCACTAAAAACACTCTTAAACAATGGTGTAAAAGAGGAGAATATCATTTCACTACCTGTTCCCGGCAGTTTTGAATTAACCGGCGGTGCTGAAATTTTATTAAGCAAAAGAAGTGATTTAGATGGTGTGATCTGTTTAGGCTGTGTAATTCAGGGAGATACCAAGCACTTCGATTTTATCTGTGATGCTGTAGCTCAGGGCTTAACTAACGTGGGCATTAAATATAGCAAACCAGTTATTTTCGGTGTTTTAACAACCAATAACCTGGAGCAGGCGCAAGACAGAGCCGGAGGTAAACATGGCAATAAAGGAGATGAGGCCGCTATTACTGCAATTAAAATGGCCGATTTTGCTGCAAATATTTAGCCTTGTGTTTTAATAAAGTATTTGTAACTTAGGGGTTTAAATTCATGTTTACAGGTGAAACCTACTTTTACAAAGGTAAGCCAATAATAAAAACATAAATATCAGATGAAAAAAATAGCCATCTTACTTTTGGCGGTGTTTTGCACCATTACCATTTTAGAATCTTGCTCTTCTAAACTTTGCCCTGCATACGGTTCATATCCAGAGGGAAAACGCAGAAGAAACTAACCAAAAACGATTCCGGATTTTCATTTTTAGGTCATTTGCAGAACTTTATATTTCTGTGAGTGTTAAGCCTATATAACAATATTAAAGAATATGACTTGGGTTAATTTAACTTCCATAGCGCAACTAGATGAGATTAAGGCCGACAATGGCTTCAGCCTTATTTTCAAACACAGCACCAGATGCTCTATTAGCATGATGGCAAAACGCAACTTCGAATTTAACTGGGAGGTAATTCCTGCAGATACTAAACTTTATTTTCTGGATTTGATTAGCTACAGAGATATTTCTAATCAAATAGCGGAAGTTTTTCAAGTTGCACACCAGTCGCCACAGATTTTATTGATCAAGAATGGCGATTGCATTTTAGAAGCTTCACATAGCGATATTTCTGCAGAAGAAGTAGCAGAAGTAATTGCAGCATAATATGACAATATAAAACAAAAAGGGGATGCAAAATTTGCATCCCTTTTTTGTTTAATGAGTGAATTTTGAATGAATCAATGAGTGAATGTTTCCTAGCGATTGCAGCAGCATTCTATAATTATTTCAAATGAGTGATTTGGAATGAATCAATGAGTGAATGTTTCCTAGCGATCGCACCTGCATTCTATAATTATTTCAAATGAGTGAATTTTGAATGAGTGAATGACTGAATGTTTCCTAGCGATTGCACCAGCATTCTATAATTATTTCAAATGAGTGAAGTTTGAATGAGTGAATGTTTGCTAGCGATTGCACCAGCATTCTCTCACTCTCTCATTCAATAATTCAATAACTTTTATACTTCAACCGCCTTATCAACATCTATTTTAAGTACTCTGGAAGTTCTGGTTCTGGTTTCCTTACAAAGTTGGCTATCATTTGCTAAAGCTTTGCCATAAGTAGGGATCATTTCCTTAATCTTCGCTTGCCACTCTGGAGTTTCTAAATCTTCCTTAAAACAACGGGTAAGTAATTCCAACATAATTGAAACGGCTGTAGATGCACCTGGCGAAGCGCCTAAAAGTGCTGCGATAGAACCATCACCTGCATTTACTACCTCTGTACCAAATTCAAGAATACCACCTTTTTTCTCGTCCTTTTTAATTACTTGTACCCTTTGCCCGGCATATTCCAACTCCCAATCCTTTAACTCTGCTGTTGGCAAATATTCTTTTAATGCTGCTAATCTATCTTCCGGCGATTGTCTTACTTGCTCAATCAAATATTTCGTAAGATCGAGGTTATGTAATCCCGCAGAAATCATCGGGCGGATATTATTAAATTTAATCGATTTGGGTAAATCAAGAAAAGATCCGTTCTTTAAAAACTTAGTCGAAAAACCTGCATACGGCCCAAATAATAAAGCTTGCTTACCATTAATCATTCGGGTATCTAAGTGAGGTACCGACATTGGAGGAGCACCTACCGCAGCCTTACCGTATACCTTGGCGTGGTGTTTCTTAATAATTTCCTCGTTGGTACATTTCAGCCATTGACCGCTAACCGGGAAACCGCCAAAACCTTTACCTTCCGGAATATCAGATTTTTCTAACAATGGAAGAGAACCTCCTCCTGCACCAATAAAAACAAACTTAGCTACACGCTTACGTTTATCCTTCGTTTCTAAATCTTTAACTTTAACAACCCAGTTGCCATCATTATTTTTCTTCAAATCACGAATTTCATGGTTAAAGAAAAGATTTACGTTGCTTTGTTCCTTTAGGTTATTAAACATGTCGCGGGTTAGCGAACCGAAATTCACATCTGTTCCAAGATCCATTTTGGTGGCCGCAACCTTATCACTTTTCTTACGCCCATCCATAATTAACGGAGCCCATTGCGCCACGGTTTCTATATCTTCTGTGTACTGCATTTCTGCAAAAAGATCGCATTTCTGCAAAGCATCGTAGCGCTTTTTAAGATAATCCACATTCTTTTTGCCCCATACGAAACTCATATGCGGAATTTTACGAATGAAGTTCTCCGGATCGGAAATCAACCCCTTTTCAACAAGATAAGACCAAAACTGCTTGGAGACCTCGAAATGTTCGGCAATCTGAACCGCCTTCTTGGTTTCGATTGTACCATCCTTCTTTTCGGGAGTATAATTTAACTCACAAAAAGCCGAGTGACCTGTCCCTGCATTGTTCCAGGCATCAGAACTTTCTGCTGCTGCAATGTCAAGGCGTTCGTAAATCTCAATACTTAAGTTAGGCTCTAGTTCTTTTAACAAAACTCCGAGGGTAGCACTCATGATGCCCGCCCCTATCAAAATTACATCTGCGTCAGTTTTACCAACTGTCTTTTTCTTTTTTGTCATCTTATCTTAAAGGAGTTACAAATTTAGAACGAATTTAAAAAGGATGCTAATTTTCGGCTAAAAAACTTGAAAAAATTGCAAAAAATTAAAAAATCTTTTATGATTTTGACCAACGATTAGCAAAGTTGGAACCAAACCTCTTAATTAGACGTTAAAAATGCCAAAAAGACATTAAGGTAACATTAGAAAAAAGCGATTGGTATTTAGAATAATACAGATTTCAGCTATTTTCGTTAACACTTAGGATGATGTCAATCAAATAAACCCGGTAAAATGATCGAAATTAGAAAAATGGGGCTAGGTGATTCTGATGCCATTACCCAGCTCACGGAGCAATTGGGATACCCATCCAATAGCGGTAAAATCATCAAAAGAATTAAAATACTGCTGGCTACGCCTGGTAATTGCGCCTTTGTTGCGCTTATTGATCGGCAGGTTGTTGGATGGATTCATGCATTTCATACCCTGAGAATAGAGTCAGATCCTTTTGTTGAAATTGCAGGCTTAGTAGTAGATATCAACCACCGGAATAAACAAATTGGTAAAAATCTCATTAAGGAAGTGATGGATTGGGCAAAAAACTTTGATATTCAAACCATAAAGGTGAGGTGCAATATTATTCGTGAGGATAGCCACGTGTTCTATCAAAAAGCGGGATTTAGCCTATCTAAAACCCAAAAGGTATTTGAGATGAAAAGCTGATGATAAATGACCTGGCAAAACATTACAACATCCAAACATTTTAAGGTTAAAACTTTTGAAGAGGATTGCTTAACTTTGTAGCATGATTGATTTACCTGTTGTACCTGCTGTAACCGAAGTAAAACGCAAACCTGATTGGTTACGTGTTAAATTGCCTGTTGGGAAAGAATATGCCCAAGTGCGCAGTTTGGTTGATACGCATAAGCTCCACACCATTTGCGAAAGCGGAAATTGCCCCAATATGGGTGAGTGCTGGGGGGCAGGAACAGCAACTTTCATGATATTGGGAAATATTTGCACCAGAAGTTGTTCATTTTGCGCTGTGGCTACAGGCAGACCCCTGGCTGTAGACCTTGATGAACCTAACCGTGTGGCCAACTCAGTTAAACTGATGGGGGTTAAGCATTGTGTAATCACTTCTGTAGATCGCGATGACTTGAAAGATGGTGGATCAATTATCTGGGCTGAAACGCTGCAGGCTATTCGTCGCGAAAGTCCAATTACTACGTTAGAAACTTTAATCCCCGATTTCAAAGGTCAGTGGGATAATTTATACCGTGTTTTGGAAGAGAGACCAGAAGTGGTTTCACACAACATGGAAACCGTTAAGCGCTTAACCAGACAGGTACGTATTCAAGCTAAATATGACAGAAGCTTAGAGGCTTTAAAAAGAATTTCTGAATTCGGCTTAAGAACCAAAACGGGTATCATGCTCGGCTTAGGGGAAACTGAAGAAGATATTTTCGAGGCAATGGATGATTTAGTAGCCAATGGTGTTCATATTTTAACCTTAGGTCAGTACTTACAACCAACCCCCAATCACCATCCGGTAGTAGACTGGATTCACCCGGATACTTTTGCCATGTATAAAGAAGTTGGTTTAGCTAAAGGTTTGAAATATGTAGAAAGCGGACCGCTTGTACGTTCTTCTTATCATGCAGAAAAACACCTTTTCCCGATTGACGGAATCGCGTAAGGAGTTGTGATTTTTGGGTTGCGGGTTATGAGGCTTGTGGCCTAACTTGTCCAACTTATATTTCTTCAATAGCTTATAATAGTTAAATGA
>NZ_FOGG01000018.1 GCF_900111155.1 Pedobacter rhizosphaerae | reverse complement strand
GGGGATATATTCAGGCTGTGTAAGAGTAAGGAGCAGGCTTTTAAAAGGTTGGCAATATGGTATAATGAGGTTGAATCATGTGAAATTGATTATTTTAGAACTGTTGCCAGATCAATCCAGTCGCACTATTTGTATATCCTTAACTTTTTTATTAATAGATCCACTAATGCTTCTGCAGAATCTTTCAATGCAAAGATAAAAGCTTTTAGAGCAACATCGAGAGGTGTAAGGGATATTAAATTCTTCTTATTCAGATTATCGAAAATATATGCTTAAAAGATGTTCCCCCAACTTTTCCGCTTGATCCCTATTTTCATTTCAATTGGATCTTAATGAATTTACTGAGCCTATGTTCTTTATTGGCAGCACCCTACATGGCTACAGCGCAAACTAAGCCTCGTATTTTGGTTAGCAGTGATATAGGTGGAACTGATGATGACGATTTTCAGTCGGCTATACACCTGTTAATGTATGCTGACAGGTTCCAGATTGAGGGATTGGTCTCTTCACCAACATTTCCGGATACCCTGACCCAGCCTACTTGCGTAGCGTTTGCAAACAAGGTGCTATTCCTATTGCATCATTTAAAGGCTATGATAAGCCCACAGAGGGCTCAAAATGGATTATTGAATGTGCAAAGAAGAAAGATAGGCGGCCGCTGTGGGTATTGGTATGGGGTGGTTTGGAAGATTTGGCCCAGGCGCTTCATGATGCACCGCAAATACAAAACAACATTAGGGTTTATTGGATTGGTGGACCTAATAAAAAATGGAGTGTAAATGCCTACGCTTATATTGCACAGCACTTCCCTCATCTTTGGATGATAGAGGCTAATGCAGCCTACAGGGGGCTGATTATTGATGCAGAAGCCGCTGAGAACTTCCGCTCGCATACCTTTTTCGAAAATAATATTAAAGGAAATGGTGAAATGGGAAAAGCCTTTATCAATTATTATGGTGGCCGACCAAAAATGGGAGATACCCCTTCGCTGGCCTACCTGATGCATGGTAATCCCGAACAGCTAGAGGGCGAATGCTGGGGAGGGAGTTTTACGCCTATTAATCGCAGTTCCAGGCATATATTCTATCGACATACTACGCTTGCTGATACTGTTCCTGCCTATGGCGTAGTAGAGTGGCATTTCAAAGGTATGGAAAGAAACCTGGCAGATACAATTGTCTGTTTTACCATGAAAATTGCAGGACAGGAATTTCCTGGTTACTATCTGGGAAGCGGGAAATATGGAATAAGATATACCTCTAAAGCTCCCGAAACTTTATCCTATGTAATAACGAGTAAGTACCCGGAGCTGAATGATAAAACGGGACAGTTGGTAAGTAACGTTCCCTGGCCAGGGAAGCCTGCAAAACAAGATTATATCCTGGGGAGAAATTGGTATAGTGATCGTAAGGAGCCAGAGTTATTTCTAAACAAACAGCAGGGTGCGAAAACCATCGCCAGATACAGGGAAGCATTTCTTGCAGATTGGGCTATAAGGTGGGAATGGCTCCGTACTAAGGATTGAACAAAGGAAGGCTTGCTTTTTGTTGCGCTCCAATTGACCACAGAAAGTTAATAATCTATTGCCTGTAAATAAATTGGATTTGATCTTTGGGTTATCTCCTAAAATAGGTTATTTTTTTGCAATTTTTGTACTTTTAGCTAAGTTTATCAGCCATGTACGAATCCCTGTTCAATTATATAAAACAACACAGTAAGTCGCCGATTTCGGCAGATGACGAAGAATTGATTAAAAAATCATTCCTTCCCAGAGGCTTAAAAAAGAAAGAATTATTCCTGGAGCAAGGTAGCATCTGCAATTACACTGGCTTTATATTGAAGGGGGCAATGAGGCAATATAGTGTTGACGATAGCGGTACAGAACACATTATTCAATTGGCTATCGAAAACTGGTGGATGGTAGATCGGGAAAGTTTTTTGATGAAAACACCATCGGTGTACAATATTGATGCCTGGGAAAATACCGAACTTTTAGTTTTAAGCCTGGAAAATCTGGAACGGATCCACACCATAGATGCCATCAAAGAAATGTTCTGGCAAATGAACCAGAGCAATTTTATCGCCTCCCAAAAAAGATTGAATTATTCTATTTCCTTACCAGCCTTAGAAAGGTATGAGGAATTGGTTAAAAATTACCCTGATTTTGTTCAGAGATTTCCTCAACATACCATTGCCTCATATCTGGGGATTAGTAAGGAAACCCTCAGCCGTGTGCGCAACAAATATGTGCATAAATAGATATACTGCTTTCCCTGCTTTCGCGGAGTTTTTGAACTTTAATTCTTTATTGACAAATGTCATCGTCGCAGGATTCTGACAGGGTATAACTTTGATCTATCAAATGAAGGTATTAAAACCGAGAACGATGGATCATTTCAAAAAAAAATGTTCAGCAAGATTATTTACACCCTTCAAAATAGGAAGGGTAATGTATTTAGATGGTCAGTGCTTTAATGACAAATGTCATCGTCAAGCGGTTTTAATGCAACGTAATTTTGACTATCAAATCAAGAAAAAAATTATTAAATTAAAATTTTAAACCATGAAACAGTTTAAAAAAGAGGACACTATCATGTTATTGGTAGACCATCAAACAGGAACACTTAATTTCGCGGCAAACAGATCACACGGCATGATTGTAAGCAGAACAAGGGCTTTAGCTCGTTTAGCAAAAGCTCTTGATATACCGGTTGTATTAACCAGCAGCCAGGAAGATCATGCTCAGGGTCCGTTGATTCAGGATTTAGCCGATTTGCTTCCTGAAGAATTTCAAAACAGGGTTAAAAGAGCAGGTATTACCAATGCCTGGGATGATGAAAATTACAAGTCTGCCGTATTGAAAGCAGCAAACGGTAAGAAAAATGTGATTATGGCTGGATTAACGAATGATGTATGTATTGTTTGGCCATCTATATCTATGCGGGAGGAAGGTTTTGATGTTCAGGTGGTGATAGATGCCGGAGGATCTCCATCGCAAATTGCCGACGATATTGCTCAGCAGACCTGGGAAAGCCATGGTGTAAGAACAACCACAATTAATCAATTAATATCTGAACTGGTACACAACTGGGCTACCGAAGATGGTCAAAAAGTATTGCCTATTCTCTTTGAAGAAGTTATGTCGAAAGTAGGACAGTTTTCTTAGTAATCAGGATTGTTAAGCCGGCCTCAGACCTGCTCTTGGGCCGGCTATTTTTAAAATTGATATTATGTTACAGAAAATAAGTAATTCCAGGTTTCTTGGGCACGGACCCATTAAAATATTATATCCTGGAACAGCAGTGTCTGATCGGGATACGGGGATCGGCAGTATAGGTAGAATAGACCATCCGGAAATTCACGGCAATACAGTTATTAAAATTCATCCGCATGTTAATGATGAAATACTCTCGTATTTCAGAACGGGTAAGGCAGAACACAGTGACTCGGAAGGTTTTGTGAAGATGATTGGCAAGAAAACGCTGATGTTAATGAAAGCTGGAAAATCATTCTATCACGAAGAAAAAATAATCGGAGAGGGAGAGCCTTTAGAAGGCTTACAGATTTTTATCCGTCCAGGTAAAAAAGATCTTAAACCAGAGGTTGTTTTTCTGGAACTGGAAGATATACACAGCGAAAATCAATGGCGATTATTGGCATCACCAGATCCGGAAACCACTTTTCAGTTTAGCAGTCAAACCTGGCTTTATGATGTAAAATTGTTAAAGAATAGTAGTATACAGGTGCCAGAATTATCGAAAGAAAATCTTACTGCACTGCTATATGTTTTTCAAGGGGCAGTGGTGGTAAATGATAATATCGCATTAACCAAAAAGGATAGCCTCTTATATCAGAATGAAAAAGTAGTGATCAAAGCTTCAGAAGATGCTGAACTGGTACTTTTTGTGACTGATGAAAGCGGAGAAATTTTTAAAGGTGGCATGTATAGCGGAAATCAAATGTAAAATGGATTTAAGTATAAACATAATTAATCCTGAAGTCGGTATTAGACTAGGGGTTGCCGGAGGCAATTACAGGGTCATTATTTCTGGAGAACAAACAGGTGGTAACTACGCAGTTATAGAGATGATTGTTCCCCCTGGGGGAGGTCCTCCACCGCATGCTCATCCAGATACCCAGGAAATGTTTTATGTCCTGGAAGGAGAGGTGGAATTTAAAACCGAAAGTGGAAAGCAAACTGTTAGCAAAAACGGTTTTGTGAATATTCCACTGGGTGGTGCCATACACTGCTTTAAAAATAACTCAACATCAAATGTCAGGTTGCTTTGTACGGTTGTGCCGGCAGGGCTTGAAAAACTTTTCGAGGAAATAGCTACGCCAGTTACTCCACAAGATATGCTTCCCCCACCAGCCCTTACACCTGAAAGAAAAGCTTTCCTTAAGGAGATGGATGAAAAGTACAATCAAAAAACCTATTCTCCCGATTTTCTCGACTGATGAGGTCGATCCCACTATAAGCTTTGGCTTAACCCTTATGGTTTGGCCTGCTCACTATTGGAGATTCCAAATGCTGAGTAGCTAAAAATATACTCGGATTTGGTTTATTTGTTTGATAATCATATGATCATTGGTGTAACTTTACCGGTGATGATCAGGCTCAAAAACATATTGAAGGCAGACAAGTAATGGGCTGGTATCCAATTTTTCAAGATAATACCTCTAGGTTATCGTGGCAGATTTCGATAAGAACAAGTTTGAAGCGGAATTCGGGAGCATTTTTATATTTTTGGGAATGGGCCACTTCTCGAATGCGATCGTTATTGAAGAGTACTCTCCAAATTGGAAGCTGGAATTTGAGCAAATGTCGAAGATATTTGTTGACAGATTAAGTAACCTTGTCTTATCGGTAGAGCATATAGGCAGTACTGCTGTTCCCGGTCTTTGTGCGAAACCAGTAATTGACATTGATATCGTAGTTGATTCGGTATCTGAGTTAAAAAAAAATATACCCATTTTAGTTGATCTTGGATATCAATATCAGGGAGAAGTATCCATTCCAGACCGCTTTGTGTTTCGTCCAACATCCAGAATTGTTCCAGATGATGGGTCTCAACGCTTATGGCTAAAGCACCATTTGTATTGCTGTATAAATGGGAGTACAGCATTAAGAAATCATCTCATTTTACGTGATGCCCTCAGGAAAGATGAATTGCTGATGAATGCATATGGCTTATTGAAAAGAACACTGGCAAAGACAGCAAACAATATGGATGAATATGTAATGGGAAAAACTAGCTTTATAACCAAGATCCTTTCCCAAAACGGGATGTCAAATGCAGAGCTGGAAGCTATTATGGAACAGAACAAAACCGTAATCCCTTTTCCTAGAAAATGATAATAATGCGGATTTATCTTGTTATTGAACCTGTTTATGGAGATAGGCAATTTCCAAAATATGGTCTAACCAGTTTGGAATTAGATTTCAGGGAGCGATTTTGAATTAACATTTATTATTTATGGTAACTGAAAAGGAAGTTGACGTTGCTTAGGCACTGAAGTCCTTAAATCGCTATATCGTTAATATTTTAAGGGAATATGAGATGATGGTGGGTATTCCGGTAAAATGGTTTTTCCAGGCTTTAAGTCTATAATTTTATTGTTGAATAGCATTTAAATTCTCACCGACTGCTGGTGTCGATATCAATGCTATAAACTTAAGTCGAAAACCAAAATGAATTGTCAATCCTGAGCCTGTCGAAGGGTAATCCATTTTAGTTTTCGACTTATTAAGAAGGTCTTCGATTACTTGTCCCGATTTTTCATATCGGGAAGCTCTGACTGACAGCATTTAGCTTAAGTTAACAGCATTGATGTCCTCATCGGTCAGCATGCAGCTCCCTTTGTTTAATTCTGCGTTCGTACAGCTTTTAAATCAGAGATCTGTCCCTCAAAAAAGGATAGCTTTATTTAAATACAATGTCAGCGAGCTAAAATGAGGGGATAGATAAAACAAATGAATAATTCTCCTCGTCAAAAACTAAAAATGATCTATTTCATTGAAAAAGAAAAAGTTGAGACAAATCGACAAAAAATTGAACAGATAATAAAAACAGTATTGCTTTACTTTGATTTCAATTAACCAAATAACAAACCTTACTGCAACATTGTCTAACTGGCAATAGCAAGCATATGCAGTATCAATACTTTTTATGAGACCAAAACTATTTATTTCAGACGATTGATAGCCATCAAATTAAGTAAGCAAACTAACTCAGGGAAATCAAAACTAAATTTATATTATGCTCATTTATACTTATCAGTTCTGAAAAGTCTTTCTTATCAGAAAGCAACTAAACACCACTAAATATTCTATTGATTAATACAAACCCTATCGGTTAGTATTAACCAAAAATAGCTAAGGATATCTTCAGGTATTCAAAGGAACTGATATGCCTGAATTTTCGGCAAGGCTAAGTATTTTTTTTTCAGAATCACAAACCGGTGTGTCATTTGTAACATCGGAGGGCATTTTTTTGCCTTTTTTCTGAGGAAGAATTGCTCCAGAGAGCCTGACGGCATACTGTGCAGCTTAGCATTAAGGTCGCTTAAGAACCTGTCAATTTTAATAATCCATCAATTAGCCCCTTATAATGGGTAGAGCACAATTAGTGATGAATAACCATCTGCTGCTTACTCCCGATAGGAGCTGGATCAAAACAAGGTGTATATGAAAAGAAAAAACAATGTTAAAAACATGCGTTGGCGAATCCGTTGGATGTTGTTCGCATTAATTGCGCTATCCTTATCGCAGTGTAAGCAAGAAGAATTGTTGTTGGAGGAGGGATATGATCCTTCAATGCCCACGGTGATTACGGATTTTTACCCCAAGCAGGGAAGTGTGGGGAACAATCTGGTGATTTACGGTGAGAATTTTGGTAATGATGTCGCTAAAATTAAGCTCACTATCGGCGGTAAACCGGCCAAAATCATCGGTGTAAAAAACAATAGTTTATACTGTATCATCCCAGAGGGAGCGTATAACGGAGATATAAAAATCAGTATTCTTGATGGCAACCAACAGATTGCGCAGGCAATATCGAAAGAAAATTTATCTTATACCCGTAAATTACTGGTTTCTACCTTCTTGGGTAAATATTATCAGGTAGCAACAGATTTTCAGGAAAAGGAAGGCCCTTTTAATGATTGTGGTGCATTTAAAGGCATCACCTGGCTCACTATGGATCCTAAAAATCCGAATCAGCTCTATTTTACAGCAGATGTTAACAGCTGCCGCCTCATCGATTTTGAAAAGAAGTACGTCAGTTATTTCAGAACAGACCTGGATAGGGTATCGATCATGAACTGGAGGATTGATGGGAACCAGGATATGATCCTCTCTCATAACCATTCGAGCGATACGAAGTACGGCAATTATATCTTCACCAGAGAGTCTAATTTTTTGCAGAAGAAGGCTATCGAGGTTTATGCCCGTGGTGTAAATGGCACGATGATTCATCCACAGAATGGCGAATTGTATTATTCGAGGTATAGAGCTGGAGATATACGCCGGTATGATTTCAACACTAAAGAGGATAAACTAGTCTTTTCTAATCCCTTTAGCGCTGTAGCGGTGTATATGGTGATGCATCCATCAGGCGATTATGCCTATCTGGTTGAATATGAGAAACATTACATCATGCGCACAGACTATGATCGCGCAACCAAAACCTTTAAAATACCCTATACGATTTGTGGAGCTGCAGGCACTGCTGGTTATGCTGATGGCATTGGAACGAATGCCCGCTTAAATAGCCCGGTACAAGGGGTTTTTGTAAAGAACCCTGAATATGCGGCTTCAGGAGGCGACCAATACGATTTTTATTTCTGTGATAAGGCCAATCACGCCATCCGCACCTTAACACCACAGGGAAGGGTAAGCACCTTTGCCGGAAGGGGAAATAATGGGACCAGTGGATACGTAGATGGTGATTTGCGCACGGAAGCCCGTTTTAATAACCCACAGGCCATTACTTATGATGAAACGAGGAAATGTTTCTACATCGGCGACACAGGTAACTGGCTTATTCGCAAAATAGCAAAAGAGGAATAATTACTAAAAACACAGTATATAATGACAAGATTTTTTTTACTCATATGCATTGCCGTGTTTGCAACCTGCTTCAAGGTCAGAGCACAGGATGTAATTGTTAAAGGCGTGGTAACTGATGCCGCAAAATTACCCATCCCAGGGGTAAGTATAGCTGTTGCCAACCAACCCGGAATGGGTGCCATTACCGATGCCGACGGAAAATTTAGCATCAAGATGCCACCTTATAACAGATTGGTATTTACCTATGTAGGATACGAAAAACAGGAGGTGCTGATTAAAGAGCAACGTGTTGTAAACGTTGTTCTTAAAGAATCTGAGGCAAGTGTGCTGAATGAGGTTGTGGTAACGGCCACGGGTGGCGAAAAAAAGATCGCGATAACTGGTGCAATTACTACAGTAAATGTTGATCAATTAAAGTCGAATCCTTCTACATCCATGGCCGATGCCCTCGCAGGGGTAGTGCCGGGTATTCAGGCCATGCAAACCTCTGGCAGGCCGGGAAGTATTTCTGAATTCTGGGTACGGAGTATTTCAACCTTTGGTGCCAGTAACGCAGCCCTGGTGTTAATTGACGGTTTTGAACGTGATTTTAATGAAATCAATGTAGAAGATGTTGAATCCTTTTCTTTATTGAAAGATGCTTCTGCAACTGCTATGTACGGAAGCAGAGGAGCCAATGGCGTGATCTTAATTAAAACGAAAAGAGGAAAGGAGGGAAAAGTAAATATTAATGCCAAAGTAGAAGGCTTTTATAATACACTAACCAAACTACCGGATTTTGTAGATGGGTATACCTATGCCTCTATGGCTAATGAGGCAAAAATTGTAAGAAACCAGGAGCCTCTTTTTTCCAAAACGGAACTCGAAGTGCTGCGGCTGGGGCTGGATCCCGATCTGTTTCCTAATGTGGATTGGATGGATGTGATATTACGTGATGGAGCCCAAAGCCAGCGGAGTATCCTCAATTTGAGCGGAGGTGGAAAAACTGCCCGGTACTATTTATCTGGAAGCTACCAAAACCAGGCAGGAATGTACAAGGTGGATGATGCTTTGAAAAGTTATAATACCAATGCCAACTTTAAGAGGTACACATACCGCTTGAGCGTGGATATGGACATTACCAAATCTACTTTATTAACCGCAGGGGTTTCGGGCTCTTTGCGCAAGCAAAATGATCCGGGGGTAGGAAGCGATGCAATTTGGACCGCCCTGATGGGATACAATGCAATAACAGCTCCATTACGGTACTCGGATGGAAAGATTCCCGCCAGTGATGACCGCGATGGCAATCCGGACAACGATATGGACCGGTTTAATCCCTGGGTTCAGGGTACCATGACTGGTTATAATGAAAACTGGACTAATAATATTCAAACCACGATAAATCTAAACCAGGGTTTGGATTTTATTACCAAAGGTCTTCGGTTTGTGGGGCGTTTTGGTTATGATACTTACAACAATAACTGGATCAAACGCTACAAATTTCCAGAGTTGTGGAGTGCCAACCGTTACCGCGATACGGCCGGACAACTGGTGTTTAAACGAATCAGAGAAGAACAGAAAATGACGCAATCATCAGCCTCGGATGGTGAGAAAAGAGAATTTTTTGAATGGGAAACACACTACAATAACAATATAGGAGCCCATTATTTTGGGGCGGTGGTTAAGTATACCCAACAAGCAAAAATATTTACCCAGAATATTGGTAGTGACCTTAAGAACGGAATTGCCCGTCGCAACCAGGGGATTGCCGGACGAGCCAATTACAACTGGAAAGCCCGCTATTTTGTGGACTTCAACTTCGGCTACACCGGATCAGAAAATTTTCATAAAGATTACCGTTTCGGTTTCTTTCCCGCCATTTCAGGAGCCTGGAATATCGGCGAAGAGGCTATTGTGAAAAAAATGGGTTGGGTAAATATGCTTAAAGTTCGTTATTCGTATGGAAAAACGGGTAATGACAATCTAGGTGATATCCGATTCCCATATCTCTACACCATTGAGCAGATGGCTGGCGGAGGATACAATTTTGGAGATTACGACTCTTCAAATGGATGGAATGGTATGCGTTATACAACCGTTGCCTCTCCAAATGTAACCTGGGAAATAGCAACTAAACAAGATTTAGGACTCGATTATTCTCTGTTTAAAGATAAGTTCAGTGGAACAGTAGACTATTTTCGTGAACGCCGTGAAGGGATTTACATGAGCCGCAATTTTCTTCCTGGTTACGTGGGATTGGAAAATAATCCTTCAGCAAATGTAGGTGAAGTAAAGGCAGCAGGGTTTGATGGCAATTTTACCTTAAAACAAAAGCTATTCAATGTAGACTTTACGCTGCGTGGCAATGCTACCTACAGCAAGAATGAAATTATTGAACGGGATGAAGAAAACACTATTTATAAATACAAACTGCAAGCGGGACATCGGGTTAATCAGGCGCGGGGTTTGGTAGATTTAGGCTTGTTTAAAGATTATGACGATATCCGTAATAGTGCCAGGCAGTCTTTTGGTGAAGTAATGCCCGGAGATATTAAATATAAGGATATTAACGGAGATGGTGTAATTGATGACAATGATATTGTTGCCATTGGCGCAACCACCAGACCAAACCTTACTTATGGTTTCGGCCTCTCCGCAAGTTGGAAAGGTTTGGACGTTAACCTGCATTTTCAAGGGGTAGGGAAGTCTACCTACTTTATAAATGGATCATCAGTTTACATGTTCAGTTTGGGTGAGAACTGGGGGAATATCCTGAGTGATGTTGCCAATGGCAGCCGCTGGCAATTAGGTGTAAATGAAGACCCGAATGCAAAATATCCTCGTTTAACCTATGGGCCGAATCCAAATAATTACCGGGCATCTACCTTCTGGCTCAGAGATGGTTCATATCTCCGTTTAAAAACCCTGGATATTGGCTATTCACTTCCTAAAACCCTTGTAAACAAGGCTCACCTAAATAATGTACGATTCTTTTTTATCGGAACCAACCTATTCACTTTCAGCAATTTTAAGCTATGGGATCCCGAATTGGGAAGTTCTACGGGGAAAGCATATCCGCTTAACAGAACATTGTCTTTAGGTGTATCAGTTAATTTATAAGCAATGAAGAATATGAAAAAAATATTTACAGTCTTAGCCATATTAGCCATCCTCACCAGTATAAATGGTTGCAAGAAATACCTGGATTCAGACTACCTCTTCGATGAGCGTTTGACAACCGAAGAGGTTTTTACCAACCCTGATTATGCCAACAGATGGTTGGCCCAGGCTTACTCTTTTCTGGGGAGCAACTATATGCAGGATATAAGCAGTAAGAAATTTGTGCCTTTTAATTTTGCCGATGATATGTATTATGGCGATGAGAGCGATGGGTACAGGCGATGGAAGAATGGACAATTTACTGAAAACGGCTTAAATGGCGAAAGTAAGGAGATATGGAATACGGCATATAAAGGCATTAGGCAATCCTCTATTTTTATAAAAAATATCGACATCAACCAGAAATTTTCAGCCAAAGAAATTGCTGATTTAAAAGGACAAGCCAGGTTTTTGAGGGCTTATTTTTATTGGGTTCTCCTGCGTACGTATGGACCTGTGCCTATTGTACCGGAGGAAGGTATTGACTACACAAAAGAGTACGATGAAATAGCACAACCGCGTAATACCTATGAAGAATGTGCAGTTTACTTATCGAATGAGCTTGCGGAGGCAGCAAAAGGGCTTCCTCTTCAACAGGGAATTCAACAAATTGCCAGACCAACCCGGGGTGCTGCATTAGCCCTTAGGGCCAGAATTTTATTATATGCTGCCAGCCCATTAGCTAATGGCAAGGCACCTGCTGAAGTGGCTGCCGCACTGGTTACCAAAGATGGAAAACCATTATTGTCGCGTACCTACGAAGAATCTAAGTGGGCAAGAGCTGCTGCTGCGGCAAAAGATGTAATGGACTTGGGTCAATACCGCCTCTACGTTGCTTATAAAAAAACAACCGGAGACATCGCCTACCCGGCAACGGTTACACCGCCATTTGATAGTAACTTTTCTGGCGGAAACTGGCCTTCTGGTTGGAATGATATCGACCCTTATGAGTCCTACCGCTCATTGTTTAATGGAACAGTTCCGGCCTATCAAAATCCAGAACTTATTTTTACACATGCTCAAAATCAGGGTAATGAGGGGATAAATGTACTGGTCCTCCACCAATTACCCCGCTTGGAAGGAAAAGGATATAATTCTCATGGCATGACACAAAAACAGGTAGATGCCTATTACATGAACGATGGAAGTGATATACCTGGAATGAACAACATGTATGCCGGCAGGCAGGGTTATGAAAGTCGTGTTAATACCAATCCACGCACATCAGGCTATGTAAAGCAGGATGAACTGGCCAATTACCCTGAGCTAGGACCATTAGGCCTGGGTGTCAATAAACAGTATGCGCGGCGCGAACCTCGTTTTTATGCCTCCGTTTCATATAACGGATCTACCTGGAATTTTCTAAACGCTGAGACACTAAAAGACGAAAAAACTAACGTTCAAATATTCTACTACAGGGGCGACCCCAACGGTTATAAAAATACATCATACTGGCCACGAACTGGTGTTGGGATAAAAAAATACGTTCACCCCGACGATATCAGTAATGTTTCCATTACCGCATACGACCAAAGCAGACTAAAGCCAAAGGTAGATCCTGCAATTCGCTACGCAGAAGTGTTGCTCATTTATGCTGAGGCCCTGAATGAGCTGAATGGCTCTTATAATATTCCTTCCTGGGATGGCAGCAAAACCCATTCAATATCACGGAATATCTTTGAAATGAAAGCAGGAATCCAGCCCATCCGCATACGTGCCGGATTGGCTGATTATAAAAGTGATGTTTATGCTGACCCCAATAAGTTCCGAATCAAATTAAAAAGAGAACGCCAGATTGAATTATTTGCTGAGGGACATCGCTATTTCGATCTTCGCCGCTGGACCGATGCCCAGGCAGAAGAATCGGCACCGGTTTACGGTTATAATGCCTACGCCACTAAAGCCCAGGCCGACCTTTTCCATACGCCCATTGAGACTCCCTCATTACCATCAATCTTTACATTGAAAATGTGGTTCTGGCCAATTCATTATGACGAGCTCAGAAGGAATAAATACCTGACTCAAAACCCTGGCTGGACAAATCCTGAATAATCTATTAAGCTACAATTATGAAAAGAAGTATATATAGTCTATTTTTATTAATCGCAGCAGCAACTTGCTGTTTGTCCTGTAATGATGAATGGAAAGAGGAGCAATTTGTTCAAATGGCCTCTTTCAAATCAAATCCAACAGCACAGGGTGTAACCTGGTGTTACGTTCGTTATAATGCCCAGGGAAATGTGAGGTTTAATCTCCCCATCATCATGAGCGGTTCTACGCCGAACAACAAAAATCGCACCATACACATTGGCTTAGACCCCGATACCTTGGCTAAACTAAACCAGGAACAATATGGCCATAGACAAGAGTTGTATTTCCGCCAGTTGGGCACCAATTATTATACCATGCCCGCTACAACGGTGGTGCCAGAGGGTGTTAGTACGGTTACAGTTCCTATCGACTTTAAACTGGGTGATTTGGATCAGGCTGATAAGTGGGTTTTGCCCCTGCAAATCTTAAGTGATGCTTCGTATGATTATCAGGCTAATCCAAATAAACATTATCGGAGAACGATGCTACGCATCACGCCGTTTAACGATTATTCGGGCGAATATGGTGGCACCTTGTATAAAATATTTCTGGAAGGCGATACAGAACCTTTAACTCTAAATACACACCGTACATTTGTGGTAGATGATAAAACAATCTTTCTTTACGCCGGAATCAGAGATATAGATTATCTGGATCGCAAAAAATATAAAGTGTTTATCCGGTTTACAAATGATAATATCGACATTCAGAAAAAGAAGTTGGAAATTTGGAGCGATAATCCCGATAATAAATTTAAGCTTGGTTCAACGCAATCTTATTATACAAAAGACGAAGCCTGGGATCCTAAGCTTCCTTATCTGAAGCACGTTTATACAACGCTATACCTTTCTTATGAATTTGAAGATTATACAACTATCCCCGGTCAAAGGCTGAAATATAAAGTAGAAGGAACATTATCGATGCAGCGAGACCTAAATACCTTAATTCCTGATGAAGATCAGCAGATTCAATGGTAAGGATTAAAACTGGCTGTGTAAAAATGGAGGCTGACTCATAGCGTTCAATTGTCTGTCTGAGGGTTAATTATCTGGTCATTGTAAGCTTCCCGATGTGAAATCCGGGACAAGTAGTCGAAGGACAATCAACTATCTTGTAATTTCTCTATTGGTTGTTGCCCCACCGACTGCAAGCCTTGGGTTTTGGGTACCTTTTTGCCAAGAAAAAGGTACGAGCCCTTCCGGCGGCGGGGAAAAGAGAAAAACATTAGGTTGTAGCGAGACGCTACAACTAGAAAAGATTGGAATACAGATTTAGCTAAACATCTTATTGATAGATAGCTATAAAACAACGCCAATAGTAGCTTGTCGAAGGACAATCAACTATCTTGTAATTTCTCTATTGGTTGTTGCCCCACCGACCAGATCATGGAGTTAATCTGAGGAATAATTGATGATATGACTGATATTTTTTATCCTCCTACACAGTCTTTCCCAGGCTCGCCGCCGCCGAAGAGCTCTTTCTTTTTGTTGGCAAAAAGAAACAAAAACCACTGGCTGAAAATTTTTCTTTTGAAGCCAGTGGTGCGGCCTGGGTATTGATGCCCGAAAAATTTGTTAGGCCAGGTTTAAGTAGAACGAAGATGTGGTGGTCTGGCCTTGTTGGGCGGAAATACATATCGACAAAAAGTGCCTGATTAATAAACGCTAATATCTTGTCATCCTGAGCCTGTCGAAGGACCATCAACTATCTTGTAATTTCTCTATTGGTTGTTGCCCCCACCGATCAGATCATGGAGTTAATGTGAGGAATATTTATGATATGACTGATATTTTTTTATCCTCCTACACAGTCTTTCCCCGGCTCGCCGCCGCCGAAGACACTTTCATATCCTAAAACGCATTAAGATTCCCTCCTGCGAGGGAATGACGACCGCCGAGGGGTATGCGCCATGCTAAGTTCCGTTAATAAAGCACTATCAATGCCAAGTATGACCCCGGCCTAGCAGCATATATAAGTTACAAGTTGCGTGTTGTAGGTTACGAGGCAGGATGCAAAGTCTTTTCCAGAGGTTTAACCCGCAACAGGTAACTCATAACCCATAACACAAGTATTACCGCTAATGGCATTCGGATGCTTCTAGCCAAGAAAGTATGCAAGCCTTGGGTTTTGGGTACCTTTTTGCCAAGAAAAAGGTACGAGCCCTTCCGGCGGCGAGGAAAAGAGAAAAACATTAGGTTGCAGCGAGACGCTACAACTAGAAAAGATTGGAATACAGATTTAGCTAAACATTTTATTGATAAATAGTTATAAAATAACGTCAATAGTAGCTTGTCGAAGGACCATCAACTATCTTGTAATTTCTCTACTGGTTGGTGCACCCAATCGACCTCCTACACAGTCAACAAAAAGTGCCTCATTGATAAAGGCTAATGTCAATGTAGCCCCGATCTAAGTTCAATGTGATTTGGGAAGGAGGCTTTTTTGGGGCTTACTCAGCTCAGTTAATCGTTCCTGATTTCAAATCTGCTGAAGATTCCATTTGCTGAAGTATTTCCTTTAGCTACAATCCCCGCCCTATAACCCATACCCCAAGGTACGTATTTGGATGCCAGAAAGGTTGTACTATGGAAACGCTGCCATTCAGCTCCTTCTTTTTTATAGAAAAATGTTATTTCTTTGCCATTATCACTGATCTGCATTTTCAGTTCCAGTGATCCGGATAGGTTATCTTTTGTTTGCTTTAATATGGTGTATTTGCCTTCGAAATTATCAAATACGATCAAACCATCCTGCGAAGCTGTAATGCCAATGCCGCCGAGCTCTCCAGGCCATTTGCTTTTAAAGATGGCACCACCGAGGCAGATTCCTGCATTAGCAGCAGTTGGAGTTATTTTAGCAATGATCTGGAAGTTTACCGTTTTGATGTATTGACCAAGAAAAGTCCCCAATGCATGGTTATCAGCTGAAGCAGCAAGATTTAATCCATTAGCGAAAAACATGGCCGGTTTTTGCAATTTTGAGGGCCACTGCCAGGCGAGATTCAAATTCTTATCCTTTTCGAAATGATCAGTAAAATCGAGTTCGGATTTTGGACGGTTAGCAACAGTTGAATTGTGCAACACAGGCCATCCGTCTTTACCTACAGTGAGCTCTTCAATCACGCCCTCTCTACCTACAAAAACATCATAATTTTTGTTAAATGCATGATACAACATGAACAATCTGTTATTTGCTGTCTTCACTACAGTACCATGTCCGGGACAATTCCATTTGTCGTTGCTTACCATGATCGGGTTGTTACCATATTTTTCCCATACGCCGCTAGATAGATCTTTAGTTCTGGCAATTCCGGTTTTATAGTTACATTTTGCATCACAACATCCACCAACAGCATATAAGCTGTAAACATATTCACCAAGTTTAAAAAAACAAGCCCCTTCAACAAGTGAAGTTTCCCAGGGTTGGCTATTGGTATATACCTTACGCTTTTGTCCGAGCAATTTGGTACGGCTTTCATTTATTTCCTGCTGCCATATCCAACTTTCCTGGCCACAGCCATTACCATCATTTTTCCAGAAGGCATAAATTTTTCCATTATGCTGTAGTTCAAATGCATCAATTGCACCACAGGCATCTTCAACGATGACCGGGCCATTATCCGTAAATTTTCCAGTTTCAATTCTGTCAGCATCAATCCAGGCAGTACCACATTGTAAGCCCGGGTTGCCCTTGGTTTCTCTGTTGTGTGCTGTGTAGTAGGCATAGATGCGGTTTTGTTTTTGATCATAAGCCAGTTCAGAAGCCCAGAAGTTATTTTCTCCCCACTGGTTTTTCATATCCTTAAATCCTTCAGGAAAAACGTGGTTAATCAGTGTCCAGTTTTTAAGATCGGTTGATTTATAAATGGTAAAATAAGGTGCCCATTCGTTTGTAGTGGATGTGGCATAAAATACATTGCCAACCCTTATGATGGAAGGATCAGGATTATCTCCGGGTAATGCCGGATTTACCAGCTCAGTGCTGATGGATATGCCCTCCTCGCTTGTCGATTGATTTTTTTTTATGCCGCAGGCGTTGAACAGCAAAGAACTTATTAAAAATGCAGCGGTTATTAAGTGATTACTACTTTTCAAGCCTTGAGTTTTTAAAATGCCTGAAGAAGCTGATTTTTTTTTGAAAATTGCAAAAGGTCCTGGTATCGAAAAATTATTCATGTATTTCAATGTGAAAAATGTTTGTTGCCATTGATTTATTTTTTCGAATGTAAGGAATTCTTAATACGAAGGAATTTTAGTAATCAAAGCAGCTTGCTTATTAGAAGAGCCTTTATGGCTGATTGATTTTAAATTGAATACTTGTTTATTCTTAGCTAAAGTGTTGGTGTACAGTTTTTTGTGATAATATGTTCTCGGTTGATGTCCATCAGTTTCAACCTCAAATAGCCGCTTGAATCTGCTTTAGCTAAGCTTAAACTGAGACAAATCGACAATAACTTGAACATATTTTACAATGTTCATTGGCTTACTTTGACATTAGAAAACCAATTATAAACATTGTTGCCATTGTAGCAGGCATGGCGGGTATTGTAAAATGAAGCCAGGTATTGACGAAAGCAAAATTATCCATGCCGATGATTGCACAGCATACCAATGTCTCCCTGGCATTATCCAGCCTAATGCGACAGCACAACAATCAAGATCAACATTAAACACATTTAAAATCAAGTAACACAGAACTTAATGAAAAACTACAGGTTAATTTACATGCTATTGTTTGGCATTTGTGCAGTAAATCTGGCTTATGCACAAAATACGCTCAGCAAAAACGAAAAAAAAGCAGGTTTCAAAATGCTTTGGAATGGTAAAGATGCAACAGGTTGGCGTGCCATATTCAAAGCGGAGTTTCCTAACAAGGGTTGGGAAATGAAAAATGGAATTTTAACAGTACTGGCATCGAACGGGCAGGAGCAGGGTTCGGGGGGTGACATTGTAAGTAAAGAAGAATTTTCGGCTTTTATTTTAAAGTTCGATTTCAGGCTTAGTCCGGGGGCGAACAGTGGCATAAAGTATTTTGTAACCGAACAAGAAAAAACCAACATGTCGGGAATAGGGTTAGAATTCCAGGTTTTGGATGATGATAAGCACCCAGATGCTAAGCTTGGCAAAAATGGTAATCGCAAACTGGGATCTTTGTACGATCTTATTCCTGCAAACAAACCAGCATCTGTGCTAAAATCAATTGGCGAATGGAATAGCGGAGAAGTTAGGGTATACCCCAATAACCATGTAGAGCACTGGTTAAATGGTGTGAAGGTAGTAGAATATGAGCGCAGATCGGCAGCTTTTAAACAACTTGTGGCAGGCAGTAAGTATAAAAACTGGAAGAACTTTGGCGAAGCAGAAAAAGGTCACATTCTTATACAGGACCATGGCAACAATGTATCCTACAAAAACATTAAAATCAAAATCCTTAAATAACCAGTTTATGAAAGAATCAAGAAGAGATTTTATAAAGAAAGCAGCTATTGCAACAGCAGGAACCTATATGGGGACTTTTGGCATGTCGGCAAAAAGTTATGGTAATATTATTGGCGCAAATGATCGGGTTAGGGTTGGGGTAGTAGGTTTTTCTGACCGCTTTAAGGATACTTTGTTCCCTTGCTTTTTAAACCACCATAAAGAATTGAATTTTGACATAGTTGCCCTCTCGGATTTGTGGAATCACCGCCGAAATTTAGGAACGGATTACATTAAAAATAAAATAGGTCATGGGATTACTGCCTGTAAAAACAATGACGAACTTTATGCACTTAAAGATCTCGATGCAGTAATTATCAGTACACCCGATTTTGCACATGCTTTACATGCCATAGAGGCTGTAAATCACAAGAAGGATGTTTATTGCGAAAAACCTTTTGCCGAAACGATGGAGGATGCCCGCGCTGCATTGAAAGCGGTAAGATCTTCTACACAAATTTTACAAATAGGATCGCAACGCCGGAGCGGGCAAAACTATCAGGCTGCTGCCGATTTTATTAAACAGGGTAAATTTGGTGATATCACCATGGTTGAACTAAGCTGGAATGTTAATCAACCCGGCCGGTGGCGTCGACCTGATTTAGTGGCCAAACTTAAAGAAGAAGATACTGATTGGAAACGTTTTCTGTTAAACAGACCATTTGAAGCATTCGATCCGCGTATTTATTTAGAATACCGGCTTTTCTGGCCTTATTCTTCGGGTATGCCTGGTCAATGGATGAGTCACCAGATCGATACCGTACATTGGTTTACCGGCTTATCCCACCCTCGGAGTGTAACCGCCAATGGAGGTATTTATCAGTGGAAAGATGGCCGACGCAATTGGGATACCACTACCGCCGTTTTTGATTATGGTCCGGTTGATGATTTGACCAAAGGATTTCAGGTGGTTTTTACCTCCAGAATGCATAACGGCGATGAAAAGCCAGCAGAAATTTACTATTCAAATGGAGGGGAATTGAACCTGATCACCAATACCATATCGCCGCAAGGTGGTTTAACGGCAAGAGCAGCTGCGGCGATGAAAATGAAACCGAACCTATTGCCCGAAATTAAACTTGCCGCTCCTTCAGCTGCTGCGGCATCTGCCAATACCGGTGCCGACGTGTTAAGTTCAAACCATATGCGCAACTGGTTAGCATGTATACGCAGCAGAAAAGAACCTAATGCACCTGTAGAGGCTGGTTATCAGCATTCAATTGCTAATATTATGACCAATGCCGCAGTCCGAACCGGTGGGAAAGCGACTTTTGATGCCAATAAGCAAGAGGTAATGGTTGAAGGTAAAGTTTTTAAATATTAATGCCTTAATTATAAGGGATGGCCAAATTATAGGCTATCCTTTTTTTTTGCGCCCTGATTTTTTAGCATTCAAATGTGCGCAGTTAATCTTCCTGTTCATTCTTGCTTAAGGAGTTCATATATTCCTGGGGCGGGACTTTAAAATATCTCAAGAAATTTTTATTAAAAAGACTTTGAGAACTGTAACCAACCATCTTTGCAATTTCAAAAAAGCTGAACTCGTTTTGGGCTATGAGTTTAGTGGCTTTTTTAAGTCGCGTAACATCAATCAGCTCTTTGGGCGATAAGGAAGAAATTGCCTTTATTTTACGATAAAGGGTAGGGCGACTCATGTGCATATGTTCTGCCAGCTGATCTATATCCAAATAAGGGTCCTGAATATTTTTCCGAACATACTCATCTAACCTTTTTAAAAAGGCTTCTTCGGTTTTAGAGTTTGCAACTACCCTAACATCTTCAAAAGGTGCGTTTGCGAAATGAGCTTTTATTTTTAAGCGGTTTTGGAGTAGATTAGCCACCTGAACACGCAATAGCTGCGGAGAAAAAGGTTTTTTGATGTAAAGATCGGCACCAACTTCCAGCCCTTCAATATGTGCCTTGTAAGTGTTTTTAGCCGTGAGTAATATAATGGGGATGTGGCAATATTCTACATTTGATTTAATGAGTCGGCAAAGCTCAAAACCGTCAATTCCGGGCATCATAATATCAGAAATAATAAGGTCTACAATTTCCTGATCCAGGATTTGTTGAGCCAGCTCTCCATTTATTGCCAAATGCAATTTATACGTATTGCCCAGAACCTGAGTAAGAAACTCAAGAATATCTTCATTGTCATCAATAATCAGAATACTGTCCGTCATATCTTATTTTATTTTTTTCCAACTACTTAATTTGAATTCAAATTCCTGGTGAATGGGTAATGTTAGTTCGAATACAATATGATCTGCCTCACTTTCAACCAATCTGAGTGAACCGTTGTGCAAATCAGTAAGCGATTTGGCTAAAGAGAGCCCTATTCCTGTGCCAGGTTTGTCTTTGCCATAAAGCCTGAAAAATGGTTCGAATATTTGTGCCTGGTATTGTTGTGGTATGCCTTTGCCATCATTGGTGAAGATAATCTTGAAAAGACCATCAGCATCATCAGGCTTTGCTAAGCGTACAATTGCTTTGCTTGTTCCATATTTTATCGCATTAGATATGAGGTTATTGCAAATCTTGATCAGCGCCTCACGGTCGGCAAAAGCGATTACTTTATTTGCCGGGAGTTCAAGATGGAGAGAAATATTGCTTTTTTCAGCCTCCTGTTTAAAGGTGTCAATTTGCTCTTTTAAGAGGTTATTAATGTCTGTATTTACAAAATTTAACCCAAATTGGTGCATTTCGGTTTTCCTGAAATCTAGCAATTGATTGGTTAGTTTCGCCAAACGGTTAGCATTTTTTTCAACCATAAGCAGATTACTTCTGAAAGGTTGTTCGGCCACCTGCTCCATCATCATCTCAACCGGACCTAAAATCAAAGTGAGTGGTGTTTGAATTTCGTGGGCAATGTTTGTAAAGAATTCAATCTTGGATTGATAAATTTCTTTCTCTTTTTCGTGTTCAAAGAGTTGTAATTTGTTGAGGTTTTTGCGTTCGATATAACGGTGGTAGTAGCGAATTGCCAGAAAAAGTGCAACTGATGTAATGATGAGATAAGAAATGTAGGCGGCAATACTCTTCCAAAATGGTGGACGGATTTTGATGAAAAGCCTACGCTCTTTTCCGGTCCAGCTATCCACATTGCTTTTCGCCCTGACTAAAAAAGTGTAATTTCCTGGAGATAAATTGGTAAAATAAGCTCTTCTGTTATTGCTAAGATAAGTGGGAGACTGATCTATACCCTTCATTAAATATTCATATCGGGTAACTTCAGGTGAGGAATAGTTAAGCGCTGCAAATTCAATGTTGAAATTATTCTGATCATATGCCAGTACGATGGTATCTGTATAGGAAATGGACTTGGTAAGGGGGCTGTTTTCGACATTAGGAAAAACTTCTTTATTGTTAATTTGAAAGCTGGTGATGAATGTAGGTGGGGCAGTTTCTTTCTGCTCAAAATCTCCAGGATGAAAGGAAATCATTCCCTTCACCGATCCAAAATACATTTTACCTTGTGGATCTTTATAGGCCGAGCTGAAGTTAAACTGGTCGGCAATCAATCCGTTAGATTTGGTATATATTTTTAACTTTTCCGTACGTAAATCAAAACATATCAGTCCTTTAAGTGAGCTGATCCAAAGTCTCTTAGCATCGTCTTCCAGTGCGCGGAACAAAATGTTGGTAGGTAATCCATCTTCGGTTGTAAATTTTCTTAAGACCTTTTTATCCGGGCTTAAGCGGATCAGGCCATTTCCTTGTGTGGTAAACCATATCGCATGATTGCTGTCTTCCATGATTCCGGAAACGGCAAAATCGTTAGATACCTTATCTCTGGTTTTTTCGCCGAAAGTGAAATTGCCATGTTTGCCTGTTTTGGGATGATAATAAAATGCGCCCCGTGTTTGACTCCCTGTCCATATATTCCCAAAACTGTCTTCAAAGATGTCGAAAACAGAAGAGTTGGGGATTTGCTCTACCCGTTTAAAAGTTTTTTTAGATTGATTGAATATAAACAGGCCTGATTTCGGATTGTATCCTGTACCTACAAATATGGTGCTGTCTTTAGATACGTGAATAGAGAGCACGAAATCACTTGTCGGCTTATTTTTTTCAATGATGGTTTTAAACCTTTCCGTAACCAGGCCCTTTTTGATATCCATTATCTCCAGTCCGTGTAAAAAAGGGCCAACAAACAGCTGGTTTTTGAAAGCGAACAGGCCATGGATATTGGGGTAGGATACATTGCCTTTTTTTCCTGTAGCCGTATAATTGGTAAATAAACCCGTTGCAGGATTAAATTTATTTATTCCGGCATCTTCAGTTCCTATCCACAGATTACCTTCTTCATCGGGACAGATTTCTCTTACTGCATTGCCTGAAATGGAATGGGGATCCAAACGCGGATAATATTTTTCAAATCTCGCATTGCTCCTGGAGAAGTAACTTAAACCTCCAAAATATGTACCTGCCCACATACTTCCTTCATTATCTTTACAAACGGTATAAACTGCATTGTCTGGGAGTGCATATGGATCACCAGTTTTTTTGCGGAGGTTGCGGCTGGTATGTGTCGCCAAGTCGTAAATATAGATCCCGGATTCTGTCGCGATCCAATATTCCTGTTTCTCACCAGCAGTAATATCCCGAACATAAATATCTGTATTATTGCTGTTTCTCAAAATGAGCGATTTGATTATACCACTTTTGGTATCATAACTTTTTAGTCCCTGTTTAAAGCACCCTACCAATATTGTGTTATCGCCTAATGGAAATATTTTACTTATAGATCTGAGATTGGCCGGAACATGCTGATCAATGATTCTTATGCTTGTTTTAGATTTGTTGTGAGGATTGTAGGTAAGCAATTGTCCATCGTCATTTCCTATTAAGATATTTTCCTGAGCGTCCATTGCGATACATGACCCCGAAATTTTCAGATCGATCACCTTATTTTCTTGCTGGATAAACTGATGAAGTTGATTGTTCGCTAAAAAATAAAGATTGTTTTGCTGATCGGTTATGATATGGCTAATGTAATTTTTTGGAGCATTTTGAAGTGGTGTAAAAAACTCATCATAAGGGTTGTATTTAACAATGCCGCTTCCTGTTCCGATCCAGAGCATTCCTTTTTTATCTTCAACAAGGCTGATGATAATGTTGTTGCCAACGTTTCCGAACTTACTGTCTTCGTTCTTTAGTGTTTTGAAAGTATAGCCATCAAAACGATTGAGTCCACCACGTGTTCCAATCCAGATTAGACCTTTCTTATCTTGTATAATAGCTTGTACCGAGTTATGGGCCAAGCCATCTTCGGTTTGGTATTGTCTGAAATAATGAGATTGTCCGTTGCAGTTATATACTGCAAACAAGGGAGCTATTAACCAAAAATATAATAGAAACCGCATAGTTTAGTCATATCAAATATATAGATAAATCGGATCGTCCTGTGGTATAATTTCTTTGCAAAAGTTCTGGAGTAAATGATCTGTTTTGTTTGTTCCTGATATTCAGTGCTTTATATTGTTGTTGAGCATTGTTTTGAGACATATCGACAAAAAGATGAACAATCTTGTTCGTATTGTTGTAATCCAATCTGTCCGTCGAGTTCCGCAGGAGTTCTACGGATTGGTATATGGAGGAGAGCCTTTGACTCGATTTAATTAATGTTGAGTTATGAAACTCAACGCTATGTTGTAATCCGTAGAGACGCTGCGCTTAACTCTACGGACAGGGGTGACGTTTACCCTCAAACATGATATAAAACGACAAAAGAATGAACAGTTTTTATGAGCTACATTCTTTTACTTTGAGAACAAGTAACCAAATATTTCAATGTACAATGTTGCCTTAAAAAGCCACTTTGTTAACAGATAATTGTATGCAAAAAAGTGTTTTATCAAACTGTTTCTCCCCTGCGAAGCCGCCATCATTTCGTCCAATACCTACTCATCCTTAATCCCCTGGTATAGGGTTGTATACAGAAATATCCTAAACCATAATCTAACCAACTATGAAATATAGAATTCTACACCAAAGAATTGTAAACATTACCTTTTTCCAAGTCCTTGTAATAGCCTTCTTTTTTTCAGCTAATGCAGCTGGCACTATTACGGAAAGCAAAGAGCTGAAAAAGGGTCTTTGGGTTCACAATCTTATCGACATTACCATTACCGGTAAAGTGACAGATGAAAAAACCAAAAGCCCAATACCCGGTGTCACTGTTAAAATAAAGAACGGAACGACCATAGCCGTAACTGATGAAAACGGACTTTATAGAATAGCTGTTCCGAATGAACAGACCGTTCTTACCTTTTCATATATCGGATATGACATACAAGAAAAAATTGTTGACAACCTAAAAAATATTGATATCGTACTTAAGTCATCGCAAGCCGATTTGGATGAGGTTGTGGTAGTAGGATATGGCACACAAAAGAAGGCAGATGTAACTGGGTCTGTTGTGAGGGCTAATTTAGATGACTTTAGAAATGCTCCTACTACCAACGTAGCCAATCTTTTGCAAGGAACTGTTCCGGGCCTGAATGTTGGACAGGTAAACCGAGCGGGTTCAACGCCATCCATTAATATCAGGGGTCAAAATACCTTGGGAGGAAATCAGAATGTACTCATAATTTTAGATGGTGTACAATACAATGGCTCCCTAACCTCCATCAACCCCGATGATATTGCCTCTATAGATGTATTGAAAGATGCCAGTGCAACGGCAGTTTATGGTGCGCAAGCGGCAAACGGTGTTATTTTAATAACCAGTAGAAAAGGGGCCAGTGGTCGAACCAGGATATCTTTTTCTACTCAATATGCCACTCAAAAACCAAACATCAATTTAAAACCAATGGCAAGAGATGAATATTTAGATCATATTAAATATTTGTACTATAATGAGGCCTTTCTTGCTCCCGATTTTACGCAACCCAACCCGGCATTTAATCTGGTTAGCAAGGTAGATCCATCCATGAAGGATAATCAGGGAAACCTGTTGCCAAATGATTTTAGCTGGTACAATGAAGCCACGAAAACAGGAGCAATAGTGGATAACCAACTCAGCGTATCGGGTGGTACAGATAAAATAAATTATCTTTTGTCGGGAAGTTTGACCCGAAACTCGGGGTTTATCAATAATGATGTATTTAAAAGAAAAACGCTGCGGGCTAACATTGAAAGTAAAGCAACCAACTGGCTTACTATTGGACTGCAATCTTTTGGAACTTTTGTAAATGAAGACGGCGTAGAGCCTAATTTTAATGATATCAATCTAATGTCTCCTCTTATATTACCTTGGGATAATAACGGAAGCCTGAAAATTAATCCCTTTAACACCAATTTAACTAATCCCTTACTGAGCTATCAGGCTAAGGATTACGACCGTCATAATTACTTTTTTGCCAATATTTATGCCAATATACAATTGCCCGTTAAAGGCTTGAGTTACAAAATAAGCTTTGGCAATAACTATCGCCTCGATTTCAAAAATATCTCGAATATTTATGATGCTAACCTAACCGGACAGGCCTCCAAAGAAAACACCACATATTACGATTATACCTTCGATAATCTTTTAACTTATACCAAAACTTTAGGTAAACACAATTTAACAGGCACTTTGCTGTATGGTGCAATAGAACGGGAGAATAGTTATACAAGAGCTTACTCGACAGGTTTTTCCCGGCTGACCCTTGGCTATGATAATTTGCAGCAGGGAACCAACAGATTTGCTATTTCAAATGCTTTTAAAGAGGCCTTGAATTATCAGATGTTTCGATTTAATTATAGCTATGACAGCAAGTATCTGTTTACTGGTACAGTACGTAGAGATGGCTTTTCCGGTTTCGCAGAAAATAATAAATATGGCATTTTTCCTTCATTATCAGTAGGTTGGGATATTTCGAAAGAATCATTTTTTAAAGTAAACTGGGTAGATAATTTAAAATTCAGACTGGGATACGGGGTTGCTGGAAATCAGACTTCAAGATACTCTTCCTTGGCCAATGTGGGCGTAAATGCAGCCTATGTTTATGGTGATGGCAGTTCTACCGAGCTTGGCCAGCAGGTGAATTCATTACCCAATCCAGATCTAAGATGGGAACGAACTACAGGAGCAAATTTAGGCCTGGAATTTACACTTTTTAAAAACAGGTTATCCGGAGTAGCTGAGTATTATGATACGAAAACAACAGATTTACTCTATTCAGTTAATATACCGGTATTAACAGGCTTTAATAACTACCTTACCAATATCGGGCAATTGAACAACAAGGGTATTGAACTCTCTCTAAACTCCAAAAATATTAATGGCACAAACTTCAAATGGACTTCTACCTTGAATTTTGCCAGAAATGTTAATAAAGTCGTTAAACTACTAGGGGATCTGAACGGAGATGGTGTAGAAGATGACTTGCCGCAAAGCGGTCTTTTTATTGGTGAACCAACTGCCGTAATCTACGATTATAAGGTAGATGGGATATGGCAAATAGGTGAAAAGATTCCATCAGGGTATTCTGCAGGAACTTATCGTATTGTTGATCAAAACGGAGATGGATTAATTAATGCCAGCTACCGGGCGGTGTTAGGATCATCGGCACCTGCTTACAGAATCAGCTTGCTAAACAATTTCCAATACAAGAATTTCACCCTCAGTATATTCTTAAATTCTGTTCAGGGGGGAAATAGATCTTACCTGGCAGGAAATACCCCCAGGCTCATCCGCGATGACAACTCCATTAGAAACAACTATTTAAGTGGGATAGATTTTTGGTCGCCCGACAACCCAGATGGTAAATATCCACGCTCATTTGTATCTGCAACTTTAAATCCTTCCCTGTATCAAAATCGCAGTTTTGTAAGATTACAAGACATCTCACTCGCTTATAAATTTACAGGAAGACTGATTGAGCGATTGAAACTGCAAAACTTAAATCTTTTTGTGAGTGGCAGAAACCTGGCTACATGGACAGATTGGGAAGGTTGGGATCCAGAAACCAATCAAGGACTAACCAACGATGGAAGGCCTGTATTTAAAGGATATTCAATTGGCCTTAATGTTACATTTTAAACCAAAAGTGATGAAAAAAATAACTTTAACAATTATAGCTGCCATTACAATTTTATCTTTCTCCTGCAAAAAGTCTTTCCTGAATGAGGAACCATTAGATTTTTTAACAACCAATAACGCTTACATCACGGTTAAGGATTTTGAAGCTTCCGTTAATAACTTATATGGCCGAGTTAGGAACGAATTTTACAGCAGTGGAGAGCAACGACCCTTTGATTATGTGTTCGGTTGTGATCTCGTTTTTGATGGGCAACCCGCTGCCACCAGGCATACCAACATGGTTGCGGCCTATTCGCCGCTAAGTACCGAAATACCGTTAATCCATTGGACTTCCTTATATAAAATTGTTGCTGAATCCAATACCATTATAGATCGGCTTCCGGCTTCTTCCTTAACTGCTGCCGAAAAGACATTAATGGAGGCCAGGGCAAAGTTTTTCAGAGGCATGGCTTACAGAACACTTGCTTATCTGTATGGCGGTGTGCCATTGAGTTTAACGGAAGCTGTTTCGCCAAAAACGGATTATGTGAGGGCTTCAAAGGCAGCCGTATTGGACCAGGTAATTGTTGATTTGAAGTTTGCAGCTGCAAATTTACCAGCCATTAACGTGGTTCAGGATGGACAAATTAATAACCTGGCAGCCTATCACCTGTTATCCGAGGTTTATCTTGCTGCCGGACAATTTCAGAATGCAGTAGATGCTGCCAGCACTGTTATCAGTAATCCAAATGTAGGACTAATGACCACCAGGTTTGGTGTGAAAGTATCTGATGTCAGCAAAAATGTTTATTGGGATCTTTTTCAGAAAGGAAATCAGAATAGGAAAAATGGCACCAATAAAGAAGGACTTTGGGTAATACAATTTGAAACCGATGTTCCGGGCGGGGGAACTGTGTCAACAGGCATAGCTGGTTCTTATCAAATGGAAAGACATTTTGCGCCGCAGTTTTTGAACTTCAGGCTTGCAGGAAGCAGCGTTCAGCCTTTTCTCTATCCCATCAGTGATTACACAGGTGGCAGAGGGATTGGTTGGGCCATTCCTACCAAACATTTTTCAGATGTAATTTGGCAAAGCGATTTTAACAATGATCTCCGAAATGCACCCTTTAATTTTGTTCGTGAGTTTAAAGTAACCAATCCTGCACACCCGCGTTTTGGTCAAACCATATCAACAATTAATCCTCCGGCGGGTATTACTGTTCCAAGAAGGGATTTTTATCCTTTTCAATCAAAGGTAACCACTCCTGGAGACCATCCTGATGGAATGTTTCAGGACAAGTCGCAACTCCTCCTTAAGGCAAGTGCAGGTGGAACCTACGCTGATCAATATATGTTCAGGCTTGCAGAAACCTATCTCTTGAGAGCGGAAGCTTATTTAGGTTTGAATCAATTGGGAAATGCCGCCGCCGATATAAATGTGGTACGTAGCAGATCGAATGCCTCAGCTGTTTTACCATCAAATGTGAATATTGATTATATCCTTGACGAGCGCATGCGCGAATTGGGCTCGGAAGAGAAAAGGAGAATCACTTTAATGAGATTAGGTCTGGTTTACGAAAGGGTAAAGAAATTCAATCCGTATTATAATGATATTTTAACAACCTACAACCTTTGGCCCATTCCCGCATCCGAAATTGAACGTAACAACGGCGCAAAATTGGAACAGAATCCCGGGTATTGAGCGAGCCGCGATTATGTCGGGTAATGTGCTGAACATAAATGGCCCAACCCTGCCTGTTAAATTTTTCCTTCAGAAATTGATTCTGATGATGCTCTGGTAATCTGCTTTAGATCAGATAGTTTGAGTAGTTGAATCCTCATTGACTAGCGGTGTTTAACCTTGTTCACATGATATGCCCTGGAGGAACGATTTTCCATCTGAGGTCTCTCGGTTTGATACAAAATATCCATTTATAACACTTAACCAAAATATAAATCATATGCGTAAAAAAATATTCATCCTTTTAATTACACTAACTACCTGCCAGTTCTTATATGCCCAAAGTAATTCGCTGAAAGACTTCCCGAAAGGGTTCGGGCCTAAAGAAGTTGGAAAACGTCTTGCTTATCGTTTTTTAGATCGAAAACATATGCTTCATAACGGAAAATGGATCAGTTATCCTGAAACTTTTAACTGGAGTGGGGCACTCAAGTATGCTGCGCTTACCAGAGATAAAAAGCTATTATCACAATTAGAAGCCAGGTTTGAGAAGCTGACTTCCCAGGAGAAGGAGTTGTTGCCCATAATGAACCATGTAGATTTAAATATGTTTGGGAGCCTGCCACTGGAATTGTATCTGATTACTAAAGATAAGCAATATTTTGAAATGGGGATGCCATATGCAGACACGCAATGGGTAGTTCCACAAAATGCTAATGCTAAACAAAAGGAATGGAATGACCAAGGTTATTCCTGGCAAACGCGTCTTTGGATTGATGATATGTATATGATTACTATTGTTCAAGCACAAGCTTTTAAAGCTACTGGAGATAGAAAATACATCGATCGTGCAGCTAAAGAAATGGTTCTCTATTTGGATGAGCTTCAACGGCCGAATGGACTTTTTTACCATGCTCCTGATGTGCCTTACTACTGGGGACGAGGTAATGGTTGGATGGCTGCGGGCATGACCGAGCTTTTACGTGTGCTTCCTCAAGATAATAAAGATCGTAGACGCATACTTGAGGGTTACCAAACGATGATGAAAAGCTTGAAGGCCTATCAAAAACCGAGTGGTATGTGGAACCAGTTAATTGATGAACCCGACTGCTGGGCGGAAACATCTGGATCAGCAATGTTTACCTACGCTTTAATTACCGGGGTAAAACGTGGATGGTTAAATAAAGAAGAATATGCAAGCACTGCCCGAAAAGGGTGGTTAGCCTTGGTTCCCTATATTAATGAGAAGGGAGATGTGGCAGAAGTTTGTGTAGGAACGAATAAGAAAAATGATAAGCAGTATTATTATGACCGCCCACGGAATACAGGAGATTCCCATGGGCAAAGTCCCTACTTGTGGTGTACCTATGCTTTATTAGAAAAATAGGTCAGGTATTTTCAACTGGCAGTATAAGCATATATTTTATTATTCTTTTGTGAAGCTTTATAGCTGTATGCAAACAAGCCTTTCTTAGGAAGGGCAAAACATAATAATTGCGCTTTATTTGGTTTAGAAATTGGCCGATCTCATACGGCCGATTTTGCGCAATCTGATAATCCTGGGGATATTCCCCAGGTTATCTCCGTATTGAGGTAATGAATGATTACTTAAGGCTAATAAAAAAGACGATCAACAAATCAAGATATCTGGTATCGCTGATGATTTGGCCATCCGTTTGGTTCCATCAACCCCGACCAGGTTTAGGTTATTAGTGTTTATCTGCATAGCGAAAAGTTATTTGTGGGTCTGTTTAAAGCGATTTTAACTTATAGAACATAGTCGCCATCAACTTCTACTATGCGTTTTAAATCAGATCCATTAAGCAGGCAACTGTATATAAAAGTGCCCGTACTTTTGCTTTCTACCCCGAAAATAATCCTGGATGATGTACGCTTGAACCCTACATCCTGGGATTCAATTATCAAATCCGGAGGTAATTGAATAGGGATCTTTACGTTGCCTGTTCCATCCAGATTTACTTTCCAGAACTCAGGCTTGTCGTTGGTTCCATCTTCCTTGAGATAAATAATTTCATCGAACTCATATTGCCCTACTAGTAGGGCAGGGATTGCTGTAATCTTACCCTCCTTATCTATTGTTATCGAAGTGCCATCAACCATAACCCCTCCCAAGGTAGTTTTTGTAGCTATAGGCAGTATATAAGCTGCCATCTGAGCAACAGCATATTTTTTACAACTAAATTGAACCAATATTAGTGATAATGCAAAAAATGTGAGCACAACCGTGCTAAGTAGTATTTTTCTCATTTTATTTTGTCTTGAATATTGAAGGAGTTGAATTAAACACTTAAAGCGTAAAGCTCAGTTTGAACTGCATTGTATTGGCCTGGATAGATTCTTTTCCGAAAGTTGGCCCGCTTAATGAGTCGTATGCATCATAGTTACTTTTAACTTTACCCGTGATGTAATCCAGCGATAGTCCTATTCCTTTACGCCGCAAAGTTATTCCAAAGCCCGTTGCTACACCGAAGGCCAAACGGTTTTTAATACTCTCTCCATCATAATCTTCACCGCTTGGGGAATTCTCATTAATGAAGTAAAAATAGCGCCCATCAGAATTGGGAGAGGTTTCCTCGTATCCAAAGTCAAAAAAGCGTAGGGTTGGAGCTACCTGAAAACGTAAATCGATAATGAATTTTTGAAAGGAATTATGGAAAGCGTGGGGCCCAGTTTTGAAGATATGGCTGCGGCAATTGATTCTCCTTCTATTTCTGCTTTTCCTGCCTGTGATGATTTTGCATATGCTCCCCACTCATCCATTTTATTGTAGTTTAAGGATAGGATAGTCCAATCTAAACCATAATTAAGCTGTGTTTCTTTCTTTTTGCTTTTAAAATAATAGATGTGCCCGAATTCCAGAACATAGCCAGTGCCCGCTCCGTATCGATTGTTAAAAATATTTCCTTTTGGGGACAGATTATTGTCGAGCGCCTTGCCAAGTTGATTTATTCCCAATCTTAAATAACCTGAACGAAATACTGAGCGCTCCTGTGAAAATGCTCCAAAAGTAGCCATAAGCCCGGCAATAGTGAGTAATAATTTTAGTTTCATAATTTTTTAGTTTGTTTTAGACTAAACTAACGAGACTATAAAATGCTGGCAATACCCCCGTCGGGGTATTTTTGTGTCGAATTTTGTGGATTAGGTGGGTTTATACCTTTATTTTCAGGTTTTTTGGATTAACCCGATTTTTTTTTTTTGAAGAAGTTTCAATGTTGAATACGGACGAAGATTCTTATCCAATTGTTAAGCAGAATCTAAATTAAGCCATTGGTTATGCATTTTGAAATGAGTTCGCCGGAGTTCTTGCTTTTAGATTTACGCAGGATGTTTTTTCGATGGGTTCTTACAGTTTCGAAAGAAATATAGAGCTTGTCTGCAATATTGATATTCGTTAAACCCAGGCTAAGCAACCTAATGATTTCGATTTCTCTTTTAGTAAATATGGGCTGTGAGGGATTGGGAAAAAGAGTATGATCTTTTGTATCGATATTCAGATAGGAAGGTTCGCCAAACATACCAATAGCTGATATCTGATAATTGTTTTTAGAGGTTAGGTGACTAATATTGGTATGGATGTTTAATGACTTTGCACCTCTTCCATGTTCGTCTGTTGCGAGCAATATGGCCTGATGGTTAAACATTTGATAGGAACCATCTTTTGTCCTGAACCTAAAACAGTAAGACATTTTATATTTTTTATATTTTTCAACTCCTAATGTCTCATAAAACACTTTCATCATGGTTTCTTCAGCCTTTGCAACAAAAGCCATGTCATCTGGATGGATACAATCCAATATATCTTGAAAAGTAGTTTTTTCAGGTCGTAATCCGTGTATTTCCTCTACGCCAGGACTGATGTACTTGATTTCTCTATTAAAGAAATCTACAACATAGAAATAGAATGGGCCATTACTGAAAATTGAGGCGAGGAGGTAATCTATGTCAATGTCATTTTTCTCATTATCAGTTTTGGTAATAAAATGACTCGAATTATCCCACACGGAATGAATAAGCGTTGTATCAGGTTTCATTTTTTATAAGTTTTACAGCTTTATTTAACCCTGAGGGATACTAATTTAATCTCACTGGTAATTAATTTCGTTTGGCTGTGTGCCATTGTATCAATAGCTAATCACTGCTCAAATAAAGAATATTAATTAATGAGATGCAATGCTTGAGGATTCAATGTCAACTTTTGTGCAATTTGTATCTGTATAATGAATTGTTTTAGTGGCTATAATTCTTATGGTAATCCTCTTGAAGTGTGCATAAAGCCTGAAGAGAGAATTTTGCGTAATTTTTTTTACCCAAAAATTGTGCTTGATTCTGTGTAACCCTTTACATAAAAGAATAATAGAATTGCCAGTCGGAAATGCTGCATTTTGAAAAAGCCACAGGCTGTATTAATTAACGTCATAAATGAACAAGCTTTTTGTCTTACTCAAGGATCTTTTTGTCTGTTTTGCGCCCTAATTGCTTAAAGGATATTGTGCAGCTGGCTATTTTCGGCATATCAATTTAAAAAAAGAAAATCTATGAAAATGAAAGGTAAATTTCAATTAATGAAAAGAGTTTGTTTGGTTCTCAGCCTGGGGGTAATTTTGGCTTCCTGTAAGAAAGATATTGATCAAGTATCGGAACCTGAGCTGGTTGCAAAAGACTATCATCAAACTGCCGTTACGCAATTTGTAACATCGGGTGATATTAAGTATGCTTATAGGGTATTGGGAGATCAGGAGGGAACACCACTGCTCATGATATCTGCTTTAGGCGGATCAATGGACGACTGGGATCCTGCTGTTACCAATGGCATCGCGCAGAAGAACAAAGTTATTATTTTTGATATTCAGGGGGTAGGCGCTACGAATGGAAAAACGCCTGATAATATTGCCGACATGGCTAAAAGCGCAGTTAGCTTTATTAAAGCGCTTGGAGTTGGTAAGGTTAACTTAATGGGATTTTCGATGGGTAGCTTTGTTAGTCAGCAAATTGCCCTTACCGAACCAGCGCTGGTAAATAAAATTATATTAACTGGTACAGGCCCCAAAGGTAGTCAGGGGCTTTCTAATCTTCCAAACCTTCTGGCTGCCGCTGCGGGACTTAGTCCGGAAGAAAGCTTTTTAAAATTTGGATTTACCTCTTCAGCGGCCAGTCAGGCAGCTGGTAAGCAATCCTGGGCAAGGGTACAAAAACGTATTTTAAACAGAGATATTCCCTTAAGTCAGGAAGGAAGCTTGGCGGAACTAACTGCAGTATTGGGATGGGCTCAGCCATATCCAAATGCCCTGGCAGAGCTGAAGAGGATTACCCAACCAGTATTAATTGTTCAAGGTGAAAATGATCTTCCCGTACCAGTAATCAATGCCATTAATATGTCTCAGAGTTTTCCTGATGCGAAGCTGATTATTTATCCAGATTCAGGTCATTCTGCTTTTACTCAGAACTACGAGCAATTTGTACCAGCTGCAAATGCTTTCTTAGAAAAATAGTTTTAAGGATTATGAAAATGGAGCCTGTATCATAAAGACCGATCGTTATACTGAGCCTCCCGATACGTTTCGACGGGCTCAACGTGACAGATTTAGATCGAAATTTAATTTATGATACAGGCTCAATTTCTTTGAAAAGGATAGCTTAATTCTTTTTGAAAAGCATTGTTAATATCATTTCCTTACGCTGATTGATTAAAATGGCAAAATCCTCCACCGAGATTTGGAATAGCTGACGATAGAGTGGTGCCATAATCAAAGGATAAGACAATAGGGAGAAGAGGTTCATTAAAAAATGGATAGGATCCATTTCCTCAAGGGTTCCCTTATCCATTTCTGTACGTACATCTTTTAAAAAAGTTTGTATGGGACCAGATTGTATATTGCCCATTAGTTCTTTTCCCAGGGTATTGATTTCGGTTACCAGGAAAGTTTCCTGATAGGGAAAAGCGATCATATCTTTCAAAAACACTTCAATAAGGTTCTCGATTTTTTCTTTAAATGGTTTTTCTGCTTCCATGCATTCAGCCAGCCGAAGGCTAAGTCCTTGCATCGCTTCTTTGAATACCGCTTCAAGAAGTAAATCTCTGGAACGGAAGTAGTAGTGGAGAGATGTGCGGTTTACGCCTGCAGCATCCGCTATCTCCTGCGTAGTGGCGTGGAGTTTCCCCTCCGCAAAAAAAAGTCTTTTGGCGGTTTCTTTGATCAGGCTTTCTGTGCCTGTGTTTTTGAGTGGCATTTTTTCTAACTTAATGTGATGCGCTTATTTATCCCTATTTCATTTATAAAATATCCGTCATGCGAAATGACCAATAGCGTCCCTTCAAATTCTTTAATTGCTGAGCTGAGGATTTCCAGGCTCTGCACATCAAGGTTGTTTGTCGGCTCATCCAATATCAGGATATCAGGGGCCCGGTTGCTTACGGAAAGGCAGCATAGCGAAAGTTTCATTTTCTCTCCGCCGCTCAATCCGTCACATTTCCTATCGAAAGATGCCGCATCGAACTGTGAATAGATGAGCAATGCCTTTATTTCATGTTCCTGTAACCCCCCGGTATTAAAATACTGCACCTGATCGTATATCGTAAGTTCGGGATCAATCAGGGTATAATCCTGGTCGAGGTAAAGATAAGAAAAATCAGCACTGCTAAAATGTCCTTCCAATGCCTGCAGCTGCTGTGTAATAATTTTTAGTAAAGTCGTTTTTCCGGCACCATTTTCACCTTCAATGTGTACGCGGTCTCCCGAACGGATTTGAAAGCTAAGGTTATTCCATAAAGGTTTCGAACGGTAAGCAAAATTGATGTTTTCCGCCTCAGCAAGGACTTTCCCCGGGTGGAGATCAGATGCTGCAATATTGATTTTGAGTACCTGATATTGTAAAATCTGCGATTTCGTTTCCCGCATGGTTTCAGCAAGACCGGATATTTTATCATGATGTGCATCGATAATTTTTGCTGTGCTTCGTTCTGATTTGCTTTTAAGTCCTCCGGCAATAATTCGTGGCATAGAATTGCCTTGTCCGGCCGACTTACCTCTGGATTCTTGTAACTGTCTCTTGTAAGCAACTTCGCGGGCTTTTTTTTCCGTCTGTTTTAAGGTTTTAGCCTGTTCACTAAGCTGTGCCTGGAGCGCATTTACTTTTTCTTCTTTCTGCTGCTGGTAAAATTCAAAGTTACCTCCAAAAACAGCTATTCCTTTTTTGCTCAGCTCAAGGGTTTTGTTCATCAGGTTTAAAAGTAATTTGTCATGGCTCACCACCAGCATAGTAGCCTTACGCTGTAAAATAAAGTTATATAGTTTCTTTCGGCTACGGGCATCAAGGTGGTTAGAAGGCTCATCCAGGAGAATGAGCTCCGGATCGTGCAGGTCTAGCGCGGCCAGAAAGACTTTTGTTTTCTGCCCACCGCTTAAATTTCCCATTTTTTCGTCAAGACTGAAATTTTCAAGTCCCCACTTTTGTAGCGCAGTTTCTACTTTTTTCTCTATCTCCCAGTCATCATCCAGGTCTGTAAAATACTGCGTCTCTGCGCTTCCGTCAAGGATAGCCCGCAAGGCAACTAATTTTTTATCCACCCTAAGCGCGTTTGCAATTGTTAACTTATCATACTCGCCCAGGTGCTGCGGTACATACCAAGGTTTTTCATTAAAAGAAATTTCTCCGGAAGTTGGCCTGATGTTGCCCGCAATCATTTGCAGCAGCGTAGATTTTCCTACACCATTAATACCCACCAGCGCAGCTTTTTCTCCACTATTAAGGTTGAGGTTTAAGTCTAAAAAGAGGGCCTCATTATCAGGATGGATGTAAGACAGGGATTTAATTGTTATACTCATAGAAACGACTTTCTCTAACTATTCTTGATGATTTGACAAAGGTAAATTATATTATTCATTTTTGTTTAACAAAATTGTAAAATAAAAATAATTTCTCTCTGTTTTTTCTTCAATATGGAGATTTGTGATGTTAATTTTCTGATTTTAAGTGTATTGTAGGCTTGGTAAGCTGTGCCTTAGGCGGATATGCCGGAATGAAATTTTTGCTAAGTTACTCCATGCGCGATTCAATTGTCCTTTTGTCGGATATAAAGACGCTGTTTTGGGCCGGGATATGGCATTTAGGTTATGAAGGAGTTTCTGGAACCGAAAGTAATTATCTGAGAATAGGATATCGGATCTGAGAGGGATCTGAATCATGAATAGTTTAGTGATGGTTTTGCACAGCTGATGGATGCAGCTGCGCTAATTTATGTACTATATTTTACCGTCAAAGTTTCTTTGATAGGAACGTGCTACCGTTCTAATGTTATAGAAATGAGCTTTATAACAAACAAAATTGGACTTTTGAACAAAGCCTGGTATTTTAAATATTTCGAAATTTGTATTGACAATCGGTGGTACAAGTGCCGCTAAAAATTTCAATGTTATGCAGTCCTCACAAAATCAACATCCCCTTTCAGCACCAAGACTTATACAGAATGAATATTACGGTAAAAATGTAGAAGGAGAAGCTATGGTAGCCGACCATATTTTTAGCTACATCATTAGTGGTAGCCACGAGGTATGGATTGGAGAAAAAAAATATTTGTTCAAGGCTGGTGATTACCGGTTTTTTAAGCGTAACCAGTTAACCAAATTTGTTAAGCTCACCGAATCAGAAGGATTCAGATCAATCGCGATCCACATCGACCAGGCAACGTTGAAGGAGATTTCCGCAGGATATGAGCTGAAGCCTCGGGGACACTATCGGGCTGAGGGGGTAAAATTAATAAACAGTAACGGTTTTTTAGAAAGTTTTGTAGCTACCCTTAAGCCTTACCTCGGAAGCGCAAATCTGGATAATGGTCTCTTGCGCCTAAAAACAAAAGAACTAATATTAATTCTTGCAGAAAGTGATCCGGATATCAAACACATGCTTTTTGAATTCAGTGATCCAGGAAAACTAGACCTGGAAGCCTTTATGAATGGACATTACCGCTACAATGTTCCATTGGAAAGGTTTGCTTTTCTTACGGGAAGAAGTTTGTCTGGCTTTAAAAGGGATTTTGCAAAACTTTTCCAGGTTACGCCAGGCAGGTGGCTGCTTCAAAAACGCCTCGCTGAGGCGCGATACCTGATTGAGCAGCAGTTTCAGCGGCCCACAAAGGTTTACCTGGAGTTGGGTTTCGTAAACATGTCGCACTTTTCTTATGCTTATAAGAAAGCATTTGGCAAAGCCCCCTCAAATAAATAATACGAATAATACAACATAATAAAAAATGGATTTAAAATTAAAAGGGAAAAGAGCACTGGTTACAGGCTCAAGTTCAGGCCTTGGAGAGGCTATAGTTAAAATGTTGGCAGCAGAAGGGGCCAGTGTTGTGGTTCATGGCCGCAACATCGAACGTGCAAGGAAAGTAAGTGAAGATATTATTTCAAGTGGGGGTACAGCTGACATTGCCGTAGGCGATCTCAGTACAGATGAAGGTGCTGATGCGGTTGCAGCAGCTGCGCTTAAAAATGGCCAAATAGACATCCTGGTCAATAATGCAGGAGCCACATCCCATAAATCATGGGGCGATGCTACAACCTTAGATTGGACAGAAATGTACAATAATAATGTGGTTTCTTATGTGAGGATGGTACAACGTCTTGTGCCTCAGATGAAAACACTGGGATGGGGTAGGGTTGTACATATTGGTGGTGGCCTGGGTATTCAGCCAATTAAAGAACAACCGCACTACAATGCTACCTTAGCAGCCAGGCACAATATGTCTATTTCGCTGGCCAGGCAGCTTAAGGAAACTGGGATCACTTCCAATGTAGTCTCTCCTGGTGCCATCATCAATCCGATGGTGGAGGACTGGCTGATAAGTGCGGCTCCAAAATTTAGCTGGGGTACCGATCTTGAAGAAATCAAATATAAAGCCGTGCAGGAACTGATTCCTAACGATACAGGCAGGTTTGGAGAACCTGATGAAATTGCCGGTGCTGTAGCTTACCTTTGCAGTACCTTCGCAGATTACGTGAGCGGCGCAACAATAAGGGTAGATGGCGGTACAATTAAGTGTATGTAGTGGGCTTTGTTTCAGTATCTTAATCTCACGTTATTCATTATCCAATAATGAGAGGCTGTATCATAAATCAATTAATCTCACCAAAGAGATAGGTCTGATTTATGGATACAGCCTCATTTGTTTTATGTGGATACAGGTGTTTTCCGTCTGAATAATCTAAACTGCACTTTAATTGAATAATACCATTTTAATGGGCTGGGCTTTAGCCGAAAGAGATTTGAAACAGCGTATTTTTCTTAAAATTATAAATTAATAACTTCTACTTGTAGCGATTTATTCTTAAAGATCGTATCGGCTATAAATGAACCAGATATGAACGCCTTACAAAGAAAAAAGTTTTTTTTATTCCTCTCTTCATTGTTATCTATGGGAGTAGTTTTAATATTGATAGCAATACTATATACATATCGTGCTGAAGTTAATCTATATTCGATACTTTGGGTATTGGGCTTAATGTCTGCTGTCATAATCATGGCTGTTACAATCTTACTGATTGGTACTTTTAGGAAGTGTGGGAGAAAGAAGATCGATACAAGATTTGGCTAATTGACAATTGATAAAGAAATATTTAAAATCCGGGAACACAACTGCGTTTATTTAAACAGTTAACCGCCTGAAAAGTCATGGAAATATGCTGTTATGCATTTAGTGTGTTTTTTTAATATCCAATAAGTTAATAGCATTAAGGTGTCTCGGCGCATTTGTTCAGACGAAATTTGCCTGACCGAATTATTTTGCAGCACTTCGCTGCTCCCTATACTCAGTAGGAGACATGCCCATTACTTTGGTAAAAAGCCTGGAGAAATAATATTGGTCATCCAATCCAATCTTAAAAGCAATCTCCTTAATCCTTAATGGCGTAAATTGCAAGAACTGACAGGCCTTTTGAATCTTTAAGTGGTTAAAATATTCGATTGGTGGAAATCCGGTTCGTTTTTTAAAAACCGAAAGAAAGTGACTTGCGGAGGTATTTACACTTTGAGCAATCATGGCTAGCGTTAATGGCTTATCCAGATTATCCTGCATATATCTGAATGACAGTTCAATAATGTCTTCTGAGCTGTTTTTGGGTGATTCTTCAAACTTATCACTAAATAAAAAGGAAGACAGGAATTGCGGAAACCGGAGATTTACATAGCTCAAATTGTCAAAACCGTATCCGCTCTCAAGCGTTTGGTAGATAGAATCAAAGAGGTTAATGCGTGTATCCAAAAAGGTTACATAACCCTTTGGAGAACCTTTTTTTTGAAAGGAGATTTCGATAATTTCATCAGCCTGCTCACCTTTGAAATGGCACCAGTAAATGGTCCAGGGATTATCAGGATCTGTTTTGTAAGAATGGGATTGCCCTTTAGGAATAAATACGAAATCTCCGCTTCCCATGTTGTAGGTAATGTTTTTGACTTTGATGGTCCCCTTTCCATCTACGCAATAGATCAAGATATTCTGTTCGGCACCATGTGGCCTCTCCCTGAAGTGAAGCCTCGCTTTTGGGTAGTAGCCAATATCAGTAATATAGCATTTGTTGATGAGTTTGTTACTGATACAAAATTTTTGCAAAATGGACTTTGGAACCACGATAGCCCGCTGTCCTTCAAATCCATCTCTTTTGAAATTTTCTTTGGAATATTTCATGTGGCAATAGTAATAAAATAGAATTTATTTCACAAATATATTGCCTGTTAATACATGGGTGATGATAGGGGGTGATTTTGATCATGATTTTGTCCATCATATTAAGCTTAATATCCATTTATTCATGTATGGCAAATACATAAAATTGTAAGGTCAACTTTAATCTATTCTAACCAATATTTTTAAAATGGAAAATCAAAACATTTCCTTCAACTCCAGGTACATTTTATTTATTTCCTTCATTTCTGCGCTGGGCGGATATCTTTTTGGATTTGACTTTGCGGTAATTTCCGGTGCTCTGCCATTCCTTCGGACAGCATTCGGACTTAACGAATATTGGGAGGGATTTTTAACTGGATCCCTTGCTTTAGGCTGTATACTTGGGTGTTTAATAGCCGGAAAGAGTGCTGACCTCTATGGCCGTAAACCAGGGCTTATGCTTTCTGCACTAATATTTGCGGTATCATCGGCTGGTATGGCTTTTAGCAACACCCTCACTGTTTTTATCATCATGCGTTTTTGTGCCGGCATAGGCGTGGGAATGGCCTCAATATTAAGCCCTTTGTATATAGCCGAGATTTCTCCTGCGGCGATTCGTGGCAGAAATGTCGCCATCAATCAACTCACTACCGTAATTGGAATTCTGGTTACAAACCTTTGTAATTATTCTCTAGCTGATAATGGTAGTGAAGCATGGCGCTGGATGTTTGGACTGGGGATTGTTCCTTCGGCATTGTTTTTTACTGGCGTTACCTTGTTGCCCGAAAGTCCCAGGTGGCAAATCCAAAAGGGGCTTATAGATAAAGCACACCAGACACTACTCAAGATTGGTAAGGATGGTTTTGCCGTACAAACTATAAAGGAGGTTAATAAATCTTTGGAACATTCTTCAACACCTACCTTGAAGGCTGTATTTCATAAAAGCGTTAGACCAGCACTGCTGATCGGGATTACGCTGGCCGTTTTTCAGCAACTTTGCGGAATCAATGTCGTATTTAACTATACTTCTACCATTTTTGAAGCTGTAGGGGCAGATTTGGATCGGCAGCTTTTTGAAACCGTTGCCATCGGGATTGTAAATCTTTGCTTTACCGTTCTCGCCATGTGGCAGGTTGATAAATTAGGGAGAAGACCGCTGATGCTGATTGGTTCGTTGGGGCTGGCTTTCGCTTATCTGGCTATCGCTTACTTTCTCAATATCAAGGCAAACCCCAACCTGATTTCAATATTCGTCCTATTGGCAATCGCATTATATGCTACATCGCTGGCTCCGGTAACCTGGGTGCTGATTTCAGAAATTTTTCCAAACCACATCAGGGGGCTTGCTTCTTCCATATCGGTGGTGAGTTTGTGGGTAGCGTATTTCATTCTCGTATTTACTTTTCCAATTTTGGCCAAACTCATTGGTACGTACGGCCCATTTTACTTTTACTCTGCCATTTGTTTCGCAGGCTGGCTATTTATTAAGCTAAAAGTAAAGGAAACTAAAGGGCAAACATTAGAACAGTTAGAAAATAATTTTATATCACATTAATAGTAAAAGCATTATGAGTGTAAAAGCTTGGACCGAAAAAATAGTTATCCCAACTTATGAGACCGGAGCACCAGATAAAAATCCAATGTTTTTTGAAAAACGGGTTTATCAGGGCAGCAGTGGCGTAGTTTACCCAAATCCTATTATTGAAAAAATTTACGATGAGAAAACGGATAAGGAATATGAAGGGGTTTTTCTGGAAAATAAATATCTGAAAATCTTAATTCTTCCCGAATTGGGTGGGAGGGTGCAAATGGCTTATGATAAAATCAAAGAACGACACTTTATTTATTATAACCAGGTAATCAAGCCTGCCCTAGTGGGATTGTGCGGCCCATGGATTTCTGGGGGAATTGAGTTCAACTGGCCTCAACACCACCGGCCGAGTACTTATGAACCCATAGAGTACACCATTAAAGAAAACCACGATGGCAGCAAAACCATTTGGGTAAATGAACTGGAGAAAATGTTCCATACCAAAGGATCTGCCGGATTCACCCTGCATCCTGATAAAGCTTACCTGGAAATACATGCCAAACTCAGCAACCCAACCGATACCCCTCAAACTTTTCTTTGGTGGGCAAATCCTGCCGTAAGTGTTCATGATCATTATCAATCAGTATTTCCACCAGATGTGAATGCCGTTTTTGACCATGGAAAAAGAGATGTCTCAGATTTTCCAATTGCGACAGGTACTTATTATAAAGTGGATTATTCGCCAGGAACTGATATATCCAAGTATAAAAATATTCCAGTTCCAACCTCTTACATGGCTATCAATTCGCAATACAATTTTGTAGGTGGTTATGAACATGATATTCAGGCAGGCATGTTGCATATTGCCGATCATCACGTATCGCCGGGAAAAAAACAATGGACCTGGGGTAATGGTGATTTTGGGATTGCCTGGGATAAAAACCTGACCGATGAAGACGGTCCTTATATTGAATTGATGGCTGGTGTATTTACCGACAATCAACCTGATTTTACCTGGCTTAAACCCTATGAGGAAAAGACTTTTACGCAATATTTCCTGCCTTATCGTGAATTGGGAGTAGTTAAAAATGCATCTAAAGATTTATTATTAAGCATAGATCTCATTGACGAAAAATTAACATTAAAACTATTTGCATCTTCAAATCAAAAAGTTGCGATCAAAGTGCTCAAATCTGGAGCTTTGTTCTTTGAGGATGTATTAACCTTGACGCCCGAAGAGGTTTATGATCAAGTGCTTTTATCTGATCGAAACATAAACGTTGATGATTTTCAGGTGTTCTTATATAATGCTGCAGGAATAGAAATTCTCCGCTACAACCCTAAGGATAATGAGCGCGAAGGCAGTTTGCCTGCCGCCGCAAAACCGGCCTTGTTACCAGAAGAAATTGATAGCATAGAACAACTTTTTCTAACCGGTCAACATTTAGAACAGTATAGACACGCCACTTACCGACCGCTTCCATACTACCTTGAAGGCATTAAAAGGGAGCCCGGTGATACCAGGTGCAATAATGCTGTAGGCTTGTGGAAACTCAAAAAGGGCTTATTTGAAGAAAGTCTTGCATTTTTTAATACTGCTATTGATACCATTACAGATAGAAATCCTAATCCATACAATTGTGAGCCTTATTTCAATTTGGGCTTGGCAAATTTATATCTTGGGCGTACAGATGAGGCGTATAATGCTTTCTTTAAGTCTGGCTGGGACAAATCATTCCAGGATGCCGCATTTTATCACATTGCCCAGGTTGACTTGTTGCGCCAGGATTACCAAAATTGTTTGGAGCATATTGATTGGGCAATTGATAGGAATGTAAGAAATGGAAAAGCTTATTTGATTAAGGTAATCACACTTGAAAAATTGGGCAGAGCTGCCGAAGCAAAGCTTACTGTCGAGCTTGCCTTAAGTAAGGATATCTTTAATTTGAGCATTCTTTTTGAAAAGTATAAGGCATTTGAAAGATCAGGAGATACTGAAAACTCATTATCGGCCAAATCAGAATTATTAAAATTAAGTGGCGGAACATCGCATAATGCAATTGAATATGCTATCGATTATATACAGCTGGGGTTATACGAATCGGCTATAGAATTTATTTTACTCGTTGCCGGTGATCATTTGAATGATCCTTTGGTTAATTATTATCTCGCTTACGCCTACAATAAACTGGATGATGATCAGGCAGGAGATTATTATCAAAAGGCAGCTACAGCAAATAGTGCTTACTGTTTCCCAAATCGTTTATTCGATATTTTAGTGCTGGAAAATGCAATTTCCAACAATCAAACAGATGCTAAAGCCTATTATTATCTAGGTAATCTTTTTTATGATAAACAGCAATATGATAAGGCCATCAGTCTTTGGGAAAAGTCTGCTGAATTGGATTTGTTTTTCCCAACAGTATTCCGAAATCTCGGTCTGGCATATTTCAATAAAAGACAGGATGCTGAAAAGGCCGTTGCAAATTATGAGATAGCTTATTCTTTAGATCCTAAGGATAACAGGATAGTGATGGAGCTGGATTCTCTTTACAAAAAAATCAATAAAGACTTCATTTTCAGATTGAAATTTTTGAAGGAAAATACTACAGCGGTGAACGATCGTGATGATTTATACCTTGAATACATCACCCTGCTCAACTTTTCTGGCGACTATCAGCAGGCTTATGATCGGTTGATGTCTAGAAAGTTCCATCCATGGGAAGGTGGCGAAGGCAAGGTTTCTGAACAATATAAGGTTGCCCTGATTGGTATGGCTAAAAAATACATTAAAGATGCTCAATTCGAGGAGGCTGTTTCTTTACTTGAGCAGGCGCAATATTATCCAGATAATCTTGGTGAGGGTAAGTTGGTGGGTACGCAGGAAAATGACATTTTCTATTGGCTCGGAACTGCCCATCAAGGAATGGGAAATATGGAAAAAGCTAAACAATATTTTAAGAAGGCAACTGAAGGATTAAGTGAACCGGGGATGGCTCTGTTCTATAACGATCAGCAACCCGATAAAATATTTTATCAGGGATATGCATGGCAAAAACTTGGAGAACCTGAAAAGGCAGATCTCATTTTTAATCGGTTAATCAACTATGGCGAATCGCATTTGCATGAAGAAATAAAACTCGATTATTTTGCGGTATCCCTACCTGATCTTTTGATCTTTGAAAGTGATCTGTCTGAAAGCAATATAATCCATTGTTTGTATTTGTCTGCCTTGGGCTATCTAGGCTTAGGTGAACACAGTAAAGCAATTAGATTTTTTAAGGAAATATTAAATAAGGACGCATCACATCAAGGTGCTAGGATACATTTAGAATTGACCGAACAGTAAATTTTTCCTATTGCTTAAATTGGTTTTTTTTAATTTTTAACCGGTTGTAGGTGTTTTTGTATGGTTTTTGTGTTGGTGCTGAGGATTCTTTGCATGTTTAAACAGAGCTAAACAAGCTCCAACATTATTTTTTTAAAATACACTTCAGCAAGCCTATTGCCTTTACTCCATGCGCAAAGTTTTTAATGATGACAAAGATCATCACGAAAAACTTTGCGCTTATTTTTTTTAAAAGTGGTTGATTATTTCATTAAATAATCCATCTTTTAAATTATTTCGTCTATTTGGTTGCAGTCCAATAGCAGTAGTTTTGAGTACCAAATATAAATCAAATCTTTATGAGAAGACTAATATTATTTTTTGTGGTACTACTGTTTTCGGTAGGTTCCATCTACGCTCAGATCAAGAAAATTAGCGGCGTGGTCAAAGATGAATCCGGTGTAACCCTTGTTGGGGTTAGTGTTAAAATCAAGGATTCAAATCTGGCTGTTGCTACAGGAAGCAACGGCGGATTTTCCATTGAGGCAAAACCAGGAGATATACTGGTATTTACTTACATTGGATATAAGAATAAGGAAGTACCGGTAACCACTGTGACCAATTACAGTGTAGTGTTAAACAGTGCATCTTATAATCTTGATGATGCGGTAGTTATTGGTTATCAGAGTATTAAAAGAAAAAGTGTAACTACGGCAATATCATCAGTTGGCGTGAAGGACATTGCGCCAACCACCACCAGTAACGTGGCAGAAGCCCTTCAGGGCAAGGTTGCAGGTCTTCAGGTTTTTCAGGGCAGCGGAGCGCCTGGTGCCCAACCCAAAATGTTGGTTAGGGGATTTACTTCTATCACCGGGTCATCCAATCCATTGGTGGTGGTAGATGGAGTAATTACCTCATTTGGAGGATTGAATGATATCAACCCTTCCGACATTGATAAAGTGGATGTGCTGAAGGATGCTGCTGCAACAGCTATCTATGGATCACGTGGTGGAGCAGGTGTGATTTTGGTGACCACTAAACGCGGTGAGGGTAAGCCACAGGTTAATTTCTCTGGAAGTTCCGGTATCAATCATTGGGTTAAACCAAATCTAGCAGGTACAAATGAATTTGTAGATTATTACCAGCGGGTTTATGCAGAGAACAATCAAACATTGCCATCTTATGCTTCAGTGAGAAATGTAGACACCGACTGGTGGGATGAGACGATTTCAAATTCAGAGACGCATAATTATAATGTAAGTGTATCTACCAATAAAAACGGACTTTCTTTTTACGGTAGTGTTGGTTATTTCAATCAAAACAGCATGTATAATTCTCCAAATAAAACGGGTGATTATGAAAAAATTACCGGCCGTTTCAATATTGATTATAGCATCTCTAAGGTTTTTAAAATCGGAATCAATTTAGCACCACGCATAGAAAATTATGGAAACGGGCCTGGTACCAATCTTTCTACTATATTAAACATTGCGCCGAATGTGGCGGCAAGAAAATCTTTAGAGCAGACCAATGCCGATGTAAATGCCTTTGCTGCCAGCACTCCTGCGTTCAGTTTTACGGCATTCGATCCCTCATATAGTCAATTTACATTTTCTCAATTCAATAACACTTCCAACCCCTTGGCAAGTATGCAAAGAACCTTTCAGAAAACTAAGTTTTTTGGAACCCAGGGCTCATCTTATATTGAAATAAAACCCTTAAAGAACCTGACTTTCCGCTCCAGCCTTTCAGGTTTTTACAACACGGCAAACACAACCAATTATAATCCTAAATTCTATATCTCCTCCCAGAATTTTAGCATCATTTCCGGAGTTTCACAAAACACTGTTCAAGATTACCGCTGGCAGATTGATAACACAGTCAATTATGTAGCCAGCTTAGGTAAACACCATTTTAATTTATTGGGTGGTCAGTCTGCCGACAGCTATACCTATGTGAATTCATATGTGTATAGACAAGATATTCCGTATGATGCAGAACCTTACCGTTACATATCCGCTGGAGCAAGCATCGCTGATGCGAGCGGATCTTTTCAACCAGGTGCCGGACCTTTTGGTAAAATGAATTCTTATTTCTCCAGATTTCAGTACGATTACAATGAAACTTATTTTCTTGGTGCATCTTTCAGGGCAGATGGATCTTCATTATTATCTCCGGAGAACAGATGGGGTTATTTTCCAACGGTTTCGGCAGGTTACGTTTTATCTAATGAGAAATATTTGAAGGACGTAAGCTGGATTAATTACCTGAAACTTAGGGCTTCATTTGGTTATGTTGGTGGCAATTTACCAGGTAGTGTTGGTGCTTATCAAAGTACTTTGGGTATTGTGAATGCTGTGAATGGAAATCGCGAACGCGTATTTGGTTATTCACCATCCAATGTTCCGGATCCAAATATCCAATGGGAAACCACTCAAGACCTTACCTTGGGGATAGATGCAGATTTTTTCAATAACAAACTCTCGGTAAGTTTTGATAAATACTGGAGATCGCCAAAAGATATGTTGCTTTATCTTCCTGTTAAACCGTCCCTGGGATTTCCACAGGGTTATATCCCTACGGTATATACCAATGTGGGTAATATGAAAACCAGTGGTTACGAGGGAACCGTTAATTATAAAGATAAAGTAGGGGAGCTGGGTTTTAGTGTTGGCCTTACTCTTCAGCACTTTGTTTCAAAAGCAACGGATTTACGTGGACAGATTTTATATGACGAAATTTCCAATGATGTATTTCAATCTACCAGAAGGACAAAAACGGCAGCTGGAGATATTATGGGGCAGTTTTACGGTTATCAGGTAACTGGCGTATTCCAAAATGCTGCGCAGGTAGCAGCTTACCGAAGTGCTAATGGTACCATTCTTCAACCCAATGCAAGACCAGGAGATTTTATTTATGAGAATGTAAACGGAGACAATAAGATAGATCTCGACGATAGAAAGTTTATCGGTAACCCTTTCCCTAAAATCTCTGGCGGATTGACGCTTCAGGCCAATTATAAAGGCTTCGATTTCAGAACAGAATTTTATGGTTCGTTTGGAAATAAAGTTGCCAATGACTACCTGGTGAGAATGAATCCCGTATATGGCTATAATTTTATCAGTGGAAGTCAGAATAATTACTGGACCGGAGAGGGAACAACCAATGAATATCCAAGATTATCACTTGCTGATCCGAATGGTAATTTTTCTAAAAACTCTTCATTTTTTATTCAGGACGGATCGTATTTGCGAAACAAGTTGATTCAACTGGGATATACCCTGCCAAAAACTCTTTTCAAAGGTGTAGCAAACGTAAGGTTCTATGCATCGGCTCAAAATCTGTTTACCATTACCAAGTACAAGGGCTTAAATCCAGAGATTCCTTTTGGATCTGGCGCACTCACTTACGGTATTGATCAGGGGCAAAACCCAATCCAAAAATTTGTAAGTATTGGTTTGAATGCTAATTTCTAAAAAACTCAAAATGAAAAAGCTAATATATATTATTATTGCCATCAGCTTTTTTGGCTGTAAAAAATCTTTTCTTGAACAAGCTCCTAACGGAAACAGTATTTCTGCAAATACTTATTACAACAGCATTTCTGAAGTGGAAGGAGCAACGTTTGTTCAGTATACGTTTATCGATTATAACGATTGGTGGCAAACCCAGTGGTGGAGAAGTGTAAGCGGCGAGGCCGCATCAGACAATGCCTGGATTGGGGTTAATGGGGGGCAAGGAACAGCTGTACAGGCAGCTCACTATACACTTAATGCTGAAAATGATAGGGTAGAGGCGCACTGGATCATGACTTATAAAGCTATCTTTGGCTTCAATGCCACCATTGAGGGAATTGAGAAATCTACCGTAGATGCCACAGTTAAAAGCCGCTGTATTGCTGAGCTAAAATTTTTAAGAGCATTTATGTATTGGGATTTGGTACGGAATTGGGGAGATGTACCCCTGATTACGAAAACACTTTCTCCCGCTCAAAATGATTATGGCCGCACCAGTGCAGCTGAAGTTTATAATTTTATTAAGGCCGACCTAACCGCTGCCATTGGTGTATTACCCCGCAAATCAGAATATTCTACATCGAATAAGTTCAGGATTTCTAAAGGTGCCGCACAAGCTCTTTTAGCGAAAATTCAGCTCTACACCGAAAATTGGGCCGAGGCATCATCATTGGCCGATCAGGTTATCAATTCAGGAGATTATTCTTTAGAGCCTGAATTCGGAAGCATTTGGTCAATGACTAATTATAATGGCCGGGAATCTATATTTGAAACACAGTTTCAGTTCTCCGTTCAATATCCAACTATCGGGAATTTCTTTCCAACCACTTCCATGTCGCCAGCAGAATCTGGATGGGGCTACTTTACACCTTCAAGCGATTTGGAAAATGCCTTTAAATCAGAGGGGGATAGCACGCGTTTGAACTGGACAATCATGCGTCATAATTTTCCCGTTGCCGGCGATCCTGCAGTAACCAGGTTTGACGCAAGACCTTCTTCCGAAAAATCGGCCAGGTTTAACCGTAAAGTATATATTCCCAGAGCTGAAAGAACCGCTGGAGGACGTTTTTCAAAAGATGTAATTCACTTAAGGCTTGCAGATGTTTATTTGATTAAGGCTGAAGCAGCTGCAATGTTAAGTCAAACAAATCCAGCATTGGCTGCACTTAAGGTAATCAGAGACAGGGTTGGGCTTACAACTAATATGAGTTTAACTGGATGGACATTAATTGACGCGGTTAGAAAAGAACGTCGTTTAGAGATGGCTTTAGAAGGAGATCGTTTGTATGATTTGAGAAGATGGAAAAACCAGTCTGGAACGCCGGTGATTAATACCGTAATGGGGCCAAATGGAAGTTTCGTAAACTACAATACGGTTACCAGCACAGATAAATATGAAAAGGGTAACTTAAATGAAGCCCAGAATAAAGGCTTCAGTTTTGTAGCAGGTAAACACAACCTATGGCCTATCCCTTCAAAAGAGATCATTGCTTCTGAAGGCAGGATTACCCAGAACACAGGTTACTAGCAACACACAAATTATAGCACTGGCTGATAATACTTCGTCAGCTAGTGCTTTTACACCATTTATTTCATCGTTATGAGAAAAATATTCCCCATTTTCATCCCCTTTTTGATTACTGTGCTGTCTTGCTCTAAAGAGCCTGAATCTAACACAGAGCCGCAGAATGGTTGCCTGGTTAACGGCATTGATATTTGTAAAGCAAGTACTGCGAAAATAGTGATTAATCTGAACGAAGAAAAACAAGTGATTGAGCATTTCGGTGCCTCAGATTGCTGGTCGGCAAAATATATAGGCAATTGGGGAAATTCGCTCAAAAAGAATCAGGTTGCCGATTACCTCTTTAGTATGGATACACTCACTAATGGTCAGCCGAAAGGTATAGGTTTGTCGTTATGGCGTTTTAATATCGGGGCAGGAAGCGCTGAGCAAGGGGTAGCCAGCGGCATTCCTGATGAGTGGCGAAGAGAAGAGTGCTTCTTGAAGCCAGATGGTACGTACGACTGGACCAAACAATCTGGCCAGCAATGGTTTTTAAGTGCAGCCAAACAGAGGGGGCTGAATACCTTTATCGCTTTTTCTGTGGCTCCGCCAGTACCATTCTCGCTTAATGGCAAGGCTTATGGTCTCGGTAATGCTCAGCTTAATTTAAAGGCGACAGATACAGAGAAATTCAGTGATTTTATGGTTGAAGTGGTGTCACACTTCAGGCAGCAAGGTTATAATTTTACTCACCTGAGCCCATTTAACGAGCCACAGTGGGATTGGGGGAAAGATAATCCCTCACAGGAAGGAACAGGTGCAACAAGCAGCAGCATGGCATCTGTAATTAAACAGCTGGGACCAAAGTTAAAGGACAAAGGTTTAGATACCAAAATTGCTTTTGGTGAAGCTGCTCAGTGGAATTTTTTAAATACTGCATATAATGATGGACGCGGAAACCAGATCAATGAATTCTTTAATCCAGCTTCGCCGAATTATGTGGGTAATGTTTCGCAGGTAGATCAGCTAATATCTGCACACAGTTATTTTACTACCTGCCCGGAGAACGATCTGATCCGTTACAGACAAGAAGCATTGGATGCTAAAAATAGAATTGCGCCTGGTTTACGGTTGTGGCAAACAGAGTTTGGTATCCTTGGTGATATTTGCGGACAATTAAACGGAAGTCCCAAAAATACAGACATCAATTACGGGCTTTACGTGGCCAAAGTTATCCATCATGATCTGGCGGTGGCAAATGTTTCTTCCTGGAGCTGGTGGCTCGCGGTTAGCCCTTACAATTACAGCGATGCCCTGGTTTATATTAGTGATGCAGCAAACAGTTATAATTTAAATGCAGCAAAAACAGATGGAACGGTGTCAGACTCTAAACAATTATGGTGTTTTGGAAACTACTCCCGATTTATCAGACCTGGTATGGTCAGGGTAGCTTCATCAATCAGCAACATTACCGATCCGGCAATTGCTGCAAGATCGCAAATGATCAGTGCCTATAAAGATAAGATAAACAAGAAAATAGTTATGGTGGTGGTAAACATATCAGGTGATGATCAGAAATTTTTACTTGATACTTCTTCCCTGGCTATAGCTGGCGATGCGCTGCAGGCCTATACTACAAATGCTTCGGGTAACCTTGCCAAATCGAGCCAAAAAATTGGTGATATTAATATTCCAGCGAAATCAGTTGTTACATTAGTAGGTTCTTACAAATAATCGTATGTCAAAAAAAATAACATTTTTTCTTTTCCTTACGGCAATAGCTTTATTCGGTCATGCACAAACCATCACTTTGGCCGGGCAATGGGATGTGAAGTTAGATTCGAACAACGTTGGAAAGGCTAATCATTGGTTTAAGGGATTTACCAGCCACAAGATTTCTCTGCCAGGAACCTTAGATGACGCTAAGATTGGAAAGCAAGTAGTACAGGATACGCTAAACATCAATAAACCTGTTTTACTTTCGTTAACCAGGAAGCACCGCTATATCGGCGCAGCCTGGTATGCCAAGGAAATAGTGATAAAAGAAAACATGGATGGTGCTGAACTTTCTCTGGAACGGGTGATCTGGAAAACTGAATGCTGGGTAGATGGGGTTTTTAAGGGGAATGCCGAAAGCCTGAGTACAGCTCAAAAGTTTTCTTTAGGTAGTTTGAAAGCAGGTAAGCATACCATAGTTTTAAAAATAGACAATACCAAACAGCATGATATCAGCTTCAATGATTTTGCCCATGCCTACACAGACGGTACTCAAATTATCTGGAATGGGGTAATTGGGGAAATCAAGCTCACTGCCAGCCCGGAGCATCACATCAAACAATTGCAGATTTATCCGGATGGGGAACACAAAAAAATAAACGTGAATCTACTACTCGATGAGTTGAAAAATAAGGAAAGCTTCACTGTTAAGTACAAAATCTATAAAGATGGGGTGTTAATCGCTACAAAGCTTCGCGCGAATCAAAATGCTAAGGTAATTAAAAACGAACTTCAGCTAAACGACGTAAAGCTTTGGGATGAGTTTAATCCTGATCTCTATACCCTAAAGGTAGAATTGCTTAATAAAAAATCAAATTTAATTGCACAAGCCAGTTCAACTTTTGGTTTCCGAAAACTTGGCAATCAGGGTGGGGGATTAACACTCAATGGCAAAAGGATTTTTCTTCGGGGAACTCTCGATTGCAACATTTACCCCATTCAAGGACATCCACCAATGGATAAGGAAGCTTGGGTAAAGGTATTTAAAGTGATTAAAGATTACGGACTGAACCATATCAGGTATCATTCCTGGTGTCCTCCTGAAGCAGCATTTCAGGTTGCAGATTCGCTTGGGCTTTACCTCCAGGTTGAATTGCCATTATGGAGCCTGAAAGTTGGCGAAAATAAGGCCACTTTGAAGTTTTTAGAAGATGAAAGTCAGCGCATTATGGCCAGTTATGGAAATCATCCTTCCTTTTGTTTTTGGAGTATGGGTAATGAATTGGAGGGCGATTTTGCTTGGTTAAACAATTTGGTAGCAAAGTTGAAAAAAGAAGACCCACGCAGATTTTATACCGCTACAACTTTTAGTTTTCAAAAAGGACACGGGCTTGCTCCCGAACCTCATGATGATTTCTTTATTACCCAATATACAAAGAAGGGTTGGGTGAGGGGCCAGGGTGTATTCAATGCTGAAGTGCCGCGTTTTGATAAGGATTATCAGCAAAGTGCGGATAGTTTAAGCGTTCCTCTGGTTGCACATGAGGTTGGTCAATATTCTGTCTATCCCAACTTAAAGGAAATTGAAAAATATACTGGTGTATTAGCGCCATTAAATTTTAAAACCATACGACACGATCTTCAGAAAAAGAATTTATATTCCCTTGCCGATTCGTTTAAACTGGCAAGTGGTAAGTTTGCTGCCTTACTATACAAAGAAGAAATTGAAAGAGCATTGAAAACGAAAGAGTTTAGTGGATTTCAATTGTTGGATTTGCACGATTTTCCCGGACAAGGAACGGCATTGGTTGGTTTATTGGATGCATTTTGGGAAAGTAAGGGAATAATAACGCCTAAGGAGTTCAGGGCTTTTTCCTCATCAGTAGTACCCTTATTGAAATTTAAGAATGCGTCTTATTTAAACGATCAGCTTTTTAATGCTGAGCTTCAGGTCGCTAACTTCGGAAAGGATGCCTTTAGTGGTAAGGCAGCATGGAAAGTTACCGATCAGCAAGGTAAGGTACTAAAATCAGGTAACACCGTTACTCAGGAGGTGATTTTGGGAACTTCCAGCTTAGGTAAGGTGGCAGTTGACCTAAGTTCGATTACTCAGCCCACTCAACTCACCTTTGAATTGTCAATCGAAAATACACCTTATCAAAATAGCTGGAATTTCTGGGTTTATCCCAAAACGGAGTCACCTATCAGTTCATCTGTAATTTTTACAACTTCTAAAAATGAGGCCTTTGCTGCATTGAAACAAGGAAAAACTGTTGTATTAAATCCCGATACCGCTATGATAAATGGTATCCCGGGTAGGTTTACTTCTGTTTTCTGGAGCCCGGTTCATTTTCCAGATCAACCAGGTTCTATGGGATTGTTATGCAACCCCTCGCATCCGGTATTTAACGCCTTTCCAACTACATTCTTCTCCAATTGGCAATGGTGGGATTTGATTACGAAATCAAAAAGTTTGAATATGGATGAAATCAGCGATCAGCATAAACCCCTGGTCAGGATCATTGATAATTTTTATAAAAATAGAAAGCTAGGCACCTTACTGGAAGGTCGCGTAGGAAAAGGTAAGCTTATTCTCTGTACAATGGATATCACTCACCAGTTGGAGAATAGGATTGAAGCCCGGCAGCTTAAAAATAGTATTATGCAGTATGCAGACAGTAACCGCTTCAGCCCCAAGGCTGAACTTTCAGTAGAAGCGCTGGAAAAGTGGCTCAAATAAATTTAAATTTGGTTTAGTAAGCGAGGGTCCTGACTCATACGAGCAGGACTTTCTTTTTATAAGCCAATTGCCGGTATCTAGCTTATTAATTATATTTCAAGGCATTACGTGATCAGATTATCATACATTCTTTTTCTGCCTGAGTTTTAATCAGGTTCATTTAAATAATTATAAAATGAGGAAATTATTATTTCATTTGTTTCTGGTAATACTTTTATTTTTTTCCTGTAAACCCTCAGGTAATAACCATACTATTAAAATAATAGATCTTTCGGGAGAATGGTTATTTAGGGAAGATCGTGGAAATATTGGTGAAAATGAGAAATGGTATCAACTGGTTGCCAGTGATAAGGTAATCCTCCCCGGTTCAATGAGCACCAACGGAAAAGGAGATGAGGTGAGTTTGAAAACCAGATGGATAGGAAGTATTTTTGACTCAGCTTACTTTTTTAAGCCAGAATACGCACGCTACAGGCAAAAAGACAATATTAAAATACCTTTCGGATTGCAACCAAACAAGCATTACACAGGCGTGTCATGGTATCAGCGTGAAATAGATATTCTAGACCTTTGGAAAGGTAAGAGATTACAGCTGATTTTAGAACGCCCCCACTGGCAAACTAAGGTATGGCTGGATGATCAACTTATGGGTAGCGAAAACAGTCTTTCAACTCCCCATGTTTTTACTTTTGGAAAGGATATAAAACCGGGTAAGCACAGGCTTTCTGTTCGTATTGATAATGGGTTACATACCGTAGATCCTGGTCAAAATGCCCACAGTGTTACCGATCATACCCAAACAAATTGGAACGGTATTGTTGGGCAGATACTGATCAGGCCAATCGCTGAAGTTGCAATAGAAAATATACAAATATACCCCAATACCCAAACAAAGAAGGTTAAAGTCAAAATCTGCTTAAACAACCTCCTTGAAAACCAGAAACTTTGTAAGGTTAAAATTCAGGCAAGTCAGGTTGCAGGAGGGAAATATGTATTTACACCAGTAGAATGGAATCAGGTAATTAAAGGGAATCGGGTTGTGCTGGAAAGAGAATATGATATGAGTAGTGAGGTCAAGCTTTGGGATGAATTTGCGCCTAACGTGTACGCATTAAATATTTCTATTTCATCTGGTGGAACTGAACTAGCTAACTCCGTTGAAAATTTTGGCTTTCGGTCAATAAAAACCAACCAAAGAGCACTACTGCTTAACAATCGCCGGTTATCGCTCCGGGGAACAGTTGATTGTGCCATTTTCCCTCTTACCGGCTATCCCCCAACAGATAGAACGTCCTGGGATAAAATTTTTAAAAAAATCAAATCTTACGGAATGAACCACGTTCGTTTCCATTCCTGGTGCCCTCCAGAAGCAGCCTTTGATGCAGCAGATGCAGCAGGTTTCTATCTTCAAATAGAATGTGCTTCATGGGCAAACTGGGGAAGCAGTTTAGGCGATGGGCAACCAATAGATAAATATATTTATGAAGAAGGAAGGAAGATAATCAATGCTTATGGCAATCACCCTTCATTCGTAATGCTTACTTATGGTAATGAGCCTAAGCGTACTGAATTCATGATACCTTATTTAAAGCAATTGGTAAAGTATTGGAAAAGCCAGGACGACCGAAGGATATATACCTCGGGAGCGGGCAGGCCAGTTATTGAAGAAAATGATTATCACAATATCCCTGATCCCCGGATCCAGCATGCACCTATAGGCTTAAAAAGTATAATAAATGGTAATAGTCCTTCCACCGATTACGACTGGCACGAGATTATTAACGCACAAAATAAGCCCGTTATCGCTCATGAAATGGGACAATGGTGTGTTTATCCTGATTTTAGTGAGGTGAAGAAATACACAGGCATTTTAAAAGCCAGGAATTTCGAAATTTTTGCCGATCGGTTAAAAGAGCACGGGCTAAGCCATTTGGCAGATAGTTTCTTGCTGGCATCAGGAAAACTTCAGGTTTTATGCTACAAGGCTGATGTAGAAGCTGCATTACGAACACCTGAAATGGGTGGTTTTCAATTGTTGGGCTTGCAAGACTTTCCTGGACAGGGAACCGCCATAATCGGCGTTTTAAATTCATTTTATGAAGATAAGCCTTATATAACGGCCAAGAACTTTTCTAAATTCTGCAATCCTGTAGTGCCGCTCGCACGGTTTCCTAAACTTAACATTTTGAACAATCAAGTACTGGATGTTCCTGTTGAAGTATCTAATTTTGGGGAGAACATCATTGCCGATGCAATTCCAAAGTGGAAAATTACCAATGTTAGGGGGGAAGTTTTGTTTAAAGGGAATTTACGAAAGCAAACGATAGGAGTAGGGAAATTAGTATCTCTGGGGGCTATCAGGCAATCGCTGCATACGATTAAAAACGCACAGAAATTGATCCTGAGCATTCAGGTGGGTAATCAGGAAAATAACTATGATTTTTTTGTATACCCAGCAAAATTACCTGAGCCGAAAGATCATATCCTGGTTACGCAAATGTTGGATGCTAAAGCGAGAAAAGTTTTAAATGCCGGTGGAAATGTATTGTTAACTTTTGCTAAAGGAACCATTGCTCCAGCTAAGGGAGGCGATATAAGTGTAGGATTTTCTTCTATTTTTTGGAATACTGCCTGGACAAAGGGCGCTCCACCACATACTCTAGGTATTTTATGTGATCCCAAGCATCCGGCATTAGCAAATTTTCCAGCCGATTTTCATAGCAACTGGCAATGGTGGGATGCGATGTCGCATAGTGATGCAATTATCCTGGATGCTGTGGCTAAAAACATTAAACCTATTGCCCGGATTATTGATGATTGGGTTACCGCTCGTTCTTTGGGGCTCATTTTTGAAGCCAGAGTAGGTAAAGGACGCATCATGGTAACCGGACTGGATTTGTTGAGTAATGCCAATAACAGACCAGAAGCCAGACAATTGATGTTTAGTTTAAGAAGATATATGGAGTCGAAGGATTTTAACCCTAAACAGGTAATTGCACTTGAAAAAATAGAAGGCTTACTGAACGAAGAAAAGCAATTATCCAGGAATTAATCGCATTTCTAATAATCGATGAATAACCTTATATATTTCCTGGTTGACAAGACTTGGTGGCATTATGAATAAAAACTTCAGTGGTTAGTATCATTTTATACAACAGAGTATAGAAATGACACATTTTAAAAAAAAAAAACAATTCAGGGTTTCAAAAGCTTTACGGCAGCTAACTGTCAACCTGAATTGTCTTTGTTTTCATTTTTTTAAAAATGGTTTAAAATATGAAGAGTTGATTTTTCAAGAATCTCAAAAGCAGCCTCTGCCATGCTATTTCCTTTCTGATCAAGCAGGGGGTTGATTTCTACAATTTCCATACATACCACTTTTCCTGAGGCTATAATCAATGCTATGATTTGAAGGATTTCCGGCACATCAAAGCCTTTTGAAACAGGCGTTCCTGTTCCTTTTGATACGAGGTCACAATCCATACTGTCCACATCAAAGGAAATGTAAATGGCATCGCAGTGCTGAAGTTGATTAAGGGCTTTTTTCACTCCTTGCTCCAAACCCAGGAATCGAATCTCTTCGACACTGAAGTTTTTTATGTGATGTCTTTCCATTAAAGACTCCTCGGCTGCTTCTGTATCCCTTACCCCAAAGTAGATCAGGTTTTCAGGCAAGATTTTTGGACCTTGATTTCCGATTTGCTTCATGTTCTCCCAGTACCTGAGGGTTTCTCCTCCAATATCATTTATGCGATCGGGAAGGTTATCCATAGATAGCGCTGCAGCAAGGGGCATTCCATGGATGTTTCCCGAAGGGGAGGTATAGGGTGAGTGGATATCCGCATGGGCATCAATCCAAATTACGCCCAGTTGGATGTCGGGTAAGGCTGTTTTTATTCCGCTGATGGTTCCCAATGCAGAGGAGTGGTCTCCAGAAAGCACCATAGGAAAGAGGCCATTACTGATGGTTTGCTTTACAGCCTCAGCAACGTTTTTGCATTGCTGCAATACCTGGCCAATCCTTTTGGCGAATGCGTTGCGATCCTTATTATATATAGATTCATTGTGTGTTTCTACATCAAGGTGCGGGAAACTGTTGAAGTACTCACTTCCCTTATTGATGGCGGCAATTTCTATGGCATCGATGCCCATGTCCGATCCGCGAGTACCTGCACCGATGTCTGATCGGTTTTTAATTATTTTAATATTGGTGTACATGTACTAGTATTTGAAATCGTCTAAAGTTTTCGCTATTATGCTCAGGCTTTCTGCAATCTGTTCAGCATTGATGACGAGTGGAGGAGCCAAACGGATTTTATTTCCATGCGTTGGTTTAGCCAATAGTCCGTTTTCCTTTAATTTGATGCAAAGATTCCAGGCTGTTTGGGAGGTCTCTGCCGAATCAATTTCGATAGCGTTTAGTAAGCCCTTACCCCGTATACCACAAATTAATGGGTGTTGGCGAGCAAGTGCTCTTAAACCTTCCCTGAAAATGTTACCCATATCAAGGGCATTTTCCGCAAGCTTTTCATCCATGACCACCTTAAGGGCTTCAACGGCAACGGCCGAGGCCAGTGGGTTTCCACCGTATGTAGAACCGTGCTCACCTGGTTTGATGGTAAGCATTACTTCGTTGTCGGCAAGCACAGCAGAAACAGGTAATACGCCAGCAGATAACGCTTTTCCAAGGATCAATACATCAGGCCTGTTTGCGGGATTATTGACTTCGTAAGAGGCCATGAATGATCCTGTACGTCCGATTCCCGTTTGTATCTCGTCAGCAATGTATAGCACATTATATTTACTGCATAAAGCCCTTACCTGTTTAAGGTAATCAGCATCAGGTACAATTACACCCGCTTCGCCTTGTATCGGTTCTACCAGAAAACCTGCAATGTTGGGGTTAGATTGGAAAGCCTGCTCCAGGGCATCGGTATCATTATAGGGTATTTGCATCACACCTTCAATAAAAGGACCAAAACCCTCTTTTGCACTATTGTCGTTCGATGCGGAGATAATGGAAATGGTTCTGCCATGAAAATTGTCTTTTGCAAATACAATGGTAGCCTGATCTGCGGGAATTCCCTTTTTCGTATATCCCCATTTTCTGCAGAGTTTCATAGCAGTTTCTACGGCTTCGGCACCCGAATTCATAACCAGCGCCTTCTCAAAACCGAAAGTATGGCATAAAAATTCTTCAAAGGGACCAAGCTTGTCATTATAAAATGCCCTTGAAGTTAGGGTTAGCTTTTGCGCTTGTTCAATGAGAATATTGATGATTCGAGGGTGGCAATGTCCCTGGTTTACCGCAGAATAAGCAGAAAGAAAATCAAGATACTTTTTCCCTTCTACGTCCCAAACGTAAACACCTGCTCCGGATGCTAAAACCACTGGTAACGGGTGGTAGTTATGGGCTCCGTAATTTTCTTCTTTATCAATGAGTTGCTGGCTTAAATTCATGATGTGTTATGTTAATTATGCAGGCTAAAATATTAATATTTCCTATTTGTTGTTTCAATAGTTTAGTATTGTTTATTTTGTGGTGTAATAAAATGAAATTTAACTTTTTTATGCAGGTTATATGGGGCAATTAGATCAATTTGACAGGGAGATCTTGATAAGATTGGAAAAAGATGGGCGAATAGCCTTTTCAACTATTGCTGCTTCACTGGGTATTTCGAATACCATGGTTCATCAGCGTGTGGCCAAAATGACTGAGCAGGGGATACTCTCGGGTATAAAACCGATTCTCAATGAAAAAAAGATTGGATATGACTGGGGATCCTTTACCGGAATCACGCTAGAAAAGGATCATAATTCTGCCCGCATCATTGAAGCGCTGAAACTTGTTCCTGAAGTAACCGAATGTTACTTTATTACTGGTAGGTATACTTTATTTCTAAAAATTGTGGCGAGAGATCACGAGCATATGAGAGAAATCCTTTATTCGAAGATTGATTTGATTCCAGGTATTGCCAAGACTGATTCTATTATTGAACTCGGATGTGCATTCAGGAGAAATATTGCACTCTAGCCTTACTTTCTTAGAATCTTTATCCATTGTGGTCTCGAATGATCTACTATATCATATCTGGGATAATTTAATATAAAAAAATGAGTTCTTAAGAAGAGTTAAAATATTTCATCATTGCTTAAAAGAGCTGGTTGGGTGCTCCGCTGAAACTCATATGAAGCAATTATGCGACAGGTTCAGGGTAGCTGAATTAAAATATCTCAACATATTGTTGTATATTAATTAAGTACTAACCTCTTACCTGTAAAATTAATAGCCTGGAGTTTTATGAAAAGAAAATATTCAATACTTAATTTGTTCGCTTTGATTGTTATTTTATTGACCATGCCAGGAACGGCCAAGGCACAGCAGGACGATAGAAAATTTCGCATTGCCAAAATACAAGTTTATCCTCAGTATCTTGATGAGTATAAGACAGCCCTTGCCGAACATGCGAAAGCAGCAGTCTTATTAGAACCCGGTGTATTGGCGCTTCAAGCTGTTTATGATAAGGCTAACCCACAAAATGTTACTGTTTTTGAGGTTTATGCAAGTGAAAAGGCCTATGAAATACACTTAAAAACAAAACATTTCTTGAAATATAAAAATGGCACTTTAAAAATGGTAAAATCTTTAGAGCTGGTTGAAGTTGCCCCAATTGGCATTGAAATTAAGAAGCGTCTTTTAAAAGAATGATGGGGTATTGAGGGAATCAAATAGGTCTAAAAGGTAGCATTTATTTAATACAACTTTTAGACCTAAGAGACTTATTTATACCAAAGATGGGTAGTCAGTATATCCCTTTTCAGCGCCCCCATACATAGTGCCTGGGTCAGGTTGATTAAGTTCTGCATTCAACTCAAATCTTTTTGGCAGGTCGGGATTGGCAACAAAGGCCGAGCCATATGAAATTATTTTAGCAATCCCTTTTTCCAGTTCCACTTCTCCAGTTTCCTTACTGTAGCCTGCATTTGCAATGACCAGATGGTTACTGATGCTACCGAATGTTTCTATTACATTTTTGGGGTAGTGTGGCAAATGATCTAGTGGAAACATTCCATTCATAAGATGGATGTATGCCAGTGGTAACTTATTTAAAGCCTGGATCAATGGTTTGAACTGTGCCTCTGGATCGCTATTTTCAATGTTATTATAATAAATGGTTGGCGAGAGCTTAATACCTGCTTTTGCGCTACCTAAAGCATCAGTAATTTCTTCCATTACTTCTATTACGAACCTGTTTCTGTTTGCTATGCTTCCACCATACTCGTCATTTCGCTTATTGGCACTTTCTGATAGAAACTGGTTAGGAAGGTAGCCAAATGCGGCATGTAATTCAACACCATCGAAGCCAGCCTCATTAGCATTTTTAGCAGCCTGACCATAGTCCTTTATAATCTGTTTGATTTCCTGGATCGTTAATTCCTGTGGTGTTTCGTAATCTTTCATTCCCTGAGCAGTGTAATGTTGCTGACCTTGTATGGCGATTGCTGAGGGGCCAACAGGAAGTTTCCCATTCCTGTCAACTGAATGGCCAACTCTACCGGTATGCCAAAGCTGGGCGTAAATGATGCCGCCCTGATTATGAACGGATTGGGTTACCTTTTTCCACATTTCAATTTGTTCCTGGTTATAGATGCCGGGAGTATATGGACTACCAATTGCCTGTTCTGAGATATTAATACCTTCGGTGATGATTAAGCCCGCACTTGCCCTTTGCGTGTAATACAATACAGTCGAATCCTGTACGATACCTTCGGAGTTTGCACGGCTACGGGTCATTGGTGCCATTGCAATGGCATTCTTTAAGGTTTGTTTCCCTAATACTACTTCTTCTAACAATTTCATATTTTATATTTTTAGTTAATGGTGCAAAACACCAATTAAATTGATTTTACAGCTATTATTAACAGCCAAAACTTAGTTCATTTCCTGATATTTAAAATTTGGCTGTTAATTCACCGTAAGAACAACCTTGCCATTGAGGCCACCGGCCGTTAATAAATCCTGAGCCAGAGCAGCCTCCCTGAGCTTAAATATTTTGGAAACTATAGGTTTGAAGGTTCCCGATCTTATTAGTTCGATGCCATTTTCTAAGGTTTTCGCTGAGATGTCTGAAGCGACAAAACTGGCTTTGACCTGGTGTTTTTCTGCAAGTTCCTTTGAAGGGGGCACCACAATGCTCAATAATGTACCCCCTGGTTTTAGTACCTGAAAAAGTTTTTGTTGAGCTTCTCCACCAGCGGTGTCTGCTACCAGGTCTACATCTTTTACCAAAGCGGTCACATCCTGAAGTTTATAATCAATTACTTCGTCGGCTCCAAGGCTTTTGGCCAATTGCAGGCCATTTCCAGAAGCAGTAGCGATAACGTATGCGCCAATAGCTTTGGCCATCTGCACCATTGCAGCCCCAGCCGCGCCTGCACCACCCTGTATCAATACCCGTTGTCCTTTTTCCAATTTCCCTGCTGTAAATAGGACCGATTGTGCCGTACCAATATTAACGCCAATTGATGCTGCCTCTACAAAAGATAACAGCTGTGGTTTCAATACCAGAAAATTCTCGTTAGCCGTTACATATTCGGCGTAGGCATTTGTTTTGGTTAGGGCAATAACTTCATCACCGACTTTAAATCCCGATACTTCATCGCCAACAGCGACAATGATTCCCGAAGCCTCGCCTCCTGGGGTAAAAGGCATTTCCACGGGGCGGACTTCCTTCATCAAGCCCATTCGAATTTTAATATCTATCGGATTTACACCTAATGCCTGAACACGAATTAAGACATCTTTTTTATTGCGGATAGCTGGAATTGTAACCTCAACCCATTCAATTACATCTGAACTTCCATAATCTTTATATTGTATTGCTTTCATAATTATGTAATTATAACATGAACAAAGATATTGCACGATTAATGGGTAAAATAACCTTAAAAGACGGAAGAATAGTCGTATCCGACAGCCAATGGCGCTGTGGGCGTAGTAAGCTTAGATTGTGTAGGAGAATTTTTTGGGGGTAATGCCGTACTGTTTTTCAAATAACCTGCTGAAGTGACTGAGGTTTGAAAAGCCCAGCTCATACCCAACTTGCGAAACGGAATGCCTGGCCTGCTTTAACAAAAAGGCAGCTTCTTCCATTCTTGCCTTTTGGTAATAATTGTAAATGGTTTCACCAAACGTTTGCTTAAATAGTTGTTTAAGTTTGGTTTCACTCATAGATGCGATAGTTGCCAACTCGGCAATCACTGGTGGAGTACTGAGATCGCTCAGCATCTTGTTACGGATCACCATAAGCCGCTCCGCATCGCTGCTATTTATAGTTTTTAAAGTGGTGGTTTCCCTTAATGATAGCTTACTAAACAATAGGTACATCAGTTCTTGTACCTTAATTTGAACATAAAAGCTGTTTAAAGGATTATTCATGTCTACCGAGACAATGTTTTTCAGCAACAGTTGCATTTCTGCATCTAAACTTTCAAAAAAGAGAAATGAAGTATCTTCGGCTGTAAGGGTTCTTAATATTAGGTTGGGTTTTGGAATAGTTAGAATTGAACGTAGCCTGTTAGCAGTTATCCCAACAACAACATACTGAATATTGCTGCCTGCAGAAAAACAGATTTCAGTGCGGAGGTCATTTGTAGAAAGCAATATAGACGAATCATTTTTTTCTGAAAAGGGGATGTTGCCCTCGTTGTTATAGCTCACCTGCAGATCTTCCTTATTACTGTAGAAAAAAATGGTACGTACATCGTTAGCCGTGGCGGCTGGATTACGTTTCAAAATCAAATCTTCCTTTAATGTGTATCGGTGGATCGTTAGTTTAAAATCATTACCAAATCCAACCTTGCGTACATATCCCTTTCCAAGTGTTTCTGGAATTTCTAATACATCATCCCTTACAGGTACATTAATTTGTTGTGAAAACAGTGTAATGAAGTCAAAACCTGGGGCTGCCGTAAATTCGAAAATCATCGCAAGTAATAACTAATGGGATAAATGGGTATATATGATAAACTTTGTCTAAAGTTACATCTCTTTCTTCTAAAATTCAGCAATAGTGTTAATCAGGTTTCTGTCACAGTAAATAGTTTGGGAGGCTGTTTAGCGCTTCACAACAAAAAATAATCTCCTTCAAAAAATAGCTGTACAAAACACATCATTCTCAGTTAAATAAGATAAGTCCCAACGAATAGACCTTTAGAAAGAGGAATTCTGATCGAGATCTAGAGTTATTTTTCTAATTCCATCGTGGATCGGTGCCAGGGCCCTCCAATAAACTCTCTTTCCGCCATCTGGCCATATTCAAGGTCAAATAGTTGGTTCAGGGTATTATCCTTTAAGATTAATGATGATAACGCTACTAATTTTATATCTTCCGGCATTTGGTCTCCCGTGAGAAATTGCCAGTCCCCATCATACTCGTGAACTACCTGCAAAATTGGTTTGTGCTCCTCCAGCCATTGGCGTGTGGTAAATGAAGCTAGATTTTTAGGTTCAGGAAATTTAAAATCAGCATTTCTGTCCAGCAGTGGCTGAGTATAGACCAAATCTTGTTCAAAAGATTCTTCCCATGGAAATTTATCACCCCGGTCAGTCCATACGAGTTGAAGGGCATTAAATGGCCTGCCTGCATAAAACTCTAGCGCAGGCCCGAAATAGTCATTAATATTCAGCTGATCTACATCTAAAAAGATAGCTTTGCCAGATTTGAAAATCTCGGAATATATTTTACCGCTTTCTAGTTTTTGACCAGATTTTATTTTTTCAGCTACATCATTAATTATGGCATGGCCAAGTTCGGTAGAAAGCCCAAAGCAAATAATCTCCGGGTGCTCATAGCTTTCCCATAAACCAATGCTGTAGGCAAAGGAAGGGGAGTAGTTTGTAGCATTTACCATGATAACCTGAAGTCCGAATTTTTCCACGTTTAATTTGGTTTTATTCATTAATGTTTCAGGGTCTGTACATTTATGAGATTGGTTATTCATTTATTTTCTTGCTGTTATTGGAGTGTAGTCTCCTGTCAAAATGGTGATAGGAGACTCGCGGTTCAGACATAAAATCGTTATATTAATTTACTTTTGATCGTCGCAATACACAGCTGAAAAGTTTTTCGTTGATTTGACCTGGAGCAGTTTTCCTGCGATGGATGCCATTTCTGAAGCCTTGTCTTTCAAATCTGCGGTTTTTTGGCCTTCCATCTGGCGTATTGATTTCCCACCTTTGAAATAGAACCTGTATGTTGTTGTTATGGTCTTGCCATCAGCAGCACCCCAATGCAAGCGCTCAAGTGAGAAAAACACTTTTCCAGCCTTGTAGTAATATTCCTTCTGCCAAAAAGCATCATCCATAGCGCCTTTTTCACTCACTTTTAACGTCTGGCCGTTCGAAGTGTAATAACTGATTTCACCTCCTTCTACACAATCTTTGGTCTTGTAGGTAAACTGTTCAACTTTTAATTTGAGCGCATTGATTCTTTCATATTCTTTTCTGATCTCCCTGATGTCACTTTCCTGATCAGGCGCTAAAAGGATGTGTGAATTGTTTTGAAGAGTGGGGAAACAGGGCTCGGCTATGGGCAAGAATGTAGTTGCCCCAAGAAAGATAATGGGTAAGATTTTCATAGTGGTAGTTTTTATCAAAAATATTATTTTGTGAATAAAAGAGAAACTATCTTAACGGAAATGTTGTGTATTTGATCAGCTTTGCCGGGTAGGCAAGAATCTTAATACCAATGAGTAGCCGTTTAATAAGAATGTTGTGAACTTGTTTACCTCGTAGTGCTGGGCACGTACCGGGGACTTTCTAATAGAAACGTATTACAAGTTAATCCCGCAGATAAAGAAGATTAACAGAGATTATTCCTTGTAAAATCAGTTTGATCTGCGGGAGCCAATACAGGCATTGAATCGGCCATTCTCCACAAGTTGGTACCCCAATGCTATTAACTTAAGGACAAAACTAAAATGGATTGTCATCCTGAGCCTGTCGAAGGGTAATCCATTTTAGTTTTCGACTTATTAAGAAGGTTTTCGACTACTTGTCCTGATTTCACATCGGGAGGCTCAAGACTGACAACATTTAGCTTAACTTAACAGCATTGGTTGGTGCCCCCACCGACCAAATCATTGAGTTAATCGAAATACTAAAATTTAGCATCCAGACACAAAACTTATTACTTACAACCTAATTTTCTCCACTAACTGACATTTTTTCTCCTCCTACACAGTCTTTGCTCGGCTCGCCGCCGCCGAAGAGCTCTTTCTTTTTGGTGGCAAAAAGAAACAAAAACCACTGGCTGAAAATTTTTCTTATGAAGCCAGTTGTGTGGCATGGGTAGTGCTGCCCGAAAAATTTGTTAGGCCAGTTTTAAGTAGAACGGAGATTTGGTGCTCTGGCCTTGTTGGGCGGAAATACATATGTAAAATAAATATCTCATTAGTAAATAGCCCCCACCGACCAGATCATTGAGTTAATCCCGCAGATAAAGAAGATTAACAGAGATTATTCCTTGTAAAATCACCTTGATCTGCGGGAGCCGATACAGGCATTTGATCCCCCATCATTTAGAACCGGCTTCAGGTTCTTTTTTAATAGGAGTAGTGAAGATTTTGTATGAACCCTAATTTATTCTCGCGCAGGCGGGAAACTTAATGCCACTTAGATGTCTAATAAGCACGTTTGTTAACTTGTTTTGCGCTGCTCTTCAAAAAGCGTACAGATCAAACTCCTCTGGCATTCAGCCAAGCAAATAGTGAGTTTTAATATGCACATTACTCCTCAGCAACTCATAGCATTAGCTTGATTAAAATTGGTTTTTTGAGTGCTTTTTTCGCTGAATTGGGTAATTAATATGCCTTTTGCAGATTGAGGTAAATCATATTAACAAGCTACTTATTCCTGATTCTACTCAATGTTTCACTGCGCATACCTAAATAGCTGGCTAGATAACGGAGCGCAATGCGATCTAGTTCTTTTCCTTTTTTTTCTAACAACATGGAATATCGTTCTGTGGCAGCCGGAATTCTGGCCAGTATAGCCCGATCGGATGCATTGTAATATTGCAAGGCCAGCCACTTGCGACCAATTATATTGGTTTCGGGAAAGGTTTCGTAAAGATGGTCGATGAGATCGTAGGGGATAGCAATTAATTCACAGTCTTCGAGGGCCTGAATATATTCATGGGATTGTGCTTCCTGAACATTGGGGTGGCGAATAGCGCCGATAAATTCATTTTCAAAGCTTAAAAATGTAGTAATATCCTTTTTCTTATTTTTTACAAATCCTCGTAAAGCTCCCTTTATGATATAGTACATACAGGCATTGTTGTCTAATGGAGAAAGGATGAACTTGGATCTCTTAATTTTTAATAGTTGCGCTCTACCCAGATAAGCCTGTTTATATCCTGATGAGAGAGGAGCATATTGTTCCAGATAGCTAAACAAAGCACTAAGATCATGTGGGTCATGAATGATAGACATAGTTTACTTAATAAGTTAGTTTCAATTTGATAGGGAAATTCAATCGCCAAATATAGAACATCCTGTTTTGATTTTATCCTTCTCTTTATTTAAGGCTTAACCGCTGACACAAAACAAGAATTATATTGTTGTATTAGGATGAGAAAAGCGGCTTCTAAAAACTGGCAATTTCGCTTGCATGAAATTATTTACGAGTCGAATACCCCTGCCGGTAAGGCTTTTGATGTTGGACTCCTGATCGCAATTTTTACCAGTATTGCCGTAGTGATGCTGGATAGTGTTGAGCATCTTCATAATCAGTATGGTGATCTTTTTTTAATGCTGGAGTGGGTTTTTACAATTATTTTTACCATAGAATACATTCTCCGGTTGATTTGTATCAAACGGCCCCTCAGTTATGTTTTTAGTATATTAGGTATTATAGATCTTATCGCCCTTATTCCATCTTTCCTGAGTATAATCTTTGTTGGAGCTCAATCTCTACTGGTTTTTCGTGCCTTAAGGCTGCTGAGGGTGTTCCGGATTTTTAAACTTGGACATTTTTTAACCGAAATCCGATTCTTATCTACCGCACTGAAGGGAAGTGTAAGAAAGATCAGTATTTTCCTGCTCACCGTATTGATGCTCACCATTATTTTAGGCTCTGTGATGTATCTGGTTGAAAAGAGGGAAAACGGGTTCTCCAATATCCCTGAAAGCATATACTGGGCTATAGTTACCATAACAACTGTTGGATATGGTGACATATCTCCCGTAACACCTGTTGGGAAATTCCTCGCTGCAGTGGTTATGCTCATCGGCTATTCTATCATCGCAGTGCCAACCGGCATACTTACACATGATTTGGCCATGCTGGCAAGAGATAAAAAGGAATTGCCCGAATCCTGCCCGCACTGTAGCAGAGAAGGGCATGATCTTGATGCACAATTTTGCAAGTTCTGCGGGGCATCACTCATGAGATCTTAAAAATAAACCGCTCTGCTATTTATTCGGGAGTTGGCTAAACGTACCAGTTCTGAGGTATGCAATAGAAGCTTATACACACATTTGTTTACCGTTCTCTTTTGATCTGTATATTTAGCCTGACGTGAAAGTTGTAAACACTTTATTTATGTTTTTATACCTGTTTAGTTTTATTGAAGAGGGTAAATCTGCTAGAGTCTCCTGTTCTGAACAGGTCTTTCGGGCTGCTTGTCATAGTGCAATCCGGAGTGTTTTTGGAAATAAAAACGCTGGCACCGATAATGTTGTAAGCACCAATGGTAATATCTTCTTTCACAGCCGAGTTAATGCCCAGAAAAGATCCTTCACCAATGGTTACATTGCCTGCCAAAGTATTTCCTGAAAGGAGTACATGATCTTCTATGGTACAGTGATGGCCAATGCGGGCACCTATAAGCATGCAATTATCGCCGACCTGGACAAAGGGCTGAATATCACAGCATTGATCGATAAATACATTCCTTCCAATAACTAAGTCATGCCATATGCTGGCCTTAGAGGAAACGTAGCTTGCACAGCCATATCCGGCTTCCTGCACCTTGTCGAATATAGCTTTCCTAGCCGTGTTTCTGCCAATAGCGATATGAAAACGGGTTTCTTCGGGTGAGTTTTCCCTGATTACCTGTTCGAATCCCATCACAGGAATACCCATTAATTTGCTACCCGCGGGAGGTAGGTAGGCATCATCTACGCAGAAGGCAACTACACGGTATGCGCTATCATTGATCATGCAGAAACAAATGTATTCTGCCATTTTTCCAGATCCGTAAATTACTAAGTTCATAAAGTCAGTTTTGATTAGTGATTGAATAAGGTAACACAATAAAAACGATTATGATTTAGCCAGCCTGATGGTTGAATACTGCACTCTTTACAATTTTACACTATTTATAGAGCTATAAGGAATGAAACACAGGATTGTGTGAAAAAGTGTAGAAAAGGTTGCGCAGTTTGTTAACTCAATTTGCCCGCCGAAAATTGGGCCATTTTTAATCATTTTATTTTGATATAGAGAGAAAGTCTACACAATCTTCTTAAGAAAGTCATCTGCACCACTCCCTGAAAAGTAGGGGAATTGGGGAACCCGATTGTTTTTCAAGGTCTTTACGTTTTTTAGCGACAGAACCATGGAAGGCACCGCTTTTTTATTTTATTACCAGAGTATATAGAAATAAATACCCATACTCTGGTATCCTTTACACAAAGTGCTTAAAGCGAAGCGCTCTCTATGCAGGTATATTCCTCTTTTCTCCGTTATCAATTCTTTACGAGATATTCTTATGCTCGTATGATCAGTTTTCTGCTACAAATGAGGCCGCATATTTCGATTTCTTTAATCATACTCAAATGGAAATAGACATTAATTTTGGAGAAGTGGGTAGTATGATTATAAATTTTTAAATCAGAAGTATTAACAACGGTCTAAATTTGGGCAGCTTTTAGCTTTTTCAGGTATTTTTTTGCAAAGGCAGAAATGGCACCGTCAGTTGAGCGGCTGGCGCTTTCGAGCAGTTTTTCGGCAGTTTGGCGGTCGCTAAGCAACAGGTTTTTATAAGCCTTATCGAATGCAGTTCCTTTTAGTTTCTTAAGGCTACTAACCAATGCATTGCTTGAATCATCATTGATACCCATGGGAGTGGTTTTCGCATGTCCACTATTGCCGGCTTCGCCAGAACCATATCTAATCCTCGATGTATCTTTAAGGTTTTCTGGTGAGGAATCAGTTCTGCCATCTGGCCTCTGACCTCCTTGGGGCAATATACTGCTGAGTGTAATGGATTTGCTTTTAGCTAGGATTCTCAATTCCTCATTAAATTGACTTAGGTTAAGGGAAAGCCGTGTTGCAATGGCTTTGGTTTTCTCAGCTCCTTGTTCGCTGGCTATACCAGCAGCTCGAAGGTGTTTGGTGCATAGCTCGTTCAGTTGACCTAGCAGCGCTGCGTCGCTTTGTTGATTTATCGTTGCGTTGAAGTTTGACCTTGTACTGGTCTCTTTTATATTAGAGGGGCTGTTGAAAACAATCGATGCCGTTATAGCAATGATTCCTGAATGAATAAAACTGATCATAATTGTAAGGGTTGATAAAAGTAGAACAGTATTCAGGCGTATAATGTTTTTAATGATTAAAACTATCAAAATCAAAAAAACAATATGAATCTGATATGAAAATATTGAATAAGCATGATTTTATGGGTTATTTGTTTAAATTGCAAACAAGTAATCTATTAAAAATATTAATTATCAGTAATGGCAACAGGTACAGTTAAATTTTTCAATGAATCAAAAGGTTTTGGTTTTATTATTGAAGATGGAAGTAAAAAAGAGATTTTTGTTCACGTTTCAGGTTTAAAGAACGACATCCGTGAAGGTGACGTGGTGAACTTTGAAGTACAACAGGGCAAAAAAGGGGAAAATGCAGTTAATGTGACTATAGCATAAAACATTATCATTCCTATTTTTTTAAAAAATGCAGGTCAATCAAGTTCCTGCATTTTTTTTGCTCAAATAAATAGGTAGCGCTCAGGATGCTCTTTTTTTTGCAGTCATTTGAAGATGTTGTTCGCTGTAGATGTTGTTTGATTAGCCGCCTGGCCAGCTGCCTGCTTTGCTTTCTCCATCCATTCTGGTGCACGCTCCGCTAAATCGTCTATTACTGATCTTCCACTGATCGGATCTTTTTTAGTCAGATATTTTACGCCTGCATATACGGCCGCGCCGATGATGGCTGTCTTTAATATTCCCATAATTTCATTGTTTATATATAGTTTCAACATCAAATGTGCATGAATAGTTTTGTGCAATGAACAAATGCCTAATGAACCATGTTGTTCTTCGAGAAGCTTAGGATGATAGAATGATGGAATGATTGATTTAGTGAATGATAGAATGATTGAGTGATTGAATGACTGAATGAACTAGTGCCTAATGTACCAATGAACAAATGAACCAAAGAATCATTTTGTCCTTCGACAGGCTCAGGATTGACAGGTGGCGATTGGGATGACTGAATGAACGAATGATTGATTGAGTGAATGAGTGAAGGATTGAATAAACTAGTGCCTAATGAACTATTGAACTATTGAACCAATGAGATGAACCATTTTGTCCTTCGACAGGCTCAGGATGAGAGATTGAGCGAATGATTGAATGAATGAATAATTGAATGATAGATTGATTGAATGAACTTGTGCCTAATGAACAAATGAACTATTGAACAATTGAACCAATGAACCAATGAACCAAACAATTTTGTCCTTCAACAGGCTCAGGATTGACAGTTGTTGGATAAGTTAATTGCACTAACAAATCAGGAGTAATCGATATTCACCTTCATTTTCTACAGGTGCCCGATGAATACAAGGTAAAGCTTTTTGTTCGGGATGGTCAACTGCTAATTTCCAGAGGTGTCCAAGTCCCAGATTTAATGGCCTGGCATTAGGTTTAGGTTCGTAATGCAGGTCAAAATAGTACTCCTTTAAAAATGCTTCAAACTCCTCTTCCTGATCGTTGTGTAATTCTTTTAGCTGATCCCGGATTTCGGGAATCAGGATTTTTTGTGTAGCCTGGTCATTGGCTAAGATATCACTTGCCGCACCATAATAGGTGCATAAAAAAGTGTCAGTGCCAATAGGCGAACGGTCTACATGATAAGAATAAACATCTGTAGAAATGAAATCGAGTGTTTCATCCCGCTGATAGCTTTTAAGTAAATTGAGTGATGGCGATGCGCCGGAATCAGTTAATAACTGTAAATCATTTAAAATAATCTCCCTTGCGATATGTCCCTTTTCTGATAATTGCAGAGACAGAAGATCTTTCCGGTGAATTTCTGTGATGTCTTCATTCAATTGCAGTTTAGTCGCAATTTCTTTAAAATCTCCATTTAGGTTTCTGTGCCAGCAAATTGCATTGGAAGTTCCTTGAAAAGGGGTATTGATCAATTCTGAAAAAGTAGAAACTATCCTGGCTTGATGACTATTGGAAATTGTTTTATCCATAAAATTGCATGATTGTCGAATCGTTTGATTCTGTACAAAAATAAGCAACAAGTTTTATAATTTGGCAAAAGGTATCCGGCTACAGACCAAGCGCCTATAGCTGATTGAAATCAATTTGATACAGATCTGCGACTCAGTTAACTTAACAGCCTGATTTGAAAGTTGTAATAGTTGAATTTTGATCCCGGCCCATCGTTGCAAGACAAGTTGATGTTTTAGCGTATTCGGATAAAATCTCTATTATTTTAGGTGGAAAACACGCTTCCTTTATCGGTAAAAGGTTAAATAGCTGCATTAGGGTAGATCGACTAACATAGTTGCCGCTCTTCAGAAAAATATCTATTGATAGCTGGTTACAGGTCTTTGCATCAATCGTTTTCAGAGCGCTCTGGAGCTTCAATGCTTCACGTAGGTGAATGATTTGTTTTTGGAGAGTCATATTCAGTTGCGTTAATCTGCTCAAACTTGCGAGCAGGGATGTTTTATCTCATATTAATATGCATTTGGTATGGTTTGTAAGTGCAAATGTACAATATATCCCTAAACTGAGATATATTGAATTGAAATTTAACCTCATCTAAATATGCTCCCCCTCTTATTTTTCTGAGTAATTATCTTTTCGAACAGTAATCATTATTCCACTCTTTAGTTCAGACATCAAATGCAGGGAAAGACTGTTTAACAGGTGAAAAACTTCATTCACGTTAATGTATATGAAATGAGTTATTTCTCAGAATGGCAAAGGTATTTCTGTTTTCTTATTCATTTTACAGCTTTTCGTGCGAAACAGGCCTTAAGTTAAGGCCTTGTATAGTAATCCTATTTATTGAAATAGGGCGCGAAATCTAATCTGAAGCAGTCGTAATTGTTGCGCGTTTGTTCATAAATGTTTCTGTTTCACACTCTTGTATACATTTTGTTCACAATAACAGGAACAACCTGCTGAAAAACGTTTTTCCGACGTTTTATTGGTTTAAATTAGTGAAATGGAGGTCGTTACATTTTTTTTAGTAGCGTTTTCATTGAAATATTATGTTGTTTTCAGATAACGAGTAATAATTCGAGCAAAAAAGAAGAATTAAAGTTGAAAACTACTAAAAAACAAGAATTATGCTTTCATCATCCTATAGTAGAAACAATCTTGCGGCCGAGGTTTTTTTATCGAGATCAAGAAAACCTGAAAATTTTATTCCCCTAAGTGATGAAGAGATGTTGGACATCTTGTATCGAAATCACGCTGCTGAGCTATTATTTGTTATCCTTAAGATAATTCCACAAATAGAAACGGCAGAAGATGTTTTGCATGATACTTTTATGAAGATAAATGCGGGAATCCATCTTTATAAATCCGAGCGGTCACAATTACTCACCTGGAGTAAAGCCATTGCCAGAAACACGGCGGTAGACTACCTGAGACTGAAGAGCAGTAGGAATAACCGGTTAAATCAATCGATAGAATTTTCGCAGGCAGAACTTGGGTCAAATCATGCCTGCTATTTTAATCCGGACCGAATTGGACTTAAACAACTGTGCCGGTTGCTCACATCCGAACAACGAATGATATTGGAGCTCTTTTATTATAAGGGTTATACACATGAAGAAGTGGCCGAAACTTTAAATATTCCACTTGGTACAATTAAGACCAGAATCAGAACATCGATCTTGAGATTGAGAAAATATTTTTAGCTGAAAACAGGCTATATGCATGATGTCTACCTCCCTAAGGGTTTTTCATTCCCTTGACATCAATTGCTTACGGTTGAAGGCCTGTATTTGTTTAGGTGCGCTGGTTAATTCCAGTAAAATACTGTAGCAATAGTGTTAGCCAATTTTGATGCGATTCATGAATGTTTGGCCATGGAGGCTTCCAGCCGGCTGCTCATTAATGGGTACTGTTTAGGTTAATTAGCCATAAAAGCACTGATTTTTCCTGAAATACATAAAACTATAAACTCATAAAAACCGTATAAGATTGCCAGAATAAAGTAATTGTCATCCGCTAGTTAGTATAAATATGGAAAAAATAATAAATCCAGAAGATCGGGGTATTAAATATGATTTGTTCTACGGAAAGCTGAATGAAATTTCATTTGATCATAAAGTGGTTATCAATACCATTAATCAATATTCGTATTGTGTTGCGCGGCACGACCCTGAGTTTCAGAAAGCCTTAAAAGCATCGGATATCCTCTTACCAGACGGGGAGGGGATAGTTTTGGCGGAACGTTTGCTGACTGGGAAAAAAATACAAAAAATTTCAGGAACAGATCTCCACTTACATCTGCTATCCATATTAAACCATCAGTCTGGAAAATGCTTTTACCTGGGTTCTTCAGAAGAAACCCTGGATAAAATCAAGCTTAAGCTCAGCAAAGAATATCCTAATCTGAAAGTTGCTACCTACGCACCACCATTTTCGCCTTCATTTTCAGATCGGGATAATGCGGAAATGATTAAAGCAGTGAATACGTTTAAACCCGATGCTTTGTTTATCGGTTTAACAGCCCCCAAACAGGAGAAATGGTCAGGGCAATTCAGAGATCAAATCAATGCAAAAGTGATCTGTTCTATAGGTGCTGTTTTTGATTTTTATGCAGAAACGGTCAAAAGACCTTGCCCGCTTCTTATCCGGTATAAACTGGAATGGTTGGGTCGTTTAATAAGTAATCCGGTTAAAATGTGGCGGCGGTACCTTTTTTACGGGCCGATTTACATATTCTATATTCTGAGGCTTCGCCTCTCAACAAGCTCCAAAAATACTGCTTAAATTAATTTATCAAACTCGTATTATGGTACAAAGATACACCAATATCAATAGGATTTTCTTCATCATAATGGATCTTATCGCACTCAACGTTCTGTTTCTCCTGCCTTTCGTCCTGTTCGAGCAGGATCAGGAAGATGACTTAAAGGATGTATTAATACTCAACCTTACATCCAATATTATTTGGTTGTTGAGCTCCTATATTTTGGCCGCCTATGTAATTTATAGAGAGATTAACCTGCGCAATCTGGCCCGGCGAACCACCATATCCTATATTATTTTTGCGCTGCTGATTTCTATTTTTATTGGTCTGTCCGATTTCGCAAACGGCACTTTTCTGATGGCCAGGATTGTAGTTGGATTTGGTATCGTCCTCTTGGTGTCCAGGTTAATACTCATTAGTTATGTACTTTATACCAGATCAAACAGTAAGTTTTTTCAGAAGATTATTATTATCGGTTATAATGAAACGGCAAATGCGCTAATCAATACATTCGCTTCTTCTCAAGGAAATTTCAGGTTCTTAGGCTGTTTTGACGATATTGAACTTACTGAAGGAAGTACCAATTTGCATTATCTGGGTAGGATTGATAAAAGCTTATCCTTTGCAAAGGAAAACCAGATTGCTGAAATTTACTGTACCTTATCACCTGAAGAATCGCCATATCTTTATGAACTTGCCGAAAATGCAGAAAAACAGTTTATCAGATTTAGGTTTGTACCCGATATTTACAAATTTTTGAACCGGAAGGCGCATCTAGATTTTGTTGACGAAATTCCGGTTCTTTCGCTTCGGCCCGAGCCCATGAATTTTACTACTGCTCAATTTAAGAAGAGGTTTTTGGATATTATCATCAGTACCATTGTAATCTTATTTATTTTATCCTGGTTGTTGCCTATTCTCGCCGTGATTATCAAAATAGATTCGGAAGGACCTGTCTTTTTTAAACAGCAAAGGGGAGGGAAGAACAACAAGGTTTTTTCCTGTATCAAATTGCGCACCCTCACGCATGGCCAAACACCTGCTGATGCCGAACGCCAGGTAAAACAAGGGGATAGCCGCCTAACAAGAGTAGGAAGCTTTCTTCGGAAAACTAATCTGGATGAACTGCCACAGTTTTTTAATGTTTTAATCGGGAATATGTCTGTTGTTGGGGCCAGGCCACATATGTTACAACATGACATTACCTTTGCCAGCCTGGAAAACAGATACTTGATTCGCCTTTTATCTAAACCCGGAGTTACCGGATGGGCACAGATTAATGGTTTACGTGGAGAAATAAAAAATGATGTTCAATTAAAAAAACGTGTAGAATATGATATCTGGTATATTGAAAACTGGAATACCTGGTTAGATTTAAAAATTATCTGGCTTACTGTTCAGAGAATGATCAAAGGGGATGAGAATGCGTATTGATCACACCTTCATAAATAGCATTTAGCTTCAGCAGATTGGCGGCAGGGGTATAATTATTTTCATAGGTTGCCCTGGATTCCTCCCTGAACCTACTTTTAACTTCTGTGGAAAGATTATTATAGAAGTTTACCTTTGCCAAGAGATCTTTACCATCTCCGGGCTGGAATATTAAACCATTTTTTTCATTTGTTACTATGTCAGTGATATTGCCCAAACCCGATGCAATAATGGGCGTTGACCTGGAGAAGGCCTCTATCATGACCATTCCAAAAGTTTCATACCATTGTGAGGGGAATATAAGTGCCTCTGCATGATCCATAAGTTCGTTAACTTTAGCTTTTGGCTGTTGCCCCAAAAACTCAATATTCGCATGGTTTTCACTGGCCTGTTTAGCCAAAGCCTCTAAGGGGCCTGCTCCAACAATTTTTAAATGGAGCTTACTGTTTGAAAAGGCTTTGAGTAAGGTGTGCAAACCTTTTTCTACACTGAGCCTGCCTACAAACAGGAAATATGCTTTGCTTTCAATGCTCAATGAATCTGTAGTGTCCGGGATGAAGTTGGGTTTTACGATAAATCTGTTGTTAAGATCAGCAAAATGCGAGTCTACAAATAAATCACGCGAATGCGCCCCGAGCGTAATAAAGGCATTCACCTTTTTAAAACATCCCAATCTTTTGTGGAGATTGTTTGACAAAGCCAGCCAGAAGGTGAGGAGCCTGGACTTTCTGTAAACACCCTTTCGTACTGCTGGCCAGGGAAATCCTGACTTAAGCGAGTCGAGGAATATTTTGTTTCCGTCATACAAAGTTCCAGAGGGGCAAAGTAACCTGTAGTTGTGCAAGGTCATTACTATGGGAATTTTATACCTATACGCACAATATATTACGGCAGGTGAGGCGGCAAAATGCATATTGTGGATGTGTACAATATCTGGTTTAAAGCTTTTTATAGCACTTTTCGTTTTTACATAGGAGAAAAAATTAAAAGGCATCAATACCACTTTGAGTAGGCTAAAGCTGCTGTTATCAAATTGTAACAGCGCTACTTCATAACCAGCACTTCGAAGGAGGTCTATTTCATTTTTGACGACAATATCTTCTCCACCAGCAAGTTTATAAATGGTATGGATGAATAAAATTTTCATTTGGATACCTTTGCGATTCTATTGCTCAATTTAATGAATTCGTTCCTGAGTTTTCTGATTACCAATGTTTTATAAGCGTATGGCGCTTTAATTTGCCGCTGTAAATCGGGGATAATGTTGGAAGCGGGAGAAAAATTAAATGTTCTCTGATTCCCTGGATCAAGCGGGGAAATCAGATAATTTACACCAGATGTATTGGTAGATTCTTCATCAAACCCGATATTACTCACCTTGGAAAGCGTTGGGTAAATCACCTTTAACCTGTTCTCTGCCACGTGAACCTGCATTTGAATGTCCCAGGTAGAGATTTTTCCTTTGATTTGCTTTTTGAGCATCCGAACCAGATCGTGCCCTTCTGCATTTAAACGACTTTTAAAGTTTGGAGAATTTTTCATCAGTTGCTTTAATGCTGTTTCTTCCCAGATAACTGCAGGTAGCCGATTGCCCCATCCCGCCCAGCCATAGGAACAAAATCGTTTGTAAACAATCGTATCATAAGGGTAGTCTTGATAATTAACAGGAAAAACATAGGCTGTAACACAGAAGACAGACAAATCATGCTGATAAAATTCGAGGGCATCGGATAGAAACTTAATGTAATTCGAGCTTACGATCAGGTCGTCCTCAACAATGATAAAACGTTCGTAATGATTGCTTAAATAAGTTAAACCCGCCCTGAAATTTGGGCCAGTACTTAAATTTTCTTCCCGGTAGTGTTTGGTAACCGATTTGAAGCCTTTTAAACCATCAATGTAGTCTCTTACTTCAGCAACCGGTTTTGGATCCGCTCCCTTTTTCGGCCCGTCGCTAAAAAAGATGATGTCCATTTCTGAACATTCAGGATTGGTTAATAGCGCTTCCATGCACCGTTTGAGTTTACTTGCTCTATTGTAGCAAAATACACCTATTATGATTGAATTATTCATAGTTTTCATCGCTTAAGTTTGTGCCAGATGGTAGGGAAAAGTGTTTTGGTCCATATTTTAACAAATGCTGCGGGCCTGTGGCTCGGGAAATGCTGACCAATGAAAGCCATGTATTCCTGGTAAGCCAATCCCTTAGGGCTTTTTAAATGGGCAATCCGTTGTTTCAGGCTTTTCTTTGCAAGTGATTGCAGATCAGGATGGTCGTCTACGCAAAGACCAAGTATTCCAGGTGCTACCATAATTTTAAAACCGGCCTTTTTGGCCCTTAAGGTGTAATCAAAATCGGCAATGCTGTGCGTGTAAGCTGATGACAGGATCCCGATTTTTTGTACAATTTCCTTCGGCACCAGCATGATATTGGCATTCGCCATATCACAGGCTAAGAATTCCGTCTCGCTAAAAAGGTTATAACAGGGTACTTTTTTAGGGTGGTATAGTTTGTGCCCCCCATAGGAAATTTCATTTTTAAAACTGTCCCATGTACTCCCTATTGTTATGGCTGGCACGGTGGTATTGGTGGAATAATATTTCAATAAACTGCTGATGCAGTTTTCCTTTAAAAAAGTATCGTCATTGAGTAAAAAGTAATAGTCAGGATTGCTATTTAAGGCCATTGTCCAGGAATTTCGCATACCACCTGCCCAAAATAAGTTGCCATTTCCCTTGAAAATATTAACCTCTGGATAGGTATGCTTTACTGCTTCAGCGGTACCATCCGATGAATTATCATCAGTAAGAAAAACCTTGAATGTGATCTTTTTATCCAATTTTTGGTTAAAAAGACTCTTTAAGCAAGACAGTGTTTTTTCCTTTCTATTGAAAACCGTTATAAGTACTGCTATTTCCATCTGACATTTAGTTAATTAATACTTTTTTTACCCTTTTCTTTATTGCACGGTAATAGCTGGATACATAATATCTGGCATAACCTAATGGCGGCAGGTATGGGATCCCCAAAAGTGCCTTAACCTTCTGAAAATAGATTTCAGGTGGAATATTCAAGCCATAATGAGCTGAGTTAACCACTAAATGATGGTAAAGGGTTAAAAGACCATAGGTTTTTTCTCCCGGAAGATGCCAGATGGCAACATTGATATCTGTGGCTTCCACATTTCTGTAAAATACCGGATTGGTCCAGATCCTTTTGAGGTAGGTTTTGTTTTTTATCGCCTGAAAGTTATTCTTAAAATAGATAAAGCTTAAGGTTTGGGCCTCTTCGTTAAACTTAGGTAGGTTTTTCTGGTGGCGGGCCAGGAGTTCTACCCATATTTCTTTAAAATCGGCTAAAATTATCCTGATGTTTTTTACGCTGGCCAGAAAGAACTCGCCAAGGTGATAGCCAGGAATGACATGTAGCTTTTTATTTAAAAGCTCTTCATAGAGCAGCTTCATGTCTTTTCTGCTTAGGCCATGAATAACCAGGTCGGTGGTGCAATCGTCTTCAAATGAAGCAAATCCTTTGAGAGCAGCATGCTTAAAAAGCGCATCTACGGATCGCGTAAAAATGCAATCCGAATCTAAAATGAGGTAATGATCTTGCAGGTTTGGATTGTTTTCGACTATGTATTCCAGAATGGAAAATTCATAAAACTGATTCTGAAACAGGTTAAAATACCCTTTTGGTGTTTTATACTTGAAATCTGTAAATATTACCTCTACATCCAGCTCTGCGAGGCTTTTCTCCACGCTTTTTCCATCTAAAACCGGCATTTGTCTGGTATTGCTAAAAAGCAGGTGTTTTTGGGTTTTATTAAACCGTTTACTGGTTGCAAAGAATAGCAGGATGCACCTCCAGTAGATATTCTGATGCTTAACGCCAGATGATTTTTCACCTGTTTGGGGATAGATGCTTTCTTCACCTACAGCATCGGTACAAATCCATGTGCATATATAATCCATATCAATCAGTTCAGGTTATCAGGTACATTTTTCGGCATTATCACTATGTGTTCGGGCTTTCTAAAAGATTCTTCATCATCGTTAGTAGGTTTTCGCTCCAGATAAAACAGGCATAAACCAACGACTCCCCAGTATATGAGCGGCAGAACGTAATTCAGAGAAAATAGTAAACCAGATAAAGAGAAAGCGATTAAGATAATCGACTTCTGATCGAGATTTTTGCTCCAGGCTTTAAAGGCCAGGTATATCAGGTAGGCATATTTTAATATTAACCCGAAAAATCCATGGTAAAAAAGCATTTCCATAAAGCCTTCATGAAAATGCTGTCCTGTTTTTTCCGGCCACCAATCTACCAATGGGTTTTTCATATCGAAGCCTTCAAAGGTCCAGCCGAAAAAAGGGCGTTCTAAAACCATGGGGAAATAAACATCGCGCTGGTCAGCCCTGAATTTTCCGGTTCCGTTCTCTTTCAGTGGGTCTAGTATTTCACTAAATCGATCGGAAAAAAAGTTCAACATTTCAGGGAAAGCCTGAGCAATAATAAATACGGATAAACTGATGAGCAGCAATCCGCTGAAAATAGTCCTGACCAATCTGGAAATCGGAACCAGGTTATTCCTCAAGACCATAAAAAAGTAGAGACCCATGGAAAAAATACTACTGGCCCAAACCGATCTATGCTGATGGATTATAATTATCGTTACGCAAAATAAGAAGAGGATAAAGCTCCATAGTTTACCATGTCTTAAAAACTGATCGAAATACCAGATTAATGGAATAATCATCATGAAAATGGAGCGGGCGTGTATGATTCTGCTATCGCCAGAAAAGGGGCCGTAATCGTCCATGTTAACCTGTTCCAGGCTAAAAGAAAAGCCGGCACCATAACAGAGCATAAAAACCACATAAAGAAGGAGGTAAAATTGTGCCAGCAACTCCAGTATTTCAAAGTTGAATGTTCTGCAGATGTATTTGACGAAAATGGTGTAGGCAACGGGAAATAGTATGGTAAACAAGGTAAGTTGCTGAAATACATTTCCGTAATCCAGCATAGATTCGAATATGAGCTTGATCACTACGAAGCTCATTAATCCGATATACACCATTTCGTTTCTTTGCAGGTCTTTGAATTTAAAAATCAGGAATGCATAAATGACCAGGCTCAGTAATTTCTCGTACATCAGGATAATGTTCGAATTGGGCATAACCAGCCATGAAAAAGTATTTTCCATGAGGAAAAACGTAAAGAAAAGCAAGCCGATTTCCTTTACGGTAAATTCATATTTAGTTATTCTGATCAGATAATCCATTACCATATCATTTTGACTCTTCTAATGACTTTTGGAACGATGTGCGTAATTTGAAGGACATTGAGCAACTGGTTAAGGAAAATTGTTTTCATGCTTTTGCGGTTGTCATCCCACTTAATGGGGCGTTCTCCCCTTAAGTACATGCTCTGCAAAATATCTTCCTTTTCCGGCACTATTGCGCGATAGATTTCGGCCTTTTTATCAACCAGTTCCTTATTGATGTAGCCAAGATGTTTTAACCTGAAATTTGTATTGCGTTTTATTCCGCTAATGCCTTTCACATTGGGAGAGTCGATAACCAGATTCTGGAAATAACCTGATGGGTTTTCCCTCCACATTATCCTGTCATGGCCTGCAGAGTAGTTTAAGCGATACCAGGAGCCCGCAAAATGCTCCCGATCCATAAAATGAAATCTTCGAAACGCATACTTATTGATAAATCTGCTTTTCATTAATCTGTCAAAGTGAGCGCGTGTGAGCTGTGGTTCAAATATTTCATCAATATCGATCCAAAGGCACCAGTCTGGCTTTCTTAAACGCACCTGTTCGTAAAGCAGGTTTTTATCACGTCCTTCATTATAGCCCTCGGTTTGTATAATATTTACAACCTTAGGATGTTTCTTTAGTGTTTCGTACGTTCCATCAGTGGATCCATTATCCAGTACAACAATTTCATCTGCCAATTTTTCGAAGCATCTTAGCCATTCTTCAGCGAATAAAATTCCATCTTTTACGCGCAGCATAATTACGAGTTTTGCCATATCCTTAATTTTTATTTGAAAGTGCCTGTTCTTTTTGGACTGCTCTCGAAAAAATATTCGAAAATCTGGTCCGGAGTATCATTTTAAGATCTTTGTCGGCAGCTAATAATAAACCAACAAACAGAACTGAAAAGCTTAAGCCATTTATTAAAAGGTTAATCACCTTCATTTCTTTAGGAACCAGTAAATTAAAGCTGTAAAATAGTATCCAGGAAATGCAGGCAGCAGCAGGAATAATAATCAGCCATTTCTTGAGGATCGCCAGTACAAATTCAGCGTTTAAAAAGCCCAACTTGTGTAAGCGATAACTGAAAATGAGGCAATCAATTCCAATGCTTACGGTAAGCATTACTACCAGCAGGCCAGTCAGGCCAAAATGTTTGGTGGCAAAATATAGCAGCAGCCCCGAGAGAATCCCTTTTATGATGGTAATGAAGCTATTCATTTTAATATCACCAAGCGCATAGCTCATGTTAGACATAAAATATCCAATCAGCGTAAAGAAGAAAGAGGATAATAAAAGGTAAATAACCGTGTTGCCTGCATAATTACCAGCACTGGTCCATATCGTAATTAAATTTTGGTAGTTGGTTAAAAAGCAGAATCCCACAAAAATTGCGGCATAGGAGTAATATTTAAACTGTTTGTAAATCAGTGTTTTGATTTCTCTTGTATTCCCTTTTCCATGCGCATGAGAAATCAGCGGCATTAGCGCAACAGAATGCCTGCCGATTAAGGATTGCGTCATTTGAATGGGCCGTTTATTAATTTCAAAGATGGTAATCATGGATGGGGCGAGGAAGCGTGCCAATATGATCATATCCAGGCTTGCCGAAAATCCTCCTATAATTCGGGAAAAGGAGGTTAATGAAAATATCCGGATGAATTTTTTAAGATGCGCTGTTTGGTAAATGATTTTTAAGCCATCGGTTCGCAATTGCTTTTTGAGCGCAGAAAAGCTGTAAATGTTAATGTATAGTGCACGGCACAGGTTTGCAACAGCAATGGAAATAACTCCATAACCCAGAAATAATAAAACAATATTGGTAATAAGAAAAACGAAATTTCCCGATAATGTGCCTATTGCAACCTGTGCAGCGTTTTGGAGCCCCTGGTTGATACCCGATAAACTGAATGATACCAGGGATAGGGCCGTTGCTCCGATTGAAATTAACAATGCCGCCTGCAATCCTTGGTATTGAGCAATGTCTTTGTTTATAATCGTACCAATAAGAGAGAAGAAGATAAAACCAACCAGCATGGAAAGAAACAGAATGAAAACTGATGTAGCCAATCCGGATCCTATGATTAAACTGATCTCCCCGGGTTCATTCTGGCCTCTCAAATGGGCTATTTTTTGTTGCAGCACATCGCCCACGCCAGGATCTGCCAAGGTCATCCAGGCAAGGATATTTCCAGTAGCCAGCCATAGTCCTAAAGTGGATACCTCTATTTTATTAAGATAGAGTGGTAATAGAATTAGGGCGTTAAATATATTTGTGATCACATATCCGTACTGAAAAATAAAATTCCACTTAAGTATGTTTCTATCCATTAATAATTTATTAGTCAATTAATTTTTGATCATACGATCCTCCGTAAACCATTCCGGAACCATAGCCATAACCATAAGTGTTTTTGCCAAAACCTCTTTGAGCCACGGCATTGAACACTATTGCTGGATTTGGAAGGTTGTTTAACCTGATATTTTCGTCTATCCGCTGTACAAACACTTTTGGGGTATAGGCATGTCGAACTACGAATAAGGTAGCATCGCACAATGGGGCTAAGGTGTAAGCATCAGAAACCGGTCCTACAGGAGGTACATCAATGATGATAAAGTCAAAGTGGTTATCCAGGTAATTTAATAGTTCTGCAGCTTTCCCATTCAAGATCAATTCTGCCGGATCGGCGGGTAGCTTACCCGTTAACAACACCGATAGATTTTGATTAACCTGGGAAGGTTGAATAATATCTGCTTCGGATACCTTGCCTTCTAAATATTCAGAAATGCCGATGGTTTGTTTGATGTTGAACTTGTGGTGGATGGTTGGGTGGTTTAGATCAAAGTCGAGTAAGGCCACCCTCTTGCCAGTCATGGCTAAAATTACAGCCAGATTGGAGGCGACAAAACTTTTTCCTTCTCCTGAAATGGCCGAGGTTACCATTACCCTTTTATTTTTTCCGTCAACGCCTAAAAAATGCAAAGTTGTTCTTAGGCTACGAAACTGTTCGGCAATAAGCGTTCTTCTCTGCGGACCGATTACGATGTGGTTTTTGGATCTGTCGGCACTTATTTCTGCAATAACCGGTAAGGCCGTTAGCGACTTGATCTCGCTTTGGAACATCACGTTTCTGCGCATGCCTTCCTTAACAAAAACAAATGCAAAGCCTAAAATTCCGGCAGCCAACATGGAGGCCAGTAGCACCATTTTTCGCTTTGGACTCACAGGAAATTCAGTGGATTCGGCCCGGCTAATTATCTTACTATCCGAGCCATTGGTGATATATGATAATGCGGTTTCTTCTTTTTTTCGCAACAGCAGAGTATAAATGCCGCTTTTTATCTGCTGTTGACGGGTAATGCCCACTAAATTTCTTTCAGTTTCGGGCATGGATTGTAAAACCGATGAGTAGGTATTGGTGGTGCGTTGCAGGTTATTTCTGCTTGCCGCTAAACTATTTCGCTGATTCCTAAGGTTCTGTAGTATCTGAGGCTTAATTTTATTGATCTGATCGATATAAGAAACCACCATGGGATTGTTTTCTCCGGTGGTTTTGCGGAGGCTTTCGGCTGTTAATTGTAGCTCATAAATGTCTTTAACCATTTGAGATAAGCCCGCATCGCTTATTCCGGCAGTTGAGGGTACAATTCCACCACTAAGATCTTTTGATCTGACATAATTCTCTACCTGATTAAGGACCGATAGCTGCATATTGATCTCACCAACCTTCTGATCATTTATACTCACATTTTCAAGGTATAATTTTCCCTGGGTGCCCACATCAATTGCCCCCCTTTCTGAGCGGTAGTCTTGAAGTTTGTGCTCAATATCCAGTAATTCCCGTTCTACAGCAATTAATCTTTTATCGATAAAAGCTTGTGTGTTAGCGGCCAGTAAATTGTGTTTTTCGATAGTTGAAGAACTGTATACCTCTAATATCTCATTCAGTATGTCTTCTGCTCTTCGTTGATCCTGGTCTTGAAGAGATACCTTCAGGATCGTAGATAACTTATTCGCTTCTGATACTTTGAGGTTTTTTGCTATAGATGATACCACTTTTTTAGGAGTGGTTATGGAGAAATGGAAATTATCATCCGCCAATGCTTTATAACCCGGATTTAGCCTGAACATAATGGTTCCATATGACATCTTCAACCAGCTATCGAAGGGATATGTCTTACCTGCAATGATCACTTTCCCGCTTTGAATCCTGAACCTGGTTTTATCTACAGGGCTAAGACTGTTTGGCTGCTGCGCTATGATTTTAAGCGGTGCGTTTTTATAACAGAGGATATCTGACAATCCTTTTTGCTGGAAAATGGAAACATAGAGTCCCAGATCTTCAACAACCTTGTAAAGGATGGGATTTGATATCATCACTTCCTGTTCATTCTCGACGGTTTGCTTAGGGCTGAGCGTGGATGCCATGGGATCGGTTGATTTTTCTGTTGCATCGCCTTCATGCTCATTGATTAAAATTTTCGCCGTTGCTTCATACACCGCTGGTGTTATTTTTAAATAAATGATGCTTCCTGCTACCGCCAGAACAAGCAATCCCAAAAACATAGGCCAGTAGGGAAGTAGCCTGAAAATAACATGGCCACCGGCCTCGCCGGGATCTTTCGGTTGTGTATTCTTTCTTATGATGTTCATAATTTACCTCGCAATACGATCTATAATAATGGCTCCGAAAGACAAAGCACTCAGTATAATGGGGATGAGTGTCGAACTTCTGGTTGAACTGGCTACCTTAGCTTTATTGGCTTCTACATAAACGATATCATTCGATTTAAGGTAATAATAGTCGGATGTGAAGATTTCACTCGAATTCAGATTTATCCGCTTTATCGTTTTCTGCCCATTTTCTTCTCTGATAATCATGACGTTATCTTTTTTTCCATAAATGGTAATGTCTCCTGCCAATCCCAGCGCCTCCAATAAGGATATTTTCTCGCTTGGTACGTTTACTACCGATGGCCTTCCCACTTCGCCCAGAACCGAAACTTTGAAGTTTAACTGCCTCACAATAACAATGGGGTCTACAAGGAGCTTCTTGCTCAACAGTTCTGCTGTGATTTTTTCGCGGAGTTCATTCGTAGTTAATCCGGTAATTTTCAGCGTACCCAGTACGGGGAATTGAATATTACCCTCGTTACTTACCAGGTAACCAGGCGATTGCAGATTGGCCCCGGTTACACTACTTGTGCTCACATAAGAGTTGTTGGGCTTGTTGAATATCTCTGTAGCCGCAGGGTTTAAACTGGTTACCGCAATACTTAAAATGTCGTTGGGTTGAATAACATTTTTAGAAGATAAGTTGCTGGCCTTTAACACAGCATCCTGCTGGTTATTGAAGTACACGGTATTTTTCGTGCTCGAACAGGAAAATAAAATCGCTGAACAAAAAAGAACCAAAGTATGGATCAAAAATGGCAGTCTGGAATCGTGATTATAAAATATATGCATATTTGATTTTATTTAACTATTTTGTAGTCAGTTAGTTATGTTTTAGTTCTATATTTGACCGTTTATTTGTTAGCTGCGGCTGAAGCCCTTTTTATTCTTACCAGACACCCTATACGTTTTTTTTTACCGCTTAGTTTTAAAGCGCTCCCTAAAGAATTCATCTTTTGAATAATTAGTCAAATACATTTTACCTATAATCCTTAAGCATATGATTAAGCTATTTTTTATCGCGTATTCTATATTAGCCTTGCTCTCCTGCACCAAACGCTCTTCAGTTTCCGAATCGGTGTCGCTGAATGATGATGAAATTTTAAATCACCCTTTCTATGCCTATAACCTGAAGGGGGATGGCCTAACAGACGATACTGAAGGGCTCCAGAAGCTTTTGAATGACTCTTCCCAGGTGTTTTTACAGGCAGGTACGTATATCATCAATAAAACCATTAATCTGAAAGCCAATACCAAACTATTTGGACAAAAGGGAACTATAATCAAAGGGGGCAATAGCATGGTGGGCACCCTGCTCAACAATGGCCGTTACTTTTATGCTGAAAATGCCGATCATTCACTGATCAGAAATATTACTTTTTCGCCATCTGAAAGCCCTTTTCATTTTCAGGAATGGAACAACGCCTGTGTATATATTCAAAATACACAGGGTTTTGAGGTTCGGCAATGTCAGTTCGATTTCAATTTACCCTATGGAAAACTAGGAATGGAGGCCGTATGGGTTTCTGGAACAAGCTCCAGAAACAATGTGATCAGGCAGAATAATATTAACACCTTAGGTGTAAGGTATGCAGAGAATGGGGCAGATTCGACTCTGGTCGACTCTAATACCCTAATCAAATCATACGGCAATGCGCTTACGGCAACTGGTAATCATCCGTCCGATAGAATTGTGGGCTGTAAGGTATTGAAAAATACGATCTCCAATGCGGGCAGGATGGGTATTGAGGATTGGGGGAATACCCTGGGTACACTCATTCAGGACAATCATATTTCCGAAACCGGGAGTGATCCTAAACAGGCTGAGGATGGTATAGCGCTATCTGCTGTAGGGGTAATTACAGCTGTTGTGAAGAATACGATAACTGCCTCAAAACTTTACGCCATAGAGGTTAGGGGGAATTATGGTGTGGTTGTAAGTGGTAATGATATCTCTTCAAATCCCAATTCAACGGGGATTATTCTTAACTATACATTTGCTGTACCAGAGGCGAATTTGCCGGTTTCAAAAATTGAAAATAACAAGATTTCAGACTCGAAAATAGGCATTCATATTTTTGGAGATTACGAATCGAATGCCAGAATTGTTAAAAATCAACTTACAGATAATACCGTGAAAGGTATCTCCGTTGAATCGGGAGCAGAGAATTATCTCCTGGAGCTGGAAAATAATACTTACCAGTTTTCAGTGCCTAATACAGAAGATCGGTTCGCTATTTTTACCTATACCAAACATGCACCCGGAACGGTGAATCAATTGCTTCAGCTCAAAGGAGATACCATTCGCTTTTCCAAGTCTGCCGCTGAGGGTAGGGGGGTAGATTTTGGCCTCGTGATTAGAACGGACAAAGCGAAAATTGAAAATCTGAATGTGGAGGCAAATAACAATAGAAATGCAAATGGAATACCCGTTAATGCCATCACTGCCTTTGGTGCAAAACCGCTAAATGCCATATTCAATAATAATGTTGTTCTAGGCGGGAATATAGATTTGCAGGGCTTCGTGAATCCTGTGTTAAATGGTAATAATTTTCAGGAATAGAGAGATGTTAGGTAAATGATGTAAGATGGTTTGATGGAAGATGGACTGGGCAGGGAGCCTAAAAGCTCTTTGTGTCATTTCTGCTTGGTGGTAAGGTGATTATTTCTTAGGTGCCTTAGGCGGTTGATGATGTAAGATGGTTTGATGTAAGATGGACTGGGCATGGAGCTAAAAACCTCTTTGTGTCATTTCTGCTTGGTGGTAATTTATCATTCCTTAGGTGCCTTAGGTGGTTGATGATGTAAGATGTTTTGATGGAAGATGGACTGGGCAGGGAGAATAAAGCTCTTTGTGTTATTTCTGTTTCATGGTAAGGTGATTATTTCTTAGGTGCCTTAGGTGGTTGATGATGTAAGATGGTTTGATGTAAGATGGTTTGATGTAAGATGGACTGGGCATGGAGCTATAAACCTCTTTCTGTCTTTGCTGCTTGGTGTAAGTTTATCATTTCTTAGGTGCCTTAGGTGGTTGATGATGTAAGATGAATCTATAATTCTTAGGTGCCTTAGGTGGTTTAATTACAACTTTTCATATTCAATTCACTATCAATAAATATATCCAATACACTTATATTTTTTATTTAGTTAAATATTGTTGGTTTTCATTTTTAAATAGCTATATATAAGTTTATTATCGTTTCATTAATAATTAAATAATGTATATGGTTAATATTTATGTTTGATAATAAGTGTTTTATATATATTATAACTCAAGCATCTAACGGCTTTTGGGTGCGCGCCAAATTTAATTTGGTTAATTAATGCGTCCTGTTTTAGGTTTTGTAATTCATTTTGCTCAAAGCACTTTCCATTAAATACACCTTTACCTAGACGATTTAACAAGGTCCGTTTTGTTCATCGATTCTTTTGAGAATGGAGGTAAGAATAATATTATAGGCAACATAAGCTGTGAATATGAAAAAGCCTAGCTGTAGGGTAGAGTGATTAGAGGTGATTACCTGAAGGGTATCATTTTTAATGTTAAGCCCTGAAAGCTGGCTCTTTAAAATTCCGTTTAGCCCGATGTAGGTCATGGCTATACCCACTACCATCACATCAGCCATATCCCATTTGCCTAAATCAAAAGCAAGAAATCTGATCACTTTCGGATTGCCGAAAAGATGACTGCAAGATACATGGAGCCCCCGGGCAATCAGGCGAAGGAGAGGCAGGATAACGACAAACAGTAGCAGCAATACGCCAACCAATACAGCATCCGGTTTGGGCTGTTCTATCAGGGTGCCAATAATACCGAGGATACTTTTGCTCTGGAAAAAAAGTACCTGGTTGGTAAAGGCTAACTTCTCTCCCAGAAGTGCAAAGTGCAAGGCGCTAATGCGGGCATCTACCTCAATAATCGGAGATGAAATTCCTACTGCAAGCAGTAAAGTGGCGAAAAGCAGGGAGAAGATAAAGAAGGTGCCTTGAATCTGCACTTTCCTGCGCATAAGCGCCCATAATACTATCGCAACTATCACACAGCCTATCATGATCAAGGCGTAAAGGTTGCTGGCACTTTTAATGCTGTCTATTCTGGAGCCAATGGTTTTTTCAAAAGCTGCGGCATTATCAACCTTATACTTGCGGTAAATGGCACGCTCTACAGAGGTAATGGTTCTTCCGGTATTGTCGTAGGTTTGAGCCTCCAGTTCTTCTACCTTACTGGTTGCAATGGTCTTTAGGCGTTTTAAGGTTCTGGGACTGGTTACCTTCGTTACAATTGTGCGGGCAAAGGAAGGAACCTGAGCGTGGATCTCCTTCACGTCAACAAACGTATTAAAAGCCAGCTTTTTGAGTTTAGCACCCAGGCCTTTTTGTGGTTTGGTTACCTCGGCAACAGCTTTATCAACCATGCCGTGCAGCTGTTTTTCAACGGTTTCCTGCATGTCTGCTTTTTGGCTTCCTGTTAGTTTAAAGCCCTTTACCCTGCGGTCTACTACAGCAGAAATCTTGTCTCCCCAACGGTCGACAGAAAATATACCAAAGGTAATGTTGTTAGAAAGGCTGTAGTCTTCCTTAATTCGCTTCTGTTCATAAGAAAGCTCGCGAAATTGGTAGCCGCAGTAGCCTGCCGCCAACAAGAGAATGGAAAGACCTGCAATAAGTGCCATTGATGCAGGTTTGAATCTGAGTTGAATATCTGGAGTTTCGTGAGTTGTCATGTTCTTTAGAGATTGGATGTCACCGTATCAGAGACTAATGCGTATCGTGCGGTGTAATCGATTTTAAGATCGTAGAAAGGATCAAACCATAGAGTACAAAGGCGATGAATATAATATAGCCCGGTTGAAGCGCCGTGTTGTTGGTAGTGAGTATCGTGAGCGAATCATTGTTGATGTTCAGTGCCTGAAGTTGGCCTTCCAGTAATCCGTTAAGTCCGATATAGGCCATGAGTATGGCAATTACAATCACATCGGCCATGCTCCATTTACCCGACTGAAAAGCAAAGTATTTTACCAGCCTGTTTTCTGCCCAGCGTTTACCGCCTAAAAGGTGGATGCCAGTGGAGCTGAGTTTCACTACAGGGAAAAGAATACTGAAAGCTAAAATGAGTACGCCAACCAACACAGAATCAATTCCCGACTGTGACAGGAGTACCCTTACCACATCCATAATGCTCTTGCTTTGAAAGAACAAAACCTGATCATTAAAAACTACATGCTCGCCCAGTAACACAAAATCGAGTGAGCGGATGCGGGCATCTACTTCTATCATGGAGGCGGTGAGCCCCACAGCGAGCAAAATAAAGGCGAATAACAACGACATGATAAAAAGCGCGGTGTGCAGATCTCTGCGCTTACGCAATACCCACCAAAAGCCGAGTACAATTACCACGCAGCCCAACATGGCGAAAGAATAAGCATAAGTTTGCTTTTTGATGCTGCTGAGGGTACCCGAAAGCTTTTTATTGAGATCTGGTGTTGATGTTACCTGGTACCTGGTGTACATCTGCTTCAGTTCGGTGCTTTTTGCGCGGAATGCGGTATCCAGACTTTCTTCTTTGGCCAGCTCATTGAACTCGCCCAGGGCCATTTTTCCCAGCTGCTTTTTATTTTTGGGGTTATCAATCTCGGCCATGATCTTCTTGGCAAAGGTTGGCACCTGTGCGCGGATGCTGTCTGAGTTGACAAAGTTTTTGATCGCAAATTTCTGAATCTTACCACTTATGGTCTTCTTCGGCTTATTCACCAAAGCCTCAGCCTTATCAATCAATGCTAACAATACTTGTTCAACTTCAGTTTGAAGAATCTTTTTTTGCTTTTTGGTCATTTTCAGCCCACGTACCTGATGGCGAACAATATCGGCTACATTATCCTTCCACTGCTGAACGGAAAATAGACCGTAGGTGATGTTGTTAATGTCCGAATAATCATGCTTAATACGTTCCTGCTGCTCGGAGAGTGCATGGAGTTTAAAACCGAAATAGCCTTCAGCACAAAGCAGTACGCTAAGGGAGAGGATAAGGAGAATGTTGGGTAAAAATCTCCTGGGAGCTGTTATGGTACGTGTAGTTTCCAAATCCTGATGAAAAATAACGTTTAAAATTAGTTGCGGCTGAATTCTAAGGGACGATAAAAGCAGGTAAGCCTGCTGCACCATAATGTCCCGATTAGCTATCCGGAAATAAACCCCTGAGCAGGCAGAAAGGTTTTGCAAGAAGATAGATTTTAGGAGAAAGCAGCATTTCGGCCTCCTTTTGTGACGCGAAGAGATGCTTTGTAAAGTTCAATATCATTTGTAAATACTTGGTTTACAAGATGAATTGTAGGTCTTATTTTACAAAAACTTCTGGTTTGTTATATTTTCAGAACAGGTTGAAAAGGTATATTACTTTTTTGACTAAGGAAAACTGGCTGTGAGCAGTTGATTTTTAGTTATTCCTTAAACTACTATTTAATCTGCCCGAACAGAAGAAATACGCATACTAAACCAGGGAAAATATGTGTAAAATTCTTTTCAGTTTTACATATCCCGGTGCAATGTGCTGTTTAATGGGTTAATAGCCTGCCTATTATCTATAACTTGTTATAAAAATACTATGAAAAATATCAAGTTAACATTATGTGTCTTAGCGGTGATGCTATCGGCATGTAGAAAAAATCTCGGACCAGTTGAAACGATTAAAGACAGAACGGTAGCCTTTAAAATAGGTGGCCTAAACCATGAGGTAGGGCAGGCCAATGTGGGCTTTCCAACAGATCCTATTGCAAGCTTTATTAAGCAGTTGACAATAATTGCCTATAACTCGCAAACCGGGGCAGAAGTAAAGCGGGAAACGCAATTGTCAACTAGTCCTGACTTTGGTCAGATCGGTTTTGAACTGCCTGATGGAACCTATAATTTTGTTGCCGTCGGGTCGCAACGCGAGTTTGCAATCAATCAGTTCTTTGATGGCGATAGGGATAAACCAGTTTTTTTGCCTTATGCCGAAGCTAATTTTCAGTATTGGCAACCTTCATTTTCCTTTCAGGATAAACTCTATAAAACCGCAGATACCTTTTTTGCAAAAACGACTGGTGTCATTATCAGTAAGAATCAAACACTGGAGATGATGATGGAACGTATTGTAGGGCTGTTAAATGTGATTGTATCAGATCTGCCTACATACAGCATTGACTTAACCAGTGAGTTTTCGGGATTTAGGTTTGATACCGCAATTCCATACAGTACAATCGAAAATGATTTTACTTCCGGGCTAAAGCACAGTAAGGATGGACCGATCAGTTATTACATTCTAAAAAACCAAACACCTGTTCGTGTACACATTGGAGCAGGTGGGGAAAGAAGCATTGCCGTAACTGTTCCGAAAAATAAACGCACAACGGTAACTATACAATCTGCTACAATGACTTTTACCGCAGTTACCGAATGATGTTAACCGGTTGAAAGAAATTAGTATTATTAGGAAAGCTGGGGCTTAGCACTTATCGGATAAGTTCGGCCCTGCTCTCCACTTTACTTCGCTTTGCTACGTGCCCGTTTTGATCAGGTTTATTGTTGTATGGACAGTGCAGAGGTCACAACATTAGTGAATGGTTTTTGGTTCTTTCCTTTTCGCAATATTTTGCTAACTTTCGGGTAATTCTAAATTAAACACCTCATGAATCTCATAAAAAATACTGCTACCAGTAAAATATCTTTAGCAAAGCTATTACCATCAGCGGTTTTGCTGGTTTTCTTTTCTGTCATTGTCATTGGCATGATGAGTTTCAGATCTGTACAACCGAGAAATCACAAACAATTAGCAGTAGATTCCCTTCATACAGACACTGCCCTGTCGCAGATTGAGGTTTTAACCAGCCAACAACTTTTTACGATCAGTAGTCGCCCTGCTTCGCCGAAGTCAAAAAAAAGAAAGTTTAGTGCCGAACTTCGGGATGCTTTCAAGCTGGTACATTATCTTAATGATTCAACCTCGAGGGAGAGCAACTGGCAGATGGCTTCAAAATATGGCATCGCCACAGCAGGGGTTTTTACTGCTGGCAGCCCTGAATTTCAAAAGCTTGATAGCCTACTCAGCCAATTGCTGAAGAGCAAAGAGGGGGATAAGGGCTCGAAGTAACATCTTAGGTTCCTCTCCATGAAAATATTCAATGTGCAACCAGTTCAGGTAAACGAATTTATATTTAACCCTGAACTCTTATCAACAAGCGCTATTAGCCAATGTTATCAGTCTGGCTTTGATTTTGAGTTTGATTTGCTGAATAGTTTTACAATCATTTTTGAGATTTACCACACCGTTGGTGATGATTTTGCTGACGAACTGATCCCTGGTGATCAACCGAATGAGTTTACAGTAGGTATTGGTGCTGAATGTGGAGGAGGCCAAATTTTGCTCTCTTATCATTGTTCCTGTCAGTTTAATTATGAAAATGAAGGCTTAACTGCGGACTTGTTATCGTTAAATACTTTTTTAGATGGGTTTTACAGGCATGTTAAAACATTGCTCAATCAAGCAGGCTTCGAGTCTCTGAAAGAAAAAGAAGAGATTATACGCTTACGTCATCCATTAAAGGAAACCGCAATACAGATAATTGAAAACTTGCGTGGAAACAATCTTTACGAATTTTAGTAAGTTGTTTTTTTTCAGATAGCTGTTCGCACAATTAAGAGAATGCCTGTTGAATAGTGTGGAGATAATTTGTGTGGTTAGATTTATGAAACACAACATCATTACACAGGTTAAATTGTATAAAATCTTTAAGTGCCGCTATCAATTTATTGAGCATAATTTCATTAAGCTCAACCTCCTCAAAATAAATGTTGTGCACAATAAGCAAGCGCTGCTTCCTATCGGCTTTCGCATCCATACGTGCGATAAACTGATCTCCAATAATTATGGGCAATGAAAAATAACCATACTTGCGTTTAGGAGCAGGAACGAAACATTCGATCTGATAGTCAAAATTGAAAAAAGTTTTCAGCCGATGCCTGAAGACATTGAGCACATCGAATGGCGAAAGAATAAAGGCCTCGTCATCGAGTGTAATCTCGGTAGATTGATCGCGGAGTAGATACAATGGTGCCGTTTTCAAACCATCAACCTCCACACTTTTAATTTCGCCAGAGGAGAGCATTTCATTCAGTTCCTGCTTCACCAAATTCCCTTTTACGCGCCTGACACGCCAGGCTATTTCCTTAAGAGAGGCTATCCCAAGTGCCCCCAAGGTACGGCGGATAACATAGCGCGCAAATTCTTCCGCTGTGGGGGGAGTGACCTCAATTTCGGATGGGATTAAATTTAAAGGAAGATCGTAAACTTTTTTGAAAGCAGGTGTCCTGGTAATCATGAGTTTACCTTCCAGGTACAAGCGTTCAAGCGCCACTTTTGCTGGTCCCCAGTCCCACCAGCCCGAGCTAGCATCTATCCTGTCATTTTCGAAATCACTTATCATTAAAGGCCCCTCACGCTCTATGCGATCAAGCACATCTTTCATCAGTCTGGATTGCATTGGTGAAGGAATCCTGCCGCCTGTTTCAAAGCTTTCTTTAACGGGCAAAGAAAACCGGAAGTCTTTCATAGGCATGTAGCTGGCATCTGAGCTAAAGTATTCAAATATTTCAGCTTCTTCAGTTAATGTGGCCAGCCAGTTGGTTTGGTAATCTGATATCCGGGAAAACAATACCTGATGGTGTGCCCGCTCTACAACATAGTTGGTGTCTATCTGCAGGAAGCCCAGGTGATCAATCACTGCATAAACGGCCTCTATTCCAGTTCCAAACTGATCTTTACGGGCCAGACCGGCAGCATGAAGGATGATTTTGCGTGCTTGTGCTTGCGTGATACGTATCGGGTCCATTAGGCTAAGATAAGATTTTTAGTAAAGTAGCCTGAAATGAAGTTACGCTGCTAAGGCGCTGACTGAAGGATTTTGTTTAACAAAGTTTTCAGCTTATCGGCTTCTTCATAGCTGATGCCGAGGTTGGCAAGCTGTCTCTGAAGGCGTGGTACAGCTGATTTTAGCGCCCTGCCTTTCTCCGTTAGGGAGATGAGAATGCTCCTTTCGTCTTGTTTAGACCGTTCGCGTGTTAACAACCCCGTTTCCTGCATCCTTTTTAAGAGTGGGGTAAGAGTGTTAGATTGCAGCATAAGCTTTTCTGAAAGAAGAGAAAGGTTTACGTGATCGGTTTCCCACAATACCATCAGTACCAGGTACTGAGGGTAGGTAATGTCCAGTTCATCGAGCACCGGCTGATAACACTTGGTCATAATCCTGGAAGCTGCATATAATGGAAAACACAGCTGGTTCTCCAGTTTATACATGTCTTTAGTCTCTGGTGTTTGAGTTCCTTCCATAAATCATCCTTTTAGTGGGACATTAAAATACTGCTGCAAGTTACTTTTTTCTAAGATAGTTCAATGCTCCTGTAGACCACAATGCCCAAAAAATTAGAACGGGTTGAAAAAACAACCGGGTAAGTCTGGCTTTATCAGTATTCAGACCAAATGCATCGGTGTGGTTCAGGTATTGGGCAATATTACCCGGGAAGATCAGTACGTAGAATATGGCAAGTGCAATTCCCGACCTGATGCGTTGTTTTTTCCAGAATAAAACGGCCAGGCCTAAAGATATTTCAACTATTCCCGATGAGATCACCACAAAGTCCTTGTCTAAGGGGATCCACTGAGGAACCTGGGCCTGGAATTCCTGTCGCTGAAAGCTTAAATGACCAATGCCTGCAAGCACCATTCCGGTTCCCAGCAGGATTTTAAAAGTTTTCTGAAGTCTAGAGGTTTCGTTATACATCCTTTTCTTTATTTAATTTTTAATAACGCCCTGAAACTTTGATCATCAAAATTCCAGGGCGATCTTTTAAATAACATCCAACTGCACCTCAATGTTTCCACGGGTAGCATTTGAATAAGGACAGATCTGGTGTGCCTTTTCAGTGAGTTCCTGTGCTTGCGTACGTTCTATTCCCGGTATGCTAACGGCTAGTGATACCCCAAGTTGAAAACCGCCTGTACCATCAGGGTGGAGCGAAACCGAAGCCTTTACTGAAGAAGCAGCAGAGGGTTTTACTTTCGACTGGTGCATAACCAGATTAAGTGCGCTATCAAAACAAGCGGCATAACCCGCTGCAAATAATTGCTCTGGATTGGTAAATCCACTACCATTACCGCCAAGTTCTTTAGGCATTCTTACCTCCAGGTTTAATGCGCCGTCTTCTGAGCTTACCTGACCGTTTCTGCCGCCTGTTACGGTAGCACTAGTTTCATACAATGGTTTCATAATTTATCTATTTTATATCGTTTACGATTATATCGCTTGCGATACAAATATAGACAGAGAGATTAAGCTTCCAAGCATTTTAACTTTTTGTGAGATGAAACTGACAATTGACAAAAAAGGCACCTAAATTAAAACAGGATCGTCATCAGTTCCACTCAACAAGGATCAGTAATATTGAAGGTAGGTATTAAGATTTTTGGGTTTATGCACTTAATATCCCTTTGATTAACAGGTGTTGTATTAACATGATGGTTTTTCCGTCCTTGATTTCACCAGTTTCAATCATCTCCAATGCTTTAGCAAAAGGAATTTCCAATACGATGATATGTTCTTCCTCCTCTAAAATTCCACCACCATCGCTTACTTTCATTTCTGGAGTGTAAGCTGCGATAAAGAAATATAGCAGCTCAGTTACAGAACCCGGCGACATGTATGCTTCAAACACCTTGGTTATCTCTGTGATATTAAAGCCTGTTTCTTCCTCTGTTTCCCGTTTAATGCAATCTTCGGGGCCATCCAAATCTAACAAGCCTGCACAAGCTTCAATCAGCATTCCATCTTCATTCCCGTTTAAGTAGGTAGGTAGCCGAAATTGTTTGGTTAAGATTACGGTGTTCTGGTCTTTGTTATACAACAGTATGGTTGCCCCATTTCCACGGTCGTATGCTTCTCTGGATTGTATTACTACATCGCCATTTTCTTGCTCGGTTTGATAGGTCACCTTATTCAGGATATACCAATTATCTGATAAAATTTCTTTCTTTAAAATGGTGATATTTTTTGCCATATATTATTGGAATTGTTAAGTCGTTTATTTTTGTGCGGTAAAACTACAGTTAATCAGGACCTGAATCAATCACATATTGTGAAATAGGTAAAACAGCATTTATTAGTGTTTGTCTCGGAAAAATCGGATACCAAAATTGCAGAGGTGTATTTATTAGCGGATCACCCGCCGGGGATCTTTAAGTTTTACCCATTGATTTGGAAATTCCGGGCTTCAGGTTAACCTATGGCTTGTTTAGAAGATCAGCTACTATATTTCTCCAATAGATTCCAGTTGTTCGAAGAAGGGAATCAGTGATTTTCCTTTTGTAGTGAGGTAATATTCTACGTGGAGGGGTTTTTCACTAATTACCTTTCTTTCCAGCAGCCCAACTTCTTCTAATTCGCGCAGTGCAGTGGTAATAGACTGTTTGTTTGAGCCTGGAATTTCCCTGAGCAAGTTACTGAATCGCAGCGGCGAGTTTAGGGAAAGACGAAAAACTTCCGGCTTAAATTTTCCTGAAAGCAATTTTAAAATTGCCTGTGCCTTACAGGTTTCAGGTTGGTCATCTTCTTTTTTGGTAGTCATGTTTTTTTGACTTATTGACGGTCGTTGTAATCTTTCGGAAATTTGTACAAAAATAAAGATAAGATATAGAAAAGCTGATGAGCGAGAAAAATATTAATTCACTTTTATGTAATCCAATTTCCGGGATTTGCGAACTACCTTCTGATGCTGATCAGGAAGAACAAATAAATGAAGTTGCAGCTAAGCATGTCAGCATCATATATTTTACAGATCCGATATGTTCTACTTGCTGGGGAATCGAACCGCAGCTAAAAAAGCTGAAACTTGAATATGGGCATGAGCTGCAGTTCGAATATCGGATGGGCGGACTACTTCCAGACTGGAGTTACAACAGTGGGGGTATAAGTAAGCCTTCAGATGTTGCGGCGCATTGGGATGAGGTAAGTCAATACTATCATATGCCCATTGATGGTGATGTTTGGATTACCGATCCGCTGGATTCATCATATCCGCCGTCTATCGCCTTTAAAGCGGCAGAGTTGCAGGATATAGAGAAAGCGCAAAAATTTCTTAGAATCATGCGTGAAATGGTATTTGTTAGCAAGATGAATATTGCGAAATGGGAAAATATTCAATCTGCTGCGGCCGCTTCGGGTTTGGATACGCACCGCTTGAAAATTAATTTTGATGGACAAGCCAGGGCATTGTTTCAGGAAGACCTCTTACTTGCCAAATCGATGGGGGTTAGGGGATTTCCAACAATTTTTATTTCAGGCCCTAACGGAAGTACAGAGAAGATATATGGTTTTAAGCCTTATCCAGTATTTGAAGAAGCACTGGCAAAGATAGCCCCCAATATTGTGAAACAAAGCTATGAAAAATCATGGGAAGCACTTTTCTCCAAGTTTTCATCACTTACGCTGAGGGAGTTTTCTGAACTAACTGATAGTGATTTTCCAGCTGCACAGGCTGTGCTGGATAGATTGGTTGAAGAAGGCAAACTCTCTGTTTTGGTAACTAAAAACGGGAATATCTGGTCAAGATAGAAATTCAAATAAAAGGGTGATGTTTTATTGCCCTTTTTACGGTGACAGTGGGTAAGCCAGGTTGCGCTTCACTTCATTTACCACAAAACTACTGTGAGATTTGAGCACGTTTTCCAGCACCATTAAATCCTTTGTAATGAACCTGGTGTATTCCTGCATATCTCTAACTACGATTTTAAGCAGAAAATCGTAGTCGCCGGTAGTATGGTAGCATTCCAGTACCTGTGGAAATAAAGCTACCTTTTCCTGGAAGTTTTTCAGGGCATTGCTGCTATGGTCTCTTAGGGTAACGTGTGAATAAGAAACCATCAGTTCCTTAAATTTTTCTCTGTTAATCAGGGTTATCGTTCCAGTTATAAATCCCCTGTCGCGCATACGATTAATTCGTTCAAATATAGTGCTGGGCGATTTGTGGAGCTTGTAGGCAAGTTCCTTATAATTTAAATCGCCCTGAATTTGTAGCAAGGACAATATTTCATAGTCCAGCTTATCCAAAATATCATCGTGCATAGCAGTTCTTTTTAGCTGATGTAAGTTGCCATAGAAATCAGGTAAATGATACCGTGATTAAGCTTTTTGGCGGATGCAAACATAATAAGTTTATGGCCAACTCCCAATTTCATAAACAATATTTGGAATTTAGTTTAACCACTGTTTTGAGTCAGAATTATGTTTGGATTTTACTCCCGAATCTCGAATAATCTTCGATGCTGATTCAACCACAAGGAATTCTCTTGCAGACTCTCCAAATTTGTTAGTTCAAAACCTATAAAACAGGCAGCAACCTTATGGCAGACTGCCATTCAAATAACATATGAACAAAGACAAGATATTAGTGATCGGTGCCTGCGGGCAAATCGGTACAGAGCTGCTCGTTGCACTTAGAAAAAGAAACGGACAGGATAACGTCATTGCTGCGGATATCCATCCTCGTGGAAATGTATCGCCGGAGATAGCGCCCTATTTCAGACTTGATGTTTTAGACGCAGAGGCACTGGAGTCGCTAATTGTTGATCTTAAAATCACTCAGATTTATCACCTCGCTGCGGTTTTATCTGCCAAGGGCGAAAGCAATCCTACCTTAGCCTGGGATTTGAATATGAATAGCCTACTTAGTGTGCTTAATCTTTCGGTAAAACATAAGGTAAGTAAAGTTTTCTGGCCGAGTAGTATTGCTGTTTTCGGTCCAGATTCAGAGAAAATCAATTGCCCTCAACAAGGGGTGATGGAGCCCTCAACGGTATACGGTATTAGTAAAGCTGCTGGTGAGCAGTGGTGCAAATATTATTTTGAGAAATATGGACTTGATGTACGCAGCCTGCGCTATCCGGGCTTGATTAGTTATACAGGTGCGCCGGGTGGAGGTACTACAGACTATGCTGTTGATATTTTTCACCATGCTGTAAAAGATTTGCCATATACCTGTTTTTTAAAGGAAGATACCGCCCTGCCAATGATGTTTATGCCAGATGCCATTAATGCAACTTTACAGCTAATGGATGCACCTGCCAGAAATATTAAGGTTCGTACGGCCTATAATCTGGGTGCCCTTAGTTTTACGCCAGCAGAACTGGAGACAGAGATAAAAAAACTTATCCCTGAGTTTTCGGTAACATACCAGCCAGATTTTCGTCAGGCAATTGCCGATAGCTGGCCACAAAGTATTGACGATAGTGCAGCCAGAAAAGATTGGGAGTGGCGACCTGTTTATAACTTAAAAACAATGGTAAGTGAAATGCTGGAAAACCTGTCGGTGTTGCAGGCTGGATAGTTGTTAAAGTAAGATAATTTAAGGTAGATGTACGTTGTAGTGATGTAACCTGGCCGCGCTTAGCCCATTTTCCCTTGCTACTACTTACATCATTACCGCTTCTTGTATATCGTGATCTGCTTTCAGCTCGGTGATAAAACGGCTGGGGGCAGAAGGATTGTAAACCAGATATATCCTTTCTCTTGCCCGGGTTAGGGCTACATAGAAAAGCCTTCGTTCTTCAGCCAGTTCGAAGGTTTCTTCATTTTGTAGTACAGCCGCCAGGATTGGATCATCAGTAACTCCCGATGGAAATCCGTACCTGCCCGAATCGAGTCCTAGGATAATGGTAAAATCGCAGCTGAGCCCTTTGCAGGAGTGGGCGGTGTGAAAGCGTATTCTCAGTCTCGGAAACAGCCGCCTGAATTGTGGCAAATCTCCAGGGCTATTGTGATGGTATCTGCCAATGATGAAAACCTCGGCATCATGCTTAAAATCACTTATTTCTTCAAGGATATTTCGCAGCACATCCCATATTTGGATATCGCGATCAGCATTCTTCATTCGGCCGGTATGGAAAGGCTTCAGTACAAACGAAGGTCTATGAGCCCTAAACGGTGATTGTAATTGCTTTTTGATTTGAATGGGATTCTTTTGAATAAAGTTGCTGCTTACTTTTAATATCTCGGCATTAAAACGATAGGTATTGAGGATTGTATGGTAGGCGGTATGACCGAAATATGCCTCGAATTGCGTAAATAAAGAAACATCGCTTCCCGCAAAGCGGAAAATAGATTGCCAGTCATCACCCACAGCATATAATCTGGAACCCGGGTTGGCTTGTAGCAGGGCCTTGATCATGCGGTAACGGCTTAGAGACATATCCTGGAATTCATCTACGAGAATATATTTGTAGCGTACCGGATAGGCTCCGGAAGTGATAAATCCGGTAGCCAGATGAACCATATCATGATAATCTATACTGGCTGTTTGCTGTAATTCCTGTTGGTACCGATGGAGTAGGGGAGTGCAGATTGCTTGGAAAAGTTGCGATCGTTTGTCCTCGTTTTTCTGGACTGACTGAGTTAAAGTATTATTTGATTTAGTTAAATTTAAAAAACTGAATATAAGATCAATATTTTGATCCATAACAGCAGATTTTTTGATCAGCGCGTGGATCTGTACAGCTTCCATCTTCTTCAACGCAACGCCACGTGAAAGCAGTTCATGCTTCAGGTGTTTTAGGAGTCCGTTGTTCATTGCCTGATAGCTATAAGTTTTAATTAAATGGCTACCTCCCAATTTATGGATCTCTTCTTTGGTGTTAATTTCTGCATGATACTGTTCTCTGGCACAGCTGAATGGTGGTCTATAGCTAAACCAATTTGGAACATTCCCGTCTTCATTCACACAGAAATGCTCCAGGTAGATGTTGTATTCAGGAAGGAAAAAAGCAGGGGCATAAAAAGGCAGTTGCGCTTTAATATCCACATTTATATTGGGATATGGCGCTTCATATTGAAAGCTTACGCCATGTAGGTAAAGGAAATTAGCGATTTGCAATGCCGTGGCAGATCTGAGCTGAAGGCCGTTCAAACTGATATGTTTAGCGTTCTTACTGTACGCAAGAAATTCTTCAGGGGAGGCAAATGAGAACTCATCGCGCAAAGGATTCGAGAAAAACGCTATGAAGTTGATGGCCCTGCTTTGGAAGCTGGCATCGGCATAAAATAGTTCATTAAAACTTCGTCGCAAAAAAGATTTGATTAATATATCTCTACCTTCAAAAGCCAACTTTGCCGGGTAAGGAGAGCAAAATGAAGTGACCGAATTTCCAAAGCCGTTAAAGGTTTTAAAAGAAATTTCCTCCCTTCCCGGAATATTCCGGCAGAAGTACATGGTTCTGTCTGCCAGCTCATCTACCGCATTATTGGTAAAGGAGATAATGAGCAGTTCTTCCGGGCGACAGAGTTGCTTTTTAAGGATATAGGCAGCCTTTGCACTTATGGTAGTTGTTTTTCCTGTACCCGCCCCCGCAATTACCAGGGTGTGGTCTTCATTGCAAATCACGGCACGCATTTGCTCTTCAGAAAGCGGATAATTATCAAGCGTTGAGAAAAAATCGGCATAAGCACGCATCTCTTGCTTGATGAAATTTTCATTATGCTGTTCCCGCAGGTTTTCAAGGTTTTGATAGTTGTTAATCAGTTTGCTGATCAGGTTTATTTCAACTGTTGCTATAGCTAAGTTCTCAAAGTTTTTTGGGATAGATTGGAGCAAATGGCGATGCCTGACACTAAGCTGAATGGAATCGGCCTGGGCGTAGTATTGTGAGGTATTCAGGTAATTATCCAGTTCATCCAGTGCTTGTTTGATTTGCGAAAAGAGCTGGGGATCAAGTTCTTTTTTTCTTTCAGCCCGTTTATAAACATAAAAGAAATACCAGGCACCGAGGGTAAGTATAAAAAGTAGGATTTTGATCGTATCACTCAGCTCTCTCTTCTCGCTCATATGGTTGATGTATCGTTGCCTCTTTTTGGTTTTTTTGGGTTGGCAAAAATACATATTACAGCCATAGTCAGACAAGCTGGAACTATCTTTTCTGCTAACTGCTTTAATGTGAAAGCAATATTTTATGGGACGTTAAACGATGAGATGAAGCCCATATCGGTAATAATGGTATAACATCCAGTAATATGTATAACTTTTAGAACCAATAGGTAACGAACTTTGTACTGTTGATCGGAAAGGATAACCAAATCTATCAGATCGATTTATAAAAAATAAAGAAATGGAAAAAAGAAAATTAGGAAATAGCGGACTTGAAGTTTCGGCCCTTGGGCTAGGTTGCATGGGATTAAGTTTTGGTTATGGACCGGCAACTGATCAAAAAGATGCAATTAAATTATTACAGGCTGCGGTAGAAGCAGGTGTTACTTTTTTTGATACAGCAGAATGCTACGGGCCTTTTGCCAATGAAGAATTGTTGGGTGAGGCATTAGCTCCATTTCGCGAGAAATTGGTTATTGCAACGAAGTTTGGATTTCAGGATGGTGATTCGAAAAAAGGACTGGACAGTAGCCCGGCAAGAATCAGAACCGTTGTGGAGGCCTCATTGAAGAGATTAAAAACAGATTATATCGATTTATTTTATCAGCATCGTGTAGATCCGAATGTGCCTATGGAAGATGTTGCCGGTACAGTTAAAGACTTAATTGCAGAAGGTAAAGTGAAACATTTTGGTTTATCGGAAGCAGGAGTGGAAAGCATTCGTAAGGCGCACGCAGTTCAGCCTGTTGCTGCATTGCAAAGTGAGTATTCTCTTTGGTGGCGTGAACCTGAAAAGGAAATCATACCTGCATTAGAAGAGCTGGGCATTGGTTTTGTGCCATTTAGTCCCTTGGGTAAAGGCTTTTTAACAGGTGCGATTACGCCGAATACACAATTTGATAGTACTGATTTTAGAAATATTGTACCTCGTTTTTCTGAAGCAAACAGAGATGCCAATCAGGTATTGGTAGACTTATTAAAGCGCATTGCGGGCGAAAAAGAAGCCACACCAGCACAGATTGCTTTAGCCTGGTTACTGGCACAAAAATCTTGGATTGCTCCAATTCCAGGTACGACCAAGTTAAACCGTTTACAAGAAAACATTGGCGCTACAAGCATTGAACTCAGTACCGAAGATTTAAAAAATATAGAAAATGCTGCCTCACAAATTGAGATTCAGGGTGCAAGATATCCGGAACATCTTCAAAATAGGGTAGGAAAGTAATTCAGCTTTCTTTTTCCTGAAAATTTAGCGGCAATTAATTTTAATTTAACATTAAGAAGTTAAGATAAGTTAAGGTATGCTTCGTGATTTTCCTTAACTTCTTGATGTTTATATCTTACTTTTCCAAATCGTTGCGCCTTCCTGTTTGTAAATATTTGGCACCGAGTGTTTTGATTTAACATTAAGAAGTTAAGATAAGTTAAGGTATGGTTCGTGATTTTCCTTAACTTCTTGATGTTTATATCTCACTTTCCCAAATCGTTGCGCCTTCCTGTTTCTAAGTGTTTAGCGTCGAGGGTTTTAAATTAACATTAAGAAGTTAAGATAAGGTAAGGTATGCTTGGTGATTTTCCTGAACTTCTTGATGTTTATATCTCACTTTCCCAAACGTTGCGCCTTCCTGTTTCTAAATATTTGGCACCGAGTGTTTTGATTTAATATTGAGAAGTTAAGATAAGGCATGTTTCTTAATTTTCCTTAACTTCTTAATGTTTATAACTTACTTTCCCAATTGTGCGCTGATTGGTTTTAATTTAATGTTAAGTTAAGTCGTTTTTCTCGAGATATGTTTCTTAATTTCCCTTAACTTCTAAATTTTTATAGCTATCCTCGGGATTTTTCTTCATTTTTATTTCCCGGGAATTGGTGTGTCCGTTTTTCTCTGTTCATCAAAAAAGAAAGTTTGTATATTAGTATGCTTACTTATCTAATATATATCAATGATGAATGGTCTCCCTTCCCATGCTGTTATTCGCAGCGCCATCCAAAGGATATCAGTTTCCGGATCACATGCTTCATTAGATGTATTGTCTGTAGAAGAGCCTTTGGAGATCCGCCTGGAATATGGCCCGGCTAACCAAAGGGTGATAAAAAGTATTTCGGTAACCATGCGCACCCCGGGAAATGATCAGGAGCTGGCACTGGGGTTTTTATATACCGAGGGAATGATTTCGTCAGCTGCTGCAGTAAAAAAGGTTTATGCAGTGAAGGATAGTTGTTCGATAGGTAAGGAAAACATCATTTGCGTAGCGCTGATAGAAGGGGTAGAGCCTAATCTGGCACAAGCCGAAAGGAATTTTTATACCACTTCTAGCTGTGGGGTATGTGGAAAAGCATCGATAGCCTCAATCAGAACCAAACAGCCTGCGCCACTGGAATCAAGGGTTCCAATAAATCTAGATTGCGAAATATTATATGGTTTACCAGAAAAACTCAGGTTAGCACAACACAGTTTTGATGCTACTGGAGGCATACATGCGGCAGGCCTGTTTACCCTTGCTGGCGAGCTTGTTATGCTTAGAGAGGATGTGGGAAGACATAATGCATTAGATAAGCTAATTGGTTCCAGTTTATCCTCAGCCATACCAGATTTAAATAAACATATTCTTTTATTAAGTGGGAGAGCCAGTTTTGAGCTCATCCAGAAAGCAGCTATGGCAGGCATTTCAATAGTTGCAGCAATTGGTGCACCTTCCAGTTTGGCGGTAGAACTTGCTACAGAGTCTAAAATGACCCTATTAGGCTTCCTGAAAGAAAACCGGTTCAATATTTACATTTCAAACGTCAATATTATAATTCCTCAATCCCATGAAAATAAGACTAAAGGGCAATTCCATCAGATTTAGGCTAACCCAATCGGAGGTTAGTCAGTTAGGCCAAAATGGTTCCTTAACAGAAAATACCGCTTTTGCAGGCACTGCACTCGAATATGCCATTGTGGTAACCGATGAAGAGGGAATTAGCGTTGAGCATGTCAATCATAGGATAACGCTCTATATATCCAGACACATGGCTGTTGAATTGGTTGAAACCGATAAAGTTGGTTATAGCGATTCAAATGGGCCAGTGGCTGTTCTGATAGAAAAAGATTTTACCTGTCTCGATCATGTCGAGGAAGATCAGAGTGATAATTATCCCAATCCGAGAATTAAAGATTAATTATATGGAATCTGACAAAAAACAGCCGGCTGCCGAAAATCCATACCAACTTTCAGACCTGAAACTTAGCGCCGTTGGAACCTGGGCGGCTGGAATTCCGGCTTTGAAAGCTTCGGTAAGCGACCTGATAGAAGAAAAAACACTTTTAAGAGGTGCCAGCGCTTTACTGAAGATGAATCAGGTGGGCGGTTTTGATTGTCCAAGCTGTGCCTGGCCCGATCCGGATGATGACCGATCTGCTTTAGGGGAATATTGTGAGAATGGGGTGAAAGCACTCGCGGAAGAAGCAACTTCAAAAAAGATTACCGCTGAGTTTTTCAGGGACAACTCAGTTTATGATCTCTCACAACTTGATGACTATCATATCGGAAAGATGGGCCGGTTGACAACGCCTATGTATCTGCCCGAAAATGGAAGCCATTATCAGGCCATTGGCTGGGATGATGCTTTTCAGAAAATAGCTACCCGTCTCAATGCTTTGAATTCTCCTGATGAGGCCGCATTTTATACCTCCGGAAGAACAAGCAACGAAGCTTCATTTCTCTATCAGCTATTTGCGAAAGCTTATGGAACCAATAATATGCCCGATTGCTCTAACATGTGCCATGAAACGTCAGGTACAGCATTGCGCCCAACTATTGGAATTGGAAAGGGAACAGTTACGCTAGATGATTTATATCACGCAGAAGTAGTGGTGGTTATCGGGCATAATCCAGGTACTAATGCCCCCAGAATGTTGAGTGCCCTGGAGAAGTGTAAAGGCAACGGAGGGAAAATTATAGCCATTAACCCTATGCCCGAAGCTGGATTGATGGGATTTCATAATCCACAAAAAATTAGTGGAATTCTGGGTGGAATAAAACTTGCCGATATCTTTTTGCAAGTGAGAATTAATGGAGATATGGCCTTGCTGAAAGCTATAGAACTGTTGTTGCTCGAATTTGAAAGTAAGTCGCCAGGCGAAGTGTTTGACCAAAAATTTATAGCCGAGAAAACAGTAGGGTACGAGAAATTCATCGATCAGTTTAAACAATACAACCTGGAAGAACTTGCAGCTTCTGCCGGGGTTTCTGCTGCCGAAATATATGATATGGTACAGCTGCTTGCTTTTAAGAAGCGTATTATTTTTTGCTGGGGAATGGGGATTACACAGCAACCCAATGGGGTAGATATGATCAGGGAAATGCTCAATATCCTCTTATTAAAAGGGAGTATAGGCAAAGCTGGTGCTGGTGTATGTCCGGTGCGTGGCCACAGCAATGTGCAGGGAAACAGAACCATGATGATTGATGAAAAACCTACTAATGCCCAGTTGGATCGTTTGCGGGATTTTTATGGATTTGAGCCACCCAGAAAACATGGTTATGACGTGGTGCGGGCAATCCGGGCCATGCAGGAAGGGAAGTTAAAGGTGCTGTTTTGTATGGGCGGAAATTTTCTATCAGCAACACCAGATACCACGTATACAGCAAGGGCGATCAGAAAGCTGGATCTCACCGTTTCGGTATCTACAAAACTGAATCGCGGGCATTTGGTTCATGGAAAGGAATCTATTATTCTTCCAACCTTATCCCGCAGTGATATTGACCTGGTTGCTGGAGAACATCAGTTTATCTCAACAGAAAACTCCATGGGTGTGGTTCAATCTTCTAAAGGAATGTTGCAGCCTGTATCTGATAACCTGATTAACGAGACACAGATTGTGTGCCGGCTGGCCATAGCTACCCTTGGAGAAAAGTCGATAATTAACTGGAATCGCTATATGGAAAGTTATGATGCTGTGAGGGACGATATTGCAGCCTGTATTCCCGGGTTCGAGAATTACAACCAAAAGGTAAGGCAAAAGGGTGGATTTTATTTACCTAATGCGGCGAGGGATGGGAACTTTATTACGGAGGATTTTGGCGATAGGGCACCATTTACCACCACTGTTTTGCCTCAGCATACGCTTGCTGCCGACGAGTATATGATGGCTACGACAAGATCGCACGATCAGTTTAATACCACTATTTACGGGCTAGATGATCGCTATCGCGGCATCAAGAATGGACGGAGAGTGATTTTTATGAATCCAAAGGATATTGAGGCGGCAGGATTTACTTCCGGTGATCAGGTAGATTTATTTAACTATGATGATGGTGTAGAACGTATAGCGCCTTTATTTGTGATTGTACCCTATCAAATTCCATCCAAAAACACCGTAACCTATTTTCCGGAAACCAATGTATTGGTGGCGATCAATAATGTAGTGAAAGACAGTAATATGCCGGCTTCCAAGTACGTTCGGATCAAAATTAAAAAACACGATCCCCGCTAGCACGGTCGTCACCCTGAATTTAGTTCAGGGTCTTTATTAATATTATCTAGAAAGATGCAGAAACAAGTTCAGCAGGATGTGATTTTAGATAAAATGTAAGTTTATTTTACGCTGGATAGTTTCCATCTTCCATTACCCCATCTTCCATTTTCGATAGGGCCATTCACCTCTATATTTCATCTGTAAAAGTGATAATTCACGATATAACATGACTTTAAAAACTGCAGTTTAAGTGTAAGTTGTTGTTTTGTAGTGTTTTAAGAATTGGTATAAGCTTGGTATATACTCTTTTATGGAGCTGGCTATTTCAACGGCCGGCAATCCTCAACTAACTAAAAAGAATGACCATGGAAAGCTTTTATCTCATTACCCATTTGCTTATGTCAGCGTGTGCTACAGTTATCCTGTATTTGTGTTTCGCCCCCGGCGATACTATCGGCAATAAGCCTATATCTTCAACCACATCCAACAGGGAACCAGCTATGCCAGGATGGCCTCAAATTCTTGCGATGTTAATGTTTTGGCTAACAGCTATGCTGTCGATTACATTTTTAGACCCTGGTATTTATTGATGAGAAGAATTGATGGCAGGATAAAGAGAAGCAGTAGGGCTAATCATTGCTATGAAATTATCAAGCTGCACCGAGTTAAAATCTGATTGGAGAGCGGGCTGGGTAAAGGACTTAAATTCTGCTTTACCCTGCCAATGTAATGCTTTTTTAGAAAGTTCTTAGTCGCCTTCTGGTCTGAAATACTTTTTTTCAATACCCAGCTTCTTCATACGTGAATTGAGGGTAGAGGGATTAAGGTCTAGCAGTTCTGCGGCTCCGCCTTGTCCATAAACTCTCCAGTTACACTGACCAAGAGCAGATAGGATATGGTCGCGCTCATTTTCGGTCATACTTTTAATGTGACCCTGAGGAGTGGCCATCGTGCTCTTGCTTTCTCCGGGGAGTTTAACGCTATCGAGTACCGTACCTGATGCTAATAAAACACTTCTGGCGATTACATTCTCCAATTGTCTGATGTTACCAGGCCAGTCGTAGTTAAGCAATGTTTTCAGTACATGGTCTGCAATTGAGGTAACTGTCTTTTTTTCTCTTTCCGAATATATTTTTACAAAGTGTTTAGCTAACAATGCGATATCCTCTTTTCTTTCTCGGAGCGGAGGCAGTGTAACAGGAAAAACATTGATTCGGTAATATAAATCCAGCCTGAACCTGCCTTTTCTGATGTTTTCACGCCTACCGGAAGAGTGGTACTCTTTGTGCGCTGGGACCTTAGCGTGAAAGCAATTGATGCCAATAGTTGTGAGTTTACCAATCGGGTGACTACTATTCCTTTAACACTTTATCCTCAATATTCCGAGCAGTTTTTGTGCCATCTTCCTATTTTTTAGGTCGCTATGAAACAATAAGGATACCGTATTCAAGTCGTGATCCCATTACATGATGTATATGCAGCATATACCCTGAAGAGGGTATTTTGAAGTTATTTTGATTGGGTTTAAAAGGCATAGTTTATATTCGTGAATATGTAAGGTTTAGCCAACGGGACGGTTAGATCAAGCACAAAGGCCCTGGTTAATTTCAGGGCCTATTTTTTTGCTGCTTTAATAAATAGTGGATTACTTTTTAGCTAACTTAATACGAGGTCTGGTACAATGTAGAAATCAATTAGGCTTGGAATTTTAAAAACATCTTCCATCATTTAACCACCTAAGGCAACTAAGAAACTAAAATCTTAAAAATAAACATATTAGCACACAAAAATTTGAACCATATAAGCCAGATAAGAAAATTATAAGTATTGTTACTTAACCCCAAATTAACTCGCCTTAACTTCTTAATGTTTAAACCATGGCACAAAGAAGTTTGAACCATATAAGTTAGATAAGATAATTATAAGTATTGTTACTTAACCCCAAATCTTAACTCACCTTAACTTCTTAATGTTTAAACCACGGCACAAAGAAATTTGAACCA
>NZ_FOGG01000004.1:240009-280432 GCF_900111155.1 Pedobacter rhizosphaerae | reverse complement strand
CTGCAAACAGCCCAATACTACTTACAACTCTGGACAAAAAGTTCTTCACTGGTCTGGGATTAGATGGATTCGCTAATTATTACTATTGGAAAACGACACACCAAACGAAGTTATTCTAGCAAACCGCTGTATACCGAACGGTACGTACAGTGGTGTGAGAGGACAGGTAGGGAACTAATCCCTATCTTCCTACTCGATATTGGAGGCTTTGAAATCCTCAATGTTCAAAAGTTATCTGTCGATTTCAATAATGAAAATCTAAATTCGTATATCAAAAATAAAATCAATTGGCAAAATCGAAAACAGCATATTTCTGTCAGAGCTGCGGCTATGAATCAGCCAAATGGCTGGGTAAATGTCCCTCATGCAGTCAGTGGAATACTTTTGTAGAAGAAGTAGTAGAGAAGAGTACTTCTGCTATACCCACATGGAAAACCGAATCATCCAGCAGTCGCCGGGTAAGCAAGCCAAGTCGGGTAAATGAAATTCAGGCCTCAACTGAAACCAGAATTTTAACAGGTGACCAGGAGTTAGACAGGGTACTGGGTGGAGGCTTGGTTGAAGGATCGTTAGTGTTGATAGGCGGTGAGCCTGGCATTGGGAAGTCTACACTTATGCTGCAACTTGCACTGAGTTTGAAAGGTAAAAAATTGCTGTACATTTCTGGAGAGGAAAGTGAGCAGCAGATCAAGATGCGTGCAGAGCGAATAGTAAAAAATCCTTCGGCCGATTGCTATATTTTGACTGAAACGTCTACACAAAATATTTTTAAGCAGATTGAGATTTTAGAACCTGAAATCCTGATTGTCGATTCCATCCAGACCCTCCACTCCTCGCATATTGATTCTACACCAGGCAGTGTATCTCAGGTAAGGGAATGTACAGCCGAGTTGTTGCGTTTTGCAAAGGAAACAGGAACGCCCATTTTCTTAATTGGCCATATAACGAAAGATGGGGCTATTGCAGGTCCTAAAATCCTGGAGCATATGGTAGATACCGTTTTGCAATTTGAAGGTGATCGGCATCATGTGTATCGTATTTTACGGTCAATTAAAAATCGCTTTGGTGCCGCTGCAGAATTAGGAATTTATGAGATGCAGGGGAGCGGTTTAAGGGAAGTTTCTAACCCCTCTGAAATTTTACTTTCGCAGCGTGAGGAAGAGCTTAGTGGAATTGCTATAGCAGCAATGTTAGAAGGCGCCAGACCAATGCTAATAGAAACGCAGGCCTTGGTTAGTCATGCAGCATACGGAACGCCTCAGCGATCGGCTACGGGCTTCGATACCAAAAGAATGAATATGTTGCTTGCTGTATTGGAAAAACGTTGTGGCTTTCGATTGAGCACGCAGGATGTATTTTTAAATATTGCCGGAGGCATCCGGGTAGAAGACCCTGCTATAGATCTTGCCGTACTTATTGCGATTATATCCTCGCATGAAGATATTCCTGTATCATCGAAAAACTGCTTTGCCGCTGAAGTTGGGTTATCGGGGGAGATAAGGGCTGTAAATAGAATTGAGCAAAGGATTGCTGAAGCTGATAAGTTAGGCTTCGAAACCATTTATATATCAAAATATAACCTTAAGGGATTGGCATTGGAAAAATATCAGCTGGAAGTCAAGGCCGTTAGCAAGATTGAGGAAGTTTTTAACCTCATATTCGGCTAATTTAATTTGATAATATGGGTAATTATTTCCCCAAATATCCACAGTATTTCCCCGTAATTCCCCAGTTGCTATTAAATGAAAATTGAGAGTTGTTTTTGATTGTTTATAATCATTTGTAATACAGCCTGTTACTGAGTAGTTCTGCTGGTATGATACTTTGGATTAAGAATTGCCTAATGTATAATGTTGTATGTCATGGGATGTGATCTATAACAATAGGGATGATTTTCCTCGCTAGCAGTAGCTAGCGGGGATTTTTTTTGCTTTACTTAATTCTCTGCCCCAGAGATAGCCCGCTGATTTCTGATTATTTTTTGCAAACCAAAAAAGGAAACAATCCCTATAGTTACGCCAACAATAATTAATGCTTTCGCTGTCATGTGATTTGATTATTTAAAATTTTATGCCATAATGGTTATAACATAAACGGTTAAGTAACCAATTTGTTTACCTGGATTTGTTATTCAGGTGTGTAGAGAAGAGATTTAGCCCTAACTTATTTAAGGCGTAGCAACTTTTTAAGCGATAATAGAACAACTGGCTTGTCAGGGCATCAATTGGGAACTGATTAATAACATTTTCCAATTGACGCCACTTTACCTAATGCAGTCTTTGCTTTCCATCTGGTTTGCATAAATAGAACAACAGACAAATGCTAATGAGGATGGTGACTGAACCCGCGATTAAATTATATTTCTCTATCATATTTGGTTGTTTAGTTTCTACAAATTATAACATGTTTGTTACAAAAACAAGAGCTAAACAAAATTGGAATGTTTTTTTATTGCAGGGAGCCAAATGTGGCAATAGTTATTGATAATCGGTAACCCTCTACCTATAGTTACTTATTCGGAAAATTTGAATAAATTTGATCTTAGATAGCGTTTAAAGGAAACTAAAATCATAGCACTATGAAAAGGATCATCTTAATTTTAGGTTTTTGTTTAACAGCCGTATTAGGCTTTGCACAAACAGACTTCAAAGGGCAGCAATTTGGAGAAGGCGTTAAAGCCGGGAATGTTAAGCCTGCTGCTAAAATGGAAAGCGCAATGGGCGATCAGCAATCTGTAGATATGAAGATTGAAGGTAAGGTGGTTGATGTATGTCAGAAAAAGGGCTGTTGGATGACTTTGGAAATGCCTAATGGCGAGCCGATGAGGGTAACATTTAAGGACTATGCTTTTTTTATGCCTAAAGATATTGCTGGTAAAAGAGTTGTTTTAGATGGTATTGCAAAGAGACAAACTATTTCCGTTGAAACGCTGAGACATTACGCTGAGGATGCAAAGAAATCTCCTGAGGAGGTGGCTAAAATTACCGATCCGAAAAAAGAATTAGCATTTGAAGCGAAGGGCGTAGTCATTCTTGATAAGTAATAACAGCTTGAGGAAAATTAAGAGCGGTCTTAACCTGCATTGATTTAACCGCCTTAGGCAGCTCAGTTGCTCGTTCAAATTTTTTCTTGTCAATTTTTCCTTACCCCATAAATCTCGTGTTTCCGTGGCAAAATTATTTTACTTTCATTTAAACGGGGCCGCGGAGTAAGTAGGCATAGAAGACAATAAGCTGGTTTATAAGCATCTATTTGTGCTTAATGAACTAATGAACCCATATAAAAAAGAAATCCCGATCCAGTAAAGCATCGGGATTTCTTTTTATCTGTAAATCCTAACTAAAGAACCCAGTTCCAACCGAATTCATCAGGAGTTAATCCGTAGCGGATATCATTTAGTTTTTTAGCGATTCCATTAGAGATGCTTCTCGTAGCTGGATCAGTTAAGGTGTAAAGTTCTCCCTGGTAACCAATCTCACCGATGTGGGTAACTGTAGCGGCTGTACCTGCGGCAAAAGCTTCAGTTAAACTACCATCTTTAATTCCGGCAATAATTTCTTGTACAGAAACCCTTCTTTCTTCTACCTCTACACCAGCCTTTTTAGCAAGTTTGATGATGGTATCTCTTGTAACACCATCCAATACTGTACTTCTAACCGAAGGTGTAACCAGCTTTCCGTTAATTACGAAAATAAGGTTTGCTGTGCCAGCTTCTTCAATAAACTCATGCGTTGATGCATCAGTCCAGATTAACTGATCAAAGCCTTCTTTTTTAGCTTCTTCGAAAGGATACAAAGAGCGGGCATAGTTTCCAGCTGTTTTAGCATAACCAACACCTCCATCATCTGCACGGGTGTATTCCGTTTCGATTTTAACTTTTAATGCATTGCTGTAATACGGGCCTGTAGGTGTAGTTAATAAAGCAAATTTATAAGTATCAGAAGCCTTAACGCCTAAATATGGATCGGTAGCGAACATTACCGGACGGATATAAAGGGCGTAATCTTCTTGAGAAGGAACCCATTTTTCATCAGCTTGAATTAATGTAGCTAAGCCTTGCATAAAGATATCTTCAGGTATAGACGGCATAGACATTCTTGCTGCTGATTTATTAAAACGCTCAAAGTTCTTATCTGCACGGAAGACACTAATTCTACCATCTGGCTGGCGATATGCTTTTAACCCTTCAAAAATGGCTTGGCCATAATGTAATGCAGAGATAGCAGGGCTCATCAAGATTGGACCGTAAGGTAAGACCTGTAGGTTTTTCCATTCGCCATCTTCGTAGTCAGCGGTAAACATATGGTCGGTAAAAACTTTACCGAATGGTAATTGTGAAAAATCAGTAACCGTCAAACGTGTTTGATCAGCTTTGGTGATTTTTATGTCTAATGTTTCGGTCATACTATTGAAATTTTGAATGCGTAAATTTTGAATGATCAAATGGTTATTCGGTCATTCAGAATTCAATCATTCTGTCATTAAATTATTATAGTGCAAAACTAGCAAAAAAGGCGCTTTTTTTATAGTCTTTTCAAATATTAATCTTTGTTTTTGAGTGTTTTAAGTACACTAAGCAGTGGTCTTATCTTAATCATGTGGATGCTTGTAGGCTGAGAATTTTCAGTCTGAGATGGTGCCGCAAAGTTGACAAAGATTTTGCGGGAAATACTAAAATTTATACATTTGGATAATGGCGATGGGGTGCCGCCAAAACCGCCAAACAGGCTGATGACTCCTACAATTTATTTATAATTGATTTAAAATGCCTGTTAAAAGAGTCACAGAAGGTTTTCTATTGCCTTCTTACCAGTTTCTGAAAATAGAATTTGGCGTAGTTTTTTTAAATACACTGAAATGGCTATTGTTTTCAGCCTTATTGGGTAGTCTGATAGGTTCTGCCTCAGCATTTTTTCTGGTGAGTTTGAATTGGGTTACGCAGTGGCGAGAAAGCCATGTGTGGATTATTTCTCTATTGCCTCTGGCTGGATTAATTATTGGCCTTTGCTATTATTATTGGGGAAAATCGGTAGTTAAGGGGAATAATCTCCTGATTGAGGAATTGCAGCAACCCAGAGACATTATTCCACTAATTATGGCTCCATTAATTTATGGTGCAACGATTGTAACCCATCTTTTCGGAGGCTCGGCTGGGCGGGAGGGTACAGCGGTTCAGATTGGTGGTGCACTTGCCGATCAATTTACCCGAGTTTTTAAATTTAAACCCCGTGACCGAAAAATCATATTGATTTGTGGAATCAGTGCAGGGTTCGCTTCTGTTTTTGGTACTCCGCTGGCGGGTGCAGTTTTTGGGTTGGAAGTATTTGTTGTTGGCAGCCTGGTTTATAGCGCGATTCTACCTGCTTTTATCACTGCTGTATTTGCCCATTATGTATGTTTGGCTTGGGGAGTTGGTCATACTCATTATGCTATTGGTCAAATTCCGGAGATGAATGCCTTCAACATTCTTTTGGCCTTAGGCTGTGGGGTTATTTTTGGATGGGCTGCCCGAAGCTTCTCGGCACTTAACCATGGCTTGACCAATCTTTTTTCCAAAATAAAATATCCTCCATTTCGACCTGTAATAGGCGGATTAATATTGGTCGCCATTATTTATTTAATGGGTACCACCAAGTATATTGGCCTGGGTATTCCCACCATTTCGGTATCCTTCGCAGAACAACAGGCCTACTATGTATTTGCTATTAAACTTGCTTTAACTGCGCTAACCCTGAGTGCTGGATTTAAAGGGGGAGAAGTAACGCCCTTATTTTTTATTGGTGCTACGTTAGGGAGTTTCCTGAGTGTTTTTATTCCATTACCTATCGGATTACTTGCAGGAATGGGCTTTGTTGCTGTTTTCGCCGGAGCTGCCAATACACCATTGGCTTGTATATTGATGGGAATGGAATTGTTTGGTACCGCATCAGGCATGTATGTTGCATTAGCCTGCGTTGCCGCCTATTTATTTTCCGGCCATACCGGAATATACCGCTCTCAAAGCATTGGAAGCCCTAAACATTTGCTTTTGAAAAGACGATAGGTTTCGTTTTAAGGTAATTATCTCACCTAACTGTCCATTTAGGGGATATTTTAAAAACATTGATCATTCCCGTTAGAAAAGAGAATGATCAATGTTAATCAATTTAGTAAAGCACTCTAAATTTAATGGTCTGCTCAATTTTCTTCAATGATTTAAACAGCTGTTTATCGTATTCCGTATTGATATCTGTAATGGCATAGCCGATTTCTGCATTTGTCATTAAGAATTGTCCCACAATGTTAATGTTGTGTTTCGCAAAAACGGTGTTGATTTTCGCCATAATTCCAGGTACGTTTTTATGGATGTGTATCAGTCGATGCGATTTATCTATTTTAGGAAGTTGCAAATTCGGGAAGTTAGAACTCAGATAGGTTGCGCCGGTATTCATAAAATCGATCATTCTTTTAGGAACAAAATCGATATTACGAGGATTGTTTTTTGGATCGTCAAAAACCACAATACCCATTTTCGTACATAGATCTGTATCTATTTTACCTTTTGTGTTTCCAAGGTAACCAATGGTTTTTAGTTTTACGGCTGCCTTTAATTGCTCTTTACTTAATTTTTCTCCATCTGCTAAAAGGATTACACCTACATCTTTTACATATTTTTCTTCAAAAGAAGTTTTATGTCTGATTGATAAACCATCATTTTTTAACAGGGCTATACTTTTAGGGTCGACATCCCCGATTACCAGGGTGAGAATTCTGTTTTTAGGATATGAAATCGCTCTTGGCAGATTATTAACATATAAAAACTCGTCAAAGCTTGGGGTGATGTGGTCTGCCTTTTCAATAATTGTTTGACGGGCAATATTTTCTGTAAAAGCAAAAAACTTATTAATCAAGCCACTTTCGCGTAGTTGGAAATCAGAATAACCATCACCAATACCAAAAAGCTCACCCTCCAGTTTGAGGTGTTGCAGGAGTTTTACTTTCCCCCCTTCTTCACTCAATGGATTAGCATGGTCATAATCGATAATTTTGCCATCGCCAGTAGTTACGAAAGTATTGGCATAGATATTTTCCTTTTTGATGTGATACTGACTGACCACCGGAGTGATAAATTCTTTAAACCCTCCTGAAACAATCAACACTTCATCAGCATGTTTCTTAAAGAAATCTGCATTTCGGGAAAATGATGTCGATACCTTTTTCTTCAAGTGCTTAATCAATTGCTTTAAATGCTCTTCGTTTGCTTCGAGTAACTTAACCCTTTGAGCTAAGCTTTCAGAAAAAGAGAGTTTTCCTTCCATCGCCAGGTTGGTGTAATCTTCGATTTTTTGGAAAATGAGTTCCTTTTCAGGATGCTTTTTAAGAGAGATGCGGGCAAGTTCATCAAGAGCCTCTACTTGTGTAAATGTGCTATCGAAATCGATAATGTAATATGCTTTTTGTTTGGGCATTATCTTAAGTATTGTGTAATTTCTGTTATGCTGTTACTGATAGGTTTAAAAACTATACCTGTTTGTTTTATAATTTTATTATTGTCGTAATAACTTAGTGTTGTGCTACTTTCGGCCGTGTCTTTAGTTATCGATGGTTCTTTGCCTGTAAAGATAGAAAAGAATTTTAAAGCCCGCCATGCCATTCCGAGCATCCAGGGTTTAGCTTCTTTTGTCGGGGCTTTTACCCCAAAGCCCTCAGCAATTTCTGTGAAAAGTTGTTTGTAGTGATAATTTTCTGAGGAAATGATATATCTTTCTGCACTAATCTCTGAATTCATCAACTGGATCATTGATTTGGCTACATCTGTTACATCTACAAAACCTATTGCACCCCTGGTGAAGAATGGGAAGCCATTTTTAACTAACTTAAAAATTGAGCCACTTCCTTCGAAACCTGCATTCTTGCCAATAATAACTGATGGGTTTACAATGATGGCCTCTAATCCTTCAGAAATACCCCGCCATACTTCCATCTCACTTTCATATTTAGAAAGTGCATAGGCATGCGCTTTTGAATTATATTCCCAAAGATCTTTTTCTGTGATATTTTTCCCTTTTTTGGCTTCGCCCAATGCGGCAATGGAGCTCACGTGAAGCAATCTGCAGTTGTTTTCCAAACAGAGATTAACGATGTTAGCCGTGCCATCTATGTTGACGTGAAAAAGCTTTTTTTTATCTTTAGGATTTAAGGATACAAATGCTGCACAGTGGTAAACCAGGGTTACAGCGTTAAAGATATCTTCAAGGGTAGCAGGATCGTTAACGTCACCTATCACCCAATTGATCAGCTTATTGTCTTGTAGTATAGCTGGTACTTTCGACTTTTCCCTTTTGAGGGCGATAACGGTTAAGCCATTGTCGGTTAACTGTTTAATAAGTTCGGAACCTAAAAATCCCGTTCCGCCTGTTACCAGTATCATTTATATTTTTTTTGAGCTATGTGTGGAAATACGCATTCAAAAATAGATATTTGAGCCGATAGTTTTAAATATATGTCATTAACAGATTTCTTTTCACCCATTAATCCGGAAAGTTTTACACCTAAGCGAGGATTTCTAACCAGCCAATTAGGGATGAGGGCACAGATTTTTACCGAATCATTCCCCGATTTAGAGGAAGAAACTTTTGACTTGGCCATTTTTGGAGTGCTTGACGGAAGAAGTGCTGTTAATAACGAAGGTTGTGCTTTAGGCCCGGATTACTTCCGGGAAAAGTTTTACAAGCTCAATGAAGGTGCTTTCAGCTGCCGGATTGTTGATTTAGGAAATATTAAACATGGTGCAACAATAGCGGATACTTACATTGCTGTTAAGATGGCGGTTGCAGAATTGGTTAAAAGGGATATTATTCCGATTATAATTGGCGGAGGACAGGATCTGACTTATGCCCAATATATGGGATACGAGGATCTAGAGCAAAAGGTGGATCTGGTTATTGTAGATAATCAATTTGATATTGATGATGATAATGAAGATGGAATCGCCACGCGTTCTGATTGTTACCTGAATAAAATTTTCTTACATCAGCCGAACTATCTTTTCAATTTCAGCAATATTGGCTATCAAACTTATTTTGTTAATCAGGAAAGCCTGAGTGTAATGGATAAGCTTTATTTTGATGTACACCGGCTAGGAGAGTTTGCACAGGATATCACCTTAACAGAACCCATTATTCGCAATGCGAATATGATCAGTTTCGATATGGGGGCTATCCGCTCTGCAGATGCAGCGGGAAATGCCAATACTACCCCTAATGGCTTTGATGGAGAGGAGGCCTGCAGGCTTGCTCGATATGCAGGAATGAACGATAAGCTAAGTTCCATCGGTTTTTATGAGTTTAACCCGGCTTACGATAGTAATGGACAAACGGCTTTCTTATTAGCTCAAATGGTTTGGTACTTTGTTGATGGCTTTTATGCCCGTAAAAAGGATTTTCCGTTGAGCCCAAAATCTCAGTTTATTATATACCGAACAAGCTTAAAGGATGGTTCTGGCGAAATGACTTTTGTGAAGAGCAAAAAATCAGATCGTTGGTGGATGCAGGTTCCCTATCCTTCAGGACAGTCGAAAAATGAACGTTATCACCTGGTGCCGTGCCGCTATGATGACTATCAGACTGCCGTGAATGGCGATATGCCCGATTTGTGGTGGAGGACTTATCAAAAGCTATCATAATTTTACACAGGTATTTACGTTTTAGGCGTACATTATTTTATATTTGAATTATAAACTGACTTTCATGAAAAAAATATTATTGTCTGCATTGGCTATATTGCCCTTAGCAGCTTTGGCTCAAAAGCCCTTTGCCCTTACGGGAGACGTTAAAGGTTTAAAAACTGGCGATAAGATTTATCTTGTTTATCAAAATGATGGACAAACTATAACTGATTCTACATTGGTTACCAATGGTGCTTTTGCATTTAAGGGTAATTTAGTGAGCCCTGTACAGGCAAACTTGTTTTTAAATAAAAATCCTTATGTAAAACGCCCGGCACAAGGTGAAAAATTAGATGCATTATCCTTTTACGTTGAACCAGGAGCGTTAAAAGTTACTGCTGCAGATTCACTTAAGAATGCTGGTGTTACTGGATCTCCTGTTAATGAGGATGCTAAAAAATTGAAGGTGCTAACCAAGCCTGTTAATGATCAGTTAGCATTAATTAATGCCGAGTATGCCAAATTTACACCCGAGCAAAAAAAGGATAGAGCTTTAGTGGAAGCATTGGGTGCAAGATATGAGAAAGCATCTGCAGGCTTAGCGCCAATATTTTTAAATTTTGCTAAAACTAATCCAAAGTCATTTATCAGTTTAACTTCTATCAGCCAGTTGGCCGGTGACCCTGATCAGGCTGTTGAGGCAGAGAAAGCTTTTACTGCTTTGTCTCCAGATTTAAAAGCTTCTCCATCTGGAAAGAAGCTGGCACAATTATTTGATGCAGGTAGAAAAACTGCTGTTGGTGCTTTGGCAATGGATTTTACTCAAAATGATCCAGATGGCAAACCGGTTAAATTATCAGACTTTAAAGGTAAGTATGTGCTGGTTGATTTCTGGGCTTCCTGGTGTGGTCCTTGTCGCGGAGAAAACCCTAACGTAGTAACCGCTTACAACAAGTTTAAAGATAAAGGCTTTACGGTTTTGGGTGTATCTTTAGACCGCCCTGGGCAAAAAGAAGCTTGGTTAAAAGCAATTGCAGATGATAAATTAACCTGGACACATGTTTCAGATTTAAAATTCTGGGACAATGAAGTAGCCAAGATGTACGGCATTCGTTCTATTCCTGCAAACTTTTTAATTGATCCAACTGGTAAAATTATTGCTAAAGGACTTAGAGAGCAAGCTTTGCAAGATAAACTTCAAGAATTATTGGGAAGTAAATCTAAATAAGAAATTACATAAAAAAGAAAGCCGCGATTGTAAATCAATCGCGGCTTTCTTTTTTATTATAGAATTGGTTTATACTAGATCAAAACCAATATCTTCTCTAAAATATTTGCCATCGAAATAAATTCTGCCGGCATCAGCAGTTGCTGATTGTAATGCTGTAAATAAGTCTTTTTGTAAACTTGTGATGGCAATAACACGGCCACCGTTCGTTTTTACTACATCATTTTCTATGAGCGTTCCGGCATGAAATGCATAAGAATGACGTAAGTTTTCGATGCCAGACATGGCCTTACCTTTTAAGTATTCACCAGGGTAACCACCAGCAACAATCATCACTGTCGCCGCAACCTCTTCGCTAACTTCTAATCTAACTTGATTTAATTGTTTTTTGGAAGTAGCAACGAAAAGCTCTACCAGGTCATTTTTAATTCGAGGGATTACGCTTTCTGTTTCCGGATCTCCCATGCGGGCATTATACTCAATTACGTAAGGCTCTTCTCCAACCTTAATTAAACCGAAAAAGATAAAGCCGGTATAATCAATGCCATCTGCCTTTAATCCGTTAACGGTAGGTTTTATAATGCGCTCATCAATTTTATCCAAAAATTCTTTTGTGGCAAATGGTACTGGAGATACAGAACCCATTCCACCGGTATTTAAGCCAGTATCTCCCTGGCCAATTCTTTTATAATCTTTAGCTTCAGGTAGGGTGATGTAGTTTTCTCCATCTGTTAAAACGAATACAGAAAGTTCTATTCCACTCAAAAATTCTTCAATTACAACAGTTGCGCCTGCCGCACCGAATTTTCCGCCCAGCATTAATTTTAATTCTTCCTGCGCTTCGATAGTTTCTGTACAGATTAAAACTCCTTTTCCGGCAGCTAAACCATCAGCTTTTAAAACTACAGGTAAGGCATGGTCTTGTAAGTAGGCTAAACCATCTTCTAAAGTTTCTGGTGTGAAAGATCTTGAAGCCGCAGTAGGGATATTATGGCGCTGCATAAACTGCTTGGAGAAATCTTTACTACCTTCTAAAATAGCCCCTTCTTTCTTGGGCCCGATAACCGGAACGTGTGCAATGGTGCTATCATTAAGGAAGAAATCATGAATACCATTCACTAGTGGTTCTTCTGGTCCTACCACAACCATGTCAATGTTTTCTGCCAGGACAATTTTTTTGATAGCGTCAAAATCATTAACACTTACATTGATGTTGGTGCCATAAGTTCCTGTGCCTCCATTACCTGGTGCAATAATGAGTTTGTCGCAAAGCGAAGATTGACTGATTTTCCAAGCGAATGTACTTTCTCTGCCGCCTGAACCTAGTAGTAAGATATTCATAGGGGCAAAGATAAATTAAAATGTAAGATGTGGGAGGGAAAATGTGAAAAGTACCTGAAAGGGATAATATTGGTTTTAAGCAATTTGACTTGTAAGGGGGCGTTACCTTTACAAGTCAAATTTTAGTCTATTTTGCGTTGCGGGTCATTTGGGCTAACATATCCCACATTTCGTCTGGTATGGCTTCGAGTCCATTAAATTGTCCTGCTCCTTGCAGCCATTCGCCACCATCAATACTAATTATTTCTCCGTTAATGTAGCCTGAAAAATCGCTCACCAAAAATGCCGCCAGGTTAGCCAGTTCCTGATGATCGCCCACTCTTTTTAGTGGCACTCTATTTTTGAAGTCAAACTTTTTAGCCAAATCGCCGGGAAGAAGTCTTTCCCAGGCACCTTTAGTAGGAAATGGCCCCGGAGCGATAGCATTGGTACGAATGCCATATTTGCCCCATTCTACAGCCAAAGAGCGTGTTAAAGCCAATACGCCTCCTTTTGCACATGCAGAAGGAACAACATAGGCCGAGCCCGTAAAAGCATATGTAGTGATGATATTGAGCACTGTTGCGGCTTGTTTTTCTTTAATCCAATGTTTTCCGAAGGCTAAAGTACAGTTCACTGTTCCTTTTAGTACGATATCAATAATGGAAGAGAAAGCATTAGCAGATAATTTTTCTGTTGGAGAAATAAAATTACCGGCAGCGTTGTTCAATAAAACATCTACTCGTCCAAACGTTTCAATTGTTTTGGCCAGGAGATGATCAATCTGATCTGTATCTCTAACATCGCAAGCTACAGCGAGTACTTTTCCCCCAGTTTTTTCCTCCATTTCATCAGCAGTTTTTTGGAGTACATCTTGCTTTCGGCTGGTAATCACCAGATTTGCACCCAGTTTTAAAAAATAGATACCCATGGCCTTACCTAATCCGGTTCCTCCACCGGTAATTACGATGGTTTTGCCTTTTAAGGCATCTTCCCGAAGCATTGGTGAATTATATGCAAGCATTTTCTTTAAGGGTTAATCGGTTTATGTGATTTAGACAAAGTAGGTATTTTTGATCTTTTTCCTCAATATTGCGGCTATTTTCTTTGCAAGTTTGCCAATATGGTTTTTAATATGTGGCGTGTTGATGGTGACCACCATTGGGCGAGCATTTTTTCTAATTCGGCCGATTGATCCTTTCTAGTGATTGCAATTAGCTCTTCGCGGATATTGAGTTTGGTTTGCGACCAGGTATTACCTTCAAGCTCCATGTATTTCTTGATTTTGCGTTCGGCAGCCGTTAGCAGGCTTTCGCTTTTAACCAATTCATCTACGAGTCCTGCTTTTAGTGCTTCTTCCGGGTTGTATAATTTCCCTGTTAACAAGCTTCTGGATGCTTCGGCCTTGCCGATCCAAAATGAATATAGCTGAAAAATGCTGTTCGGAACGATTATCCCAACAGGCACTTCATTTAGCCCGATGATGTATTGTCCTTCTGCCATGATGCGGTAATCGCAGGCTAGGGCCATTACACAACCACCCGCAGGACTATGCCCGCTAATGGCCGCAACAATGGGCTTTTTGAAGGCAACCATATTTGCTGTAAAGTTTAAAAATAATGTCCAAAATGACTTGGCCTCTTCTTCGTTATAATCGTAGAGTTCAATCAGATCGAGGCCTGCCGAGAAAAACGGGGCTGTACCGGTTAAGATTACGCCGCCAACATTATCATCTGCCGAAATATTTTGGAGCATTTCATCGAGTTCCGTAATCAGTTCACGGTTCAATGCATTTGATTTTCCTCTATCTAACGTTATTGTTGCGAGCCTGTCTTTAACGCTTACTTTAATTGTATTCATTCCGATAATTATTTAACCTCGTAAGTATATACTTTTCTTCCCAGATGGCCAAGCGCATCAATACCTTCAATTACCACACGATAAGTTCCGGGCTCATCAGCATTATAAAAACTGAAGTTGGCCTTGCCATCATTACCGGCCACTACCTGAGGATTCCAGTAGATGGTGGTTCTTAAATCTGCCCTGCTGCTTGTTGTATTGGCATCGTATTTTGGAGCATAAAACTCTCTTGAAGCGGAAAATCCTTTAGGGTTGTAAGTCAATATTCCAGGTGCATACCTGTCGTAGCTTCTGCCTCCATCTCCACGTTTAGTGGTAATGATAATTACTCCACCTCCGCCTCTTGATCCATATATGGCGGTATTACCAATACTTTTTAATAACTCAATAGACTCAACATCGTTAGGAACAACGTTATCTAAGAAATCGGCATCCATTTGCATTCCATCTACCACAATCGCTATTGGTGTATCCTGACTGCGCATTAAATAAGGGACATTACCTCTGAAAATAACGCCAGGGAGCCTTCCTTGTAAGCATTGTGATAAGGTAATACAGGTAGATAGCTGATCGGCGGTTAACACAAAGTCTGCCCTGCCTGCTCCATTTAAATTGGAAGAGTTTTTGGCAGGATTTTTCTTTTCTGTAATGGTAACCTCATCAAGCTTGATGGTTTTTTCTAATAAACCTAATCTGGCCATTTCATTAAAGTAATTGTCGCTTTCTTTAATGTATTTCATCAAGGTATTGTTTACGTTGATATCAACATCTGCACCATTTTTGTTCTTGGTTACAATCTGTCCCGGCACTACATCAAGGTTGATGTCAACAAACTTTCTTTCTGTTTTTGTTCTCGCCTGTACGATAAACTTGGTACTGTCAGAAAAACTTAAGCGATCGAATACAAACCTTCCCTCTGCATTGGTTACGGTATCTAAAATGTATGCGGTACCTTTTGTAGCCATGAGCATTACCTTTCCACCTACAACAGGTTTACCGCCTTTCATAACCGTACCACTTATAGAAATGGATTCTTCTGGTTTGTAGGTAATGTTTGGACTAAGATCATTCATGATGTTTTTCCATAAAAATCTTCTCCAACCCTGTGTTAACATCAGGTTGTCTAAGTCTTTTTGTGTTTGAATATCATCTTTTAAGAAGTAATAGTTTGGTTTTTCCACGTAGCCCATTAAATCTGAAGTGAGCAGAAGGGAAGTGAAAATATTACTTTCATTATCAACATCCGGGCTTACCTTGGTGGCATTAGTTACGGAAACAGAAAAACTTCCTAAAACCGGTTTTTGCTGGTTGGTGGCATCAAAGCTGAATGTTGTTTTTCCTTTTCTGGCAGAGGATACATCGTTGGCTTTAAGATTCAGGTCAATAATGTCTGCATTATTTTTGATGAACACCAAACGTTCTGCAAGTGGTTGATTGTCTGGAGAAAATAGGGTGAATTGAACAATACCATTTGGCAAATTCTTTTTCGCAATGCTGGCCACTAAAACTTGTTTGTCCATTTTTGCTTTAGAAACATAATATACATTTCCTCCCTGCTGAGCTACAACTTTAAGTTCTGCGCCATTTACTAAATTTTCGGAAGCCATTATTTTAAGGGAAACTTTGCCTGTATCAAGGTTGTTTAAATTCAAAGCGTATCCACTTTTGGCTGCTACGGGTAATTTAAAGCTCTTTTCCGAACCATCTTTAAACTTCACCTTTGCCGAATATGATTTATCTGTTTGTGCATTGAAAACGAAATTCCCCATCCCCAAAGCATTTGTACTAAAGGAAGTTACTTCATTTCCCGTTTCATCTGCTATGGCTCCTTGTACGCTTTCTCCATGGCCTGTAGCGTTTACTGCTTTTACTGCTATTTTTTGGGGCAATTCCTGGATCAAAGTTCCTCCCTCAGCCATGAATTGAACATCTACATCATTTGATGTTGAGGTGATGGGAATAGATTTAATTACTTTTTCCTTATTGTCCAAAGTTAGCGTAGCCACTATTTTACCCTTCTTGTTTTGGAATGCCTGACTATTTACAAAATTGATGATAGCATCTCCTTTTAAATCGGTTTTAGTTTTTCCCTTGGCTACACTCCTGTAGTCGAGTTGAACATCATAGCTTACCTCGTTTTCTTTGTATCCAATACCATTTTTGTCTTCAAAGTGTATGGTAGCGGTAACCTTGTCAGCACCGTTCTCTTTGCTGAAGTTATATTGGGTTTGCGTAAAGACTTTATTGGCCCAGCTATTACCAATCTTTATGGTTTTATCAAAAAAGAACTCGGTGCCAAAGTTGCGCATGTAGTTGGTATATGCCCGGATTCTATAATTTCCTTCTGCCAGGGAATCGGTGAGTTTAAAGTCAGCCCAGGTAATGCCGCTCATTAACGGCAGTTTGAGTTGTTTTTTTAACGAGTCTTTCTCGTTAATCAGTTCTACGTACAAAATTTTGCTGATGTTGGAAGGTGCAGAAGTTTTCGTGTTCATTACATAAGCTTTGAACCAAATGTCATCGCCAATGGCATAGTATGGCTTATCCAAATGTAGGTGTACTTTTTCCTGTGGATATTTAGCGGTGTACTCGTCTAATTTTTTTAATAGGGTTGTAAAAGGATCATCATCCATTTTAAAGGCCGAAAAACCAATTAAAACAGCTATAATGCTGAGTGCGAGAGTAATTTTGAGCTTCATTTGTGGCTTTATGTAAATAAAATATGCCTCAAGGTACAAAACCTGAGGCATATTTTGATGAAGTTATTCTGAATTTTAAAATACTAGAATTTGTTCTTCCACATCATACTTTCTACTGGTCTTGTGGTTTTATTATTGTATTTGGCATTGCCTTTTGTATTGTACATGGTTTCGATACTGCCTTCCACAACAAAGTAAATTAATTGTCCGATTGGCATTCCTGCATAAATTTTAACCGGTTGAGCAACAGATATTTCTAAAGTCCAGGTGTTGCAGAAACCAACATCTCCCTTGCCCGCAGTGGCATGAATGTCAATCCCTAGTCGCCCTGTACTGCTTTTCCCCTCTAAAAAGGGAACGTGACCATGTGTTTCAGTATATTCGAGGGTTACACCAAGGTATAATGTTCCTGGTTGTAAAATGAAACCATCTTTAGGGATTTCAAAATGTTCGATCTCGTTATGCTTCTTGGCATCAAGAACCCTGTCTTTGTAGGTGGCTAAATATTTTCCTAAATGTACATCGTAAGAATTCGTTCCTAAGCTTTCGCGTTTAAACGGCTCAATAATAATGGTGCCTTTGTCAATTTCTTCTAAAATCCTTTTATCCGATAATATCATTTTTATGCGTATTTTTGGCCTAAATTATCATTTATTTAAGATAGTTTTGCATGTAAACGCCATTTTTATAAATGCCCATAGTTTATAACAAAAATATTGACGAACATACCGTTCTGGCTATCTGGAAAATTACAGAAACCGAGGAAGACCTGTTGGCCGGATTGCAGCTTAAACAGCATGAACTAGATATTATTTCATCACTCAATAACGGGAAAAGATTGCTCCATTGGCTGAGTACGAGGTTGTTGCTTCGAACCATGCTCAATACCAAAGAATATATTGATTGCCAGTTTGATGAAGATGGTAAGCCTTATCTGGTTAACTTTGACTATCATATTTCCTTAAGTCATAGCTATGATTATGCAGCGGTAATGATGAGTAAAACATCTGCTGTAGGTGTAGATATCGAGCTTATTAAACACAAGATTAAGAGCATTAAGCATAAGTTTTTAAGCGATATTGAGTTGGCTCAAAAGCAAATAGGCGATAATACGGAGGGGCTTTATGTAGCCTGGTGTGCAAAAGAAGCTATTTACAAATGGCATGGTAAAAAGGGACTGGAATTTAAACAGCATATTCACATTAAGCCATTTAAACTGAAAGCCGAAGGGTGTTTAAATGCAATAGTTGAACTGCCAACTGGAACGAGAGCGCTAACGGTTAACTATTTTAAAACAGATGATGGTTACATGTTGGGTTATGTGGTGAGCAATTAATAAAGAAAATGAACAGTAAAGAAGATCAAACGCTTTCGGTTGGATTAGTTCCTACTCAATTTTTGGATTGGGGACTTACAGATTATCAGGAAGCCTGGGACAGGCAGGAGGAGTTGTTAAACAAAACTGTTGCGTTAAAAACGGAAAATAGAGTTAATGGAACTCATTTGCCTACACCTAATTATCTTATCTTTAACGAACATCCGCACGTTTATACCCTTGGAAAAAGTGGGCACCCGGAAAACTTATTGCTTGATGAACAAGGTTTGAAGGATAAGCAGGCTACATATTATAAGATTAACCGTGGTGGAGATATCACCTATCATGGCCCTGGACAAATTGTAGGTTACCCTATTTTGGACCTGGATAATTTTTTTACTGATATTCATCTTTATTTGAGAAAGCTGGAAGAAGCAGTGATTTTAACTTTAAAGGATTATGGCATAGAATCTGGGCGATATCCTGGGTATACCGGCGTTTGGCTGGATGCAGATAATGAAAAGGCCAGAAAAATTTGTGCTATGGGGGTTCGCTGCAGCCGTTGGGTTACCATGCATGGTTTTGCCTTTAATGTAAATGTTGATTTAGATTATTTTAAAAATATAGTTCCTTGTGGAATTGACGATAAGGCTGTAACCTCTTTAGCTGCCGAATTGGGGAGAACGCTGGATATGGAAGAAGTGAAAGGGAAACTCAAAAAACACATTGCCGAACTTTTTAAAATGGATCTCCAGCCTTAAAAAATCCGTAAATTAGAGATGAAGTTATTGATTTCTCTCTTATTGTCTTTCTTAATCCCGTCTTGTACGAAAACTCAATATATGCCAGACACATCTGTTTCTGAAAAAAATATGCCTGCTTCTATAAAGCAAAGCCAAACTTATCTGGCTCTAGGTGATTCTTATACTATAGGAGAGGCCGTTGAAACTTCAGCGTCTTTTCCATATCAACTCCAGCAGCTGTTAAATGAAAAAGGCTTAAATGTAAGCAGTCCAAGAATTATTGCAACCACGGGCTGGACAACAGATGAACTTCAGGAGGCTATAAATAAATCGCAGATTGATCCTAAGTATGATTTTGTAACCTTACTTATCGGTGTAAATAATCAATACCGGGGTTATCCGCTGGCTCAATATAAAAAGGAGTTCGAATCACTGCTTAATCAGGCAATTACTTTTGCTCAGGGTGATAAGACGAGGGTATTTGTTATTTCTTTTCCAGATTGGGGGGCAACTCCCTTTGGGCAGCAATCTGGCCGCAATTTAGAAACTACAGCTGCAGAAGTTGATGCCTTTAATGCGGCCAATCGGGAAATCTCCAATCAGGCAGGGGTAAGTTATACCGATATCACGCCTGAATCGAGAAATGCCAGGGTTGATGCGGGTTTAGTAGCTACAGATGGTTTGCATCCAAGTGAGAAGATGTATGCCGCCTGGGCACAAGCTATATGCCCTAAAGTTTTCTCCAGATTGAAATAATTTTTAATCAGTCGATTGATTATTAGTTTATTTTTCTAATTTTAGTTTAAACATTTAAATTAAACTAATTCTATGGAAAACTCAGATTACTATGAATCAGCCGGCGGCGGCTTCTTTGCCGCGTTTTTAGGCGCTTATTTTGTTTTTATTCTTATTATTTGGGTGCTGATGGTAGCATCTATGTGGAAAGTATTTGAAAAAGCCGGTAAACCAGGTTGGGCAGCTATTATTCCTATTTACAACACCATTATTATGCTCGAAATTGTTGGAAAACCAATGATTTGGATTTTATGGTTGCTTTTACCATGTAGTAATATCGTTTTTGGAATTTGGCTCACAAACTTAATCAGCAAAAGCTTCGGTAAAACAGAAGGATTTACCGTTGGATTAATTTTGCTCTCTTTTATTTTTTGGCCGATTTTGGGATTTGGACCTGCAAAGTACTTAGGGCCATCAGCCGCAGAGGCTCAAAATGGATTTGGAAATAATCCTTTCAACAATCCAAACAACCCATTTAATAATCCTAATACACCGAACAACACGCCTCCACCTGTTGTTTAATCGATGTTAATGATATTTTCTAATGTATTTTGCAGCTTAATCAGTGTTTTTGATTGGCTGCAAAATCATTTAATCCCCTGCCCATTTAAGGCACTAACAGGAATTGATTGCCCGGGATGTGGCTTTCAAAGATCTTTTGTTGCCTTATTACAAGGTGATTTCGCGAAGAGCTGGTTTTTCTACCCTCCGCTTATTCCATTATTGGTTTTATTTATTTTTGCGGGAGTTACTGCCAGATTTCCTTTCAAAAAGCAACCGCTTGTTTTTAGAATTCTGGTTTTATTAGTCGGAAATTTTGTTTTGCTCAGCTATTTTCTGAAGATGTTTACTCACGTTCATCTTTAAATCTAATCTATCCTTGCGGTGATGTGATTGTAGTCTTTAACAATGGTTTCTAAAAAGTTCAATTCATTCATGTTTTCAGGGATAGCAATCTGTAAGTGGTTAGAGAGTTTTGCTGCCATTTGATAGATTAGGGTATGATTACCTGTTTTGTAATAAGTAGAAACTACTTCATGTACCAATTCTAAATCTTTATCCGTTAGGTGATGAACCGCATCGAAAACCGGGGTATATTCTTCAACCGGGGGGTGGAAGGCTATTTGATTAAAGGCCGTTGGGGGTTCTGTTTTGATCAGGGTTGTTCCTGCAACCAGGTCTCCGATTCGCTGCTTGTTCTCTGTTACCGCTACACAGATTAAGCCTCCAACCCAGGAGGTAAGCGTGAAATCTACAATTCTAAATACCCAACGCATAAAGTATTGACCCAGAGTGGCCTGGCTGCCATCCAGGCTGATTACCCTGATTTTCAGCAGTCGCTTTCCAATACTCTGGCCGTTCATGAATATTTCGCAGATCAGGTCGTAGAAGACAAAACCGGCGGCATAAATCACCAGGAGTACAATTAAGGTGGTACCTCCAGAATCTACAAATCCGGTTAAGGTGAAAAAGAAAAGGAAAATAAGAAATACAATCACAAATAATCCGAAATCAATTAATCTGGCTGCAACTCTTTCGCCTAATCCGGCAACAGCATAATCTATATCAACATGCTGGCTTGTACTTACTTTAATAGTTTCCATGGTTACTCAAATATATCATAAGCTTTTTTAATTTTTGTTGACTGATAAAATTTTTGTTTCTATTTTAACAGAAATTTAAGCCGGACTGAACTATTGATATGAGAGAAGCGTTGTTTGTAAAGCAGAATTCTGAAAAGTGGAAGGGCTATGAGATCTTGCAAACCGATAATCCCGATGAATTAGCCCAGCGTTTTATCGATATTACGAACGATCTGGCTTACGCTAAAACTTTCTATCCAAAATCCAGAACTACGGCTTATCTAAATGGAATCGCCTCGGTTCTTCATCAGGCTATTTATAAAAATAAAAAGGAAGAAAAAGGTCGCTTCGCCAGGTTCTGGAAGTATGAACTTCCGGTTAAATTTCATGAATATAGAAAACAGTTGCTCTATTCGCTTATTTTCTTTGTGATATCCATTGCTATAGGCATACTTTCTGCCAAATATGACGACTCTTTTCTGCGTATGTTTTTTGGCGATAGCTATGTTAATATGACCAATGAAAATATTGCCAAAGGCGATCCTTTTGGAGTTTACAAGCAGGAAGGTGAGTTTATGATGTTTCTGCAAATCGCCTCTAACAATGTTTGGGTAATGTTGCTGATGATTATTAGTGGTGTTTTCCTCTCTTTAGGACCGGTTTTCTATCTCCTGCGGACAGGAATTATGATTGGAGCCTTTGAATATTTCTTTTTTAGCAAGGGCTTAGGTGCCCAATCGATTTTGGTGATCTGGATTCATGGTACACTGGAAATTGCTTGTGCGGTTATTGCCGGAGGAGCAGGATTGGTACTTGGGAACGGAATCCTATTCCCTAAAACCTATACCCGTTTGGAAGCCTTTAAAAATAATGCTAAGTCGGCCTCAAAAATTGCCCTCGGAATTATTCCGATTATCTTGCTGGCAGCCTTCTTCGAAAGCTTTGTTACCAGGCATACAGAGATGCCACTCTGGCTAAGCATCAGTATTCTTGCCGGATCTTTATATTTTATTATCTGGTATGTTATTTTATACCCTAATCAATTAATTAAACGCACTCAACCTATTACCAATGGCGCAACAAGTAGAATTTAAAAAGGTACGTGATTTTGGAGAAGTTATTGGAGATACCTTTCTTTTCATTAAACAGAATTTCAACCCTTTACTAAAAACCTTTATTTATTTCTGTGGTTTTTTTATGCTCGCAGGATTACTTACTGCAATAATGGTTCAGTTAAATATGTTTCGTGAAACCGGCGGAATGAAAATAGCGCCCATTTATACCAGCAGTTATGCCCGCATCAGTGATTTTGTAGGCCAGTATTTATTGCTGATCATTTTCGTCATGCTCTTTTATAATGCTATTTATGTAAGCGTATTAAGCTACATCATATTATACATTGAAAAGGGCAATATCGCTCCAAGTACTCAGGAGGTGTGGGGTTACTATAAATATTATTTTTTTAGGATATTGGGAAGTTCCTTTGTTGCAGGTATTTTTATGGTAATCTGTTTTATTTGCTGTATTATACCTGGTATATATGTCTTCCCCGCCATGTCATTGTTTTATCCCATAATCATCATGGAAAATGAGACCTTAGGACATTCTTTTGATCGTTCTTTCAAGTTGGTGAAAAATGAATGGTGGATAACGGCAGCAATCCTGCTGGTCGTTTGGATCATTACTTATTTTATGTCTATGGTTATTCAAATTCCGGCTGCCATTATCATGATGTTTAGTGCAATTACCCATACAGAGCAACCCATTAGCAATGCTTACATTATTTTGAGCGCTACGGGTCAGTATTTATCTTATATCTTTTTTATTATCCCAATTATTGCTTCTGCGCTGATTTATTTCAATCTGGTTGAACGCAAGGAAAGCACCGGCCTAATGAGTAGAATTGAAAGTTTGGGCGCAGACGCTGCTGAAAGACATCATTCCGAAGAAGAATATTGATATGCAGTTAAGGTTTCTCTTCTTTCTATTGATTAATTTGGTTTTAATGACAGGGCTGTGCTTTGGCCAGAAAGAATTAAGTAAAAAGCCAGCAAAAGTTGTAAAAATAGACAGTGGCAAAGTTGAAATCAGGAAAATAGATACAGCTGAGGTTAGTGCTTATAGCAAGCAGAGAGATTTTATTTATGATGATGTGCCACCCGAAAGTTTAAGCCTTTGGGATAGATTTTGGAATTGGCTATGGGATTTAATAGGAAGAGCCTTTAGAAACAAGGTAAGTGGTTCATTGATTAAATATGTACTTCTCGGTTTAGTGATTGTAATTGTTATTTTTCTGGTTATTAAGCTAGTTGGATTAGATTACAAGGTATTGACCGGGCAATCTAAGGCTTTAGATATTCCATTTGAAGAAACACTGGAGAATATTCATGAAATTAACTTTGATGAGCAGTTGGAATTAGCCTTACAGAGCTATAATTACAGGCTGGCTGTTCGTTTGCTTTATTTGAAAACATTGAAGCAATTGAGTGATCAAAAGATTATTTCGTGGTTACCCGATAAGACCAATCGGGCCTATGTTTCCGAAATTCAGGATGTGCAAAAAAGAGAGGTTTTTTCTGATTTGACATTGCAATTTGAGTATATCTGGTATGGCGAATTTTTTATAGATAAAAATACTTTCGAGTCTGTTCATCAATCCTTTCAACAATTTAATTCTTCGAAGGTATGAGCGGATTGAAAAAGTACTTCATTATTAGTGCCGTTCTTTTGGTCCTTTACTTAGTGGCTCAATACTTCAAGCCCAAAGCCACTAACTGGGCTCCAAGCTATCTCACAGAAGATAAGATCCCATTTGGCACCTATATTTTGCATCAGCGGATAAAAGATGTTTTTCCTGATGTAAAGATTCAAAAATCAAAGCATCCCATTTACAATACGATAAAGGAAAGTCCTGCCACAGGAGTAAACTATCTGATTATTGCATCGAAAGTTAAGGCAGATAAACTGGATTATAAAGAGCTGATCAAGTTTATAGAAAGAGGGAATCATGTATTTATAGCTGCTTTTGGTGCTGATCATGAACTGCTAAAGGGTTTAAAGCTTACAATTTCATCTGATTTTGGTATTAATAATAAAAACAAGACAACGATTAATTTTAAAAATCCTTCGTTAAAGGCAGATAAGAATTATAATTTTGATAGAGGAATCAGTCGGCAATATTTTTCAAAGATTGATACCGCAAAAGCTACTGTTTTAGGAACAAATGACAGTGGGAAGGCGAATTTTATTCAGTATAATTTCGGTAAGGGCAGTTTGTTTATTTTGCCTAATCCTCAGTTGTTTACCAATTATAGTTTGCTTAAACCGGCCGGATCGGATTATGTTTCGAAGGCACTTTCCTATCTCCCAAAAGGCAAATATTTAATATGGGATGAACATTTTACGCGCCCATCCACCGTAGATACCTCCCCGCTGCGGCTTGTATTTAAATATGACCAGCTGCGCTGGGCTTACCTGCTTTCGCTTTTTGGTTTACTGGCTTTCGTGTTGTTCGAAATAAAACGCCGTCAACGCGTAATCCCTGTAATATCCCGTCCCACTAATACATCGGTAGAATTTGTCAAAACGGTAGGACGTGTTTACTATCAACAACGTAATAATAAGGATATCGCACAGAAAAAAGTCAACTACTTTTTAGAATATATCCGCAACAAATACCGAATGCGAACCCTAAATCTCGATGAAGAATTTAAACTGCATTTAAGTAGAGTTTCGGGAGCATCGGCAGAAACAGTTAATCAGTTAAGCATTACCATAAGTAAATTACAAAATCTACAGGTGTGGAGTGATGATGACCTGATAGCGCTTAATAAAACAATAGAACAATTTTACAAAGAAGACCAATAGATATGGAACAAGAAATGTTTAGCCAGCGTACAGATCTAAGCCAATTAAATGCTGCAGTAGAGCAGATTAAAGAAGCTTTAGGTAAAGTGATTGTTGGACAAAAGGATACCATTGATTTATTGATTGCCGGCTTGCTGGCAGATGGACATCTTTTGATGGAAGGTGTACCGGGAGTTGCCAAAACTTTATCGGCAAAATTAATTGCGAAATGTATTTCTGCAGTATTTTCCAGGATTCAGTTTACACCAGATTTAATGCCTTCTGATGTATTAGGTACAGCCGTATTCAGCCCAAAAACAGCTGAATTTCAATTTAGAAAAGGTCCAATTTTTGGAAATATTATTCTTGTTGATGAAATCAATCGTGCACCTGCTAAAACACAGTCGGCATTGTTTGAGGCTATGGAAGAACGCCAAATCACTGTAGATGGCCATACTTACCATTTAGAAGAGCCTTTTATGGTGTTGGCTACACAAAATCCAATTGAGCAGGAAGGAACTTATCGTTTGCCTGAAGCACAGTTAGATCGCTTTCTATTTAAAATTGAGGTGAAATATCCTACACTCGAAGAAGAGATAGAAATTTTGACCAATCAGCACCAGCAACGTACAGAAAACCAGCTTCAGGAGATTGCTGCCGTATTAAGTGTTGAGCAGATAAAAACCTTAAGGGCTACCATAAAAGCATTATTTGTAGAACCTAAGTTATTAGCTTATGCTGCCCAAATTGTACACGAAACCAGGAATAATAAGTCGTTATATTTAGGTGCATCACCACGCGCTTCTTTAGCCATAATTAATGCCGGAAAGGCCATTGCTGCCATGGCTGGAAGAGATTTTGTAACGCCAGACGATATTATTAAAGTGGCCACCCCTGTTTTGGTTCACCGGATTATGCTGAGCCCGGAAAAGGAAATGGAAGGTCTTACCCCATCCGATATCGTTGCTCAGATTATCAAGAAAATTGAAGTGCCGAGATAGAAGATGAAATCATTTTTTAGAAAATATTATACAGATTTATTTTTAAACAAGCGCTTGTTTATAGGGCTTGGCGCATGCGTTACCCTGTTTGTATTTTCTTTTTTCATGCCTTTTTTGGGCGATCTTCCCTATTTCTTTTTTGGCGTACTGCTCATCCTGCTCTGCGTTGATCTTTTATTATTGTATTGTACAGAAAAGGCTGTTTTCTTGCGTAGGGAGATTCCCGAGCGTTTAAGCAATGGGGATGATAATGAGCTGAAAATCTATCTGGAAAATTTTTATGCTTTTGAGGTGAAAATTGGAATTATCGACGAAATTCCCTTCCAGTTTCAAAAACGGGATTTGTGGTTTTCCACTTCGCTCGCGGCCAGAGAAAATAAAACAATCAGCTATCAGCTAAAACCAACCAAGCGGGGCGAGTACGAGTTTGGCCAGACCAGATTGTATGTTCAATCGCCTATTGGATTAATCAACAGAAGATTTAATATTGGGGTTTACAAAACGGTTCCCGTATATCCTTCTTTCCTGAAATTGAGGCAATATGAATTATTAGCCGTTTCTAACCGGTTAACAGAGATTGGGCTAAAGAAAATCCGGAGAATAGGGCATAGCATGGAGTTCGATCAGGTTAAAAATTATGTAGCCGGAGATGATTACCGTACCATTAACTGGAAAGCAACGGCCAGAAAAGGCGATTTGATGGTTAATTCTTATACCGATGAAAAGGCCCAGCATATTTATTGTGTGATTGATAAATCGAGGGCAATGAAAATGCCTTTTGAGGGATTATCATTGCTGGATTATGCCATTAACGCCAGCTTGATTTTAAGTAGTGTAGCTTTGGTTAAGGAAGATAAAGCAGGACTGATTACTATTGCTGAAAAAACCGGAAGTATTGTGCCTGCAGATCGAAAACCTACGCAGCTCAACCGAATTATGGAGGTGCTGTACAAGGAGAAAACAAGATATCTAGAAACAGATATGGAGGCACTGTACATGAGTGTAAGGTCAACACTAAAGCAAAGAAGCCTGGTGGTTTTCTTTACCAATTTCGAAAGTATGTCTGCCTTGGAAAGACAATTGCCCTTCTTAAAAAGAATTGCCAAATTCCACTTGCTCTTAGTGGTATTTTTTGAGAATACAACATTAAAGGCGCTAAGCCAGGAACCTGCGGCAGATGTGGAAGGAATCTATATTAAAACTATAGCTGAAAAATTTGCTTATGAGAAAAAGGTAATGGTTAAAGAATTAGCTAAACATGGCATTTTAAGCCTGCTCACAGCACCGCAAGATCTAACTGTTAATGTGGTTAACGAATATTTGGCACTTAAAGCCAGACAGCGGATTTAGTGTTTTTTAGATGTGAGATATGAGATAAGAGACGCTAGATTGGTCTCCAGACTGAGGACCGAATGAATTTAGTCTGGAGTCTGAAGTAATTAGTCCTGAGTCTCATCAAAGTACGTGCTTAACTACCCTGTCCGTAGAGTTAAGCGCAGCGCCTCTACGGATTACAACATACCGTTGAGTTTCATAACTCAACATTACTTAAACCGAGTCCAAGACTCTCCTCCATTAAACAATCCATAGAACTCCTGCGGAACTCGACGGACAGGATTGAATTTAGTCCGGAGTCTAAAGTCCTCAGTCATAAGTCGGTTGCTGATACGCTATACTGGAGGCTCCAGATTCCAGACTCAGAACTAAACTACTCCCTAGCCTGTCCGTAGAGTTAAGCGCAGCGCCTCTACGGATTACAACATAGCGTTGAGTTTCATAACTCAACATTAATTAAACCGAGTCAAAGACTCTCTCCATTAAACAATCCGTAGAACTCCTGCGGAACTCGACGGACAGGATTGAATTTAGTCCGGAGTCTAAAGTCCTCAGTCCTAAGTCGATTGCTGATACGCTATACTGGAGGCTCCAGACTCCAGACTCAGGACTAAATTACTCCTCTTCCCTAAAATACACCTTATAAAAATTCATAGATTTGTCATCATCATAGCCCTTTTCAATCAGTTCTTTATTGCCATGAATGTAAATGTGGAAGTTTTTGTCGAGCTTTAATACAGTTTTATAAACCCTCGCCTGCTTCTTAACAGCGGCCTCGGCGATTTCAAAGCTATCTGCAATGGGGCTATCAAATTCTTGCTCGTAGCTCTTTTTGAAGTTTTTAAAAGATTCTATGCCTTCATCATTACCGATAACTTCCTGGCCGAATTCTTCAATATCAAATGTTTCCTTCTCTTTGAAATACTTCATTGAGCGATTTAAAAGGTCGATTTTATCAGCTTTGCTAATCTCGTACTCATCGTCTAGTTTCTGAGTGACGAAATTTTTATAAACGCCTAGCACATTGTTCGTTTGGTTATAGCTGTCATTTCGAACCCTGAGTTTTAGGAATTCATCCTTCCAGTAAACAGCCGATTCATTATTGCTTTTCGTTTGGTCAATTACCACAACTTTATACCCCTCCTCAACGTTGGTATTAAAAATCAAACAGCCTTTGTCGAGTTTATTAATGCTAATGGCTTCCTGCTCGTAACTCATCCCAAAGCCATCCTGTTCCGGATAAACTTTAAGGTAGGTATCTTTATTTTCTGATTTAAAAATCCCTATTACATCCAATTGTTCTCCTTCTATCTGAACTTTTTCAAAGTAGGCCACATAAAGTTCTCCCGATTTAATTTTGGGATGGTTGGCTACCTCATATAAGTGCTTGGCAAGCTGTTGAGAATCTTCATGAAAAAGAGCGTTGTTTTCGAAAATTTCATGAACGAAATGATATACTTCATTGAGATTCAAATTATCGTTGGGGTGATAAAGATGATAGACTTCATTTACTTTTTCGAAGGGTTTAAGAAAATATTGCATTAGAAGGTTTCCCAGCAACTCATCCTCTATTTTTAAGGGAGCATCACTCAGTTTATAATACTCTTCTACTAATTTATTACCCGTATGGTGAATGGAAAGGTGTTTTAGCGAGGCTTCGAAAAATGATATCATGGCGGCAAAAATAGTAAAAAAGCTTGGTCAATAATGAGATTCATTATAAACAAAAACGGCACCCTGAAATCAGGATGCCGAAGTAAAATTATGGGAGGTAAGAAGTTATTTCCAACCGCCACCAAGGGCACGGTAAAGGTTAACCACCGATTGGAGTTTTTGTAATTTATCGTTTATACCACTCAATTGAGCTGTAAGTAAACTTTGTTCAGAAGTTAAAACGTCAGTATAATTCGTTGCCGAACTATAGCGCAATAATTCTTTCGTAAAATCTACCGCTTTAGTTAAAGAAGCAATTTGTTTTGCTCTTGCTTCCTCTTTTTCAACTGCTGTTTGATACGCATACAAAGCATTGGAAACTTCCTGTCCACCAGTTAACAAGGTTTGCTGGAAAGTATAAAAAGCTTGTTGCTGCTGAGCCTGTGCCGTTTTTAAGCGGGCTTTATTTTGTCCTTTAGCAAAAATGGGTTGAGTAATTCCGCCAACTAAATTATAAAAGATAGAGTTGTCAAAAAAGTTTTTCAACTGGAGGCTGGATAAACCCCCTGATGCAGTTAAAGTTAAAGCAGGATAGAAATAGGTTTTAGCAACGTTGGTGTTCTCAAATGCTGATCTGAATCCATACTCAGCCGCAATTACATCAGGACGATTTTGTAGCAATTGAGCCGAGATACCAGTTTGCAAATTGGAATAAGGAACCTGCTGATCGATGGTTGTACGGTTAATGGCCCCAGGTGCCTTCGCTAAAACTACACTTAAAGCGTTTTCCGCTTCTTTAATACTGCGTTTAAGGTCAGGTAAGCTTACCTCTGCAGCGTACAAATTGGCTTCGCTTTGTACAACAGCCGCCCCATTAACCACAGCACCCTCTTTTAAGGCTTTAACGGTTTCTACATCTTTACGACGAATTTTAATGGTTTCTTGTGTAATCGCTAATTGCTTGTCTAAAGCAAGAAGGGTATAATAACTATTTGCAATCGTTGCAATTAACTGCGTTTGAACAGCTCTCTTGGCCGCATCACTTTGTATTAGGGTGGCGTATGCAGCGCGCTTCGCACTGCTTAATTTACCCCAAATGTCGGCTTCCCAGGCTGTACTTAACTGGGCCCTGTAGGTTTGTGTTTCCAGATTAATATTAATCCCCGGCGGGAAGTTTAATGCTGCAGCGGATTGTTTTGCATCCGTAACCGATAAATCGCCCTGTAAGCTTGGCAAAAAGGCTGCACGACTTTGTCGAAGGGTAGCTTCAGAGATCTTAATGCGTTCTATAGCCTGCTTTAAATCCAGGTTCTGATTAATACCTTCCTGGATAAGGGATTGTAATGTAGTATCTGAAAAAAGACTTTTCCAGGGAATATCAGCCATTGTTGCGGTATCGCTGGTATTGTTGTCTCGGTAAAGACCTTCGCTGGTTACTTGAGGGCGGTTGTATTTTTTAGTTACACATGCGCTTAAGCTCAGGATGGCAAAACCTATTAAAAATGAATGCTTATATCTGAATTTCATGTTTTTAAAATTAATGTTCGCGATTAACAGCTAATTCATACTCTTCTTCTGTTTGCTCACGGTCTATACCTTCTTCGAAAGGAGATTTATTACTCACTTTTTCTTGTAAAGTTTGGAAAACGATAAATAATGCCGGGATTACGAATACCCCGAAGATCGTTCCAATTAACATCCCCCCAACGGCACCTGTACCAATTGATTTGTTACCGGAAGCACCTACACCTGAAGAAAGCATCAATGGTAATAAACCTAAGATAAAGGCAAAAGAGGTCATTAAGATTGGACGAAGACGAGCAGTTGCCCCATCAATCGCCGCATTCACAATGCTCATTCCTTTCTTCCTTCTGTCTACGGCATATTCTACAATCAGAATCGCATTTTTGGCCAGTAGTCCAACCAACATGATGAGCGTAATCTGTGTATAAATGTTATTATCAATACCAAATATTTTATCGAAAACAAACACACCTGCCAAACCTACAGGTAATGAAATTAATACCGCTAACGGTAGGATATAACTTTCATATTGCGCCGCTAACAAGAAATAAACGAATATTACACAAAGTAAGAAGATAAAAATTGTTTGGCTACCACTGCTCATCTCCTCACGGGATAAACCAGAGAATTCATAACCATATCCTGCAGGCAAGTGTTTTGCTGCTTCTTCTTGTACTGCTGCCAGAGCATCACCAGAGCTATATCCTGGATTAGGGTTACCCGTAACCGAAATGGATGTAAATAAGTTGAAACGAGATATGGCTTGCGGTCCGTAAACTTTAGTTAAAGTAATAAATTCTGAAACCGGAGCCATAGTGCCTGTCGTTGTTCTTACAAAAATACTGGTTAAACTTTGCTGATTAGCACGATATTGGGCATCTGCCTGATACATCACCCTAAACTGTTTACCGAATTTATTGAAATTAGAAGCATAAACACCGCCATAGTAACCCTGTAACACACCTAAAACATCATTAACAGTTAAACCAGCCTGTTTTACTTTGGCTACATTTACTTCAATTTGATATTGAGGGAAATTAGGGTTAAAGGAAGTTGAAGCATATTGAATTTCCGGGCGCTTACTTAATGCAGCTAAGAATCCATTACCAATTTCATTGAATTTTTTGATATCGCCACCAGTCTTGTCTTGTAGCTGAAATTCAAAACCTCCACTGGTACCAAAACCTTGAATAGTTGGCGGCGCAAAGAATATGATTCTGGCACCTTTTATACCTGCAGTTTTTGCAAATAACTCTCCAATAATTGCTTTAACATCACGTTTTCTTTCATTCCAAGGGGTTAAACGAGCGATAACCATACCATAAGAACTACCCGAACCACTAATCATACTTCTTCCAACAACACGAAGTACATACTTGATTTCCGGAACAGTTTTGGCAACGCTGTCAATTTTTGAGATAATGACATTGGTTTCTTCCTGTGATGTTCCGGCTGGTAATGAAATATCCGACATAACAGTTCCTAAATCCTCATTCGGAACGAAACCCTTAGGCGTAGTATTCATGGTCCAGATTAAGGCTACAGTAAAGAATGCGATAATTAGCCCCACCACCCATTTAGCTTTGGATAGAAAACTAACTGATTTTTTATATTTCGCAGTTACAGCATCAAAAGAGGTGTTAAATGCATCATAAAAACGATGTAAGAAGTTCTTCGACTTTTGGTGATCTTCCTGATGTGGTTTTAAGAAAAGCGCACAAAGTGCCGGACTTAAAGTTAAGGCATTGATTGCCGAAAGGATAATCGAGATCGCAAGTGTTAAACCAAATTGCTTATAAAATACCCCCGAAGATCCCTGAATAAAACTCACCGGGATAAATACGGCAGCCATTACGAGTGTGATCGAAATAATGGCTCCACTAATATCATCCATCGCATCGATAGTTGCTTTTTTGGCATCTTTATAACCCGCATCTAGTTTGGCGTGTACGGCCTCCACCACAACAATGGCATCATCCACCACAATACCAATGGCCAGTACCAGAGCAAATAAGGTAAGTAAGTTAATGGTAAAGCCAAATAAACTCAGGAAGAAGAAAGTACCAATAATGGCTACCGGAACACTTATCGCTGGGATCAATGTTGAACGGAAATCCTGTAAGAAGATAAAAACTACAAGGAATACCAATATAAAGGCTTCGACAAGGGTGTGAATTACCTTTTCAATAGAGGCATCCAGGAAGTCGTTTACGTTTACCAGGGTGGTATAATGAACTCCTTTAGGGAAAGATTTTTGTGCCTCATCTAAAGTTTTGATCGAGTTTTCGATAACTTCCTTCGCATTTGAACCAGCAGTTTGGTTAATTGCAATACCTAATGCAGGCTTGCCATTAAATTTAACAGAACTGGCGTAACTTTGAGCACCTAACTCAATTCTCGCAACATCCTTTAAACGTAAAATCTGGCCATTCGCATCTGCTTTAATGATGATGTTACTAAATTCTACTTCATCTTTTAGTCTTCCGGTATATTTAAGGGTATATTGGAATGCCTGATTGCCCTGTTCACCGAATTGACCTGGTGCAGCTTCGATATTTTGTTCGGCTAAAGCAACGTTAATGTCATTTGGAACCAAACCGTATGTGGCCATTACATCGGGTTTTAACCATATCCTCATGGTGTAATCCAGCGTACCAAAAGCACTTGCATCACCCACACCGTTAATACGTTTAATTTGCGGAATGATGTTAATGTTGGCGTAATTCTGTAGGAATGTTTGGTCGTAAGAAGGATCATCGCTATAGATGGCGAAGATCAATACGTTACTCGCTTGTCTTTTAGCAGTGATTACCCCAGATTTTGTTACCTCTGCAGGCAATAAACTTGTTGCCCTGGCTACCCTGTTTTGAACGTTTACCGCGGCCAGATCGGGATTTGTACCCAGTTTAAAGTTTACTGTAATCGTTGCCGAACCATCATTACTGGCAGTTGAGGTCATGTAAGTCATATCCTCAACACCATTTATCTGCTCTTCGAGCGGAACAACCACACTGTTCATTACCACATCAGCGTTTGCACCCTGATAAGAGGTAGAAACCTGAACCGTTGGTGGCGCGATTTCAGGATATTGAGATACCGGTAAAGTGGCTAAACCGAGTACCCCTAGGATAACTATGATAATTGAAATTACCGTTGATAGAACGGGTCTTTCTATAAATTTTTTAAACATATATGTTCATTTCTTCCGACGTATTCATCGGTATGTTCGGATATTATTTCTTTAAATCAGCATAAACGGCATCTGCACTCTGCTCTTCCGGTTTAATTTTAGTTCCATCTTTTAGTGATTGGAAACCTTCAAGTACTACCTTGTCACCCTGCTTAAGGCCTTTCGTAACTACATAGAACTTATCTTTAGCCAAATCCATGATCTCAATTTCAGTACTGATCACTTTAGACGAATCTCCTAAAACGTAAACGAATTTCTTTCCCTGTAAATCCATTGTAGATTTTTGAGGAATTAAAATCCCATTTTCTACAGCCTTTGGAATGCGAACAGATGCACTGGCACCACTTTTTAACAAGGCAATTGGGTTAGGGAAAGTTGCTCTTAATCTAACAGAACCGGTAGTGGTGTTAATTTGTCCGATGATAGATTCTATTTTACCATTTTGGGCATATGGTGTTCCATCAGCAAGTACTAAGCTTACCGCAGGAATATTTTTCATTTGCTCGGCAAGTGTTTTGCCTTTATAGGTTTTAGAAAAATCTAACAGCTGTTTTTCGTTTAAAGAAAAGTATGCATATACTTTCGAGATATTGGAAACGGTAGTTAAAGGTTCTGTGCTGCTGCTGCTTACTAAACTACCCGCTTTAAAAGGAATACTACCTACAACTCCACCCACCGGACTGGTAATTCTAGTATATCCTAAATTAACTTGAGCATTTACCAGTTCGGCTTTGGCTTGTGCCAGGGCCGCTTTTCTGCTCTGTAATGTTAATTGAGCAGCTTGTAAATCATATTTGCTAATGATATCTTTTTCTACCAGTGGCTTGGTTTTGTTTACCTGAAGTTGTGCGGCGTTTACATCTGCTTCTGCACTACTAATTGCAGCCTTAGCAGTTCTAACCTGTTGTTCATATTGTGGAGCATTGATAGTGAAAAGTAGTTGTCCTTTCTTTACCATGGCACCTTCATCAACGAATATTTTTTCTACAAAACCATCTACTTTAGGGCGGATATCTACATTTTGTATACCTTCTACGGTAGCAGGGTAGTCTGAATTAAGTTCTGTTGATTGTGCAGTTACGGTGAAAACCGGATAGGCCTGTGGACCTGCGGCAGCTGCTGCAGCGGCTTTTTTTGCCTCATCATTGTTTCCACACGATGCCAATAGCATGCCTATACTTAAGCTAAATAAGAGAGTTTTTACTTTTCTCATGGATTATTCTTGTCTGTTTAAATTAAATTTTTGAGGTTAAAAGCGCTATCAAGGAATGGGGATCTGATCTCGAAATAACCGCCCAAAAATAGCGCCTAAAAAAAAATAAATCTGTCCAAATTCTGTCATTTAATCAATCGATTGATTTATTTTTTGATTGAAAAATGGTTGTTTGGAGTCTAAATAGCTCTTTCAGAGGCTTGTATGTGTGTTTTATTTAGTAAAAATGGGAGTGTAAATATATTGAGACAGATGTTAAAACCTGTTAAGAACGCTAGGAATGTTCAGTTTTATTCACACTAAACTGTGGGTTATTGTATACTAAACCAGCCTGCTTAGTGTCCTTTTTACACACTAAGCAGGGCGCTTTGTTTTCGGCAGTATATGACTTAGTCAACTTCGCCCTCAAATACGAGTTTAGCGGGGCCACATAAAAATACATTACTGAAGGTTTCTCCATCGTAATCAAATTCGATCTTAATGTCTCCGCCTAAAACTTTGATATCCGTTTTAACGTGACCAGTTTGTTCGTTGTGTTTGGCCATGGCCATGGCTACCGCTGTAACTCCTGTGCCGCATGCATAGGTTTCATCTTCTACACCACGCTCGTAGGTGCGTACAAAAAGATGATCGCCTTTGTCTTCCACAAAGTTTACATTGATGCCCTTTTCTTTATAGGTTTCATTGTACCTGATACTTCTACCTTCCTGAAAAACATCAAGGTTCTTTAAATCAGTTTTCAGGGCCACGTAATGCGGCGAACCTGTATTCAATACGTATGCTTCCTTATCTCTGTCAATGGTAGCTACATCAATCATTTGTAGGTCAACCCATTCACCGTTTTCTGAAATTCTGGCATAGTGTGGACCATCAACTGCCAAAAAGTTTGTTTCCTTGTTGATGATACCCAGGTGTTTAGCAAAGGCAACGATACATCTGCCACCATTACCGCACATACTGCCCAAATTCCCATCGGCATTGAAATAGTGCATTTCAAAATCATATTGATCATGTGCGGTAAGGAACATTAATCCATCTGCACCAATTCCGAATCTTCTGTGGCAAAGATTCGCAACAAGTTCATTGTCAATGTTTTTTATGGGGCTTTCGGTGTGATCTATTAAGATAAAATCGTTGCCGGCGCCCTGGTATTTAAAGAAATTAATTTTCATTTAATCTTCATTTTAAAATGCAATATTTGAGTTGCAAAAAAGCATTATGCGGATGGGGTTTTGTAATTTAACATTTTTTAACACCAAACTGAGTGCTTTAGATATGCAAATATCGTTTATATGGTATTAAATTTGAATAAACTAAATAAAGAAAATTTGAGCAGATAAAAACTGCCAGAGCAATCTGCTTAAATCAAAGAGAATAATATGCTCTCGCAATCTTTTTTAAAAAAGAATAAATATCAAGACACATGAAAAAAATATTAGGAATTACAGTGTTAGCTGCATTTATAGGTGGTGCAGCAGCAGTCGGGGGTTACAAATTATTTGAACGTAACCAGATTGGTGGGACAATTTCTGAAAAACAAGATTTGTATTTTGCCAATAACCCATTAAAAATATCATCGGCTGGAACAGCAGATTTTACCCAGGCTGCCGCTGCGGTTGCACCAGGGGTAGTTCACATTAAAACTACATATGCTGCAAAAGGTGGGCAGGGTGGTGGTTCATCTCCCTTTGAGATGTTTGATGACTTTTTTGGTGGCCGTGGTCGTCAACAACAAAGACAGCCAAGAGCGGCATCAGGATCTGGTGTAATTATTAGTCAGGATGGATATATCGTTACGAATAATCACGTAGTAGAAAATGCAGATAAGGTAGAAGTTATTTTAACTGACAGACGCAAGGTGGAAGCTAAAGTAATTGGCCGTGATCCAAATACCGATTTAGCTTTAATTAAAGTAAATGCAACAAATTTGCCTGTTGTAAAAATGGGTAACTCTGATAATGTGCAGGTTGGAGAATGGGTTTTGGCAGTAGGTTATCCTTTAGATTTAAATACTACTGTTACGGCTGGTATTGTGAGTGCGAAAGCGCGTAGCATTGGAATTATTGGTCGTGAGCAACAACAAGAACAATTAGAAAACCTTTCTGAAGAAGAAGTACAGCAGTTTAACCGCACAGGAAAATTACCTGCTTCGGCCATGAACAGCAGTATTGAGTCTTTCATTCAAACAGATGCGGCGATTAACCCTGGTAACAGTGGAGGTGCTTTAGTTAATGCCAATGGAGAATTAATTGGTATTAACTCTGCAATTGCTTCGCAAAGTGGTTATAATCAAGGTTATGGATTTGCTATTCCAGTTAACCTGGCCAGAAAAATTGTTGATGATTTTATGAAATATGGCTCAGTTAAAAGAGGTTATATCGGTGTAAGTTTTGCTCCTCTGGGTGGCGATTACAACAATAAAGATGTTAAAACGACAGAAACTACAGGTTTATATATTAGCGACGTAGTTCCAAATGGTGCAGCAGCAGCAGCGGGGATTAAAGCAGGCGATATCATTAAAAAAGTAGATGGTGTTACTGTTTTTGATTCCCCAGATCTTCAGGAAAAAATCGGAAGATTAAATCCTGGTGATAAAGTTAAATTGACCGTTTTAAGAGAAGGTTCGTTAAAAGATTATGCCATTACTTTAAAAGGTGAATCGAGTGTAGGTGTGGTAGCTGCAAATACAGCCAAAGCTGTAGAGGTTTCCAAACTTGGTGCTACCTTTGTTCCTGCAACTGCAGCACAAAAAACTAAATTCGGTATCAACAGTGGTGTGGTTGTAAGCTCAGTGGTTACTGGAAAAGCTTTTGATAACATTGGTGTTGAAAAAGGTTTAATCATCACTAAAGTAAACGGGGTGCCTGTAAACAGCGTAGCTGATGTACAAAAAGCATTGCCTCAAACCAGAAATAACATGATTTACATGTCTGGTGTTAGTGCACAAGGAACTTTCAATTTCAGCTTCCCAGCTCAATAATGATGTTCGAATAAAAAAAAACGTCTCCGACACCCGGAGGCGTTTTTTTTTGCCTAATCCTGATCTATAGGCTCATGATTTTGGTAACAGGCTTCCGCACAGTCTTCACAGGCAGCAGCACATTGTCTACAGTGCTCATGATCGTGTTTACTGCATTCTTCTGCACATAACCTGCAAATTTCCTCACATAAGAGCAGGTATTGATGTGCAATTACCGAGTCTCGCTGTAATAATCGTGCAGCCTGTAAGCAGATATCCGCACAGTCTCTATCCATCTTAATGCAATTAGCCATCATGTTTACATCTTCCTCTTTTAAGCAGGAGGATGCGCAGTGTTCGCAGGCTAAAGCACAATCTAATAAAGTTTGGATTAAGGCGTTATAACTTCTGGTTTCCATATCGGTAAAATTTAAGTTAAAAATGTTCTGTTATAGGATTAACCGACTGAAATTTAAACGGTTTTAAAAAAGAATGAACATCGCCGCTATTGGTTATTCATCAGAATTTCATCATTAGCTTTTAGTTTCGCTATTTACCGATAGATAAACATTGTTTACCGATAAAGTATAAATTTAAAATTATAAACTAAGCATATTTGAATCAGCAATAAAAACCGAATATTATGGCTTTAGCTTACATCAACATTAGCACGAAACAATATTTCAATTTTATGTGTAAAACCGAATTTGAAAGACGAATTTTCCATGATAGTTACCGTGAGTTTCAAAAGAAATCTAAAGTCTATAGTTTAAACCAGCGCTTACACACGTTTGCACAAATGTGCGATTACAATGAAAAAGCCATCTCCTTAAATTATAAATTGAATAATGCTGTAATAAATAGCATTGAAGCTTTAGAAAACCAGATGCCAAATTTGAAGAATAAAGAGGGACAATCTATTTTATTTGATCATGCTGAATTTCAGATTTGTAGTTCCGATTTAATGAATAAGGGTGCACACGTAGTATCGCTTACTTATACCAGCCCAAAGTTGGTGCTTCATGAAATTATTGCTGATGCATTGGTTTTAAGTTATGATTTGTTAGAAGAAAACGAACCTTTTTTATTGCAGATGACAAGTGATTTGGTAATTAATTACGAAAGAAGCGAAGAATTGGTTTGTAGCTAATTTTTCGAAATTTGGCCATTTGGGCTCTTAGCGTCAGGCCATCGATACAAGACACTACACAAGCATTCTGAAATTAGCCCCTAAAATACACCAGCCAATTACTGGGCAGGCATTATGCTTTACAATAGGTATGGAGTTGCAATCAAAGATTTTGCAAAGATATTTGGCCTCTATCCTTTCGTTTATCATGGTAATGGTATGCTGGGCTGTGATTTGCAGTTTTCAGGCAGAATATCTGATGCAAAGGCCTGTTTTGAAAGGGCTTTGCTCATTAAAGCAGGTAATAAATCGAGCGCAGATGGCCTAAATCAAGAGGCAAAATACCCTCCATTTGTCTTTTATGGCACATTTGAAAAAACAATACATTTATTAGTAGGTTTCCGATTTATTTAAAGCTACCTTTGTACAAATTAAATACAATATAATGCAACAAGGAACAGTAAAATTTTTTAATGAAACTAAAGGTTTTGGATTTATCGTACCGGCTAACGGTGATAGCGAAATCTTTGTTCATGCTTCAGGCTTAATCGACAACATTCGCGAGAATGATACCGTAACCTACGACGTAGAAGAAGGTAGAAAAGGCCTAAACGCGGTAAATGTTAAAGTAGCTTAATAGAACTCAATTACATAAATCGTAAAAAGTCCCAACCAAAAGTTGGGACTTTTTTTATGGAGGTAAGATTTTAAAGAAATCATTCACAAGAGCTCTAAGTGATTTGGAGATATTGTCAGTATAAAAATTAATAAGTAATCCCTGTGGGGCAACTAATAATTTCATGTAGGTCATCAATTGAGCCTCATGAACAGGCATTATTCTCTCTACGGTTTTAAGTTCAATCACTACCAAATTATTGACAAAGAGATCTACTCTTAAAGCAGTATCTATTATCAGATCATCATAGAACAGCTCAACATTGAGTTGCTGTTGAACCATGAATCCTTCTTTTTCTAACTCGTATTTAAGGCATTTTTCATAAACACTTTCCAATAGGCCAGGTCCCAAATTCTTATGAACCCTAATTGCACAGCCAGTGATGGCATAAGATAATTCAGTAATTTCCCTTTTAGTCATAATAGATTTATTAAAAGGGATGTGTTATGGAAGATCAATTAAATATAATGTTTTTTAATGGAAGATGAAGTATCTGCATCTCAAATAACCTAAATGTTTTGATTGGGTTGGCAACTAACATGAGGTATTAAGAAAAGTTAAGTTATTTTCATTGATTTCTTAACTATCCTTAACTTCCTAATGCTTAGATTAATTTGATCACTGTCATAACTATCATTAAGGCCTTAAGAAAGGTTAAGGTGTTTTAATTGATTTCTTAACTACCCTTAACTTCCTAATGTTTAGATT
>NZ_FOGG01000004.1:203898-239889 GCF_900111155.1 Pedobacter rhizosphaerae | reverse complement strand
GTTAAGGTGTTTTAATTGATTTCTTAACTACCCTTAACTTCTTAATGTTTAGATTTTTTTCTAAACTGACCTCCACTTCTTAGTGTTAAATTGATTTGGTAATAATATTATGGCTAAGAAAAGTTAAGTTATTTTTCATTGATTTCTTAACTAACCTTAACTTCTTAATGTTTAGATTGATTTAATCACTGTCATAACTAACATTAAGTCATTAAGAAAAGCCAGGTGTTTTCATTGTCTTCTTAACTTATCTTAACTTCTTAATGTTTAGATTTTTTTCTAAACTGACCTCCACTTCTTAGTATTAGATTGGTTGGGTAATTAACATTAAGGCTTAAGAAAAGCCAGGTGTTTTGAATGCCTTCTTAACTAATCTTAACTTCTTAATGTTTAGATTGATTTAATCACTGTCATCAAGATATTTGATTGAATTTTAACCAAAGCTTAATTTCATTTCAACCTAATTTTTACTAAAACGTTTAATGAATTTTAAGGTAAAAAAATGTCCTAAAATCAATCTCAAGTATAAATCTTCCAAATTTTATGGTAGATATCATATAAAACAGCTGTAATTATCTTAGAATGTTTCTAAATAAATAGTTTATCGTTGTTTTGTCATAATCGTTTATAAATTAAAGTCATAATTAAATACTTTTGCAGAAAATAGATATAAATCCTAATCAAATGAGTGGTTTCGGTAATGCATTTTCTTCTTCAATAGGGAAGAAATTCATCATGGGTATTACAGGTTTATTCCTGGTACTTTTTTTAATTGTTCACTGTTTTATTAATGCGTTAATATTTTTTAACGACGGTGGCTTAACGTTTAACATTGGCGCACATTTTATGGCTTCAAACTGGATTATCCGGGCTGGAGAAATTGTGCTGTTTGTGGGCTTGCTTGCACACATTTTTCAGGCTTTGAGGTTAACGCTTCAAAATCAGAAGGCTCGTCCGGTTAAATATGCTGTTAACGCAGGTGAGGCAAATAGTAAATGGTATAGCCGTTCGATGGGCTTATTGGGTACTTTATTGTTAATTTTTCTAATCGTTCACTTATCAAACTTTTGGGTAGTATCTCGTTTTACGGGTATCCCAACTGTTGATGCGAATGGACATGAAGATTTATACGCAGTAATGGCGCTAACTTTCCAGAATATCTGGATCGTAATCCTTTATACATTGGCCATGATCTCGCTTTGCTATCACCTATTACATGGTTTTGCTTCTGCATTCCAAACTTTAGGCTGGAACCATAGCAAATACAACGGAATCATTAAAAGCGTTGGTGTTTGGTACTCTATCCTAATATCGTTGCTTTTTGCAGCTATGCCAATCGCAGTGTATGCAGGTTTAATTCATTAATTTTTAGCACAAAAGATATGTCAGATATTAATTCAAATATTCCGGAAGGCGAATTAACCAGTAAATGGACTAAATATAAGTCTTCTGTGCCTTTGGTTAACCCATCGAACAAAAGAACAATTGAAGTAATTATTGTAGGTTCAGGTTTAGCAGGTGCTTCGGCAGCAGCAACTTTGGCCGAAATGGGTTACAAAGTGAAATGTTTTTGTTTTCAGGATTCACCACGCAGAGCACACTCCATCGCTGCTCAGGGTGGTATCAATGCAGCAAAGAATTATCAAAATGATGGTGACAGTGTTTACCGTCTTTTCTATGATACCATTAAAGGTGGTGACTACCGTGCCCGCGAAGCCAACGTGCATCGTTTAGCAGAAGTAAGTGCCAATATTATTGATCAATGCGTAGCTCAGGGAGTTCCTTTGGCACGTGAATATGGAGGCTTGTTAGATAACCGTTCATTCGGTGGTACACAAGTTCAACGTACTTTTTATGCTGCAGGTCAAACTGGTCAGCAGTTATTATTAGGTGCATACTCTGCTTTAGAACGCCAGATTGGTATGGGTAAAGTAGAAATGTATACCCGCCATGAAATGCTTGAGGTTGTTAAAATCGACGGTAAGGCTCGTGGTATCATTGCCCGTAACTTAATTACCGGAGAAATTGAGCGTCATTTCGGTCATGCAGTGGTTTTAGGAACAGGTGGTTACGGTAACGTATTTTATCTGTCTACCAACGCAATGGGAAGTAACGTTACAGCAGCGTGGAAAGCACACAAACAAGGTGCTTACTTTGCAAACCCTTGCTATACTCAAATTCACCCTACTTGTATTCCGGTTTCTGGCGATCATCAATCTAAATTGACCTTAATGTCTGAGTCGTTACGTAACGATGGACGTATCTGGGTTCCTAAAAAGAAAGATGATAACCGTAAGGCTTCAGAAATTCCTGAGGATGAAAGAGATTATTATTTAGAACGTCGTTACCCTGCTTTCGGTAACCTTGTACCTCGTGATGTGGCCTCTCGTGCTGCTAAAGAGCGTTGTGATGCTGGTTATGGTGTAGGAGCTTCTAAATTGGCGGTTTACCTGGATTTTAAAGCCAATACAGAGCGTTATGGCCGTATTGAAGCTGCAAAAGCGGGTAACCACAACCCTGATAAGGAAACCTGCATGCGTTTAGGTACTGCAGTAATTAAGGAGAAATATGGTAACCTGTTCGATATGTATGCGCAGATTACAGGAGAAGATCCTTATGAAACACCAATGCGTATTTATCCGGCAGTTCACTATACAATGGGCGGTCTGTGGGTAGATTATAACCTCATGACTTCGGTACCGGGTTTATATTGTACTGGTGAGGCTAACTTCTCAGATCATGGTGCTAACCGTTTAGGTGCATCTGCTTTGATGCAAGGTTTAGCTGACGGATATTTTGTTCTTCCTTACACCATCGGAGCTTACTTATCAAAAGAAATTTCAGTAAAGGCAATTCCTACAGATCACCCTGCATTCGTAGAAGCGGAAGCAAGAGCGAAAGGAATTTTAGATACTTTAATCAATATTAAAGGAACAAAATCAGTAGATCATTTCCATAAACGTTTAGGCCACATCATGTGGGAGAAATGTGGTATGGCTCGTAATGAAAAAGGTTTAAATGAAGCCATTCAGGAAATCAGAGCATTACGTGCAGAATTCTGGAAAGATGTTCGTGTACCTGGAACAGCAGATGAATTAAATACCGAACTGGAAAAAGCTGGTCGTGTAGCTGATTTTATTGAACTTGGTGAGTTAATGTGTATTGATGCTTTAAACCGTAACGAAAGTTGTGGAGGTCACTTCCGTGAAGAGTATCAAACAGAAGAAGGTGAAGCTTTACGTGATGATGTAAACTACGCTTATGTAGCCGCCTGGGAATTTAAAGAAGGCGTAAACTTCGAACTACACAAGGAAGAATTGAAGTTTGAAAATATTAAAGTAGCACAAAGAAGTTATAAATAGTAGCAAGACGTTAGTATCAGGTATCAAGACTCGAAAAATTTCACTTGATACTTGATTCTCGCTACTTGATACTTAAATCTCAATATCATGAGTACAGGAAATATGAACTTAACGCTAAAAGTTTGGCGTCAAAAAAATAACAAAACCAAAGGTGCTTTGGTAGATTATAAATTGGCCGATATTTCACCGGATATGTCTTTCTTAGAGATGTTCGATGTATTAAACGAACAATTAATTAATAAGGGTGATGAGCCGATTGTATTTGATCACGATTGTCGCGAAGGTATTTGCGGAATGTGTTCGATGTTTATCAATGGCCGTCCTCACGGACCAAAAGATTTGGTAACTACTTGCCAGCTACACATGCGTTCATTCAAAGATGGTGATACTATCGTTGTAGAGCCATGGAGAGCGGCGGCATTTCCGGTAGTAAAGGATTTAACTGTAGATCGTTCTGCATTTGACAGGGTGATTGCTGCAGGTGGATTTATCTCTGTGAATACAGGTAATGCTCAGGATGCAAACAACTTACCTATCCCTAAAATGCAGGCTGACGCTGCTTTCGAAGCTGCTGCTTGTATTGGTTGTGGTGCTTGTGTGGCAACTTGTAAAAACGCTTCGGCAATGCTTTTCGTTTCTGCAAAGATTTCACAATTGGCATTGTTACCTCAGGGACAGCCAGAGCGTTATCGTCGTGTACAAAGCATGGTAGCTCAAATGGATGCTGAAGGTTTTGGTAACTGTACCAATACTGGTGCTTGTGAGGCAGAATGTCCTAAAGGAATTTCTTTAGAGAATATTGCACGCATGAACCGCGATTTTGCCTCAGCAAAATTCATTTCAGAAGAAACAATTTAAAAATATACTGTGCGTTCCGATGTTTTCGGAATTCTTAAGCCTCCACCTTGTGGAGGCTTTTTTTATATCTAAAGGCTTAAGTTTCTAAGCTTTTCGGCTAATACCTCTGATATTTTACGATAAGAATCGAAAGTCCAACCACCTACATGTGGCGTTAATATCACCTTCTTATCCGCTTTTAACGCGTTATACCAGGGTTGCTCGGCTAAAGCTGGAAACTTCTCTGTTTGAAGAACATCCAAGCCTGCGCCTATGATTTTACCTGAGGCTATATTTTTGAGCAGGGCAGCGGTGTCTACAATTTCTCCACGTGCAGTATTGATGAAAAATATAGGTTTCTTAAAATGAAAGAAGTATTCATCATTAACCATTTGTCGTGTTTCTGTAGTTAGTGGTACATGCAGACTCAAAACATCACTGTGTTTAACAATTTCTTCCATACTCACTTCACGTACATAGGCATCAGAGAAGCCGGTTTTGTACTTGTCATAGGCAATTACCTCAACTTCAAAACCCGCCAGTTTTTTAGCGAAACTCTGGCCCATAAAACCGTAGCCAATAATTCCAACTGTTTTGCACTTTAATTCATAGCCTCGGTTACCTTCACGGTCCCAAATACCATCCCTGATCTCCATATCTGCTCTACGAAAGTTGTTCATCAAAGAAAGCAGCATTCCTGTGGCATGCTCTCCAACGGCATCACAGTTCCCTTCTGGTGCATTAATGAGTTGGATATTTCTTTCAAAGGCAACCTTATCATCAATATTATCTAATCCGGCTCCTGCTCTGGCAACAAACTGTAGGTTCGGTGCGGCATCAAAAAGCTCCTGGTCAATTCGGAATTTTGTTCTTACCGCAATCCCCTGGTAATCTTTAATCCGCTCCATGGTTTGCTGACGGGTAATTTGGGGTTCATCATCAACATGGTAACCCATGGCTATGGCCTGCTCCTTAAAAACAGGATGTAAATCATCAACGATTAATATTTTTTTCATGATAGAACAAAAGTAACAATCCAGTGGTTTTAAAACCCTCATCCCCAAAAAATGTTTTTCTATTGACCATGGGATACGTGATGTTAATAAGTTGTTAATTAAGCCCTTTCAGATGAATTCATTTGCCAATTGCGCGCTTAAAAGCCATCAAAAATATTACGCTGAAATAGCTGTAATAAAATAGTTACGGCACTTTTTTTAAACTTCCTTGCCGTTACTTTGTCTCCCTTTACAAAACATACAAAACTTTAATTATTAGATGAGAATATTTCGAACGAAAACCATACTTACAACCTTTCTATTTTTAATCATTTCTTTAAGCTTATTTGCGCAATCTGGAGGGAAGGCGAAAATAACAGGCGTTTTAAAAGATGCTGCCACACAAGAAACCATTCCTTTTGCCACTGCCATTTTAATTGATAAAGCAACAGCCAAAAATGTTAAAATTGCCCAAACTGATATGAATGGTGCGTTTACCATGGCCGATCTACCAATTGGGAAATTTACCTTTAAAATTAGTTTTGTGGGTTATCAAACCATGGTGCGCGATAATATAGCCATAACCGCGAGCACCGGAACACTTAATTTTGGCGATATTAAAATGAATCCTTCTAAGGGAAATGTACTGAGTGAAATTACAGTAACGGGGCAAAAATCAGGGATGCAGATGGGCATTGATAAAAAGATTTTCGCTGTAGATCAAAGTGTTATCAGTGAAGGTGGTTCAGCAAGCGACCTGTTACAAAACGTTCCTTCAGTTTCAACTGATATGGATGGTAATGTTAGCTTACGTGGATCATCGGGTGTACGGGTGCTCATTGATGGCAAACCATCTTTAATTGCTGGAGGAAATGTTGCCCAAATTCTTCAGTCAATCCCTGCCAGTTCCATTGAAAGCGTAGAAGTTATTACAAATCCTTCTTCAAAATATGATGCTGAGGGGCAATCGGGTATTATCAATATCGTTTTAAAGAAAAATTCTAAGCTTGGATTTAATGGATCTGTAGCCTTAACCGCCGGAAACCGTGATAACTACAACGGAAATACAAACCTTAGCTTTCAAAATAGTAAAGTTAACCTTTATGGAAACTACAGCTATCGCTACGGAAACCGTTTGGGTGGTGGTTTCCAGGACATAGCTTACAAAAATGTTCCGGCTACACGCTCTACTTATTTTGCCAATCAAAATACAGTATCAAATTCTTTAGATAAAGGCCATAATGCTAAAGCAGGTTTAGATTATTACATCACACCAAAAAGTGTAATTAGCTTATCGGGTGGTTTTAATTCCAGAGAAAATGATAGAAATGAATTCCTGGATATTCAGCAATTGGGGAAAAGCCGCAATCCTGTTTTGTTAAGCAATAGAGATAACAACAACAAAGGAAGCGGAAATAGCTACGATCTGAATTTGGATTATAGTCTGAAGTTTAACAAACCAAAGGAAGAATTAACCTTTAATTTTGGTTATTCACATGGTAACAACGATAACGACCAAACTTATAATACCACAATTACCAACCAGAATGGAACACCCGTTAACATTAACCCGAGTCTAAATCGTATTTTCAATAGAGGTAATAACACCAACTACAACATACAGGCTGATTATACCTTACCATTAGGCAAAACGGGCAAAGTGGAAGCAGGATATCGCAGTCAGATCCGTTTAGGGGATAATAACCAATATGCAGATTCAGTTTTAACCAATACGGATATTGTAGTTAGAAATAACAAATTAATTAACGATTTTAATAGTAAAGACCAGGTTCACGCTTTGTATGCCAATTATTCTAATCAAATAAATGATTTTGGCTACCAAATTGGCTTACGTGCTGAGGATGCGCGATTGGATACTTACCTGGAGGGATATAATATTAACACACTGGTTTCTAGTGAAGGAAATATTCATTACAAAAGATTGTATCCAAGTATATTTTTAACGCAGAAATTTAAGGGCGATAATCAACTCCAGTTAAGTTATACCCGTCGCGTTAATCGCCCGCGCCCATGGGATACTAACCCATTTTTGGATGTATCTGAGCCTTTCAATTATAGAGCAGGTAATCCAAATCTATACCCGGAAGATGTACACTCATTTGAATTGGGGTACAGTAAATACTGGAAAAAGGTTACCCTTACTTCCAGTTTATATTTCCGTCAAACCAACGATGTTATCCAGCGCATCAGGGTAACAGGTGAGGATGGGATCATTACTTCAACCCCTCAAAACTTATCGCATCAGTATAACAGCGGTTTAGAGTTAATTAGTAAATTCGATTTAATTAAACCATTAAACTTTACCGCGAACTTAAACGTTTATCAGCAAAAATTTGCTGGTGATACCAGGTATAACATTGATCCGAGAAGCGGTTTTAGCTGGAATGGAAACATTACGGCTAATTTGACTGTTGCTAAAAATTTATCCCTGCAAATGCGTGGAGAATACCGTGCAAGAGAAGTTATGGCTCAAGGCAGAAGAAACCCGATGTACGGGATAGATGGTGGTGCTAAATATGACTTTCCAAATAAAAAGGCATCTCTTAGTTTCAACGTTAGAGATGTTTTCAATACGCGTAGATGGAGTATGACTACTGATGATGCCTCAAGTACAATCGATTTTTCCAGAAGAATGCAGGGAACAATGGGTAACCTCACTTTCTCTTACCGCTTCGGAAAAAGTACGTTTAGCTTAAATAAGAAAAAGAAAGATGATCAGCAGGACAATCGTCCGGATGAAGGTTCATTTTAATCAACATGAGGCGCTTAATTAAGCGCCTTTTTTGCTTAGGTACTATTCCGATAAGAATTGAATTTCATTAGTATATTGCATGATGAAAGAAGAAAATCCCTGGCAAACACTCGAAAGTGAGACAAAATACGACAATAACTGGATCAGATTAACAGAACATCAGGTGATTAATCCCTCTGGGGGAAAGGGGATTTATGGTGAAGTGCATTTTAAAAATTATGCCATAGGGATTTTACCCTTAGACGAAGAATATAACACCTGGCTCGTAGGGCAATACCGTTATCCTTTAAAAGCCTATAGCTGGGAAATCCCTGAAGGTGGTGGCCCTTTAAATGAAGCGCCTTTAGATAGCGCAAGAAGAGAGCTCCTGGAAGAAACAGGTATGAGCGCCCAAACCTGGGTAGAAATTCAACGCATGCACTTGTCTAACTCTGTTAGTGATGAACTTTCCATTATATATGTAGCCAAAAATTTAATACAAGGCATTCCTATGCCCGAAGAAACAGAGCAGCTGGAAATAAAAAAGCTTTCCTTTGAGGCAGCATATGAAATGGTTATTAAAGGCGAAATCACCGATTCGATGAGTGTGGCGGCTATTTTAAAAGCGAAAATCATGATTTTAAACGGAGAATTGTAATGCTTATCTTTGTCGCCTAAAAATAATAACCTCATGAGTAAGTTTTTCGGATACCTGCTAAGCCCTGTTTTTTATTTCTTTTTTGGCTTAATGCTGGTTATTTTTCACCCTATTCAATGGCTGTGTCACCGTTTTTTTGGCTATAAAGCGCATAAGCTTTCTGTAGATATCCTTAACTTCTTTTTAACGTACTGCCAGCTGTTTTTATTCAATTCAATTTCATTTAAAAACAGTTATAATCTGCCTACAGATCGCCCGATTATATTTGCGGCTAATCACCAGAGCATGTACGATATTCCTGCATTGATCTGGTTTTTAAGGAAGCATCATGCCAAGTTTATATCTAAAATAGAACTCACTAAAGGGATCCCGTCTATCTCGATTAATTTGAGATTGGGTGGCGGTGCCAATATTGATAGAAAAGATAATAAGCAAGCCATTATGGAAATCATTAAACTGGGCAGGCGAATGAAAGACAATAATTGGAGTACGGTAATTTTTCCGGAGGGTACAAGAGCCAAAGACGGGAAGGTTAAAACTTTCCAGTTTGGTGGCATAGCGACGCTTTTGAAATCTGTACCTAATGCATTAGTGGTTCCTGTAGCTATTGAAAATTCATGGAAAATTGTGCGTTTTGGTATGTTTCCCTTGTCAACGGGAAATGCGATAAAATGGACCGTGTTAAAGCCAATCGAGTCGGAAGGAAAAACACCGAATGAAATTACAATTGAAGCGGAAAACGAAATCAGAAAGCTTTTACACCAACCATTGAGTTAATACACTAATTTTGTACGAGCTAAAAAGGTTGGCCAAAAGAATTACCCAACCTAGATGTTTTTATTTCCAATCACTTTGAAGAATTCATCACGGTAGGTATCGCCAACAGGGATAATTTTATTCGAAATGGTTATTCTACTGCGTTCAATACTTTCAATTTTATCTATAGCCACAATATAAGATTTGTGTACCCTGATAAACTGACTGGCAGGCAAGGCCTCTTCCATTTTCTTCATACTTTGTAAGGTAATTACACGCTCGTCTTTTGTAAAAATAGAGATGTAATCTTTTAATCCTTCAATGTACAAGATATCATGAAGATAAATTTTCTGGATCTTGTGTTCTGTTTTAACGAAGATAAAGTCCTGAACCGGATTGCCTGGCGCTGAAAACGGGGCTGGTGTGATAATCGGTTGAGCAACACTTACAGGAGCTTCAACAGGTTTAAATTGATTATGTACTTTTTCTACGGCTTTATAGAAACGATCAAAAGCAATTGGCTTGAGTAAGTAATCTGAAACATTAAGGTCATAGCTTTCCAATGCATATTGAGGATAAGCAGTAGTTAAAATAAAGTGACACTTATTTCCTGCAATTTTTAAGAACTGTATTCCGGTTAGTTCGGGCATCTGGATATCTAAAAATACCAGGTCTATCCCTCCGGCCTGAACGATTTGCAAAGCTTCGATGGGATTCTCACATCGTTTTACAAGCGTTAAAAAAGGTACTTTAGAAATATAATCTTGTAAAATATCGAGCGCTAAAGGCTCATCATCAACAACAATGCAGTTTAGGTTCATTTTGGAATAGGGTTCTATAAGTTGATCAACATTAAACAAATTTAAATATCAATCATCAGTTCACAGGTGTAATGCGTAGACGAATTTACAACATTTAATTTATATCTTTCTGGGTAAACCAACTGTAATCTTCGCTCCACATTGGTTAGTCCAACACCTCCCTGAGCATCTTTATTCTGCTGATTCTTCTTGTTTACTACACTAAAGTGCAATATTTTCTGGTTGGCAATAATATTGATTTTAACCGGGTCAGTCGGATCTGTAACCACGCCATGTTTAAAAGCATTTTCTACAAAGGAAATAAGCATTAGCGGTACTATCTGTTGGTTATCAATCTCTCCATTCAGCGTAAGCTCAATATATGCACCATCTTTAAAACGTATTTTTTGAAGCTCAATATAGCTGGTTAAGTAATCTACTTCTTTGCTCAGGGCAACCGTTGGGGTATTGCTTTCATAAATCATGTAGCGCATAATTTCCGAAAGCTTCATAATGGCATCAGCCGTTTTATCTGATTTTTGGTAAGCCAAAGAATAAATATTATTCAAAGAGTTGAATAAAAAGTGGGGGTTGAGCTGAGATTTTAAAAACTGAAGTTCCATTTCCCTGCGCTCACTTTCTAAATTCCGCTGGATACGCTCATTCGAAAACCAATCTAAAGTAAACTTAATGATGCAGCTTGATACCAGGAAAAAGCCAATGACAAAAAAGCGCGTAAAGAAAAAGTTATTTACAGATACCTCCTCTACTTTACCATTCATGGTGTAGTGGAGTAATTCGGTAGGGTTTAATACTGCAATAATGGTTTTAACGAAACTGGTTGCTACCATCAATAATAAAAAGCAAAACAAATACAGCCAGTATTTCTTCCTTTTTTTGATCAGTGCAGGAATTAAGATGATATAATTAATATAAAATATAGATACGTTTAATATCCCAAAGAGCCCATAAGAAAGAAGATAGTCTTTCATGGTATGAGGTTCTTTTTCAAATACAGTAATGATGATTAGGAAAAGAACAATCAAACACCAAAAAACAGAATGCAATACTATAGGTCCTTTACTTTTATTCATACAATGATCAAAATTGAGATTATAACAGTATAATCTTTGATGCATCCAAAATAAATAAAGTTTTAAAGTTTGTGGCCATGCAATCTACCAACGGGCATTTTTTTTCTACGAACAGGCGAAATGGCAAAATTTATCGACAAACGCCCAAAATGCCAGTTGATCTATAATCTTGAACACTTGGTATAATAGATTTTAGCAGCTAGTTTTTCTTGTCTTTCTTTGAATCATCAAAACGAAAACAAAATGAAAACTACATCAGCATACTTATCAAATAACCAAGCGGTAAACGCAGATGTACTGTTAACTACCGAAAAACTAAATAACCTTGTCATGAAAAAATTAGCCAATACCTCGCCTTTCTTATTAATGTTATTACCAGTATTTGTAATGTTTGTTTTATTCTTAACCGTGAACAACACACAAAATGATGCTGAACTAGTGGTAAAACCAGCTAAAACATCTATCGTTAAGCAAGTGTCGGCTGTTTTCAAATAGCAAATGAGTAGCTATGCGATCGAAACTGTAGATCTAAACTTCAAGTTTGGAAATCAGGTAGTTGTAAAAGACTTATCGCTACAGGTTCCAAAAGGAAGTATTTATGGTTTTTTAGGCCCTAATGGTGCAGGTAAAACCACCACCATTAAAATTCTCCTCAATCTATTAAAATCACCCACCGATAGTGTATTTGTTTTCGGCAAGGAGATCAATCATAATCGCATTGCGATACTTAAAAAGGTTGGAGCCTTAGTGGAACAACCAGCTATTTACGGCCACTTAACCGGTAAAGAGAACCTCATTAACAGGTGCATACTACTGGGAATTTCGAAAACTAAGGCCAATGAAATGTTACAGCTTGTTGATTTGACGGCTGCTGCAAATAAAAAAACGAAGGAATACTCTCTGGGAATGAAGCAAAGGTTAGGAATAGCCCTTGCCTTAATTTCAGATCCTGAACTACTACTTTTAGATGAGCCTACCAATGGCCTGGATCCAAACGGAATCATCGAAATTCGTAACTTAATGGTAGAGTTGGCTACCAAATACCAAAAAACAATTTTAGTATCGAGCCATTTGCTGGCCGAAATTGAACGTGTAGCCACCCACGTCGGAATTATCAATAAAGGTAGTCTATTGTTTCAAGGCACCATTTCAGCACTTCAACAGCTTAATAAACCTATATTAGAGATCGTTGTAAATGATGGGCCAGGCGCAGCTGCCTTTTTAAGGGGCAATGGTTTTGAGGTACTGGCTAATGATGAATCTGTGGTTTCTGTTCCCTTTACATCGCCAGGTGATAGCGGTAAAATTAATACAATATTAATTCAGCAAGGTTTTATCGTTACGGCGCTTTATCAGCAGAAAAAGGATCTTGAGGATTTATTTTTAGAAATAACTAAAAACAACTGATATGCGCTCTTTATACATTTCCATGGTTTCAGAGTTTTATAAATCGAGGAAAACCTTAGCTTTTTGGGCTGCAATCCTACTTCCTGCCATTATTTGCAGTTTAATAGCTTTCGGTTTCTATCATGATGCTGAAAAAATATTAAAGCTTAATTATCCACCTATGGCATTATGGGGAAGATACAGTGGAAATGCATTGGGCGTAATGGGGATGCTCATTTTGCCATTTTATGTAATTTTCATGGCTTTTTCCATCAATAACATAGAACATAAAAATGATACCTGGAAAACTTTATTTGCACAACCTTTAAATAGATTTTCTATTTATGCAGCGAAATATTTATATGCTGTATTAACCATATTTATCTGCTTGTTCCTATTTGCAGCCTTAACTGTTGCATTTGGCCACCTCCTCGAATTTTTAATACCCCGATACCATTTCAGTGCATATAACCCGGTGCCGATATTGTGTAAATATTATGCAAAAATCTTTTTGTCATCACTAGGGATATTATCGCTGCAATTTGTTTTTAGTTTACTGTGGAGTGATTTCCTAAAGCCAATGGGAATCGGATTTGTTGGTGTCATTATGGGGATTATCACTGCAAATGTAGGTTGGAAATATGCCTACTTTATACCATATAGTCATCCAACGCTGGCGTTAAGAATCACTTCAACGGCAAAAAAAGCCGGGAACCCATTAGATTTTCCTGTTTTTACGTCTGAAATCATTTCCAGCCTAATCTACGCTACTTTACTTTTCATTATCGGATATATTATCGTCAGCAAGAAAAGTATAAAATAACAACATCCCCAAAGGAGGTAAATACAAAAGCCTGCGGTTTTGATTAGATGCTCAAAATGCAGGCTTTGTTTTACGAGATGCGTTAAATCTGTGGATTTTTGTTTCCTAAAAGGATAATATTTTTTCTTTAAATGCCCAAACGATCAACTGGTAAGAGTTTTTCAAATCAAGCTTTCTAACCATGTTTCTCCTGTGCGTATTTACAGTATGCTCACTGATAAATAACATTTCACCAATTTCTTTGCTATTATACCCCATCGATAATAGGTGTACGATCTCAACTTCTCTTTCACTTATCGCAACTTGATTTTCTTGTAATAAGATGCTGTTTGTCATCGCTTATTTTTTTAGTACAATGTGTTTGTTTGAACTGTGATACACAAAACTAAGTAGATTACATTTTGTGTGTAAGGGCTGAAAAGCCCTAATTAAAAAGGTGTTTTTACGGTATTGAAATAATTTGGATGCTATTGTCAATACCCATATATTTTTCGACTTTTATCAAAAAACCAAACAACATGATTAACACTGAAAATGAAAGAAACGTACCAGAAGACGTTGCAAAAAAAATGGTAGATGCTTATGCCAAGGAAACCTTCCAATACACTCCAAAATCTTATTCTAAGGCGGTTTGGTTTCCTGCCGACCAGATTATTCGCATGGCAGAAAAGCTAAAGGAAAAAGGTGGAGATGGACTCCGTATTTATTTTGCACAATATGTTCCAGGTGAATTGGAAGGTGTTCCAACTTCGTATGAAGGAAGAAATACTGTTTTATTGGTTCCAACTTATCCAAAATTGGAAGGGACTGATGGCGGCCAGGAAGACGATATCGACGATATCGAAAACAGGGGTGAACTTTGCCCTGAAAACTGTAACGGCGTTATTCTTTAAGCAATGAAACTTCCAAGCCCGGTCATTTCTATAGAAATTGTTAGTTTAACAGCAGCTATAGTACTATTAACGAGGGATAAAAATAGTTTTTGGAAAATTGTTATGCTTTACATTGCCATAGCCTTGTTTTTCGAGAGCTATGGCAGTTATTTGAACTCAAAAAAGATCAACAACCTTTGGTGGTTCAATATGTTTATCTTTTTAGAAGCAGGCTTTATCCTTTATGGTCTGTATCATTGTTTGCGTAAGTATATCAATCCCCTAAATATCATAGTGGCTGGGACTATTATTGTTTATGGAAGTTATGGCCTTTCTGTAATCCTTAACGGATATAAGCAATATAATATTCTTTGTGTGAATGTAATGTCGGTGCTGTTTACCGTTTATGCACTTTATTATTATTATCTCTTATTGCGCGATGAACATTTCATCGTGCTCAAAAGTCATCCCGAATTTTGGTGGGTAACTGGTGTCTTATTCTATTATTTTGGAAGTACCATGGCCAATATTTTCGATGGTATGTTCAATTTTAAGGTTTTAAACTGGTTGCCTTTAAGGTACCTCATTTATATTGTACTCAATTTAATTTTACATAGTTTGTGGATATACTCCTTTATATGCAGAATGAAACAGCGAAAATTGCAATCTTAGTAGCAATAGCTACTTTAATATTTTTATTGATGCCTGTTTTTCTGATCTTATATATCAGATCGTATAACCGGCACAAGAAAAATCATTTTGTAGAAAAACAACTTATGCAGGAGACATTCTCTGCAGAAATGCTTAAGGCAAAAGTAGAGGTGCAAGACCAAACCATGCAAAGTATTGCCACAGACCTTCATGATAATGTAGGACAGCTTTTAAGTTTAACTACACTCACCTTAAATTCTGTTAATTTAAATGACACAGAAAAGGCAGCAAAAAAAATAGAGAATTCGCTTTCTTTGGTTAATAAGTCTATTAAAGAACTCAGAGAGCTGGCTAAACTTTTGCATGGAGAGCAGTTGGTTTCTGAAGGCATTGGTTATGCCATAGAGCAGGAAGTAAACTGGTTAAGTAAAAGTGGGGTATTTCAGTTAAAGGTACAAAATGAACTCACCAGGCTGGAGCATTTCTCTCCCGATAAAGACCTGATTATTCTTCGATTAATGCAGGAAATTATCAATAATATTATTAAGCATGCTCAGGCTACCCATATTGAGATCAACGCTTATTTGGAAAATGACAAGCTGTTTTTAAATATTGCCGAAGATGGTGTGGGTTTCGATTATGATAACGCTAAAAAAAATAATACAGGAATGGGGTTGAGCTCAATTCGTAAAAGAATGGAGATGATCAATGGAAAATTAATGTTAAATTCGACTGTTGGTCAGGGAACATCAATTTCCCTGGAAATTCCCTATCCTTAAATTATGCAAAACGCTGTTGTATCTATTGCTATTGTAGATGATCATACACTCTTTAGGTCTGGTCTGGCTAGCCTTTTAGAAGAATTTGACGAAATAGAGGTCGTTTTTGAAGCCATAAATGGTGTTGATTTACAGACCAAAATTAAAACTCATCCCGATGTAGAGCTTATATTGATGGATATCAGTATGCCTGTAATGGATGGCTATGCCGCTACAAAATGGATTAAAGAAGAATATCCCAATGTAAATGTACTTGCATTGAGTATGCTGGAAGATGAAAAAGCCATCATAGGGATGTTAAAAGCTGGTGCCGGAGGGTATATGCTTAAAGAATCTACTCCCTCAGATTTGCTTATTGCGATTAAAGCGATCATGGATAAAGGCTTTTATGTTAACGAACTGGTTTCGGGCAGGCTTTTAGTGGCCTTAAAGGATGGCGATGCCAAACCCATTTTTACTGCCAGGGAACTCAGCTTTTTGCAGCATTGCAGTACGGAGCTCACATATAAGGAAATTGCAGATCAAATGAATGTTAGCCCCCGCACAGTTGATAACTATCGTGAATCTTTATTTGCCAAGCTTAATATTAAATCGCGTACCGGACTCGTAGTTTATGGTATCAAAAACAATCTGGTAACCATTTAAAGACTAATCTTTCCTATTCCATAGTTGATAATCAGAGGACTTCCTGTGAAAAAACTTGCTTAAAAATTTGCATAACTAAGAAATTAGTTTTAACTTTAGTTTAAGCAAAACGTTTTGCTTGTCCTTATTATATCAATATCATGGAAATTAAAGATTTAACCAAAGCCGAAGAACAGATTATGCAGGTACTGTGGCAATTGGAAAAAGCATTTGTAAAAGATGTGATCGATGAATTACCGCTCCCAAAACCTGCATATAATACGGTATCAACCATTATCAGAATTTTAGAAACAAAAGGTTTTATCGGCCATGAGGCTTTTGGTAAAGCCCATCAGTATTACCCCCTTATTAGTAAGGAGGAATACAAAAGGCACGCAACAGAAAAACTGCTGGGAAACTACTTTGAAAACTCGGTGGAAAGTATGTTCTCCTTTTTTGTAAAAGAAGAGAAGTTGGATTTAAGTGATGTTGATGAGATTTTAAAAATGATCAATAAAATTAAACACACGCCAAAATGAGTTTAGCCCACTACCTATTACAGATCAATATTTATCTAATTGTTTTCTACGGTTTTTATAAACTGTTATTAGATAAAGAGACTTACTTTATGCTCAATCGCATTTATCTAGTCTCAGCAGGTGTTCTATCGCTTTGTATTCCATTTATACGATTGGAATGGCTAACTGAACAGCGCGCCGCACAACAAGTTTACACTACGGTTAACTGGGAAGCTATGTTAGCACAGGCCAGCGTTGTAACTACGCCTAATCCGGGATTAAACTGGGGTAATCTTATCGTTTATGTTTATTGTGCTGGGATATTGTTCTTTTTAGGTCGGTTGGTTTTTAATTTAATTAAGGTTAAAAGACTCATCGCAAGGGCTAAAACTGGTTCAGCGTTTTCCTTTTTTAAGAAAAAGGTGATTGATAGCAATTTACCTAAAATGGAGGTGATTGACATTCATGAAGAAACGCATATTAAACAATGGCACAGTCTGGATATCCTCTTTTTCGAAGTTTTAGGGATCGTAACCTGGCTAAATCCAGTCATTTATTTATACAAACATACGATCAGGAATATCCATGAGTTTTTAGCAGATGAGAAGGCGGCAGCATTTCAGGGGGATAAGGCTGAATATTCGATGTTGTTGCTGAGCAAATCGTTTGGGATTGCTCCTCATTCACTCGCTAATGGCTTTTTCAGAAAATCAATGATCAAAAAGAGGATCTTCATGCTTCATAAGGAAAGGTCTAAAAAGACAGCAGTTATGAAATATGGTATTTTTATACCGCTCTTTGCCATATTGATTGTATTTTCTTCTGCGACAGTGAGAAAGAACGAAAATTTAATCTCCATTTCTGAACAGCTTCCTTTAGAAAAACCAATGGAGTTGGTACAGGAAATGGTAACTAAGCCCATCGAAAATGAGAAGCTTATTGAAAAAACAGCAGCAACGGTGTCTATTAAAGGACAGCCAGAGGAGCAGTGGAGAGATTTTTATCGTTTTGTTGGGGGGGCAGTTAAGTATCCTGTAGAAGCCCATGCGGCTAATTTCCAGGGCAATACGCAAATTAAGTTCACCTTAAAAAATGGGCGAGTAAATAGCATAAGTGCCAATGTAGATTTGGGTTATGGTTGCGATGAAGAGGTAATGAAAACCATTCTATCTTATAAGAAATTTGATCAGGTAGCAGATGGTAAATATGCCATTAAAGTATCTTTTAAACTTTCGGGATTAAAAGAAGGGTATAAAAATGAGAAGATCGCCGATGTTAAGGGTTATCAAAATCTTTCTGGGATAACCATTATATCTTTTCCTACTACTCAGAAAGGCGAAGGGAGCAATGAGCAGGTATTTGATTTTGTGTCTATAGATAAGCAACCAGAATTTCCCGGAGGTGTCAGAAAATTTTATGAATACCTGGGCGCAAGTATTCGGTACCCCAAAAAAGCTAAAGAAGACAATGTACAAGGAAAGGTATTTTTATCTTTTGTGGTAGAAAAAGATGGAAAATTAAGCGATATCAGAATTATCAGAGGCCTTTCAAAGGAGCTGGATGAAGAAGCAATCAGAGTTTTGGAAAGCAGTCCAAATTGGAATCCTGGAATCGTGAAAGGAGAACCCATCCGCTCGCGCTATAATATCAATGTTAATTTTGCCCTAAATAATCTGGATAAACCCACAGAGGCAGAGCCAAAAAATAAATCTCAAAATTTAACAGGCCAAATGGGCTCTATAAAAATTAGGGGAAATAACGAAACGTTTAAAGGCCTTTATGTTTTGGATGGAGAGATCGTCGATAATGACATCTTAAAAACCCTGGATGCAAATGCCATTGAATCCATTTCTGTTCTTAAAGATCAATCGGCCATAAGTTTGTACGGCCAGAAAGGGAAGGATGGCGTAATTATAGTAACTACAAAAAGTGCAAGGAAGGATAAGGCCCCGCTTTTAGATGGAAAATCTTAACCACAATCCTTCGATATAACCCAGAAATTTAAAAATCGAAATATCATGAGAAAATTAATGACCGTTCTGCTACTCGTTAGCGGAACAGCAGGGCTGTGCCATGCGCAAAAAACAGACACGACACAGAAAAAAATATTCATTAGATTGAATAACAATTCAGCGAGAATACGGCAAAATCCCTTAATTATTATCGATGGCCATAAGCAATTGTGGGGTGGAGAATCATCGCTGAATGGCTTGGATGCCGAAGATATAAAGTCTATTTCTGTGTTAAAAGACAGTAGTGCAGTAGCAACATATGGTTTTGCAGCTAAGAATGGCGTTATTTTGGTGACTACTAAATCAGGGATAGATAAAATTATTAGTCAAAAATATCAAGCTAATGAGCCATTACATGGGGATATTAGTGGGATTTCCATTCGGGGTAAAAATAAGAATACAGCAACATTCAGTCTTGGGAATTCATCAGATGTTAAAAATAAGCCGCTTTATATTATTGATGGTAAGGAAATGACAGAGGATGAAGCTAAGAATATTAGTCCGGATAGCATCGAAAGTATTTCAGTTTTGAAAGATGGTTCTGCGGTTACTCTTCATGGTGACAAGGGAAAAAATGGAGTAATAATTATAAAAACCAAGAATTCTAAAAAGAATTAGAAAAGGTAAGGGGAATATTTGCATTTATCTCAGCGCCTCAATTTTATTCAAATTACCCCTTAGTTCAATAGCACGAAATTCACCAATAAATATTTTAAAGTAATGAGAAAGCTGTTTTTTTTAGCCCTTATGGGGATTGCTATGTGCGTGAATATCGCCAAAGCGCAAAATACGGATAGGGTTTATGATTTCGTAAGCGTAGATAAACAGCCTGAATTTCCAGGTGGTTTTAAGAAATTCTATGACTATTTGGCCAAGGCCATTAAGTATCCAGAACCAGCAAAGCGGAATAATGTGGAGGGAAGGGTTTTTTTGAGTTTTATAGTAGAGAAAAATGGAGCCCTAACAGATATTATAGTGATTAGAAAATTAGGGAGCGGCACAGATGAAGAAGCAATAAGGGTGCTCAAAAGTAGTCCGGCCTAGAACCCGGGATTAATTGATGGTAAGCCTGTAAGAGTAAGATACAACATCGGCGTTCAGTTTAAGTTGTGATCAGGTATAGAAAATAACGAAAGCTGATTTTGTCAGTTCAACATGCTCATCTTAAATAGCCCAGCTTTACAGTTAGGGCTATTTTGCTTAAATAGTATTGTTTTATATTTGGATGAAATTTAAACAATCATGAAGAATATCTTTTTAACGCTAATCTTTCTTCTAACACTTGGTCAAGTGGTAATGGCCCAGGATCAACCCCTCTCAGAATTAACTAAAAATATGTCTGTTATTATTGATGGCAGAATTTTGAAAGAAAACAGGGACACCTTAATCGGCATAGATAAGGTGGTAGAATATGCAACAATCATTAAGGATAAGGAAAAAATGGTTCGGTTTGGTGTGCAAAATGAGAATGGCATAATGGTTATCATCACCAAGAGCCAAAGTAAATCACCAGACAATGTCCAGATGAAAGATATGTTGGTTAAAATGGGTATAGAAGATAGTACGGTTTTTAAAGATATCCCTGGTTCAGTAAATGATTCGTTAAAGAAGGTACACGATTTCGCTTCTATTGAGCATGTGCCAGAGTTTCCTGGAGGTTTCAAAGCATTTTATAAATATTTAGGCAACAATATCCGTTATCCCAGAGATGCTCAACGGGCTAAAGTGCAGGGTACAGTACTTCTGTCTTTTGTTATAGAACGTGATGGGTCGATAACAGATGTCGAGTTGCTGAAGGGGGTGATGGAAAGTTTAGATGAAGAGGCTATTCGCGTAGTTAGTGCATCGCCGAAATGGAATCCGGGTATGCAAGACAATCGGCTGGTAAGGGTGAAGTTTAATATTAATGTTAACTTCCATTTAGGTAAATAACCCATAAACACAAAACCCCAGCTAAAATAGCCGGGGTTTTATGCTTTCTCTCCTGTCTCGGAACAATAAAAATATAAATATTTTAACGTATATGCAAATATTACAGAATATAATTTTTAATTACATAATTTTTTGATATGCATACATAGGAATATTTCCAAATTCGCAAATTTTAATTTGCTATTATTTCTTTTTAACTGTTTCGATTTTTGGGTTTATTTACTTTCGAATCTTTTCTGAATAAATAAAAAGCAAGATATTTATCAAGAGGATAAAAAATAATTACCTGTGTATTTTAAAGCTATTTTCTTAAATTGGCTATACAAACTCTAACTAAAATATCATGCCGAAAGACCACTTATATTCAACAACCGTAACCTGGACAGGAAATAAAGGCTCAGGTACAATGGATTACCGTTCCTATGATCGAGATTATGTTATTTCTGTAAAAGGAAAGGCAGATATTTTGGGCTCCTCTGATTCTGCTTTTTTAGGAGATAAATCGAAGTATAATCCAGAAGATTTACTCTTAGCCTCCATATCAAGCTGCCACATGTTGTGGTATTTACATCTTTGCTCGAAGAATGAAATTGTTGTAATTGATTACAAGGATGAAGCAGTAGGCACGATGGAAGAATTGGCAGATGGAAGTGGAAGATTTAAAGAGGTAACGCTTCATCCGCAGGTATTAATCGCAGATAAGGCTCACCTGGCATTGGCCGAATCGCTTCATGCTGAAGCCAATAAAATGTGTTTTATTGCCAATTCACTTAATTTTCCTGTTACGCACCAAGCCGTTTCAAGTGCTGAAAATAATTAACAGTTTTCAATGTTCAGTTGGTTAAACAACCAAAAATTGAAAACTGCCAGCTGAACATTATTTACTGGTCCAGGTATTGTCTTTTGGCGTAGCGTCCATAAAGATTCCTCCATCTACGGAGATTGATTTTACCGCTTTACCATTATTTTTTACGGTAACGGAAGCAACCTTTTGATTGCTTTTCCATATTGCTGGTGTGTAGTGGATTCTATCTGACTTGCCGTCTGTATAGGTAACCACCAAATCAAAAGGAATTGCAAAGCCACCCACATTTTGAACTGATACCGGGAAGTTCGCCATTTTAGATGCCCTGTAATTTAGCTTCAAATCGATGTAGTTATTGGTAAAGAACCAATTCTGGAAAAACCAGTTTAGGTTTTGGCCAGCCCCAGTGTTCATGGAGTTAAAATAATCCCATGGAATAGGGTGCTTACCATTCCAGTTATCCATATAGGTATGCAATGCTTTTTTAAACAATTCATCACCCAGGAGATCTTTCAGGGCCAAATAAGATAATGATGCTTTTCCGTAAGAGTTATTGCCATATCCTGCGCCAGAAACCTGGTCAGACATCGAAATAATGGGTTGGTCTTCTTCTGCAGACTTATCGTTAATATATTTATTTACCCTAAAGGTTTTATAAAACTTATCTGCGGCTTCCTTGCCATGTTCTGCAATGCCGATTAAATATTCGAAGGTGGTTGCCCATCCTTCATCCATATAGGCATATCTGGTTTCATTAATGCCCATGTAGAAAGGAAAGTAGGTGTGTGCAACTTCGTGGTCCTGAACCAACTGCGCAAAAACAGGATCGCCAAAGTTAGAATCGTTTACCATCATCGGGTATTCCATATCGGCGAAACCCTGGAAGGCAATCGTTTTTACATAAGGATAAGGAATGCCGGGCCAATGATTAGAAAACCAGGAGAGTGCATTGATATTGTATTTAACTGAATGAATAAAATCCTGTCCTGTTGTTGGGTTATATGCTGCCTGGGCACTTGCTCGTCTATTCGTTTTTGCATCCACAATAACACTTGCTCCATCCCAAACGTAGTGATTGCTCAAAGCAAAGCAAACATCAGTAATATGGTCGACTGAAAATTTCCAGGTGTTCCAGTCTTTCTGAGCAGTTACTTTGCCGTTTTTTAATTCTTCGGCAGTAGCAATATGAATAACTTCATCCTGGTTATAGGATTTCTTTAAACGGGCTGAAATTTCAGGTTGTAACACTTCGTCGGGGTTAAGAAAATCGCCGGTTGCATAAACAACGTAATCTTTTGGTGCCTTTATTGAGAATACATAATCGTTAAAATCGTTGTAAAACTCGGCTCTGTCTGAGTGTGGAATTCTATCCCAGCCATTGTAATCGTCATACACCGAAATTCTTGGATAGCTGTAAGCTACAAAGAAAGAATTGGGATCAATTTGTCCTTCACGGCCACTTTGCTTTGATAAGGGGTATTCCCAGTCGATCTTTACCCTCGCTTTTGTTTTGGGATGAAGGGCTTTTTTTAATGGCACATCACCAACTGTTCCCCAGCCCTTGCTGTCTACCTTATATGTTTCTCCATCTACCGAGAACGACTTAATATTTAATCCTTCGGAGAGAAAGTCTTCACTTACCGAGCCGCTTCGGGGCGCTGTTGGTTTGTGAATATTATTTACAAAACGGATGACCAGTGTTCTTAGGGTATCGTTACTGTTATTGGTATAGATAATCTCTTCGGTGCCACTCACTATTTTGGTTTCAGCATCTACTTTTATATCCATGGTGTATTTTCCATGATTTTGCCAGTAATTTTTACCCGCCTTTCCATCCATTGCACGGGTACCTTTGTTGTATGCAGCTTTGATATTTCGAGGCATATAAAGCTCTTGAGCTACAATAGTATGTATGCCCAAAATTGAGAAAAGGGCAAACGCATAAATCTTTTTCATTTTTCTGAATAATTTTGATAAAAGTAGAAATAATGATGCAATTAGTGATTGTTAGAAAGTAACAATAAGCTTAAAGAGCAGTTAGATGATGCATTAAATACCCTTTGTAACATCATAATCTTGTTAATCTTAAATTTTTATTTGCTTTTGTAATTTCAGCATTTTATCTTCGTTATAATTGAAGCAAGACTATGTAGCAAACCAACTATATAGTCTTGTTTGTTTTTTATAGGACTAAAGAAAGAAAACGAGCTATGGCAGAGATTACCTATTATACAAAAGAGGGATTAGAAAAACTTAAAGAAGAAGTACATTATCTAAAAACAGAAGGGCGTGCATTAATTGCCAAGGCAATTGCGGAGGCACGTGATAAGGGTGATTTATCGGAGAATGCAGAGTATGATGCCGCAAAAGAGGCGCAAGGTTTGCACGAAGCTAAAATTGCGAAGTTAGACGATACTTTGGCGCATTCACGCTTACTGGATGAATCTAAACTGGATACCACCAAGGTTTTAGCCTTATCTATTGTTAAAATCAAAAATGTAAAAAATAATGCTACAATGACTTACCAGTTGGTAGCAGAGAGCGAAGCTGATTTAAAAACGGGAAAAATCTCGGTAAAATCACCTATTGCACAAGGATTGTTGGGTAAATCTGTCGGTGAATTCGCTGAAATTGAGGTTCCTGCTGGTAAAATGCAATTTGAAGTGTTAGAGATATCTCGGTAGGAGCGTATCAAGTAATTAGTATCAAGTACTGAGTATTGAGTATCAAGTATTGAGAACAAAGTAATTAGTATCAAGTATCAAGTATTGAGTATTAAGAGGCGGATGAAAGATTAGGCATTTTGTCTAACTACAATAAAAAGAACCAAGTAATTAGTATCAAGTATCAAGTATTGAGTATCAAGAGGCGGATGAAAGATTAGGCATTTTGTCTAACTACTAACGACTAAGTACTAACTACTATAAAAAGTATCGAGAGCCAAGTATCAAGTATCGAGAAACAAGTATCAAGAGGGCATATTGTCTATCTACTAACGACCAAATACTAACAACTACAAATTAACCCATAACCCAATGACTATTTTTTCAAAAATTGTATCAGGCGAGATTAGCGCCCATGTAGTTGCAGAAACCGTTGAGTACCTGGCTTTTTTAGATATTCAGCCTTTAACGGCCGGACATGTACTGGTTATTCCGAAAATCGAGAGAGATTATATTTTCGATATGGAAGAGGATTTATATGTTGGCCTTTGGATGTTCGCTAAAATTGTAGCCAAGGGTGTAAAAGAAGCCTTCCCATGTAAAAAGGTTGGTGTATCGGTAATCGGACTGGAAGTGCCACATGCACACATTCATTTAATTCCAATGAATAATGTGAGCGATATGAATTTCAGCAAGGAGAAGCTGAGTCCAACTCAGGAAGAACTGGCAGAAGCCGCAGAAAAGATTAAAGCAGCATTACTAGAAGCATAAAAGCTGGTGCCTGAGCACCAGCTTATCCTAACCCCTCTCCATCCAAAAACTATGGTGCTGGTGCAACAGTCGTAGTTGCATTTAACACCGGCCAGAAGCCCGGAAACGCCCCTACACTTACTCCTTTATTATCTCCTCGCTTGGCATCCTGATTGAAATAGTATAGCGGCCATCCTTTGTATGTCATCTGCTTTTTACCAAAAACATCAATAACACCAATTAAATCTTTGGTAATGATTGAGGGTAAGCTTTTTAACTCAGCTTCATATACAGGCCAAATACTATTGTTGCTTAAATCTGCTTTGGTGAAAGTGTTTTTTCCATTTTTATCAGGAGAAAAAGCGTAAACTGTTCTTCCATTAGCATCAGTAAAATACCGGGTATTTCCTGTACCCTCTGCATAAGCGCTGGTATATTGTTTCGTATTTAGCCCTACCAATTGTGTATTAGCCAGCATCAAAGAATAATCTGGTTTGGCTACAAACCAAATTCCACCAACACCATCGCCTTTAATTTCGCCTGCTGCGGCATCATTTTGATAGTAATATAGGGGATATCCCTTATAGGTGCTTTGTTTACGTCCGTCGGCCCTGGTAATTTCACCAACTTCAGCTGCGTTTAAATTCATGTCTGTGCTGGCATCTGCGGAGTAGTAAAGCGGCCAGATGGTTTCGCAAGGGCCAGTACAATTTGCGGTGCCGGCAACATCCGTAGCAAAGAAATAGAGTGTTTTTCCATCCTTATCGGTTAAAACTGCTCCAAACCTGGCGTCTGTAGTCAATTGGATCCCTTTCTTTTCTATGGGATCATTTTTACTTTTTTTACAAGCTGTTGTAAATGCCAATATCATACACATGATGAATATTAGGTTTCTTTTTAAGTAGATTAGCATAAGGTTTTGTTTTAGGTAATTATATTTTATTAACGATATGAGCCATTACGCCATAAAAGCTTTAATGGTTGCTTTGTACCCTTATTTTCTCTCGGCTTTTTGTCGATGATTCAGATCCAAAAAAATATTTTATTATGGAGGCAACCTTTTGTAGTTTGTTAGCGTAAGCTAAGTTGAAAGGAGAACATGTGACCGCTAGCAGCGAAAATGATCATATATTAAAGAAGCATATTCAAGGCTGTGTTAGAAATGAAAGGGATAGTCAGAAGGCACTATACAAACATTTCTACAGCTTTGCTATGGCCATTTGTTTACGCTACGCCAATAACAGGTTGGATGCTGCAGGCATATTAAATGATGGATTTTTCAAGGCTTTTAAGCATATTTCAAAATATGAATCAGATAAAGCTTTTATGCCTTGGTTAGGAAGAATAATCACCAATACTGCGATTGATTATTACCGCACAAATTTAAAATTTACTGATCATGCAGATATTGCCGAGTATGAGCACATAGCACAGGTAAGTTCCGTGTATGATCAACTGGCTTATAATGATTTGTTGGAAATGGTTCAAAAATTAAGTCCGGCATACAGAACCGTTTTTAACCTTTATGCCATTGATGGATACACACACGAGGAGATTGGAGAAATGCTCAATATATCAGCTGGAACATCAAAATCTAATCTATTTAAAGCCAGGCAAAAATTGCAGGATATGTTGAAAGGAGCAGATGCCAGAATTTATCATGTTAATAATACTGTAAATGACGAAAGGAATGTATTGCAGGTTAGATTAAATACAAAAATGCAATGAAAGAGGGAAAAGATATAGATAGATTTTTCAAGGATAAACTGGAGGAGCCTGATATTCCTTTCAATGAAATGGATTGGGATAGCCTGGAGGAAAAATTATATCCAAAGGTGAGGAAGAGAATAGTTCCTGTTATTTGGTTGAGTGCTATTGCGGGGATTGCTGCATTGCTGGTGATTGTATTTCTGGTTTTTAGAGCTGATGAAAAAATTATTAAGAAGGCAGCTGTAGCTGATGTGAAAACAAAAGTGCAAAAGGAAATTTTTTTAACAGAGGGTGGATCCATAAATAAAGATTCGATTGTGAGGGGTAAGGCAGTGGATTTGGTTGAGCGTAAATCGGAAGGGATAAATCTGGTAAGTGGGCATCAATTTATTAGCGGATCTAATATTACTTATCAGAATAAGCTTAATAATTTCGATGCTATTAGTTTGCTCATTTTGCCAGAATCAAATGTAAATCAGATTGTTTTGAATAAATCTGTTAAAACCATTGCGTTCGATGATGCATTAGCTGGTTTAAATACTGCCGAAATTGCGAAATCAAAAAGGCCTGCTATGGTTTTAAAAAGAAAGCCAACCCTGGTTTTAAGTATTTTGGCAGCGCCAGATTTAACCAGTGTTCAAAAATCGGGAACAAGTAGTTTGAGTGGTGGTTTTGGACTTGAAGCTACATTATCTATTAGCAAGAAACTAAGTATTACCACAGGCGCTGTATATGCCAAAAAAATATATGACTCAGATTTCAGTTTATATAATCCGAATACAAGCTATGTATTTAGGGTTGCTCCAGCCAATATCCATGCGAATTGCGATGTAATCGACATCCCACTGAACGTTAATTATAAGGTGTTCGAAAATAGAAAAAATGCTATTTCTGTGAGCACAGGCTTATCAAGCTACCTGATGTTAAAAGAAAAATATAATTATTCTTATGATTCTAATTATCAGGGACCAAAAAATTATGAGGTTACAAACCAAAATCAACACTACTTCGGAGTGGCCAATGTTGGACTGGAGTTTCAACATACAATAAATGAAAAAATTAGGATTAGTGCTAAGCCATTTATGAAGTTGCCACTAACGGGAATTGGTTACGGAAACTCAAGGTTGTCGTCTACAGGAGTAGCAGTTTCTGTTAATATGAATCTGTTTAAAAAGGGGAATTAGTAGTGTTATTACTCCCGCAGATCTAAAATGATTGAAGGGAAAAATCTTTTTTAATCTGCGGGAAAAAAGTATTCTTTTTTCTCTAGTGCTTAATGTATTTACTTTGATCGGGTAGGGGCACAAAGTCTGTTTCTCCGGGAACGGGAGCAAATTCCTGAGCCTGCCATTTGATTTTTGCCTGTTCAATAAGCTCCTTATCCGAAGCCACAAAGTTCCAGTAAATTAAACGTTCTTCAGGGAAAGCTTCACCACCAAAAATGTAAACTGTTGTGTTTTCATGTAGGGTAAACTCACAAAGTTTGGCATCGTTGGCTATTAAGATCTGTCTGGGTTCAAATATATTTCCATCACTTTCAATAGCTCCTTCCAAAATATATAGGGCACTTTCTCCAAAAAGATAATCGCCAATATTTACTTTCTGGCGAACGGTGCTTTTGAGCTCAAGGAAGTATAAGGGACTATAAACAGGCACAGGTGATTTTTTCCCAAATGCTTCTCCAGCTATGAGTTTAAATTGAATGTGATCTTGTTCCCAGCTGGGGATATCTTGTTCCTCAATATGGCAGAATTCAGGCTCCATTTGCTCTAAGTGCTTGGGTAATGCCACCCATATTTGCAAACCATGCATGGTTTTTTCTGTATGGCGAAGATATTCCGGTGTTCTTTCAGAGTGGGCAATTCCCTTACCGGCGGTCATCCAGTTTACCTGTCCTGGTTTAATTACAATTTCGGTACCCAAACTGTCTTTGTGCATAATTTCTCCTTCAAAAAGAAAGGTTAATGTAGAAAGGCCGATGTGTGGGTGTGGGGCAACATCAAAATTCTCATCATCCTTGAGTACAGTTGGCCCCATGTGATCTATAAAGGCAAACGGACCAACAGTTCTTTTTTCTCTGAAAGGTAGTAACCGGCCTACCATGAAATTCCCGATGTTAGCGGGCCTTTCTTCTATAATGAGTTTAATATTCGACATGGGATGGGTGTTTAATATTCTAATTTAGGCATTCCAATAGGAAATAACCAGTGCAGGCAAAAGTATTACATTTTAGATACGGATGTGATAAAACAAAAAAGAGCCTGATCACCGACCAGACTCTTTTTGCTAAAACACGATATTCCTTAGTTATAACCAGGATTTTGAGCTAAATTCTCATTTAAAGTGCGTTGTACTTGTGGGATAGGGAACAATGTTCTGAATGCTGCAGAAGGGGTATGGTCCCACCACGATTCGGTATGGAATTTTCCAAAACGGATCAAATCATTTCTTCTGAAACCTTCGAAAATGAATTCTCTACCTCTTTCATTTAACAATTCATCTAAGGTTAATGAGGTAGTGGTGTAAGCCCTTGTTGCCCAATTGGCATCTGTATAGGCTCTTTTCTTACAATCGTTAATTAACTGAACGGCTTCAGCTGTTGCGTTGCCACTATTTTTACGCATTAGGGCTTCAGCTTTTGCGAAATATACCCATGTTAAACGATAGATGTTCCAATCGGTATTGTTGTAATTCGGATCGGCAGGAATGCTTACTCCACCAACCACTCCTGCAGTTTGATTACCCAATTTGTATTTATTGAAACGAACCCCACTGTTTTCCTCACCTTCGCTCATATTGGATACGGTAGATCCGGTTTTATTTTTACGAATGTTGTCTACGAAAACAATCTGTTGACCATCATATTCGTTTCCTCCTCTTGCAAGTGCTGGCTGACCATTGTCAAATCTAAACATTTCGCCTTCTAAGAGCCAGGTTCTCTTTCTTAAATCTTCATTCTCATATTTAGTGAAATTCCCAGGTACTACAACAATACCATCATTACCGTTTCTGGCACCACCATAGATTTGATCTTGTTGGAAGTGAAAGAATTCACCCGTCCATGAGGGTTGAAATGAGGCTTTTGCAAACTCATAAGCAATAGAGAAAATTACTTCTTTGGATAAGTCATTGGTTGGCTTAAATGGATCGGTAATGTTTGGATCCAACTGCATGTTACCGTTTTGACCCCCTACTTCATTATTGATTAATTTATTTGCTGCTGCAATGCAATCATCCCAACGAGCTGTACCTGTCCAGGTTTGCGCGTTAAGGTATAGCTCCACTAGCATGGCATATCCACCCGCCTGTGTCATCCTTCCAATCATATTTCTCGATGGTTTAGGCGCTTTCTCGATGTTTTCTTTAATCTCTTTCTCAATAAAAGCAAAAACAGCAGCTCTAGGTTGTGTTTCTGGCTTTGCAGGTATTCCAACTTGAGTTACAATAGGAATATTTCCAAAAAGATCCATTAATTTCAAGTAGTGAAAAGCTCTTAATAATTTTAGCTCCGCAATGTAAGCTTCCTTTTCTGCTTGAGTAATGCCCATTTCTACTATACTTTTCTTTTCCAGGTTTCCAATGGGGTCATTGCATAAGCCCATTCCCCAATACATTAATACCCAGGCATTGTTCAATGGTCCGTCATCACTTAACCACGCATGGTAGTGTAATCTTTTCCACTTACCGCCATCTTCCCCATGCCTACCTTTTGTTGGCCAGGCCAATTGGTCTGCTGAAAGTTCGGCCGGTCTCCACCAGCCATCTTGACCAGAAGGAGTAACCCAGGCATTGGCGTGCGTGTATGGCCTTAAAACAGCTGATAAAACCTCATTTTTATTATTGTAGAAATTATCTGCAATTAACTGATCATAAATCGGCTGATCTAGTTTTGAACAGCTATTTAGTAGCAACATAGGTGTTGCTACAAGAACTGATAGCATTATTTTTTTATATCTTTTCATCGTTTAAAAATTAAAATCCGAAATTAACACCGAATAGGAATTGTCTTGTGGCGGGGTAAGGGCTCCTGGTATCTATACCTAAACTTCTGTTGTTTATTAATTGTCCATACCCTGTATCTTGAATGTAGTCTGGATCATTACCGGTGTAACCAGTAATCGTTACTAAGTTTTGCCCTGTTACATTCAATCTTAATGTTCTGATATATTTCGTTTTAAGTTTAAAGGTGTAGCCAAGCGTCACCTCATCAAGTTTAAGGAAGCTACCACTCTCTAAGTAATAATCAGTATACATGTAAGTGTCCTTTAGATCAGCATATTTGGTGAAAGCACTGTTTAGTAGGTTTGTAGAAGCACCATTTTTATTGCCATAAGAAATGGCCATGGTGTTGAGTACATCAAAATCAAGCTTACTTCTCAAGAATACCCTTAAATCAAATCCTTTATAAGTAAAGTTGTTTGTTAAAGACAAATAATATTTGGGAACAGCATTTCCAAGAACAGCAAAGTCAGTTTGATCTCTGAAAACTGAAGTGTTAATTTGAGCATTAGTCACTACTTCATTGTTTCTATTGAAGAATGTCCATTTGCCATCAGGGCTGAAACCAGCGAAGCGTTTTCCCCAGAATTCGCCTATTTCTCTCCCTTCATAGGTTCTGAAAGCATCTCCTAGTGCGCCGAAACCACCTATGGATCCAAAAGTTCTCATGTCTCTGCGATATTCAGAGTTTGAATAGCTATCAAGAACATTCTTGGTCGTACTACCTGCGAAATCAACACTCCAGCTAAAATCCTTATTTTTTATAGCTGCGTAACTTAATGAAAGCTCAATACCCTTAGATGATAGCGATCCCACATTCGTAGTAATTTCTGATGTCACGAATGGGGGCTGTGGAGAGGTATATCTGTCAATCAGGTTTTTTATTTTGCGTTTGTATCCGTCAATCGAACCGGTCAGCTTATTATTTAGAATAGTAAAATCTACACCAATATTGGTTTCTTGTTTGGTTTCCCACCTTAAATCAGGATTGGGATTTTTATTTGGTCCATAGGTTTGCAAATATTCCCCTGATGGAAAAAGATAAATCCCTCCCGTACTCAAAGTAACGAGCGCTTCACTATTGCCCATACCCGAATTACCCGTTTCACCATAACCCACTCTTAGCTTCAAATTATTCACCCAGCTCACATTCTTCATAAATTCTTCCTGCGTAATATTCCAGCCTCCGGAAATGGCAGGGAAGTTTGCCCATTTATTGTTTGCTCCAAATTTGGATGAACCCTCTCTTCTGAAGATGGCTTGAGCAAAGTATTTATCATTCAAGGAATAATTTAATCTTGCGAAAACAGCAATTAACGTATTTTCGTTCTTAAAGCTTCCTATCCCTATTGTGGTAACCTTTACGGGTACACTTCCTAAGTTGTTATCTTCGAACAAGTCATTCAAATAACCTCTATTGTTAGCATTGAAACCTTCATTGGTTTCTCTACGAAAACTGTAACCGCCTATACCTGAGATCTTATGTTTTCCGAAAGTTTTCGTGTACTCAATCGTCGGCTCGAAGTTGATATTTTGGTTTAATTCGGTAGTTTTCGCAGCATATCCGCCATTGGGGGCATCTCCATTTTCAACTGAGTTCTGGCTGGCTCTATCACGATACTCACTCCAGATTCTGTTATTTCTTTGGGTCGCAAAGAATGCACTTAACTTCAAATCTTTAAGAACTTCAAAGTCAATTTTTCCATCAACTGAAGTGGTTTGTTGCTGCACACCATAACGTTCTTGTTCTAAACGAGCAAGCTCATTGGTAATGGTTCTGGTAAAAAGGTAAGAACCATCTGGATTAAAATACGATTCGGTTGGATTTTTGGTTAATACGTTCTCCCAGCCACCACCACCAAGCAGATTGGCATTGTTAAAATTGGTGGATACGTTAAACTGTGCTTGTAGTTTATCCTGAAATCCTTTTTGAGTCAAGCTTGCACGGATACCGTACTCTTTTCTACCGTTTTCCTTTGCAAAGCCTTGAAGTTCCCTATAGTTGGCACTAACCCTGTAATTAGAGTTGTCGCTGCCACCAGATACGGCTAAGTTGTGGTTGTTAGAAATGTTGTTTTTATTGATCAAATCCTGAAAGTAATCAAAGTCGCCACCTTTATCAACTACCTTATATTCTCCGCTGGCTATACGCGCTCTCCATTCGGTAGCATTCATAAAGTCAGGTCTTTTTACCAGTGTTTCTGTTCTTACGTATGCATTGTAGTCAAATCGAGCTGGTCCTTTTTTACCTTTTTTCGTTGTAACGATGATTACCCCTGCATTTGCCCGAGTACCATAAATGGCAGCACCAGATCCATCTTTTAAAACACTGAATGACTCAATATCATCTTGCTGTAATAGATCAAGGTTACCGCCTGGAATTCCATCTATAATAATTAGCGGCGATGCGCTTCCTGATAAAGAAGTTACTCCTCTCAATTGAACACCTACCCCATCATTTGGATTAGAACTGTTCCTCGATATCTGCAAACCAGCAACTTTTCCTACCAATAAATCCAACGGATTTCTCGATCCGCTTTGTCTGAATTTAGTAGAATCTACTTTAGCAATAGCCGAGGTAATCTCTTTTTCTTTTAGGGTACCGTAACCTACTACCACTACATCATCCAGCTTGGTGTTTGCAGATGGTTTTAACTTAATGTTTACGCTGTTTTGCTGGCCCACTGTGATTTGCTGCGCATCGTAACCGATATAGGTAAATCGGATAATGTCGCCCGAATTGGCCTCAATAGAATACTGTCCGCTAGCGTCAGTTTGTGTACTTTTTCCTGAAGTAACGTTTTTTATACCAACACCCGGGATACCAGTGTTAGTTTCGTCGACTACCTTTCCGGTGATCGGTTTTTTCGCCTGCGCTAGTCGCAAGGAAATAGGGGTTTTCAATGTTACCGCCCGCTCTTCATTCGCACTCATCGAAAACACTGGGCTATTGAGCAGCACTGCAGCTGATAGCCCCATCATTTTGAGTAAATTAATCTTCATTTAGAGGTTTTATAATTAATTGATTAGTTAGTTTCCTTATCTGGTTTCAAAAGGAAAAACGGAAGGTAAAAGCATGGTGAACATGTCGTGCTACCTGTTGAAAAGGCAAAGCAAGTCCTCCCCGAGTAAAATACTCAGGTTTCAATCCTACTAATGAATAGGGTTTGGGATGATCAGATGTAAGTTTAGTTCCGGTTTATCTTTTGGTTATAGCAAATGAGTTAGTTTGGTTTAATGTGATAGATATTTACAGTATCAGCAGCTTAGACTAAAACGTTTTACTGATGTAAATGTATTATACTTTTTTTTAATTCCCAAAAAAAAATCAAACGATGTTTGAGATTTTTAATAGGATTATATAATTGATGAGTTAAAATTTAAAACTTGATTTTTAGTTAGACTAAAAGCTTTTAGCAACTGGGTGAAGGAAAAAATGCTTAGCTGCTCAAAATGAGGTGTTTTTGTTCGGATTTTGGCTAAAACAAAGAAGGTACCCTAACAAGGATACCTTTTAAATTTGAATTGAAAAAATATTTATACTAACTCCATTAAAGCTTCTTTACTAAAGCCTTTTAACGATGAAGTTTGATTGTTTTTGATTTTTTGAGCCCAGTTAGGGTCTGCTAAAAGCGGTCTGCCGACAGCAACCAGATCGAAATCGCCACGATCCAATCTTCTCACTAACTCATCCAAAGAACTTGGAGCTGAACTTTGTCCGGCAAAAGCACCGAAGAAATCGCCATCTAAGCCAACAGAACCTACCGTAATGGTTGCTTTCCCTGTTATTTTCTTTGCCCAACCAGCAAAGTTCAAATCTGAACCTTCAAATTCTGGTTCCCAGAAGCGGCGCTGTGAACAATGGAAAATATCTACACCAGCATTTGTTAGTGGGCTTAACCACTGCTCCATTTCCTGCTCATTTTTAGCCAACTTGAAATCGTAGGCCGCAGGTTTGAATTGTGATAAACGTAGGATTAATGCAAAATCTTCACCCACTCTTTTTCTTACTTCTTTGATTACTTCTACAGCGAAACGGGTACGTTCTGCCAGTGTTTTTCCGCCATAAATGTCTGTACGGTTATTCGTTCCATCCCAGAAAAACTGATCAATTAAATATTGGTGTGCACCATGAATTTCGACGGTATCAAAGCCTAAAGCTTTTGCGTCTGCCGCTGCCTGGCCGAAAGCTGCAATGGTATCCGCGATAGCTGCATCTGTCATTGGAACGCCGTTTTCGAAACCTGGCTTATTGAAGCTGGATGGTCCTTCAAATGGTGCACTGGGAAGCCATCCGGAGGCGTGATTATCCATAACCCCTTGATGCCAGATTTGTGGACCCATCAATCCACCAGCCTGATGTACCTCATCAATAACCTTTTTCCAGCCAGCCAGTGCCTGATCTCCATAAAAGTGAGGAATGTTAGGATCGCTGGAGGACGATGGTCTGTTAATTACCGTACCTTCTGATAAAATTAAACCAACATCACCAGCGGCTCTTTTCCCATAATAATTGGCTACTTCATCAGTTGGTATTCCGTTAGGCGAAAATGAGCGGGTCATTGGTGCCATCACGATGCGATTCTTAATATTTAAAGATTTTAAACTAAACGGATTGAATAAGCTATCTGTATTCATACTTTTTAAATTATAATGTTGAATTGATCATGGAACTTAGTTTTTTAAAGCCTTCTTCATTGCGTTTGTAGTATGTCCACTGACCTAAACGGGTAGCCGTAACTAATTCTGCCCTTTGAAGAATAGAAAGGTATTCTGAAATCGTACTTTGAGTTAATCCGCTTTTTAATTGAATTTGACCTACACAAACGCCTAGATTTTCAAAATCAGGGTTAGGTTGCTCGGGAAAACTTTCAGCAGGCGTTTTTAACCAGTTTAAAATCTGCAAACGGGTTTTATTTGATAAAGCTTTAAATATTTCTACTTGATCCATGGCACAAAGATATATCGACTTTTCCCGATATACCAATTAAGAGCTCAAAGATTACAATTTGATGTGATTGAGAATAGTGTGAGGAAAGTAATAAAGGAAGATGTAAGACGGAAAATGTAAAGTGAATATGAAGGATGTAAGATGGAAAATGTGAGGATGGAAGGTTGGATGTAGAAAGACATGGCGGCCAAAAAAGAACGGGGATAAATCATTCCGACCTATCCCCGTCATCTAAATTAACGCTCTCGTATATATAAACAGG
>NZ_FOGG01000004.1:0-203345 GCF_900111155.1 Pedobacter rhizosphaerae | reverse complement strand
GGAAAGACGAATATTAAGGATGTAAGATGGAAAATGTGAGGATGGAAAGTTGCGATATAGAAAGACATGGCGACCAAAAAAAGAACGGGGATAAATCATTCCGACCTATCCCCGTCATCTAAATTAACGCTCTCAGGTATATAAACAGGAAAAATCCAGATTTATTATGCGAGCGGGAAAAAATTATTTTTTTGTAACGGTTTTCTTTGTGGCTGCCTTAGGCTTTTTTTCTTCCGCTGTCTCTGCTGTAACTTTTGTAGCTTTTTTAGCAGGCGCTTTTTTTGCCGGGCTGGTTTTTTCAACTTCAACTTCAGATTTTGATTCTTCTGTTTCGGCTGAAACCTTTGTTGTTTTTTTAGTAGCAGCTTTCTTTACTGGAGCAGCTTTTTCAACCTTTGGTTGTTTTTCTTCTTTTACTGTTTCTTCTGCTTTTTTAGCCACTTTTACAGGCTGATCCACTACTTCTACAGGCTTTTGAGCTACCTCTACAGTTTTACTTTGTTGAAGAAAGGTATTTAATATTTGTTTAAGATAATCAGCAGGCTTCGGCATGGTAATCACTGTTCCTACTTCTTTATCTTGTGATTGTTTGATGTAAGCTGATTTTATCTTTCCCCAGTCTTTTGAGAAAAGTTTAATAAACATTTCAACAAAGGCATCATCAGTATATTTTTTAGGTAATCGGCCAATTACCGCTTGTATTTTTTCTTCTTTTTTATGTAGTATCGCCATGGATTTTATTTTCTTCAAAGATAACCTAATTTTAGTTTTAAAGTGTGGCTAAAATTAGGCCTCTAATTTTTCTCATCAGGCTCTGTATTTGAACCTTATGATTTACTTGTTTGTAAATCAATTGCCAGGTTAATCCAGTCGTTTTAACTCAACGATGATGAAAACTCATTGTTTGGAGAAAGATGTAAGTGAAAATGCAAAAAAATCTAGCTGTGGGATAGGGTGTGGGGATAGAGAAAGGGTTAGTGGAGAATCGCTGAAATTGTGCTTAAGCCTTTTCCAACACCAAAACAGTATCTTTCTTCCTGTTGGCTACCAGCCTTTCTCTATGTTGTAATCCCCAATCTCTAAGCTCATCTATTACCTTGTCTAAAGAGCTGCTGTACGGGGTTAATTCGTAAGTTACCGTCACTGGAGTAGTAGAAAATACCTTGCGTACTACAAATTCATTAAGTTCCAGTTCCTTCAGTTCTTTGGATAAAATTTTAGGCGTAATCTCGCCAAGTGATTTCTGGATCTCGTTGAAACGTTTTGGACCATTCTGCAAACTGATAATTAATGGAAGCTTCCATTTTCCGTTAAGCACATACAATGCATCTTTTACTGCATTTAAACTCGCATTGCAGCTTTCCAAATCGTGATTTTTGTCTTTAAAAGTCATGATGCAAAGTTAAAGGGTTTCCCAAAAGAGAGTACTATACTTTGGGAAACTAGTATCTTTTTGATATTAATTCATGGTATAACATATGAGATCAGGAAGTAAAGCAGCTAGTCTTGCCAGTTCTGCTGCATTTTTTTATAGGATTTCCTGGATACGGTTTTCTTCTTTTTTGAACGAGAAATCCCTTTTTTCTTCCGGGCATTAATATTGTTAACCAGGCTGTTTTTTACCCCCAGTTTATTTCGTTTCTTTTTACCTTTAGATTTTCTTTTAGCGTTACCCATAACATTGCTAACAAAGAAGAATGGCAAAAGGTTCAGGGAATGACTGACGATTAGTAAAAACTATATTTAAATCCTTTCCACAATCTGGCCCGATTTTACATTAGCATCAGCAAGCCATCGTACACTGAATTAACGATTACCTTGAAGTATCGTCATGTTTTTATGCTTCAAAATTCCTTTACAGCTCTACGAACGTACTTAAAAAAGCAAGTACATCACTTTCATTACCTGTGAACGGACCTGTTTTTGCCGTTTTTAGTCCAGCCATTGCAGCAGCAAAATTTCCCGCTTCTTCTACACCCGCAGCTTTAAACCGCTGGAATAAGTAACCCGCCATATAGGTGTCTCCACAACCAGTGGCATCAATAATTTCATCAGGAGGATAGGCCGGAATGGTATAAGATTCATTGCCGGCATAGATTACCGAGCCCTGGCTACCATTGGTAATGATAATTTCTTTAACCCCTAAATCTGCCACTACTTTTACCCCTTCTATGGTATCCTCACAGCCAGTTAAGGCCTGGAGTTCGGCAACATCTGCCTTTAAAATTTCTATAAAGGGTAAAACTTCAGCCATTTGAGGCCATTGGGTTGCATACACCTTTTTATCTTTTACTTCACGTAAAAACCCCTGAACATCCAGGCTTACCCTGGCTTTAGCCGCGAGTGTTTGAACGAGCTCGCTGGGAATATCATCGGCTAATAGGGGACCCAGGTGGAAAAAATTAGCATCAATGTTGTTAAATTGATCGCTGTGAAAGGGAGCAGCTTTGTGTAAAACATTTTGAGTTCTATCATCCTGATTCTCTCCATAGATGTTTTCAAAGTAAACCGTTTCAGGACTAGGGTAAGCCTTTACAGTTATATTCTTTTGCTGCAAATCGCGTACATATCCAAAATCAGCTTCTGCCAATGCAGTAACCAAAAGGTATTTGGCATTTAGCTGACTAAATGCACTGGAGAAATATAATGCTGTACCACCTGGCATATATAGGGTAGTGTGGGTATTAACTACCTTATCTGAAGTGATGTGGCCTACGCAACAAATATCATACATAGCCTTAATTTTGGTGTAAAATAATAAAAGCCTTCAACATTTTGTTGAAGGCTTTTCCAATGTAGCCCGTAGGGGAATCGAACCCCTGTTTCCAGAATGAAAATCTGGCGTCCTAACCCCTAGACGAACGGGCCATTTTTTAGTCTTAAGTCCTTAGTCTCAAGTCCGGAGGCTAATGACTCAAGACTGTCGACTCACGACTTAATTTGGTAGCGGGGACACGACTCGAACGTGCGACCTTCGGGTTATGAGCCCGACGAGCTACCAACTGCTCCACCCCGCACTCTATTTTTAACTTCTGATTTCGCATCTGAAGGAGTGCAAAGGTAAGTGTTATTTTCAATAATCAAAATAGTAAATGAAAATAATTTTAAAATAATTTAAAAAATGATTTTACCTGTGGTTTGTGTTGCATTATAACTTATTTGTAATCAATTAAATGTGCTGTTTTTGTTTATTTGTAGCTATTAGAAAAAAAATAAGAATTAAAATTATTTGGAAAGCTGGAATTTCTGTCGTTTCTTTGTTTATAATTAGTCTAAATAATAATAGTATTGCTTTTCTGATAAAGAAAGCCCTCAAAGATATGTTCAATATAGTTTTGGTTGGTTATGTTGATTATTAAGCCCTGTTTGCCCACGTTAATCTGACGTGGGTAAATCAGGCACTATGCGTTAATGCTACGTTCTTTAATTGTCGAGTGAAGGTTTTATTGCTCAGGCTTTTTGGAGTGTCTCTCCAGAAAAGTACCCGTATAACTAAAACCTGATTAAATTACATATCCTGATAACGCTTGTCATAAGAACGAACCACGACATCCAGGTTATCTTCTTTCTTTAAACAGAGTTTTTGCTTTAAGCGATACCTGGCCATCCGGATGCTTTTAGGCTCAATGCCTAACCTATTGGCGATCTCCTTATTATCTAATCCCATTAATATATAGGAGCAATATTTTAGGTCGAGCCTGGTGAGCGTTTCTCCTGCCTTTTCCTGCAAAGCACTAAAAAATCCGGGATGAATATCACCGATTGAATTTTGTTGAGCTGCATTTTCCTTGTCCTTACGAAGGTTTTGAGTAATAATCCGACCGATACTTTTGGCAGCGGTATCCGCAGAACTTTTTGATTTCTCTTTTAGTAATTCTAAAATTGTATTCTTTTCTTCCAGTTTTAACGTTCCCGCCAACAATTCACGCTCCAGCCATTCTGTGCGGTCTTGAAGTAAAGCTTGTTGGGCAGCGATTTTTTCCCGTTCCTTTTCTCCTAAAGATGCCAGCAACTCTGCCTCTTGTTTTTCCTGGAGGGATATCAGTATCCGCTGTTGCGAGCCTTTGAGTTTATAATGGTATATGCCCAATAACAAGCCCAGCACCAGTATGCTTGCTGAGCCTATGGCAACATATAGCCAGTTTATCTGCCGGTTTAAATTTGCCCGCTCACGCAAGTTTGCGATTTCCAGATCACGCTGTTCAGATTGATATTGTTCTTCCAGTTGTTGAACAGCAGCAAGCTTTTGGGCATCAAAAACCTTCTTGTAATATGCTGTGTAGCGCTTATAATAAGTTAAGGCTTTAGCTTTATCGCCACTTTGTTCAGCCAGGTTGGAAAGTCCGAGCATTAATCGCGAACGGGTAATATCTACACCTGGCGAAGCCTTATCTAGTTCAGTAATTCCAGTTTGGAGGTAATTTTCTGCACTTTGATAGTCGCCCCGGCGCATGGCATACTCGCTCATAATGCCGTAGCAATTGGCAATAACCTCTGGAGTATTGGTTTTTTTGGCTACTTCGAGTGCATGACTAACATAAAGATTGGCACTATCCCTGAAATTCTCCGGAAAATACTTAAAGTAAATATTAGCCAAATTAAGTGCTGTAACCGAAGCATTGCTTTGAATCACAATCTTGTTCTGATGCTGGCGGTAAAATTCAACTGTCTTCCGGTAATAATAAATCGCAGAATCGAGGAGTGCTCTTTTTGTTGTATTGGCTTCAAAAGCAGAAAAGAAACTATGCGCCAAAGTCATATATCCAATTTGTAGGTCATCGGGATATTTACTCTTTTTAGACAGCTGTAAGGCTGCGACCGCATATTTGTGTTGTTTTAATGTATCACTTCCATAGGCATAAATACTTGCCGCATAGTGATTGATCAAGGTTTGGTAGCTGAATGCCCTGCGGTCTGCGCTGCTCTTCAATAATTTATCGGCGGTAATAAATGCAGACATGGCTTTTTCATTCTCATTCTTATTCAATTCAAACCAGCCCTTACGAAGCCAGGCATAACCGCTAAAAAGCGGATTAGTTGATTTCGCTGCACTGCGCATCGCGCTGTCTATATAAGCTGCGGCACGTTTTTCCTGTCCTTTTCTCATCAAGAGATGGCCGGCAGAGGCATAGCAAAAAGCAACAATACCTTTTTCTTTCTCTTTTTTGGCTAACGCTGTAGCCTGCAAAGACAGGTCTATAGCCTTCTTAACATCAGTTTCGTAAGTTGCCCGGGCCAGTTCGGCCATTACAACAGGTTGCGCTGCCTGCTCTGCCTTAGCAAGTACATTTTTTAAGGAATCGATAACAAGTATTTGCGCGTTGATGCAAGTGTTGATGGCGAACGTGAAGATAGAGAGAAAGATGGCGGTTTTTTTTAACATTTCTGAGGTAGGAGTAGGGTTTAAAGATGGCTATATAACCTAAGCGAATATACATTTAACAACGCATGGTAGATTTTGTTGTAGACGATTTGTAGACGCTTGTTTTTTTATTGGTAGACAGATTGTAGTTGGCTATTTCTTGCTCTGGCGCAATTGGGGGCGTAATTTTGACCTAATTAATTTATTTTCTCAATCTAAAAAAAATCTATTATGTCAAACAAAACCATGGCCATTTTGGCTTACGTTACCATCATAGGATGGGTGGTAGCTTATCTACAGTATAAAAAAAGTTCGGACAGAAACCCTTTGGTTAATTACCATTTAGGTCAATCATTGGGTTTAATCATTTTAACCTTTATCCTGGGGATAGTGATATCAATTGTGGTAAGTATTGTACCCTCATTATACTTCTTGTCGCTTATCTTGAGCGTACTAAGCCTGGTGTTTTTATTGCTGGGCGTAGTGGCAGCCAATAATGAAGTCATTAAGCCTCTTCCAATCGTAGGAAAACTTTTTGAAGGCAAATTCAACTTTGTGAGCTAGATAAATAGAAGCATAAGCAGTAATGAAAGTAATTATGAGCTCTTATGCGTTAGAAACAGGATGTTAACGTTTCTCCGGCCGCCGGGGTTGCCAGATATTTTGCGTTAGTTCTGGTAACGCTGGCTGGCTTTTTTTTCATCACTTAATTGTTAAACTTATGGAAAGCGAAGAAATGAGTTCCCTTCAGCATCAACAGGCAAAAACTGCAGTTATTTCAGGTAATCTGGCCATCAAATGGGGGATTTACCTTTATGGGATATATGCCCTGTTTTTGTTATTGGAGTGCATTGATTTCCTGGCTTACCTGCATACACCTGATCCCGGGTATCATCCCACCTACAATATTGTTCATGTAGCTTTTTTTATCGTGGAGCTAATTGTTTATGTTTCAATTACGCTGGGTTTTATCATCCAGCTGAATGTTAGCGATAAAAAACCTGCTACGGTGATTGTTACTGTATTGCTTATTACCGGAATCAGAATTTTTATGGTTTATTATCTTTATCTGCAAAGCGAACCTGAAGTTCATTTCGTTCCATACATCTACAAAAAATCAAACGAATTAAGTGGGGTTGTTCGATCGCTGCTGATTTCCGCCCAAATCATTTGGGGAATAATCTGTTTGTGGGTATGGATCATAGCAGGTAAAAAAGTAAATAAATCCAAAGCTAACTTCCAGGTGGCAAGCAAATAGTAACCGCATATTTCTTTTAATTTTCGACCTGTGGATGTCATAATAAATTATAGGATCTACATACTGACTTTCGATTCGGCGATACTGATGACGGGCCTGCTTAATACAAGGAAAAAAACCTGCAATCATTTAATTTGCAGGATTTATTAGCCGTTAGGGGGATGGAGCCTCACTAGCTACCAACTGTTCTAGTTTGCACTCTATTTTATTGGTAATCAGGCGTTATGTGGTAAAGCTATCTTCTGCAATTTTAGAGTGAAAAAAGTGTTACTTTAGTATTTAAATTGAACTGGGTGTAGCAAAATCTAACCGCTAACCGTTTTCATTTAAAACTCTTATGAAAAATAAACGCTATCTCAGTTTGGTTTTTTTGTTAACCATTTTTGGTTGTAATGATTTTCCATTTAAATCGTGTACCAAGGAGTTTAGGTATATTGGTATCACTTTTACCAATAAGGCTGGTCAGCCACGTGCGGTAAAAAACTTTAAGGTAGTAAACAAGAGAACCGATGAAGAGATTTTTTCTTCTTCGCATGGAGCATCAAGAGGCGAGTATGTTGTAATCGATGACTCCTCGGTTGAAAAAGTGCGTTCGAGTGGAGATGAATTAATTGTTTCTGTGTTGGATAGTGTAAACAATGCCACAAAAAGCGTGTCCGTCAAGGTTAAGGGTGGAAGAGGTGCTTGCCATATTGAGAGAATTTCAGGTCCTGAGCAGGTGCAGCTGGAATGATGCTGTGTTTGCAGTAATATTTTTATTGCCGGGTAGCTGGGGTATGGGAGCTGCTTGTGGAATGCTTAAAACAAACTACTTATGATAAACAAGAATCATGTCGTTTTGCTGTCCTTCTTGCTCGTTTTGGCTTGCAAGGAAAAAGAATCTGTTAAAATCTGTTCTGAGGAGTACCGATCCATTAATATAACCTTTAAAAATAAGTCTGGTGAAGGGCGGGCTGTCAAAGATTTTAAGGTTGTTAATAAAAGGACTAATGAACAGATCGTATCAGCATCTACCGGTCTGCTGAAAGGGGTGTATGTGGTAATTAATGACTCTAGTCTGGAAAAAGTGACTGAAGCTGGTGATGAATTAATCGTTTCAGCATTGGATACTGTGAATAATTTAACCAAAAGTGTGATTGTAAAGGTTAAGGGAGGGCGCTCGGCCTGCCATGTAGAAAAGTTGTCGGGGCCAGAGCAGGTGGAACTGGAGTAGGTTTTTATTTTTCCTGAGCCTGTAAGCGCTCCTCTGTAATGGTCTTGTCGTATTCGCCCAGTGCTATTAACTTAAGCTTAACCCTGTCAGTCTGAGCCTGTCGAAGACCTTCTTAATAAGTCGAAAACTAAAATGGATTACCTTCGACAGGCTCAGGATGACAATCCGTTTTAGTTTTCTCCTTAAGTTAACAGCATTGGTATTCGCCCAGTGTAATTGCCATATGTACACCTCTTTTCCTTTTATATTATTTCCGAAATTTATCAGACTGTTAAAATAAAATCGAAATGATATGAGAAAAATAATTGTTTTATCCCTTGTTACACTAGACGGAGTAATGCAGGCACCAGGTGGCCCTGAAGAAGACCCATCAGCAGGTTTTCAATACGGAGGTTGGACCGCACCTTACGGAGATGAAGAATATGGCAATGCCATGCAAAAACAGTTGTTGCCAGCCGATCTTCTTTTAGGAAGAAAAACATTTGACATTTGGGAAGATTATTGGCCTAAACATGCCGAGCAATGGCCAGGTGTGAACGAAGTAACCAAGTACGTTTTATCCAATACCAAAGAAAAGTCTGATTGGGTAAACACGGTGTTCGTTAAAAATGTAGACGATATTAAAAAGCTTAAAAACACCGAAGGCGCTGAAATTAAAATTTGGGGCAGCAGTAAGCTTGTTCAGCTCTTGCTTAGTCATGATCTGGTGGATGAATTTTGGCTCAATATCCATCCGGTGGTTTTAGGGAAAGGTAAGAAGTTGTTTGATGATCATGCTATCCCGGCTGCTTTTACACTGGCAGAAAGCACAGTAACCAGTAGTGGGGTGATCGTAGTTAATTATACCAAAACAGGTGAAGTGAAAACAGGTACTGTTGGGGTTTAAAAGGGGGCGTTTTTTCTTTATAATAGATGTTTGTTATTTATTCAATATCCTAAATGAGTAAACGAAATAATTACACTTATGCTGTGGAATACAAATTTGTGTTATTTTGTTTACTGCCAATTGTTTAGCGAGTAAATCTTGGCGTATTATTTGATTGTTTAACAAGAATTGTTAAATTTGTAAATGCCTCTAAAGAAAGCACATATCACTGTTAGCACCCGCAAACCCAAACAGTTAAAAACTGTCAAAGTGGTCCCAGGGGGTATTGCTGTGGTTGCAAGTGCAGTTAAAGGTAAAGTAAAAAAGTCCTCGGTTGTTTCAGGCGCTGCGAAAAAGTCTTTTGCAGATATGGTTAAGCAGAAAGAGGTCATTGCTCTTGCATTCCAAAAAGGAGAGGCTGTAGCTCAAATCAAAGGTGTAAGATTTGTTAAGCCCTTCTAAATTATATCCCCACGAATCAGGCTATTTTTTCTACACCAGCGACAAGCGGTATTTTAATATTTATTTCACCATATATACAATTCAGTTAAAAGAAAAAGGTGAGCTAAGGTCTGAAGATAAGATTATGATCGGCTTATCACCGATACCTTTCGTTCCTGAACCTTACACCACTGAAGAGCTTTATTTTAGCGATGGTAGACCCGGAGAAGAAATTAATGCTGCAATAGTCACTGCGATTAAAAAGTTCTTTGCAAACAATCAGAAAGAAATACTGCTATACCTATTGTCTACTAAAAAAGGACAGCAAGCTGCCAGGAAAAAACGATTTAAAGACATAGTGGATCAGCTTGGCGAAGAAATTACCTACTACAACTATGAGTTTGACAACGGATATCCTGACAATGGGTTTCTTGTGCTTACAAATAATCCAAGTATCGAGGCTATTAAGGCATTGTTTGATCGGTATGTCAAACAGTTTTCTGAAGAATAAATTCAGAAACTATAAAAACAATGTTAGGCATTACGTTTGCGGGGTTCTGATCTTGTTGAGCAACCTTATTTACATCGAACCAAAATGTGGCTTTCAAATAATTTCTGAGAGATAATATTTTTCTGAAAACTAAAAAGCCGCTCTACTTTCGTAAAGCGGCTTCGTAGCCCGTAGGGGAATCGAACCCCTGTTTCCAGAATGAAAATCTGGCGTCCTCACCCCTAGACGAACGGGCCATTTTTTTTAGTCTTAAGTACTTAGTCTCAAGTCCGGAGGCTATTGACTCAAGACTGTCGACTCACGACTTAATTGGTAGCGGGGACACGACTCGAACGTGCGACCTTCGGGTTATGAGCCCGACGAGCTACCAACTGCTCCACCCCGCACTATATACAACTCGTCTGCTACTCTTGTTAAATCCTTAACACTGTTTCCGAATTGGAATGCAAAGATATAATTCGTTTCTTTGTAGTGCAAATTTTTTTAAAAAAATATTTCAATGGCGCATAAAGCAGGTTTTGTAAGTATAATAGGTAAGCCGAATGTTGGTAAATCTACCCTTATGAATGTGCTTGTAGGTGAGCGACTTAGTATCATTACTCCTAAGGCACAGACTACAAGGCATCGTATATTAGGCATCGTTAACGAAGAAGATTTTCAGATCGTATTTTCGGATACTCCGGGGATAATTAAGCCAAAATATAGCTTGCAAGAGAGTATGATGAGCTTTGTTAACGGATCATTAACAGATGCAGATGTACTTTTATTTGTAACCGATATTCACGAACAGTACGATGAAGAGGATGTTTTAGAGAAAGTTTTAAATCGTAATATCCCTACCATTGTACTCATTAATAAAATAGATACCGCAGATCAGGCTCAGGTAGAAGAGAAGATTACATATTGGCAGGAGAAGATTAATCCCTTAGCTATTTATGCTATTTCGGCCTTACATAAACACAATGTAGATGGTTTGCTGGATAAAGTTTTGGAAATTCTTCCTGAACACCCACCTTATTATGATAAAGAAGATTTAACCGATCGTTCAGAGCGATTCTTTGTTTCAGAAATGATTAGGGAGAAAATTTTCACCAACTATCAGAAGGAGATTCCTTACAGTACCGAAGTGATTATCAAATCATTTAAAGATGAAGAAGAAACCCTCGGTAAGAAAGGTGGTATAATCAGGATTAGTGCAGAGATTATTGTAGAACGCGATTCGCAAAAGAATATCCTCATCGGTAAAGCGGGAAGTATGCTGAAAAAGGTAGGCACCGAGGCACGTCTGGAAATTGAAAAATTTTTAGAGCGAAAAGTGTTCCTGGAGATGTTTGTAAAGGTGATTCCCGACTGGAGAAGTAAAAAGAACTATCTAAAAAGCTTTGGCTACGAAAATTAACCGTACCTTTGCAGGCTCTTTGGAAAAAGGGTTAGTTGTTGATAGTCAATGGTTGATGTTAAAAATATCAATTGGTTGAACTCAGCATCAAACAAAAAAGGGGCAGCAATTGCTGTTAATATAAGTGTATTAATGACAAAAACGTGCCCTAAAACATTAAGTTTAATAACATTACAGCCAGATCATGAGTAATATTATCGCCATCGTAGGCAGGCCGAACGTAGGCAAGAGCACACTTTTTAACAGATTAACCGAAAGCCGTAAAGCCATTGTTGATGATTTTAGCGGGGTAACCCGCGACAGACATTATGGTGTTGGTGAGTGGACTGACAAACAGTTTACTGTAATTGATACCGGAGGTTACGTTTCTGGTTCTGATGATGTTTTCGAGGCTGCTATCCGCGAGCAGGTACTTATCGCTATTGAAGAAGCCAGTGTGGTATTGTTCATGGTAGATGTAACTGTAGGGGTTACCGATTTGGATGACGAGATTGCTAAGGTACTTCGCAGAAGTAAAAAGCCTGTTTTTGTTGTTTCTAACAAGGTAGACAATACCGCTTTACATAATGAAACTGGTGTTTTTTATAGTTTTGGTTTAGGGGAAGTTCATGCGGTTTCTTCTATGACGGGCTCTGGAACAGGAGACTTATTAGATGAAGTAATCAAGCATTTTGAAGATGAGCCTGAAGAGGAAAATACACTTCCAAAGATTACCATCGCTGGTAGACCTAACGTGGGTAAATCTTCGTTGATTAATGCTTTAATCGGTAAGGAACGTAATATCGTAACTGATGTAGCAGGTACCACCCGCGATTCAATTAAAATTCATTACAATCAGTTCGGGCATGAATTTACCTTAATTGATACTGCAGGATTACGTAAGAAAACCAAGGTTAAGGAAAATATAGAGTTTTACTCTGTAATGCGTACCATTAAGGCTTTAGAAGAAGCAGATGTAGTGGTATTGATGATTGACGCTGTAGAGGGGATCGAAAGTCAGGACATTAATATTTTTCACTTAGCTGAGAAAAATAAAAAGGGTGTAGTTATCCTGGTTAACAAATGGGATTTGATTGAGAAGAATACTAAAACCATGAAGGTTTTTGAAGACGAGATCAGAGAACGCATCAAGCCTTTTACCGATGTTCCTATTATTTTTACTTCGGTATTGAACAAGCAACGTATTTTTAAAGCAATTGAAGAGGCTTTAGAAGTTTATAAAAACCGCGGAAAGAAAATTCCTACTTCTAAGCTGAATGACGTTATGCTTCCTTTAATTGAAGCTTATCCGCCACCGGCATTAAAAGGAAAACACATTAAGATTAAATACATTACACAGATTAACGGTACTTCTCCAATGTTTGCCTTCTTCTGTAATTTGCCACAATACATTAAGGATCCATATAAGCGTTTCTTAGAGAATAAGTTAAGAGATAATTTTAATTTCTCTGGAGCACCTATACAGATCTTCTTCAGACAAAAATAATTAGGGGGGTAGCGTGTCATCGCACGAACCAATCTTAAAGCATATTCATTATACCAGAAAAGCAGGGATATTCCATTCAGGAGATTAACCTGCTTTTCTTTTTTACATCAAAGGCGATGGAAAATAAAATAACCGTTGTAAATAGTACCTTATCTGATATAGATACCATTTTCGACTTTTACGATATGGCTATAGCGCATCAAAAAAAGGTATTCAACAAGCATTGGCAGGGATTCAGCAGAACAATGGTCGAAACTGAAATTGCGGAGAACCGGCAATATCAAATCTTGGTTGACGGGCAAACGGCCTGTATTTTTGCCGTCACTTTTGATGATGCATTAATCTGGGGCGATCGCGACCATGATGCCATTTATATCCACCGCATTGTTACCCATCCAGATTTTAGGGGCTTTTCATTTGTGAAGAAAATTATCGATTGGGCTAAGGTATTCTGCGCGCAAAATAACCTGAAATTTATCCGGATGGATACCTGGTCGGATAATGAAAAACTACTTCAGCACTATACTCAAAGCGGTTTTGATTACGTAGGGATAGCCGATTTGAAAAAGTCAGAAGGGCTGCCGAAACATTACGAGGGGATTAGTTTGAGTCTCTTCGAGATAAAGATTTAAGTATAGGCTTTGTTTTTGAATGTATTCTGTGTGCTTATTACCGCGCTTGCGTTTTTTTTAACCATATAAGCCATAGAAGTAATTATAAGCCCAACTTGGTGCCCTTTGGGGTAAAAAATACGCTATTTAACCACAGAGAAAAGGAGTTTTACACAGAGAAACACTTAGGCAGGTTTTAAAGACTTAAAGGAAAACTAAACCTTAATGTTCTTAGTGCCTTCGTTGTAAAATTATGCATCTAACTTTGTGTCCTTTGTGCCTTCTTCTCTGTGCCCTTTGTGGTAAAAAAAAACGCTATTTAACCACAGAGAAAAGGAGTTTTACACAGAGAAACACTGAGAAAAGCTCCAAAACAAAAATGATAGTGGTTTTTTAGCGCCTTCGTGGTAAAAATTATTCACCCAACTCTGTGTCCTTTGTGCCTTCCTCTCTGTGCACTTTGTGGTAAAAACACGCTATTTCCGGTTCAACAGATAGCAAAACTCGTTTTTATTCCAGCAGCTTCAACGTATGATCCAGCGATTCCCTGTTTCCCCAGGCCTGGTGGCCAGTAACCACAAATGTGGTATTAGGATATTTCTTTTTCGTCTTTTGGATATTACCAGGCCATGCCTTCAAGTCCGACTCGGTGATGTTGCCCAAATTAGAAGCCTCAGTACTTTTAACAAAACAACCACCAAATAGTACCTGGTCTTTTCCGAACCAAATGAGGATGTTGTCTTTGGTGTGGCCTCCGCCAGGATAAAAGGTGTTGATTTTATATTGCCCAACAGTGAAGGTGGTATCCTTACCGAAAGTATGTTGTGCCCGGGGCTCCTTATTGGCTTTCAGTATTTGATCTGTTAATTTACTGGTGTAGGTTTTAATGCCTTTACTTTTAAAAAAGGCCAGGCCTCCGGCCCTATCGGCGTGCGAATGCGTGGCAATGGCTAAAACTACTTTTTGGTGGTGTTTAGCTTGAATGCTATCTAAAAAAGGCTGGAATTGTTTGGGCTCCCAGGGCGCATCAATCACTACTACGCCTTTATTGGTAACCAAATACATGGCATTGGCATCTGTTAAGCTGCCTTTATAGGTATTATAGGTTGTATAAACATAAAGATCACCTTTTAAAGGTGTAATCTTTAATGGTGTTTGCTGCCCAATAGCGTTTGTAAAAATAAAACTGAAAACCAGGGAAAGGGTAAAACGCATATCAATTAATTTAATTTTAGTTGCCAACTGAGCATGTCATCTACTTCGCCAACGTGGATAAAGCCATTCTTTTCCAATACAGAATAAGAGGGAACATTATCCTTTGTTGTGGCTGCAAATACAGATTTGACTTTGGGCTGCTCTTTTGCCCATTGGATTAACCTTCCTACCGCTTCGGTCATAAAACCCCTCCCTCTAAATTCTTCGTAGGTACCATAACCAATTTCAATTTCTCCGTTTTGATCGGGTTCGCCAACAAAGCAAATATCACCTACCATTCTGTGGTCGGGTTTCGAGATAATGGTCCAAAGTGTGTGGTATAAATAATCCTTGTCCTGATCAAAAACGTTTGGAAGGATACTATATTTTAAGGCCTCCTGAAGTTCGGGCGAAATATTTTTCTTAGTTGGTAACAGATCAAATTCTTTTTCTAAGGAATGGTCATCCTTAACATATTTTAAAAGCTGACTGTGGCTTAAGGGCCTTAAAATTAAACGGTCGGTCTCGATCATAAAAATGGGCGTTAACTGAAATAAAATTAGTGTTTTACATTTGGTTTTTGCGGTGGCTTCGAGCGTTTTGCATAAAGATTACAGCCTAACTTTAAATTAAAAAGGCTATTTCGTTTGATTTTGTACGTGTAAATCCAAAATTTTCCAGTTTTAGTAGACTTTAATTACTTGTCCGGTAACAATGCCCAATACACTTTTTTCAAAAGCCTTCACTACTTTGTCCATACTCACCGGAGTTTCGCCTGGAAAGGAATCAAAATAGGCGGGAGAATCTTCTACCACATTGGGGCTAATGGCATTTAACCGGACATGGTTTTGTAGTTCAGCAGCTGCAGCTATTACAAAAGAGTTAAGTCCGCCATTAATGGTGCTCAAAGCGGCACCGGCTGCTACAGGATGATCGGCAAGAATACCAGATGTTAAGGTAAAGGAACCCGAGGGGTTAATGTAATGCTGTCCGATGAGCACCAGGTTAATTTGGCCCAATAATTTATCCAGTAAACCTTTCTTCATATTATCGCCGGTCATTTGCTGTATTTTTGCGAAAGGACCTTTGCCTGTAGTACTGATCAGGGCATCGAAGGGGCCAATTTGATCGAACATTTTTTTGATGGAAGATTCATCGGTAATGTCCACCTGAAAATCTCCACGGGTGTGACCTACCCGGATAACTTCATGTTTTGTGGCGAAGGCATCTGCTACTTTTTTACCCAATGTTCCGGTAGCACCAACAATAATAATTTTCATATCAATAGCATTTGATAGGAAACAATTAAGGGGTAGTAAATTGTTTTTCTTTATTGAAAATTTAGCTATTGTAAATTCGCAAGTGCTTGTTTTACGGCGTTATCACTTTGGTTGGCTGCTTTGTAATAACCAACATCGCCAAGATAGTAACGGCAGAGCAATGCCTTTAAGTCGTTTAAAATAATGGCTTTGGAGTTGTAAAGCTGAAAGCGATCTATGGGTACATTTCTGCGTTGCATGAAACCGATAAAATCCTTAAAATCATTATCTGAAATATTAAAGGTATTGATGTTTTGCTCAACAAAAGCAGCGCTGTAACGGAAAGTCAGAATGTTAAATACATAATCAGACAATATTTTCTTACTTACCAGCGTGCTGTAAAACCGATTATACCCTGCAGTGTCTAATTTCACAAATACATCGGGCTGTATGCCGCCAACCGGTTTAATTCTTTTAGGTATGTTAACGTTTACACCTTCAGCCTTCTCAATAGAATCTTTAAAAGAAGTCCGGTCGCCGGTTAATTCACCATCCATCATGCGCTCATCCAATTCATGCTTATAGGCATCGTAACCTTTTTTGTACGATTTCTGGATGCTTCTGCCCGAAGGCGTATAATATCTGGCAATGGTTAAATTTAGGGCAGAGCCATCATTAAAGGCAAATTGTTCTTGTACCAGGCCCTTACCAAAAGATCGGCGGCCAACAATAATTCCACGGCCCAAATCCTGTATCGCGCCAGCCACAATCTCACTTGCCGAAGCCGTATTTTCATTAATTAAGATGGCCAGTTTACCATTTTGAAAGGCACCTGTTCCGGTAGAAAAGTAATCGGTTCTTGGCTCGTGCTTGCCCTGGGTGTAAACAATAAGTTTGTTTTCGGGCAAAAACTGATCAGCAAGGCCTGTTGCAGCAGTAAAATAACCACCTCCGTTATCCCTCAGGTCGAGAATAAGTTTTTTCATTCCCTTGGCTTTAAGGTTAGCCGCTGCGGCAGAGAAGTCGCTATCTGTATTGGCACCAAATTTACTGATCCTTACATAACCTGTTTCATTATTGATCATGTAGGCGGCATCAATGCTGCTAATGTTAACCTTGCCACGGGTTACCATAATGCGGTTGGGTTGTGTACTGCCATTGTGCAATAATACTACGCCAACACCAGTACCTGATTTACCCCTGAACCTGCCTGTTAGCTGGTCTTTGGGAAGCATCCTTCCGCTAACCATGGTAGAGTCTATACTCAATATTTTATCGCCAAGCTTAATTCCGGCCTGATATGCAGGACCATCCTTAACTACTCCTGTTACCATCATGGTATCATTGAGCATATAATATTCGATGCCTACCCCTTCAAAGTTTCCTTCCAGGTTATCGGTCATGTCTTGTGCATCAGTTGGCGGCAGGTATACGCTGTGTGGATCCAGCTGATGTAAAACGCTGTCGATAGGGAGGTTATGTAGCGAATCTGTATTGATTTCATCTACATAATTTTTATTGATGATGTGAAGGATTTCGTCTAATTTCTCGGAGTTGGTATTGGCCAATTGCGGACTTCTTTGAACACCAAATCCCTGATCCTTGATGAATTTAATACCCAAGATCATTCCGGCAATTAAAACGATGGAATAACTTAAGGCGATGAGTAGATTGTATCGGGTGTTCTTTTTCATTAGCGTCACTGCAAATTTATGAAAATTAGCGGGTTGATGTATTTTTTTAACCCTATTTTCATACATTTTGTTTATATTATTTTGAGGTAACTTTTTTACATCGGGATCAAATCTTCATTTTGCCTGATATTTTTGAATTTTTAAGAGAGATTTTAGAAAGAATTTACCGAATTTTATCAAAATTAAAGTTATGAATAGAGTAACCGAGTCGGAATCGCACTATAACCACATTGAGAAAATGTCGGTAATGGAGGTTTTACAAGGCATTAATAATGAGGATAAAACGGTTGCTTACGCAGTGGAGAAATCGTTGCCTCAAATAGAAAAATTAACTTCGGCTGTTGCCGAAAGAATGAAAAAAGGTGGCAGGTTATTTTACATTGGTGCCGGAACCAGTGGGAGATTAGGTGTGGTAGATGCTTCAGAATGTCCGCCAACTTATGGTGTCCCTTTTGATTGGGTTGTAGGCATTATTGCTGGTGGCGATACGGCCATCAGAAAAGCAGTAGAGTTTGCAGAAGACGATGTGGAGCAGGCCTGGAAGGATTTGATGGAGTTTGAGATTAACGAAAAGGACTGTTTAGTAGGTTTAGCCGCTTCTGGTACTACGCCTTATGTAATTGGGGGGTTGAATACTGCCCGTAAGCACGGCGTTTTAACGGGCTGCATTGTTTGCAATACCGGTGGACCCATTGCTGCAGAATCTGATTTCCCTGTAGAGGTAGTAGTAGGGCCTGAGTTTGTTACGGGATCTACCCGGATGAAATCTGGAACGGCACAAAAACTGGTTTTAAACATGCTGAGTACCACTGTTATGGTTCAATTGGGCCGGGTGGTTGGCAATAAAATGGTTGATATGCAGTTAACCAATCATAAACTGGTTGACCGGGGAACGTTAATGGTGGCTGATGAACTTCAGATCAGTTATGATGACGCTGCAGATTTACTTAACCGTTACGGAAGCGTAAGGAAAGCCGTAGAAGCAGGACATCAAGCGCCTCATTAATGTAAAGGATGACGATTTTGGATTAAGATCGTTCATCATGACGTACAACCATCAAAATTTGAACTGATGCACGAGATTGAGCCTTACTATCAATGGAGAGATGAATACATTTCAGCTGAAGACGAACGTTCTCCATTTTACAATACAGAATACTCTGAGTTATATTTCGATAAGCAGATTTATAACTTTTTATTACACCCGCAATGGGACGAGTTTGGTTCGAACACACTTTACATGAAAGTGCTGTTTGCCGATTATGACCGGGCTTATGCCATTATTGAATTTATCGGCGAATGGAACGATGCCATCAATAATGATATTATGATGCTGAAACGCGATATTTTAGAGCTGATGATGGATGAGGGGATTAACAAATTTATACTCATTGGCGAAAATGTGCTTAACTTTCATGCTTCAGACGACAGTTATTATGAAGAATGGTTTCAGGAAGTAGAAGATGGCTGGATAGTTGGGGTTAATTTTCAAGAGCATGTAATTAGCGAGTTTAGAGATAACAATATCGATTATTACATTAACTTCGGAGGTGAATTGGATAATCTTCCATGGAGAACACTAAAACCGTTACAATTCTTTAAGAAAGTTGAAGAACAGCTGACAAAAAGATTAAACTAAAAACTTATTTTTATATTCATAAATACACAAAATAACAATGGAACAACAAAATTATCAATATCAGGACAACAGTGTTTTTGTTCAGCAAGGCAGTGTTTCTAAAAAATTCTTTGCACATGTTTTTACCTGGATGTTTGTAGCGCTTAGTCTTTCTACTGTGGCTGCTTATTTATTCGGAACAAGTGAGAACTTAATGCAGTATCTGTTAACCATCAATCCTTCAACAGGTAAAGTGGGGATGTCAATATTTGGCTATATCGCGATGTTTGCACCCCTTGGCTTGGTTCTATTAATGGGTTTTGGTTTAAGTAGATTATCGTTACCAGCCCTTATCGGCGTATTTGTACTTTATTCTGTGTTAACAGGTATTAGCTTGAGCTTTATCCTCTTAACCTATACTTCAGGGTCAATTGTAAGCTGTTTTGGTGGTGCCGCTTTAATTTTTGGTATTATGGCCTTTATGGGTTACACTACCAATATCGATTTAAGCAAGTTTGGTCCCATCTTAATGGTAGGCGTTATCGCCTTAGTTATTGCAAGTGTGATCAATATGTTTATCCAAAGTGAGCAATTCAGTTTGTTTATGGCATTTATTGGTATTGCAATTTTCACGGCATTAACTGCTTATGATGTACAAAAAATTAAGAGAATAGGTGAGGGAATTGAAGCAAGCGGAGAGCAGGTTTTACAGGTAGAATCTAAAAAGATGGCTATTGTTGCTGCTTTATCACTTTATCTTGATTTCTTAAATATCTTCCTTTTCTTACTTCGTATTTTCGGAAGTAGAAAATAAGGGCATATAGGTTTACAATTTTCTGTTTAAACCGAACAATATTCGTTAAGGCTGTGCAATTTTGCATGGCCTTTGTAATTTTATTTGGCAGCAGGGCGATAATTTTTGGAAATGATGTTGCTTTGTTGCATTTTTGTATGCTTATTAAGAAAGACGGAGGGATTAGACCCAACGAAGTCTTAGCAACCTGTGCCAACAAGGTGCTAAATTCTATCCCGATTTATTCGGGGAAAGATAAGTTTAGGAAGTACAATCGCGTGCCAACTTTTTAAATAAGCTTTTAAAGTATCGGGTATAAAGTATCAAGTATCAAGACAATGCTGCTGATCGGGATTTTTCTTTGATCAATTTTTTGTCGCTACAAGTCAGTCTTGATACTTGATACTAGTTACTTACTACTAGACAACAACAAATGGGTATAAGAGAAGAATTAGAGAAACGTATTTTGGTGATTGATGGTGCTATGGGTACTATGATTCAGCGCTATACTTTAACGGAAGAGGATTTTAGAGGCGAGCGTTTTAAAGACCATCCCAGTGATGTGAAGGGCAATAATGATTTGCTTAACATCACACGTCCCGATATTATTAAGCAAATTCACTTAGAATATCTGCAATCGGGTGCCGATATAATAGAAACCAATACCTTCAGTACGCAGCGTATTTCTATGGCCGATTACCAGATGGAAGAGCTGAGCTATGAGCTGAGTTTTGAAGGGGCACGCATTGCTAAAGAGGCTACAACAGAATTTATGGCACAAAACCCAGATCGGGTTTGCTTTGTTGCGGGTGCTGTTGGACCTACCAACCGAACGCTTTCTTTATCGCCAGATGTAAATGATCCGGGTTTCAGGGCCATTAGTTATGAGGAATTGTTTGATGCTTATTATGAGCAGGTTCGTGGTTTGGTAGATGGTGGTTCAGATCTCCTCCTTATTGAAACCATTTTCGATACTTTAAATGCAAAAGTGGCTATTGCCGCTATTAAAAAATATGAAGAAGTTGTCGGTCGGAAATTGGAGATTATGATCTCTGGTACCATTACCGATGCTTCCGGCCGTACACTTTCTGGGCAAACCGCAGAGGCCTTTTTAAATTCTGTAGTACATGCCAAGCCTTTAAGTATTGGTTTTAACTGTGCTTTAGGTGCTAAGGAGATGCGTCCACACATTGAAGAGTTGGCTGCAAAGGCAGGGTGTTATGTTTCTGCCTATCCCAATGCCGGCTTGCCGAACGAGTTTGGTGCTTATGATGAGCAACCTCATGAAACCGCTCATTTGGTAGATGATTTCATTACCTCGGGCTTTGTGAATATTGTAGGGGGCTGTTGTGGTACTACGCCAGATCATATTGGCTGTATTGCGGCCAATGCACGTAAGGCCAGTCCGCGTAAAATTCCTACACCAGCTACCAACATGCGTTTAAGTGGTTTGGAACCTGTAACCATTACTCCGGAGAGTATTTTCGTGAATGTGGGAGAGAGAACCAATATTACCGGATCGCCAAAGTTTTCAAAACTGATTTTAAGTGGCGATTATGAAGCAGCACTTGCCGTTGCCCGTCAGCAGGTAGAAGGTGGTGCGCAGGTAATCGATGTTAACATGGATGAAGGGATGTTGGATTCGGAAGCAGCGATGACCAAATTCCTTAACCTGATTGCTTCCGAACCTGATATTTCGAAATTGCCCATCATGGTTGATTCGTCGAAATGGAGTGTAATTGAGGCTGGGTTGAAATGCTTGCAGGGTAAGGGTATCGTAAACTCTATTTCCTTAAAAGAAGGGGAAGAGAAGTTTATAGAGAGTGCGAAGAAAATCATGGTTTATGGTGCTGCGGTGGTAGTGATGGCATTTGATGAAAAGGGCCAGGCCGATAACTATGAGCGTAGAATAGAAATTTGTAAAAGAAGTTATGATATTCTGGTTAACGAGGTTGGTTTTCCACCTCAGGATATCATATTCGACCCCAATATATTAACAGTAGCAACGGGATTAGACGAGCATAATAATTATGCAGTCGATTTTATTAATGCTACCCGCTGGATTAAACAAAACCTGCCCTTTGCGAAAGTAAGTGGTGGGGTATCTAACATTTCATTCTCTTTCAGAGGAAATAATGTGGTGCGTGAAGCCATGCACTCGGCCTTTCTTTACCATGCCATTCAGGCCGGTATGGATATGGGGATTGTAAATGCGGGTATGCTGGAGGTGTATCAGGAAATTCCACCAGAATTATTAGAAAGGGTGGAAGATGTGTTGCTCAATCGTAGAGATGATGCTACTGAGCGCCTGGTAGAATTTGCAGAAACGGTAAAATCAAAAGGTAAGGAGATTGTAAAGGATGAAGAGTGGAGAAAGGGAACAGTGGAAGAAAGACTATCTCATTCTTTGGTGAAAGGCTTAATTGAGCATTTGGATAGTGATGTAGAAGAAGCCAGACAAAAATATCCTCGCCCCATTCAGGTGATTGAAGGGCCATTAATGGACGGGATGAACATTGTAGGGGACTTATTTGGTGCCGGAAAAATGTTCTTGCCTCAGGTGGTAAAATCTGCCCGTGTAATGAAAAAGGCGGTGGCGTATCTGCTCCCTTTTATCGAACAAGAGAAGCTAGACAATCCGGATCAAGACCAGAACTCATCTGCAGGGAGGGTATTACTCGCTACTGTAAAAGGCGATGTGCACGATATCGGGAAAAATATTGTTGGTGTTGTTTTAGCCTGCAATAACTTTGAGGTAATTGATATGGGCGTAATGGTTCCTGCACAGGAAATCATTAAAAAGGCCAAAGAAATCAATGCCGATATTATTGGTTTAAGTGGATTGATTACGCCATCTTTAGATGAAATGGTTCACTTTGCTAAAGAAATGGAAAGGGAAGGCTTTACTATTCCGTTAATTGTAGGTGGAGCAACAACGTCCAGAATCCATGCGGCAGTGAAAATTGCACCAAGTTATTCGGGGCCTGCCATTCACGTACTGGATGCTTCCAGAAGTGTAACGGTTTGCAGTACGTTGATGAATGGCGAAGCGCGCGATAGCTATATCAATCAGATTAAAGAAGAATATGATAAGGCGCGTGAAGCGCATTTAAACAAGCGTTCTGATAAACGTTTTAAAACGATTGAGGAAGCACGTGAAAATAAATTTAAGATAGATTTTCAACCTAACCTCCCTGTACCTGCATTTACGGGCACTAAGGTGTTTGATGATTATCCTTTAGATGAACTGGTGCCTTATATCGACTGGACACCGTTCTTCCATACCTGGGAGCTTCGCGGAAGCTACCCTAAAATTTTCGATGACAAAAATGTAGGTTCGGAAGCTAAGAAGCTTTTTGATGATGCACAAACCTTATTGAAGCGGGTATTGGACGAAAAACTGTTTACTGCTAAGGGCGTAATTGGCTTTTGGCCGGCAAATTCGGTAGGAGACGATATTGAGTTGAGCGTGGAGAGTTCTGAGTTGGGAGATGCAAAACTCCAAACTCCAAACTCCAAACTCGTAACTATGCATACCTTGAGGCAGCAGGCAGAGAAAGTAGATGGTCAGCCGTATTATGCGCTATCTGATTTTATTGCTCCTAAGGAAACGGGTATTCAGGATTATTTTGGTGGCTTTGCGGTAACTACTGGTATAGGTGTAGATGAACTTGTAGCAGAATTTGAAGCCAACCATGACGATTACAACAGCATTATGGCTAAGGCGCTGGCAGATCGTTTAGCAGAAGCTTTCGCTGAGCGCATGCATGAGCGTGTACGTAAAGAATTTTGGGGCTATGCCAAAGATGAACACCTAAGCAACCAGGAGTTAATTAAGGAAGAATATGCGGGAATCAGACCGGCACCAGGTTACCCTGCCTGTCCGGAACATACCGAAAAAGGCACCTTATTTGCCCTGCTTGATGCGGAAAACAGAATTGGCTTACGCCTGACTGAAAGCTATGCCATGTACCCTACTGCTGCGGTAAGTGGTTTCTACTTCGCTCACCCTGAATCGAGATATTTTGGCTTAGGAAAAATCACCAAAGATCAGATTGAAGATTATGCCATCCGTAAGAATATGCCGGTAGAGGAAGTGGAGCGGTGGTTGAGCCCTAATTTAGCTTATTAGACATTAGTATTTAGTAGAAAGTACTTAGAAAGAATGCATAACTTTAGAGAATTAAAAGTTTGGAAGAGTGGGATTGAAGTATCCAAACTTATCTTTCAAATTACAAGAAGTTTTCCTGCTGAAGAACTATATTCATTAATTTCCCAGTTGATGAGATCTGCTATTTCAATCCCCTCTAATATTGCAGAAGGTTGTGGAAGAAAATCTGTCAAGGAATTCAATCAATTTCTTAGCATCAGTATGGGATCTGCGTTTGAGCTGGAAACCCAAATGATACTGGCATTTGAATTTGGTTATGTTGAAAAGCCAATATTAGACCAAGTGATTACCTTGCTTAACGAAATTCAAAAAATGATAAATGGACTTCAAAAAAGCTTAGGCATTTAGTCTTGATACTAAATACTAGGTACTAAATACTAGAAATGAAAATTACAGACCATATTAACAACGCAAAGGGCAAAACCCTATTCTCATTTGAACTGTTACCGCCAATAAAGGGGCAAAGTATCCAGTGGGTATATGATGCTATTGATCCATTATTGGAGTTTGAACCACCTTTTATTGATGTAACCTCGTTAAGGGAGGATTATATTTATAAAGAACAGGATAATGGCTTGTTACAAAAGGTATCTTACCGCAAACGTCCGGGTACGATTGCGATTTGTGCGGCAATTATTCACAAGTATAAAATAGATGCAGTTCCGCACTTAATTTGTGGGGGCTTTACCAAAGAGGAAACTGAAAATGCATTGATCGATCTTCAGTTTTTGGGAATTGATAATGTATTGGCTTTACGTGGCGATGCCCGACAGGCGGATGCCGCTTTTATTCCTACAAGGGGCGGACATGCTTATGCAACAGACCTGATTGAACACATTAAGAACCACAATGCCGGTAAATTCCTGCATGAAGATGTAGAGACTTTTAAAAGCGATTTCTGTATTGGTGTGGCGGGTTATCCGGAGAAACATTTTGAAGCACCCAACCTCAATGCCGACTTCAAATACTTAAAAAAGAAAGTAGATATGGGTGCTGAATTTATCGTTACCCAAATGTTCTTTGATAATCAGAAGTATTTCGACTTTGTAAAGAAATGCCGCGAAAACGATATTAACGTGCCGATTATTCCGGGATTAAAACCAATCAGCACGGCCAAGCAATTAATTGCCTTACCTAAAATATTCCATATCGATATTCCTGAAGATTTAAGCGATGCGGTAGAAAATAGTAAAACTGCAGCCGACATCAGGGAGGTAGGAACAGAGTTTATGATTAAACAGTGTAAAGAACTGATGGATTTTGGCGTTCCGGTCTTGCACTTTTATACCATGGGCAAGCCAGAGCAAACTAAACGCATTGCCAAAGCTATTTTCTAAAATTCATTTACTTCAGCCATGAATCCTCAGCTCCATCACGACAATCAGATTTTACAGGAAATCCTTCAGTTGGTACAACAACAGGGAATGGATTACCTGGATGATTTGCAAAACAGAGCTACGTCTACTGCTAAGGTGGTAGAAAAGGTAGATACTTTGCAGGAAGAGGGCTTGGGGACTATTGCTGCGCTACAGCAGTTTAATCAGCGTTTTGAACCGGTAATGGTAGGCTCATCGGGTCCACGTTACTGGGGTTTCGTTACTGGTGGTACCACGCCTGCAGCCATTGCCGGCGATTGGCTGGCTACAATTTACGATCAGAATACACAATCTGCCAAAGGTGCAGGAGATGTTTCAGGGCTTATTGAATTAGAAACCATCCAGCTTTTGTCATCCCTGTTTAATTTACCGAAGGATTTTTTCGGTGGGTTTGTAACCGGGGCTACCCTGTCTAACTTTACCTGCCTGGCTGTTGCCCGACAGTGGTTTGGAAAACAAAAAGACAAGGATTTTGCTAAAGACGGAATTTCAGAGAAAATTCATGTGCTCTCCGCTACGCCACATTCATCTTCCCTGAAATCTTTAGCCATGCTGGGCATTGGGAGTGCCAATGTGATTACAGTAGAAGTTGCTGAGGGTAATCGCGAAGCCCTTAATATTGTAGATCTGAAGAAAAAGATTGCCGAATTAAATGGCGAACCTTTTATACTGATTTCCAGCGCGGGTACTGTAAATACAGTAGATTTTGATGATTTCGAAGCGATTAACACGCTGCGGTCTGAATATAATTTCTGGTGGCATATTGATGCTGCTTTTGGCGGCTTTGCGGCCTGTTCTCCTCAATACAGCCATTTGGTAAAAGGTTGGGAAAATGCAGATAGCATTACTGTTGATTGTCATAAGTGGCTAAATGTACCTTATGAAAGCGCTGTCTTTTTTATTAAAGAACAACATCAGCTGTTACAAATGGAGAGCTTTCAAAATGCCAATGCTGCTTATTTAGGGAATCCGTTGGATAACTTCAGTTACCTTAATTTTTTACCCGAAAACTCCAGGCGTTTAAAAGCATTGCCAGCCTGGTTTACCCTGATGAGCTACGGTAAAAAGGGTTATCAGCAATTAATACAAGATTGTGTAGCGGTAACTTTATCTTTTGCCGATTTTATTGAGCAACATCCGGGCTTTAAACTTCTGGCTCCGGTTTGGTTAAATACTGTTTGCTTTACGCTTCAAAATGAAGAATTGGTAGCGCCATTTTTGCAGAAACTTAATGCTACGGGTAAGGTTTTTATGACCCCAACGCAATACAAAGGCAAAAAAGGCATTAGAGCTGCTTTCGTAAACTGGAGAACAACTACTGAAGATGTTGAGCTGGTTACAGCAGAAATGATCAAGGTGTTAGAATTGCTTTAAGATTTTCGTTTTTTATGCTCCCGCAGATTTAAAGAGATTTGGGTTAGGTTGTTTTCTTACCATATAAGTCATGTAAGTATATGGAAGCTTAAGGTGCAAATGCTTCGCTAAAAAGGAGATTAATTTATATTTTCTTATTTGGCTTATATGGTGAATATTTTGTTTGACTTTATTTAAAGTTAAATATGCTACGACTCTATTATAGGTCGTAGTGAGACACTACGACCAGAATTTGGATTCCCGCCTGCGCGGGAATGACGACCGTTCATACACAATCTGTCATCCTGAGGAACGAAGGATCTCTGGACGATGCAATACCTCCGTTAATTAATAGATTGAGGAAAATATATCAATTTATACTTTCTTATGTGGCTTATATTGTAAATATTTTTTTTGACTTTACTTAAAGTTAAATACGCTACGACTATATTATAGGTCGTAGTGAGACACTACCAATGCTATTAAGTTAAGCAAAATGGTGTCAGTCTGAGCTCGTCGAAGACCTTCTTAATAAGTCGAAAACTAAAATGAATTGCCCTTCGACAGGCTCAGGATTGACAATCCATTTTAGTTTTCTCCTTAAGTTAATAGCATTGGAGACACTACGACCAGAATTTGGATTCCCTCCTGCGTGGGAATGACGACCGTTCATACACACTCTGTCATCCTGAGGAACGAAGGATCTGCAACCGATGAAATACCTCCGTTAATTAATAGATTGAGGAAAATATATCAACTTATACTTCCTTATGTGGCTTATATAGTAAATATTTTTTGACTTTACTTAAAGTTAAATACGCTACGACTATATTCTAGGTCGTAGTGAGAGACACTACGACCAGATTTGAGTTGATCGGTGTTCATACACAATCTGTCATCCTAAGGAACGAAGGATCTGTTCCCGATGAAATACTACCGTTAATTAATAGAGTGAGGTAAGTATATCAACTTATACTTCCTTATGTGGCTTATATGGTAAATGTTTTTTGACTTTACTTAAAGTTAAATACGCTACGATTATATTATAGGTCGTAGTGAGACACTACGACCAGATTTGAGATTTGAGTTGATCGGTGTTTATACGCAATCTGTCATCCTGAGGAACGAAGGATCTCTGGACGATGAAATACCTCCGTTAATTAATAGATTGAGGAAAATATATCAATTTATACTTTCTTATGTGGCTTATATGGTAAATATTTTTTTTGACTTTACTTAAAGTTAAATACGCTACGACTATATTATAGGTCGTAGTGAGACACTACGACCAGATTTTGGACACTACGACCAGATTTTGGATTTCTTGGGATTTTATAATATTATTCTATCATTGCGGCAAAACAGGTGGATTAATCTTATTTACCTGCGTGCTTATCGATTTCAAAAATGCCTCTAACTGCTCTTGCTCCTTCAAACTAAGATTTAACTTACGTAGGATTGCAGACTTAGGTGTTTTAAGCGAATCTGGAACTTTTAAAGCTTTTTGTTGCACTACCGGATTTCCAAGGTTATAAAACTCAATTACATCTTTAATGGAAGGAAAATTCCCGTGATGCATCCATGGTCCTGTAATATTGGTCTCTCTCAGAGAAGGCGTTCTAAAAGCCCCTACATCCTTTAAATTTTTGGTCACGTTATATAAGCCGAGGTCTTCAAACTTAGTTCCCAGTAAAGCCTGTCCATCGTTATGAAATTTATTGTCGCTAAATAAGGGCGTATTATGGCAATTAATACATCTGGCTTTGGTACGAAAAAGGTGTAAGCCCATTACCTCATCGTCTTTTAGAATGGTTTTATTGCCTTTCATAAAAGCGTCAAAACGGCTGTGGTTGCTAATAATTCCTCTTTCAAATGTTGCAATCGCCTTTTGTATCCTTTCTAAGGTAACTTCGGCACTGCCATAAGCCTTTGTAAAGAGGGGTTTGTAACCATCAATTTTTTTAATGTTTTTAACCATCGCTTTAAGATCATGGTTCATTTCTACCCGATCCTGAACCGGAAAGCCCGATTGATGTTCTAAACTATTTGCTCGTCCATCCCAAAAGAGTTTATCGTAAAAGGCCGTATTCAAAATCGTCATCGCATTACGTTTTCCAATTTGACGGTCGTGGCCATAAGCTACCCTTTTGCCATCGCCCCAACCCAGTTCGGGGTCGTGACAGGAAGCGCAGGCAATTTGTCTGGAAACAGACATGCGGGGATCAAAGAATAATAATTTACCCAGTTTTTCTTTATCTGTCTGGTAAGGATTATTGGCAGGATAGACAGGTTTGTCGAGATAGCCAATATCTTTAAAACCCGGTTTTACCGATTCATCTAAATCTGGCTTAGGCCATTTACTGCTATCGCCACTGTAAATTTCACGCAACTGCGCGATGGTATAATCTTCATCCTGAAAAAAAGCAGAGCTTAAAATGAAGGTTGCCAGTATGGCACCAACCAGAAATATTCTCTTCATGCTACAAGGTTAAGGCTGTTGGACTCATTTTGTAATTAAATGTTCGGGTAGTGCCACCAATAGCGGCTTCGTTAAAGGTGATACTGAGATCGATTACTTTAGAAGTTTCATCATAAGTACCACTTCCGCTGATGCCGATTTTGAAGGTGCTTGCATCAGATTTCGTTAATACAATATCTTGTGTTTTTACCTTTACAATACCCGTTTTAGCTTTTTCATAGTCGGGAAAGAACTGTAAAACCTGATCGGCATTAATTTTCACCGTTCTGATATTTGTTGAGCCCGTTTGGGTACTGTAGAGTCTAACCATATCGAACATGGCTGTTCCGCTATCTGCTACGCCAGCATTTGTAAAACCGATAAAAGTTGGATCAGTAGCTGAAGTGGTAGAAAAATGGCTGCCAATTCTGTTGGTCCAGGTGTTAGTTGTAGGATCAAACCGATAAACAAACATCTGATAAAAGGCGATGTTTTGTTGGAATACAGCCATAGCAGAAGATGAGGCAGTAGCTAAAGGCACTTCGGGGTAAAGATCGGCTTTATCTGCGGGTTGCTCTTTCTTGCAGCCAGACAAGATGGTTAATGTTGCGATGATGAGGAGTAATTTTTTCATTGTCTGTAATAAACTTAGTAACCAGGATTTTGGATCAAACTTCTATTGGCCGTGATCGTATTAATAGGTAGCGGCATAACTAAACGGTAATCGGTGGCAGCAAGGTTTTTATTCTGAGAATCACCATCTACACGGGTAATATCTTTTTTACGGCGATTTAAATCATACAGTAAGTTGCCTTCAAAGGCCAGTTCTTTTCTACGTTCCAGTAATATGGCATCAACGAGGTCGGCTTTTGCGGTTATATTCAAGGCAGTTGCAGAAGGGTCTGCACGCAGGCGAATAACGTTCAAATCGGCATTGGCTTGCGTTAAATCTGGTGATGACTTTTCTGCCGCTGCTTCTGCCCTAATGAGGTATAATTCTGAAAGACGCAATAGTTTAACAGGCGTTTGTGCGGTACCACCAGATGCATACTTTTTAGTGAAAAAATAAGTCACATTATTGATGGCAATACTATTAAACATGGAAGCAGATCTTCTCACATCTGTAGCGCTATATAAGCCCATCAGATCATTTGTAGCCGCATACTGTCTGTAAGTGGTATTTGTAATGTCGTAATATGCGCCTAATCCATTGGCGGCAAAATTTGTTTCCAGGGCAATTTCAAAAATAGATTCGCTTGATGGTGTTTTTAGCGCCCAGTTACCCACATAATTGGCATTGGAAAGCAGGAAATATTTACCAGTTTTAATTACAGCATCGGCTAAATTGTAGGCATTGTCCCACTGGTTGGCATATAAGTAAACTTTGGCCAGTAATGCCTGGGCTGAAGTTTTAGTGAAAAAGTTTTGCTTGTTGGTGCCATTTAAAACCCCAACATCTGTATTGTCAAATGCAGCAATCGCTTCTGTTAAATCGGTAATAATGGTCTGGTAAGATTGTTGTATGGTCGATCTTACTGGTGCTGTATCTGAGAAAAGCTGTGGTTTTAAATTGATAACCACCCCCAGTTGATTGTTATCCGGACTAACGTTGTAAGCTTTAGAAAAAATACGCAACAGGTCAAAATGAACCAAGGCCCTCAGGCATTTTGCTTCTGCAATTATTTTGTTTTTTTCTGTTGCTGAACCTGCGGCTGCGGGCGCATATTTAATGATATTATTAATGTTGTTCAGCTCTCCGTATAAGCCTGAGTAGGTGCCGTTCATGGAAGATTCTGTAGCATTTTGTATGGCATTAAAAATATCGGTAAGTACCACGTTGGTAGTTTTACTGTATTTGATGTTACCCGCCACTAAATCTGGATACACCATGGTATTAAGCTGATAATGTTCGCTATTGAAAAGTGCTTTATAGGAACCTGCCAGAGCCGTTTTAGTTCCCGGAACATCAGCAAATAAATCTTCTAATGAAACCTGATCTGTGGGCTCCTTATCCAAAATCTTTTCGCAGGAACTGAATACAATTAGTAATAGGGATAGATATATTAATTTTTTCATATCAATAATTTTAAAGGGTAACCTTAACTCCGGCCGTTAAGGCCATGCTTTCCGGATAAACAAATCTTTTTTCGGCAATGCCATTTCTGCCTTTGGTACCTGCATCGTTGTACAAGTAGAAAAGGTTGGTAGCATTAGCAAATACCATCAGCCTTTTTAGGTGTAATTTCTGACTCAGTTTGTCGCTTAACTTATACGCCAGGTTTACATTAGAGAGCTTAAGGTAACTTACATCATAAACATAGCGGGAAGAGTTGGAAACAATGGTGCGGTTGATATTTAAACGGGGAATATCAGTAATGTCGCCAGGTTTTTGCCAACGGTCTACCAGGTTCACGCTTTGATTTCGATTTTGAAGGTTTCGTCCATCAGCCTCATCAGCCGGACTAAAAATCTGACTTGCGCCATAGCTATAGAGCACATTGAATGACAGCTCAAAGTTTTTGTAGCTAAAATTGTTAAATAAGCCACCTTGAAAATCCGGTAAACGTTCGCCAATTACCTGAACATTGTTTATGGGTAAGGCGTTAATCTCTGCCGCAGTTTTAATGCTGCCGTCGGGGCCGTAGAACATTTCTGCTCCGGTATCTGGGTTTACACCTGCCCATTGATAACCATAAATAGCAGAAGAGCTGTTGCCAACTTTAAAAGCATAAGCATTATCTCGGAAGCCATAGAGTGCTGCCGCTCCATTATTGTAGGCCAGTAAAGTATTTTTATTCGATCCAAAATTGTAGGCTAAATTCCAGGAGAAGTTATCTGATTTTATCACATTGGCATTGATGCTTAACTCGAAGCCCGAATTCCTCATTTTACTGGTATTTGCCGAAATCGTAGCAAATCCTGTTTCTAAGGGAACATCAACCGACGAGATTAAATCATTAATGGTATTGCTGTAATATTCTGCAGTTACCTGAATGCGGTCAAATAAGGAGAAGTCCAATCCGAAGTTTAACTGTAAATTCTTTTCCCAGCCTAAATCTGGATTGGGAGCTCCGGTTAGCAAAGGATAAGAAGCTACGTTGCCTGCATAGGTTGATCCGGTGCCTGTACCAAAATTGTATAATCCCCTCGCAGAGTAATTACCAATCCTGGAGTTTCCGGTACTTCCGAATGTTGTTCTAATTTTTAAGGAAGTAATGGTTTTATTGTCTTTAAGAAAAGGCTCGTTAGATATAATCCACGACGCTCCTGCAGATCCGTTTAAGGCCACTTGCTTATCTCCCCCAAATATGGAGGATTTATCGGCCCTTCCATTAAAATTCAGGTAATATTTCTTATCGTAATTATACTCTAATTGTGAGTAGTAGGAAACAGTTGCGTTTGAAGAATTAGAAGATGCGCTTGATTGTGCAGCTGCACCATCTAATACCCGCCGGCGGTCAAAGGTAAAACCACTACCCATACCACGAAGCAAGCTAATATCTTCATTCTGTAGTTCAGTACCCACCAAAAAGCCTATCTTATGTTTTTTAGCAAAGGTTTTATCATAGCTGGCTTTAATGAATCCGATATATCCGATACGGTTTCGATCATATATTCTCAGCCTTCCATTTACGTTTTCTCCACTGGCATTTAAGGCAGATTCGAATGTAGTTTGTTTAGTTTGGTATGAGTTTGCACCCAGCCTTCCATCAATACTAATCTCTTTGGTAAGTTGATAGCCGGCATAACCAATGGCCTGAAAGTCTAGCCCCTTGCTGTAATCGTCATTTTGTTCTAATACAGCCAAAGGATTGGGTACGCCCAAAAATTTAGCAAATGTTCCGTCTGCGTTGTAAGGAGCAATATTTGGTGGTAATGTTACCGCTCCATAATTAGAAAGTGAATTTTGTTTGGTATAGGTAGCATTGGCACTAAAGCCTATTTTAAGTTTATCAGACGCTTGGTGATCTGCCCTTAATCTGAAATAGATTTTTTGGAGGTCGTTGCCATAAGAGCTGGCTTGCTGGTTGCGATACCCAGAGCTAAAGAGAAAGGTTGTTTTCTCTGATCCACCATCTGCCTGAAAATCAAAGTTATGGTAAGTCGCATTTCTGTTGGTCAGATCAAACCAATCTACATTATTGGTTTTACTTCCTGCCAGTTGTGTAGCTTCTGTGGCAGAGCGGCCATCGTTTATATAAGCTTCGCGAAGTAAACTGTAATATTGCGGACCACTTAGCCATTTATATTGATTGATAAAGGAGGCAACCCCGGTATCATAGTTAAAATTGAAGCGGGTATTACCTGCCGTACCCGATTTTGTAGTAATGATGATTACGCCATTGGCAGCATTTGCACCATACAAGGCCGAGGCCGTGGCATCTTTTAAAATAGTAATCGTTTTAATATCTGCAGGATTGATGTTAGAAAGCGGATTAAGGTATTTCTCTGTATTGAAGACGCTGCTTTCGTTCCCCCGTTGTTGCTCGTATAAAGGTAATCCGTCTACTACAAAAAGTGGTTGTGAGGAGGTGGTTCTTGCTGAACTACTTAGATTGGGCAGAGAGCCTTGACCCCTTATATTAATTTTAACAGGTGTGTTGAGTTCTGTAGTCGTTTCTACCTGTACCCCCGCAACTAAACCTTCAAGCATTTTATCAAAACTTTCTATCGGTCGCTGAGTTTGTAGTCGTTCAGCACTTACCTGAGCAATACTTCCTACTACTTCCTCTCTCCGTTTTTCTCTGGTGTAAGAGCCGGTTACCACCACTTCTCCCATGGCCAAAGCATCGTTCTCCAGATTCACATTGATAAATACCTGTTTGCCCACCACTACTTCTTTAGGCTTCATCCCTACATAGCTAAATACCAAAACCGTTTTGTCGATATTTTCGGCGTTAATTTTATAGATGAATGCGCCATCTGCATTGGTTGTAGCTCCTTTTCCCGATCCTTTCAGTACAATGTTGACTCCCGGGATTGGAATTCCCGAATCGCTATCCTTAACCACACCCGTTATAGTGCGGGCAGGCAATGCTTTCTTTTTGGGCGCTTTACGTACCGATATGAATCGGCCGCTTATAGCAAATTCTAATCCCAGCTCGTTCGATAAGCCATCTAAAACCGCTTTTAAATTACTGTTGGAATTGGTATTTACTTTCTGGTTGCTGTTAATTTCATTCTGGTCATAATTGAAACTATAGCCACTCTGTTTTTCAATATCGGATAATACCTCAGCTAAAGATTTTTCTTTGATTCTGAGTACTACTCTTGTTTTTTCAGGCGATTTTATCTGTGCGAAGCCTTGAAGATGAGTGAAGAGGAGAAAGACAACAGGGAGTAAGAGATAATAAGGATAGGATTTATTCATTTTAGGGATTAAAAGGTGAACTGTGCTTTACTTTTAATGTTAGTTGAGGTAGGTGATGGGTTGATTTAGGTTTGCGTTGTAAACTGTTTTTTCATCGTTTGGATTTAAGGGTGATGGTTTGGTTTTGTTGTATAAATTTTAGGTTTTTGGCGAAGCAGATATTCTTAATTACGCTGATATAATCGGCCTTGTCGAATTGACCCGAATAGCTCCAGTTAACTACCTTCGATTCGTTAATCAATTCGATATTGTACATGCGCTTAAACTGCTTGGCAATCTCTTCAAACGGGGCATTGTGGAATACCAGAATACCATCCTTCCAGGCGGTAACTTCATCATGGTTAAAACTGCTTAGTGTTAAGCCCGTAGCGGAAGAATACGTGGCCATTTCTGCTGGTTTGAGGATTACTTTATCTGTTTCCCTGGCTTGCAACTCTATGCTTCCTTCTACCAGCGCTACTTTAACCAATTCCTCGTTGGTGTAGGCAGAAACATTAAATTTGGTTCCCAATACATGCGTTTGAGTACCTTTAGCGAATACCGTGAAAGGCCTGTTTTTATCTTTAGCCACTTCAAAAAAGGCTTCGCCCTGTAATTCTACATCGCGGTGATCGGTATTAAAGGCTTTTGGAAATTTTAAGCTGCTATTTGCATTAAGTGTAACCTTAGTGCCATCGCTGAGCCATAGCCGGGAGATTTTACCAAAACCATTTTGCTTCACGATATAGGCAGTTGAATGGAGTCTGTCCTGGCCCTGGTAGTAAAAAAATAATCCCGTAAGTAAGCAGACAACGAATATCGAAAGCGCTAAAACCAGTTTGGTACCCTTAAAGCTTCTGCGTTGAGGTTGGATAGGATTGTTCCAGGCCGATTCGGACTTTAAAAAAGATTCAAATCGTTCAAATTCCTGATCAAATTCTTCTTCAGGTAAACGAATATTCAATTTAGACAAGAGCTGTTCGGCGTTGAATATTTCATCCATTTTCTCGGGGTGCCGGCTAATCCAGTCTTCCCAATATTGGATGGCAGCATCATCTGTCCTCAGGTAGTAGGCGATAAATGACTCATTTGAGGCAAAATCTTCAGCTTGATAAAGATTGTAATTCACGGTAGATAATTTAAAAAGAGGTAAATGTTTTTCTCGGTTTAGGTTATAGAGAAATAAACCGATTATTTTTACCAGATTTTTTTAAATTATTTTTTTAAAATGAGTAATAAGCAGGAATATTTCCAGAATTGGGGGGTAAGAAGGATTAATCTTTTAGATTTTCTCTTAAACTGCAAATGGCCGTATACACATGGTTATAAACAGTACGGGCTTTAAGGTCAAGCTGTAGGGCTATGGCTTCATAGGTTAAACCTTCATAAAATTTGAGCGAGATAATTTCACGCTGCATGTTGGTAAGCCGGTTTACTGCATGCCAGATTTTTAACTTCTGCTCTTCCAATTGCTGTGAGGCAATGAGCAATTGCTCATAATCATACTCTCTTAATTGCAGAATTTCCTTTTGATCTTCTATGCGCTCTGTATTCAATTCCTGCTTAATTTCCTTAAGGATTCTATTGCGCACGCAGGTTCTGAGGTAGGCTTGTATGTAATCTACTTGTCCGATTTGTTTTCTATTCGACCAAATTTCACAAAATATCTCATGAACACAATCTTTCACCCTGTCTCTATCGGGCAATAACCTGAAACCAAATGCATAAAGCTCTTGATAGCAATCCTGATAAAGGATTTTCATTGCCTCAGCGTCGCCATTGCGGATTTTGTTCCAGAGTTCTGTTTTCATGATTTGACTACAAAGATAAGTAGGAAATTTTGTTATTTAGAATTTTTCTTAATTAAGGCTTAATGTTTTGATATGAAACGGGTTATAAGTATGATTTTTGTCTGTTTTATGCAATTAAAATGTATTGGAAGGAACCATTTTATATATCAACTGTTATATTTGCAACGATGAAGTTCAAAGGTTTAAAATATCTGTTCATGATCTGCTTAATGGCTGTTTTGCTATTTAAGGTAGGTGGTGTTGCTGTATATTTAAACCACTTCAATCCGGAAAGTACCTATTTATCGGTACAAGAAGATGCTACAGAGAAGGAAGAGAAAAAGGTAGAAACAGAATACTTCGATCATCAGTTTATGGCTTTTGAAAGCCTGAACACGGAAGTGGTATCCTTAAATAAGCCAGCGCTTCCTACGCATTTCTTTATCTTGTCTTATTTCCCTGAGGTATTAACACCTCCTCCTTTATTTGGATAAAATCCCTATAAATTTTTAATTATTCTACAGCCATCGGTTCGATGGGCTATTTACCATTTATATTAATCTTATTAAATATGAAACGAGCAATTTCATTCTCTTTTGCAGCATTTTTAGTAGCTGCATCATTACAAATCCATGCACAGGAAGTGGCACAAACGAATGTTAAACCCTTAAATAATTCTATTTCAGTAGTTTCTCAATTGCAGCCAGTAAGCTTTAGTTATGATAAAAACTGGGCAGAAAAATTGAAACTTTCTGCTGCCCCACAATTTGGTTTTGTGGCTGCCGATGTTCAGAAGGTACTACCTGAATTGGTTAATCAAAATGCGAAAAGCTATTCGGTAGGTAAGAATGCATTGAGAACTGCAACTGTACCTACGGTAGATTACGAGCGCTTAATTCCGCTGTTGGTAGGAAGTATAAAAGAACAGCAAGAGCAGATTGAGGCGCTGAAAAGAGAAATCAGTACTTTGAAAAGCAGATCTGCTAAATAATAACAACAAATAGTTTTAGTTCCTGGTTGGCCAACCAGTTTTTAAGGATGTTTAAAAAATCTTAAGCAATTGCTTTAAGTTTTTAAGCATCCTTTCTTTTTTATATTATTTCGTAACCTACAGACCAATAGTTCTAGATTTATAATGCAAAGGTGGCTGTAATGCATTAATAAGATTAATGAGGTCCTTCGGCAACTTGTTTTGATTTTACATAGGGAAGCTACTATATTGATGTTGTTTTGTAACTATCTATTAATAAGTGGTTTAGCTTGACGTGTGTTTCCGTCTTTTCTAGTTGTAGCGTCTCCAATGCTATTAACTTAAGGGGAAAACTAAAATGGATTGTCATCCTTGAGCCTGTCGATGGATTTATTTAAAGCATTTCGACAAGCTCAATGTGACAACTTTGAAAGAGATTAATATTCTCCTTATTTACTCAACAAGTAATCCTTAAATCCCTGGAAATCTACTCCCAGTTTATCGGCATGCTTAGGTTTGTTTTCTAAGGCTTTTACCTGTGTTGGGATATTGATTTCATTCGCCATATCCTTAGGGAAAATATCAGGGAATTTACATGGGTGTGCAGTTGATAAAAATACGGCAGCACTCTCATCTTTAGGGTTATCCTTACGGTATTGCTCAATAGCCAAATAGGCAATCGCAGTATGCGGACAGGCAATGTAATCGAATTTCTTGTAAATTTCTTTAATACCAGATAGTGTTTCTTCGTCATCAAAACGGTAACCCACTACTTTTTCTTTTAGCGTGGCTAAATCCTGGTTAAATAAATCCATGATGCGTACCCAGTTGCTTGGTGCGCCAACATCCATAGCATTGGCATAGGTTTGTACAGAGGGTTTGGTTTCATAAACACCGTTTTCTAAGTAACGTGGTACAGTGTCGTTCACATTGGTGGCCGCAATGAATTGTTTTACTGGTAAGCCCATTTTGTAGGCTAATAAACCAGCACCAATATTACCGAAATTACCGCTGGGAACAGAGAAAATCACTTCGTTTAATCCCTGTCTTTTTAACTGAGCATAGGTATTAAAGTAATAAAAGGTTTGTGGGATTAGACGCGAGATATTGATCGAGTTAGCAGAGGTTAAACGGAAGGTTTTATTCAATTCTTCATCTGCGAAAGCCTGTTTAACCAGGGCCTGACAATCATCAAAAGTACCTTTAACTTCAATGGCTCTGATATTGGCTCCATTGGTGGTTAACTGTAGTTCTTGTATCGGACTTACTTTTCCTTCAGGATAAAGGATGGTTACTCTGGTGTTAGGTACGCCCAGGAAGCCTAAGGCAACTGCTCCGCCGGTATCGCCAGAGGTAGCTACCAGTACGTCTAATAGTTGTTCGCCATCTTTAAGAAAATAGGCCATCACACGGCTCATAAAGCGGGCACCAAAATCTTTAAATGCTAAAGATGGACCATGGAACAGTTCCAATACAAACGTTTTTTCATCGAGTTTTACCGCCGGTGCATTAAAATTGATGGCCTCTTCTACTAAAGCTTTTAGATCATCGGCAGGAATCTCATCCTTTAATAGGGTAGATGCTACCTGGTAAGCAATATCAGAAAGTGAATAGCGATCTATATTTTCAATGAAATCGGCATCTAACTGAGGAATTTCAACTGGCATGTATAATCCTTTATCTTGAGGCATGCTGTTAAATACGGCTTCTTTAAAAGAAACACGCAGGTCTTTATTGTTGGTTGAGTATAATTTCATGTGGAGGTTTAGAGTTTAGGGCTTAAGGTTTAGGGCTTAAGGCTTAGATTTTAAGGTTTTTAGCTTCTACCTTTTACCTTACGCCTTTTACCTGTTGAGGGTTTTCACCTTCTACCTTACGGCCTTTTACCTTATTTAATTTCTCTTGGTCCCTCGGCATTTACCGATGATACAAAAGCTTTGCTGTTAATATTTAATTTATTTAAATGCTGTTGTTGGGCTTTGGTGATCTTTTTAGCGGTTGCTTCATCCTTTGCCAGGGCAAAAACAGAAGGGCCCGATCCTGAAATACCGAATCCAATAGCGCCATTTTCCATCGCTAAACTGCGCATTTCTTCAAAACCAGGGATGAGGATAGAGCGGGTAGGTTCTACCAAAACATCCTTCATACTTCTGCCAATAAGATCGAAATCTTTCATGAATAATCCACTAACCAAACCAGCAACATTCCCCCATTGGGTTACGGCATCTTTCAGAAATACCTTGCTACGGATCATTTGGCGGGCGTCTTTTGTCGGTACATCTACCTCCGGGTAAACTATGGCTGCATACATGCCTTCTGGTGTAGGTAAGGAAATCACATCCAATGGATCATAGCTTCTAACCAGCACAAAACCACCCATTATTGCAGGGGCAACATTGTCTGCATGGCCATAACCACAAGCCAATTCTTCGCCTTTCATAGCAAAAGGAACGAGCTCTTTAGCCGTTAATAAATCGCCCATCAATTTGTTAATGGCAAATAAACCAGCAACCGTACTGGCAGAGCTTGAACCTAAACCGCTACCAATAGGCATTTTTTTATGAAGCTCGATTTCTACACCAACATCAAGGCGGTTAATATGTTGTAAATAGTGTTGTACACTTGCACTTACTGTATTTTTAGCTGCATCTAAAGGCAATTTGCCATCATCACCAGTAATTCTTTTAATAGTAACTCCCGGCGTATCGGTAATGCGCATTTCCACCTCGTCGCCTGGTTCATTTACAGCAAAACCAAGTACATCAAAGCCACAAACCACGTTGGCAACAGTTGCAGGAGCAAAAACTTTTATATAATCTTTCATTTATCTAGTATCAAGTATTGAGTATCGAGTATCAAGTAGTGAGAATTAAGTATTGAGTATCAAGTATCGAGATGCGAGTCTCATGACAAAGCTTTTCCGCTTTAGTCTTTTCGCTCTGGTTTTTAGCTTAACGTCCCTACATTTATAATATCTGCAAATACACCTGCTGCGGTAACTTCTGCGCCTGCACCCGGACCTTTTACTACCAATGGTCTCGATTTATAGCGATCAGTAGTGAAAGAGATAATGTTGTCACTTCCTGATAGCATATAGAAAGGATGGCTATCGTCGACCATTTGCAGGCTGATTTCCACATTTCCATTCTCCAGTTTACCAATGTAGCGCAATACTTTTCCTTCGCTGGCCGCTTTGTTTTTTAATTCTTCGAAATAGCTGGCGTTGGCTTTTAACTCTTTGTAAAAGTCATCTACAGAAGCTGCTTTTAAGCAAGCTTCAGGAAGAATATTGTCGATTTTTACATTCTCAGCCTCTAAAGGATAACCGGCATCACGGGCCAGGATGAGCATTTTGCGCATAAAGTCTTTTCCGTTCAAATCATCGCGGGGGTCTGGTTCTGTATAGCCCAGTTCCTGTGCTTCCTTAACGGTTTCGTAAAAGCCTGCATCTCCTTTAAAGTTATTGAAGATGTAAGAGATGGTTCCAGATAAGATGGCTTCAATTCTGGCCACTTTATCACCGCTCATCATCAGTTCTTTTAGAGTACGGATAATTGGCAGTCCGGCACCTACGTTGGTTTCATAGTAGAAATCTACACCGAATGTACGGGCAGTATCTTTAAATGATCTGTATTGTGCATAATCGGCAGAGTTACCTTTTTTGTTACAGGTTACCACCGAAATGCTGCTTTCAAAAATACCCTGATAGAAAGATATCGGAGCCTCACTGGCTGTATTGTCTACAAAAACAGCATTTGGAAGGTTTAAAGCTTTCATCTTTTCTACGAAAGTAGCCAGATTTGCTTTCTCCCCATGATTGTTCAATTCATTTTCCCAATCTTCTAACGATAAACCCTCGGCATTAAGGATCATTTTACGGGTGTTACAGATACCTGTTACCTTAACCTGTAAGTCGTTATTTTCTGCCAGGAAAGGCATTTGTTCTTTTAATTGATTGAACAAAGTTTTGCCAATGTTTCCTGTACCCAAGCAGAAGATATTTAAAGTGCGCTTTAAATCGGTAAAGAAGGCATCATGAACGGCATTTACCGCTTTAGATAAATCATCTTTATTGATAATTACCGAGATATTGTATTCTGAAGAACCCTGTGCTATGGCTCTAACGTTTATACCGTTTCTTCCCAATGCACTGAATAAACGACCGCTCATACCGGGTGTACGCTTCATGTTTTCACCTACAATGGCTAGAACAGATAAATTGCTTTCTATTTCCGGCAATGCCAGTTTATTGGCATCTAGTTCCAGTTCGAACTCTTTTTTAATCAATGCGATTGCATGGGCCGCATCAGATGGTTTTACTGCAAAAGTGATGCTGTGCTCGGATGATGATTGTGTAATCAACACCACGTTGATCTGCTCACGAGATAAAAGAGAGAATAAACGGCCACTGAAACCAGCTTTACCTACCATGCCGCTACCGGTAAGGTTGATGATGCTGATATGATCAATAGAGGAGATTCCTTTTATAGGTAGGTTAGACGATTTAACATCGCTTTTGATATAAGTTCCTGCAAATTCTGGTTCGAAAGTGTTTTTAATCACAATCGGAATTTTTTTCATAAAAGCCGGAATCATGGTAGGAGGGTAGATCACCTTAGCACCAAAATAGCTCAACTCCATGGCTTCAGTATAGCTGAGTTCGGGAAGTGAAAAAGCTTTTTTAACGATCCTTGGATCGGCGGTCATCATTCCGTTTACATCTGTCCAGATTTCTATTTCAGAGGCTTCTAAGGCTGCACCCCAAACGGCCGCAGTATAGTCTGAGCCACCTCTGCCCAGCGTGGTTACTCTGCCGGCAGCATTGCTGGAAATAAATCCGGTTACAAATAAAACTTTATCCTTATTTGCGGCATAAAAATTTTTGATCAGCATTTCTGTTAATGCGGTGTCTACCTTGGCTTGTCCGAAATTACTGTCGGTTTTAATAAATTCAGATCCATTTACATACATAGCTTCTGCAAATTGTTGCGATGCAATGTGGCTGATCATGAAAGTTGAGCAACGCTCGCCATAACTTAGAATCTGATCTTTGGTTTGTAAGCTCAGCTCCTTTAAGTTGTGAACAGCTTGCAAAAGATCTTCCAGTTCGTTAAAAAAGATTTTTAAACGGGTAAATACCGGATTTTGAGCAGCTGCGGGTAAAAGCGTGCGGATAACCGCGAAATGCTTGTCCTCGATGTCTTTGAGGTGCTTGTCATAGTCCTCGCCACGCTCAGCTCTTTCGGCTGCATCAGTTAGGAGGTTAGTTACACCGCTCATTGCCGATAATACAACTACCGGCTTTTGTTGTAGATTTTCTTCGCCAACCAGGCGTAAAAGCGTTTTAATGTTCTCGGCCGAACCTACGGATGTGCCGCCGAATTTTAGTACTTTCATTGAGTTTGGGGTTTAAAAAAAAACGCCCCCGATTTTCGGGGGCGTTTTCTGTTGTTTTATGTTTTATCAATTTACAGCAAATTAGCCCCTCTGGTTTATACCGGTGGTTGTAATAATTGTTGTAATAATTGAAGTGTTAAAATTCATGTCGTTTATAGTGTACTTTGTACACCGTAAAATAGGAGATAATTTTTCTAAAATGCAAATAGTTTTTAAAATTTATTTCAAATTTTTTAATAAATCGTTTAAATAGCTATGATAGCCGCATTTTATTGCCTTTCCCGTTTGCTAAATTTGAAGAAATAGTGTTCTTTTTTATCGGATCTGTAATGGTTAAAGCGAGGCAATCGCTTTTTTTAATCCATTTTCATTCCAAAACTTTGTAGTTTGTTGAAAAACTGAGGGTTAATTAACTGAGTTTGTTATTTAATTGTTTCAGCTGTTCAAGCGAGTTATCATCAATTTTATAGGTAACTAAAAATGATGCTTATTTTATTTCAGCCCAATATAAATATCCACTTCTGAATGCAGACCGTTTTGTGATTTTGGGCCATAAACTTCGAAATCTGCTTCATAGGCTCTGTTTAATGTCTGGTCATTTTCCCAAATCTCTTTCCAGGTGGCTATTACTGCGCCCGGCATTTCTCCCTTAGCGGTATATTTAGTTAACTTGTTATTATTGATCTCCTTGCCCGTTAATCCATCTGGAATATCGGCTAATGTGCTTACTCTTTGTCCGATAATTGTAGTGTACCTCCCTGTAAAATCACTTTCATAATCGGTATAAACCGCATACACCTCTTCGCTTTCTTTATTGGGGATTTTATGGAAGATTTCTTCACTGTAAAATCGGCCCCAAAGCTGGCCTAAATCGATTGCCGCCTGATTGTTTTGGTTTGTGGTTTCGACAGAAATTCCAATTATTTTAAGGTTGTTCATAGTATTGATTTGCAGAACGAAGGTAGGGTTTTAAGGGGAATCCAATTTAATTGTTGAAGTAAAATTGTTTTATCAGGAGGGGAGTAGTAAGTGCTGTTTTAAACTTTGTGGTACTGATGTTACTGTCAGTCATCCTCATCGTATAACCGGAGTCCTTTTAGCATTATCCAGCTCCCCTCCTTTTTTCAAGGAGGGGTTGGGGGTGGTTAAGTTTTTAGAATTTTTACGGCAATTCCCACTCGAACTGATGTTTATTAACCACCCCTTTCCCCTCCTAAATTAGGAGGGGAGTAGGCAGTGCTGTTATAATGTTTGTAATGCTATGGTAGTCTAGCTCCATTTTCTCTACAACTGTATTTTTAGCATTATCCAGCTCCACTCCTTTTTTCAAGGAGGGGTTGGGGGTGGTTTGGTGTATAAATATGCTCCATTTTTAACCACCACCTTTTTCCATCTCTAATTCATACCTTTGTATTCTAAATATGCAGGGATTAGTTATTAAATCTACCGGAAGCTGGTATAACGTTTTGGCCGATAGTGGCGAACGCTACGACTGCCGCATGGTAGGTAAATTCAGGATTAAAGGAATAAAAACAACCAATCCGATTGCGGTTGGCGATAGGGTTAAGTTTGATTTGGAACGGGATGGTATTACAGGCATTATTAATGAACTGCTCCCACGCAAAAATTACATCATCCGTAAATCGATCAATCTAAGTAAGCAAGCACAGATTTTGGCCGCCAACTTAGACATGGCGATTTTAGTCGTTACCTTGGCATCTCCCAGAACATCTTTGGGCTTTATCGATCGTTTTTTAGTTACAGCCGAGGCTTATGATGTTCCAACGGTATTGGTATTTAATAAATTAGATTTGTTTAGTCCGCAGGGCCTGGAAATTCTCCAGGAGTTTAAAGATATCTATGAATCCATTGGCTATCCATGTTACGAGGTATCTGCTTTAAAAGGAACCAATATTCCTGTGGTTCAGGATTTAATTGCCAATAAAATAACTTTGATCTCTGGTCACTCCGGGGTAGGTAAATCCAGTTTAATTAATGCGCTTTTACCTGATCGCGATTTAAGAACAGGAGAGGTGTCTGAATGGAGTGATAAAGGGCAGCATACCACTACGTTTGCGGAGATGTTTGAATTACCACAGGGTGGTTTCATTGTTGATACACCCGGCATTAGAGAATTAGGAATTATCGATATTGAAAAAGAAGAACTTGGCCATTTCTTCCCTGAGATTTTTAAAACTTCGCACGATTGTCGCTTTAATAACTGCAGGCACGTAAATGAACCTGGATGTGCAGTAATGGAAGCCGTAAATGATGGAGATATTGCAATTTCCAGGTATGAAAGTTACTTGAGTATTTATCACGGAAACGATACAAGACACTAATAGCTAAGGCTGAAAGTATATTTTTAGAATTAATTTGGATAGGAGATAGGTTGTTATGAAATTTAAACTGGGTGATTTTGTTCGTTTTGTGGATGAAAAAAGAGAGGGCTATGTAACTAAGATTATTGATGCACAAACATTAGGGGTAACCGATAGCGATGGGTTTGAAATTCCTGTAGTAGTGGGTAACCTAACCTATGTTCATGGGCATGGAAATACCGTTACAGAAAAGGAAGAAGCGCCAAAGCCTATTGCAGTTAATGTGCCTTCGGTTAGTAAAATTGAAAATGGAATTTATGTGGCTGTAGCCAGTGATAATAAGGCAGGGAATGTAGTTCATTTTCATCTTCAAAATCAAACGCCTACAGTTTTGCTTATTTCTATTCATTCGTCCCGCAAGGATAAATATAGCAGTGTTTTTTATGGCGTGCTCGAATCGTTCAGTTCTACATTAATTTATTCGGCTTCATTGGCTGATCTGGATATCTGGCCTGAATTTAGCTTTCAAATACTGCTTCACCAAAAGGAAGATGTTAAACCTGTTAGCCCCTTAAACTTCATGAAGAAGTTTAGAGCAAAGGATTTTAGTACAGAACAAAGGGAACTACCTGCGTTAAAACAGAAAGGCTGGGTGATTAGATTGGATGAGCAAGCGCCTTTAATTGATGCACAGAAGCTGAAAGAAAGTTTTTTCAAAACTGCTGAAGAAAGAAAAACAGTGGCTGCTCCTGCAAGGGAAATTGATTTGCATATCGAAAAGCTTCGTGATGACTACCATTTCCTTGAACCTGATGAAATGCTAAATATTCAATTGGCCGTTTTTCAAAGCAGTATGGATGCCGCAATTGTTCATCATTTTGACAAGATTACTTTTATACACGGCTCGGGTAACGGGGTGTTAAGAAGTAAAATCCATAAAATGATTAGCCAAAATCCTCAGGTAAAAACTTATATGGATGCCCAAAAGGAGAAGTTTGGCTATGGGGCAACAGAAATTGTATTTAAGTAAGTTATTACTACTGGTATAAATAATTTCTCTCGGGGTTGATAAATAAGAGCGTTTAAAACCGTGCTGTTTCATGCCATAGCGCTGTTTATGGAGTCAATTCAAGTACCATTACCATAGCATTATCACCTAGGGCTTCGACACCAACTTTGTCTATATCCCAAAGTGCGAGACCATCTCTGGCCTGTATTTGTCTGCCTTCAATATTAAAAGAACCCTCTATTACGAAGGCGAAAAACTGGCTTTGCTTGCTGTGCAATTTGTAAATTGCTTCTTCTCTGCCTGCAAATTGTCCTGCGCTTAGCTTAAATGGTAATTTGTAACTGGCTATGATTTCGATCAGCTGGTTTTTATATTGTTCAAGATCAAACTGAAAAGGCTCCTTCTGTTTAAAAAAGAAGGCTTCGGTTTTGATGCCGATTTGTAAATAGTTAATGGTATCATTTGGGTAAGGATTGCTGATTTCTAAAACTTCGCCCTTTTCCATTAACAATACCTGGATTTGTCCGGTTTCAATAGCATACTCTTCGTTCTTGCCCACAATGTCCAATCCCCCGGTAACGGGTAAAAATACCTGAATAGAATCTTCTTTAGCCAGATAGAACGTTAATTTCCCACCAGCTATAAAGTCATCGTTGAAAAGGAATAAATCACCAAAAGGCTCCCGATCTTCATTGTGGTATTTTTCAAAGTTAAAAGTGCTTAAATGCTGTATGGCCGATGTTTCAGCTAATCCTCTTTGATCTGCAAGGTATATTTTTCCCGGGTTGGCTTCCATTATTAGTCAATGTTTTTGATAGAATAGATATTCACATAAGGTGAAATCGATTTTGAAAATTTCTTCTCTTCTCAGCTGCGAAATTAGCAATTGATTATCAATCGTGTCGTGCAAAATTTTGGTTTTGAAAAAAAATGATCTGTTTCTTATGTATAAATGCTATTTGTGTCCGAATTGGTTAACTCAAAACTTAAATTTTCTATGTAATACGAGTTTTGATTAAATTTTTTTCTTTCCCATGGTGTTATGTTTTTGCTTCATTAATATTAAAGTTGAGGAGCCTTCTTAAGGTAACGGATATGTGACGATGCAGGGCGTGTTTGTATCGCTAAACAGAGAAAAGATATATTAAATAGAAAATCAGGCAGATAAATATTGCCATTATCTCATTAATATCTATTCAATTAGAAAATATATCCTTAATTTTAGCCCCTTACAACTGCCAAACTGGCTTAGCTTATGCAATGGCTTGGTTGTTGTAACACACCAACTTTTTAATAATAAATACGATTTAAAATATAATGTTAGGATTTTTAGCGAAGGTTTTCGGAAGTAAATCAGAAAGAGATATAAAGAGTATACAGCCGCTGGTTGTTAAGATAAATGAAGAGTATGCCAAGCTCTCATCCATTAGTAATGATGAGTTACGGGCGAAAACCATTGAGTTTAAAGGTCGGATCTCCAGTTTTTTAACTGATATTGATGGTAAAATCGCAGCCCTTAAAGCAGATGCCGAAAAGGATGAGTTAGATCTTCACCAAAAAACAGCCTTATATGATGAGGTTGATGCTTTAGGTAAAGAGCGTGATAAGGAGTTAGAAAAAGTACTATTAGAAATTTTACCAGAAGCTTTTGCCGTTGTTAAAGAAACTTCCCGCCGTTTAAGTGAGAACGATTATTTAGAGGTAACTGCCACACAATTTGATAGAGATTACGCAGCCAGAAAAAACAATGTTAAAATTGTTGGCGATAAAGCACAATGGGCTAACCGTTGGGATGCTGCCGGAACTGAAGTGGTTTGGAACATGGTTCACTACGATGTACAGTTAATTGGTGGTATCGTTTTGCATAGTGGTAAAATTGCCGAGATGGCTACTGGTGAGGGTAAAACCTTAGTGAGTACTTTGCCATCCTATTTAAATGCCCTGGCTGGCCAAGGTGTTCACGTGGTAACGGTGAATGATTACCTTGCCCGTCGTGATAGTGAGTGGAACGGACCTTTATTTGAGTTCCATGGATTGACAGTAGATTGTATTGATAAGCACGAGCCTAATTCTGAAGAAAGAAGAAAAGCTTATGCTGCAGATATTACTTATGGAACCAACAATGAGTTTGGTTTTGATTACCTGCGTGACAATATGTCGCAAACACCTGACCAATTGGTTCAACGCAAGTTGCATTTTGCCATGGTGGATGAGGTCGATTCAGTTTTAATTGATGATGCCCGTACACCTTTGATTATTTCAGGTCCTATTCCTTTTGGAGATCAGCACGAATTTTATGAGCTAAAACCACGTATTGAACGTTTGGTTAATGCACAAAAAGCATATGTTTCGCAAGCCTTAAATGAAGCGAAAAAATTAATTAATGCAGGTAACACCGGAACTGAAGAGGGTGAGGGTGGATTAGCATTATTGCGTGCTTACCGTGGTTTGCCTAAGAACAAAGCTTTAATTAAGTTTTTGAGTGAGCAAGGCGTTCGTCAATTATTATTAAAGGTTGAAAACCACTACATGGCAGATCAATCTAAGAATATGCCTAAAGTTGATGCGGAGTTATTCTTCTATATTGATGAGAAAAACAACCAGGTAGAATTAACAGAGAAAGGTATCGAATTGATTACCCAATCGGGTGAAGATCCTCATTTCTTTGTGCTGCCTGATGTAGGTACCGAAGTAGCCGAATTAGAGAAATCTGATTTGCCAATGGATGAAAAAGTAGCCACTAAAGATGCTTTGATGCGTGATTACTCTGTTAAGGCAGAACGTATCCACTCGGTAAACCAATTATTAAAAGCTTATACTTTATTTGAAATTGATGTAGAATATATCATTGACGAAGGAAAGATTAAGATCGTAGATGAGCAGACAGGTCGTATTATGGATGGCCGTCGTTATTCTGATGGCTTGCACCAGGCGATTGAAGCTAAAGAAAATGTTAAGGTTGAAGATGCTACACAAACTTATGCTACGGTAACCTTGCAAAACTATTTCCGTATGTACCACAAGCTTTGTGGTATGACGGGTACTGCAACTACAGAGGCTGGTGAATTCTGGTCTATCTATAAATTAGATGTAGTAGAAATTCCAACCAACAGACAAATTTCAAGAAAGGATGAGCAGGATTACGTTTATCGTACTGTTCGCGAAAAATACAATGCCGTAGCTGATGAGATTGTGAAATTAACACAAGCTGGTCGTCCGGTATTAGTGGGTACAACCTCAGTTGAGATTTCAGAGTTATTAAGCCGTATGCTTAAATTACGGGGTATAAAGCATAACGTATTGAATGCTAAGATGCACCAGAAAGAGGCTGATATCGTAGCTGAAGCTGGTCAATCAGGTACCGTAACGATTGCAACCAACATGGCCGGTCGTGGTACCGACATTAAATTGGGTGCAGGTGTTAAAGAAGCCGGTGGTTTAGCCATTGTAGGTACCGAACGTCATGAGTCTCGTCGTGTAGATAGACAGTTGCGCGGTCGTGCCGGTCGTCAGGGTGATCCGGGTTCTTCTCAGTTCTTCGTTTCATTAGAAGATAACCTGATGCGTTTATTTGGTTCTGAGCGTATTGCCAGCATCATGGTTCGTATGGGTATCGAAGAAGGAGAGGTAATTCAGCATTCTATGATTACCAAATCTATTGAGCGTGCACAGAAAAAGGTAGAGGAAAATAACTTCGGTATCCGTAAGCGTTTGTTAGAGTACGATGACGTAATGAACTCTCAACGTACTGTAATCTATGCTAAACGTAAAAACGCCTTATTTGGTGAGCGTTTAGACGTAGATATGAACAATATGGTTTTCGATGTTGCGGAAGATATTGTAACAGAATACAAAGAGGAAGCTAACTTTGATGGCTTTAAATTGGAAGTAATTAAAAACTTCTCTCTTGATACTTCTATTACCGAAAAGGATTTCTCATCGGGTAACATTGCGCAATTAACAGAGCGTTTGTTTGATGAGGCAGAAGCTTTCTATGGTCGTAAATCAGAAGCCATTATTGGACAATCATTACCTGTTTTAACACAGGTTTACGAAGAGCGTGGTGCACATATCGAGCAAATTGTAGTTCCTTTTACCGATGGTATCCGTGGTATTCAGGTGGCTGTTGATTTGAAAAAGGCAATTGAAAATAAGGGTAGAGAAGTTGTTCGTGCTTTTGAGAAAACCATTGTTTTGGCCTTGATTGATGAGAGCTGGAAAGAGCACTTACGTGAGATGGATGAATTGAAACAATCTGTTCAGAACGCAGTTTATGAGCAAAAAGATCCATTGGTAATTTATAAAATGGAAGCATTTAACTTGTTTAAAAACATGTTGAATGCGGTAAATAAAGAAGTAGTGAGTTTCTTATATAAAGGTGGAATTCCTGTTCAGCAAGAGCCAGATCAGGTTAGAGAGGCTCCGGCTCCACAGAAACAACCGAAGTTACAAACTACTAAACAAGAGTTCGGAATGGAAGAACCGGGTATCGAATTTGGCGATACACGTGAAGCAGTTCCTCAACAACCTGTTCGTAAAGAAGTAACTGTTGGTCGTAACGAACCTTGCCCGTGTGGAAGTGGTAAAAAGTTTAAAAACTGCCATGGTGCAAATCTTTAGGTAGAAACTTTAACATAAATATAGGCTACATCATTGCGATGTAGCCTTTTTTTATTGGCTGGCGGTAACAATTAAATAAGGTGTTTCGCTTTTTCTCTGGTTGTAGCGTCTCATTCCTTTTTTTAGTACCTCCAATGCTATTAAGTTAAGCTTTTTGTCATTCTGAACGCAGTGAAGAATCCCCAAGCGATGAAGCAGTCATGTACATTTAGCACTGCCCTATTAACGATCTGTATGCTATCAAAACAGATTCTTCACTGCGTTCAGAATGACATGTAAAGGTCATAGCGAGACGCTAAAACGGGATATTGTGTTCATATCTCCCGCAGATTAAAGAGATTAAATGTTCAAGCTACTATTATCCTTATGGCTCACATGGTTCAAACTTTTACAACTTTAGAAATGTAAGCATAAATAAGTTTCAGTCTACCGGTTAGTATCCCTACCAGCCGGAATATTTTCTTTTAATTGTAGCCTCTCCAATGCGCAAGATAACGGGTCTTAGCGAGACGCAAACAATGCTATTAAGTTAAGCTTTTTGTCATTCTGAACGCAGTGAAGAATCCCCAAGCGATGAAGCAGTCATGTACATTTAGCACTGCCCTATTAACGATCAGTATGCTATCAAAACAGATTCTTCACTGCGTTCAGAATGACATGTAAAGGTCATAGCGAGACGCTAAAACGGGGTATTGTGTTCATATCTCCCGCGGATTAAAGAGATTAGATGATCAGGCTTCTGTTTTCTTATATGGCTTACATGGTTCAAATTTTTACCATTTAAGAAATGTAAGCATAAATAAGTTTCAATCTACCGGTTGGTATCCCTACCAGCCGTAATATTTTCTTAATTGTAGCCACTCCAATGCGCAAGATAACAGGTCTTAGCGAGACGCTAAGACCAGAGATAGATTAAATGTTCAAGCTACTATTATCCTTATGGCTCACATGGTTCAAACTTTTACAACTTTATAAATGTAAGAAATCCCAATAGGCGGTCGTATCGAATAACCCTGATCGATTACTGAGTCAAAGAAATATTTAAGCAACAATCCATTTGGATACACCATAAAGAATGCCGATTTTTGCCAAATATTTGGCATTCTTGTTGTTTAAGAATAGTCTAATCTAATAAGGCATGAAATACGTTTTTACTTTTATTGGCTGTTTACTTTTATCTGTAGCTGCGTTTGCGCAGAAGGGCGAAGTGATCGTAGTAAAAGATCCGTTAATTGATAGTCTGATTGCTAAAAGGGCAGAAGTTTACCGAAGTTCGGGAGAGGTTAAGCCTAATAAACCTATTATTTCCGCTTACGGTTACCGTGTCCAGATTTTTTACGGCTCAGATAGAAGAGAGGTTTTTAATCAACAATCACGCTTTAAAAGCAGTTATCCAAAATTAAATAGCTACATCACCTACAAAGAACCAAATTATTACGTTCGGGTAGGCGATTTCAGAACAAGGCTTGAAGCACAACGCCTGATAAGTGAGTTACGCCCAAGCTTCCCTACTTTATTTATCTTTAGGGAAAAGATTAATGCACCAACTTTAGAGACCAATCCTGATGATCAAAAATAAGATTCAAGAATTAGCAGCCAATATTTATAATGATGTGGTTGGCTTCCGTCATCACCTCCACGCCAATCCGGAGTTATCTTTTAAAGAATTCGAAACTTCTTTATTCGTTAAAGATAAGTTGACCAAATGGGGGATTGAATTTACTTCCTGCGCCAATACGGGTGTGGTAGGTTTAATAAAGGGAAACAAACCTTCAGATCAAATTATTGCATTGCGCGCCGATATGGATGCCCTGCCGATTCATGAAGCGAATGATAAACCTTATAAATCTAAAAATCATGGGGTAATGCATGCATGTGGGCATGATGTTCACACCTCATCACTTTTGGGAACGGCTTATATCTTAAATCAGTTAAAGGATGAGTTTGGCGGTACAATTAAGTTGATTTTCCAGCCGGCTGAGGAATTACTTCCCGGTGGAGCAAGTATCATGATTAAAGAAGGCGTGCTCGAAAATCCGAAACCGCAGGCTATAGTAGGTCAGCATGTAATGCCTATGATTGAAAGCGGTAAGGTCGGTTTCCGTTCTGGAGTTTACATGGCTTCTACCGATGAGCTTTATGTAACGGTTACGGGAAAGGGTGGCCATGGTGCACAGCCTCACCAAAATATCGATCCGGTAGTTATTGCTTCTCACATTATCATCGCCCTGCAACAAATCGTATCCCGCAATGCGGATCCACGTTTACCATCTGTTTTATCTTTTGGAAAGGTGATTGCCAATGGCGCAACCAATATTATCCCGAATGAGGTAAAAATTGAAGGAACATTCAGAACCCTGGATGAAGAGTGGCGTGCCGAAGCACACAAGCGCATGAAGAAAATGGCAGAGGGTATGGCAGAAAGCATGGGCGGAAGCTGTGATTTTGATATTCATAAAGGCTATCCATTTTTAATTAATGAAGAGAAGTTAACTGGAAATGCCAGACAATTTGCAGAAGATTTTCTGGGTAAAGACAAAATTGTTGATCTGGATATTTGGATGGCAGCAGAAGATTTTGCTTTCTATTCGCAAGTTACCGATGCCTGTTTTTATAGATTAGGTACGGGCAATGCCGAGAAAGATACCATGCATTCGGTACATACACCGAAATTTGATATAGATGAAGATGCTTTAAAGATATCCACAGGCCTTATGGCTTACATCGCAGTGAAACAGCTAGGAAACTAGATCGAAATATATTGTGAGCAGGAAGATCTACTGATATTGCTGCTCACCTCTTTCCATTTTAAACGGGCACCGTTTTTGTCAGTACATTAAGCATGAAGAAAATATTGCTGTTCTTATTTTTAACGTCATTCGTGTTTTTGGGATATAGTCAGGAAATTTCCCGTTTTAATCCCGATACACTCAAAACCATCACGCTTGATTCTGCTGTAAATATCAAGGCGGAGCGGTTGAATATAGAGACGTTTATCAATAAAATCATTAACGATACCTCTTTTTATCAATCTTTTCGCGATATGAAACGCTATAGTTTCATTGCAGAGAATCGCATTTATACTTATGATAAAAAGAATAAGGTTAATGGCCGCATCTATAGAAAAATACGCCATAACAATAGTGGCCCTTATAAATTGGAGTATTTAGTAAAACAGGATACGGGTAAGGTGTATAAGAAAAATGGTAAGTACCAACTTTATACCGTAGAGATGTTTGATTACATTTTTATGAATGCTTACAGTACCGATTTTGTTAAAAATGCGCCAATGGATGGTAAGAAGGGCGGTGGTACGAACGAAAGCTACAAGGATAAATTGAAGACATTGATTTTTAATCCTGGAAGGCCGGTAAAAGGTATCCCATTTATAGGCAGTAAAACTGAAATTTTTAGTGCCAATATGCGCCAGTATTACGATTATGGCTTTACCTCGGCTACTTACCTGGATTCTATTCCCGTTTATCGCTTTAGGGTTTCGGTAAAACCAGATTTAAGCAGCTGGACGAAAGACGGGATCATGATTAAGGAGTTGGTTACTATATTCGATAAACGTAATTTTAATATCCTGGGTAGATATGTAGACATGAAATACAGCAACATGCTGTTTGATTTTGATGTACAGATGAATATTGAAATGGGTTATTTTGGCGCAGATAAATTGCCCACGAAAATCACTTATCAGGGTAATTGGAATGTTCCATTTAAAAAGGAAGAACGTGCCAGTTTCTTAGTATTACACAAAGACTATCGTCTGGAAAAGCAGTAGTAGCTTTAAAATCGCTTAAAAGATTTGTTATATTTATGGTTCAACTATAGAACCATGAAAACAATATTTAAAACGAGCATTTTACTATTTACCTGTTTATTTTTTTTAACATCAATGACATTTAAACCTAAGCGGATCATCTTTTTTGGCGACTCTATTACGCAACAGGGGGTGTCTAAAAATGGATATGTCACATTAATCAAAAAGGCTTTAGATTCTACCAGGTATGACATTATCGGTGCTGGTATTGGTGGAAATAAAGTTTATGATCTGTATCTCCGTTTAGAAGACGATGTACTAAATAAGAAGCCTGATTTGGTTGTGATTTATGTGGGTATTAATGACGTTTGGCACAAACAAACCTCGCACACAGGAACTGACTACGATAAATATTTTAAGTTTTACCAGGCACTGATTAATAAAATTCAGGGTGCTGGCAGTAAGGTTGTAGTTTGCACACCATCAGTTGTTGGCGAGAAAAAGGATGGTACAAATGAGTTGGATGCAGATTTAAATAAATATGCACAGGGTATTCGGAATCTGGCAACCAAAAACAACCTTCCACTTTGTGATTTGAGAAAGGTTTTTGCTGAATATGAAGCCCAAAATAATACAGAAGGCAAAGAAAAAGGTGTATTAACAACAGATAGGGTACACTTGAATGAACAAGGCAATAAATTGGTAGCCGATCAGTTATTGCCTTTAGTGAAGTAATTTTTGTTGGGTTCTGAGGTTCAGGCCTTGATAAAACAAAAAAATAAAAGCAAGAGGTATTCTCGCCCTGCCTTGAGCAATGGCGAACTTTAAAGATATATGATAAATCGGGAAACGATAGATAAGATAATGGAAACCGCTCGGATAGAGGAAGTGGTGGGAGATTTTGTGCATCTGAAAAAACGGGGAACCAGCTTAATCGGTAATTGCCCTTTTCATGGTGAGAAAACCCCATCTTTTCACGTATCGGTAACCAAGGGGATTTATAAATGTTTTGGCTGCGGTAAGGGGGGTGATTCGGTACGCTTTATCATGGATCACGAGAAGTACTCCTATCCGGAAGCACTTAAGTTTTTAGCCAATAAGTATAATATTGAAGTAGAGGAGGCAGAGCTTAGTCCTCAGGATGCCGAAGCACAAAATGCCAAGGAGAGTTTATACATTGTTTCTCAATTTGCCTCAGCTTTCTTTGTTAAACAGCTATGGGAAACAGATGAAGGCCGGGGAATTGGCTTAAGCTATTTCAAGGAGCGCGGATTTAGAGAAGATATCCTGAAGAAATTTGAGGTAGGTTATTCACCAGATGTATGGGAGGCTTTAACTTCCAGTGCTACAAATGCTGGCCATAAGCTGGAGTTTTTAGAGCAAACGGGTTTATCTATTAAAAACGATAAGGGTAAAATATATGACCGCTTCCGTGGACGGGTGATGTTCCCCATTCATAATTTTACAGGAAGAGTTATCGGTTTTGGGGGTAGAACCTTAAAAACAGATAAAAATGTTCCTAAGTATGTTAACTCTCCTGAAAGCGATATTTATCACAAGTCGAATGTGCTTTACGGGCTTTTTCATGCCAAGAAAGCCATCAGAGATTTAGATAACTGTTATTTAGCTGAGGGTTATGCTGATGTACTTTCTGTGCACCAGGCAGGAGTAGAAAATGTGGTAGCCTCTTCGGGAACTTCATTAACTACCGAGCAAATTAAGCTGATTGGCCGTTTTACCCAAAACGTAACCATTCTTTTTGATGGTGATGCGGCGGGTATTAAAGCCTCACTACGTGGTTTGGATATGATTTTAGAGGAAGGTTTGAACGTGAAAATTGTTTCCTTCCCCGATGGTCATGACCCCGATTCTTACATGCATCATGTTGGTGCGGGCGCATTTAAAATTTACATTGAAAATAATAGAAAGGATTTTATCCTCTACAAAGCCAATGTATTGCTTAAAGAGGCAGGCAACGATCCGATTAAACGAGCAGGAATTATCCGTGACATTGTAGAAAGTATTGCGAAAATTCCTGATCCAATTAAGGCTTCAGTATTCATCAGAGAATGTAGCAGCCTTTTAGAAATAGAAGAGAGAATTTTAATGACCGAACTGAACAAAATGCGTTCGGCGAAAAGCAAAAAAACTTTCGAAAGTAATAACCGGTCGGGTGGTAGCAGTAATTCCTCTTTCAGTGGCAACCCCGCCTTTAGTGGTGGCCCGCCCGAGCCGCTTGGCCCACCAGATGATTTATGGGACGATTCTGCCGGCCCTACCGGGTATGGTGAGCCTGTAGTTAAGCAAGATGAGGTTCAGGAAAAAGAGATTGTACGTCTTCTACTGGCTTACGGCCATGAACTGGTTAACTGGGATAAGATAGACGACATGTACATTGGTTCATTTGTCATGCAGAATCTTGCCGATGTGGAGTTCGAAGATCCCATCTGTAAGCAAATTATCGATTATTATAAACAGGAAATTGATAACGGACGATTGCCAACAGCCAACTATTTTATTGCCAATCAAGATCGTGAAATAGCCGATTTAGCCATTACCCTTTCTACTTCTCCTTATGCCCTAAGTGAAAATTGGTTAAATAAGCACTTAATTTATGTTAAGGATGAAACAATGAATCTTAAGGCAACTATTTTAGGTGGGATATTCCATTTGAAGAAGAAAAAGGTAGATAAGATTTTGATGAATTTATTAAAGGAGATTAAGGAGGAGAAGGATGGCGATAACCAAATGATTTTGATGCAACGTTACGGGGTGATTAAAGGAGTTGAGCGCGAGATTTCCAAATTTTTAGGTTCTGTGATTGTAAAGTAATATAAACTAACTCAGGATGGTATAAAAGATCATGGCAAGACATAACGATTTAGGTAGAAATGGAGAAAGCATTGCCAAACAACATCTTGAAGCCGCAGGATTTGAGATATTAGATGAAAATTGGACTCATGGGAAGGCCGAAATCGATCTGATTGCTTATAAAGATAAGTTGATGGTATTTGTTGAGGTAAAAACCCGCAGTTCTGTCGCCTTTGGTCGGCCAGAGGAATTTGTACAGATGGCTAAACAAAAACAATTAGAAATGGCCTCACTCGCTTACATTGAGTTAATGAATCATCAACATGAAATAAGATTCGATATTATTGCTATAACATTTACAAAAGATAATCATTACACATTAAACCATATTGAAGATGCTTTTTGGCCACAAGATTAATTCCATTCAAAAATTATTTATTCTATCTGCTGTTTTATCCTTGGCAAGTGCCTGTCGTTCGGATAGTCCATCAACGTACAGAAGTTTTATTTCGCCCATGATTGGGCTGAATGTATCATCCGGGAAGGATTTTGAGGTGAAAGTTCTTTTTGGTAAGGAAAAGAAGGTAGACTCAGTGGTTTACCTATTGGATACTGTTCCTGTAATTTCCAAAACCGATACAACTGCCGTTAGATTCAAAACAGCAGGTCTAAAATTAGGAAATCACCTGCTTACGGCTAAAATATATGGAGAAGGACAATCGGAAGATTTAACTTCCAATATCAATATTCTATCTGCTACTGCTCCGGAAGAATATACCTACAAAGTGATTAAAACCTTGCCTCACGATACTTCTTCGTATGTAGAGGGGTTAGAATATCATGATGGTTTTTTCTATGAATGTGCCGGTGATTATGGCCATTCTAGTCTGCGCAAGGTAAATCCGTCAACCGGAAAAATTTTACAGCAAACCAATTTAGATAAGCAATATTTTGGCGAGGGAATTACCGTGATCGGAGATAAGATTATTCAGCTCACTTACCGGGAAAAAATTGGTTTTGTTTACGATAAAGCTACCTTAAAGAAATTAAGCGAATTCCCCTATACAACGGGAAGAGAGGGCTGGGGATTGGCTTTTGACGGACAAAAGGTTTTAAATACCGATGGATCAAATACGATCTTCTTTTTAGATAAGAACAATTATAACAAAATTGGGTCAATTGATGTTTTTGACAATAAAAGCCAGATTGATAACTTAAATGAATTAGAAGTAATTGATGGGAAGATTTATGCCAATGTTTACACCACTAATTATATTTTGATTATAAACCCCGAAACGGGTGCAGTAGAGGGGAGGGCTGATTTATCGGGTTTGTTGCCTAACGGATATTTCAAAACCGAAGATGCGATTGCCAATAATGTACTTAATGGTATTGCCTATGACAAAACAGGCAAAAGATTATTTGTAACAGGCAAAAAATGGCCTCATATTTTTGAGATTAAACTGGTTAAGAAGTAGGAAACAGGGAATAGAAAATAGAGGATGGAAAATAAATAAAACGCCCAGGAGTTTATCATTTCCTGGGCGTTTTAGTTGCTGAAAAGTTGGAGTGTGTACTGTCAGTAAGCAGCGTTTCGACAGGCTCAACCTGACAATTTCTCTACTGGTTGGTGTCCCCACCTACCAGTCCTCCTACTATCATTTACAAACTTCTCCATTTCGGCTGGTGGGCACCAGGAACCTTAGGTTCGCAATTAATCTTTCTTTTTAGGCTCTTCTAAGTAACCGTTAAAAATAATGGGTTGCTTATTGTTACTGGTGGCAGTTAAAGATGCATAACCTGTGGTTGTAATATTTAGGGTGAGCATATAGTTATCTCGCTTAACATCTTTAGTATTGATTTGAATGGTGTAATTACCTTTCTTATTCTTACTTTCCTTGTAGGTAAAGTTTTTAGAAGTAAATTTTATTCCACCTTCAGTGGGGTCAAACGGAGCGTTGAAAGCCCTTCCGTAGTAAGGTAAGTAGGCTACAACGCTATCTGGTGTTACTTTAAAGTCGTATTGAGAACCCGTCAGGTTAATAGTAGAGCCCCCCTGACCACCAGGAAGCATACTTAAAATTTTATTGACATCCGTATTAGACATAGGGATAGCTGTATTCGCCACAAAAGTATAAGCTTTATCTTTTACAATTCTTAATGTGGTTTCCTTATCTGTTTGTGCGAATGTTTGAGCTGCCAGGAAAAAGAGTGCTGCAGTCAAAATCGATTTTAATGGTTTCATAATCATGTGTTTTATTTAATAACAATTTATAGATGCCCAAAGCGGGTACATTCCATAAAAAGTACTTAGAACATAACCAGATATATAAATTTAACCATTTTAAAGGGAAATAAAAAGCAGTATCATTTTATTGACACTGCCTTACCCTTAAAAATATAAAACTATGCAGTTGCCGTTAATGTATTGCCTGTAATGGTAACGGGATAAACTTTTAATGCGCTGGTGGTTCCACCGTCATTAGGTTGAGCCAAAATGGTTCCGGAAGTGGTGTACCTGGCAGCATGTAAACTACACTGAATAAAATTATTGGCCTGGATAAAATTCAATGCCCCGCCCTGGTGAGGACAAACAGCTTGTGTGGCCGAAAAAGAGCCCGCTACATTTCCTGTTGCAGTGCGAATAATGAGAATTCCGCTAACCACTACTGATGTGCCCACGGCGAGAAGCTGACTGTTTAAATCAACGCTAGCAGTTGTTCCAGATGGAACACCGCCACCACCAGATGGTGGATTTGGCGCTTCTCCATCATCTTTTTTACCACATGCTGAAAAGCAAGCACCTGTACAAACTAGTGCCACCCCTAAGCCTAAGCTTTTAATAAATTCATTACGTTCCATAATTGTTTTTGTTAGTATATTTTAGATTGAATGTCTTTGTTTTTCGATTTGAACAAGGTGAAATTTCTGGAAATGGTAAAACCAAACCTTACTCCACCATGCTTCCATGATTTTTGGGTATCGGCTATAAAACTATTTTCGGTAATGTATTCAGCATTCATAAAATTGAGTGAGAATACGTGTCCGCCAGTTTCTATTTCCAGGCCTACGCCCAAAGGATTGTAGAATTTTTGTGTCAAGTCTGTTGGTCTGTTTAAGCCGTTTACCAATGTATAATCAGCCACAAATGAGAGTCTCTTTGTAATTTTCGCTCTACCTGCAAAGCCAATGCTGAATAAGCTTTCAGGATCTCTGCTTTCTATGGTATTCTTCCTGAGCAAAACGGAAGGGGCTACCTGGAAAGAAATTCTTTGCGTAATTTTTCTGGAAAATATGGGTTGTAAGAAATAGGATAATCTATTGCCATAACTCGCAAATTCAGTTGTGGTAAAGGGCTCTCGCGCAATCAAGCCCATTTGAGCCAGAACTGTAATATTTAAAGGTATATTTCCTGATTTGCCCCCGCCTTGTTCCAGAACCTTATATTTGATGAAGCCATTATAAAGCTCATCATGCTTGCTTCTTCCTATGCTTACCGTAAGTTTATCGGTGATACCATAGTCCAGGCCGATAAATAGATCGGAGGCCACATCTAAACCATAAAGGGTATGGGCACTACCAAATTCGCCGCCAATATCTCCAAAGTGGTGCCTGATTCGCAAATCGAGATCGTGCTTTTTCTGCGTTTCTGTAGAATGTGATAATACTATTCTGGTTGATTTAAAGGTGGGATTAAGTACTTTAACCTGGCTGGTATCTGTTATTGACTTTAAAAGGGAATCTGCAGATTGAGCAGAGACAACACTGGCAGTAAAAAGGCTTAAGCCGATAATTGTAGCGATTTTTAACATGGGATTAAGGTTTCGGGGTTAATGTTCCATTTACTTTTACCTGTATCACTTTAGCTATTTTAGTGAAAACGAGTGATGGAATTTTAATATCGTGATCTGCACAGGCCACTTCAAAACTGGCCATGATGGTGGCTGATCCATTTTTGATGGTGATTTTAGCGGGTATATTTCGGGTTTTACTTATACCATGAATGGTTAGGGTACCTTTAGCCACTGTATTGTACTCAGCGTCTTTCTGCCAGTTAATATTGGGATCTAAATTCCCTTTGAAATTTGCTGTAGGAAACTTATCGCTTTCAAGGTAATTTTCATTAAAATGCTCCTGCATGAGCCGCTTTTCGAACTCGAAGCTTTTAATGGGAACCTGAAATGCAAATTCGCCGGTTTTAGAGAGGAGTACAGCCGTTGTTTTTGTACTTGCTGCTTTAACATCTTCAATTGGCGTAGAAGAGAAGATTGCTGTTTTTACATTATTAGCAATGTAGTTTTGAGCCTTTGCGCCAATACAGTACATCAGGAGAAATACAACGGTGAGGAGGGCCAGAATTTGTGACTTTTTGATCATAACCAATACTTTCAAATCGAATCTTTATTGAATTCGGAATGATTACGGAGATGGATGAATAATGGTTGCCTGTGTTATAGATTTTTTAACACGGTCTTTTGATTCGTCACCCTGAATTTATTTCAGGGTCTTATCTTAAAGATGCTGAAACAAGTTCAGCAAGACGGGGTTTCGATTAGGGTCTCTTAGTGGATCCCCTGGCAAACTCGTCACCCTGAATTTATTTCAGGGTCTTACTATAAAGATGCTGAAACAAGTTCAGCAGGACGGGATTTCGATTGGGGTTTCTTAGTGAATCCCCTTGGTAAACTCGTCACCCTGAATTCATTTCAGGGTCTTATCTTAAAGATGCTGAAACAAGTTCAGCAAGACGGGATTTCGGTTAGGGTCTTACTCAAAGATGCTGAAACAAGTTCAGCAGGACGGGGTTTCGATTAGGCTTTTATTGAAAGATGCTGAAACAAGTTCAGCAAGACGGGATTTCGGTTTGGGTCTTATCTTAAAGATGCTGAAACAAGTTCAGCAGGACGAGATTTTAGATCGGATATATTAATATTTTTTATAAAACATTCGTCATTCCCGGGCAGGCGGGAATCTTAATATTTAGTTTACTTCGCATTCTGAGGAAAAGGAATGGAATAAAAAAAGCCGCCATAGTTTCCTGTGGCGGCTTGAGTATAATCATTTATTTCTAGTTGAAATCACTGGCTTGTAGGGCCGGATTTAACTTAATTTCTTTTATCGTGATGATGAGCTCCTGCGATCCCATTGGGGTTTGCATCGCCTGAATAATCTTGTGTGGAAATAAAACATCACCTACTTTTTTATAATCGCTAAAATCAAAAGTCTGGCTAATTTCAGTTCCCTGTTTTTTGGTAGTCGATTCTTCACGAATTAACAATCCCGATTTTACATCATAATATTGGGTTTTCTTTTGGCCACTTGCAGAAGTAACCAGAAGTTTATAGGCACTTGAGGTACCCACGGTTGTTACACCCGCTGATTCTAGTTTAGAGCCATCAGTAGCGTAATTTAACTGGTTGAAAAGACCTTTGTCAGCCTTAGCATCAGCAATATCTTCGGGGCTTAAATCTGCTTTCTTACCCATCTGCATCTGATAGCCTGTTGTTCCGTTAAAAACTTGTTTCATCACCGTTTGTGCACCCATGGTAGCTTCTGTGCTGCTTAAGTTTGGTGCAAGTTTCTTCATGGTCATTCCCAGCTTGTTTCCCTGAATTTCCAACTCTGCATTTTGCTGAATGGCAGTAACTTTTTTAAGTGCTGCTTCACCGCCAATGGCTTTAATGTAGTCGGAGATAATCACATTGGCTGATTTGGCAGCTGCCGAACTTGCTTCCTGCTTCACAGGGTTAGCAAAATTATCGAAAGCACGTACATTGAACCCTGCTTTTTTAAGTGCAGGAACAAAGGCTTCGGCTTTACCCACAACTACCACTCTTGTGTTATCATGGTTGAAATATTTCTTGGCTACGCGTAAGATGTCATCAGTAGTAACGGCATTAATTTTTTGAAGGTAGGTTCTGTAGAAATCCTTTGGTAAGCCGTTAATCAAAATATTGCTTGCGAAAGAAGCGGTTAAGGCAGGGTTTTCTAAATTCAAAGCGAAAGAACCATTGTAAAGATTTTTAGCACTTTGTAGCTCTTCAGCAGTAACCTTTACTGTTCTGATGGAATTAATTTCATTTAAAAACTCCACTACTGCACTATCTACTTTTTCGTTTCTAACAGCGGCATTGGCCGAAAACTTCGATTGAAATCTTCCAGAACCTGTGCTGGCGTATGCGCCATAGGTAAAGGCATGCTTTTCTCTTAAGTTGTTAAATAATCTGGATTCAGAACCACCGCCTAGAATCTGATTGGCCAATAAAGTAGCAAAATAATCGGGGCTGCTTAAAGGTAAGTCGATCAGGTTAACAACAGTAATTTCTGATTGTACCGCATTACTTACATCCACTACATCAATTTCGGTTTTGGCAGGATTAGCAACCTTAGTTAATACGGGTAGTGTTAAGGCGGTACCTTTCCAGTTGGCAAAAGCCTTTTCGGCAAGTGCCTTTGCATCAGCAGGCTTAATATCACCTACGAAGGTTAAATATCCTCTGGATGGTGTAACATATTTTTTATAAGCAGCCTTAACATCATCCAGCGTAATGCTGTTTACAGAAGCTTCGGTTGTAAACTCTCCCTGTGGATGATTTTTTCCATAAGCCAGTGCATTAACCACACGACCAGAAATGGCTTTTGCACTCTTCTCGTTAGATTTTAGTCCGGTTAAGGTTTGCGATTTTAGTTTATCAAAAGAGGCCTTAGGGAAAGCTGGTTGGCGAATGGCCTCGACCATTAGGGCAAAAGCCTGTGGGAAGTAGCGTGTTAGTGCCGATACGGAACCACCAGCTGCTGAAGCACCAACATCGGCACCCAATTGATCAACCGCCTCATCAAATTGTGCTTTGGTTTTGGTTGTAGTACCTTCATTGAGCATACCGCCCATTAAACTGATTACACCCGCCTTATTGCCTTCAAAAATAGGTCCTGCATCTATGCTATAGCTGGCAGAAACTTTAGGCAGTTTATGGTTTTCTACTACCAATACGGTAATGCCATTGGCTAGTTTGTAAATTACAGGATCGCCTATGGTAATTACTGGTGCCGGGCCTGGTTTAGGTTTATGACTACGATCTATGGTTTGAGCTGAGATACCTTGAGCGAATAAGGAAACTGCAGCGATAATAAATATTTTCTTCATGATTTTAATAATTGATATGAATAGCTAACAGTTTATTTTTTAGGTAAATAATATAATACCACACGTTGATTTTTGTTGAGGTATTTTTTAGCAACATCTCTTATTTCTTCTCGTGTAATTGATCTGATTACTTCTAACTGCTTGTTGATATCATTGGCATCCTTATGATGAAAAGTATAACCATTTGATAAGTTTTCGGCTACGCCAAGCATTTTACTATTGGCACTTACATAACTGTTTTCGAACTGATTTTGAAGTTTTTTATATTCGCTTTCGCTAATTAAATCGGTTTGTAAACGCGCAACTTCATCGTCAATATCTTTTAACAAATCATTTAATGGTGTATTCTTATTGGGTAGGGCAAGGGTAATGTAAGCTCCATAATCTTCCAGAGAATAATTAAATGCAGCTACCTGTAGGGCTGTTTTCTTTTCATCTACCATTTTAGTACTCAATCTCGAACTGCCACCACCAGATAATACGGAGCTGATCATGCCTAGAACTTTACTGTCGCGACTTTCCATTCCGGGTACCCTGTAGGCTGCAAAAATAGCTGGGATCTGAATATTGGCATCATAGGCAGTGTCGATAATCTCCTTGGTGATTTCTGGTAACTCGTATTTTTTACGCGTAATTGTTTCACCTTTTGGAACTTCACTAAAGTAAGATTTTACCAATGTTTTGGTTTTTTCTACATCAATATCACCTGCAATAGTGAGAACGGCATTATTTGGAACGTAATATTTTTTAAAGAAGGCAATAAACTCCTCTAGTTTTGCGGCATTTAAATGCTCCATAGAGCCAATTGGCTGCCAGCGATAAGGATGTCCATCAAACAAATGGCCGAAAATTTTCTCGGTAAACTTTCCATAAGGAGAGTTATCTATACGCATGCGTTTTTCCTCTTTTACAACCTCATTCTGTGTTTTAACACCTTCCTGATTAATTACCGGGTGTAACATACGCTCGCTTTCCAACCAAAGACCAAGTTCTAATTGGTTAGAGGGGAAAACCTCGTAATAGAATGTACGATCTTGTGTGGTATTGGCATTGTTTTGTCCGCCATTGCTACTTACCAACTTCATAAACTCTCCGCGCTTGATATTTTTTGAACCCTCAAAAAGCAGGTGTTCAAAAAAGTGGGCAAAACCAGTACGTTCAGTTTGCTCGTCTTTAGAACCTACATGGTACATTACGGATACGGCTACTACGGGAGCACTTTTGTCTTGATGCAAGATGACGTGAAGGCCATTGTCCAGATCATACTCTGTAAATTTAACCTGTTGTGCAGCTGCATTTAAAAACAGACTGGAAACAGCCAGAGCTGAGAGAATTGTTTTTTTCATTTGTTTATTTTTTAATGTATAGAACCGTTAAAGAACGAACTCTAAATAATTAAGTTAATTTGTAGATGGTTGTAGAGAATGATGCTGCTAAAATAGGAAATAACATAAAAAAAGCGAGACTAAGCTCGCTTTTTATCCTTATCTCCAGGCCTTGTATTGATTAATTAGTCCGTTGGTTGAACTATCGTGGCTCGAAACTTTCTCATTCCCCTCCAGTTCTGGTAAAATTTTCTTGGCCAATTGCTTGCCCAGTTCTACTCCCCACTGATCGAAACTGAAAATGTTCCAGATTACTCCCTGAACGAAGATCTTGTGCTCGTAGATGGCTACAAGACTTCCTAAGGTATATGGCGTAACTTTCTTCAATAGTATGGAGTTTGTAGGGCGGTTACCTTCAAAAACTTTAAATGGGGCTAATTTTTCAATTTCTTCGGCTGATTTACCTTCTTTCTTCAATTCTTCGGTTACTTCCTCTTCGGTTTTGCCGTTCATTAAGGCTTCTGTTTGTGCAAAGAAATTAGATAATAAAATTGGATGATGCTCGCCAAGCGGATTTAAACTTTGTGCCGGTGCGATGAAATCTGCAGGAATAATTCTGGTACCCTGGTGAATCAATTGATAAAAGGCATGCTGGCCGTTTGTTCCTGGCTCTCCCCAAATAATTGGGCCAGTTTCATAATCCACTTCATTTCCGTTTCTATCTACATGTTTACCGTTACTTTCCATATCTCCTTGTTGGAAATAGGCAGCAAAGCGGTGCATATATTGGTCGTAAGGCAAGATAACCTGCGTTTCGGCATTATAAAAATTAATATACCATATACCCAATAATCCTAAAATTACCGGAAGATTGTTCTCTAATTCTGCGGTTTTAAAATGATTATCTGTAGCATGTGCACCTGCTAATAATTGTTTAAAATTATCAAAGCCAATGCTCAGGGAGATGGATAAGCCAATAGCGCTCCATAAAGAGTAGCGGCCACCAACCCAATCCCAAAATTCGAACATATTTTCTGTATCGATACCAAATGCAGCCACATCTTTCGCGTTGGTAGAAAGTGCTGCGAAGTGTTTGGCAATATCACCTTCCTGACCACCATTTTCTAAGAACCAGGTACGTGCTGAGTGCGCATTGGTCATGGTTTCCTGAGTAGTAAAAGTTTTAGAAGCTACCAGGAATAAAGTGGTTTCGGCGTTCAAGCCCTTAAGGGTTTCAGCAATGTGCGTACCATCAATATTGGATACAAAATGAATGTTGAGGTGGTTTTTGTAATGCTTTAATGCTTCTGTAATCATTACAGGTCCTAAATCAGATCCTCCAATACCTATATTCACAATATCCGTGATGGTTTTGCCGGTATAGCCTTTCCAGTCGCCAGAAATAATGGCATTGCTGAACTTCTCCATTTTGGCTAAAACAGCATTCACATCAGGCATTACATCCTTACCATCTACTAAAATAGGGGTGTTGCTTAAGTTACGTAAAGCGATGTGTAGTACCGAACGGTTCTCGGTTTCATTAATTTTATCGCCATCGTACATGGCTTTAATGGCTTCGTCTAACTTACATTCGCGGGCAAGTTGCAGCAACAAAGCTAAAGTTTCATCACTGATTCTGTTTTTACTATAATCAAGTAAAATGTCTTCAAAAAAAACAGAAAATTTTTCAAAACGATCAGCATCTTCAGCAAAAAGATCCTTGATACTTTTTTGATTGATATCTATAAAATGATCGGCCAGATATTTATAAGCCTCCGTTTCAGTAAAATTAATTTTTGGTAACATAATCCTTTGAGTTTTTTGTAAAAGTAATAAAGCAAAATTTTAAAATTGTCTTTTTTATGTGCAAAAAGAATAAGAATTTTTTTTGTCAATTAAACAGTGTAACTTTAGTCATATCCCCTGTTAATACTAACCATCCTAATTAATTAAAAAATTAACATCATGTTAGAAAATTTAAATGAATTGGTACGTGAAAATGTACAGGATGCTGTTGTCAATAACAGCGAAATTCCAAACGAACAAAACGAAGCTGTAATTCAGGCCGCCTCCGGGTCTATCTTTGATAGTTTAAAAAATCAATTATCCTCAGGAAACATTGGTGGCTTGGCCGATATCTTTAACAGTGGAAATGCTGAAGGTACTGAGGTTGCGCAACAGGCAGCAGGTAGCTTTACTGATAAGCTGAGTGGCTTAGGCATTAATGCCGAAACGGCAAAGAAAATCGGAGCGAGCATTATTCCGGTTATTTTAGGAAAGCTTACCCAAAAAACTGCCGATCCAAATGATAGCTCCTTTAATATTAAAGATATATTAGGCAGCTTAGGTGGCGCTGATGGAAAATTAGACATGAATGATGTTATCGGAATGTTTAATGGGGGACAAAACCAGGCTGGTAGTGGTCAGGCATCGGGGGGTGGAATCCTTGACAAAATAAAAGGGATGTTCAATTAAGCAAGTGCTTTTTAGTAAGTATTTAGGCCGTACATTTATGTATGGCCATTTTTGCTTCAGGTAACGCTGAGTTGTTCATTAAAAACATTAAGGAGTTAAGGTAGTTAAGTTGAGGTTGCTGGGTTTTCTGGCTTTTAGCTTTGGGTTTGATGTTTTTTGCTCCACACAGTTCCACACTCCCGATTGCAACATTAAGGAGTTAAGGTAGTTAAGGTGAGGTTGTTTGGATTTTCTAGCTTTCAGCTTTGGGTTTGATGTTTTTTGCTCCATACAGTTCCACACTTCCGATTACAACATTAAGAAGTTAAGGTAGTTAAGTTGGTTGTTTGGATTTTCTAGCTTTCAGCTTTGGGTTTGATGTTTTTTGCTCCACACAGTTCCACACTCCCGATTCAACATTAAGGAGTTAAGGTAGTTAAGTTGGTTGTTTGGATTTTCTAGCTTTCAGCTTTGTGCTTTTGCTCCTTCAACATTTTCTCTTCTACTTTCCGTCTTCTACCTTCCACCGCAGCACCTTTCTGCTCTTTTCTGTAAATAAATCCTTTAAAATCTTTAGATTAGGGCATCCAAACCTAAATTATTCCTTTTTATGAAAAAACTTCCATTAGCCCTTTTGTCATTATTGGCGATCAATACTTATGCTCAGAAATCTGATTTGAGGGCCTCAGTATCCAGCAGAGCTGATGCGATAACGCAAAAAGTAATTAATTGGCGAAGAGATTTTCACGAACATCCCGAATTGGGCAATCTGGAGGTTAGAACTTCTGGAATTATCGCCAAACATTTGGAATCGTTGGGGATTAAAGTAACCACTGGTGTAGCTAAAACAGGTGTAGTCGGAATTTTAAAGGGCGGTAAACCGGGGCCTGTGGTAGCATTGCGTGCAGATATGGATGGTTTGCCTGTTACCGAAAGGGTAGATGTACCTTTTGCCTCGAAGGTAAAAACACAATATAACGGACAAGAAGTAGGGGTGATGCATGCTTGCGGTCACGATAGCCACATGGCAATATTGATGGGGGTTGCTGAAGTTTTAGCTGGTATGCAAAAAGATATTCCCGGTACGGTAAAATTTATCTTTCAACCTGCGGAGGAGGGGGTACCTGCAGGTGAGGAGGGTGGAGCAGCATTGATGGTAAAGGAAGGAGTACTCGAAAACCCTAAGGTGGAGGCGATTTTTGGCTTACACATCAATTCGCAAACTGAAGCTGGCGAGGTAACCTATCGCCCGGGTGGAACCATGGCAGCTGTTAATGATATGAAAATTACAGTTACCGGAAAACAGGCGCACGGGGCTTATCCCTGGAGTAGTATAGATCCGGTAGTGATTTCGTCACAAATCATCAATAACCTGCAAACTATTGTGAGCAGAAATTTAAATGTAACCGAAAATCCTGGGGTAGTAACCATAGGGGCCATTAATGGTGGAGTTAGATCAAACATCATCCCGGAAAAGGTAGAAATGTTAGGTACGGTAAGAAACTTCAGCAAGGAAGATGAGGCCATGTTTATTGAAAGAATTAAAACCATTGCCACTAAAACCGCAGAGGCTGGCGGAGCTGTAGCTGAAGTGAAAATTCCTTACAGCAACCATTATCCCGTAACTTTTAATGATATCGCGCTCACAGAAAAAATGTTACCGAGTATGCAGGCTACTGCTGGAAAAGATCATGTTAAGCTTAAGCCGCCGGTTACAGGTGCAGAAGACTTTTCATTTTTTCAGGAGAAGGTGCCAGGATTATTTGTCTTTTTAGGGGGTATGCCAAAGGGAAAAGATCCTTTAAAGGCACCATCACACCATACGCCAGATTTTTATTTGGATGAAAGCGGTTTCATTTTGGGTGTTAAGTTACTTTCCAATCTTACTTTGGACTATATGAACATGAAGAAATAAGCCCGCAAAACAGTCAATTTTCAGCTGCGAATAAAAGATTTCCATCCATCTGGTTATTTTCTATCTTTGTTACCTATGACCAAGGAACAAATACAGGATTTAAGGGACAGAGTAGAGGCCCTGAGGAGGCATCTTTGACGTCGAAGAGCTACTCTACGAAATTCGTGAAGAGGAAAAATTAACAATGGCTCCCGATTTCTGGGACGATCCGAAAAAAGCAGAAAAAATTCTAGCTGAAATCAGTGCTAAGAAGAAGTGGACAGATGGTTTTAATCAAACCAATAGTGCAGTAGAAGATGCTGCAGTTATGTTCGATTTTTTCCAGTCGGGCGATGCTGCGGAAGCAGAATTGCAAGAACAGTTCGATCTCAGTAAACAAGCCGTAGCAGATTTAGAGTTGAAAAATATGCTTCGTAACAAGGAAGACCAACTCTCGGCTGTGATGCAGATTACCGCTGGTGCAGGTGGTACGGAAAGTTGCGATTGGGCATATATGCTGATGCGGATGTACCTGATGTGGGGCGAAAAGAATGGATATAAAATTACAGAGCAGGATAGTCAGGAAGGTGATGTGGCTGGAATTAAGTCGGTTACACTACAGTTTGATGGTGAATTCTCTTACGGTTATTTAAAAGGAGAAAACGGCGTTCATCGTTTAGTGCGAATATCTCCTTTTGATTCTAATGCCCGTAGACATACTTCTTTTGCTTCTGTTTATGTTTATCCTTTAGTGGATGAGACGATTGAAATTGATATAAATCCTGCGGATATAGAGTTCGAAACCTTCAGGGCGGGCGGTGCAGGTGGACAGAACGTAAATAAGGTAGAAACTGCGGTTAGGCTTTATCATAAGCCATCGGGGATTATCATTAAAAATCAGGAATCGAGATCACAGCTACAGAATAAAGAAAATGCTATTCGTTTATTAAAATCTCAGCTTTATGAGGTAGAACAGCGTAAGCGTAATGAAGCCATTGCTGCAATTGAAGGATCGAAGAAGAAGATTGAGTGGGGGTCGCAAATCAGGAGTTATGTGTTAGATGACAGGCGGGTGAAAGATCACCGTACAAATTATCAAACATCTAACCCGGATGCAGTTTTAAATGGTGATATCAACGACTTTTTGAAAGCCTATTTAATGGAATTTTAAAATATAACTATGATCAAATCATCCTCCCTTTTTATTTTATTGATTATGATGGTAACAGGTGTAAGTGCCCAGGAGGTTATCCCTTTGTATGAAGGAACAGTTCCGGGGTCAAAACCTTCAGAAACATATACCGAAACATCCCAATTGGGTAAAGATGGTATTGCTAGAATTGGAAAGGTAACCACACCTACATTAACTGTATTTAAAGCTCCGGCAGATAAAGCGACGGGTACTGCCGTTATTATTTGCCCTGGTGGAGGTTATTCTATTTTAGCGATCGGGCATGAAGGTTTCGATGTAGCTAAAAGATTTAATGAAATAGGGGTAACGGCTTTCGTTTTGAAGTATCGATTGCCAAGCGATGAGATTATGGTTGATAAGGCCTATGCTTTATTACAGGATGGGCAACAAGCCATTTATCTGGTGAGGAAAAATGCAAAGGCATATGGTATCAAGCCCAATAAGGTAGGTGTTTTAGGATTTTCAGCCGGGGGGCATTTTGCTTCAACCCTGTTAGCACATTATGATGACGTAAAAATTGAGGGGGCCGGTAAAATTAAATTACGTCCTGATTTTGGCGTATTGGTGTATCCTGTTATCAGTTTTGAAGAATCGGTACACACCGGAACAATGAAGAATCTTTTAGGACCGAATCCAACAGATGCATTGAAACATTACTTCTCTGCCAATAAAAACGTGAGCACAAAAACACCACCGATATTTTTGGTTCATGCCAAGGATGATAAAACAGTTCCTGTTGCCAATAGTATTTTATTAAATGAAGCCTTAAAGCGTAATAAAGTTCATTCGGCAATTTATCTCTATGAAAACGGAGGACATGGTTTTGGGTTAAAGAACAAGACTTCTGATGTGGATTGGTTTAACTTGCTCACTGTATGGATGAAAAAAGAGAAATTTTAATATCTTTTGGGATATTCTAACCTCTCATCCAAAAAGTAATCCAACTAAAATCAAGTATTTGATGGTCGCATGTGGCTGTTATGCTTGTTACAGGCGACAAAATAAATCCTGAGTTATACCTGTAAAAAATATTATAAATGAAGGAGGTTATGGCTACCATGCCTCCTTTTTTCTATTTTCCCTGCGTATTTTTGTTCTGAATGGTATCGTGGATAACATCCAGTAAACCATTTGAGTAGAGATCATCATTCAGTTCCCAAAACATAATTCCATTCAGTTTTTGATCGATAACATATTTCGTTTTTAGGGATATAGATTTTGGATCATCAAAGGTTACTAAACTTTTACTATCAGTGTGATAAAGGTAAGGGGCCTTGGCCACATCGTCCCAGTAGTATTTGAAGCCATTTTCGGGAGAGAATTTATCCTTAAATTGCTTAAATGATACGCCGTAAGCAAATTTGGTTGGCTGGTAAAGGCCTTGATTGGCATCAGTAGAATTTGTGAAAACCCTTCCGTAAAATGCTGCTCCCAGGGCAATTTTATGGTTTGGCACACCATAAGCTTTTAAGGCTTTAATGGCATAATCTGTAGAAAGCTCTTGCTGAGGTGTTGAATAAAGTGGGGTATGGTGACCGCTGGTAGTGGCATAACCACTTACTAAATCATAGCTCATTAAATTTACCCGGTTCACCAAAGGTATTACCTCATCCCATTCAAAGCAAGAATCGATGCAGTTTTTAGTGCCGCCAGCCGCAAAGCTGATCTCTGTTTTTTTGCCCAGTTTCTTTCTCAGTTCTTTTATCAGCAGCGTAAAATTATGTTTGTCGTCTACAGTATATCTATGCCCGGGATATCCAACTACAGCCGGGTATTCCCAATCAATATCTATTCCATCGGCCTGCAAGAAATCTAATAACTCTTTAGTGGTTTTAGCAAAGGTTTTACGTCCGTCGTTTCTGCTGAATACTTCTGAGCAATTAGGACAGGCACTCCATCCGCCCATGGCAATCATTACCTTTAAATCAGGGTTTCGCTTTTTTAAGGAAACCATTTGCTTAATCAAAGCCGTATCTCTGGCAGAATTGATGTGCAAACTATCGCCCTTTAAATGGGCAAAACTATAAATGAGGTGACTGATTTTTTCGATGGGAAAACTATCAATTACGGTTTTATTGCCCGTGTAATAAGCAATTACATTCGGCTTAACGGTTTTTTGGGCTTTTACACCCGTGCTGATCAGGTTAATAATTAAGATAGAAGCGGCAAATACAATGGTGCTGAATGGGATGGTGAATTTTTTATGCACGGGTTTTAGTTTGAATGATTAGGCAATAATTTCCTGGAGTTGGGTGAGTTCGGCGACTTTTTCAGTAGCTCCTGCATTTTCATAAGCAGAAATTAAATTTCTAATCACCCTCCGAATAATGTCGGCATTGCTGCAAGGTCTGTAGTATTCTGGCAATGGTTCTAAATTGAGTTGACGAAGAAACTGGTCTACATCATGTTTTCCAAAAATATTTCCTCTATTAAAAGCGTTGATGTAGAAAAGTACGCCATATTCTGTACCATCTTGCTTGCTTTCGTCTATATAGCCTAAAATGAAATGTTGAGGTAAATTGATCCCATAAACAGGTAAATCGAGCTTTTGCGCTAAAGTAGAATAAATAATTGCCAGAGAAATCTGGTTTCCTTTCTTACTTTCTAAAACCTGGTTGAGGTAAGAGTTCTGCGGATCGTGATGGTTTTTAGTGTTTCCACCAAAGCCATACTGTTGGTACAGTACATGATTAATGAGCTTTACTTTTTCTACAGAGCTCATTTCATATTGGAGGCCTAACCAAATGTCTCTTTTAATTTCTTCAATCTGGTTAATTACCTTTTGCTCATCCAAATCTGGATATTGGTAGCGGTTAATGATTAAGGCCCCCTGAAGTAAATCAAAGGCACCACTTAAATACCATAAGTTTAGGTCTTCTTTAACTGTATTGAATTGTATCTGGTGTACAATATTTTCAATACGTTCTTGCAGCAATCCGTCAAATGATTGCTCCCAGGCCGTTTCTAAATAGTGAATAACTTCCCCGCCGTATTCTAACAGTTTCTTTTCTACATGGTGATACACTTCATCATCGGGATCATCCAGCAATTTAACCAAAGCACTTATCTCTGCGATATTTTCCATAAAAAATACATTCGTTTGCGGCGTTTAATTACTTTTGCAATAATATGCTACTTCAATTTATTACAGATTACTTAAAGCACCGTTTTACCGCTAAAAGCCGACACGGTACTCACTCGCCATTCGTGTATCAATTAGCTGATGAGGTAATTTACGATTTTAACGATAAATCTGAATATAAAAATATTGAATTGCAGCGAAAAAAACTTTTTAATGACGATTCAATTATCACGGTTACCGACTTAGGTGCGGGTTCTCATTTGAATAAGAATCGAACCAAGAAAGTAAGTCAGATTGCTAAAAATGCATTAAAAAGTCCGCGATTGGCCCAATTAATTTATCGGCTTTCTAAGCATACGAGCCCTAAAGTAGCGATAGAACTTGGTACTTGTTTGGGCATTACGAGTGCTTATCTTTCTAAGGCAAATCCTGAGGCAGAGATTATTACGATTGAGGGTTGCCCCCAAACTGCTGGAGTAGCTAAAAAGAACTTTAATGAACTCGATTTAGCTAATATTGAACTTCATGTGGGTAATTTTGATCTGATCTTACCTGATATTATTGAGAAACAATCTACACTGGATTTCGTGTATATAGATGGTAATCACCGCAAAGATGCTACATTAAATTATTTTAAATGGTGCCTGCCAAAGGTAACCGAAAATTCATTGCTCATTTTTGACGATATTTATTGGAGCGAGGGAATGAAAGAGGCCTGGGAAGAAATCAAGAACCATCCGGATGTTACCGTAACCGTAGATTTATTTTGGATTGGACTGGTGTATTTTAGAAAAGGACAAGCCAAAGAGCACTTTAAGCTAAAATTTTAAATAAATGAATGCTGAACCGAAATTGAAGGGAATCCAAAAGCGATCTGCACTGTTTATACTGCTGATTAGTTTTATAATAGGGATTACCTTTTACTTTGTTTCGCTACTGATCAAAATGGGGACGTTAACCCATATCATGTTCGGTTGGGATATTTTCTGTTTGGTGCTGATTAGTCTTCACTGGTATATGTTTTTTCATACCTCGGCAGATGAAACCCATTTGAAGGCCAAAATGCAGGATGAAACCCGGGGAGAGATTTTTGCCATAGTACTGGTTTCTACTTTTGCAGGCTTACTGGCTGTAATTTTACTCCTGGTTAATAAGGAAGTAGAGCCGATAGATTTAATTACAGCTATATCAGGTATGTTTTTGTCGTGGTTTTTAGTTCACACAACTTTTAGTATGCGTTATGCCCATCTTTATTACGCAAATCATAAAAAGGGCGATTCAGGTAAACATGGATCGGGTTTAGATTTTCCGGGAGATGACAAACCTGATTTCATTGATTTTGCTTATTTCTCCTTTGTTTTGGGGATGACCTTTCAGGTTTCTGATGTCGAAATCTCTAACAGGCAAATCAGGAGACTTTCTCTTTTACACAGTCTCATCGCCTTTATATTCAATACCGTAATTGTGGCATTAACCATTAATGCACTTGCGGGCTTGAGTAAGTAATCGTTAAAAAGCTTCTGCAAAACTGATGTAGAACCCGCTCTGCCTTTTTTCATTTGGCTTTTTCTCGCCTATACCATAATCTAAACGGGCACTAAGTCCTTTCGCAGGATCGAAAAAGTAACGTAATCCTCCTCCATAGTTGGGTTTAAATGCATTGGCCTTAAAGTCTGAACTGCCCCATACTGTTCCCGTACCTGCAAAAAGTACCGCACCAAAACGGTTATTGTAACGGTAGCGAAGCTCGGTTTGCATGGCTAAAAGATTTTTGTCGCGGTAACGGCCAGTGTAATACCCCCGCATCATCTCATCATTCCCAAGTTGGGGAAGGAGATAAAAAGGTGTATTATCACTTAAAATAGTGTTGTAAATTCCTTGTGCACCCAATACGAATTTATTCCCTACTTTCCAGAAATTACGGATGTTCACTTTTACCTGGCTGCCATTAAAATTATCTCCACCAAAAAAATCTGGTGCATATTGATAGGTTACCCTGCCAAAGAAACCTTTTGTAGGATAGTTATTAGAATTACGGGTATCGTAACTTTGAGAAACACCCACAAATAATGCCTTGCCACCTGGTTTACCTAAAATTTGTGGATCTTTTGCAAAAACGCCATCTTCAATTTTATCATCAAAGCTGTAATTTTCGAAACCCAGGGAAACCCCGGTATAAGCATATTTGATAAAAGTCTTCTCTACATCGAACTGGAATTTTAATTGTTGCTGTACGAGATCATCCTCATTAACACTTTGAGTATTATTTCCTAAGCCATAGAAGTTGAAGGGCTGTCTTTTAAACCTGATTTCACCTAGTATATGGTAAAGATTGCCCTTGGTCCAGGCATCACCTCTTAAGGCAACACTATAAGTTTTTTTAGTAGAATAGGTGGCATTACCAAAAAAGTTAGAACTGCGGTTAGTGGTGTCCTTTCTGTCCATATAAAAGGAATACAACACCCCAACCCCGAATTCAAAACCGGTTTCCTGTGCATAACCCAAAGCAGGGATAGGCATTAAGCTGGCCTTCCGGGTAGTATCTTTAGTATTGGATAACATTTTCCTAATCAGTTTCATCTGAGCCATTGTTGGTAAGGTGAAGCAAAATAAGGATAGCAAAACAAGCGTTCGTTTCATGTGGCAAAGAAAAGGAATTTAGCTGAAAGGTAAGCTGGTATGTTTAGTATTATTATTGTGGAATGGTTGGATCTTGTCCATGGTCCGTGAGATTTTGTCCATGGTCCGTGAGTCACGGACCATGGGTTTTAGCATTGACTATAGGCGATACTAAACAATTAAACAGTTAGACAATTAAACAATTAAACAACAGTTAAAAAAAAACCGCTATTTTTGCCGCAAAATAATACAAAACGAAATGAGCAATACAAGAGGACCAATATCTCAGTTTATGGAGCGCAATTATCTCCATTTTAATGCTGCGGCAATGATGGATGCAGCTAAAGGGTATGAAACACATTTGGACGAAGGTGGAAAAATGATGATCACCTTAGCTGGCGCGATGAGTACTGCAGAGTTGGGAATTTCCCTTGCAGAGATGATTCGTCAAGATAAAGTAGCTATTATTTCTTGTACTGGAGCCAACCTGGAAGAAGATATTATGAACCTGGTTGCGCACTCTCATTATAAACGCGTGCCTAACTACCGCGATTTAAGTCCGCAAGACGAGTGGGACCTTTTAGAAAACCACTACAACCGTGTTACAGATACCTGTATTCCGGAAGAAGAAGCTTTCCGTCGTTTGCAAAAACATATTCATAAAATCTGGAAAGATGCAGATAACAGCGGAGAAAGATATTTTCCACATGAATTTATGTACAAAATGCTGTTAAGCGGCGATTTGGAACAATATTATGAAATTGATCCTAAAAACTCCTGGATGCTTGCAGCTGCAGAAAAGAACTTGCCAATTGTTGTTCCGGGATGGGAAGATTCTACCATGGGAAATATTTTCGCTTCTTATGTGATGAAAGGAGAGCTTAAAGCTACGACCATGAAAAGCGGTATTGAGTATATGGGCTGGTTGGCCGATTGGTATATTGCCAACAGCGAAGGTAAAGGAATTGGCTTCTTCCAAATTGGTGGAGGTATTGCCGGCGACTTTCCAATCTGTGTAGTTCCTATGCTTTATCAGGATATGGAAATGGAAAATATTCCTTTCTGGAGCTATTTCTGTCAGATCTCTGATTCTACTACTTCATACGGTTCTTATTCTGGCGCTGTGCCGAATGAAAAAATTACCTGGGGTAAGTTAGATATCCATACGCCTAAGTTTATTGTAGAAAGTGATGCAACCATTGTTGCGCCTTTAATGTTTGCCTGGATATTAAAACAATAATTAATTATTTGTTCAAAACCAAATTGGTTTTGAGGATGCCCATTCAAGATGAACTTCGAAAATGGGCATTTTTATTGGCTGAATAGCTTGAAATGGCATTTGTTTAGAATGATTATAAATTGTATTTCAAGTCACTATTATGTCATGGGATTTATTAATAAGTTATACTTTTGTTCAAGTTTTGAAAGGGCTATTGTATCCCGATCATTCATTTCACAACAAAAAATAAATTAAATAAGTATAAAGTGTTCATTATGAGAGATATCTCGATGATTTTAAAAAGCGTTTGGAAGTCGTTATTCGTGTTTTCAGCAATTTCCGTACTGGCGGTTTCTACCGTAAATGCGCAAGATGCTAAAGAAGGGAGGACGCTTTTCAAAGCTAAATGTTCTTCATGCCATGCCTTAGATGCTAAATTGATCGGTCCTGCGTTGACAGGAGTATCGGATAGACATTCGGAGGAGTGGTTATTGAAGTGGATTCCAAATTCGCAAGCGTTAATCGCTTCAGGCGATGCTGCAGCTGTTAAAGTTTTCAACGAAAACAATAAAGTTGCCATGACTTCATTCCCTGAGTTGGATGAGGCAAAAGTAAAAAGCATTTTAGCATACATTAAAGAAGGCGAGCCAAAACCTGCTGCTGGAACTGGTGCTGTAGCTGTAAAAGATGAAACTACTTCAGGTTTATCTATCGCAGGTATCGTAGCTATCGTAGCTGTTGCTATTGTGATCTTGGTGGTGTTAGGTCGCGCTTCTAAATTACTAGAACGTTTAATCCTACAAAAACAAGGTATCGAGATTGAAGAGGATGTGCCATTAAAGGTAGGTATCCGTAAGATGTTCAAGAACAAGAAATTTGTGATGTTCTTCATTTTATGTTTAATTATCTGTTTAGGTTCATTCGGATGGATGGGTATGTGGAATACTGGTGTTCATACCGGTTACCAGCCAGTTCAGCCGATTAAATTTTCTCACGAGTTACACGCTGGTATCAATCAAATCGATTGTCAGTATTGTCACAACGGAGCGTTTAAATCTAAAAATGCTACTATTCCATCATTAAACGTTTGTATGAACTGTCACAAAGCGGTACAGGCAAGAGATAAATATGATGGTGAGATTTCTCCTGAGATCAAGAAAATTTACAATGCTTTAGGTTACGATCCTGAGACTCAGAAATATGACGACAGCAAAGCTAAGCCAATGGAGTGGGTACGTGTACACAATCTACCTGATTTCGCTTACTTCAACCACTCTCAACACGTAGTAGTTGCTGAAGATGCTATCCGTAAAGCTAAAGGATTACAGCCAACTGAACCAGTATGTTTCGCTTGTCATGGTCCGGTTAATACAATGGAAGAGATTTATCAATACTCTCCACTTACCATGAAATGGTGTATCAACTGCCACAAGGAAACTGATATTTCTGGCCAGAAAAACAATGCTTTCTACGCTAAAGTTATCGAAGCGCATGAGAAGATTAAAAAAGGCGAGAAAATTACACCAGCGTTATTGGGTGGTTTAGAGTGTGGTAAATGCCACTATTAATAGATTAGAGTTTAGTAAGAACGTTCGAATAAACAGTAATATAGCTTAAATGGAAAGCAATAAAAAATACTGGAAAGGCTTAGAGGAGTATAACAATACACCCGATTTTGTTAAAAATAACAAAAACGAATTCGCCGAGCCACTTCCAATAGAAGATGTTTTAAATGAAGCAGGGTTAAGTACCGTTACCCCACGCCGCGACTTTTTAAAGGCGTTAGGCTTTGGTTTAGGTGCCGTTACATTAGCCGCGTGCCAAAGTACACCGTTAAAAAAATCAATCCCTTATTTGGTAAAGCCTGAAGAAGTAACTCCAGGTATTCCTAACTATTATACTTCCAGCTTTAATGGCCAGAGTATTTTGGTTAAAACCAGAGAAGGTCGTCCAATTAAAATTGAGCCAAATCCTAATGCGGGTCAATTTAACTGCGGAACTGATGCAAGAGCGCAAGCTTCTGTATTAGATTTATACGATGTTTCTAAGCTTAAAGCACCTGCTACAGTAAAAGGTGGTAACGTAGAAGAAACATCATGGGCAAAAATCGATGCTTTTGTTAAAGAAGGTTTAGTTAAGGCTCAAACTTCAGGCAAAAAAATCCGTATTGTAGCTTCAACTGTAAACAGTCCTTCAACCAACGCGGTTATTGCAGCTTTCGTTGCAAAATATCCTGCGGCTAAATTGGTTCAGTACGATGCAGTTTCTTATACAGGTATTATCCAGGCGAATCAAAATAGCTTTGGTAAAGCCGTGTTACCTAAGTATAACTTCGATAAAGCTGACTTAATTGTAAGCTTTGGTGCTGATTTCTTAGGTACCTGGATTAGCGGAGAAGAGTTTACAGCTCAATATACTGCTAACCGTAACTACAAATCGTTAGAAAATAAAAAGATGAGCCGCCACATTCAGTTCGAAAGTGGAATGAGCTTAACAGGTACTAATGCTGATACCCGTGTTCCGATTAAATTATCTGAAGAAGGTCCGGCACTATTAGCTTTATATAACGCCATCACTGGTGCTGCATTACCGGGCGCTGCTTTAGGTAATAATGCTACTGCTGATAAGGTAATCAAACTTGCGGCTAAAGAGTTAGTACAATTAAAAGGAAAAGCTCTGGTTGTAAGTGGTTCTAATGATGTATCTACTCAGATTTTAGTGAATGCCATTAACGCTGCTATTGGTAGCTATGGTACTACGATCGATTTAGATAATCCTTGTTACTTATATGCAGGTAACGATGCTGAATTTAATGGCTTAGTTGCTGAGATGGGTCGTGGAGAAGTTGGTGCTGTTTTATTCTTAAATAGCAACCCTGCTTACGATTATGTAAATGCTAAAGGATTTGCTGAAGCATTAGCGAAAGTACCAACTAAGGTTTCTTTCTCTGATCGTGCAGATGAGACAGCTACACTATGTGATGTTATCGCGATTAACCACAACTACTTAGAATCTTGGGGAGATGCAAATGCTTACGAAGGATATTATTCTATCGTACAGCCAACTATCAACCCGGTTTTCAATAGCCGTCAGGCAGAAGAAAGTTTATTAACCTGGGCTGATGCACCAGTTAAAGATTACTACCAATTTGTACGCAGCAACTGGGAAACTAAAATGTTGCCAGCAGTTGGTTTGAAATGGGAGCAGGTTTTAGATAAAGGTGTAGTTACAGTTGCCGCTAAACCAGCAGGAACTTATGCTTTCAGCTTATCTTTAGCTGCTGTTGCTACTTCAATTACCAACAGTAGTAAAGCTTTAGCTAAGGAAATTGAGTTACAGGTTTACGAAACCGTTCCAATGCGTGATGGTAAAAATGCAAACAATGCATTCTTACAAGAATTACCAGAGCCTGTTTCTAAAGTAACCTGGGATAACTTTGTTGCCCTTGCACCAAAATTTGCTGAGAAGTTAAAAGTTAAAGAATTTGATGTAGTAGAAGTAAAATCTACTAACGGCTATTCTGTAACACTTCCAGTTTTAATTCAACCGGGACAAGCACAAGGTACCGCTTCTATCTCATTAGGATATGGCCGTACTAAAGCTGGTAAAGCAGGTAATGATGTAGGTAAAAATGCTTTCCCATTTGCAACATTTGTAAACGGAACGATGCAATATGCTACTTCAGTAACCATTACTCCAACAGGTGGTTATTATGAATTGGCTCAAACACAAACTCACCACTCTTTCGAAGGTCGTGCGGTAATTAAAGAAGCATCATTCAAAGAATATCTTAAAAATCCTGCTGCAGGTAACCATAAAGGCGATCATAAAGATTACGACCTTTGGGATCAATATGAGAAACCAGGAAACAACTGGGTTATGGCAATCGATTTGAATGCTTGTACAGGTTGTGGTTCATGTGTTGTGGCTTGTAACGTAGAAAATAATATTCCTGTTGTAGGTCGTGATGAGGTTCGTCGTCGTCGTGAGATGCACTGGATCCGTATCGATCGCTACTATAGCTTTGAAACACCAGAAGGTGATGTAACCAGAGAAAAGGAAATTGCTAAATTAGATGACTTAGATCACGTTTCTGTAGTTCACCAACCAATGTTGTGTCAACACTGTGATCACGCACCATGCGAAACGGTTTGTCCGGTATTGGCAACTGTTCACTCATCAGATGGTTTAAACCACATGGCTTATAACCGTTGCGTAGGTACCCGTTACTGTGCGAATAACTGTCCATACAAAGTTCGTCGTTTCAACTGGTTTAACTACTGGAATGATTCACGTTTTGATAACTATCTGAACAACGAATTCACTCAATTGGTATTGAATCCTGATGTAACTACTCGTTCAAGAGGGGTTATGGAGAAATGCTCAATGTGTATCCAACGTATCCAAGGTGGTAAATTACAAGCAAAATTAGAGAAACGCGCATTGAAAGATGGCGATATCAAAATGGCTTGTCAGGAAGCTTGTTCAGCAAATGCAATCATATTTGGTGATTCAAACGATCCAAACTCAGAGGTTTCAAAAGCTTTACGTTCAGAGCGTATTTACTATGTTCTGGAAGAGATCAACGTGAAACCGGGTATCGGATATATGACAAAGATTAGAAACACAGATACAACAGTACAAGCGTAAGCTTTAGTATAAAGAAAATACAAATTATGTCAGGACATAACGAATCAATACTTAGAGAACCCTTAATTACCGGAAATGACATTACGTATGCAAAAATTACGGATGACATTTTAAGCCCGGTAGAGAATAAGCCAAACAAAGCATGGTGGATTGGTTTCATCGTTTCCGCTTTAGGCGCTTTGCTTTGGGTTGTTGCCGTGAGTTATACCTTTTGGAATGGTATTGGCGCATGGGGTTTAAATAAAACAGTTGGATGGGCATGGGATATCACCGGTTTCGTATGGTGGGTAGGTATCGGTCACGCTGGAACACTAATTTCAGCAGTACTTTTACTCTTCCGTCAGAACTGGCGTAACTCAATTAACCGTTCGGCAGAGGCTATGACCATCTTTGCGGTTATTTGTGCGGCAACCTATGTTGTTTCTCACATGGGCCGCCCGTGGTTAGCTTACTGGGTATTACCTTTACCGAATCAGTTCGGATCACTTTGGGTAAACTTTAACTCACCATTGGTATGGGATATGTTTGCGATCTCTACTTACTTCTCTGTATCATTATTATTCTGGTACACAGGGTTATTACCAGATATCGCTACTATTCGTGACCGTGCAGTAGGAACACGCAGAAAAATCTATTCTATCTTCTCTTTTGGATGGAACGGAAGTGTTAAAACCTGGCAACGTTTTGAGGCTGTGTCCTTAATCTTAGCGGGTATTTCTACACCATTGGTACTTTCGGTACACACCATTGTATCTATGGACTTTGCAACCTCGGTAATTCCAGGATGGCACACCACAATCTTCCCTCCATATTTCGTAGCAGGAGCGATTTTCTCTGGTTTCGCCATGGTATTAACCTTATTATTAGTTGCACGTAAAGTTTTAGGCTTAGAGAACTATATCACCATGTTCCACATTGAATCGATGAACAAGATTATCATCTTAACTGGTTCAATCGTAGGTGTGGCTTATTTAACAGAGTTCTTCATTGCATGGTACTCTGGTTCAGAATACGAGCAATATGCATTTATCAACCGTTCTACTGGTCCTTACTGGTGGTCATACTGGATGATGATGACTTGTAACGTAATCTCTCCACAGCTATTATGGTTCAAAAAGATCCGTTTAAGCATTAAAGCTACCTGGATTTTATCAATCGTAGTAAACGTGGGTATGTGGTTTGAGCGTTTCGTAATTATCGTTACTTCATTACACCGTGATTATATTCCTTCAAGCTGGGCGATGTTCTATCCAACTTGGGTTGATATCAGTGTATTCGTAGGCTCAATTGGTTTATTCTTCACTTTATTCTTATTATTCTTGAGAGTTTTACCTTCAATCGCTATTGCAGAGGTTAAGATCATCTTGAAATCTGCTTCAGAGCAAGCTAAGAAAAAGATTATTGCAGAAGGATCAGAGAAGAAAGAATACGTTGACGAGTATGTAGAGTCGTTAGAGAAATTTGATAGTGTTAAACAAGAAGAATACGCAAAAATATAACAATGAGTAATATCAAATATATTTTAGGCAGCTTTGGCGATCCTGATGAGTTGATGCACGGCATCGAAAAACTTCAGGAGAATAACATCAGTATTTATGATGTATATACCCCAATGCCTATACACGGAATAGAAGCCAAATTAGGAATTAAAAGATCAAGAATCGATATCGCAGCATTCTGCTTTGGTATCACCGGTACTTGTGCAGCTTTTGCTTTAATCTATTTTTGCGCAGTTATTGATTGGAAAGTTAACATTGGTGGTAAACCATCATTCGCATTGCCGGATTTCATTCCGATAATGTTCGAATTAACAGTATTATTCTGTGCATTCGGAATGGTTTTAAGCTATTATGCATCTACGCATTTATTCCCGGGAAGAGCACCAAGAGTAATGGATCTTCGTGCAACAGATGATCGTTTTGTGATCGCTGTTGATGCCAAGGAAAATGCAGAGCACACTGTAATTGATGGTTTATTAAAAGGAGCAGGTGCTTTAGAAGTAAAGTATAATGAAAGGAAGTACATTAGCTATGAATAAGAATAAATTTGTTTATGCCGCGTTTTTAGCTATCGCATTTGCAGCTACTTTATCGGCTTGTAGAGATAAACGCAGTACTGGTATGGAGTATGCCAGAAACATGTATGATGCACTTGCGCTGAATCCAGATCAACCTGTATCTACAACCAACGAATATTTAAAAAGCTTTAATGGTCATGCAGCCCAGGTTCCACCTGCGCACACTAAACCAGTAGGCTTTACAGAATATGACGAATATCCAAACACCAAAGAAGGATATGATGCAGCAGGTGTAAGCATGGTAAACCCATTGCCTGTTGATACCGTAAACCTGGCAGAAGGTAAACACCTTTTTACAGTTTTCTGTAATCCTTGCCACGGTGAAAAAGGCGATGGACAAGGACACTTAGTGAAGATTGAGAAATTTAGCGGTGTACCTTCTTACTTTGCAGGTGCTTCATCAAGAGGAGGAAACATGGCTGATCTTACTGCAGGTAAAATCTACCATACCATTACATATGGTGTAAATAACATGGGCTCACATGCTTCACAAATCTCACCAACAGATCGTTGGAAAGTGGTGATGTATGTTCAACAATTACAAAAAGGACAATAAGTAAAGCAGAATATAAATGGGAACTCACAATTTTAATTTTAGTGAACAGTTTGAGTTTACAGGTAAAGCAAAAACCTTAAGTATAGTTGGTATCGTTTTAGGTATCGCTGCTATTGCTTACGGATTTTTTAGTGGCCATCAGGAGCGCACCTTTGCTAACTTGTTGCTTATGGGATATTATTTTGCATGCGTATGTATGTCAGGATCATTTTTCCTAGCTGTTCAATATGTAGCACAAGCGGGATGGTCTGCAGCAATTTTGCGTGTACCACAAGCTATGGCTAAAACATTACCTATTGCATCGGTTATCTTAATCGTTATTGCAGGTGCTGGCTTATTCTTACAACACGACATTATCGAGCACGGACAAACCGTAACTGCTCCATATCTTTATAAACACTGGGCCACTCATGGTTTAGCGGAAAAAGGATCTGAGCACTATGATGCAATCATTGCTGGTAAGTCTGTTTTCTTAAATATACCTTTCTTCTTAGGAAGATTAGTAATCTTTTTAGGAATCTACAGCTTCTTCGCAATCAAATTTGTAAACTTATCTTACAATGAAGATTTAAACGGTGGTTTAAACTCTTACAGAACAAGTTTCAAAAACGCTTGTATCTTCTTAGTAATTTACGGATTTACCACGCCAATATTTGCTTTTGATACCGTGATGTCTTTAGAGGCACACTGGTTCTCAACCATGTTCGGTTGGTATAACTTCGCTGCCATGTGGGTAAGTAGTTTAGCTGCCATTTCAGTAATACTAATTCTTTTAAGAAGAGCTGGATATATGCAATGGGTTAGCAACAGTCACTTGCACAATTTAGGACAGTTGGTATTTGGTTTCTCTATTTTCTGGACTTACGTATGGTTCGCTCAATTCTTATTGATATACTATGCCAACATGCCAGAGGAAACAGTATATTTCTACAAACGCTTTGAGTATTACAAGTTTTGGTTTTTCTTAAACCTAGCCATGAACTTCTTAGCGCCAGTATTACTATTAATGGATAGAGATAACAAAAGAACAGATAAGAAATTATTATTTGTGGCTATCGTAGTATTGCTAGGACACTGGGTTGATTATTACCAAATGATTATGCCAGGAGCAGTAGAGGATGGTTCAAACGGTTTCGGTGTTATCGAAATTGGTACAGCATTGGGTTTTGTAGGATTGTTTACCTTTACAGTTTTAACCGCTTTGAGCAAAAAGCCGTTAATTGCAAAGAATCACCCATTTTTACAAGAAAGTTTGCATCACCAACTATAGTTGTTGAATTTAAAACAGCGAATATTTAATTATTATATAATTAGCAGTACAGCGTACTACTTTTAAGAAAATGAGTTTAAGAAAGTTTATCACAAATAAAACGACCGCAGCTTTAGCAGTTCTACTTACTGTTTTTGCAAACACGAGCGCGTTTGCGCAAGAGGCAGCAGCTGGAGCTGCAGCGGCACCGAAAGTGGATATGGGCGAGGTTTATAAATCAGTAATATTCTATGTACTGGTTTTCTTAGCCGTATGTTTATTCATCGCTATTGTGGGTAAAGCCATTAGAGTTTATGAATTGAGCCGTGAAGCACAAGGAAAACCAGTAGGGATCAATTGGAACAGAGTACACGCAAGTTTATTTGCCTTGTTCTTGGTTATTGGTTTATACGGTGTTTATTGGGAATATACAGTACACGGAGCCATGTTATTGCCAGATGCAGCATCTATCCATGGTGAACGTATCGATAAAATGTTCAATTTAACATTGATCATTACCACTATCGTATTCGTAGTAACACACATCTTATTATTTGGATTTTCTTATATCTATAAATATTCAGCTAAAAGAAAAGCTTACTACTATCCACATAACAATACGATCGAAAAAATCTGGACTATTATTCCAGCTTTAGTATTAACTGTATTGGTATTAATGGGTTTCTTAACCTGGAGATCAATTTTCTACAAAGTAGAAGATCCTAAAAACAAAGCCATTCAAATTGAGGTAACTTCAGAGCAGTTCAAATGGTCTATCCGTTACCCTGGAGCCGATGGAATTGTAGGTAAGAGAAACTATAAGTTAACAACTGCTTCAAACGCGTTAGGTATTGATTTTAAAGATTTAAACTCGCGTGATGATGAGATGGCTGATGAAATGGTTATTCCGGTAAACAGACCAGTTAGACTTCTTTTAAACAGTAAAGATGTAATCCACAGTTTTTATATGCCACATTTCAGAGTACAATTAAACACTGTACCAGGTATGCAAACCGTGTTTGAGTTTACACCTACCATTACTACTAAAGAAATGCAGGAGAAAACCAATGATCCTAATTTCAAGTATCTTTTCTTTTGTGCAAAAATCTGCGGTGGTGGTCACTACAATATGCAGAAAGACGTTAGGGTAGTATCAGAGAAGGAATATGAAGAGTGGTTAGCTGAACAAAAAACCTACTTAAACGACGATTTAAGAAAAGAATTTAATTTGCCAGTGGCACCTGCACCAGTTAAATCGGTAGCAGACTCGGCAGCAACAGATTCTGTAGCTGCGAAAACAAACCAAATGGCTTTAAATAAATAATATTACTGCAGAGCGAAAAGAATTATGTCAACAATAGCATTACACGACGAACACAATCACGATCACGCTGATCATGGGCACCATAAGGAGACTTTGATTTCAAAGTATATCTTCAGTATGGATCATAAAATGATTGCTAAGCAATTTTTGGTAACCGGTATTATTATGGCGGTTATAGCAATGATCTTATCAATCTTATTCCGTATCCAGTTAGCATGGCCAGACAAAGATTTTCCATTCTTGGAAACATTCTTAGGTAAATGGGCTGAAGGTGGTCGTATCAAGCCAGATTTTTATTTAGCATTAGTTACCATTCACGGTACCATCATGGTATTCTTTGTGTTAACCGCTGGTTTAAGTGGTACATTCAGTAACTTATTAATTCCATTGCAAATTGGAGCAAGAGATATGGCCTCGCCATTTTTGAACATGTTATCTTACTGGTTCTTCTTCCTGGCTTGCGTGGTAATGATGTCTTCATTCTTTATCCAAACAGGTCCTGCATCTGGTGGATGGACCGTATATCCTCCTTTATCTGCCTTGCCTAAAGCAATGCCAGGTTCTGGATTAGGTATGACATTGTGGTTAGTAAGTATGGTACTTTTCGTAGCATCATCTTTAATGGGTGGTATCAACTATGTAAGTACAATTTTAAACATGCGTACTAAAGGAATGGACTTATGGAAAATGCCATTAACTATCTGGGCATTCTTCTTAACTGCGATCTTAGGTATCTTATCATTCCCTGTTTTAGTTGCAGGTGTGGTTTTATTAATCTTCGACCGTAGTGTGGGAACAAGTTTCTATTTATCAGATATCGTTTTAGGTGGTAACATCTTACCTAACGAGGGTGGTTCTCCAATTTTATGGCAACACTTATTCTGGTTCTTGGGTCACCCTGAGGTATATATCGTAATTATGCCTGCTTTGGGTATTTCATCAGAAGTAATCTCTGTAAACTCCCGTAAACCAATCTTTGGTTACCATGCGATGGTTTACTCTTTAATCGGTATCACCGTTCTTTCATTCATCGTATGGGGTCACCACATGTTTGTAACGGGTATGAACCCATTATTAGGTGGTGTATTTATGATCACTACTTTGATTATTGCGGTTCCTTCGGCGGTAAAAACGTTTAATTACCTGGCTACGCTTTGGAGAGGTAACATCCGTTTTACACCTGCAATGTTATTCGCTATTGGTTTAGTATCTTTCTTTATCTCTGGTGGTTTAACTGGTATCTTCTTAGGAAATGCATCTTTAGATATTAACTTGCACGATACTTACTTTGTTGTTGCCCACTTCCACCTGGTAATGGGATCAGCAGCGATCTTTGGTATGCTTGCAGGTGTTTATCACTGGTATCCAAAAATGTTCGGAAGAATGATGAATGCGAAATTAGGTTACCTTCACTTCTGGTTAACTTTCATCGCAGCTTACTTAGTATTCTTCCCATTACACTTCTTAGGTTTAGATGGCGTACCTCGTCGTTACTATGCTTTCACTGAATTCGAATTCATGAAAAAATGGTTAACAGTGAACGTTTTCGTTACCTGGGCTGCTATTATGGCTGCATTGGCTCAAGTAGCTTTCTTATTCAACTTCTTCTATTCGATTTATAAAGGTAAAAAAGCACCTCAAAATCCTTGGGAGTCAAATACTTTAGAATGGACTGCACCAGTTGAGCATATCCACGGTAACTGGCCAGGAGAAATCCCTACAGTTCACAGATGGCCTTATGATTACAGTAAACCTGGTCATGATGTTGATTTTATTCCGCAAACAGTTCCTTTCTCACAAACAATGAGTTCTAATTTACCTCATGATTTTGAAGGAAATGCTGAAGCTGAAAAGATACAGCAAGAGTGGGAATTAGCCAATCCAGTACAAGAAAACAAAGGCTAGTTATAAAGCTTTAAAATAATTGCAAAGGGGTATCTGATTAAGTTTCTGCTTATCCGATACCCTTTTCTTCTTAAAAGATATATGGTCAGCAGATCAGAAACACGTTTCATCAAGATTAATTTTATAACCATCATTGTTACATTGTTGGTTATACTGGCCGGTGGCATTGTAAGAAGTACAGGCTCGGGCATGGGTTGTCCTGATTGGCCTAAGTGCTTCGATCGTTACATTCCGCCAACCGATGTATCACAGTTACCAGCTAACTATAAAGAGAAGTATGTAGCTGGCAGATTAAAAAAGAACGAGAAGTTTGCCAAGTATCTGGAGAGCATGGGCAAAGTAGCCTTAGCAGATAGTATCAGGCATGATAAGAGTATTACAGTACCTGAGGAGTTTAATCCTGCCAAAACCTGGACTGAATACCTCAATCGCTTAGCTGGTGTATTAGCAGGGCTATTTTTAGTGCTAACAGCCATCTATTCTTTTGCCTACAAGAAAACGGCAAAGCGTATTATTGTGCTCAGTATTTTAAATATTTTTGTGGTTGGATACCAGGCCTGGTTAGGTTCTATTGTGGTATCTACCAATTTAGCACAATGGGTAGTTACGGTGCACATGTTGCTAGCCTTAGTTATTTTGGCCATATCCATTTATACTTATAACTATGCTAAGCAATTACATAAAACACCTTCTGTGATTATGTATCGCATATTGTGGTTGAAAGGGTTTTTATTTGGTACATTATTGCTGAGTCTGGTACAGATTGTAATAGGAACTGAAGTTAGGGAAGGGGTAGATGTAGTAGCCAAATCATTGGGCTATGGCGCTAAGTCTACCTGGATTTCACAACTGGGATCAATTTTTTCTTACCATAGAGACATTGCCATTATCGTTGTTATAGCGAATGCAATTGTTTATAAAATGGTAATTGACAGGTTTAGCGGAAAGGCAGCTCCATTACTAACTGTAAGGTTCATATTAGGAACGCTTCTCATTCAATTAATAAGTGGATTTGCTTTGGCTTACATTGCTTTTCCTCCGGTAGCGCAGGCAGTACATATTCTGTTTTCGACGCTATTGTTTAGTTTACAATTTTATTTGTACCTGTTGGTTTACCGAACAAGTACCTATAAACAATAAATATATAAGAGAATTGAAACAGGTTTTTTCAGATTTTTCTAAGCTTATCAAATTCAGATTGACCTTTACGGTTGTATTTTCTGCGTCGATCTCATTTTTGATAGGTCAGAAAATACAAGTAGGAAGAGGACATATTCCTAGCATTGAGTGGGGGAACTGGGTGATTCTGATCTTAGGTGGCTTCTTAGTTACTGCGGCAGCTAATTGCTTCAATGAAATTATAGAAAAGGATTTAGATAAATTGATGTCCCGAACCAAGGATAGACCTATGCCTGCTGGAAGAATGACTACCGGACAAGGTCTTATTTTAGGTGTGTTTATGAGCTTTTTAGGTACCTGGCTTTTAGGTAAGCTGAACTTAGAAACGGGCTTATTATCAGTTTTTTCTATTCTTTTATATGCATTTGCCTATACCCCATTAAAACGTAAATCGCCCATTGCGGTATTTGTTGGTGCAATACCTGGTGCTTTGCCACCACTTATTGGATATTTAGCCGCTTTTGGAGATTTGCAGGCAGAATATTTTCACGAGATTGATTACTACATTGCTGGTATCTTGTTTTTAATCCAGTTTGTTTGGCAGTTTCCTCATTTCTGGGCTATTGCCTGGGTTTTAGATGACGATTACAAGAAAGCAGGATTTAGATTACTTCCGTCTAAGAAACGGGATAAAATATCTGCGGTATTCACTTTCGTAAGTACCCTGATTTTAATTCCTGTAAGTCTGTTGCCAACAATATATGGTTTTGGAGGTTATTTTGTAGCGGGATTATCTCTGATAGCCGGATTAATATTCTCCTGGCTGGCTTTGAAGTTGTTAATCAACAGAGAGCTTGTTGATGCCAAGAAGGTAATGTTCTGTTCTTTTTTTTATATACCTGCAGTGCAGTTGGTTTTATTATTTGATTTTATAGCAAAATAATTTATGGAGTTAGCAATGGGAAATATACAAGATACATTTGATCCAAAACCCAAAAAATTTATTGTTTGGTTGTTTGTAGTAACCTCTACAATCATGTTTGGAGGCTTTACCAGTTATTACCTGGTTTTCGCAGCCTCAAAAGGAAAAGGTCATGGTTTAGTGCTGCCAGACGCTTTTATTTACAGTAGCATCATTATTTTAATTAGCAGCTTTACCTTGATCTTAGCTGCTAAGGCATTGAGAAAGCTAAACTTTGGTTTGCAACGCAATATGCTTTGGGTTACCATGATTTTGGCTGTAGCTTTTGGTATTTTACAGTTTAATGCCTGGACAAGTATGGTTGGAACAGGTGCTACTTTAGTAGGAAATAATGCTGCGATCTCATTTATTTATGTAGTGACATGGGTACACTTGTTACACATTATAGGAGGTGTAGGCTTTATTATCAATGCTTTAGCTGGTAGCTATAAAAATATACCAGCAGCCAAAAATCAATATCGAATGGAGATTGCCTCTATTTTTTGGCATTTTATAGATATATTATGGATATATCTTTATGTTTTTTTACTTTTGAACCGTTAAATTTGTTAACAAACTATTATACTATTTCCAAATGAATGCAGTATCACAATTAGATCAAGTTAAAACCGGACCATGGAATGGTGGTCGTTCACCGTGGTCGGTAGAATATGGTAAAATAATGATGTGGTTTTTCCTTTTATCAGATGCTTTTACCTTTTCATCTCTATTGATCTACTACGGCGCTCAGCGTTTTTCTAAATTAACATGGCCAGCTCCAGATAAAGTTTTCCAATCAATTCCAGGTATTGCCGAACATGGTGCGCCTTTGGTGTTTGTTGGTATCATGACTTTTATTTTGATTATGAGCTCTGTAACGATGGTATTGGCTGTAGAGGCTGGTCACAGACGTTCTAAAAAAGAAGTAATCGGTTGGATGATTGCAACAATCATTGGTGGATTTATGTTCCTGGGCTGTCAGGCAATTGAGTGGACTCACTTACACCACGATGGTTTCTGGTGGGGACATATCCCTTCTGCTGAAGAGTTAAAACACTTCTTCCTGAAGCCAGAAGATGTTTCACTAGTAGCTGCACAACAGTTTGCTAACTTATTCTTTACCATTACTGGTTTCCACGGTTTCCACGTATTTAGTGGGGTTATTATTAACATTATCATTTTGGTGATGACGATTAATGGAACATTCGAGAAAAGAGGCCATTATTTAATGGTTGAAAAAGTTGGTTTATACTGGCACTTCGTAGATTTAGTATGGGTGTTTGTATTTACATTCTTCTATTTGGTTTAACTTATTATCATTTATAAAAATATTATTATGTCAGAACATCATTCAGCAGCAGAAGGCCACGAGCACGGAGACCATGCAGGTTTAACCAAAGGTAAAATCTGGCAGGTATTCGGTATCTTATTGCTTATTACCGTTATTGAATTTATTATTGCCCTATATGTTATTCCTCATGGAATGATGACTCAAAAAGTGGGTAACTATATCTACATCGCATTAACTTTATTAAAGGCGTTTTATATCGTTGCTTATTTTATGCACTTGAAATTTGAGAAACTTGGATTGCAGTTATGCCTTACAGTTTCATTTATTTTCATTATCTACTTTATTGTGTTAATGTTAATTGAAGGAAGTTTCTTAAACATTCATATGCTTCATAATTCTTAATGAAACGTAACCCTATTAAAAAGGTATTAATCCTGGTAAGCATATTAGCTATACCGGGATTTTTATTTTTTTACTTATTGCCTCAGTTCGCGAAGAACAGATATAAAAGCCTTCCCATCTTCGGAGAGAAGATTGTAGCGACTACCTTTCATACGGTAAAAGGAAAGAAAATTCCTGACACCATTTACCATCAGGTTCCAGACTTTAAGTTGGTTAATCAGCATCACGATACGGTAAGTTGGGATGTATTGAAAGACAAATTAGTTGTGATTAACCTGTTCTACACCGGTGCAAACAATCAGCAAACCAGCCAATACATTAAACAGCTTTCCGATGGTTACGAACAAAAGCCTCTGGTTAAGTTTTTAAGCCTATCTGTTGATCCGGGAGATCAAAATAAGGTGGAAGGCTTTGCAGCCAATTTAAAAGCCAGGCAGGGCAAGTGGGATATTCTGGCAGGAGATACATCAGTGGTATATCCATTAATCAGGGATGGCTTATTATTAGATGTTATAGCCGATGAGCGCAATGACAAGGCTAATTTTATTTTTAGCAATAAAATTGTGCTGGTAGATAATTTACATCGCATTCGAGGCATCTATGAAGCGGATAACCCTGAAGCTACGGCCCGGTTGGAAGACGAGATTAAGGTACTTATAGCAGAGTATCTTAGAAATGTTAAGGATGGGCGATAAAAGCCATCTTAACTGACATTCTTATTAAAATTAAATATGATGGAAAATAGTTCTGTAGAAAAGAAATATAATAAGTGGATTGTAGTATTGTCTATAGCCATTCCGGTGGTTGTAGCGATCTTATTTGGCGTTAATTTAAGAAAATTAGGCTATGATGTTAAACCCTTATCTTTCCTTCCTCCAATCTATGCTACCATTAATGGTTTAACTGCCCTTGTTTTAATCGTTGCCGTTTGGGCCATTAAAAATGGTAAGCAGAAACTACATGAGAACCTGATGAAGTTTGCCATTGGATTATCGGTAGCTTTCTTAGCCATGTATGTTGCCTACCACATGACCTCAGATTCAACTAAATTCGGAGGAGAAGGTGCTATCAAATACATTTATTTCTTTATTTTAATTACTCATATTTTACTCTCCATCGCCATTATCCCTCTGGTATTAATCACTTACGTGCGTGCCTTGGCTCAGAAATTTGATAAACACCGTAAAATTGCGAAAATTACCTTTCCTTTATGGCTTTATGTTGCCATTACAGGTGTAGTGGTTTATTTAATGATTTCGCCGTATTATCAATACTAGTACTTCAAGATTCTTTGTCTTATTGTATTCATCAATTGAAAGGTATTTTAATCTTCTTTAGTTAAATCCTATTTTTTTTTGCACTTTTAGGTATCTCAATTCATTATTGTGTACTTTAACCTATGTGTAAAAAAATGGGGTAGTTTATGGCTATAAACGGAAACGAACAAGAGCGTCAGTTGATAGAAAAGATTGTGATAGGGGACGAGCATGCATTTTCTGTTTTATTCTTCAACTATTTGCCTAACCTGCAATCTTTTGCCCTAAAGTTCTCTAAATCAGATGAGGCTGCAGAAGAGATCATACAAGAAGCTTTTTTAAGGATCTGGCTCAATCGAGATAAACTAGGGGAAGTAGATAATGTTAAGGCTTATTTATATAAGTATGTTTCTAACGAATGTTTAACTTATCTGCGAAAGAAACTAAAGGAAGATCGGGTTATTGATAAGTTTAGAGAAAAGCAGCCTAATAGCAGTGATGTTACTTCAGAATCTATTCATTTAAATGAAATTACCCGAATTGTAAATAAAGCTGTTGAACAATTACCTTCCCAAAGAAAAAAAATCTATCAATTGAGCAGACAGGAAGGGAAAACGATCCCTGAAATTGCCGAATTATTGGATGTTTCTCCTAATACGGTGAAAAATGCGCTGGTTATTGCGCTAAAGACAATCAGAACCCACCTCGATCAGCACGGTATTGTATTCATTTTACCGATTGCAGGCTACTTTTTAAAAATAAATTAAAAAAAATCATTTTCCGATAGTCCTAATTTTCCTGTACTGCTTCATAGTATCAGAATCTTTATGGAAAATCGGATAAACTACTTATTGCAACAATTTCAATCTGGATTATTAAGCCAGGATGAGCGTCAGGAACTTTTGGTTCTGGCTGAGGCTAACCCTGATCTGCTTAAAGCCGAAATTGTAGAGCTGATTGATAAGGAGGATCAAAATCCATCCAAGCTTACAGCTTCATCGGATTGGCCGGTTGTTCTCCAAAAGATTTTTGCAGTAGATAAAGGCCAGGCTCCTAAAAAACTCAGTTTAATTCGGGTTATGAAGTGGCTTTCGGCAGCTGTAATTGTTATCGCAGCTTCTTTCAGTATGTTTTTCTACCTCAACAGGAAAAAAGAGCACGTTTATACTTCAGATGTACTTCCCGGTAACAATAAAGCCATATTAACGCTTGCAGATGGTAAAAAAATATCGCTATCTGATGCAATTACCGGCGATATTGCAGAACAATCGGGCATTTCTATTTCTAAAACAGCGGATGGACAAATTGTTTACACGGTTGCTCAAACAGATCGTGTAGATGAAGACCGCATGAATACCATTTCGACCCCTAATGGTGGCGAATGGCAAATCAAATTGCCAGATGGGTCAATGGTTTGGTTAAATGCCGCCTCATCACTCACCTATAATTTAAATCTGACTTCGGCTAAACAGCGACTGGTTACATTGCAGGGAGAGGCTTATTTCGAGGTAGCAAAAGATAAGGCCCATCCGTTTGTAGTTTCTACTGATAAACAAACGGTGGAAGTTTTAGGAACGCATTTCAATATCAATAGTTATCCCGATGAAAAGGTAACCAAAACAACGTTATTGGAAGGTAGTATCCGGGTGTCTCATAATGATACGCAAGAAGCAGAAATCCTAAAACCGGGTGAGCAATCTATTGTGTCATCTTCAGGTATTAGTGTAAATGAGGTGGATACCGACGAATTCATTGCCTGGACAAAGGGCTATTTCATGTTTAACAATGAGCGTCAGGAGAGCATTATGCGTAAGCTTTCCCGCTGGTATAACATAGAGGTAGAATATGCCGATGAAGCTGCCAAAAATGTCATGTACTACGGTACAGTAAGCCGCTTTGAAAAAGTATCAAAGGTTTTAAGAAAATTTGAGCAGACAGGAGAAGTCCGCTTTGATATTAAAGCCCATAAAATTATAGTATATAAAGAATAACCTAAAAGAAAGCAGAGACGTAACTAAACTCTGCTGGATAAAGAACCTTAAATTAATCAACTACTAACCTTACGAAACTATGAAAAAACCTCAACTCCAAATTTAGCCTGTAGCATCATGCAAAATAGAAAAAGGAGTGCTACCAACACCCCCTTTTCTGTTCATCTGTAAAGCTCATCCGTTACCACGGATAGAGTCATTATTATTTTCTTGGATTAACCAGCGAACGCATTTTAGCGCTTAAACTTATCTGCGTGCTCACAAAAAACAGACCATTAAATGTACAAAATTTATATCAGAATTTTATGTACGCGTCCCGGCTACATACCTAAATTGTTATTGATGATGAAGTTAATTACGCTCATTTTAATTACTTCGCTAATGCAAGTTAGCGCTGCATCATTTGGCCAGCTTGTTACATTGAAAGAGAAAAATGTAACCCTGGAGAAAATCATTAAAGAGATTAGAAGACAATCTGGTTATGATGTATTACTATCTACAAATAAAATAAAAACATCCACTTCTATTAACGCTAATTTTAACAACGCTACCATAGAAGAAGTGATGACGAAGATCATTTCTGGTAAGGACTTAACATATACCATTGAGGATAAAACCATCCTGATTAAACCTAAAGAAAAATCAATTTTTGATAAGGTGGTTGATTACTTTGCTGCAGTAAAGGTTACGGGTAAAGTGCGCGACAAAAATGGCAGTCCTTTACCTGGTGTAAGTGTTCGGGAGAAAGGTGCTGCTAATGCAGTATCTACCGGATCAAACGGAGATTATACGATTACGGTAAAGGAGGGGGCAACATTGACCTTCAGCTACATCGGTTATAAAACGGCCGAAGTAGATTTGGGAGGCAAAACGGTTGTTAACGTAACACTTGAAGAAGATGCTGCTCAACTGAAAGAGGTGAATGTGGTTTCTACAGGTTACCAAGATCTGAATAAGAAATTATTTACCGGTTCTGCTACCGCATTAAAAGCTTCGGATGTTAAGCGTGATGGTATAAATGATGTGAGCCGGATGTTGGAAGGACGTGTTGCAGGGGTTTCGGTGCAAAATGTATCGGGTACTTTTGGTGCTGCACCTAAAATCCGTGTAAGGGGCGCAACTTCCATTTCTGGAGATAATAAGCCACTATGGGTAGTAGATGGTATCATTCTGGAAGATGTGGTGAATATTTCCAATGAGCAATTGTCTACTGGTGATCCCTCTACATTGGTAGGATCATCTGTTGCGGGTTTGAACCCAGATGATATAGAAAGCTTTAACATTTTAAAGGATGCGGCTGCTACTGCACAATATGGTGCCCGTGCCATGAATGGTGTGGTAATTATCACCACTAAAAAAGGAAGAAATACCGATGGGAAACCAGTGATTTCTTACACCGGAAATTTCTCAAGCTATATGAAGCCTTCCTATAGTAATTTTGATATACTTAACTCTGCTGACCAAATGAATGTTTATCTGGAGATGCAGAATAAGGGCTGGTTAAATCATTCAAGCTCATCCAGAAGTGCAAATGGTGGAGTTTTTACCAAGATGTACAATCAGATGTATGTATATGATCCCGCTACCGGTACCTATGGTTTGAGGAATGATGCCCAAAGTCAAAAGCAATTTTTGCAACGCTATGCGGATGCCAATACGGATTGGTTCGATGTTTTGTTTAAGCAATCGTTTATGCAAGAACATTCAGTAAGTGTATCCAGTGGAACGCAAAAATCAAAGTTTTATGCTTCTACCAGTTTCCTTCAGGATAATGGATGGACTGTAGGCGATAATGTAAAGCGTTTTACAGGTAATGTTCGTGGAAACTTTGAAATTAGTGATAAATTGAGTCTGGAGTTAATTACTCAGGGCTCTATCCGCGATCAGCGTGCTCCGGGTACCTTGGGAAGAAATGGTAATCCGGTATATGGAACATACGATCGTGATTTCGACATTAACCCATTCAGTTATGCATTAAATACCAGCCGTACGCTAACGCCTTACGATGCCAATGGTAACCGAGAATTTTTTACTCAGAATTATGCTCCATTTAATATTTTAAATGAGTTAGAAAACAATACGTTAGAATTGAATCTAATTGATTTTAAGGTTCAGGGTGGTTTAAAATATAAGATTACCAAAGATCTAAAGTATTCATTTGATGGTGCTTATCGCTATGCGAAAACTAGTCAGGAGCATAAAATTACGGAGCGCTCTAACATGGCCGAAGCTTATCGTGCTGGTATAAGCCCTCCGGATGCAACCATCAGGGCAAATAACAAATTCCTTTATAAAAACCCGGATGACCCAAATGCATTACCTGTTTCTGTACTTCCTTATGGTGGTTTTTACAAAACAAATGATGATAACATCGTTAACTATTACGTGCGTAACAGTTTAGAATATGATAAAACATTTAATGAAGATCATTTGGTAAACTTTTTTGCAACACAGGAAATGAGGTATATCAACCGTCAGAACAAAATTTTTGATGGTTACGGTTATCAATATGACAAAGGTGGGGTACCGTTTATAGATCCAAACATTGTTAAATCCAATGTTGAAGGAGGCTTCAATTACTATAGTATGGGCTACCGCTATGAAAGGTATCTAAACTACTCGTTAAGGGCAGCTTATTCTTATAAAGGAAAATATAGCATCAATGCAACGGGTCGTTATGATGGTTCAAACTTATTAGGCGAATCCCGAACAGCAAGATGGTTACCAACCTGGAATGTGTCTGGAGCCTGGAATATCGATACTGAAAATTTTATGCAATCAGAATCGATTAAAAAGGTCGTTAACAGAGCTACTTTACGCGCTACGTATGGCCTTGTTGCAAGTATGGGATCGGCAACCAATTCAAGCTTAGTGGTTCAAAGTATGGGTACACGCAGGCCTTATTTGGGTGAAAAAGAAACCAAGCTTTATATTTCCGGATTGGAAAACTCTGAATTAACCTTCGAAAAATTAAACGAGCTAAACGTAGGGCTTGATTTAGGATTTTTTGGGGAAAGAATGACCCTTACAGTGGATGCCTACAAAAGAAACAGTTTTGATTTAATTGGTGCTTTCAGAACTTCAGGTATTGGAGGAGAGGCGGTAAAACAGGCTAACTATGCAGATATGACCTCAAGAGGTATTGAGGCAACCTTAGGAGCCAAAGTATTAAAAATAGCTGATTTCAGCTGGTCTACACAGCTCATCTTTTCTTACAACAAAAACAAGATTACCAACCTTAAAAATCAGCCTACCATTTTTGGTTTGATTGGCCCGGATGGTGGGCCGCTTGAAGGATATGCACAAAGGGGATTATTCTCATTGGATTTCCAGGGGCTTGATCCATTAAACGGATCTCCAAAGTTTATTAATGAAGAAGGTAAAGTAGATGGAGATGTTTATCTGCAAAGTGATAAAATTGCTTACCTGAAATATGAGGGTGCTATTGATCCAACGTATACAGGTGGTTTCTCGAATAACTTTAAATATAAAAACTTCACTTTATCAACCTTGATCACATTTGCTGCCGGAAATAAGGTGCGTTTAAGCCCATCATTTAAAACCAGCTATACGGATTTAGATGCTATGCCTAAAGCATTTTTAAGTCGTTGGGAAATGCAGGGCGATGAGTTGAAAACCAATGTTCCTTCCATTCTGGATGCACAGGAAGCAACAGCTTTCGGAAGCAACTATGCTTATAACAATTACAATTATTCGACAGAAAGAGTTGCAGATGGCGGTTTTGTGAGAATGAAGCAAATTGTTTTAAGCTATAATATCCCAACTACATTCTCTAAGAAATTAGGATTAGCCAATGCTTCAGTAAGTGCAGTAGGTAACAACTTATTTTTGATTTACTCAGATAAAAAGTTAAACGGCCAGGATCCCGAATTTTTTGGATCAGGTGGTGTCGCATTGCCAATTCCACGTCAGTTTACCTTATCATTAAAAGTAGGATTCTAAATAAACTATCATGAAAAGATTATATATATCGCTTTTAGCTTCCACCATTATACTCACATCTGGTTGTAAGAAATTTTTGGAACAAGCACCAGATCAAAGAACTCAAATAAATACAGTAGAAAAAGTTGCTGAATTGCTTACCAGCGCCTATCCGGAGGCAAACTACATTCCTTTTACAGAAACAGCTTCGGATAATGCAGAAGATAAAGGACCAGGCATTGGTACTGAGGGAAGAACAATCACACAACCCTTTTACTGGTTAGATAACGATGATGATGCCCAGGATACACCAATTTACTATTGGAATTCATGCTATGAGGCCATTGCCGCAGCTAATGCAGCTTTGGAAGCCATTAAGAACAATAATTTTGGTGCTGAAGCGCTACCTTATAAAGGTGAGGCCCTGCTAGCACGGGCGTATGCACATTTTATGCTGGTAAGTTTATATGCTAAAACATACGATCCTGCAACGAGCAATGATTCTCCGGGCATTCCTTATGTAACAGAACCAGAAAAGGTGGTAACCGGGCAGTACTCGAGAGGTACAGTTGCATCAGTTTATGCTAACATTGAGAAGGATTTGCTGGAGGGCTTGCCATTACTAAAAAATACCTCTTATAAAGTACCTAAATATCATTTTAATGTTGCTGCCGGAAATGCATTCGCAGCCAGATTTTTCTTATTCAAAAAAGAATACGAGAAGGTGATCCAATATGCAAGTGCAGTTTCTCCGGGTAATGCTTTCGCCACGATCTTAAGGCCATGGAATACGAGGTACAATACCTATACCTTAGATGAAATGGAGGTTTATTTTACTCAAGCCACCGAGCCTTCTACTTTACTTTTGATAGAAACGGCTTCATCATGGGCAAGAACAGTAACCCCACGTTATGGCTTTGGTCAAATCCAAAACAACGAGATGTTTACGAATAACGTAACAGGTGCGCGTTGGGCTTATAAATCAGCTTATTACGGGGTTCCGCATTACACCATGTTGAAATGGAATGAGTATTTTGTTAAAACCAATCCTAATGCAACAATTGGTTTCCCTTATACAATTGTTCCGGTGCTAACAGCCGATGAAGCTTTATTAAACAGAGCCGAAGCCTATGTATCAACCGGGCAAAATGCACTGGCACTTCAAGACCTGAATACTTATTGCAGTGTAAGAATATTAAACTATAATGCAACTACCCACGCAGTAACGCTGGCAAAAATTGCAAGTTATTATGGAACAACCGATCCAAAGGCTGGATTGATAGCCACGATTTTAGATTTTAAGAAAAAGGAATTTACCCAGGAAGGACTGCGTTGGTTCGATATTTTAAGGTATAAACTTCCGGTAAAGCATAGAGTATTCGCTGTTAATGGCTCTTTTGAAACTATTGAGCTTTCTGCAGACGATCCAAGAAGACTATTTCAATTACCCAATCAGGTTACATTATCTGGTGTTCAACAAAATCCAAGATGATTATGAATAAAATATTTAAAAAAGGAATAGTTGCACTAGCGGTGTTAACTTTCCTGGCATCATGCAAAAAAGAAGGGTCGCTCAACGCTAACCTGGATATCATAGATCAGAATATTATTAAAAATAAAAATTCTACTGACATATGGCTGGATCAGAATTTTTTAAATCCCTATAATATCGAAACCAAATACCGGTATGACAGGTTTGAAATGGCGCTTAGTAAAAATATTACGCCGCCATTAATAGAGCAGGTAATACCAGCTATGGAGACTGTTCGTGATGTATGGATTAAGCCTTTCGAAACGGCTGGTGGAGCAGATTTTATCAAGAGAATATCTCCAAAACAATTTGTACTTGCAGGAAGTGCTGAATACAATAGCAACGGAACCATTACCTTAGGTACCGCTGAAGGAGGGCGTAAGATCGTTTTATATGTGTTAAATGATTTTGATAAAACCAGTTTACCTTCTGTAACCAGGATGATTCAGGTAATTCAACATGAGTATACCCATATTTTGAATCAGACAGTAGATATTACGCCAGAATACCAAACGGTATCTCGTGGTGGTTATGAAGCCAATTGGACACAAAGACCTTTAACTGAGGCTTATTCATTAGGCTTTATCACGCAATATGCCAGGGTTTCACCACTTGAGGATTTTGCTGAGCAGTCTTCCAACATGTTAATGATGGGACGTGTGAAATACAACAGTATTGTAGCAACTTTACCTGCTGATGCACAGGCAAAACTGAAAAAGAAAGAAAATTATGTAGTTGAATATTTCAAAACAGCCTTCAATATCGATTTTTATCAGCTTCAGTCGGAAGTTCAAAAGGCATTGTTTAACATTTCAGCTCCGGTTTTACACCGAATGATTGGTCCTGGAGTGGGTTATACCACATTAACCACCAATCCTTCAGTAGAACCAAATCAATCTGCTGAATTTTTAACTACCTGGAATACGGCGAAAGCAGCTGTTGCAGCAATTGGTGGTGCTGGCCGTCAACTGGTTAACATGCAATTTATCTTCGGTGCCAATAATTTACTTACGGTAAGGTACAATTATACTAATGCTGCAGGTGCCGCGCTGCAAGCAGATGCTGACTATACTATGGCTGTTAATGCTACAACTGGTGTTGCCACAATTACCCTCAATGCTACCCAGCCCACCACCACAACTTATGGTAATATGAATACCTTGAGACCTGGAGTGGCGGCAATCAATACCTATTTAACCTCGGGAACATTCAGAATTAACTGGATCAATCAGATAATACCTGGTCAAATAGGGTTTATAGGTTCTTTGGGCGCATTTTACAAGAGTACAAATGCTAATTCTTACATCTATGGAGTAATGGGCAATTAAAACAACAAATAATGAAAAAGATATTCTTATATATATTCCTGTCTATTGGGCTTTTAACAGCTTGTAAAAAAGACGAAATACTGGTTGACGGACAACGGCCGGAAGAAAGAGTAACTGAAGCAGTTACCAGATATACCGATGTTCTTACGGGAAGTACGCACGGCTGGAAAGCCTACTTATACCCTGATGGCGGAGGTGGGTATTCATTTTACCTCAACTTTAGCAAAGAAAATAAAGTAACCATGTATGCGGATTTGGATCCTGTTACTGCAGCAGCAAGTGCCGAGAGTACCTACAGAATCAAGGCCTTTCAAAATCCAACGCTTGCTTTTGATACCTATAATTACATGCATATTTTAGCAGATCCAGATCCTGCTACCTTTGGTGGTGTGGCTGGTTGGGGCGTTTATTCTGATTTTGAGTTCACCTTAGACAAGGTAGTTGGCGATTCAGTTAAACTTACCGGAAAGTTACTGGGCAGTAAGATGGTATTGGTTAAGGCTACACAGGCTGAACAAAAATCTTATAATGAAAAAGGTTTATTAAACTCTATTAATACCTCTGTAAATTATATAGGTGCAAATAGCAATTTATACCTGTTATTAGGAAACACGAATAAGGTTCAAACCACGATTGATATTAACAATAAGGTTTTCAGCCTTACCTGGGAAGAAGCAGGATCAATAAATACTACGTCTACCGGATTTGCTTTCACATTAACTGGTATAGTACTAAAAGAACCGCTTTTTTATAATGGTAAGAAAATCACTGAACTAACCTGGGATCCGGTTAAGAATTTATTTTTCACAACTGTGGATGGTACAAGGGTTGAAGTGCAAACGTCAACTAACCCTATTCTGCCTTTACATCTGTTGATGGGGATTAACTACTCCCGTATCACTGCTCCAAATGCAACAACCTATCCGGGATGGGGAAGCGACTTTGTGGCGAGAAGGGCATTGGCAAACCAAAGATCGCTGGCGAATATTGTGGTAGGTACAACTCCTGTTTCACTGGGTTCTATGAGATTTACCTTTAATTCTGTTTCTAAAACCATGGTTTTGGTTTGGAATACACCTTATGGCGCAAATTCTCTTAATTTAACTTATCCATATACCTATACCAAAACCACAAATGGTGTATTTAAGTTTACCATAGGATCGGGCTTTGATGGAAACTCGGCATTCTTTTACTCGCAGGCATCTAAACCTTTAGATCCTATCTTACAGGAAAGAATAAACGTCGATACTTTTACACTAGATTATTTTATTCATCCAACAACAGGTGCTTTGCTTGGACAATTTAAAAGTATAGAACATGCGGATTTTACTTTCACCGGAGCTTTACAATAACATTACCCTAAATCGTCTCTCCGTAAACCCCACCCTAAAAAGTGGGGTTTTTTTATGACATAATTTTTAAACCCTCCCAATCGTTTATTCAGTATATTTGTAACGATGATGAAGAAAGCAGTTTTGATCTTGTTTATGGCGATATTTACCTTCGCTGTAGTTCCTCAGGTTTCGGCGCAGTGTTCTATGTGTACCATTAATGCCGAACAGGGTGTTAAAAATGGAAATACCACCACTGCGGGCTTAAATACAGGTGTTTTATATTTATTAGCCATTCCTTACCTACTGGCTACGGTAGTGGGTATTATTTGGTATAAGAAGTACCGCAAAAAAAATATTGCCATCAATATTAAAAGAGAGCCTATTAACCTCAATTAGCAGGTATGGAAGGGAAGACCTCAAAACTCTATGCCATTGTACATGCTAAATGCCCGCACTGCCGCAGAGGCGATATCTTTACGGGAAGTATGTATGGGTTCAATATTCAACATACCAAAGAGGTTTGTGCACATTGTGGACAAAGAATCGAAATAGAACCCGGTTACTTTTATGCCGCTATGTATGTGAGCTATGCCATGAACGTTATCGAAATGCTCATTGTAAGCTACATCACTTATCTTATTTGTGGCCCCTTAACTGATGAAACTTTCTGGAATTACCTTATCGTAATTTTTACAGGATGTTTTGCCTTGTATCCCTTCAATTATCGATATTCAAGAATCATTTTGCTTCATGTTTTATCGCCTAATATTAAGTATAAGCCGTATTATGATCGGTAGGTTGGTGGTTAGTTGATGAACTGTTTAATTGTTGAACTGATGAACTGGTGAATGATGAACTGGTGAGTTGTTTAATCGGTGAGGTGGTGAGTTGGTTAACTGTTTAATTGTTGAACTGTTTAACTGATGAATGTTTAACTGATGAATGATGAACTGGTGAGTTGTGTAATCGGTGAGGTGGTTACTTGATGAACTAATGAACTGATGAACTAATGAACTGATGAACCATTGATCTAATGAACCATTGAAACTATAGTAAAAGATTATGTTAAAAAAAGAAACCCTCCATTTTATAAAAGAAGTAGCTGAAAACAATAACCGTGAGTGGTTTGCCTTAAATAAGCATAGGTATGAGGAGGCAAAGGCGAATGTTTTGGAGCTTGTTACCGCGCTGATTCCGGAACTGGCCAAGGTGGATCCATTAATACCTTCGGACCTGGATCCTAAAAAGAGCCTGATGAGAATTTACAGAGATGTGCGCTTCAGTAAAAATAAAGATCCTTATAAAACGAACTTCGGTATTTGGTTTTCCGCTAAAAGTAAGGGCGGGAATGAACCCGGTTATTATCTTCATATCCAACCTGGTAATAGCTTTTTAGCAGGTGGCTACTGGATGCCCGAGGCTCCGCACGTAAAACTTATCCGCCAGGAAATTGATTATAATATTGATGATTTTAAGGCCATAGTGCAAGATAAGGCTTTTACAGGCCTTTTTACCCTCGGAACTACCAATGCTTTAAAAAATGCCCCCAAGGGATATGATCCCAACGATCCGAATATTGAATATTTAAAACTGAAGAGCTTTGAGGCTACAATGAAATTAGATGATGCTGAATTTTATAAACCTGCAATCGTTAATAAGTTGATAAGTTCTTTCCAAACGATACAGCCATTAGTTGCATTTTTACGGAATGCGATAGACGTTTAGCAATACCACATTGCTGCATATTTTAAATTGATAAACCTAAAATTAAACATGAAAAAAACCTTTCTTGCTTTTGCGCTCTTTTTATTCGTTACTGCCTTTACCTCTTGTGTGGTTCTATCTCCTAAAAAATATAAAGCCCTTTTGGGAAGCAAAGATTCACTTTACACAGCTTTCAATGAAGGATTGGTTAAAATAGAAAACTTAGAAAAAGAAATAGCCAAACTCAAAAAAGATACCACTTTAATGGCTGAGGAACTTCGCAATCTGCAAAAAGATTACAATGAGGTAGATGCCAGTTACAAAAAACTAAAAAGCAACAGCAGCTCTGAAATTACTAAACTTTCTGGCGACTTAGCTTCCCGCGAAAAGCGGTTAAAAGAGGTGGAAGAAGTTTTGCGTAAACGCGATGAAGCCACTAATTCTTTAAAGGAAAAATTACAACAGGCATTGCTGGGCTTCACTAAAAGCGGTTTAACCGTAGAGATTAAAAATGGTAAGGTGTATGTGTCGCTAACCGATAAACTCCTATTCCCTTCCGGAAGTATCATCATTGATGAGAAAGGAAAGCAGGCCTTAACCCAATTGGCTAATGTATTGAAGCAACAGCCAGAAATTAACATTGCCGTAGAAGGTCACACCGATAATCAGAAGATTAACAACCTTGGCCAAATTAAAGATAACTGGGATTTGAGTGTTTTAAGGGCCACTTCAGTTGTTCGTTATTTAACCGAAAATGAAAAGGTTGAAAGTGTTAGAATGACCGCAACAGGGAAGGGGGAGTTTCAGCCACTTGGATCAAACGCCAACGCCGATGGAAGAAGTAAGAACAGGAGAATTGAAATTGTACTTTCGCCCAAACTGGATGAACTTTACAATCTGATTAAGTAAAAAAATATGAACTCCTGCTGATCCTTTCGGCAGGAGTTTTATCGTTTAAAGGACTTTAATATCTTAAAGGTATTTTCAAATTCCCCGCCATTTAAGTTGGAATATTCTGGCATAGAGATTTTATGAATATTCAGGAAATTTAAAAGGTCTTTGATCACGGAAGATACCTGCTCAGAAGAATCGGTATGTTTTAAAGAATCTATCCTGATTAACATCAAGGCGATTTCGAACATTTTGAAATCATGCTTTCCGGTAATTTCTAATCCCTGATCGGCATTCACAATGGCTTGTTCATAATGATGCGTGGCGTTATGGAAATTAGCCTTAAATACGATAAAGCTGGCCAGAATAAAATTGGTGTAGTAAATGTATTCTCTATCGATAATCTTTTCTAAAAACTGCATTATTCGCTGCGCTTTTTTAAAGTAATTGAGCTTTAAGTAGGTTTGACCTAAATGAATAAGTAAAAATGGAGAGAATACGGAGTAGCGGATAAAAAAGATATTCGGGAACTTATTCAGTATAGCCATGATAAAACGATGGCACTCTGCATAGTTGCGCTGTGCAAAAAGGGTAATAAGTGCCATTCGGTAACACAACATCTCTTCTGTAGTTAATTCCTCATTTTTAAGGGAAGGACTCCGGTCAATCTGGTGGCAAAGTTTCACTATTTTTTCCTCTAAAGATCTTCCTTCATTTGGTTTGTTAATCAGGTTGTTATAGAAGTAAAGGAGTAGATCGTAAGGATTAATAGGGAAGAGTTCGTTTAGGCGCTTGTAATTCCTTTTCAGCAGATGCATGGTACTCGTTAATCCAACTTTATCTACATCAATAAGTGCAATGTTGCATTCAATTACATGTAGCATAGCCTGTATATCCTCATTGAGTACATTATCTGAAATATGCTTGATGGTTTCTTTATAGAGCTTGCTCATGGTTCTACCCATGGCCATGATATCTATAAAATCCTTCCCAATGTTTTGCTTGTTAAAGTTGGCATTTGGCTTACTCAATTCGTAGCGTGAAACGTAGCAGATAAAATCGAAAGAGTTATTTTTTTCCAGGTTAGTGAATGGGAGCTTAAAAATGTTCTTTAGTTCGGCAATTTCATTTCTGTTGATACAAAACCTAATGGCCCAATTGAGAATGTGTTCTCTGAAATTTACTTTTTCCTGGGGGAAATTTGATAATATATGTGCAAAAAACTCTCTTGATGGCTTATAATCAAATTTCTCGGTAATTTGTATAAATATAAAGTACGTATAGATGTCGTTATTCAGAAAACGAACAACCTCTGTTGGGATTGAAGTGGTGAGCCTCTTCTCCTCAATCAGAATTCCACTGTGAATGAGCTCTTCGTAAGCATCTGGATAACAGTTAATATAGCTCAGGATTTTTTCCTTAGCTACCCTTAAGCTTTTGGCCCCTTCTGAAATACTTTCACTAATCTTTTTAAGCAGGAATATCTTTTCGGTACTTTTCTTAGCCAGAAAAACCCGTTTCTCTAAAAAGTAATTAATCAATTCATACCGGAGCAGGGGATTAATCAACTCCAGAAAATTGTTCTCATATTTCAGCTTATAATATACCTGTAGCCAAAAAGGAGTTTTAAACTGATTTAAAAGGTCGGGGTTAATATCCGATTGTTCTATCGTTTTTCCCTCAATTAAACTGAGTGTAGAAAGAACTTCTTCATTATTTAACAACGGAACATTACTAAGCAGGTCAGAATCGTAAAAAACACTGGTATACCAGGCCTTGGTTAAAAAAGCTGAATTGGAAATAACCGGCTGTAGGTTTGTCCAGCTATTGGTTCTTAAACCTAAAACGATTTTAACGAAATTGTTTTCTTCTACGCTATATAATAGGTCGGTAAATGTTTTGAAGTAGTTGGGTTTACTTAAATATTCATCTATGCCATCCACAATAATGATAAATCTTCCTTCACGTTTATCTGGCTGCTTCTTAAAATAGCTGATCATTTCGCTCAGGCTACCAAACTTAAACTCTTTGGCAAACCAATCCTTCAGGGTTAATCCATTTTGGATGATGGTATTGATGCTGGTAGAATTGATGAGCAATACAATATCATTTTTATAAGGTGCATATTCCGAATAAAAAAAGTATTCGACCATATGGGCCAGTAAAATAGATTTACCATGACCAGGCTGAGCACTTATTGTAGTAAACTGATAGTTGTTTTTTAAAAAATAGTCAAAATCAGGATAAAAGAAATTTCTGTTTGCTGTAGAATTGAATGGGATTCCCGAGTTATTCTTTTTGGCAATTAAGGAAACTTCAGTTATAGCATGGGTTTTCATCCTTAAATCCTGCCAGATACTTTGGGCAGATGAAGTATGATTTTCTCTGTCTTTACAAAAAGAGTCCCAATCAGTGTATCCTATATATTGAGAGAGACTATTAAGTGTAAATAATGAAAATTTATGCAATGTATTGGCAAAGCCAAAAAAGCGTTTTACGGTAGTTTCACTAACGTAGTTCTTGGTTTCTTGGAATACATACTCAGAAATGATCTTACAATGACCTGGATCTATATTTCTTAAGCCGGACTTTATAAGTACGAACTTCCTGAGTTCGATAAGGAGTTCATTAGCGTTCATTAAACATATAGATGGATGACTCTGCTAATGTCATCAAAATTTCACAATGTTTGAAATGAATTCGTTAAGAATAAACGGTATGAATAAAATGAATGAAAAGTAGCGGGCAAACAATGAATAGCAATGGATAGGGTAGAACAGTAGTGTAGGTGTAGATTTGTTCCTGTTGTTTAGTGTCTAATCTAAAAATAAACAAACTACACTGCACAACGATGGTAGTCACACCCTATTTAACGCCTAATATGATGAAACATTTTACCTTTCGTTCCTTACAAGGGATTTTTCGCAATACATCTATTGCAATCATCATTCTATTAACGCTCTTTCAAACCGAATCGTATGCACAAACTAAAGTTTTTGCAAATGATGTTGTTGAGAATTCTACAGGAATCGGATCTCACGTAGAAAACATTGGAAATGCGATAACCACAAATGATGCCACTTTCGCCACCCTAAAATCATATGGGGGGGCAGCACTTGGCTTAGGTGCGTATTCCGGAGGAATCATTTTAAAGTTCCCTTCGAATATTCCGGCGAACAAAACGACTTATGTAAGGATAGATTTTGATCCCGCTGCACTGAATGGATTATTAGGGGGTACTCTTGGAGGAACCCTTTCAACAGTTGTAGGCTCGCTGGTTATTGGAAATCACCAGTTCGAGATAGATGCAAGAAATTCATCAGGTACTTCTGTTCTTAAAGGGAACAGTATTGCAGGCTTTGATAATGCCTCCAATATAAGATTGGTAAAAGACAAAAATGGATTCACGTTAGTTGCCATTACCCCAACTCAGGCTTACGATAGGATTTATATTACCGACAAAACCACATCATTATTATTATCAACCATTAACCAAACTAAGGTTTATTATGCTTATCATCTTGATGGTACTGATGCTTGTGATAATAATGTATATGCGAATTTCGACGAACAAGGTATATCGTTAGATGCCTTAAATCTATCGGGTGGAGAGAACTTTGATTTTGAAAAGATTATCGACGCTGATAAAAATAATTTCTACAATTTAAGTACAGGTATTTTAGGCGTTGCGGCTTCTAAGAGTTTGAACGTTTATTTCCCTAATTTATCTAATACTACTGATAATATTAATCTCCGTTTTAGAACTTCTGCAGCTTTATTAAATTTAGGTTTGCTGAATAATTTATCAGTAACCGCTTACAACGGTACAACACCTGTGTATAATACCTCTGTTTCGAGTTTATTGGGGGCAGATTTATTGGGACTACTGAACAATGGCCAAATAGTGACTTTGCCATTTGCTCCAGGAGTTGCATTTGATCGGGTAACCATAACCTTAAGTAATTTAGTTAGTGCCAACGTTACTCAATATGTGGAAGTTTATGGTATAACCAGAAGCCCGGCCTTTCCTACATTCGTACCCCCAACGAGTAACATTGTAAATGTTTGTTACAATACAGCCGCTAATTTAACTGCTACCACAGCTGCTGCCAACGAACTGTTTTGGTACGATGTGGCAGATGGTGGAACAGCCTTGCAAGCCGTAGCATACAACGCAACCTTTACTACTCCTGCGTTATTGGCTAATAAAACTTATTATGTAGCTTCAAGAAAAGCAGGCTGTACTTCAGAGTCTGTAAGGGTTCCGGTGAGTGTTGTGGTTAACCCGGAAATTCTTTTTGCCGGTGGTTCATTAACCAACGCAACAGCGGGTTCCGTTTACACCAAGCAAATTAATGTTGCTACAGGTGGTACACCAACATATACTTATGCTTTAGCGTCAGGAAGTACTTTGCCAACAGGCTTAGCGATCTCTTCAACTGGTTTAATTACCGGAACGCCAACTGTTCCGAATAGCTATACTTTTTCTGTTATTGCCACAGATGCTAAAAACTGTACGGCAACAGCAACCTTCAATTTAACCGTTACCAATGCATTGGCATTAACACCGGCTACTTTACCTAATGGTGTAACCAATACCCTTTACCCAACACAGGTTATCCCTGATGCAACAGGCGGTACTGGCCCTTACACTTATACGGCAACAAACCTGCCTCCGGGATTAACTTTTACACCAGGTACCAAAGAAATTTCGGGTACACCTACACAGGCTGGAACTTATACCATTCCGGTTACTGTAACAGATGCAAATGGAAATACCGTTACTTCAAACTTTACTGTTAAGATAACAGATCCATTGGTTCTTCCAACGGCAACGCTGGCTAACGGAACAACGGGTACAGTATATCCAACGCAAATTATTCCTTTGGCCACAGGAGGTTCTACACCTTACACTTATTCGGCTACAGGTTTGCCTCCGGGTTTAACTTTCGATCCTGCAACAAGAGAAATTACAGGTACACCTACTCAGGCTGGAACTTTTACGGTTCCGGTTACCATTACAGATGGTGATGGCAAAACGGTTACGACCAATTATTCTATTACTGTAGTAGATCCTCTGGTTTTACCAGCTGCAACTTTAGCTGATGGAACAGAAGGGGTGTTGTATCCAACTCAAACCATTCCTGCTGCTGTAGGTGGATCTGGAACATATACTTATACTGCAAGTAACTTGCCTCCGGGATTAACTTTTGATCCTGCAACACGAGAAATTAAGGGTACACCAACTCAGGCCGGAAATTATGTAGTAACGGTGAATGTTAATGACGGACAAGGTAAAACTGCCACTAACAACTATCCAATCAAAGTTATTGGTGAATTATCTTTACCATCTGCTACATTGGCTAATGGGGTTGTTGGTACTACATATCCAACTCAAACATTGCCTGCTGTTACTGGTGGAACTGCTCCATATACTTATTTGGCAACAGGATTGCCTCCAGGGTTAAACTTCAATACCTCAACAAGAGAAATTACAGGTACGCCAACCTTGGGTGGTACTTATACGGTTTCATTAACTGCAACCGATGCCAATGGCAATAAAGTAAATACAGATTATACCATTACTGTAACGGTAAATCCTCCAACTGTAGCAGCAGCTACGGTTTGTGCAGGAAGCCCGGCAACACTTAGCGTTAGCAATTTGCAAGCAGGTGTAACTTATAACTGGTATGCTTCTACAGGAAGTACCCCTTTAGTAACTAACAATACAGGGGTCTTTGTTACTCCGGCAGTAACTACTCAAACAGTATTCTATGTTGAAGCGGTTTCGGGTACTGCTGTTAGCAGCCGTACTGCTGTAACTGTTTCTGTAAATCCTCCTGCAACTTTAGCTACAGTAACAACTAATAACCAGGTTATTAACGCTGGTCAAACAACTACACTTATCGCTACTGCTGATGCAGGGAATACGATTGCCTGGTTTGATGCTGCAACTAACGGAACGCAAGTAGGTACTGGAAGTTCTTTCACTACGCCTATCTTAAATGCTACTACTACTTATTATGTTCAAACAACTAATAGTAACGGTTGCGTAAGCGCAAGTCGCGTTCCGGTTACCGTTACAGTGATTACTTCTGGTGGTGGTACAGCTTGTAATGCGGCAAACGCACAGAACACAGCCATCACTGGTATCTGTGTATTATGTAGCATTAATGGTGCAGGTAATTCAACCGATGCTGATGTAACCAACTTCACCAGAATTACATTGGGTGTTGGAGTTGGTGCAACAGGATATCAGCAATTGATTTTCCCTTCAGTAGGAGCTGCAACAGATAGTATCCGTTTAGATTTAGCTTTACCAACTGGATTGCTTGATTTAACAGCTTTAAGTAATTATACTATTAATGTAATGAATGGAAGCACTGTTGTTAGAACAGTTCAGTTGAATTCATCATTATTAAATCTTCAATTATTAACTGGAAACCGTTTTGCGGCTACAGTTCTTGCTGGTGGTGCATATGACAGGGTAGAGATTCGTTTCGGAGCCTTAGTATCTGCCATTACCAGTTTAGATATTTATGGCGCAAATGTCATTTATCCAAACCCAACTTTAACTGCGGGTAACCAAACCATTTGTTCGGGAAGTACAGCAACATTAACTGCAACAGCTAATGGCGGTACCACTTTAACCTGGTATAGTGCAGCAGTAGGTGGAACAGCTTTAACCACAGGCGCAACTTATACAACGCCAGCATTAAACGCTACTACTACCTATTATATAGAAGTTAGCAAAGGCACATGTGCGAATACCACAAGGGTTCCGGTAACTGTAACCGTTACTCCGGTATTGCCTACACCAGTATTGGCAACTATTACAGCAAGCTGTGCGGGATCTACCTCAACGTTATCGGTTTCTAATCCGGATGCAGGTGTAACCTATAAATGGTATGATGCAGCAACTGCAGGTAACCTGTTGTTTACAGGAACAACATTTGTAACTCCGGTATTGAATGCCAATACCACATTCTATGTAGAGGCTTCACAAGGAAATTGTACCAGTGCAACTCGCGCAGCTGCAGCGGTTACCGTTAATCCTCGTCCGGTATTACCAGTGGTAACCGCAAGTGCTACTACGGTAAATGTTGGTCAAACTGCTATTTTAACAGCAACCTCAACAGAATCTAATATTACTTTTAACTGGTATACTTCTAATACCGCCACAAGTCCTGTTTACACTGGGGCAACATACGTAACTCCACCATTACTGGCTACTACAACTTATTACGTAGAAGCGGTTAATGCTAATGGATGTACTTCTGCTACCCGGGTTCAGGTAACGATAAACGTAGATGGAAATGGATCACCGAATCCAGTTCCTTGCGAATCGGCATTAACAGAAACCAATGGAGTTAACGGCGTAGCCTTATTATCTGGAGTATTTAACTCCGCTTTAGCAGTTGATAACGATACGCAAACGGCTTCATCGTTGGTTATGCCGGTAGGTGCATTAGGCGCATCTGTTTACCAGAGAGCAAATTTTGGTTCTTCATCACAACTGGGCGATACGGTTAAGGTATTGGTTTCATCTCCAGGTAAATTGCTTTCATTAAGCCTGTTAGGTAATGTAGAATTGACCACTTTTAATGGAGGAACAAGCAATAATGACGCAAGACCATTAAACAATACAACTTTATTAAATCTTCAATTATTAAGCGGCGATACGCAAGCTTTAATCACTTTTGTTCCAACAGCAACATTTGATGCCGTAGAATTGAAATTAAATGCAGGTTTATTAGGTGCTTTAACCTCAATAAACTTCAATGCCGCACAACGTATATTAGTAGCTCCAACGGTGGTTGCAGCTAATGTTACGGGTTGTGCCGGACAAACTGCTCAATTAGAGGTGAGTAGTCCTGTAGCTGGCTATACCTATAGATGGTACGATGCAACAGGAACTTATATCACAGGAAAGGATGGCGTAACTTTCATTACACCTACTTTAACTGCTAATACTAAATTCTATGTAGCTGCGGTTTCTCCTTCAGGATGCGTAAGCTATAAAACAGTAGTAAATGTAACAACTAATCCAGCTCCTGTTACACCGGTGTTACTTGCTCCAAGTGTAAATACTTGTGCCAATACATCGGTTACCTTCCAGGTTAAAGATCCTATTGCAGGTACAGACTATAATTGGTATGCTACAGCAAATTCTACAACAATATTGTTCACCGGAGCCACTTTCAATACGCCAACGGTTACTGCAAACACCAGTTATTTTGTAGAGGCAGTAAATAGCTGCGGTAGTTCTTCTACCAGAACCGAAGGTCAAATCAATATTGGTTCGATCGATATTCCAGTGGTAACTCCTCCGGCAGTTACCATTACCGAAGGATCGGTAGCTGTATTAACAGCCACTTCGAGTACAGCTGGCGCAACTATTAACTGGTACACTTCAGAAACAGCAACCCTACCAATTTTTACTGGTACAACTTTTACAACACCACAGTTAAGCGCAACTACTACTTATTATGTAGAAGCAACTGTTCCTGGTGGATGTCCTGCAACTGCAAAAGCATCAGTAGTAGTAACCGTAATTCCTAACGGAACGCCAGTAGCTACACCTTGCGGTGCTGCAACAACAACAGTAGCAAGCGGTGTAGATGGCGTTGTGTTATTGGGTGGTGTATTTAATCCTACTTTAGCGGTAGATAACGATGTGAACACTGGATCTAGTTTGGTCATTCCGGTTGGATTATTGGGCGCATCTGTGTATCACCATGTTGGTTTTACAGGTTTATCAAATGTAGGAGATACCTTAAGGGTTAAAATTACCACTCCGGGTAAACTACTATCATTAGCACTTTTACAAAACTTAACGGTAAGAACATATCAGGGAACAGCGCCTAATAATGACCTTACTTCAATTTCTAATCCGCTTATCACACTTACTTTATTAAGTGGTGATGCATCGGCAATCTTAACTTTTGTACCAACAAGTAAATTTGATGGTGTTGAGTTAAGACTAAACTCAGGATTACTCGGTGCATTAACTTCAGTTAACCTGGATTATGCACAACGTACTATCCCGGTTCCAACGCTGGCATCAGCTACTGCAAGTGCTTGTCAAGGTTCAACAGCAACATTAAGTGTTCAAAATCCAGCTCCAGGAGTAGTTTATAAATGGTACTTAGCCGGAACTTACCTGGGAGCTGCTACAGACGGGCCAACTTATACTACAGATGCTACTTTAGCTGCGGGTACTTATGAATTCTCGGTTACTGCAACAGCAAATGGTTGTGAAACTAAACCAGCTAAAGTAACGGTAACCATTTTACCTCCACCTTCAGCACCAGTTGCAGCAGCAGGAAATCCTGCTACTACCTGTATCAATACGCCTGCAACTTTAAGCGTTCAGGCTGTTGCCGGAGTAACATTTAACTGGTACGATGCTGCTACTAATGGAAATATGTTAGTGAGCAACAACAGCAGCTATACTACATCTGCTTCATTGGCACCTGGAACTTACGATTTCTATGTAGAAGCAGTTAATGGAAATAGCTGTTCAAACGCAACACGTACAAAAATTTCTATCACTGTAAATCCATCATCAACCGCTGCCGATGTTACCATTACAGGTAACACTTCAATTTGCGCATCGGGTACAACTACATTAACCGCTACCAGTACTACTGTAAGCAGTCCTGTATTTAACTGGTTCAGTGATGCCGCTTTAACCAACCTGGTTAATACTGGTGCAACATTTAATACCCCGGCAATAACTGCCACTACTAAATATTATGTTACCGTTAGCGGAACAAACAAATGTGCTAATCCGGTTGGTGCAGCTGCAGAAGTAACCATTATTCTGAATCCGATTGCCGTGGCTGCCGACATTAATTTGGCGGGTACGAGTACCATTTGTAATGGTTCTACTGTGAAATTAACAGCTACAACCACTACAGTAACTAATCCGGTATTCACTTGGTACAGTGATGCTGCATTAACTACTCCGGTTTTCACCGGACCAGAGTTTACCACTCCGGCACTTAGCGCTAATACTACTTATTATGTAACCGTAAGAGGAGATAACAAATGTGAGAACACTGCTTCAACAGCAAAATCTATCACCATTACAGTTAATCCTTTTGCAACAGATGCAGATATCGCTGCCAGCGGATTAACCACGATCTGTAAAAATTCTGGAACTGTATTGTCGGTTACTTCAGCCACAGTAACAAACCCGGTATTTACCTGGTATAGTGATGCTAACTTCGCAACGGTTGTTCATGTTGGACCAACATTTAACATTCCAACACTTGCGGCAACAACTACTTATTATGTATCGGTAAGAGGTGATAACAAGTGTGAAAACTTAGCTACTGCGGCTAAGGTAATCACTGTAACGGTTAATGACTATGCTACTGCTGCAGATGTAACCGTAAGCAATGCTCAGATCTGTGCAGGAAATGCAGCCGTATTAATGGCCTCAAGCTTAACGGTAACTCAGCCAGTATTTACCTGGTACAGTGATGCTTCGTTAACCAGCGTAGCTTTCGTAGGACCAACGTTCACCGTAACAGGTTTAACAGCTACAACTACTTATTATGTAACAGTAAAAGGAGCAAACAAATGTGAGAATGCGGCTGCTGATGCGAAAGCAGTAACAGTAACCGTTAATCCATTAGCTACAACAACTGATATTATTGTAACAGGAGATAACACTGCATGTGCTGGTTCGGCAGTAGTGTTGAGTGCAACATCTCCTTCAGTAAACAATCCAATATTTACCTGGTACAGCGATGCGGCATTGACCAATGTTAGCCATATCGGTGCTACCTTCGCTACACCTGCTTTAACCACCAGCACAACTTATTATGTTACGGTTAAAGGAGATAACAAATGTGAGAATGCTGCTGGTACAGCTAAAGTGATAGCCATCACTGTTAAGCCAGTAGCTACAGCTTCTGATATTGCCGCTAACGATGCCACTATTTGCTCTGGTTCTACAGCATCAATAACAGCAACTACAACAACAGTAACCAATCCAACATTTACCTGGTACACTGATGCAGCATTAACCACTGTTGCTTATGTAGGTGCTACATTTACAACGCCAGGCTTAACGGCTACTACTAAATATTACGTAACAGTTAAGGGCGATAATAAATGTGAAAACTCTGGTATTACCGCTAAAGTGGTAACGGTAACGGTAAATGAAGCTGCAACAGCAGCGGATATTACGTTATCTACACCATCAATAGTTTGTGGTTCGGGTACAGTAGTAATCAACGCCAGTTCAACAACAGTAACCAGTCCGGTATTTACCTGGTACAGCGATGCTTCATTAACAACTGTAGCTTACACAGGGCCATCATTTACAACGCCTAACTTAACAACTACTACAACATATTATGTAACCGTTAAGGGCAGCAATAAATGTGAAAATTCTGCTTTAAATGCTAAGGCTGTAACCATTACAGTAAATCCAATTGCTATTGCAAGTGATGTTTCGGTAACGGGGTCTACTTCAACTTGTGAAGGTTCGGCAGCGGTGTTAACTGCAAGTACAACAACAGTAACCAGCCCGGTATTTACCTGGTATAGTGATGCTGCATTAACAAATGTTGTATTCACAGGTGCAGTATTTACCACGCCAAACTTAACAGCAAATGCAACTTATTATGTAACAGTTAAAGGTAGCAACAGATGTGAAAGTACAGCAGCTTCTGCTAAAGCGGTAACCATCACGGTTAAACCAATAGCTACTGCTTCTGATATTAACGCTGATGATGTAACAATCTGCTCAGGATCAACAACAGTAATAGCAGCTACTACCACAACAGTTACCAACCCAACATTCACCTGGTATACTGACGCAGCCTTAACTACTGTAGCATACGTTGGTGCATCGTTTACCACGCCGAATTTAACTGCTACTACTAAATATTATGTAACCGTTAAAGGAGATAACAGATGTGAAAATACAGGTACTACTGCTAAGGTAGTTACGGTAACTGTAAATCAGGGCGCTACAGCAGCAGATATTACCTTATCTACTCCATCAATAGTTTGTGGTTCGGGTACAGTAGTGATTAATGCCAGCTCAACAACCGTAACCAACCCGGTATTTACCTGGTACAGCGACGCCTCATTAACTACAGTAGCTTATGTGGGCGCAGCATTTACAACCCCTAACTTAAGCACTACTACTACGTATTATGTAACCGTGAAGGGAAGCGATAAATGTGAGAGCTCGGCTGCAAATGCCAAAGCAATAACCATCACCGTTAATCCGGTAGCAATAGCAAACGATGTTACTGTAACGGGTTCAACTTCTATATGCGCAGGTACACAAGCCGTATTAACCGCATCAACAACCACAGTTACCAGTCCGGTGTTTACCTGGTACAGTGACGCTGCATTAACCAATGTCGTTTTCACTGGAGCAGTATTCACAGCACCTGGTTTCACTGGAACAAGAACATATTATGTAACCGTAAAAGGTAGCAACAAGTGTGAGAATACCGCCGCAACCGCAAAATCAGTAACAATTGTAGTTAACGATCTTCCGCTTAATCCGGTTGTTGCAACTGCGGGTACAAACATCTGCTCAGGAGAGGCAACAGTATTAAACTTAACCAATCCACAAACGGGTGTAACCTATGAGTGGTACAGTGCAGCGGTAGGGGGTAACCTGTTATACACTGGAACTAGCTATACCACGGCAGTGTTAAATGCTTCAACAGATTATTATGTGGTTGCTATAGGAGCAGCTGGATGTAATAACAATGGAGGAAGAGTTAAGGTTACCGTAACGGTAAATCCTAAACCAACAGTTCCAACAGTTACTTCAGCATCTGTTAGTGTTTGTACAGGTAGTGCCGCAAGCTTATCAGTTTCTAATCCTCAAACAGGAATTACCTATAACTGGTATACCTCTTCAGTAGGTGGAACAATTGCTGGAACAGGTTCAACTTTCCTTACCCCGGCAGTTAATGCAAATGCAACTTATTATGTAGAGGCTACTTCTGGATCTTGTACTTCAACCGCTAGAACCCCTGTAAATGTAATTCCATTACCAGTGCCGGTAGCACCTGCAAGTGCCACTCCAGCAAATGGAATATTGTGTGCAGGAAGTTCTACTACCATCACGGTAAACAATCCGGTTGCAGGCTTAATTTACAGATGGTACGCAGCAAGCTCTAGTGGCGCTGTATTAGCAGAAGGTGTTTCATTTACAACACCAGGTTTAAATACTACCACAACTTACTATGTAGAAAGTATTGCAGTAGGTGGCTGTGCCAGCCCAACCAGAACACCAGTAACCGTAACGGTATTACCAGTATTAGATAGACCGGTATTATCTGTAACGGCAACCACACCAAACAGCGTAACCTTCGGATGGCCGGCTGTTGCAGGTGCTTCGGGATATGAGGTATCTACTGATAATGGTCTAACCTGGATATTGCCAACAAATGGAGCCACAGGAACAACTTATTTTGTTACCGGTTTAAAACCTGATCAGAGTGTAACAATCATTGTAAGGGCTAAAGGACAGCTAGATTGCCAAACCAGTGCAAATTCTACTCCGGTTACAGGTAAATCAAGCAACCCACTAGGCAATGAGGTATTTGTTCCAAATGCATTTACACCTAACAACGACGGTAAAAATGATGTGTTCCTGATTTACGGAAATACCATCACTAGTGCCAGAATGTTTATCTACACGCAATGGGGTCAGTTAATTTTCCAATCAGATAATGTAGCTAACGGATGGGATGGAACCTTTAAAGGTGTAAATCAGCCAATAGGTGTATATGTTTACATGGTTGAGGTTCAATTTAACGATGGAACAAGTACAATGAAAAAAGGCACGATAACCTTAATTAGATAATGAAGACGAGGTTCAATAAAAAACAGATAAAATTAGATACCATGAAAATATTATCGGCTTTAAAAATATATGTGACAGTACTGGGTTTGGTGCTTTGTACAGCAAAATCATTTGCACAAACTGATCCGCACTTTTCACAATACTACGCTTATCCGCTGTGGCTTAACCCAGCGCTAACCGGAGTGATCGACGGTGATTACCGCGGTTCTGTAAACTTTAAACAACAATGGAGCGCAGTAAATAATTCCTTCCTAACGGGAGGCGCTTCATTTGATATGGCACCTAAAAAGAACTTTGCATTCGGGGCAACAGTGATGAACCAAAGAGCAGGTGATTTAGGCTTCAATTACCTCACTGCATTGGTTTCCGGATCATATCGTTTAAGGTTTGGTTTCGAAGGATTGCAAATGATTAACTTTGGCTTACAGGCTGGTATCATTAATCGCAGTTTCGATTTCTCTCAAGCCCGTTTTGGTAATCAGTTTAATCCAATTGGCGGGTACGACGGCGGGATGATGAGTGGTGAAACACTTTCTTCACAATCAACACTCGTACCAGACGTGAATGCCGGAGTAATGTATTTTGATGGTAACCCGAATCAGAACGTTAACATATTTGTTGGAGCTAGTGCAGCGCATTTAACCCGCCCTGTAGATCGTTTTACAGGAAGTAACAGCCGCATCCCGGTACGTATCACTGCCCATGGTGGTGCGCGTGTAAGGGCTTCCGAACTGTTGGATATCGTTCCAAATGCTTTGGTTATGTATCAGGGAAATACCAATGAGGTTTCTCTGGGTGCATATGCGCAACTTAATGTTAACCCATCATCAAATATTCTTTTTGGTGGTAACTATCGTGTAAAAGATGCTGCAATTGCTTTTGTGGGCTTACAGCTTAAAAACATGGTGTTTGGGTTAAGTTATGATGTCAATACCTCCACATTTAACAGAGCGTCTAATAGTAACGGTGGTTTAGAATTATCCATCTCTCTAATCGGACGCAACGGTATAATCGGCCCTAACTTCTTTTGTCCACGTTTATAATCAATACTTCATATGAAAAAAATATTACTGTTTTTGTTGGTGACTTATGCGGGTGTTTCGCAGGCGCAATATGTGGTAAATTATAAGAAAGTTGCCGATACTTATTTCGAAAATAAGGATTATTATGCTGCTTCTACTTTTTATAAAAAGGCGCTAAAAATTACTGGCGACAGTACCCAGGCGATACTGCCATATGGTAAGGAGCGTAAAACGGCCAGTGAAGAAAAAATAATGGAGGATTATGAAGGTGCGGTGTATAATCTGGCAGAATCAAGCAGGATGTACAGAGAGTTTACTGAAGCCGAGAAATATTATGCCGTGGCCACCACTTTCACCAATACCAAGTACAGAAAAGCGCTGTTTTATTATGCCGAAAGTTTAAGGGCAAATAAAAAATTCAACCAGGCCATTGATGCTTTCGAACAATATATCAAGAAAAATGGGAATGATGTTTTGGTTAAGGATGCTAAGAAGGAAATCGCCTCATGTAAATTTGCACTTGAGGAAATGCGTTTTCCAAGAATGGTGCAAGTCAAAAGATTACCGGCTCAGGTAAATGGATTGGGTTCTAATTATGCTCCCGTAAAATATGGCAACGATTTCTATTTTACTTCCTCCAGGCCAATTGCAATAGCAGGCAAACGTGATGTAGTTAAAACTGATGCCGGAGAGGTACAAGTGGCTACTAAGTCAAATCCGTTCTTAAATAATATTTATACCTCAAAAGGAGATCTTTCAGCTACCGAAGTTTCGGTAAAAGCGTTGGATATCAACTTGCCAAAAGGTATCGAGGTGGCTGCAAGTACCTTCAGCCCTAACGGAAATACAATCTACTTTACGGCTTGGAGAGAAAAAGAAAACTATGCGATTTACACCGCCAAAAAAACCGGCGATAAATGGAGCCAGCCCGTAGAAGCAGGTTTGCAGGTAAATAGCAAGGATTTTAATTCTTCACAACCTTTTGTAACCGCTGATGGAAAATTTCTACTTTTCTCTTCGGATAGAACTGGTGGTTATGGTAAATACGATTTATGGTACTGTGCAATTAGAGAAGATGGTTCTTTAGGTCAGGCCGTAAATTTCGGACCAACCATCAATACCGAGGATGATGAAAGAGCGCCTTATTATAATGTATCTACCAAAAAACTCTTATTCAGTACCGATGGCAGAATCGGTTTAGGTGGATTAGACTTTTTCGAAGCGGAAGGTGATTTGGTAGATTGGAGTACACCAAAAAACTTAGGTTATCCTTTTAACTCTTCCAAAGACGATGTTTACTTTACAGCAGTAGACGATAAAGGAATTAAGGGATATATTAGCAGCGACCGCGAGTCATCTTGCTGTTTAGAAGTATTTGAAGTAAAGAAAGAATTCCTTTCTATAGCAGGTATTCTAACCGATTGCAAAACTAAACTGCCTTTACCAGGAGCTAAAGTAACCCTTTCAAATGTAGAAGGAGAACAAAAAATTACAACAGGTACTGATGGTAAATATACTTTCAAAGTAGACTCTAAAAGACCAATTAAATTGCTTTTCGCAAAGGATAATTACTTTTCAATCACGAAAAACTATGCTTACGAAGAGTTAGCTAAAGCTGATACTTTAATTTACAGAGACTATTGTATCAGTCCGTTTAAATTAGGTATTCCAATTGTGTTGGATAATGTTTATTACGAATTTAATAAAGCTGATTTAACTGAGCCTTCCAAGAAAGTTTTAGATGCATTGATTCCAATTATGGAAGATAATCCAGAAATGGAAATAGAACTTGGTGCACATACCGATAACATCGGAACAGATGAGTATAACTTAGATTTATCTAACAGAAGGGCTCAATCTTGTGTAGATTATTTAGTAAGTAAAGGGATTTCAATTACCCGCTTAACCTCTAAAGGCTATGGTGAATCTATGCCTGTTGCACCTAATACCATTGGTAAGGGTAAAAAACAAAAAGATAACCCCGAAGGCAGAGCCAAAAACAGAAGGACAGAATTTAAAGTAACCAAAAAATAATTTCAATAATCTAACGTCCCGATAAGCCATCTTCTAAACAGGAGATGGCTTTTTTGTTATGAAGCTTTTAAAATTATATTTGTAGCTCCATCTTTATGCGAATATGAAACTGAACATACACCCAACAGTAATTTTAAGGACCCCCAAATTTCCCTATCAGGCTAATTTGGAAGATTGTTGGGATGAACTAAAGGAAGCTATTGCCATTTCTTCAGATGCTTTCTACCAAGTTATTAAAGATGTAACTGCCGATCAATTGCACTCACTTCCACCAAAGGTTTCCTTTACCATTTGGAAATATTTCAATAGGGCCAAATATCGCTCAACACCTTATGGCACCTTTGCCAGTTTTAGTATTTTCAATAACGAAGGAAGGCCTGGAAGCCATTCGATAACCCTGAATAAAAAAGAAGAAATTCGCAGCCTCGTTGATTGGCCATTTAAAAACAATATTCATCTTCAGTTTAGCGATCTTATCCAAAAAAACTGTTTTCTGTTTAGCAATAGCAGTTATTACCTCGTAAGTGATAGCATCCGATACATTACTTGTAATGAAGGAACTTTTGAACTTTCAGAGTTGGACGATGATGCCTTTGTAAGAAGTATTCTCGATGCCTGCCTTAAGCCTGTCCGGATAAATGAATTAATTAATCAACTGGGAATTGCTAATGAAGATCAAAAAGGCTTCTTTGATCTGTTGCAAGATATGCATGATTTACAACTGCTCTTTAGCAACTATGATCCAAATATTATTGGAGAAGATTATTTTGAGCGGTTAAAAATTGATGCGGAAAACCTTCCGAAATATATCATTGCCCAAAGAAATGTTAAGCAGGGTAATCTTGATGGAAAATTGTTTAATGCAATACCTGGTTTGCTGAAATTATTGCAAGGCACATTGCCCAATAATGACCGCGATGCCTTAAAAAAATTTATAACCCGATTTAGAAAGAAGTTTGAGCAACGAGAAATATCCTTGTTAACAGCACTTGATCCTGAAGTTGGGGTAGGTTATGATGAATTGGAGCAGGCAGAAGGTAACGATGACTTTATTGTACAGCTTCATAATAGGGATCAAAACAAACAGAATGAATTGGATCGCTTAAAAGACGCATTTAAAAAAAATATAAATGCTAATAATTTTTTCGGTCAGGAGGTCATTTTTCTAAACAAATTGGATTTGCCAGTCAACCCCAATCCTTTAGCACTCCCTAATTCTACCAGTTTAGTCATGTCGGTTATAGACGATTTGATTTATGCGGGTCAAATCGGCGGCATAACAGCAAACGCTTTAACAGGCAGATTTAGCATGGCAGATCATGAAGTGGAAAGGTATGCCAGCGAGATAGCTAAAATGGAAAATTCGGCAAATCCAGATGTTTTGTTTTTTGATGTGGCCTATATGGTTGAAACTGGAGTTGATAATGTGAATAGACGTAAACTGATTTACGATGCCCAACTCGCCATATTAAATTACGATACCTCAGCTAACCCCTTAGCTTTAAATGATATACAAATCTCTGTTGTTGGGTCAGAAATATTTTTAAGGTCTAAAAAATTAAACAAAAGATTAATCCCACGAATGGCTTCGGCTTACAACTATTCCCGTTCCGATCTTTCTGTTTTTCGCTTACTTTGCGATCTTCAATATCATGGCCTACATCATAACCTTTCCCTCACGCTGGATGGCTTATTCCCAGGTTTAGACTATTATCCCCGGTTGCAATATCAAAACATTGTTATAAGCCCTAAAAAGTGGAAAATAAAGAAAGAAGATTTTCTTGATCCGATTAATAAGAAACCAATTCCTATCGATGATTGTAGAAATGCGTTAGTTGAAAAAGGCATTTCTACCCATTTTAAAACAGGGCTTGCAGATCAAACGCTCTGCTTTTCATTGAATGAAGTATCTGATATTGTAGCCCTTATTCAGTACATGCAGAAACAGGATAGTGTTTATGTTGATGAAGTTAACCTGCCACAATACGCTGTAGTAAAAGATGAAGAATTGAAGCCCTATTTGGCACAGTATATTTTAAGTATTTATAATAACCAGAATATTTACCGGCCTTCGCTTGTTAAGCAGGCTGAGCCTGAGGTAAAACGTGTTTTTCCTCCGGGAAGTGAATGGCTTTATTTCGAAATATTTTGTCATCAGCAACGTACTGATCAATTACTGATAGCATGTATTGAGCCTTTCTTAGTAAGTAATGAGAAATATATTAATAAGTGGTTTTTTATTCGATATGATGAAAATGGAAATCATTTAAGGTTAAGGGTTTTATTAAACGATATACAAGAAGGACAAACGCTCATTTCTAATTTGACAGAACTGCTAGAGAGCTATCTCCATTCTGGCCTGGTTTCAGATATTCAAGTGAAAACCTACACACGTGAACTCGAACGTTATAGTGCAAATTTAATTGAAGACGCTGAATCCCATTTTACTGTAGATAGTAAGTGGACGTTAGCCGTAATCGCAAATCAACTAGATAATTTTTCCAAATATAAGATCTGTATAGATCTGGCAATGAGAATCAATCAATCAGGAGTTTTGGATAATTATGAGTTTATTAAGGTCGTTAGGATGATCTCGGATTCCTTTAATCAGGAACATGAGCTCTCTGCAAGTGATTTTAAAAAGTTGAATGCAGAATATCAGCTATTTTTCAAAACTGATAGTAATGTTGCTGCTTTATTACAAACAGAGGAGTACAATGACTTTACAGAATCGTTCATTAATTTGTTAGGAAAATGTGATGAAGTCCGAAAAACTAAAATGTTTAGTGACTTAATACACATGCATGTTAACAGACTTTTTAACAAAAATCAACGTAGCCATGAAATGATTATCTATTATTTCTTGCTCAAAAGCTTGCAAAGAAAAATGTCAATAGGCTAAGGTAACATCTGTCTGTTTAACTTAGCCATAGGGTTAACAACAGCTACATCTATTTCAGTAATAAACCTGTTAAGAGGATCTTTGTAATACCTAAAAACATATTCTTCACCATAAAAATTATTTAATCGTTTATCGATGTTTTCAATTCCCACATGGTGACTTTCTACTTGCTTTTTAGCAACATCATTAACCATGTTTATAGTCGTGATATTCAGGTTATTCTTCTCGTAAATAATTTTTATTTGAACTGGCTGTGTTGAATGTGAAACATTTCCATGCTTAAAAATGTTTTCTACCAATGTTAAGAGGATAAGGGGCGGAAAACGCAGGCCAAATAAATCACCAGTAACCTGAAGGTCGAGGTTGATATTGTCTGCCGTACGCAGTTTATGTAAGTTGATAAGGTGTTCAATCTGCTCAATTTCCTCACTAAGCGGAACCATTTCAGATGCTTCTGGTCTTTTGAGTGCATAGCGCATCATTTCAGCCAGATTCATAATGGCATCCGCTGCCATTGGTGCTTTTTTACGGGCATCATTATAGATGAAATTAAGCGTGTTGAACAGAAAATGAGGATTGATCTGACTACGTAGATAGTTATTTTGAGATTGAACCAAATCATTTTCTAAGGTCTGCTTTTCTATTTGCGTAACTAAATTCTGTTTTTCCAAAACAGCTACTTTCCTTCTCTCTTTTAACGATTGAATGATGTAAACATAACCGGTAGAGAAACCAATGAAGTATAACGATCGGTAAATACAAGCCAGAATAAATGCTTTGTTTAATTCAGTTGGTACCTCAACTTTAATGATTCCAACTTTAGCAAAGGAGGTAGCTAAGACATAGCTCAAAGCAATGTAAGTTAAACTCCCGAGTACAATAAGTGCAGCGATCTTAATTATTTTGAAAGTGCTGTTACTATTGCTTAACACCTTATTCAGGAAAAATGCGTGCGTATAGAATGTAATAATATTAGTTAAATAAATAATGAAATAGGTTCCAGGTTGTTTAAATGAATTGGTGAAAAGACCAAGCAGAAATACTTCATAAAGGATGTAAATACCCCAAACAACGAGATGAAATTTATATTTTTTGTAAAACGTTTTGATCATTAAACTGTTCATTTTTTAGCTGTTAATCTATTTAAAATGGGTTTTTACCCGCTAAAATTAGGGGTTTGTGTAAAAAAATAGTGGCAATGAATTTTGTGCTGCACCTTTACAGAAATTAATAACAACAATAATTAAATTTATAATATCATGAAAGCACAAAACACTATCAAACTTGCAAAGAAAACAGTTTTCGTTTATAAAAATGTTAAAAATCAAAATAACTTTTCTACCAATACTGGCGACATGGGTCACACCATCATTTCAAACGCAACTATTGGAATCCTTTAATTTACTGATTCCTATTCGACTTTAGTAAGCTGCTTTGTACATAGGTGAAGAAAGCTTCTTTGTAGCCTTCACCAATCTGAATCATTTCATTGTTTACTAAACGGATAATATTTCCATCTACTTTTTTGATCGCCGATTTAGCCACAATATTAGATTTGTTAACTCTAATAAACGGGTGGCTTTCCAAAGCTTTCTCAATTTCCTTCAAGGTAAGGTAAGTTGTATGAGACTCCGATTTGGTAATGATCTGAATGTAGTTCTGTAACGCTTTGATGTAAAGTATTTCATCAATGGCAATATTGGAAAAAGCATACTTATGGTCGCCTTTGATATAAAGAGCTGCAGTTTGTTCCGCTTCCTTTGAAGCCGCTTTAGTACTGTTAGCTTCCTTTTTCAAAATCCGGTCAACACCTAAAGCAAATTTTGCAAAAGAGATTGGCTTAAGTAAATACTGGTCAGATTGGACATCAAATGCTTGCAAAGCATAATCTGGATGAGCAGTGGTAAAAACAAGATATTTAGCTTTTTCGCGAATATTCTTAGCTAATTCCAGTCCATTAATACCAGGCATATCAATATCCATAAAAAGAATATCGATATCATCCTCTATACTAATCTCAGTTAATGCTTGCACCGGACTGGTGAAAGTTTTAAAAACTGTTAAACCTGGCATTTCTGCAATATGATCTGTTAGTACCTCAATCGCATGTTGTTCATCGTCAATAACAACGCATTTTAGATTCATGTTTTTTTAAATATGATGTTTGGGGAATGTTTACACTGCAAGTTAAATAAAAAAACAATGTAATTTTCTTGCGAAGAAAAAATATTCTAAACCATTTTGTCTAAAAAAACTCAGGGTTTCGTGTAATATTTACCGGAGTTCATGTAAAAAAATTATCCTTCTGATTTCTTTTTATAAACTTTATAATGTTTGCCAAAAACAATTACAATTTAATTGAGCGAGCATGTTTCGGTCAATTAAGAACATCTGCCTGCCCAATCTTGTGTAGCCTGTGGATATTAAATTAAACAGGCCATACAATACTGGGTTTAGAAAAGAAGCAAAACAAGAAAAGGATACATCCATCTAAATGAAAGCAACGGCATACGAGTATTTGTTAAATACTGTTTACTATGTAGAACTACTTCAGAAACAGGGAATAAATGCAGATATGTATTTGAAAATGCAACAAGAACATAACAAATTGTCCTTGTATGGTTTAGGTGAGCGAATGGAAAGCGATTTCGAATTTAGAACATCCTTTGTTGTCGTTAGAAATTATGTACAGCAAGCTATTAAAGACGGGTTGAAAAGTTTTCAATTCGTAATGGAAAGCAAAGATGTTAAAACTTTATCTCAAATGATAGAGCTACTAAATCGTAATTTTTTTGACAAACAAAGCTTAGATCAGATTATTGAAAAAGCAAACAAGGTTTTTAGCCAGTACCAATTGAAGAACTAATTCCCCTACTATAAAAGACACAAAAAATATGGAGCTTAAAGACGAAATCGGGCAATTTGCCACAAGAATCAAAAAAATGCTTCCTCAGGTACAATCGGAAGATCTAACCAGAAACGCATTAGTTATGCCTTTTATACAAATTTTAGGTTTTGATCCTTCTGAAGTTCAATCAGAAGCGGTATTGGATTTTGGCGTTAAAAAAAGCAAGAAAGTTGATTATACCATCATGAAAGATGGCGAACCAACTATTTTAGTGGAATGCAAGCACCACGAGGAAAATCTTGATCTGGATGATTCTAGATTGGCAAAGTATTTCCGCAAAACTAAAGCAAAATATGGTTTATTAACCAATGGATTGGTTTATCGTTTCTATACCGATAAAATGGTTAGATCTAAAAAGAAACAAGAACCAGCATTTGAATTTACCTTAACAGATACAAAAGCAGCAACTATTGCTAAAATGATCGAAGAACACAAAGATTTCTTTAATGTTGATCAAAAAGCAGTAGGCTAAAAGATAGTAGTTAATCTATAAAGTTCCCGTATAATTCTACAGTATTAAGTCTCGATTTTTAATCGGGACTTTTATTTTTTGGTGTCTACCCTTTCCCTGATTCACGCATTGAATAATCCACTCCTTTTCAACAAAAAGCCCCGTGTTTTTTGTAACACAAGGCTTTAAGATTCAATATTCTGGTCTTCTAGATCAGTTCAACACTTCTGCTCACAAAAGCAGTTAATTCCGATCCGGTAAGCATGCCCTGAGCAAGTAAAGCCAAATCAATAGCCTGTTTTGCTAGATTGCTTTGCTCTTCACCTTCAGTTTTTAATATTTTACCAATCAACTTGTGGTTACCGTTTATGGCTACTTTATAACTGTCGGGCATCTGACCGTAAAAGCCCATGCCACCACCCATGGCAGCCATATCCTTCATCCTACGCATAAACTCGTCCATGGTTATGGTAACTGGAAGCTCCTCCGGATGTAACGCAACAATTTCTACCTGCATTCCAGGTTTGGTAATTGCTTTTTGGAAAATCTCTGTTACTTCTTTAACCTGATCCTCAGTTAAAACATGTTCTAATTGCTCATCTTTTTCTATCAATTTATCGGCAACACTAGAATCTACCCGCTTAATGGAAGTTTTTTCTAATTTTTGTTCTAACTGATTGATGAAGTGATTATCAATTGGAGAATCAAGAACCAATACGTCGTAATCCTTCTTATTTGCCGATTGAATAAAGGCATCTTGTTTAGCTGCGTCATTGGTGTATAAATAAACAACCGTTCCGTTTTTATCTGTTTGAAGCGCTGAAACCTTTTCTTTATATTCAGGAAGCGTGAATAATTCATTCTTGGTATTTCCTACCAAAGCAAAATCCTTGGCCTTGTCATAGAATTTTTCTTCACTAATCATTCCGTACTTAACAAACAAACCAATGTCTTTCCATTTGTCCTCGTATGCCTTACGGTCTTTCGCAAATAATTCAGCTAACTTATCAGCAACCTTCTTAGTGATGTAGTTATTGATCTTTTTAACGTTACTGTCGGCTTGTAAGAAGCTACGCGAAACGTTTAATGGAATGTCAGGAGAATCAATAACACCGTGAAGTAACATTAAGAACTCAGGAACAATGTCTTTCACCTCATCGGTAATAAACACTTGACGAGAGAAAAGCTTAATCTTATTACGTTGCATCTCAAAATCATTTTTCAATTTAGGGAAATATAAAACCCCTGTTAAATTGAAAGGATAATCTACATTAAGATGAATCCAGAATAATGGCTCCTCGCTAAAAGGATATAATTCGCGATAGAAATTTAAATAATCTTCATCTGACAAATCTGCAGGTGCTTTAGTCCAGATTGGATTTGTGGTATTGATAATGTTGTCTACTTCAACATCTTTATATTGCTTTTTACCTTCTGCATCTTCTCCGTCCTCCTCAGATTCTGTTTTAGTTCCAAATTTAATTGGAACAGGTAAAAATTTAGCGTATTTATCTAAAATCTCCTGTAACTTATGGTTTTCTAAGAATTCTTCAGAATCTTTGTTCACATGAAGGATGATATCGGTACCACGTGTAGTTCTGTGCCCTTCTGTAATTTCAAATTCAGTACTTCCATCACATACCCAACGCGCAGGCTCAGCACCTTCCTGGAAAGATAAAGTTTCAATCTCAACTAAATCAGCAACCATAAAAGCCGAGTAGAAGCCTAATCCAAATTTACCGATAATTTCATTGGCATCTTTTGCATCTTTAAACTTCTCTACAAACTCGCTTGCACCAGAGAAAGCTACCTGATTAATATATTTCTTGATCTCTTCCGCAGTCATTCCCAATCCATTATCGCTAATGGTGATGGTTTTCTTGTCTTTATCTACCGCAACCTGTACCAATGGAGCGCCAACTTCGCCATTAAACTGACCCAGCGAACCAAGTCTTTTAATTTTTTGAACGGCATCAACTGCATTTGAAACTAACTCGCGAAGAAAAATCTCATTATCAGAGTATAAAAATTTCTTAATTATTGGGAAGATATTCTCAGTGTGAATCGAAATATTTCCTTTTTCTTGTATGCTCATATTTAAATTAATTGTTTAATCTAACTCTTGCATAACAAGTGCTGTTCCAAATGGATATAATTGCCAAAATGACAGGGTGAGGTGGGGATGTGAGAGCTGAGATGGATTGGCCTGCAACTCCTAACACACAGGACCTGAAACAAAAAAACCGAAAGATTTAATCTTTCGGTTTTTTTTATCAATTAACCAAGAAACTTGGTTTATCTTCTTCCAGAGAAAGTATTTTAGTGATTTTCTTCAGCAAAACATCCATTTGGAAAGGCTTTGATAAAAAATCATCCTGGCCATAGTTGAGAGTAGTAAAATCTTTCTGGTCATAAAGTCCTGAAATAAGTAAAATAGGTATTTTACGGGTACTTTCAATGGCTTTTAGCTGCTCACACAATACTCGGCCATCTATATGGCCCAAAGAAATATCGAGTAAAATTAAATCTGGCTTAAAACTTTCGATCCTATTAAAAACCTCTTCTCCATCATTCAGGGCAGACACCTTAAACCCTCCGATTTCGAGTATCAATTGAATGGTTTCTAAAACCTCAATATCATCGTCAACTACCAGTATTCTCTTCATATGTTTAGGAGCAATTTTTTGCTGATGTAATTATAACAATATAAAACACTGTTATGTTTAAAATCTTAAAAATTTTTTAACAGAGCGGTAAAATGATATTATTATACTGCCGCCTGCCGAACGCCTTCTTTTTGTAAAATGTAATTGAAAAGATCTTCGATGGGCTTTTGTAATATTTTTCCTGCGGTTATACCATTCTTCTCTAAAATTTCTTTTAGTGCATCCTGATAGTAATAAGCTATTGAACCTACAAAGTGGCAAGGTATGTTTTTATGTTTTGGATAGTCTTTAACGTTAGTATCTACAAATTCCTGAAAGCCGTTTTTCAGCATATCCTGAATAAATGGATGTTCGCTGTGGCTGGCCATGAAACGGCTAAATCCCGCTAAATATATATTGGGAAAGGGTTTTTGGTAAACATTGGTAATAATAGTTTCCTTTTCCGCAGGGAAATTTTTCTTAAATTCAGCAGCTAAGTCGGCTGGCATTTTTTTATATAAATAACTAAGAAGTACTTTTTTACCAAAAAAGGTACCCGAACCCTCGTCTCCTAAAACATAACCAAGTCCATGATAACCGTCATGGATCTTCTTTCCGTCAAAATAACAGATGTTTGATCCTGTACCTAAAATGCAGTTTAAACCTTCTGCATCACCGCAAGTAGCATATACAGATCCTAAAAGATCATGATCTACCGAAATAAATGCATTACTGAATACTGCCGATAGGCCATTGGAAACTACCTCATGCTTATCTGGAGAGGAGCAGCCAGCACCAAAGAAATAAATTTCTTTAACTTCTTTAGCATATTTTACTACAGTTTCATTTTTAGAAATGAGCTTAGAAATGTCTTGCTCACTTAAGAAATAGGGGTTTATTCCCGGTGTATTGAATTTAATGGTCTCCCCATTATGATAACCCATCCAATCAGTTTTTGATGAGCCACTATCTGCAACAAGTATCATGGGCTTAAATATAAAAATTAATTAGATAAGTTGATGCTCCCGCTTATTTCTTTTAAGGTAGTTTCTGCAAGCTTAGCTTGATATTGCATCTCAATAAATCGATTTTGTACGTCTATAGCATTGCGCTGAGCCTCCCTTAATTCCAGAGGGGCAATACTTCCCAGTCTGTATTTTGCTAAAGTGATATCTAGATTTTCTTTTGCAATATCTACGTTACGTTGTTCGAGCTTCACCAAATCCAGGTAAGTAACATAATTCTGATAGGCTGATAAGAGCTGAGCATTAATGTCCAACTTCGCTTTTTCTAAACTCAGGGCCGAATTGTCTATTTCTATTTTGGCATTTCTTTCCTGTTGTCTTTGCAGGAAACCATTAAAAAGGTTAATACTTGCCGTAACCCCATAGGTAAAACCATTTGCGGCAAATTTTTGGTTAAATCCGGTAGGACTGGTACTATTTGCACGGCTATAGCCCGAATTCAGGCTAATTACAGGATACCTGGCACCTCTAATTGCTTTTAAGTTCAAGGCTGCTATCCTTTGATTGATAAATGCATTTTGAACATTCGGATTTTGCTTATCTGCTACCTCAGCCAGCTGGCTGTACAAAAGACCTGTTTCCAGCTGAATGCTATTTTCTACGCTAAAATTAGTGCTGATATCCCTTACCAATAGCTGATTTAAACGAACTTTCGCTACCTGTAAAGCATTTTTAGTTTGCAGGTAACTGGAAGTATCGGTATTGTAATCAACCTGGGCAGTTAAAACGTCTAGTTTGGAGCCCCGGCCCAATTGCAGTTTGGTTTTGGCAATGTTCGTTCTGAGCACTGAAACATCCATAGCGCTATCTGCGGCAACCACCAGTTGCTGTTGTCTCACAATATCATAATAGGCAGTAATTACGTCGGCAACAGTGGTTAGGATGGATAGGCGAGCGTTTACTTCTCCTTGTTTTTGAAGTTCCTTTAGCCTGTCGTAATTGGCAAACATCGTAAAACCGTCAAAAATGGTCCAGTTTAAATCTGCTCCATAACTTTGGTTAGTGCTCTTTGCGCCAGTTATTACCCGATCAGGTCCGGTAGCAGGGGTTTGCCGGGTGTTTTGAATACTTCCTCCGTTAGTATAGTTTCCGCTTAAGTTAGGTAACATACCAGCATTGCCAATATTAGCATTGTTCTTGGCAATACTGACCACATTTTTACTGATCTTAATATCGTAATTGTTTTGCAGGGCAATGCTTATCGCTTCCTGCAAACTGAGTTGTTGCTGTGCCAAAGCCGAAATAGACGATAAACACAATAGCGCAAATATTTTTATTTTCCTGCCCATCTTTATTCTGATTTTTCCATGGCTTCATGTTCAAAACGAGCTGCATCCTTCAATTGCTCATTTGGTTTGTAAGGTTTTGCCCAATAGGAGTAAATGGCGGGGATTACAAATAAGGTTAGGACTAATGAAAAGAGTGTCCCCCCAACAATTACCGTTCCCATACTCATACGGCTCTTTGCTGCGGCACCCAGGGCCATGGCAATAGGTAACGCTCCAATAGCTATCGCTAAACTGGTCATTAAAATTGGCCTTAAACGAGAAACTGCCGCTTCTCTAATGGCTTCCGGAATCGGAATGCCCTTTTCTTTTAGCTGATTGGCGAACTCAACAATTAAAATTCCATTCTTGGTTACTAACCCAATTAACATAATGGTTCCAATCTGGCTAAAGATATTCCAGCTTTGTCCACACAACCAAAGGGATAAAAATGCCCCTGCAACGGCCATTGGTACTGTTAAGATAATTATAATTGGATCTTTAAAGCTTTCGAATTGCGCCGAAAGGATCAGATAAACCAAAAGCAAGGCTAATCCAAATGCAAAAAAAGTATTTGATGAACTTTCTTTAAAATCACGAGATTCACCACTCAGGTCAGTCGAAAAGGTTTCGTCAAGTACCTTTTTGGCAATGGCATCCATCGCATCAATGCCTTCACCAATACTCTTTCCTGGCGCTAGTCCGGCCGATACGGTTGCTGAAATAAAACGATTGTTCCTGTAAAGCTGTGGCGGACTACTTTCTTCTTTGGCCGTAACCACATTATCCAGCTGGATTAATTCTCCTTTATCGTTTCTAACGTAAACCGAACTTAAATCCAACGGATCTTTCCTGTCGCCTTTATCAAATTGCCCAATTACCTGATATTGCTTTCCATTCATAAAGAAATAAGAAAAACGTTGTCCGCTAAGCCCTAAATTTAAGGTTTGCGCAATGGCAGAAATGGAAACGCCTAAGTTTTTGGCCTTATCTCTGTCGATAGTTAAGTTAATTTCAGGCTTGTTGAACTTTAGGTTAATGTCCGAAACAGTGAAAGTAGGGTCTTTAGCTACGGCATCCATAAATAATGGAACTTTCTCTCTCAGTTTTTCAAAATTTTGAGCCTGAATAATATAGCTGATTGGTAATCCGCCCCTTCGGCCTACAGATATGGTAGGTTGCTGGTTCACGATAACCTTACCTTCGGTGTACTTTTTGGTTACCTTGGTAAGCATATCTGCAATTTCCTTCTGGCTGCGCTCGCGTTCTTCCGGATCCGTTAAGCCCATACGAACAAAACCAGAGTTTACCGCTCCCGAGCCACCAAAACTAGGGGAAGTGATGGTAATATTTACATTTTTTTCAGGAACAGAATCCAATACCAACTGATTTAGCTTCATGATAAACTTATCGGTATAATCAAAAGAAGCTCCTTCCGGTGTAGTTACATTAATGTTGATGGCACTTCTATCATCATATGGGGCAGTTTCTTTGGGTAGTAGTTTCCAGAAAAGGAAAATCAGGCCCATACACACTAAAATAATAGGAATGGATAACCAGCGCCGATCTAAGAATTTATTCAGGTTTGATGCATATCCATCATTGAGTTTAACAAAATAAGGCTCTGTCCAATTGTAAAACCTGGAGGGCTTATGTCCACCTTTTTTCATCAAATAAGCATTCAACATCGGAGTTAAGGTTAACGATACAAATGCTGAAATTAACACCGCTGCACCAATTACAACCCCAAATTCCCTGAATAATCGGCCAACAAAACCCTGCAAGAAAATTACGGGCAAGAATACCGCTGCCAGTGTAACGGAAATGGAAATTACCGCAAAGAAAATCTCATTCGATCCTTTAATTGCAGCCTCAAAAGGCGACATACCCTCCTCTACCTTTTTAAAAATATTCTCCGTTACAACAATACCATCATCCACAACCAAACCCGTAGCCAAAACGATGGCTAGTAAACTGAGCACGTTAATGGAGAAGCCAAAGGCATACATGATAAAAAAGGTAAAGATTAAGGATACCGGAATATCAATAAGCGGACGGAAGGCGATAGCCCAATCTCTAAAAAACAAATAAATAATTAAAATTACCAGTACCAGCGATAGTCCAATGGTTTCGGCAACCTCGGTAACTGATCGCTTGATAAATAGAGTGGTATCAAGGGCTACTTTAAGTTTGATATCTTTTGGCATATCTGCTTTCAGTTTATCAAAACGCTCATAAAATGCCTTGCTAATTTCCAGGTAATTTGCTCCCGGTTGTGGAATGATGGCCACGGCAACCATCGGGCGACCAGATTCCCTTAAAATGGTTTCTTCATTCTCAGGCCCCAATACAGCATAACCAACATCTTTTAACTTAACAACCTGATTGCTGTCGGCTTTCAGGATTAAATTGTTAAACTGGCTTTCATTGGTGAGTTTACCTAATGTTTTAACGGTTAATTCGGTTGTAGCGCCGGTAATTTTTCCCGAAGGAAGCTCAACGTTTTCATTATCCAGTGCGGTTACAATATCTTGTGAGGTTAAGCCATAAGCGCTCAGTTTAATGGGGTCCATCCAAATGCGCATGGCATATTTCCGTTGACCCTGAATTTGAACACTACTTACTCCTGGAATCGTTTGGATACGATCTGCAATTACATTTTCGGCAAAATCACTTAACTCCAGCGTATTTCTCTTATCACTCTGTATAGTCATCGAAAGAATCGCGTCAGAATTCGCATCAGCCTTGCTTACAATGGGTAAACCATCAATATCTTTAGGGAGATTTCTTGCTGCTTGCGAAACTTTATCGCGAACATCATTAGCCGCCTCTTCAATGTTTTTATCGAGGTTAAACTCAATGGTGATATTGCTTGAACCCTGATTACTGGAAGAGGAAATATTTCTAATTCCATCAATAGAGTTGATCGATTTCTCTAAAGGCTCTGTAATCTGCGATTCAATAATATCAGAATTTGCTCCAGGATAAGAAGTCCTTACCGAAACTACTGTTGGATCAATAGAAGGATATTCGCGAACGCCAAGGAAATTATAACCGATTAATCCAAATAGGACAATCAGCAAGTTCATTACTACGGCCAGAACAGGCCTTTTTATACTGGTTGTGGAGATACTCATAATTATTCTTTAACCAAATGAACTTTAACCGGAGCACCTTGTTTCAATGCCATTGAACCTGTAGTTAGCACAGTATCACCTGCTTTTAACCCAGAAGTAATCACAATATTTTCATCTGTTCTGGTCCCGGCTTCCACCTTAACCTCCTGTGCTTTTCCATCTTTCTGAATGTACACAATTTTTCCCTTTAATACAGGAATAACGGCTTCGTTAGGAATGAGGATGGCATCAGAAAGTGTGTTTAAAGCCAGTTTTATTTTGGCAAATGATCCCGGCAATAGTGCGTTATCTGCGTTTGGTGCCAGGGCTCTGATTTGTAAAGTTCGTGTCGCCGCATCAATGCCTGGTTCAATAGCATATATTTTGCCTTGGTTCTCTTTAGCAGATCCATCGGTAGTAAAGATGATATTGGCACCTTGCTTAATTTGACTGGCATATTTCTCCGGAACCGAGAAGGAAATTTTTACCGGATTTGTGCTCACTAAATTGGCAATTACAGTAGAAGGGGTAAGGTATGTTCCTTCCGAAATGCCACGCAAGCCCACACGGCCCGAAAATGGTGCTCTTATGGTGGTTTTAGCCAATTGGGCTCTGATTAATTGTGCCTGAGCCTGTAAAGATTTTAAATCGGCAAGGGCAGTATCATATTCTTCCTGGCTAATAGCTCCTTTAGCTAAAAGTTGTTTCGCCCTATTTTCATTAGTGGCAGAAAGTTTTTGCTTGGTCAGGGCTTCCTGAAGTTGCGCCTGTATATCGCGGTCATTTACTTTTACCAATACGCTTCCCTTGCTCACGGAAGTGCCTTCTTTGAAATAGATACCCGTAACCAATCCGGCCACTTCACTTTTCAATACTACCGATTCATTGGCCTCAATGGCTCCGGTAATTTCGAGGTCGTTATCAAAAGAAACAGGTTTCACCACCATGCCATCCACAACGAGTGGCGGGGCACCTTTTCCATCTTTCCCCCCTTTACCGGATGGAGCGCCTGACGCACCCTTCCCTTCAAGTTTTTTGTTAGCGTTAATGCGATAATAAACCAGATAAGCCAAGCCTAAAGCTATAACTACATAAAAGATATATCTTTTTTTCATTTGTGAGTGTTAGATAATGTGTTTTTCAATGCTACTTGAGAGGCAGCAGGAAGAAAAACAGATTGTAAAAATATTCAATTCTTACGTCCTAAAATTGTTGTATTAAGGATGTTACAGCCTGTTTAGGTTAATATGATGTGGTTTTAAGCTACAATAGGTGGAGGTAGTGATCAGTAATGAGTATAATAACGTGTGATTCTTTTGTTAGGTGTTTGATTATCAGGTGTAAGCATCATTTGTGTAGCCGGATTGGTAAAATTTTCGAGAGAGAGGGAAGGATTGATTGGATGAGGGAATGATTGAATGATAGAATGAGAGAATGACTGAATGATTGGTTCGTTGGGTTATTCCCTCATTCACTCCTTCAAAATTCACTCATTCCCCCCCCCTGATATATAAATTTTACACACATTTGGCTAATAAATTCTAAAACCCCGCCAATAAAATTAATTTTGTGGTAAAATACCCTCTATATGTTTAATAAAAAATCAGTTTTAAGTTTAGTTTTATTACTAACGTGTATTATGACAGCGATGGCGCAGGTAAAAATAGGTTTCGAGGTTTCTTTTAAAGAGCCACAAGCACATTACGCAGAAGTTCAAATGAACATCTCGGGATTGACTAAAGATTATGTAGACGTTAAAATGCCTGTTTGGACACCAGGTTCTTATTTGATACGCGAATTTGAGAAAAGTGTGGAAGAGTTTCAGGCAAGTGCCGGAGGAAAGAAGTTAAAGGTCGAAAAAGTGAGAAAGAACGCCTGGCGTATCTTTTCTAATAAAGCAGGCGATATCAAAATCAATTACCGTGTTTATGCCTTTGAAGTTTCGGTGCGGACAGCATTTATCGACGATTCTCACGCATTCTTATCTCCAACAGGGATCTTTATGCATCCTGATGGCATGATTAGTTCTCCAAGTACCGTAAAGATCATCCCTTACAAAACCTGGACTAAAGTATCTACCGGTTTAGAGCCAGTAGCAGGCCAATCCTTTACTTACAAGGCTGCTGATTTTGATATCTTATATGATAGTCCTATAGAAGTAGGCAACCAGGATGTTTTCGAATTTAATGCCGCAGGTGTTCGTCATGAAGTGGCTATGTATGGTGGAGGCAACTACGATAAGGAGAAACTTAAAGTAGATATGGCCAAAATTGTAGAGGCTGAAACTGCTGTTTATGGAGAAAACCCTAATAAGCACTATGTATTTATTGTACATAACTTTACCAAAGGAGGCGGTGGTTTAGAGCACTTAAACTCCACAACATTAGGCGCAACCAGAAATGCTTATAATACCACAGAGGGGTATAAAGGTTTTCTAGGCTTGGTTGCACATGAATATCACCACTTATGGAATGTGAAACGTTTACGCCCTATTGCATTAGGTCCGTTTGATTATGACAATGAAAACTACACCACTAACCTTTGGGTTGCTGAAGGTTTTACTTCGTACTACGAAAATAAATACCTGCACAGGGCAGGGTTCACGGATGCCAATGAGTTTTTAACCGATTTGGCTGCTGGCGTAGGAACAGTATTGAATACCCCTGGATCAAAATATCAATCGGCAGCTTCTTCAAGCTATGATGCCTGGATTATCGGCTATCGCCCTAATGAAAACTCTAAAAACAATGCCATTTCTTATTATAACAAAGGAGAAGTAATTGGTATATTAATGGATCTGGAAATCATTAATGCTACAAAAGGGGCGAAGAGCCTGGATGATGTGATGAAGGCCATGTACTTACAATGCAAAACTTTAAAACGAGGTTATACCGATGCAGAGTTTAAAGCAATGGTAGAGAAAATCTCGGGCATGAGTTTCACTAACTTCTGGGATAAATACGTGAACGGAGTGGATGAGGTAGAGTATGCAAAATATTTCGCATATGCAGGTGTAAATGTAACAACAGAAAATGCAACACCTGGAAAACCTGTTACCGGAGCATCGGTTCAGCTCTCAGCAGCTGGTTTAACCGTAAGTTCCATCGCCAGAAACTCTGCCGCCTGGGTAGATGGTTTAAATGTAAATGATGAAATTATTTCTTTAGATGGAGCAGGTCTTGATGAAGCTTTTGCTACAATCAGACTGAAAAGTCCTTCATTCTCTTTAGATATTCTGCCTCTCGTAGCCAAAAAGAATATTGGCGATGTGTTGAAGATCAAGGTAAGGAGAGATGGTATTGAAAGAGAGTTTTCGCTAACCTTAAAAGAAAATCCAAGTGTGAGATTGAAAGCTACGCTTAACGAAAAAGCAACTCCAGCACAGAAAGCCGTGTTTAGTAAATGGACAGGGAAATAAGGTTGAAATAGATAGTTTGAACTCAATAGACCAAAATTTTGGATATAAAAAATCCCGTAAACAACTTACGGGATTTTTTATTGGTATGGAGCGCCGCCTGAGCAACACACTAGGCTAAGTACTTAATACTCGGTACTCAATACTCAATACTTGATACTAGATACTTGCTACTCGATACTCAATACTTAGTACTAAGAATTAAAATGTATATCTGAATCCTATACCAAATCTACCGGCGTTAAAATCGCTGTCATTGTCGCCAAGATAAATTCTAGGTCTCCAATCTAAAGCTACCGCTAAAGGAGCGCCGCTAAATTTATAATCTAAACCTACCATCGGTACTAAATAGAAGCTAGAGCCACCATCATAAAGTTGAATAGACGGACCACCACCTAAATACCAATCTAAACCTCTTGCGCCTGGGATTGCAGAGTTATACTGTAAAAAACCTTGAATAAAGGTAGAGTTTGCACCAAATAACACCTCTCCCTGAATGGCCGCTTTTTGGCTGAAATGATGTCTGATAGATGGACCAACTAATGTTGCACCGTCTCCAAAATCAATACCTAAACCTAAACCTGTTTTGTAATTCTGGGCTTTAACAGCAGTAGTGCTTAAAGCAAAAAGGGCAATGCATCCTAAAATTGTAAATAACTTTTTCATAATCGATTTTTATAAATGTTTTAAAGTATTGTAGACTGCCTAACAACTTTAATGCCGTTTATATTTTTTAAGTAAAAATTTGAATAGAAAAAAACAATGCTTGCATAGTAATAATGTTATTGTTAAGTTTATTCCAGTATTTTATACCAAAAGTAATTCTGGTATTTATCAATCTGGCAAAATTTATCGATTTATAAAGCAGAATAAAGCATATAAGTGTTTACACTTTATGTTTGATTTTTTAACTTAACCAAATATATTTAAGATATGGCTGCAGCAATTACAAGGGTTTTTGATCTTTTAAGACATAGCCTACAAAATCCGAAGCAAGAATTTATCAATGGAAAAATTAATGGTAAATGGATAAATTATAGTACAGAAGCCTTTTGTGAAGCCGTTGATGATTTAAGTAAGGGATTAATTAAACAAGGAATTAGTAAAGGTGGGCGAGTTGCAGTAATGTCTCATAACAGACCTGAGTGGAACATCGCCGATTTTGCTGCAAATCAGATTGGTGCCTATCAGATTCCCTTGTATCCCACATTAGCCGAACACGACATTCAGTTTATTCTTAAAGATGCAGATATTGCCATTGTGTTTGTAGCTGATGAAGCTTTATATCAGAAAATAAAACCCTGCGCTGAAGTGGTTAACCCCACTATTAAGATATATAGCTTCAATGAAATTTCAAATGTGCCGCATTGGAAAACATTATTAGAAGAGGGAAGGGCAGCAACTGATATTGATCTAGATACCTATCGCAATCAAATTACCCCAGAAGATATTCTAACCTTAATATATACCTCAGGTACAACAGGAACGCCAAAAGGGGTAATGTTAACCCATAATAATTTAGTAGCTAACTTTGTAAATTCTGCTGTTGTAATGCCTGAGGGGGTAAACAAGGGACTAAGTTTCCTGCCGCTTTCGCATATTTTTGAGCGGATGATTATCTATCTCTACCTGTTTAACCATACTGCTGTTTATTATGCCGAAAGCATGGAAACGATTGTAGCCGATATTCAGCATGTGAAGCCTAATGCTTTTTCAACTGTTCCTAGATTGCTGGAGAAAGTTTACGACAAAATCATGGAGAAGGGGAAAGCACTGACAGGAGTGAAGAAAGGCATTTTCTTTTGGTCCTTGGCCCTTGCAGAAAAATATACAACCGATGCAGGTTGGTGGTATAACATTCAGTTAGGGATAGCCAGAAAACTGGTGTTTAATAAATGGCAGGAGGCACTGGGAGGGGAGATTGTTGTGATTGTATCTGGAGGAGCGGCTTTAAACCCACGTTTGGCGCGCATTTTTTGGGCAGCGGGAATGCCTGTTTTTGAAGGCTATGGATTAACAGAAACTTCGCCTGTAATTACAGTAAACCACTTTGGAGCCACCTTATTTGGTTCTGTTGGAGAGGTGATCCAGGGTGTAGAAGTTAAAATCGCGGCAGATGGAGAGGTATTAACCCGTGGGCACCATATGATGAAGGGGTATTACAATCGCCCGGATTTAACAGCTGAGGCTATTGATCAGGACGGTTGGTTTCATACCGGTGACATTGGTGAGTTAGTGAATGGAAAATTTTTGAGAATAACCGACCGCAAAAAAGAAATGTTCAAAACAGCAGGGGGTAAGTACGTTGCGCCACAAATGCTGGAGAATAAATACAAAGAATCGATTTTTATTGAGCAGATTATTGTACTCGGTGAAAACAGGAAATTTCCTTCGGCCCTTATTGTACCTAACTTCGAAACATTGAAAACCTGGGCAAGTCGTAAAGGAATCAGTTTCACCAGCAATGAAGAAATCATAAAAAATGAACAGGTTTTGGCTAAATATAATGAGGTGATTGAGGCGGCAAATACTGGATTTGGAAAATGGGAACGAGTAAAAAGGTTTGCTTTATTACCTAATGAGTGGAGTATAGATGGCGGTGAGCTAACGCCGAAGCTGAGTTTAAAAAGAAAGATCATTACCGAAAAAAATAACGATACCATTGAAAAAATATATAAGGATGCAGAAGACTATAAAGCACCTCATTAATTGGAAGAAAAATATAGCTTATGCGCTGATTGCTATTAGCCTATCAGGTTGCGTTACGGGGCAGCTCGGTAAAAATAATAGTGATGAATATAAAAACGGAATGGTAGTTTCTGCACATCCCGAAGCTTCGCAGGTGGGTGTCGAAATCTTAAAAAAGGGTGGTAATGCTGTAGATGCAGCCGTAGCTGTACAGTTTGCCTTAGCGGTGGTTTATCCCAATGCGGGCAACATCGGTGGCGGCGGATTTATGGTCTATCGAGGCGCCTCCGGCGAAATTAATACCTTAGATTTTAGAGAGAAAGCTGCCGCTGCGGCCAGTCGCGATATGTATTTGGATAGTGCGGGTAATCCAATCGTAGATAAAAGCCTGTACGGACATTTAGCAGCCGGTGTTCCGGGATCTGTTGACGGAATGGTTGAGGCCCATCAAAAATATGGAAAACTCACTTGGGAGAAGGTGTTGCAACCGGCAATAGATTTAGCTCAAAATGGGTTTAAGATTACCAAACGCCAGGCAACTGAACTCAATAGCTTACATCGTAAGTTTATGGATTTTAACCCTGATGGAACCGCCTTTGTTAATCTCGAAAAAACCTGGCAGGAGGGAGATCTGCTTGTTCAGAAAGAACTGGCAAATACCTTATCGCTGGTGCAGGAAAAAGGTCGCGCAGGCTTCTATGAAGGTGCGGTAGCGGATTCTATTATAGCAGAAATGAAGCGGGGTAAAGGGTTGATTACCAAAGAAGACCTTAAGACATATCATTCCGCCTGGAGAAAACCCATCACTGGTACTTATAGGGGGTACAAGATTATTACCATGCCGCCTACATCTAGTGGTGGTATTGCACTTATGCAATTGTTACAATCTGTAGAGCCCTATTCGTTGAAGAAATTGGGGCATAATGCCGATTCCACTGTCCAGGTAATCGTAGAGGCCGAGAGAAGGGTTTATGCAGATCGGGCAACGCATCTGGGCGATCCCGATTTTTATACTGTTCCTCAAGCCACATTAATCGATCCTGCATACAATAAGAAAAGAATGCAAAACTTTAGCTGGGCGGCAGCTACACCTAGTAGTGAGGTGCTTGCCGGAAGTGTAAATGGATCTGAACACGAAGAAACGACTCATTTTTCTATTGTCGACAGGGAAGGGAATGCAGTTTCTATCACCACCACGCTAAATGGATCGTACGGTTCTTTAGTGGCTGTAAAAGGAGCCGGCTTTTTATTGAATAATGAAATGGACGATTTCTCGGTGAAACCAGGAGCACCGAATATGTATGGTTTGGTTGGCGGGGAAGCCAATGCAATTGCCCCAAACAAAAGAATGTTAAGCTCCATGACACCTACCATTGTAGAAAAGGATGGAAAGCTCTTTATGGTTGTAGGTACACCCGGAGGATCTACTATCATCACTTCAGTTTTTCAAACCATTATTAATGTAATCGATTTTGATATGACCATGCAACAGGCGGTCGCAGCAAAGAAATTTCATCACCAATGGCTACCAGATGAAGTTTATGTGGAGAAGGATGCATTAGATAGTTTAACTACAGAAAAATTGAAGGCTAAAGGCTATCAAATTGCACCAAGGGGGGCAATAGGAAGAGTAGATGCCATTCTTAAAACTAAATGGGGTTACTATCAGGGGGGCGCTGATCCTAGGGGTGATGATAAAGCCATAGGATATTAATAGTGTCAGGTATGCTGAGGTTGATGATCAATTTTTAGGATACCCTGGGGAAAGATTTCTACTTAAGAGTTCGGTGTTAAGCTGAAAATTGGTGCATGTCTTGTTTTTAGTACTTAGAATAGTGCTTTTTTAGATAACTAAGCTGTTGTTTGTTAGTAAGTTGATAAGTTTCTTCAATTAGTTGTGCTCTTTGGTACGGCTCTTGAAGATAATGCAACAAACGCTTTAAAAAAAAGACATTATGAAATTAACATTATTCAAAGTATTGCCGGTTGCGGTAGCCGGATTATTCATCGGATCAACTGCAAATGCTCAGGAAACTCCAACTAACACTGCCAAATTCAGAACTTGGTCTATCGGAGTAAACGCAGGTGTTTTAACTCCGCTTTCTCCCTTAGGTGGTAAAAATGATTTCAGTAACAACAAGTCGTCATTAGGTTATGGCTTGTACGTTAAAAAACAATTCACCAATTATTTCTCATTACGTTTAGATGGAGTTAGAGGTAAATTAAAGGGAGATAATACAGAGCCTTATGAAAGCGGTTTAGTAAACAGCTCACCTGTTAGAGCTTTTGATACAGATTTATCTTATTCTGCTAGCTTAAGTGCTGTTGTAAACATGTTCAATATTGATTTATTCAAGAAAGAAAATGCTTTACAATTATATACATCTGTGGGTGCTGGTTTAGCAGGTTACAAACCAACCATTACTACAGCCGCAGGTACATTTGATTACGCTGGTGATAAAACAATCAGCGAATTAATTATCCCGGTTGGTGTTGGCGCAAAATTCAAAATCTCTGATGGTATTAACTTTGATTTAGGTTGGACCATTAACTTTGTGGATGGCGATAACTTAGATGGTTACTACAGAGGATCTAATGATAAATATAACTATGCATACGCTGGTTTAGAATTTGCATTAGGAACAGGAAAACAATTGGCTTTCCACAATCCGGTAGCAGTAACTTACGATGAGGCTGTAAAAGCTAAACAAACTGCTGATGCCTTAAAATCTGATTTAGATGCGCAAAAATCTGAGAACGCTAAATTGCGTACAGAAATGGCTGATCTATTGAAAGATACTGATGGCGATGGTGTTGCAGATAAATTAGATAAATGCCCTGGAACTCCAGCTGGAACAGTTGTAGATGGTGCTGGTTGTCCTCTAAAAACACCTGAAAAAGTTGTTGAAAAAGTAGTGGTAACTGAAGCAGATCGTAAAGTTGTTGCAGATGCCATTAAAAACTTAGAATTTGATTTGGGTAAAGCAACTATCCGTCAAAAATCTTATGCTACTTTAAACCGTGTTGCGGCTTTATTAATCGAGAAAAACTTTAGCTTGAAATTAGCAGGACACACTGATAATACAGGTTCTAAAGCATTAAACTTACGTTTATCTAAAGATAGAGCTGAATCAGTAAAAGCTTACTTGGTTTCTCAGGGTGCTAATGCATCTCGTATCGAAGCTACAGGTTACGGTATGGGTCAGCCAATTGCTACCAATAAAACAGCAGCTGGTCGTCAACAAAACCGTCGTGTAGAGTTTACGCTTTACTAGTCAGTTTTTTAAATCATAAGAAGCGTCCTTGATTAAGTTCAAGGGCGCTTTTTTTATGACAAAAAATCTTCAGATTGTACTTGCATTAACAAAATACATTCATTAGCTTTGTTATGCAAGCATAATAAATTCGTTAATGAAACAACAACAAACCATAGACTACCACGTTAAGTTCGCTTGGCAAAATATGTTTAACAAGTATAACCAAATGGCCGCGAGTTTTGGGATTACTCAGGCCATCGGTTATATGCTGATTAATATTGATGAAGAGGATGGGACAGCTGTTTCTAACCTGGCAGGATTGCTGGGCGTTAAGGCAACCAGTTTATCAAGAATGTTAAACAATATGGAGGAAATGGAGTTAATTTATAGAGAAACTGCTGCTGGCGATAAGCGTTCGGTTAAAGTTTTTTTAACTGATTTTGGTATAGAGAAAAGACAATTGGCCAAAGGGGTTGTTCGCAAATTTAACGAATATCTGGATGAGCACTTTTCTAAAAAAGAAAAGGAAATATTCATCAATCTGCTGATAAAACTAAATGATATAACTGTAGCATATACTGTTGATTAATACTATGAAACGAAGCATAAACAAAGTTGCTGTTTTAGGTTCAGGAATTATGGGCTCACGTATTGCATGCCATTTCGCCAACATTGGTGTAGAGGTTTTGCTGTTAGATATTGCCCCTAAAGAACTGAGCCCTGAAGAACAGGCAAAAGGACTAACGCTTGAAAAGCCTGCCGTAAAAAACAGGATTGTGAATACTGCACTGCAAACGGCTATCAAAAGTAACCCATCTCCCGTTTACAGTAAAAAGGTGGTAAACAAAATCAAAACCGGAAATTTCGACGACGATATGTCGAAGATTGCTGGCTACGATTGGGTGATAGAGGTGGTGGTTGAGAACCTGGATATCAAGAAGAAAGTTTTTGAGCAGGTAGAGCAATACCGTAAGGCAGGAACACTGATTACTTCAAATACTTCTGGTATCCCAATTCATTTAATGGCTGAAGGTAGAAGCGATGATTTTAAAGCGCATTTCTGTGGAACCCACTTTTTTAATCCGCCACGGTATTTAAAACTATTAGAAATTATTCCTACACCATATACCCAACCTGAAATTGTAGATTTCTTGATGCACTATGGTGATAAGTTTTTAGGTAAAACGACAGTTTTATGTAAAGACACCCCTGCATTTATTGCCAACCGGGTTGGGGTTTATTCTATTATGGCACTCTTACATCTGGTTGAAAAACTTGATTTGACAGTAGAAGAGGTAGATAAATTTACAGGTCCGGCATTGGGTAGACCCAAATCGGCTACTTTCCGTACTTCGGATGTTGTGGGATTGGATACCATGATCAAAGTTGCCAAAGGTTTGTATGATAACTGCCCGAACGATAAAGCGCACGAACTTTTCAAATTACCTGCATATGTGCAGAAAATGGAAGAAAATAAGTGGCTGGGCGATAAAACCAAACAAGGTTTTTATAAAAAGACAAAATCTGCAGATGGTAAGACTGAGATTCTGGCCCTGGATTTAAAAACACTTGAATATAAGCCGCAACAGAAGGTTAAATCAGCTACGCTGGAAATGACCAAACCTGTAGAAAATCTGCGGGAACGCATGAAGATTTTTGCAAAAGGGAAAGATAAGGCCGGAGAGTTATTCAGACACTCATCATTTGGCTTATTTGAATATGTTTCGGATAGAATTCCAGAAATTTCAGATGAATTATACCGGATTGATGATGCCATGCGTGCCGGCTTTGGATGGGAATTAGGACCGTTCGAACTTTGGGATGCCGTTGGCGTGAAGGAAGCCATTGAAGGCATGGAGCAATATGGGAACAAAGCCGCTACCTGGGTTCAGGAAATGCTGGAGGCCGGTAATACTGCCTTCTACAAAGTAGAAAATGGTACCAAGAAATATTACGATATTCCTTCAAAAAGCTACAAAGCAGTTCCAGGAACCGATGAGTTTATCATTCTGGATAATTTAAGAGAAAATAAAACCCTCTGGAAAAATTCCGGCGTATCCATCATTGATTTAGGTGATGGCATTTTGAATGTGGAGTTCCATACTAAAATGAATACCATTGGAGGTGATGTGATTTCCGGTATCAATAAGGCTATAGATATGGCTGAAAAAGATTACCGTGGACTGGTTATCGGTAATGATGGTGCAAATTTCTCTGCAGGAGCCAATGTGGGGATGATTTTTATGATGGCGGTAGAGCAGGAATGGGATGAATTGAACATGGCAATCAGAATGTTCCAGAATACCTCCATGCGCATTCGTTATTCTTCAATTCCTGTAGTGGTGGCACCGCACAATTTAACCCTGGGTGGAGGTTGTGAGTTCAGTCTTCACGCCGATCATGTGCAGCTATCTGCCGAAACTTATATGGGCTTGGTAGAATTTGGCGTAGGGGTAATCCCAGGTGGTGGCGGAACGAAGGAATTTGCTTTGCGGGCATCGGATGAATACCGTGACGATCAGATTGTACAAAATGCCCTTAAGGATCGCTTCCTAACCATTGGCATGGCCAAGGTTTCTACCTCTGGTTATGAGGCTTATGAACTCGGATACCTGCAGAAGGATAAATTTTCGATCTCCATGAATCGTAATCGTTTACTGGCAGATGCCAAAGCCAAAGCGATTGAACTTGCAGATGCAGGCTACACTAAACCCGTTCAACGCAATGACATTAAAGTGTTGGGTAAACAAGGGTTAGGTATTGTTTATGCCGGAGCCAACAGCATGTATTCTGGTCATTATATTTCTGAACACGATAAAAAAATCTCTGAAAAATTGGGCTACGTCATGTGCGGAGGCGATTTATCTGCCCCAACCGAAGTCACAGAGCAATACCTATTGGATTTAGAGAGGGAAGCCTTTTTATCACTGGCAGGAGAAAGAAAGAGTTTAGAAAGAATTCAGAGTATTATTACAAAAGGAAAACCATTGAGAAATTAATTTCTTAGTATCAAGATGCAAGTATTAAGATGCAAGTATCAGGGTACAAGTATCAAGATAGAACTAGAGGGGCTGGGTGTTGAATATTAAAAGGTAATCATAATTGACTACTTGATTTTTAATTTAAAATAATCAGGTATGCATAATTTTAAGGAGTTAAAAGTTTGGCAAAAGTCTATAGATTTAGCTATTTCGGTATATAAAGCGATAGATTTTTTGCCATCAGATGAAAATTACGGTTTAGTTTCACAGATAAAAAGATGTGCGGTTTCGATATCTTCTAATATCGATGAAGGATCGGGAAGAGGGAGCGCTGCTCAGTTTAAGTATTTTTTGTCCATTAGTCAAGGCTCCGCATTTGAATTGGAAACACAGCTTATCATTGCGAGGAGACTTGAATTACTTGATGATACATTTGCTACAGACTTAATTGACAGAACAATTGAAATTCAGAAAATGGTTTACGCATTAGAAAGAAAGTTAATAAATAAGTAAAGACTTGGTGGTATTCCAGTATTGAGACTTGTCTTGATACTTGATACTCCCTACTAGATACTAAAAGAATATGGAAGCATATATTATAGGAGGATACCGTACAGCGGTGGGGAAAGCCCCTCGAGGTGTATTCCGTTTTACCAGGGCTGATGATTTAGCTGCTGAAGTAATTAGAGCTTTAGTGGCATCAGTTCCAAATCTAGATAAAGAGCAGATCGACGATGTAATTGTGGGGAACGCCACACCTGAGGCTGAGCAAGGCCTTAACATTGGGCGTATGATCTCCTTAATGGGATTGGATACCGATAAGGTGCCTGGGGTTACCGTTAACCGATACTGTGCATCTGGTTTAGATACGATTGCAACTGCCGTAGCTAAAATTAAAGCAGGTATGGCCGATTGTATCATTGCCGGTGGAGTGGAGGTTATGAGTGGAATGCCTTTCGGTGGATGGAAATTGGTGCCTAATGCTGATGTGGCTAAAAATAATCCCGATTGGTATTGGGGGATGGGGCTAACCGCTGAGGCTGTAGCCAGAGAATATAATGTGAGCAGAGCGGATCAGGATGCTTTCTCCCTTAAATCTCATGAAAAGGCAGTAAATGCGATTAAAAATGGTCATTTGAAAGATGGTATTTTACCTATTACGGTGAATGAAAATTATCTGGATGAAAATCTCAAAAAGAAAACCCGTTCTTATGTGGTAGATACTGATGAAGGTCCCAGAGCAGATACCACTTTAGAAAAGTTAGCGAAACTAAAGCCTGTTTTCGATGCCAATGGCTGTATTACTGCTGGAAATTCATCCCAAACTTCGGATGGGGCTGCCTTTGTACTGGTGGTTTCAGAAAAGAAAATGAAGGAATTGAATGTGGAGCCTATTGCCAGATTGGTAAGTTATGGCATTGCAGGAGTTCCACCAAGAATTATGGGGATCGGACCTATCGAGGCCATCCCTAAAGCATTAAAGCAAGCCGGACTTAAAAAAGAGGATATCGATCTTATTGAGTTGAACGAAGCTTTTGCCTCACAATCTTTAGCCGTGATCAGAACCTTAGACCTGAATCCGGAAGTGATCAATGTAAATGGTGGAGCAATTGCACTCGGTCACCCACTGGGTTGCACTGGCGCTAAGCTAACCGTTCAAATCATGAATGAATTAAAAAGACAAAATAAAAAGTACGGCATGGTAACCATGTGTGTCGGCACTGGTCAAGGCGCAGCAGGGATTTTTGAATTACTTTAGATATGAGAAGCAAGATAGGAGTAGCAAGATATGAGTATCAAGATATGAGTATCAAGTATCAAGATGAGCAGTAAAAAAAGATCTTACTTGACTCTGCTAATTCATATCCTTTGCCACTGATTACCTTAACTAACAATAGCGATTGTATAGTACTGAGACCAGGTCTTGATACTTGATACTCGCTACTAGATACTAACAAAATGGAAACAACTGAAAAAAAGACAATTAAAGGCGGTGAATTCTTAATTAAGGAAACCGTTTACCAAGATGTGTTTATTCCGGAAGAGTTTGATGAAGAGCAACAAATGATTGCACAAACTTGTCGTGATTTTTTGGAAGCTGAAGTTTATCCCAATTTAGATAAGATAGACAAGCAGGAAGATCCAGAATTGATGCCTACTCTATTAACAAAGGCAGGCGAGTTGGGTATTTTAGGCGTTTCTGTGCCAGAGCAATATGGTGGCTTTGGTAAGAATTTCAATACTTCTATGTTGGTTGCAGATGTAGTTGGCGCAGGGCATTCGTTTGCTGTTGCACTTTCTGCACACACTGGAATAGGTACTTTACCAATATTATACTATGGTAATGATGCCCAGAAAGAAAAATATATTCCAAAACTGGGATCGGGAGAATGGAAGGCGGCATATTGCTTAACAGAACCGAATTCCGGATCGGATGCGAACTCGGGTAAAACCAAGGCTAAGCTGAGCGATGACGGTAAACATTACATCATTACCGGACAGAAAATGTGGATCACCAATGGTGGGTTTGCAGACATATTTATTGTTTTTGCCAAAATTGACGATGATGCCAATCTAACTGCTTTTATCGTAGAAAAGGACTTCGTAGGAATTACCATGAATCCTGAAGAGCATAAAATGGGTATTAAAGGTTCTTCAACCCGCCAGGTTTTCTTTAACGATTGCCCTGTTCCGGTAGAGAATATGCTAAGCGACAGGCAGAATGGGTTTAAGATTGCTGTAAATATTTTAAATATCGGTCGTATCAAATTATCTGCTGCCGCAATCGGGGCTTCAAAGGCTACTTTAAACACGGCCATTAATTATTCAAACGAGCGGATTCAATTTGGCAGGCCTATTTCCAAATATGGCGCTATCCGTTATAAGATAGCCGAAGCAGCATCGAAAATTTATGCTGTTGATGCAGCAAACTATCGCGCCGGACAAAACATTGATGATACATACGATGCTTTGGTGGCAGGTGGCATGGAATCGGGGAAAGCGCGTTTAAAATCCGTAGAGCAATTTGCGGTAGAGTGTGCCATATTGAAAGTATGGGGCTCAGAAGCTTTGGATTATACGGTGGATGAAGGTGTTCAGATTTATGGTGGTATGGGTTTTAGCGCCGATGCACCGATGGATCGGGCGTATCGTGATGCCAGGATCAACAGAATTTTTGAAGGCACTAACGAAATCAACCGCTTGTTAACTGTAGACATGATGCTGAAGCGTGCCATGAAGGGAGAACTCGATCTAATGACTCCCGCAACAGCAGTTGCCGCAGAGTTGATGAGCATCCCTGAATTTGGAGAAGAGGATACAGCACTTTTTGCAGCAGAGAAAAAGGTATTGGCAAATTTAAAGAAAGCTACTTTAATGGTAGCAGGTGCTGCGGTGCAAAAGCTAATGATGACTTTAAGTAAGGAACAGGAAATTTTGATGAATATAGCAGATATGGCCGGTTATGTTTACGTTGCCGAATCAGCTTTGCTTAGAACAGAAAAAATTGTGAGCTTGAAAGGAGAGGAGGCAGCAGCCACACAACTGGATTTATTGCGTATTTATTTGGTTGAAGCTGTAGATGCTGTAAGCAAAGCAGGAAAAGAAGCACTTTGGGCCTTTGCGGAAGGCGACGAGCAGAGAATGATGTTAGTAGGCTTGCGACGTTTTACCAAAATGGAGCCTTTTAACGTAAAGGATGCCCGTCAGCGAGTGGCACAAAAACTAATTGAAGAAAATAAATATCCGTTCTAATCTTGAGAACAATTTTATTTAAAGGTTTAAGATCGGATTTAAGTCTGCATCTTAAACCTTTTTTGTTTAATGGCCTGGAATTTAATAAGAAGTAAGGGGCATTTAATTTTAGTACTAATGTTAAAATAGGTTAAAAATTGTAGCATCCGTATTAAAAGCTTATTTTTGCCGATAATGGTTAAGTTTAAATATTTCTCAGTGCTGGTTTTGTTCGTTGTTGCGCTTTCTTCTTGTAAAAAGGATAGCGATAATGCAGACAAGCAGATAACGGATTTCATTCAGAAAAATAACATCAATGCCGTAAAAGATGGCTCCGGTTTATACTATCAAATTATCAAACCGGGTTCTGGTTCATTTACCTATCCTTCAAATACTCAAATTACGATTAAATACGAAGGCCGGTTGTTAAATGGTAATGTATTCGATAATGGAGGTGGTAAAGAACAAACTTTTTATCTTTCTCAACTGATAGAAGGCTGGAAGATTGGTATTCCTAAAATCCAGAAAGGGGGCGAAATCAGGTTGATTATTCCGCCAAGCTTAGGATATGGCGACCGTGCTGCGGGTTCTATACCTGCAAACTCCGTATTAGATTTTACCATATCCTTAAATAACGTACAATAACAAATAATGAAAAAATATACTCTAGCTGTCGTTACGCTTTTAGCTGCTACATTATTATTCAATTCTTGTAAAAAGGAATATGATTCTATACAAACAGTAGATGAGGCTGCTATACAGGCTTATATCAAAAAGAATAATTTAAACATGAAACGCGATGATTTGGGTGTTTATTACCAAATAATCGAAGCTGGAACTGGTGCACTGATTAAGAATACTGATTCTGTCTTGTTTACTTACCAGGAGAAATCAATTACAGATCCAACGATATACTATAGTACCTCTGTAAAGGCTAATGAAGGAACATACTTAGGGTATATCCGTACAAATAAGTTTAATAAGAGCTGGTTTAAAGCGTTAGATAGTGCTTATTATGGAGCAAAGATAAGGATGTTAATACCATCACATCTGGCTTATGGAAAAAATGGTTATTCGGCCTATAATGTGCCTTCTAATGCCATTATTGACACTTATCTTAATCTTTCTACCTACAATAAGCAGTGGCAATGGGATGATGCAAAAATTCAGGCATTTTTGACCAGTAAAGGTTTAACCGCAACAAAAGATGCGTCGCGTGTATACTATATTACCAATACTGTAGGTACAGGAACTGATGTAATTGATGAGAACAGTACAGTAGTTTTTAAATATACTGGCCGTTATACAGATGGAACTGTTTTTGATTCCTCTACTGATGGAACTTACTCAACTACGCTAGCTGGATTAATTGCAGGATGGAAAAAGATAGTTCCTAAATATACTGCTGGTGCAAAATTTAGAATGATTGTTCCATCGGATTTAGCTTACGGGCCAAATGGTTTAACTGATCAAGCAGGAAACATATTGATATTACCGAATTCGGTATTAGATTTTGATTTGGAAATTGTAAGTGTTACGAATTAGATAATGCTTCTTTATAAACTTTAAGCACTCTTTCTCGTGCAAATTTATGCTCAACTATTGGTTGGGCATATTTTTTTGTGCCAAATTCCGGTATCCACTTTTTAATGTATTCGAATTTGGGATCAAATTTCTTCATCTGTAATTCGGGATTAAATACCCTAAAATATGGTGCGGCATCATTGCCAGAGCTTGCTGCCCATTGCCAACCGCCTACGTTGCTGGCCATTTCGTAATCCAGCAGCTTTTCGGCAAAATAAGCCTCCCCCCAGCGCCAGTCAATCAATAAGTGTTTAGTTAAGAAACTTGCTACAATCATCCTCACTCTGTTATGCATCCAGCCGGTTTCATTCAGCTGTCGCATTCCGGCATCTACAATGGGGTAACCTGTATTCCCCTCACACCAGGCTTTAAATTCAGTTTCATCGTTTCGCCATTTGATTTGATCATACTGTTTTTTAAAGGAATCAAAGGCCGAATAAGGAAAATGCCATAAAATCATCATGTAAAACTCACGCCAGGCCAATTCGGATAACCAAACGTGCGACTTATTTTCCAGCGCATCAGCTACTGCTTTTCTGATGCTTAAGGTGCCGAATCTTAAATGGAGCCCGATGTGGGTTGTGCTGTCTAATGCCGGAAAATCTCTTTCTGTAGCATAGTTTGCTAGTTTAGATTGGTAGCTTAATTTGGGAAATTGCTGTGTGCTCTTTTCAAAGCCCATATCTGCTAAGCCGGGCAAAGGTAGGTGTTTGGTTTGAAACAGGTTTTTAAAGTATTTTTGAGTAGGGTAAGCCTTAAAATAAAAGCTATTCAATTTGGCTTGCCACTGTTTATAGTAGGGCGTAAAGACGGTGTAGGGCGTTCGGTCGGCCTTTAATATTTCATTCTTTTCAAAGATAACCTGGTCCTTATAGGTGAAGAACGCAATTTTTTCGCTGGTTAAGAACTCAGCCATTTGATCATCGCGTTCACGCGCATAGGGCTCGTAATCGTGATTGGTATACACTGCCTTTACCTCGTATTCTTCCAAAACCTCCGACCATATCTTTTCAGGTTTGCCATATTTTACCAATAAATCTGATCCCTGCTTTTGAAGAGCCGATTTAAGCTTTTCGATTGTTTCATAAATGAAGGTAACCCTGGCATCTCCTTTAGGGAGCTGATCTAAAATATTTTGATCGAAAATAAAAAGGGGTAATACAGGATGCTCTCCCTTTAGCGCCCGGTAAAGGGCAGCATTATCTTCTAATCTTAGATCGCGACGGAACCAAAGGATATTACAGGTTTTTTTCATTTGCCAGGGGATGTGTATTTTAAGGTAAACAAACTTAACAACTGAAATTGAAAAACGGCATTAATTTTTTCACCCCCTGGAGCTTTAATCACCGGAATGCTTTTGATTAACTGGATTGCTGAATCTTTAAAATTGGTTTTTTATGTTTCGATTTGCGCCATTCCCAGGGTGGAGTAGGGTTTGGATCCTTCCAGAGTCCTATTTTGTGTTTTCTGGCTACTATTTCCAGATTGGCATAGGTTTCATCTTTAGAGTATTTCTTAAAATGCCAGGCCATACCCTGTTTAATCATTTCCTGATTGACAATTAGATTGCTATTCGTTTTAACAACAGCAATTAGTCGGCGGTAACGGTCATATTTTTGCCCGTAAACCTTTACCTGCTGTCCGAAACATAAATCTGATAAAGATTTTTTAGCGTTATTTCCATACGGTTGTGAGCCTCGTTTTTCAGGACAATCAATGTGTGCAAGACGGATCTTAATAGGTGTGTTTTGATATAAAATCTCCATCGTATCGCCATCCGAAATGCCGATTACCTTGGCTACAAAAATTTGATTTTTTAAGTTTAGTTTTACTTGTTCGTTACTTTTGAACTGACTAAATACAGGATTGAAATATAAAAGTGATGTAATTAAAATTAATCTTCCCAGCCACATAAGGTTTTGCCCTCGTTTTTCGCTTTATCTATCGTTGATTTTATTATTCTATAATGGCAATTACCCAATCCACGGCACCTTTCGCTTAAATGGTATTTGTTGGTTTTGCCATTGCCGCAAATGTACACCGTTTTGACGTCAGTACAAGTAGTGTTGATTAAAAATAGGAAGATGAGGGAGAGGAGTTTCATGAGATGGGGAGATTTCAGGAATTATATTATCGATTTAAGAGATGATTTCAATATGAAGATCAATACATAATCTCTATAACAATTATATATAGGACGTAGAAAAAAGAGTTATTAAGCTCTATAGTAAATCTATCTTTCTAAGATGTATACTCATTTGTTTCTGAATCGTTTTATCATAATCTGAGTCTGTATCATTAACCTTGCCTATAAGAATTAGAAGTTCCAGAATCAATAAAAATGAGAACCAAATTATGTAAACAATTAAAGCAGCAACAGATTGTTTAAGAATATTAATCATAACGTTCAGCTCATCTAAAAAACCGACTTTTTCCTTTATTTCTGCTTCTAAAATTGTTTTCAGCTCTAAAAGCGTATTTTCCTTATTTATTTTTTGATTATTAAGCGTTGCTATCTGTGTGTCTAGTAATGGCAACTGCTCAAATTTGGGGTTTTGAATAGATTTAATGGTTTTTGACAGTATGTTTTTCATTATTGTTTTTGTCGTTGAAACCTTGGAGCTATCAATCGTTGTGCTGGTAATAGGAACTTGATTTGATGTAGTCTCTATAATTTGTTTAGTGGGATTTTTATTGATGTCATTGAGTAGTATTTTGCGTTCATTCTCCTTAATTAGTAATGAAGCATTAATTTGAGATATCTGATTAATTATTTCTTTAGAGCGATCAGGCATCAGCGAATTAACTTGTTTCTGATTTGCCGCTATTTTGTTTTTATCGATGTCATCTTTGAATATTATTTGATCAATAATTAAGGAACCCACCACTGCCATTAACATTGCAAGTAAAACACGGATCCATTTCAAAAATATATTAGCTTTATCAGCAAGTAATATTTGCCTTTCTATTTGGATGATAATAATTATGGCTATTAATGCCCCAGATATACTTCCTGTTGGACCAAGTTTAATGTACCTGCTACAGAAGCAATAACCGACAAATGCCCAAACTGTTGCCACAATCAAAAGTGCAGCGGCATATTTTTTTACTTTGCGTGATGAGACTTCACTACAATTACTGAGGATGTAAAAATTATATCCGGTTAAAAAGCAACTAAGTTTAAGCCACCAAAATTGAAATCTTTTCATCTAAAAACGCTTTAAAATGGTATGATGTGATATTGCTGAAAGCCCGTTCATAAAGCCTCGCTTATAGCTGATAATTATTCCCTCACTATCGCCAATATTTTTCTTTGCTTCCTCTTCAATATCTAATACCTTTTTAATGTGGCTTTCAGCTATACTTTTTTTCATTTTAAGCTCATCTACCACGTCTACAAATCCGCTCCTAGCTCGGCTATCAATATGGAAGTCTATTTCTTTTATGAAATCTTCATAGAAAATTTTTACTCTTCTGATCTTCCTTTCTAATTGATTTCTCAAAGTATCAATATTTTGTTCTAGATGTTTAGCATCCGGATTTGTCAAAGCATCATCGTAGCCTTTCTTTTCATGATTCATGTCTAAGAAGTCGAATAATAATTCAATATTACTTTCTGTTTTTTTTAAGGCTGTCATATCTTCATCAGATTGAAAATTCCTATTATTCTCAATAAAAATATTTTCAGGAATATCAATTCCAATTGGAGGTTTATGCATTGTTCCCTCTGGGATTGTTGTATTTACAGCTAAGGTTTCTGTTTTAGGTTTTTTGAAGAAATTAAACATATCTATATATGAATTATAGGGACTTTATATTGAGAATGACCACGTTGATGGCAGGAATTGCAAAGAGTAATCAGTAATTTATCAGGATAATCCCATGGTACTTTAAATTTTTTTGACATTTCTATATAATGATATTGCCTATGATGTACCTGTAGGTTTTCATTGAAATCACAAATAACACATCTTTTATTATCGCGTTCTAAAATTGAAAGCCTCTTGTCTTTCCATCTTCTATCAAATAATAGTGCACCATAAGAACCATGAACTTTGATTATTTGCTCTTCAGTTTTTTGAGGATCCTTCAAGCTAATGTATCTTCTATAAATTCCCATGATTTTTATTATTCTGGTATATTAGGTAGTAATTTTTGACCATATAGCAGTTTGATTTTTGATTAACCAAAACTACCCAACCCCGTACGGCTTCCCTTACGGGAAACCGTAAAGACGATAATTAATTTTAAAGAAAAAATAAGATTACTATTTGGTATAGCTGGCTTATGTTGAATGAGTTATCTGTTTGGTTTTTGTACTGGGAATTCAGATTTTTCTTTCTTCCACCAATTGTTGTTCAAACGTTTAATAGAATAAAATTTACGGGTTAGGCCAGGTTTCATATTAGCTGTATCGAGATGCTTACCCCAAACATGGATAATGGTATCGGTTCCAATTTTTACCCACCAAAATGTTTTGCCATACCGTTGGGTAGTGTAAACTTCCGTAATGGTTCCACTAATTACCTTAGAATTAAAATGGGGTTCCATTAATTGAAAAGTAGAAACTTTTTGTTTCTGGGCGACCACATTTTTGGCCATCATTAGTAATAGGAGAGAGATATATAGCTGTTTTATCATTTAGCCTTAAAAGTATCCAGGCTAAAAATGATTTCCTTACTGGAAACCGTAGCTGCAAAAAAAAACAAGAATCTTTTTGCTGGTAGAGAAGACATTTCTAATGTTTAAATGAGAGATTGCACTGGGTTTTATTCCAGGCAATCTCATTCATTTTATTGAGAGGTTATATTTAATGTAATAGGTTAATGATTTGCCATTAAATCGTTTCATCCTGTATAGTAGCTACTGGGGCATTAACCATTACAGATTCAACTCCATTGTCTCTCGCAATAAAGGTGGTATACATCTGGCTGGTGCCTATAATTTCTCCATTGCTTGCTTTCAGATTGAAATAATACAACCCGTTCCTGGCAATCTTCCTTTCGTATCTCATATCTGAGGAAGCATTTGTTTTTACCGATTCGATGGCCTTATTGCAAGATGCTTTCGTAATATACCCCTCGCTGGATAAAATAACCTGGCCATTGGTAGCTCTCAGTTTAAATTGAAATTCGTTATCCTGTCTTTTGGAGATGATAAATTTTCCCATCATGTAATGTGTTTTGATTAAGTATCTAAAAGTACTTTGGTCTTAAAACTAATTTTTACGGGAAGCCGTAAATGAATGCTTTATTTTTTGAAGAACCGTTAGTGCTCTTTCAATAAAGATCTAAATGATCCCCATATCCTTGCAATAAAGGACCAATTGTTCATTTTTTGAAAAATCAAGCACTTCTTTCATCAGGTTAAGTCGCTTTTCAACGCTACTTAGGCCCGAGGGTTTAATATTTTTTTGCTGAAGATATAGCGGAATATCTTTTTGAAGCGTGCCTTGTGCCAGCAGTGAGATTACGGTGATATCAAAATCGGTGAAGTTGTGAGAATTTTTTTCTTTCAGGGATAATTTTAGGTCTGGCGACAAAAATTTTTTACCATTATAAATTGCATTTATGGCTTGGTTTAAGTGCTGTGCATCATGGCGTGCTTTACGCACATAAGCATCAATATCCAATTCTTTGAAAAGGGTATCAATAATGGCTGGTTTATTTTCTCCTGAAAATACCAATACTTTTAAATAAGGTTGTATGAGCTTCGCGGCCTGGATGAGAGAAGAACCATCGGGTATTTTCTGTTGGTGATGGTCTTCTTCAAAAGAAAGATCAGTTATTAATAAATCGTATGGTTGGCCATTTTGATTCGCTTTTTGAATCCAGGTCAAAGCATCATCGCAATAATATACATAATCAGTGCCTGCTATTCCAAGTTCTTTTAACGTTTTTACGACAGAAATATTAGCGATTTCGTGGTCTTCGGCAATTAGTACTCTTTTAAACATAGGTTATTCATTTAAGCAACCGGAAAAGTGATTTGAATCTTAAGACCCTTTTCCGTTTGAGTATCAAAGTTAATCGCTCCTTTAATGGCTTTTATACGGTTTCCCGTATTGGTGAGGCCATTGTTAAATGAAGTTCCTTTTGAAATTCCTATGCCATTGTCTGTATAGTAAATAGTTATATTGTGGTTAGTCTGCTCAAATTTTACAGCTACACTTGTTGCCCTACTGTGTTTTTTCATATTAACCATCAACTCTTGCAAAATATGCGCTAACTCATATTTAACTTGTGAGTTTATCTTTTGCCAAAGAACGGAACTGTTTCCAACCAACAAAATTTTGGTAGTTTCTGTAGCGAAAGAGCTCAGAAGATCTGCCAGCTTGAGGTGAAAATCCGGACCCCTATAGTTATTATCCTCATAGGAGATATCCCGGGATTTCTCATAAAGATCTTCAATTTTGTCTAGTACATGGTCCTTATCTACCGCTTCTTGATTTTGAATTTCAGACATTACCCTGTACAGGCCATTTGCAACAACGTCGTGCACTTTTTTGGAAGTTTTGAGCTGGATTTCCTTTATCGCATTTTGTGCTTCAGATTCTAATTTTTGCTTTCTTTTTCTATACCAAATAATACTGGTGGTTAATATCGCTAATGCAGCGAAGGCTAGGAGAATGATTTGGTACTTTTTTTCGTCGTTATCTTTTTGAAGAGATAAATTATCTGCTTTATTCTTTTCCGTCTCGTACCGGATGAGTGCAAACTGATTTTCCGAGGCGCTACGAGCGGTTTGGAGGCTGTCGGATAAATTTTGGTAGGTTTCAAAATATGTTTTGGTTTCTAACGGAGGACTAAGTCTGATCAACTTGTCAAGTGCCTGCAGTTGGTCATCGGGGCTGTTAACATTTTTAGCCACCTCGTACATCTGATGGGCATACTTTAAAGCGCTACTGGTGTTCTTCGTTGCAAAATAATCTGCTAAATGTGAATAGCTTGCATTAAGTCCCCAGAGGTCTTGTTGCTGCTTACGAATATCTAATGCTTTGATGAACTCGGGTTCTGCATTATAATTTGGATTTTCCAGCCATTTGGTTCTGGCTATATTTGATAATGCCCTTGCGTATTCTTTAGGATTTTTGTGTTCCTCATTTAGAATCTGATTATAGATGGCTAAGGCTGCTTTGTAGTTTTTAAGTTCCTGAAAAGACTTGGCTTTATTGTTTAAGTACATCCGGTCGTCTAAAGGATTTTTGGAGAACTTAATTGCAGCATCATAAAATTTTATAGCCTGTAAATTATCTTTTAGATTGTATGTGGCAATTCCTAAATTATTATAGTTTGCGCCCAGGTAAAGCCAGTGCTTTTCGTTAGATTCATCTAAGTAGGAAAGCGCTTGCAAAGCAATTTCTTGTCCTCCAAAATTATCTCCCTGTTCTGTTAAGATAATTGCGGTGTTGATTAGACATTTTCCAATTCCTAAGCTATCATTTTGATTGTTAAAAAACTCCTTGGCTCTATTGAAGTAGGCCAATGCACTATCTGGTTTGTTTTGATCTTTAAAATCGAATGCTTTGTTGTAAAATGGATTATCTACTAAAGATTTGTTAGGCGCTTTATTTTGCGAGCAAGATAAAAGGCTCAGCAATAGGATGTACAGTAAGAAACGTTTCAAGAGATTTAGATTTTAATTCAAAATTACAGAAAATTAGGTGAAACGAGATTGATTGGAGTGATATTCATATAAAAGGCCGGGCAGATTTAACTGACCGACCTTAATTGATATTGCCTATCTAGGAGGATTTTGGCCTGTTTCGCCACCAGTTCCATCTGATGGTGGAGTGTCATCATCTGGATCTTCATCTCCATTGGTTCCACTGTCGTAAGTAGATACTGTAGTGTTACCATTACAGTTGTTCGTGTTGGTATTGGCAGGGCTTACTAAGCCTAAAAGAATAGCGATAAAAATTGGTAAAAACATGATTCAAAAATTTAGAAATGATTAACTATTGGCTCCCTGCGACCTTTCGCAGGGTTTGCCAGATAATCAGAAGGCCTTCTGAAATTTTTGGGAAGTCTGAGCGTCCATCGCGGGAGCAGATAACTGCTTCCCAAACCGGCTATTTACTACCGCGATTTCTACTCTATTTTTAATTAGTTGTTTGTGCTGCGTTTTAAGTTTTGTGCGGCGCTTGAACCAATTGATGGGACAAATATGGGGGCTTGGAAAATCGTAAAAGGGGAGAATTCCATGGAATCCAAAAAAACTTTTTAAATTCCTTTTGGATTCCGGAAAACCGTAAAGATTCCAAAAATTCTAAATTTAATTTTACGCTTAAATTGATCCTTAAATGACTGAATATTATCAAGATGCGGTATTGCTAGCCTATGCAGAGAAAGAGCAAAACGGGGAACTCCCTAAAATTCTGACTAAGCCGACTACAACACGATTAAGAAAGGCTTGCTTAGAGATTTATAAGGAAAGATACAATGACTTAAAATGTAGTGATAAGGATGCGGATATCTTTTCTAGTTTTTTTGATCGTGATAAGTTGGGAACAGATTTTTATCAGGTTTTAGATAAATCAGATCCTGATGATTTTAAAGCTTTATCTAACCATCTTAATGAAAAGACAGAAAGTACTGATGAAAAAAATACTGAACTTTTGGCTTGGTTAATTGATTTTAAGCATAGGCCTAGCAAAGTTTTTTATGAGGAATTAAAAAAGAAGAAAAATGAGTCTAAATGGCGTTTTGAATGGGAAATTTTTTTTGCAAAATTTCCCATTCCGATTAATAAAATATTTATTGCAAGTATAGCAGTCCTGCTTGCTGGGCTCATCATTTCCCCTTTTTGGGAGCGCCGGGCGGAGAGTATTGGTAATAAATTACTTCCGACCGGAAAATGCATGTATTGGAAGGAAGATCACTATGAGCCTATTGATTGTCAAAAGCGCTCTGATATTCCGGTTATTTCTTTAAATATGCAAGTATTAAACAGACTAAAAAAGATTACTACGCCTGATACATTAACAAAGGCAGATTTGGGCAAAGTCTGGTATTCCAACATCAAAGGAAATCGTGAATTTTTTACCGATAGCGGGATGCATCCTGTAGATACAGCTAAGCGGTTAAGACCTGTTACGCCTTATATATTAATGAAATATACCTCAAACTATAGATATTTGTTAATCAGGCTGGTTTGGGGAATTGGCATTGTTTCGGTTATCATATTCTTGGTTGTATTAATTAAGAAAGAATTAAGGAGAAATAAACGGCTGGATAAGGTTAGGTCGGCAGCAAGCTAAACCCTCGTCGCTAGATGGGATAGTTTTCGGCTTATCAAGAAGGTCTTCGACTACTAGTACAGATTTCACATCGGGAGGCTCAGACTGACAAAATTCAGCTTAACCTAATAGCATTGGAGATCCTACAGCCTGATATGAGCTAGATTTTAGTAGCTCTAAGGTGCCTTTTTGTAGCTCTGAGGTACCTTTTTGTAGTTTGAAGCTACCTTTTTGTACCTTCGAGCTAGATTTTAGTAGCTCCGAGGTACCTTTTTGTAGCTTGGAGCTACCTTTTTCTACCTTCAGTCTACTTTATATCATAGGGGTATTGGAATGGACTAAGTATTATCAATGACTTTTGGTAAACGCCTAACTAAACTTTATATAAATCCCTGAACGCATCGTCCAAATGGGTAAACTTAAATTTAAAGCCCGAATCCAGTATTTTTTGCGCAGAGGTATTATTGCTCATTAATACAGCTTCCACACGTTCCCCCATTAAAAGTTCAATTGCTTTTTTAGGAGTTTTGATGGGCCAAAAAGGGCGGTGTAATTGGTTAGCCAATGCTTTGGTAAAAGTTGAATTGGTTACCGGAAATGGAGCGCAGGCATTATAAGCACCTTGTGTTTGCAAGTTTTCCAGGCCGTGTATGTACATTTCCGCCATATCATCAATATGTAGCCAGGGAATCCATTGTTTGCCCGTGCCTAGTGCCGAACCTGCAAATAGTTTTACAGGTAGCGCCATTTGCGGCAGCGCCCCACCTTTGGTACTCAGCACAATGCCGGTGCGCAGTTTCACTACCCGTAAACTCAACTTTTTACCTTCATCAACTGCTTGCTCCCAAAGTTTGCAGCATTCGGCTAAAAAGCCATAACCGTTTTCACTTTCCTCAGTTAATATCTCATCACCACAATCGCCATAATAACCTACGGCAGAAGAAGAAATTATCGCTTTTACCTGATGATTCGGGATACTACTCAACGTTTTATATAATAATTCGGTCGATTTTACCCGACTATCAATAATCTGTTTCTTGCGTTCTGGTGTCCATTTTTTATCCGCTACCGCCTCCCCTGCAAGGTGTATGATCGCGCATACCTCATCAAAAGCTTTAGGGTCTATCTGCTGCTTTTCAACATCCCATACATAGCTATTGGGGTTACTACTCTTCTTTCTGGAAAGGGTATTGATTTTATACCCTTTGTTTATTAAATGTTCCTGGAGCGCCTTGCCAACTAAACCTGTTGCACCTGTAATCAGAATCTTTTTAGCCATGTTTTTAAAACACTAAAGATACAAAAGGGTTTGAGGGCGAACGTTAATTACAGGCCAGTAATGATTTTATTTTTAGGTGCCTTTACCGAATAGCTTAATTTAATAGTTTTAGTTTCATTTGGAGCAACTTTTAATTGCCAAAGCAGCATTCCGGTTTCTTTATTCACTTCAGCGGCGCTGCTTTCTAATAATTCTACTTCTATATCACTATCTGTTGATAAAGGATATTGATCCTTCAAGGTTAGGTCGATATTTTCTTTTTTGGTGTTCCTTATTTTAATTAAGTAAGAAAATACCTGTTTCTTATTGGTGCCAATAAACTTGCTGCTGCTAAAATCTAGCTGTTTCTCTTTGGTAACAATGATCTTTTTATCCTTACCCATACTTAAGCTAAGGGTATCCGTAATGTTGGCCGGATTGATAAAAGATTTTCCGGTATAGGTACCTTCGAAAATAATATTGGCATTTCCTGGCTGAAGATTAAATTTTTCCCAATTGATAACTTCTGCTAATAAGTAGGCATCGGTACTGAGCTTAGGTGCTGCATAGTATTTATAAGTTGCAGGCACTTCATATTCTTTAAAGGCAACCGTATGTGGCTTGTTATCGCTATTTACATCATATGGAATTGAAATATCGAAAGTTACCCCCAATTGAGATTCATTTACAGAAGTGTAATTGTTAATGGTAGAAACGCCCTTAACTATCTCTTTTAGTTTTGTTTGGCCCTCGCCCACAACAGCTACTTCGTTTAGGCTTTTGTCCTCATTTATACTGGGAGAGGCCATTCCTCTAATTCTAATCTGTTGAGGCTGGTAGGTAGATACAAACCAGGGATTTAAGGTTGGGGCCGTAATGTTATAGCTGGGGTTGCCTGTAGATAAAGAAAGCTTAACCTTTTTCCAGTCTAAACCCGTGTTTTGCGTAATAGCAGCTTTGTACACTATGCCTAGAGGATTAGAAGTGCTAATGGCCTTAATATCATAGCTGGCCTGCCAGTTTGCATAGGGTGTTACGTAAGAAAGCTGATAATTGGCATCCATATTTTCTTTAGACATTAACTGTAATACCAATTGTCCGAGTTGCTGATTGGGGTTGTTCCTCCATTCGGTAAGCTGTTGTTGTAGGGCATTGAGTTTTTGGGTTTGCTTATCTTCCAATAACATGAGGGCAGAAATAGCGCTTCTAACTTCTGCATTTTTGGTTCGGTAATATTCTGCCAGTTTAATCAGCTCGGCAACATTGGTTCCGTTACTACTCCCCCCAGATTTTCTGTTTTCATCTAGCAAAACTAAAGTCTGCTCTTCAATGGCTTTGGCATTTTTGGTTTTCGTTAGTTCGGCAGTAGCGATTTTAATGCTATCCGTTAATTTCTTAACCTCCGGATTTGCGGCATATGTGTTTAAAAAGTCTTTATTAAATTGTACAGCCAAAATGGTCACACCAGGAGAAACACTCACCTGAATTGAATTTTCATTTACCCTGCCAGAGATATTGTTGATGACGATTTCTGATGTACCCATTGGAAGGTTGATATTCCCTTTGTGGGTAAGCTGGGCGCCGTTATTGTAAACCGTAACACTTTCTAAACTTGCTTTCGTTTTAATTTGCTGTTGTCCGAATACACTTAATGGAAATAGTAGGCAGATAAATATGCGTTTCATTTTCTTATTTGTTTACAGGATGAAATCAATGTTGAATGCAGGATGCCCTGATATTTCATTTTCCATAAACTTGATATTCTTTTTGTTGCCTATTTGTAAAGAAAGGCGTATCTTTTTGATTGCAAAGGAAAAATAAGATATTTTTGTTATTCCGTTCTTAAACACTTTTTAAGATAGATGTCAAAAAAAATACTAGTCTGGTTTAGAAATGATCTTCGCTTGCACGACAATGAAATGTTGGTGGAGGCTATTGCTAAATCTGATGCTGTTTTACCCGTTTATATTTTAGATGCCCGCCTTTTTGAAAAGACTAAATATGATACACAAAAAACGGGCAGTATCAGGGCTAAGTTCATCATTGAAAGTGTTGAATCCCTGCGTAATTCTTTAAAGCAAATAGGCGGAAATCTGCTCATCGCTAAGGGGAATCCAGAAGAAATTATTCCCCAGTTGGTTCAGGAGTATGAAATAACCGAAGTTTACCATCACCGTGAGGTGGCTATGGAAGAAACACACATTTCTTCATTGGTAGAGAATGCCCTTTGGAAATTGAGGGTAAACCTGAAGCATTTTATTGGACACACTTTGTACAATAAGGAAGATTTGCCTTTTCCCATAAAAGATATCCCTGATGCCTTTAACCAGTTCAAGAAAAAAATTGAACGCGATTCTATTATCAAGCCTTGCTTTGCTGCTCCAGATCGGATCAATGTGGCAGAGGTGATTGATTGGGGAAATATTTTTGCTCTTGAAGATGTTAATCTGGAGCCTCATGAAAAAGATCAGCGTTCTGATTTTGAATTTATTGGGGGTGAGCAGGAAGGTATTCAGCATCTGCACAAAGTGATTAATGCCATGCAACAGGCGGCAACTTCAAAGAACCTCATTTTGGCTTCTAAACTATCTGCCTGGTTGGCTATGGGTTGCCTTTCTCCGCGTAAAGTTTATTGGGAAATTAAAAAAATGGAAAGTGTGCCCAATGCCAAGGCCATGTTTAATCATGTGCTTTTGGGATTGCTTTGGAGGGATTATTTCCGTTTCATGTTCAAGAAATATGGCAATGTTTTCTTTAAACCTAACGGTTTTGGAAGCCAGGGTTTGGTAGATCAGGACAATCAGCAAGAGAATTTCAACAAATGGAGAACTGGTCAAACCGGATTTGCAGTTGTGGATGCGGTGATGAATGAATTGAATCAAACCGGTTACATTTCTAATATTGCCAGACAAACCGCGGCTTTATATTTAATTAATAATCTGGAAGTAAGTTGGGTTTACGGTGCTGCCTATTTCGAAGAGCGTTTAATTGATTATAATCCTGCAAGCAATTGGGGCAACTGGGCTAATATTGCAGGTGTTGGTAACGATCAAAAATCAAAAAGCATTTTTGATCTGGATAAGAATATTAAAAACCTTGATCCAAAAGGCAACTATGCCATTACTTGGGCATCATAATTGTGATGTACAATTCGTGGATTTTATCTTTATTTTAAATATTAATTTTAGCATTTAATCGATTTAGAGTTATTGTGGGTTTTAAATGATCTGCTGTAGATTCTATGATATTATCACGCTATTTTTTTTCGAAATGAATTAATCATTTAGAATAAATACAAATTCTATTTTTAATCAATATTTTTGCCTTTTTTTACAAGGTAAAAAGCTAATTTTGTAATGCTTATAGTAAAAAGTTAATAATGGATAAATTATCTTATCTCAATGGCGCAAACGCCGAATATATAGAGTCTTTATATCAGTCGTATCAACAAGATCCTGAGTCAGTAGAATTTGGCTGGCAGAAATTTTTTGAAGGTTTTGATTTTGGAAGAGGATCAGAGGCACCGGCAGTGAGCGCGGCTACACCTGAACAATTTTTAAAAGAGGTTAATGTACTTAATCTGATTGATGGCTACAGAAGCCGTGGTCACTTATTTACACATACCAACCCGGTAAGGGAAAGACGTAAACATTTACCCACTTTAGATTTAGCTAATTTCGGTTTATCTGATGCAGATTTAGAAACTGTTTTCAATTCTGGAGTTGAATTGGGTATCGGAGCCGCTAAGCTTAAAGATATTTTAGCCGTTTTAAAACAAACTTACGCAGGCTCTATAGGAGCGGAGTTTAAGTTTTTACGTACACCGGAAGTGTTGAACTGGATTCAACAGAAAATGGAGAGTACGCGCAATACACCTAACTTTTCTATCGACGAGAAGAAACGTATTCTTAAAAAGCTGAACGAAGCTGTAAGCTTTGAAAATTTCTTAGGAACGAAGTTTTTAGGACAAAAACGCTTCTCTTTAGAAGGAGCAGAGGCATTAATTCCTGCTTTAGATTCAGTAATTGAAAAAGGAGCAGATTTAGGAATTGAGGAATTTGTAATTGGTATGGCTCACCGCGGAAGATTAAACGTGTTAGCCAATATCATGCAAAAAACATATAAAGATATTTTCGCTGAATTTGAAGGTAAAAGCTACAGTGCTGATACCCCATATGGAGGTGATGTGAAATATCACTTAGGTTATTCTACCGATGTAACCACTAACTCAGGTAAAAACGTTCACTTAAGTTTATGCCCTAATCCATCGCACTTAGAAACTGTTGATGGAGTAGTAGAAGGCATGAGCCGTTCTAAGATCGATTTTAAATACGCAGGCGACAATAGTCGTTTAGCACCGATCTTAATTCATGGTGATGCTTCTGTTGCTGGTCAGGGTATTGTGTATGAAGTGATTCAGATGGCAGGGCTTGAAGGTTATAAAACTGGTGGTACTATCCATTTGGTGATCAATAACCAGGTAGGTTTTACTACAAACTATAAGGATGCCCGTACCAGTACTTACTGTACAGATATTGCAAAAGTAACTTTATCGCCTGTATTCCATGTAAACGGAGATGATCCTGAAGCATTGGTTTATGCGATCAATTTAGCAATGGAATATCGTCAGAAATATAAAAACGATGTTTTCATTGACATCCTTTGTTACCGTCGTTTTGGGCACAATGAGTCTGATGAACCTAAATTCACACAGCCTTTATTGTATAAAACCATCGAAAAGCATCCTAATCCAAGAGAAATCTATGTTAAGCAATTAACTGAAGAAGGTAAATTGGAGGCTGGCCTGGCGAAAGAAATGGAAAAGGAATTCCGTGGTATTTTGCAGGAGCGTTTAAATGAAGCTAAAGAATTTGTGGCCACCAACGCTGAAGTTAAATTTGGTGGAGCATGGGCAGATTTGCGTATGGCTACTCCAAAGGATTTTGAAACTTCGCCAGTTACTGCAGTTAAAAAATCTACTTTACTGGAAATAGGTAAACGCATTACCACTTTACCATCAAACAAAAAGTTCTTCAAAAAAATTGAAAAACTATTTGATGAGCGTCGTAAAATGGTTAACGAGACACAAGTGTTCGACTGGGCAATGGGTGAGCAGTTAGCTTATGGTACTTTGTTATCAGAAGGAAAGCGTGTTCGTTTAAGCGGTCAGGATGTAGAGCGGGGAACCTTCTCTCACCGTCATGCCGTTTTAACTTTAGAAGATAGCGAGGAAGAGTATGTTCCTTTAGCAACTATTTCTGATCAGCAGGCACCTTTCGATATTTATAACTCACACTTATCTGAGTACGGTGTTTTAGGCTTTGAATATGGATATGCAATGGCAAATCCGAATGCTTTAACCATCTGGGAGGCACAATTTGGAGATTTCTTTAACGGAGCACAAATTGTTGTGGATCAATATATTGCCAGTGCAGAAACTAAGTGGCAACGTGAAAACGGTTTGGTAATGTTATTGCCACATGGCTATGAAGGACAAGGCCCTGAGCACTCTTCGGCACGTATTGAGCGTTTTATGGAGCTTTGTGCTGATTATAACATGCAGATCGTAAACGCAACTACTCCGGCCAACTTCTTCCACGTATTGCGTCGTCAGTTTAAACGTGATTTCCGTAAGCCTTTGGTTGTATTCTCACCAAAAAGTTTATTACGTCATCCGGCATGTGTTTCTAAATTAGAAGAATTTACAGAAGGTGGCTTCAAAGAAGTAATAGATGATGTGAATGTAAAAGTTGCTGATGTAACCAGAGTACTTTTCTGTTCAGGTAAAATTTATTACGAGTTATTGGAGAAACAAAAGGCCGATCAATTGAAACACGTAGCAATCGTTCGTGTAGAGCAATTGTATCCAACCCCAGTTGATCAAATGGAAGCCATCCAGAAAAAATATAAAAATTCTACAGAGATTTTCTGGGTACAGGAAGAACCAGAAAATATGGGTGCATGGCCATATTTATTCCGTAAGTTATACAAAACAGCATTAAAAGGTATTGATGTGATCTCTAGAAAAGAAAGCAGCAGTACAGCAACAGGTTTTGCAAAACAACATGCTAACCAACAAGCTTATATTTTAGCTAAGGCATTAGAGATTCCAGTAACAGAAGACGTGAAGGATATTGCTAAAAAAGCCACTAAAAAATTGGTTCAAATAGATTAAATCGAGGTTTAAGCAGTAAGATTTAAAAGGTTAAGGCCGAATTAAGTCTTGCTGCGGTATGCCTTTAACATAAAATACATAACGTTACAAATATGAGTTTAGAAATAAAAGTTCCTGCGGTTGGAGAATCTATAACCGAAGTTGTTTTATCGCGTTGGATTAAAAACGATGGCGATGTTGTTGAAATGGATGAAGTTATTGCCGAGTTAGAATCGGATAAGGCTACATTTGAATTAACTGCAGAGCAAGCTGGAACTTTAAAAACCATTGCCGCTGAAGGTGATACATTACCTATTGGTGCAGTTGTTTGTAAAATCGAAGATGGTGGTGCTGCTCCTGCAAAAGCAGATGCTCCAAAAGCTGAAGAAAAAGCAGTTGTAGCAGAAGATAAAGCTGCTGCTCCGGTTGCTGAAAGAACAGGCGAAAGCTATGCAACGGGAACTCCTTCTCCTGCAGCTGGTAAAATTTTGGCAGAAAAAGGTGTTGATGCAGGTGCTGTAAAGGGCACTGGCGTTGATGGTCGTATCACTAAAGAAGATGCTTTAAAAGCTGAAGCTGGTAAAAAAGCGGAAGCGCCTAAAGCTGCTGCTGCACCTGCTGCTGTTGCTGCTCCTGCAGGAAGCCGTACAGAGCGCCGTGAGAAAATGTCTCCACTGCGCAAAACTGTAGCAAAACGTTTAGTTGCCGTGAAAAATGAAACAGCTATGTTAACCACTTTTAACGAAGTTAACATGAAGCCAATCATGGATTTAAGAGCTAAATACAAAGATTCTTTCAAAGAAAAACATGGTGTTGGCTTAGGTTTCATGAGTTTCTTTACCAAAGCTGTAACTGAAGCTTTAAAAGATTTCCCTGCTGTTAACGCACGTATTGAAGGTGAAGAATTAGTATATAATAACTTTGCTGATGTATCTATCGCAGTTTCTGCGCCTAAAGGTTTGGTTGTTCCGGTAATCCGCAACGCAGAAAGCATGTCATTAGCAGAGATTGAAAAATCTGTTTTAGCATTGGCTTTAAAAGCACGTGATGGAAAATTAACGATTGAAGAGATGACTGGTGGAACCTTTACCATTACCAATGGTGGTGTTTTCGGTTCAATGATGTCTACACCGATCATCAATGCGCCTCAATCTGCAATTTTAGGTATGCACAACATCGTAGAACGCCCTATCGCTGAGAAAGGTGAGGTGGTAATCCGTCCGATGATGTATGTTGCTTTATCTTACGATCACAGAATCATTGACGGACGCGAGTCTGTTGGTTTCTTGGTTCGTGTAAAACAATTATTGGAAGATCCAGCTAGATTATTGTTAGGCGTTTAGTCTTTCAAATTTTGAAAATATCAAAGCCTCGACCAAGCGTCGGGGCTTTTTGTTTTTTAGTATCAAAATCCTAGGATCTAGTATCAAGTAGCAGGTATCATGTAGCAGGTATCAAGAATCTAGTAGCAAGATACTAGTAGCAAGAACAAACATTGCTTTAGGCTTTTGTTATACTCAGCCCTAAATTGCCCTATCTTTACCCTCATGAAGTTGACGTTCAATCACAAGTTTCTAATCCTTTTTCTGGTAATCCTTCTCGCTGAAATACTCATTGGAAAATACCTGCACGATCCTTTTATACGTCCATTTGGAGGCGATGTATTAGTTGTGGTACTCATTTATGCATTTCTGCGTACTTTTCTAATAACTAATAATAAAAAACTCGCCTTAGGCGTACTCATTTTTGCTTGTATCATAGAGTTTTTACAGGCCCTAAATTATGTTAGCTGGTTTGGCCTCGAAAATAATAAGTTGATGAGCATCATGATGGGAACTTCGTTCAGTTACTATGATTTACTGGCTTATTTTGGTGGTTACGTGATCTGCTTACTATTCAAAGATTGAGTTACGAGCTTTCACGCTCGAAATGAAGACCTCGCCAGGCTAAAAATAAACTATGGTAAATTATTTAGATAATTCTTTGATAGGCTTCAGATCCAGTTGCTTAAATTCTACTTCGCTGCCTTCTGCTTGCAAAGCAATCTGGCCGCTGCTTGTGGTACAGTTGGTTCCATAGTTTACCAATGTACCATTTACCCATACTTTAACATCGTTGTTTAAACACTCAATTATCATCGTATTCCATGCACCAAGTGGTTTCTCGCTGCCATCTGTTAAGTTTTTAATGCGACGTAGTTTATCGCCATTTACACCCCAGTTTTCTTTTGGTCCACGTCTGGTAAGCATATCGGGTACCGTAATGTCTTCTTCAATACACCAGAAGTCGCCCGCATCTTTATGTTGCATTTGTACCTCCAAAGATTTTGGAAACATACCGTACAACGCCCTAGGCGTAGATGCGTGTACTAAAACCCCGCAGTTACCTGGTTTGCCGGCAAAGCGGTATTGAATGGTTAATTGGTAGTTTTTATAAATTTTATCGGTTATTAAATGGCCGCCTGGTGTGCCTAAACTTACCAGCAAACCATTTCGAACAATAAATGGATTAATGGTGTCTGGTTTCTTATCCATTGCGGGTACGTCAATATGCCAGCCTTTTAAATCTTTGCCGTTAAAAAGACTCTTTTGGGCAAATGCCGGGAAGTTAAATGTAAAGAACAGGAGCAGGATGGTAGATAATCTCATGGCTATATTTGGTTTTGGTTATTTCAAATATAATATTTCTAGAGGGAATACATTCAATTTAATGTTGGAAGATGCCGGTGTCAATAGAGCGGATGACGATCGACTATTCGAGTTTTAAAAGTGCATCATAAGGATCTCCGCTTAAGTGGAGCAGTTGTGCAAAGGCAGGTTCGGTTTTAATGCCTTGTTGTTTTAACCTGATAATTTCCTGCCTGAAAGATTCATCTTTTTCTAAAAGTATCTGGTGTTCGATGAGCATGTGGCGGTAGGCATTCTGCTGTACTGTTGGTGTAGATTGTCCGAAAATTTCGAACTCAAAATCATCTATAAAGAAATTAGCTTTGACAGATTGAAAGACTGCACTTTCTGTAATGGTAAAACCCTTTTTGGTTTGGAAGTGGCTGGTCAGTAATTTAACAAAGGCTGGTTTATTTTGCACCTGACAAATAATATCCAGATCGCTGCTTTCAATATCGATGTTAATCGGGATAGTGCCAACCAAAATAGGACAGGAGCTTTTTAGTTTTTTAAGTATCTTATGTTCAGTCAAAATCTCATAAGCTCTTTTTTGCTTTTCATTGCCTGAAAGGAGATAAGAAATATCAAGAAAGTTGATCATGGTTAAGGCTAAATTGTTTTCGGCTGGTATGATAATTAAAATTCCCTTAAAAGCAAAAACCCATCTCGGTTAAGAAATGGGCTTAGCTATATTTTTGTTGTCGTTCTTTAGCAAGTTCAGAATGGACAGCAAGTTAATCTTCAACAATCTCACTGTTGATGCTCACATCATCCTTTACGTCCTCTTTAAAGTAATTTTTCTGAAAAATCAATATCAGTATCACTCCGACAGAGATGGCGGCATCTGCGAGGTTAAAAACAGGTCTGAAGAAAATGAATTCTTCGCCTCCCCAAATTGGGAACCAGGCAGGGAAATGGCCTTGGGCAATAGGGAAGTAGAACATGTCTACTACTCTGCCGTGAAACCAACTCTCATAGCCATATATTTTACCGTAAAATACCGAGTCAATGATGTTTCCTAAAGCACCTGAAAAAATCAATGCAACATTAAGAATCAATCCCCTGTGGTATTTATGCTTAATTAAATAGTGTAATCCGTAGCCAATACCGGCAACTGCAGCAATTCTGAAAAGAGAAAGCGCAAGCTTGCCAAATTCGCCGCCAAATTCCATCCCGAAAGCCATTCCATTATTTTCGGTAAAGTGGATAATTGCCCACTTGCCTAGAATATTGAATTCCTGCCCCAGGTACATGTGGGTTTTCACCCAGGTTTTCACCAGCTGATCGGCCAGTAAAACCAAAAAGATTAGAATTAAAGGTTTCGTATAGCCTTTCATTAACCTTGCTTTAATTTAGCTTCCATACTTAGTGTAGCATGTGGAACAGCGCGTAAACGCTCTTTTTGGATCAGTTTACCTGTTTCGCGACAAATACCGTAGGTTTTGTTTTCGATACGAACCAAGGCATTCTCTAAGTTGTCGATAAATTTTCTTTGACGTGCAGCCAATTGATTAATCTGCTCTTTTTCCATTGTTGCAGAACCATCTTCCAATGTTTTATAAGCACCAGAAGTATCTTCAGTACCATTAGCATTTGGATTGCTCAAAGAAGCCGTTAAAGAATTTAACTCTTCTTTGGCCATACGTAATTTATCTAGGATTAAATCTTTAAATTCTTGTAATTCACTGTCTGAGTAGCGTGTTTTGTTGCTGTTTTCCATGTTACTTATCTAATTTTCTAATTTATGGATTTATATTTTATTTACTAAAATGCTTAACTCAACATCATCGATCACGATTTTGTTTGCATTATTTACAGCATCTGTTAATTTAAATTCATCAGCTAATATTTCAGCGCAAATGTAAGCTTTGTTTTTAGCTACTGCATCTGCCACCAAGTTATCATTTTGCAAGGTAACTTTTATCCTATCGGTCACTTCAAAATTCAATTCTTTACGTAAATTCTGAATTCTGTTCACTAATTCTCGCGAAATACCCTCTTGTTTAAGCTCTTCGGTAATGGTTACATCCAACGCAACGGTTAAGCTTCCTAAATTGGTCACCTGCCATCCCGGAATATCTTCGGCAAAAACTTCAACATCATCACTTAGATCCACGGCGTGTTGCTGCCCTTCACTTCCAAAAACATTGATGTATCCATCTACTTCTAAGCGTTGAATATCGTCTTGTGTCGCGTTTTCTAAGGCTTCTTTCACAATGCTCATATCCTTACCTACTTTTTTACCAAGTGATTTAAAATTAGGCTTTAATTTCTTCTTCACAATGCCATGCGTATCGGTTATAAACTCAATATGCTTCACATTGGTTTCAGAAAGGATATAGTCGGCAACCTTTGCAATTTTTTGTTCGAAATCTCCATTCAACGAAGGGATTAAGATTTTTTCTAACGGCTGACGAACATTGATGCCCGACTTTTTTCTCAATGATAAAACCATCGAAGAGATATCCTGAGCATAAAGCATTCTTTCGTTTAATGCATTGTCAATCAAGCTGGCATCTGCTTCTCTCCATAAGGTTAAGTGAACAGATTGTTCCGCATGTTTATCCGTAACCGTTAAGTTTTTGTACAACCAATCGGCAAAGAAAGGCGCAACAGGGCTCATCAATTGTGCAAGCGTTTCTAAACAAGTATAAAGTGTTTCGTACGCAGCACGTTTATCCTCTGTCATTTCGCCTTTCCAGAAACGACGGCGACTTAAACGGATATACCAGTTACTTAAATGCTCATCAACAAAAGTTTGGATTGCCCTGGCAGCTTTGGTAGGCTCGTAGGCATTGTAGCTTTCGTCTACCTCATTAATTAAGTTCTGCAATAAAGATAAAATCCAACGGTCTAGCTCTGTTCTATCGGCAACTTTGCTTAAGTTATTTTTGTCAATTTCGAATTTATCGATATTGGCATAAAGCGCAAAAAAAGCATAGGTATTGTAAAGCGTTCCGAAGAACTTACGGCGAACTTCATCTAAACCTTCTATACTGAATTTAAGGTTATCCCAAGGTGATGCGTTGCTGATCATGTACCAGCGGGTCGCATCAGCACTATAAGTTTCGATTGTGCTAAAAGGGTCAACTGCATTGCCTAAGCGTTTAGACATTTTGTTGCCGTTTTTATCCAGAACCAATCCGTTTGAAACTACGTTTTTAAAAGCTACGCCAGGATTGCCAACTTTTTCATTTACCGCTTTGATCTCATCGCTTGCTTCGCTTAACATTACCGCTATTGCATGTAAAGTAAAGAACCAGCCACGTGTTTGGTCAACGCCCTCTGCAATAAAATCTGCCGGATAAGCATTTTCAAAAGCTTCCTGATTTTCAAAAGGGAAGTGCCATTGCGCATAAGGCATAGCACCACTATCAAACCAAACATCAATCAGATCTGTTTCACGGATCATTTTTTCACCTTTTGATGAAGTTAAGACCACATCATCCACATAAGGACGGTGCATGTCTTTAAGTTCAAATCCTTCTGGCATAAAGCCCGCAGCAACCGACTTGGCGATTTCAGCATTCAGTTCTGCAACTGAGCCTATACACTTTTCTTCGGCACCATCTGCAGTACGCCAGATGGGTAGTGGTGTTCCCCAATAGCGTGAACGTGAAAGGTTCCAGTCTACCAGGTTTTCTAACCAATTTCCAAAACGACCGGTTCCGGTAGCATCAGGCTTCCAGTTGATGGTTTTATTTAATTCTACCATTTTCTCCTTAACAGCAGTGGTTTTGATAAACCAACTGTCTAAAGGATAATATAAAACAGGTTTATCTGTTCTCCAGCAGTGCGGATAAGTATGGACGTATTTCTCTACTTTAAAGGCTTTGTTCTCTTCCTTTAATTGAATAGCCAGCTCGACATCAACAGATTTTTCTGGTGCTTCACCCTCTTTATAGTATTCGTTTTTAACGTACTTGCCGCCATAATTACCACCTAAAGAAGCAATAAATTTCCCCTGTAGGTCAACCAATGGAACTGGATTGTTTTTCTCATCTAAAACCAACATTGGCGGTACTTCAGGTGTAGCCAATTTAGCTACTCTCGCATCATCTGCACCAAAGGTTGGGGCGGTGTGAACGATACCAGTACCGTCTTCGGTAGTTACAAAGTCTCCTGAAATTACTCTAAAAGCATTTTCAGGATTTTGATAAGGAAGGGCATAAGGGAGTAACTGTTCGTATTTGATGCCCACTAAATCTGCACCAACAAACTCCCCTAAAATGGTATACGGGATTTTTTTATCTTCAGCCTTGTAATTGCTAAAATCTTCGGCGTTTTCTGATAAAAAGTATTTCCCCGCAAATTGTTTTCCTACCAGTGCTTTGGCCAATACTACCTGAATCGGCTCGAATGTATATTGATTAAAAGTTTTAACCAATACGTAATCGATTTTCGGTCCAACGGTTAATGCCGTGTTGCTTGGCAATGTCCATGGAGTTGTTGTCCAGGCTAAGAAATGAACTGTTCCAAATGCTTTTAAAGCTTCCGGTAAAGTGTCATTAACGGCTTTAAACTGCGCAACGATGGTCGTATCGCTTACATCTTTATAGGTTCCTGGCTGGTTTAATTCGTGTGAGCTTAAACCCGTACCTGCAGCCGGAGAATAAGGTTGAACGGTATAGCCTTTGTAAAGGAAACCTTTATTATAAAGTTGTTTTAAGATCCACCAAAGGGTCTCAATATAATCGTTTTCATAAGTGATGTATGGATTTTCAAGATCAACCCAATAACCCATTTTCTCTGTTAGGTCGTTCCAAACATCTGTATATTTCATCACTTCGGTACGGCATGCAGCATTGTAATCGTCAACGCTAATTTTCTTGCCAATATCTTCTTTGGTAATGCCTAACTTTTTCTCTACAGCCAACTCAATAGGTAGACCATGAGTATCCCATCCGCCCTTACGTTTAACCTGGTAACCTTTTAAGGTTTTGTAACGGCAGAAAATATCTTTAATAGCACGGGCCATTACATGGTGAATACCAGGCATACCGTTAGCCGATGGCGGACCTTCGTAGAAGGTAAACGGATTAGATTTTGGACGTGAAGAAATGCTCTTCTCAAAGATGTTTTCTGTTTTCCAAAAATCGAGTATTTCTTGCCCTATTTTAGCAAGTTCTAATTGTTTAAATTCCCTATACATCAATAAAGTACCTTCAAAAAAATTAAGGTTGCAAAGTTAACGTTTTTAACCCAATTTTAGTAGTTTAGATGTAAATACTTTGCTGTGAAATTATTTAATATAGGCCTTTTTTTAATGGTAATTGCAGTAATTGCGTTACCTGTTGTTGCTGTTGTCAATCCTTCAAACCGGAATTTCGTGTTGTACAGCTTTTATTTGTGTGGTTTGTTAGAACTTATTGGGCTTGTTTTTGTTTTGATTCATATTGTAACCTTAAAAAAAAGAAATCCATGATCAAGCTCCTAAAATTACAGAAAGCAGTTTTTGTCATTCTTTTGGGCATCATTTCTTTTGTTGCTTACCGTGTATTAGATGCCTACGAAATTAAATGGGGAATCTATTTGGAAATGCTGGCTGGAGTATTGTTGATGATTGGTGCCCTCTGGTTTTTGTATCCTATTTTGTTCGCTAAAAAGGATGATGATGGTAATGTAGAAATCATTACTGATCCGAATGTAGAAGTGCCGGTGGATGAAGAGGAGAAAAAGGGTGAGGTGAAGTAAGCAAGAAAATAGTTAAATGTATAAAAAGAATATAGGATAAAAAAAGCACTGGCTTGAGAATCTAGGTCAGTACTTTTTTTAAGGTTTTTTTTAGATTAATGATCAAAATCGGCGGCATTCCTTGCCGATTCTTCATCAGAAATCAGTTTCCTCGTCTTCTTCTTATCCAACCACAATACCAGTGCAGGCAATAAGGTGAGATTAAATATCAAAGCCACAAATAGCGTTATAGACAATAGTAAGCCTAGTACAACGGTACCTCCGAATGTGGAAGCGGTAAAGATTCCGAAACCAAAAAAGAGAATCAAGGCAATGTGGGTCATACTCACGCCTGTTTCTGTGATGGTATCGGTAATTACCTTAGGAATACCAAAATTTGTTAAATTAAGTTCTTGCTGATACCTGGTTAAAAAGTAGATTGTTTGATCTGAAGCCAAACCGAATGCAATGGTAAAAATTAAAATAGTGGAAGGTTTGAGTGAAATTCCAAAATACCCCATAATTCCGGCCGTAATAATTAGCGGAACAATATTAGGTAGTAGGGAAATGAACATAATACCAATACTCTTAAACTGTGCCAGTCGCAATAATGAAATTAAAACAATAGCCAAGGCAATGCTTTCAACCAAATGTTTCAACATGTAATCGGTTCCCTTAGAGAAAATGATACTAGAGCCGGTAAGTTCTACATTAAACTTAGCGGGAGGCAAAATGCTATCAATACGGGGTTTTAATTCTGCCATAATTGCATCTAACCGCTTAGAACCTACATCAGCCATTTGAAAACTAATCCGGGTACTCTGATTATCCTTGCTGATAAAATTGGTTAATAAGCTCGCATTTCCTTTTCCTCCATTGGCAATATAGGCTAAGATAAAGTTCTTCTCTAAGTTATCCGGTAAGCGGAAAAATGTAGTGTCGTTGTTATAAAAGGCTTGAGTTGCATACTTTAGACCCATATTTACGGAGATAGGCCTCGAGAACTCAGGATATGACGCAATCATCTTTTCCATCTTTTCGATTCGCTTTAAGTTTGTTAGGTTGAAAACACCATTTTTCTTCTTGGTGTCTACGCTTACTTCCAATGGAAGAATGCCCTCAAAGTTTTTCTCGAAGAACTTTAAATCGGTAAGAATTTCAGAGTTTTTGGGTAAATCATCTACTACGTAACCATTTACATTGATTTTTAAAACGCCAATAACGGCGATGATAGAAATCACGATGGTTCCAATATAAATCAAGCCACTTTTTTGTTGAACCAAATGATCGGTTTTAACCAAAAGCTTGTGTAAAAAACCTTCTTCAACATGTGTTTGTGCTTTTATTTTGGGCGTTGGTAAATAGCTAAAAATAATTGGCACCAGGCACAAGCACATCAACCAGGTAATCATTACATTGATAGAGGCCACACTACCAAATTGCATTAGCAATTCACTTCCGGTAAAGTACAGTACCGCAAAGCCTATGGCAGCCGTGATATTTGCAATCAATGTGGTAACGGCAATGCGCTCAATAGTTACACTCAAAGCGCGTTGTTTATCTCCGTCTTTTCTTAATTCATTTTGATATTTGTTAAGTAATAGAATGCTATTTGGAATACCAATAATTACAATAAGCGGTGGAATCAATCCCGTCAAAATAGTTAATTCAAAACCGAATAATACAAGCGTGCCAATGCTCCAGATTACGCCCATGATTACCACTAAAATCGGGAAAAACACGGCATAAAATTTCCGGAAGAAAAACAATAAAATTAAAGCCGAAACTAAAATAGATAAGCCTAAAAAGAGCACAAACTCATTACTAACCAATTTACTTACCGCCGTACGAATGTAAGGCAGACCGGAAATATGAACTTTAATCTTGCTCGATTTTTCAAAAGCTTTGGCTTTATCTTCTATCTGTTTTAAGATTGGATTTCTAGCTGCCGAATTCAGGATTTTAGTATCAAAAGTAATGGCCATTAATGTGGCATTCTGCTTGTTAAAAACTAATCCTTCGAAAAAAGGCGTGTTAAATAAGGTGTTTCTAATAGAATCCATCTGTGCATCAGAAGCAACTGCCCCGCCTGGAATAGGCTTCAGTATAAATTTCTGGTTAACGGTGTCTTTATTGAGCTGAAAAATCCTTCCTGTAGAAAGTACTTGTTTAATTCCTTTCAGTTTCTGGATTTCTGTAGAGAGCTGAACCCACTGATTATATGTTTCTTTTTTAAAAATATCAGGCGATTGAATGCCAATAACCATGATACTCCCATCCTCTCCAAACTGTTTCTTGAAGGCATTATACTTGATAAATGCACTATCGGTTACGGGTAAAATTTTACTTCCTGAATAAGAGAGCTTAACATTCTTGGCCTGATAAGCCATAAAAACGGTACCCAATAAGAAAAATACGATGATTGCAATTCGATTCTGAAGAATAAATCTTGATAGCTTTACCCACATGTGCCACTTAGTTTTAATAATAATTTTGAGGGCAAAACTAATCTAATTTGAGTATGATGATTACTTTTTGCACATTTTAATTTGCACAAATAACATACTTTTGAAAAAATTGTTTGATACTCATGCTGCATAAGGTTAGAGGGATTGTTTTAAAAACTACAAATTATAGCGAAAGTAGCGTAGTTGTTCAGGTATTTACCGATAAATTTGGCATGCAATCTTACCTGGTTAATGGGGTGAAGAAGCCTAAGGCAAAAATCAAAATGAACATGTTGCAATCGCTACATCTGTTGGATATGGTGGTTTATCACAAATCGAACACCAGCATTCAGCGCATCTCTGAACTTCGACCTTCTCCTGTTTTTAAAAGTATTCCATATGATGTGATTAAAAGCAGCATCGTTATTTTTTTAAATGAAGTGCTTTATAAAAGCATCAGACAGCAATCTGCCGATGATAGTCTTTTTGATTTTATCTTCAATGCCATCGCCTGGTTTGACGAGAATAATGTTATTGACCCTAATTTCCATCTTTCATTTCTACTTAAGCTAAGCAGGTTTTTGGGGTTTTCTCCGAATGAGAATAGAAGATCGGACCAAATTTACTTCGATTTACAAGAAGGAAAGTTTACATCCCGTACGCCAATTCACCTACATTATCTTCAATTAGAAGATGCAATTGCCTTTATTTCTCTTTTTAATACCCCTTTGGAAAAAATTTTTGAAATTAAATTAAGTAATACTCAGCGAAGGTTCTTGCTAGATAAAATATTGGTTTTCTACGCGTTACACACGGCCTCTTTCGGAGAAGTACAGTCGCATAAAATTTTAGAAACATTATTAGCTTAAAAAAAATAAAAAAAATCTTGCAGAACAATTTTATAGCGCTATATTTGCATTCCCAAACGGAAACGGAGGGTAAGCGTTTTTCGCGATGAAAGACAAAAAAATTATTGGAGGATTAGCTCAGCTGGTTCAGAGCACCTGCCTTACAAGCAGGGGGTCACTGGTTCGAACCCAGTATCCTCCACTATTTTTACTTTACAGTAAAACACAAATAAAACCCTCGGAGGATTAGCTCAGCTGGTTCAGAGCACCTGCCTTACAAGCAGGGGGTCACTGGTTCGAACCCAGTATCCTCCACAAAAGCTAGACACATCGTCTAGCTTTTTTTATTTCAAGCCAATGCACTACCTCTACATTATGTTCAGTGCATCCCTAAACAAATATTATATCGGTTACACCCACAATCTTGACGAAAGGTTTAGCAAACACCTTAGCGCTCACGATGGGTTTACAGCAAAAGCTAAAGACTGGAAAATCGTGTATACAGAAACTTTTCCAGACAAGCAATCTGCAGCAACCCGTGAGAAACAGATTAAAAAGTGGAAAAGCAAGAAAATGATCGAATTGCTGGATTATAAATTTCGCTTGTTACTTTCAATGGTAATAAACGCGGGCAAATAATTGGGCGTACACCCTTTTGATACCATTTCGCCTTTGTAAAGGCCGGTCCGCTCTCCAATGCTGATACATGTATTTCGATATTGTTTTTCATAAACCCCAATCCAGCCTGCGGTGAAATTCATTGCCCATTGAACTTCTGGCTCTTCCTTGGCAATCCTGGCCTCAATTTTATTAATTAATTCTGGCGAATTGCCTGGGGGCTTTTGTCCTGTCCACCTTAAACGTGCCTGATAATACCAGAATACGCGTCTTTGAAGAACAGAAAGGCTATCTTCCCATGATTCAATTAACGCAATTGTTTTCTTGTCTTTAACCAGTTGATTAGCCATAAACCAGTCCATCAGTTGGTTTCGCTCATCAAATGGATGCGTCTGCATATCTTTATCAAGCACATTAACAACTTCCTGCGAAATACGTTTGTTGTCCATAATTAAGATGGCCAATAACCTTGGGAAAAGGCTCTTAGCAGACCATAGCCCTAATGCCAAATCGTGATCTTTTTTAATATCCTTAGCAATCTTCCTTAAGTCGCCTAGCTTAGTTTTGGTGTTTATCTGACTTAAAATATTTTCTGCTTTTGGAGTAAGTATCATAATGGTTTCATTTTATGAATTGAAATAACTAAAAAATCAGCGTAATTTACAACAGTATTTTATCGTGGTCATTTAGGGCATTATATCAATATTTTCCCCTACTTATTCAAAATTATATCGAAATTGTGCCAGCAATTTTAATCATAATGGGGAGCAAAATTATACGGTTTATCTTCTTCGGCAACTACTTTGTAGGAATTTTGGCCGTTGCTTTAACCATTGAAGCTACCCAGCAATTGAGGTTGCCATATAATTCCATTAACTACTATCTACTTTTATTTTTAGCACCTACGGTATACTATACTTATGCTTATAACAAGGTTTCGGTAAAGCCATCAAGTACCAATCCACGAAATCAATGGTATTATAAGCATAAGAAATTTATTAATGTAAGCCAGATTGTACTATTTTCACTCTGCATGGTATTGGCGATTAATTTGCTGTACCATAATTTTACTAATTTTTTAAAGCTCCCCTTGGCTTATTGGGCAGCTATTGCGGTAATTGTTGCTGCAGGTGCCTTATACTACGGTCTGCTTCCCAAGTCCTTTCTTCGGTTTAACCTGAGAAATACCGGTTGGTTGAAGGCTTTTGTCATAGGTTTTGTATGGGCTTGTTGCGTGAATGTGCTTCCGCTAATTATGCTTAAAATCGAAACTGGGGTGGGATACCATGATTCCGTATTCTGGACCTGGCTTTTCATCAAGAATTGGATGTTTTGTACCGTAAACGCCATTATTTTTGATATTAAAGATTACCCATCAGATGCCAACAGACATTTAAGAACCTTTGTGGTACGTTATGGGCTGCGTAGAACCATCTTTAATGTATTGATTCCTTTACTGGTAATAGGACTTCTTTCGCTGGGCGTATTTGCCTATTTCAAGGGCTTTGGCTTCCCTCAGGTATTTTGCAATGTATTGCCTTTCATACTGACCATTTACGTGGCCTATTCTATGCACAAACGAAAAAACATTCTATATTACCTCATGGTTATAGACGGACTGATCCTGTTTAAAGCCATTTGCGGTATAATCGGGATGCAATTTGTAAAATAAACTCATTTACATGCTTAATAACTACGATAGAATTGCTCCTCACTATGATAAACTCAGTAGATTGGTGTTTTTCAAATCGCAGGTAAATGCACAAATTGATCAATTAAAATATCTTCCTGGGCATGCAGATCTATTAATTGTAGGTGGTGGAACAGGCTGGATTCTGGAAGAAATTGCCAGGGTATGTCCTGCCGGGATCAGGATCACTTACGTTGAAATTTCCGATAAGATGATCAATCTGGCAAAAAACAGATACTGGGGTAGAAATGAAGTGCTGTTTTATCATTCAGGCATTGAGGATTTTAAAATTAACCAAAGCTTTGATGTGATCTTAACACCTTTCCTGTTTGATAATTTTGTGGAAGAAAGAGCGGCATTTGTTTTTGATAAATTGGATCGTTCACTAGCTGAAAAAGGGCTATGGTTTATGGTCGATTTCAATGTTTCTGGCAAGCGTGGCCTTTGGTGGAAGCATTTGCTTTTAAAAACGATGTACGCCTTTTTTCAGCTTATTCGCATGGTTGAAGCCAAGGTTTTAGTAGACATGAGCCCTTTCTTTACCCGAAAATCATACCGTATACAGGAAGAAAAATACTATTACGGTGGTTTTATTAAAGCAGTAGTTTATCAAAAATGACATTCATATAATGCAACTATATTGCATTAGTGATTAAAATTAAGATTTTTGTATCTAAAATAAATAGATATGGATTTCGAAGTAATCATTATAGGAGGCAGCTATGCCGGCCTGTCTGCTGGCTTAGCTCTTGGGCGTGCTTTAAGAAAGGTTTTAATAATCGACAATCGCAAGCCCTGCAATGCGCAAACACCCTATTCACATAATTTTTTAACACACGATGGTAAGAAGCCGCATGAGATTGCTGAAGTAGCAAAGGCGGAAGTACTGAAATATGCTACGGTTAGTTTTGTAGATGGGGAAGTGATTGCCGCTCAAAAAAACGGAGACTTGTTTCAAGTGAAAACTACAGAAGGTGGAGAGTTTACCGCAAGAAGAATATTATTGGCCGCAGGTTTAAAAGATGTGATGCCTGATATCAAAAACTTCGCTAAATGCTGGGGTATTTCAGTAATTCATTGCCCTTATTGCCATGGCTATGAGGTTAGGGGAGAACGTATTGCTTTGATGATGAATGGTGAAATGGCCTTTGAAATGGCTAAAATGCTCCACCACTGGAATAAGGACCTGACCTTACTTACCAATGGTAAATCTACCTTAACCGAAGAGCAAACCCAAAAGTTACGGGTCAATTCTATTTCCATCCTGGAAGATGAAGTAGTTGAAATTGAAGAGGAAGATGGACAGTTAAGCCACATTGTTTTCAAATCCTTGCCAAAATTGCCGGTCAAAGCGCTTTATGCAAGGCCCACTTTGGTTCAGCATGCAAATGTTTACCAGGATTTAGGGTGTGAATTAACAGAAACGGGTATCATCAAGGTAAACGAACAATATCAAACTACCGTTTCAGGAGTTTATGCAGCAGGAGATTGTGCTTCAGCTTTAAGAGGCTTATCTACGGTAACTGCGGCAGGTACTGTAGCGGCTGTAATGATGAATAGAGAAATGATCAGTGAAGATTTTTAATTTCTCATCAGCAAATAAATAATAAAGCGGAGCAGGAGATAAAAATCCAGAGTATAACAGCCAATATGAAAGGCTTAAAGCCAATGCTTTTGATGGCCGGAAGTGACAATCCTGCTCCGATTAAAAATAAAGTGATTATCAGACTAGATTTTGATAGTGTTAAGATGGTCTGATTGATTACCGGGGGAATTGGAAGATAGGTGTTTAAAATCATGGCCAGCAAGAAGAAAGCAATGAAATAGGGGATTTTGAGTCTGGTCTCTTTGGTTTTAAACCGTCGGATAGAAAAGAGAGATACCGGAATAATCCACAATGCCCTGGCGAGCTTAACGGTGGTTGCAATTTCCAAGGCTTTTGTTCCATATTTGCTTGAAGCACCTACCACAGAGCTGGTATCTTGGATAGCCACAGCGCACCACAAACCAAACTGCTCCTGAGTTAAATGCAATAGTTTTCCAATGGCTGGAAATATCAGTAGCGCAATAGCATTTAATACGAAAACAGCTGCAAGGCTTACCGAAATTTGTTGCGTTTTAGCTTTAACCAGAGGAGAAGTAGCTGCTATAGCACTACCACCACAAATGGCTGTGCCTACCGAGATCAGGAAACCAACTTTATGATCAACCTTGAAAAGTTTTGTTAAAACAAAGCCTAGTAAAAGTACCGTTGTTAGGGTGCATATAGTCAGTAAAATACCTGTTTTGCCAACCTCAATGGCACTGTTTAGGTTCATCCCAAAGCCCATACCTACTACCGAAAGCTGAAGCAAAATTGGTGTGAGTTTAGTTGTTTCGCTTTCAAATGGATGACCAAAGAACAGTGTAATGGAAAAGCCTAAAATAAGCGCTATTGGAGCTGATATAAAAGGAAACAGACATAAAACGGCCATTGCAATAAAAGCAATTTTAGGAATAGATAAAGTTACCTCCAGTTGTTTTTTAATGAGTGCCATAATAAATTATTATAGCCCAAAAGTGCCGGTTTTATCATTCCAGATTAAATGGTAAAAAGTAATGTGTTATAGCTTTTTGTTATATCTGACAGCGAAATTTAAGAATAGGTTGGCTAACGCTGCATGTGAACCCTGTAATTGGATAAATTGAAAGTAACGCTCAATCTGCAGGTTTTTGACATCGATTACACTAAGACTTTTATTTCGAAGTTCCTGGAGCACCGCATGAACCGACATAAAGGCAAAGGAACTGGAATGTAACAGGTACGATTTGATGCTTTCTGTGTTGCCCAGTTGCATTTCCACCTTTAAATCACTTAGGCTGAGATTAACTTTTTTCAGGGCGAAGAGAATAGTTTCCAGTGTTCCGGAGCCAGGCTCACGAAGAATGAGCGGAAGTGTTTTGAGCTCTTCAATCTTCAACGCGTTTCTTTTGCTCAAGGGGTGATTAGCTTTGGTTACAAGCACAATTTCATCTTTGATTAGCTTGTGATACTGGAACTGCCTGTTTTTAGAATATCCCTCTATTAAACCCAAATCTATTTCTTTGTTTAATAGCAGTTGTTCTATCACTTCTGTATTATTGATAGTAAGGGATATTTTTATTTCCTTAAATTTTTCGTGAAACTTGGCTAAGATAGGTGAGAGTAGGTATTGCGCAATAGTGGTACTGGCACCAATTCGAAGCAAGCCTTTGTGCTCCTGGTTCAGGTAATTGATTTCAAACTCCAGTTCTCGGTAAATTGAAAAAAGCTGCTCGGTGTATTTAAGCAAAGTCTCGCCGGCTACAGTAAGCTTTATCTTTGTGCCGTTGCGATCAAATAAAGCGGTGTTAAGTTGCCGTTCAATTTCCTGAATGTGTTTAGTTACCGCAGGCTGGGTAATGTTGAGTTCGTTCGCTGCTTTGGTAAAGCTTAACCGCTTGGCAACTGTATCGAAAACCCTTAACCTAAAATCGAACATCTGATGAATATTGGTGAATATTCAAATATAAGCGCTACAAGGTATTTATGATAAGAAAGATTTAAACGTAGTTTGCCTCTTCCATCTGTATAGGATACATTCATATCCACAAATAGGCGTTAAAAGGCTAATATCAGAAGACAATTGATCCAACAATAGCCGCTAAAAACATAATGGCCATTACAATCCGATCGGCAGTTACCCATTGTTTTTTGGTTAATGGAGTAGCTGATTTTCTAGTGCTCTGATTTTTAGCTCGTAACAGTCTGAATAGCGAGGTGTCTAGTTTAATAATCATGGGAAAATGTTTTACAGGTTATTTTTCAGATGACAAATGTTACGCCAAAAACAGTAGCAAATGTTTAATTGTTAGTAACTTACATTTTTTTGTGAACTAAAACGTTTATACATCTTTACACAATAGCAGCTTATTAATTTTTTATAAAAGTTTAGTGTATAGAAAACAGGCTATCTGTTTATTAATCAGTAAGCTAAGTGTACTGTTTTTAAAGATCTTCTTTGCGCAGTTTGCTGTTCTTTTTCCCATAAGCATAATAAATAGCCAGGCCTATAATTAACCATACGGCTAACCTTAACCAGGTTTCCCAGGGAAGAAAAACCATCATGGCCACGCAGGTTAAAATACCTAAAATCGGGATGAGTGGAACTAAAGGAACCTTGAAGGGGCGCTTTGCATCTGGATTTGTTTTTCTTAAAATTAATATACCCACGCAAACCATTAGAAAAGCTAAGAGCGTACCAATACTGGTCATTTCGCCTACCACATTAATAGGAACAAAAGCGGCAAATAGTGCAATGAAAATACAAAGCATCACATTAGATTTCCAGGGTGTTTTAAATTTAGGGTGCACTTCTGAAAAGATTTTAGGCAAGAGTCCGTCTTTACTGATGGAGTAGAACATTCTCGATTGTGCCATCAGATCAATCAGGATTACCGAAGTATAACCAATCAAAATGGCTAAAATAATCGCCTGGCTCATCCAGCCATAGGGCGTTTTTTGTATCGCAATGGCTACTGGTGCGCCGCTATTGGCAAATTCTTTATAATTGGCTAAGCCAGTCATTACGTGCCCAAAGAGCCCAAAAAGCACCGTACATACCAATAATGAGCCGATAATTCCGATAGGTAAATCTCTTGCCGGGTTTTTGGTTTCCTGCGCAGAGGCAGCTACGGCATCAAACCCGATAAATACAAAGAAAACCAGTCCTGCTCCACGTAAAACACCGCTCCAGCCAAAATGACCAAATGTTCCTGTATTTTCAGGGATATAGGGATGATAGTTAGCTGGATCTATGTATTTCCAGCCCAGGGCGATAAAAACCAATACTACACCAACTTTTAAGAATACAATAATGCCATTTACAATTGCTGAACCTTTAGTGCCGCGAATTAAGATAGCGGTCATGAGCACTACTACCAAAGCTGCCGGAATATTCATAATCCCGTTTACCGTACTGCCATCGGCAAGTTTAGCCGTTTCGAAGGGGGAGAGGGTAAGCTGGGCAGGAAGGTAGATATTCATACTGCTTAAAAATTTGGTTAAATATTGCGACCAGCTAATGGCTACCGTAGCGCAACCAACAGAGTATTCGAGTACTAAATCCCAACCAATGATCCAGGCAAATAGCTCGCCCATTGTTGCATACGAATAGGTGTACGCACTTCCTGCAACGGGAATCATAGAGGCGAATTCGGCGTAGCAAAGTGCAGCAAAGCCACAACCCAAGGCTGCAATTACAAAAGACAAGGTAACCGCAGGGCCTGCATGATTGGCTGCTGCCAAACCGGTTATCGAAAATAATCCTGCACCGAGAGTAAGACCAACGCCAATTAAAATAAGATTTATGGGGCCTAAGGTTCTTTTTAGTGCACCTTCGCCACCTGCATTGGCTTCGGCAACAATGCTCGCAATTGTCTTTTTCATTAATATTAAGTTTCTATTGTAAATGAAAGCAGCCGGATGTGGCAACAGATCTTGTTGAGGCACATAAGGGTTTCATGGAAATAAAGTAGACTGCAAAAGTATTAAAATATATTAATTCTATAGTATTTGTATAGATTTATAGCTGTCAGGTTTTAGGTATTTGTTTTTTCGACAATTCTTCGGACAATGAACTAAGCCTTTTTCCTTTTTGCTAGTTGTAGCGTCTCGCTCAAACCTTAAAGAAACACCTTCACAATAACAGGTTATTTTAACGAACAATTTAGGCTGTTTTTTATTTTTAAAACTCCTAAAAAATTGAGAAAGACATGTGCTAAACGAAAAAATACTTATAATTCAAAATTTTGATGTAAAATTATTAATCTGATAATCAAGTGTTTGTGTGTTTAAGTGAAATAATTATAGTACTATGTATTGCATAGTACATTATTTAACATATATCTTTGTATTATGATAGCAGAAAATACGCAAACCCAAATGCGGAAGGGAATTCTGGAGTACTGTGTTTTATCCATCATCTCTCGGGGCGAGATATATGCCTCAGATATTATTGCCGAATTAAGGGCGGCAAAGCTATTGGTGGTGGAAGGTACATTATATCCATTATTAACGCGGCTTAAAAACAATGGTTTACTAAGCTATAACTGGGTAGAATCTACCTCGGGCCCTCCCCGTAAATATTATGCCTTAACCGAGGATGGTAAGGGCATCTTATCTCAATTAGACCAAACCTGGCAAGAGCTGGCTTATGCTGTGGGAGTTTCACAAAAAGGAGCCGAATCCTAAACAATTATTAGAAAAGAAATGGAAAAGACCATCATCATAAATATAGGCAACACCATCATTCACATTGAGGAAAGTGCCTACGAACTCTTAAAGGCGTACCTTATGGAGGTAAAACAACATTTTGCCAACAACGCCGACGATCTGGAAATCGTTACAGATATTGAAAACAGGATTGCTGAGCTTTTAACCGAACAACTGGAAGAGCAGAAAAAGCAAGTGGTAGACGCTGCAAATGTAAATGCCGTAATAAGCCAAATGGGTAGGGTACAGGATTTTGAAACCCTGGAAGAAGGCGAAGAAGAGCCGGTAATTAACCAACCATTCCACTTCCAATCGGCTGATAAGAAATTATACCGCGATATGGATGAGCGTGTAATTGCAGGGGTATGCGCCGGAATTGGACACTATGTTAATATTGAAGCCAAGTGGATCAGGTTAATTGCGCTGCTTACGGTATTATTAGGCGGTTCGGGAGTTTTGGTATATGCCTTACTGTGGATTATTATGCCAAAGGCGAAATCGCGTATCGAGAAAATGGAAATGAAGGGCGAACCTGCCAACCTACAAGGTTTTCAGAAAAACCTGGATGAAGAACTGCAAGCGGTTAAAGAAAGATTATCGGATGTAAATAGACACACACAAACTATTTTTGGACGCTTCGGTATTTTCATTGGCGAATTTTTCGAGTGGTTGGGTCGGTTTATCTCGGGCACAGGGAAAGTCATCTTTAAAATTATTGCAGGCTTCATCGTAGTCTTCGGGATTTTATTTCTGCTTACCCTGATCATCTCTGTAGCGGCATTTTTTGGCTTCTGGGATGGAAGTACCCAAGATTACTTTCCGCTATCTATTGTGGATGATAGCCACAGGGGGATTTTACTTCTGGGTTCTTTTATTGTGTTGTTTGTTCCGGTACTCGCACTGGTGCTTTTTTCCATCCGTGTGGCTTTTAACAAACAGGCGATTAATAAAATCCTTTCTTTCGCCTTGCTAATTATCTGGCTAATTGGCGTAGCCATCACCGGATATCAGGTGGCTAAAATCAGCTCGGAGTTTAAAGAACATGCAGAGCTATCGCAAACCACAGACTTAAAGCTCGCTAAAACTTATATCATCGATATAGATAAAAGTAAGTTTTTTAGCCGTGAAGATAGTTTAATGTACCATATAGATAAGGATTTCAAAAATCAGATTGTAATAGATGATTTTGATGAGCATCCTTTCCGTACGCCAAATTTTGCCCGCATTAATATCGAAAAAAGCGAGACCAATGCCACCAGTATTAAGCAAACCTACGAGTCGCAGGGTAAAACGTACCAATTGGCCCTGCAAAATGCACAGAATATCAGCTACAATTATGTAGTGAAAGATTCTTTGCTCTTGTTTAGTCCGCGGTTTCAATTGAGAAAAGGAAGTATCTGGAGAAATCAGGAGGCATGGGTAAGCTTAAAAGTGCCGGTAGGTACCCGGTTAATTTTAAAGCAAGAGGCTTATCGCTATATCAGTAATTACTATGGCTGGAGCTGTAATGATAAAGAGGGAAGTAAAAATGATTACAGTATATGGATCATGACTGAGGATGGATTAAAATGTAAGTATGAATTGGATCACCCGGAAGCAAAAAACGAAGATCAGTAAAAAACTATTGCTGTTGTAGTCCTCTGAGCGTACTTTGCCGCTCGGAGAACGAAGCACGCTAACCGAAGAAAACATGAAAAAGTTATTGGTGTTAATGGCATGCCTGCTGGCGTGGGGGACTCTTTTTGCCCAAAAATTGAGCAAAATATCCGGAAAAATTGTAGATGAAAAAACTCAGCCTGTAGCTTTTGCTGTGGTGAGCTTAAGAAATATTCAGGATACGGTTACTGTAAAGAAAACAGCAACCAACATCGATGGTGAGTTTATCCTCGATCAGCTAAAGCCGGGCGATTACAGCTTATCGGTTTCTATGGTAGGATTTAAAACCAGGCAAGTAGCTAAGCTCTCGGTAACAGGAGATCAAAAACTTGCTGACATAGCCATTGAAAGTATTGTAAAGCAACTCAATGAAGTGAGTGTTCAGGCTAAAAAGCCTTTTATTGAGCACCAGATTGATAAAACGGTGCTCAACGTAGAAAATAGCATCACGGCAACTGGCGGAACAGCTTTAGAAGTTTTAGAAAAAGCGCCGGGTGTGCAAATCGACAGGCAAAGCGATCAGATTAAGCTGAACAACAAATCTGGTGTTTTAGTTATGATTGATGGTAAAACCAATTTCCTTTCGGGTGCGGATGTAACTACCTTGCTAAGCAATATGAGTAGTGATCAGATTGCCACGATTGAGCTCATCACCAACCCCTCTTCTAAGTACGATGCAGCTGGAAATGCCGGAATCATTAACATTAAACTGAAACGCAATAAGGCTTTCGGTACCAATGGGGTGGCTACTTTTCAGTTTGGCCAGGCCTTTATGCCCAACACACCAGGAGATATCAATCGGACGGCTGTAAATATCAGTTTAAATCACCGCCAGGGAAAATGGAATATATTTGGCAATGGCGCTTTCATGAATAAAGCCAACTTTAACAACATTGTAGTAGACAGGACCACTGCTTCTTCTGGATTGGCCAGTAGCTTAAACCAAAATTTTAATCGCTTAAACCGGGGCAATGGTTTTCAAGGGAAATTGGGTGCCGACTATTATGCATCTGAGAAAACCGTATTTGGGGTAATGCTGGATGCCAATACCATAAATACCAGGCTAACCAATGTTAGTAGAACTAATATCAATGAGCTGCGTAATGGTAATGCCAGTTCCAGCGCCATCCTGCAAGATGCTTTATCCACTTCTCCGGTAGGTAACTTAACAGCCAATTTCAACATCAAACATGATTTTGATAAAAAAGGTAAAAACATCACCTTCGATGCCGATTACTCGGGCTTTAGCAACAAAAAGGACGAAAACTTTTTAGCCAATTATCTTAATGGTTCAGGCTCTGCCACCAATAATACTGCCCTGCGCAATAATACCGATGCACAGATTGATGTGTATGCAGCAAAAACAGATCTCACGCTTCCGCTGAATAAAAAAATGAAGATTGAAACGGGGCTAAAAAGCAGCTACGTAATTACCCATAACAATTTTATTTCCGAGCAGTTTATAGCTGGTGTGTGGCAAAATGATATAGGCAAATCTAACAACTTTGTGTATAAGGAAAACATTAATGCTGCTTACGTAAACCTGGCCAAAGAATGGGAAAAATGGCAGATTCAGGTTGGGCTAAGGGCAGAACATACGCATTCTAACGGCAATTCGATTACAGACAATAAAGAAGTAGACCGTAATTATCTCTCCCTTTTTCCAACAGTTTTCTTAAACCAGAAAATTAACAAAGACCATAATATTCGCTATTCCTACAGCCGCAGGGTAGATCGGCCCAACTATCAACAGCTCAATCCCTTTGTGTTTTACATGGATCCATTGGCGCTTGATCAGGGAAATCCTTATCTAAAACCCCAATTTACCGATAACTACGAAATCAATTATAGCTACAAACAAGCCTCTCTCTCTATCAGCTATTCCGATACCCGTGATATGATTACCCAAATTAGTCAGCAAGATGATGTAACCAGAATTATAAGTGTTATCCGTCAAAATTTAGGGCGCGCACAAAATTATTGGGTTGGTATTGCTATCCCGGTAAAAATTGCCAAATGGTGGAATATCCAGAACAACGGAAGTGTGTTTTACAGCAAGTTTGAAGATGGCAATTTAGAGGGAGCCGCCTACCAGGCCAGTAAGGTAGCCTTTAATATTTACACTTCAAATTCCATTACCCTCCCTAAAAACTTTAGCGTGGAAGTTAGCTTTTGGTTAAATAGTCCGAGGGTAAACGGGGTAGAACAAACTACCATAACCCAATGTGCGGTAAATACCGGAATCCAAAAAACGATGATGGATAAAAAACTCAAGTTCAAATTAAGTATGGACGATATCTTTTTAACCAACCGTTGGGAAGGTAAGCTGGTGTATCAAAACTTGAATATGACCGTGGCTAACCGATATACCAGCAGAAGGGCCAATTTCAGCATTAGCTATGGCTTTGGGAACCAAAATGTAAAATCGGCCAGATCTAGAAATACTGCAGGAGATGATTTGAAAAATAGGGCAGGGTCGTAGCGGAGTCTGTAGTCTTTAGTCGAGATTCAAAGGTCTGTTTTTCAGGTAGATAAATTCTTGGGGCACCTAGTATGCTGAGTAATTATTTATAGTCGTTAGTTTTCAGTCGTTAGTCTTTGGTAGTTAGTATTTAGTCGTTAGTATTTAGACATCATGCCTAAGCAAATTGCCAGGTTTAGCATCCAGTCTTGTTACTAGCTACTAGTATCTTGATACTCGTATCTTGCTACTTGACACTAGTATCTTCCTACGTATTGCCCGTATCCAATCGTTGCCCTTTGTTCTTTTGGTACAATTAAACAATTAAACAGTTCAACAATTAGTCTTTGCTCCTTGAACGACTTTAAAATTAAAAAATATGAAAAACTTAATTTACATTTTAATCCTGATGACTATAATGAGTTATGGTTGCCACAGGGGCGGAGATCATATTTCGCTAAATACCATTAATACCCGTAATACATTTCGTTTTGAAGCAATGTATCCCGAAAAGAAAACCGCTAAGCTGGAGAAATATTTAGACAGTGTGCTCCATAACGATTTGCCTTTAGATGAAAATATCGATCTATTTGTAAATATTGGTTCTGCAGAGAAATTTAATCTCCAGGCCAAAAAGGGCTGGTTAACCATTACCTTCGATAAGAAAAATAGTTCGTTGGCCGGCTACTACAAGGTGAAAAGGCTAACAGAGGGGATTGGAAAGGAGATTAAGGAGAAATGAGGCTAGTTTGGAGTTTTAAGTTGGGAGTTTGGAGTATTGCGATCGCCATGTTTGGTCTGTGATTTAATAATATTTATTACAGTAACTTCTTGCGTAATCGTATTCCACCCTGTCCGTAGAGTTAAGTGCAGCGCCTCTATGGATTACAACATACCGTTGAGTTTTCATAACTCAACATCAATTAAACCGAGTCCAAGACTCTCCTCCATTAAACAAATCCGTAGAACTCCTGCGGAACTCGGCGGACAGGATTGTTTGGTCTGTGATTTAATAATATTTATCACATCAACTTCTTGTGGTAATCGTATTCCAATCAAGCTGTTTTCTTCTGCTCTTAGGTGACTAAGGTGGTTTAGTTTATTAGTAATACGCTTAAACCACCGCTACATTTTTCCCTAATGTTTTAAACCTAACACCATTTTCCTGAACAACAGTAATGGTAATGTGGCCGGTTTTGCTGGTGTTGATGTCGGTTACAGTTCCCGATTTTCCAGTATGTGTTCCACCGATGACCTTGCATTTGTCGCCATCTTTTAGGCTGATGTTGTTTTCCATGGGGGAGGGAATTAATGAATTATTGAATTATTGAATGAGTGGATGAAGGAATGAATTATAGAATTAATGAATGAGGGAATGATAAAGATCGCTAGACATTCACTCATTCAAAACTCACACTTCAAAAAATTATTCAAATATTTCGTTGCTTGCAGTTAAAATCATCGGTTCGCCATCGGTAACCATAATGGTATGTTCGTGTTGCGCCATAAAACCACCTTTGTTTCCAACCATGGTCCAGCCATCGCTAAGGGTATCGGCATAAGTAGAATGGGTAGCAATAAAAGTTTCGATAGCCACTACCGAGTTCTTTTTAAACCGGCGTTGGTCAAATCTGTTTTTGTAGTTAAGTAATTCGTCTGGTGCCTCATGCAATCCGCGGCCAATGCCATGCCCACCCAGGTTTTTAATAACCGAGTAACCACGTTTTTTAGCTTCAGTTTCGATCAGGTGACCAATGTCGGCAATTTTTACTCCACCTTTAATGCTGTGGATGGCCTTATGTAAAATTTCTTTAGAAGCATCTACTAGTTTTTGGTGCTGGTGAATATCCTCCCCCAAAACAAAGGAATTGCCATTATCAGAGAAAAATCCATTCAGTTCTGCAGATACATCAATGTTAATCAAATCGCCTTCTGCTAAAACCAGATCGTTAGGAATACCATGACAGATAACGTTGTTTACGCTAATGCAGGTGTATCCGGGGAATTTATAAGTTACATAAGGTGCAGATTTAGCGCCTAATTGTTCCAGTATACGTCCCCCATATTCATCCAGTTCTTTGGTTGTCATGCCTACCTTAGCATATTTAGTCATTTCTTTTAAGGTATGCGCAACGGCCTCACTGGCTTGTTGCATTCCAATCAATTCTGATTCTGTTGATATAGACATTTTGTCCTCCTTTATGCTTTTGTACAAAGATAAAATAAAATCAGTAGGCTTTTGTAAGGATGAAGTCAGGATGGGGAGTTGGAGAAAGTGTAACCAGGTTTTTAACCACTGGCTAATTTAACCACGAAGCGCACCGAGATTTTCACAGAGAAAAAGATAGGGTAGGCGATTCAACCCACAACCCATTTAACCGCAAAGTACGCCAAGGGAAGGCGCAAAGTACGCTAAGTTAAGTATTGCAAGGTTTCGTAAATCCAGCTCCCCTACTTTTCAAGGAGGGGGTGTGTGAGGCTGCGCGTAGGCGGGGTGGTTATAGAACTGCTCCCTGCACCACGAACCAGGGGATCAAGGCATCGTAAATCTCGCTCCCCTACTTTTCAAGGAGGGGGTGTGTAAGGCTGCGCGTAGGCGGGGTGGTTTTTCTTCATTTAAGAGATTCTCAATGTTGGGGGAGGTTTAGGTAAGGATTGAGTTTGGAAAGATCTAACCTTTTTCCGAACAAAGGGTTAACAAACAGTACAGAAGGGGTTAACAAATTTTCTCCAAATAATAGCTCATGCATATACCTGGCTTAGGGGTCATAACTGCAAAAGAACTGTTTGTCTTAATTGCCCTTATATCTTGTCTGTTTTACCCTCTTTCACTAAAATTATATCTTTGATATTTGCAGGATAAAGAAAAAAACGTCTACATTAATCTAAAGAACCTAAAAACAGAAAAATAACATGGGAAAGATCGTATTGTTTATGCATGTATCGCTAGATGGTTTTGCTGCTGGTATTGATGGGCAAATGGACTGGATTCACGTAGATCAGGAAATTTTTGATTTTGGTGCAGAGCGGATTGCCAAAACCAATGTTGCTTTGTACGGACGGGTAACTTTTGAAATGATGGAAAGTTACTGGCCTACAGCAGCAGATAAGCCTGGGGCAAGCAAGCACGACAAAGAGCACGCTGCCTGGTATAAAGTAGCACATAAAGTAGTGCTATCAAATACGCTGGACGAAGCCAAGCTGAGCAATACAACCGTAGTTGCTGGAGACGATATTAATTCTCTGGATAAGTTAAAAGCAGAAACAACAGGAGAAATTCTTTTATTCGGTAGCCCAAAGGCAGCACATTCACTTTTAAAGGAGAACTTAATAGATGAATGCTGGCTTTTTGTAAATCCTGTTTTATTGGGAGCAGGAATTCCTGTTTTCAAAAATATTCGCGATAAAAATTTATTAAAGCTCCTGAATACACATGTTTTTAGTTCTGGAGTGGTATGTTTAAACTATGCATTCTCGCGTTAACGCATAGCCTGTTCATCGTAGATAACCCCGGCTTTTAAAATGATTTATGATTGGTTAACCGATTGCAACAACTGGTAAAATACATTCAATATTGAACCTAATGCTGGTTAATCATGCTATTGCTTTTTAACCATATCAGGTACATCAGCAATATTTACCGTGTGTTTTACCATGGCCTTATTTTTTTATGTGGTTGATAGGGTTAAATAATTTTCAGACGGTACCTGGCTGTTAATACTGAACCATTTAAATTAGTTTCCTATATTTAGGAATTAACACTCATTATCACTACCACATGACAAATAGCTTTATAGCCATTAAGGGGAACTTTTTAGACAAAGCAGACGAAATCTTCAAGGTTTTTAAATACGAAGACACCAGACAAGATATCCAGTTTAACGACTGGCAAACCTTTAACGATTATTTGTATGATCATTACTATGAATTTGCAAATAAGGAAATTGCCATCAAGGGAATGTGGACAAACAACGGCTGGACAGTAATTAATGATCCTGAAATGGTTGACACAGTGGATGAGATAGCCTTGCTTCAAATTTCAAAAATACTGGATACCGATATTGCCACATTTATTATTCAGACCACCTCAAATTCATTTGGTTTTACCCTTTATAACGGCACTATAAAAAGACAGTTCTTTGTTACTGATGGGGAGGTTACAGATAATGAATACAGTCCACTGGAAGAAGAAAAGGACTTAAACATTAACGAAAATATTTTCTCTGACGATATTTTGCTGTTGGCTGATAAACTGGGGATTGATTTAAACGGAAAAAGTAAGCAAACCTATATCGTAAAACAACTTGCTTATAGCGATGAGATGAAAAATGAACTCGAACAATTTAAGCAACAGCAAACTCCAGCTAAAAAAGAGAGCTGGTGGAAGTTCTGGTGGACTGCAAATGCTACCATTATGGGTTTTGCCATGTGGCTGCTAAAGTATTTTCACGAAAAATAGTGTAAATACATAAGTGGCTTGACTGCTTAAAATATAGACCAACATGTTACAGGCTTATACAAGTGCTTATTTCCACATACTCGAATCATGGGTAACCGATGCAGATCTGTTGCTTCAATTTTCTGGAACTGATTTTTCATATCCAATAACTGAAAAACAGATTGAAGACTACCAGCTGCTTCATCCTGATCGTCGGTTTTACATTGGTTATACTGCTGATGGAGTTCCATTTGCTTTCGGAGAAATCATCCCTCAAGAGAATGGCTGCCCAAGGTTAGCCAGAATTTTGGTGGGAAATTCGGCCTTGCGGGGACAAGGTTTAGGCCGTAGTTTTATTAAAATGTTGTTAACCGAATCCATAAAGCTTTACCGTACAAAAAGGGTAGAACTTTTTACATGGGAAAAGAATTACGCAGCAATAAGGTGCTATGAGTCAGTTGGCTTTAAGTTTTTACCAGAGCGCTGTAAGGAGATGGTTCATAACGGTAAACGGTTTAATATTCATAAGATGATTTATACAGCAGCGGATTAAAATTTGCGCTGTTATCAGGTTTATGAACATCCATAGAATACCCTCCTGTTTATGCCATTTTTTGTATATTTGTATAACCCGTCCTAAATTTAGGCTTGTTATGCTTCCGTTGCCCTAACTCAGGTCCAACTCAACTCCAACCCAAGTCCAACTTTACTTGCCTTTTCATTTTAGGCTACTTGCCTGTTAAGTCCATAATTAAAGCCTGTTTAATGCTTCTTCCGGTATGAGGTTTGCAGATTTGTTACCTTGCGTCACATCGTTGTTCCTACGGCAAAGATGATACGAATTTGATGGGTTTAAATTAGGGTAGGTTTCTGCCCCCTGCCTAATTCCCAATGAACTAATGCCCAATGAACCAACAAGTGACCCCGCTGAGGTTCGAACTCAGGACCCACAGATTAAGAGTCTGTTGCTCTACCAACTGAGCTACGGAGTCGGGTAAAGTAAATATAAGGATTTGTGGGTTGATTATTAAGTGTTTATGGAGGTATTAATGCAGATGCTGAAGTACTTGAAAGTGATGAGTAATTATTTATTTGGTATAGTGCGCCAGAAGTGCGCCAAAAATGAAGAATACATCGCCAAGAATTGTAACAACAAAAGACTTAAAATCGAGAAGCTACATTACCTTTTATTATTTAGGGAAAAGGATTAGAGAATACAATGGAGACTCTATAAATATCGATTTAAAGCCAAATACAGCTCAGACTTTAAAAGAAAGGAATAACCTACTAAAAAGGTTGGAGTATGAATTCACAAAAGCATTAGAGAACGATTACTACCCAGCCACACCCATTAGCACAAATGTTAGAATTCCTGTTGAAAAATCTTTTATAACAGCAAATGAGTATCTAGAACAAGTGTGCACTTCCCAAAATTCAGACCAGTTAAAAGTATAATTCTAGACCGAGCGCAGCGAGGCTATTAGAAAAAACTATTAATTTTAATTGGTAAT
>NZ_FOGG01000023.1 GCF_900111155.1 Pedobacter rhizosphaerae | reverse complement strand
TACAAAAGAAACAAATTATTCCTTTTCCCCCAACTTTTCCGCTTGATCCGTTTTTATATTTATTGGGGTCAAGCATTAACTCATCACGAACACTCTGGTCACATCCATGAAAGCCCAGAATAAGATTAGGCCGTTGATTATACATGCTATAGCGATTATTTTTCCTTCGAAAAAGAAGCTAAGGTGGGATAATTTTTACTATAGTCACCTTTTTTATTGAAGATACCTGCATTAACCAATCTGGCCATAGCCTCCTCCTTAGAAGAATTCATTCCTCTTTCCTTTTTGGCTAAATCAATTAACTTCTGGCTATCTTTATTACTCATTTTGGCTTGTGTTTAGTTTACAAATCTATCAACTGAATTCAGGTAAACTTTAAAAGCAGATTCTCCACCTACTTCTATAACTTTATTGAAGTGAAATACAAATATACAAAATTAGGGTAACATTACCACATCTGTTTTATCCCATGTTATATCCCACGATGTAACATAATCATCTCCTTGAATAACCAACAATATCATCAAAATATTGTTTAGCCTTTAGTATAGCAAAATCATGCTCAGAAGAGACCACAAGTGCGATAAAAAAAAGCCTGGAGAGTTCCTGAATGACAAAATTAGCTACGGCAATTGGAAGAAATTATTCTGGCCATTAACCAATTTAGAAAAAGAACAACTTTACTTTTTAAAAATAAAGCACAAAACAAAAAAATGGGGTATGGAAAGTTCTGAGAAAATGAACATGCTGAATTATCCAATTAACCATGATATAAAAATTTCATCTATTCAATAGCTGAAAAGCGCATTTTGCTTAATTTAGTTTACTAAAGTCTTATACAATGATTTAAAAATGAAAACGGAAAAAGACATCATACTAAATGTTCCTGAGGATTGTAATAACGCCCCAAAAAGAAGGTTTGTTAGAGACTTTGTAGTTGCACTTTTTAAAAGAGATTTACGCATGATTAGTGAAAAACTTGCCGAAGGATTTACTTTTAAAATAATCGGCAATAGATCGGTTGTAACTATAGATGACCTTGGAAAACACTTAAAAACTTATGATAATGCAATTGAGCTGACCATTGATAAGATATTAAGCCATGGTAAATATGCTGCTTGTAACGGCATTGTGAAAAGCAATAAAGAAGAAATCAGTTTCGCATATTTCTTCGAATTTAAATCTGCAGGCAACAACACCCTTAAGACAATTTCTGAATATGGTATTTCAGACCAATAGTTTGTCTAGATCAAGTATTTAGCGAAGATTTCGATCATATTTTATCCGCGTAACCAGATCCCCGAATTCTTATCGCAAACTATATAGATCTGAGAAATGAAGTGCATCCGTTTCAGACAACATCACATAGCGCTGCACCAAATCAGAAAAGACTTACTTTACACACTTATAATGCCATCAGCACATTGTAAGCTACCTTTACTTCATATCCTTCACATAAGCATTCCTCCCTACAATCCAAAATCCCCTTATTTTACAAGAAAATAATAGAGGGATCTTTGCTGGATTGGCATCTCCGATATTAAGTGCAAAATCTGCACCCGACACCTCCTCTTCAGTACGCGTATTGTTAACAAAATTTAAAATATTATGAACCTACACACCGGACTAAGTCTGCCTTAAATTTATTAATTTAAACCCCTGTAATATGTACAAACTTAACCTCTTATGCGTAACTATTCTCTTTACGCTGAACGTTTTTGCCCAGAATGGCAAAACTGACATCATCAAAAAAAACAACGGAGAAGAACTGAAGGGAAAAGTTATAAAAATAACTGATTCTGACGTTTCGTTCGTTTATTCGGGTGAAACTGCAGAGTATGTGATCAAAAAATCAGATATTGCCCAAATCGTGCATTCCAGTGGACGCGTTGAATCATTCTCTACAGCTATCCAGCCAGCAGAAACGCGCCAGAAGGACCAGGTCACGATGATAGCAAGTCCAGCTGATCATCACAACAAAATCGCCATTTTGCCTTTTACCTTTTTGATGGATAATCAGCCCGGTGCTGATACCATTGGTTTAAAAGCGCAGCAGGATGCATATGGCATTTTATCACAACATTCACAAGGATACACCATCATCGATCCCCGCACAACCAACGCTGCACTGATCCAGGTAGGTGCCACACCAGATAAACTCATCGGTTTTACGATGAAAAACCTTTGCGACATCCTCGGAGTGGAATACATTATAGATGGTACAGTAACACAAAATAAAGGTTACCAGACCAGTTCCACCAGTAACTATGGAAATACCAATGTCAAACGTGACGATGCCGAGAAAATGAAAGGCGTATCTGGCTACAGCTCAAGCAACAGTAATTCGGTGCAGCGTTACGATGTGAGTGTGAGCCTGCAAATATATATGGACAATAATGCCAGTATCTATAACCAGAGCCACAAGGCATTTTTAAGTAATACAGACGGCTCCTACAGCGGACCACTTGAGTATTTAATCAAGAGGTGCCCACTTTATAGAAAATAAACTTCTAATCTACCGCTCATGAATGCTAAAAAATTAATGGCCTGCTATTATTCTCTGTCCCAGCCTGAGTATAATGGAAACGAAGTGATCGGTACAGAAGACTGCCAATGCTCAGCAAAGCCACTCAGTAGAAGCCCAAATAAAATTATTTTGGATAAAAATGCGAAAGCATGAATTTTGAGGGGAATCATTATTTGTTACCTGTCGGAGATCTAATAACTCAGGATTTGGATTATGCATAAAATTATTGCAACTTTGTTGCGATAATGAAAAACAAAAAAAGGAATACCTTAAGAAAATGCTACCAGGCGCTTGCCTATTTATGCATATTTTTAATATTCTCCACACCTATTAGCCAGTTAGGCCATCATCATCCTGATAATACTTCTTTTAAATGCTGAGGAAATAAAAGCTTCACTTGATAATGTTATCGAAAAGTGTGAGCTCTGCGCTTGTATGGCACAGCTTCATGAGAAGGGATTTCTGCTAGCTCATCCTTTCAATTTCAATGTGATTTTACCAGCAGCCCTTGGGATTTGCACAGATTTGATTGAGCGTATTTACAATTTTGTAAGATCAGGATTTACGAACAAAGGACCGCCTTTACGAGTTTGAAATACTCCATTAACATCTCCACTTGTTCTCTGTAGAAAATATTTGGTAAACATAGTATGATCTTGGGGCACCCATATGGTAGTCATACCTTGCAGGTAGCTAATATTTTTAGGTACAATTGCAATTTTCCAATTACCCGAAAACATAGTATCGGGACAAGGTGAAATATTTAAAGCATATCCCTCCAATACCCTAAAATCACTCTTTCCTCGACAACAAATCTTCCATTGCAAACCAACTGGAGGATTTTTAAGGAAAAATTTTAAAAATCATCAAAAAAATGAAGAAGAATTATAAAAAAATATTGCTAATGATATTCCTAACAGTATCAGCTCTAGGTGCATGCAAGAAAGACAACCCCACTCAGAAAGAAGCGCCCCTACCCACCATTGACAAGGTCGAGGTAGGGCTGAACAATAATGAAGTAGGGGTAATAGGACGCGATTTCCATTTTAATGCGAATGTCTTAGCAGGGGAGAAAATCAACGTTATTAAGATAAAAATTCAACAGATAAGTGGTGAAACCTATGCTAAACCATGGAATTATGAGATAGTTTGGGAGCAGTACAAAGGGGCGAAAAACACCACTGTCCACAAGCATTTCGACATACCTAGTACAGCAGTTGAAGGTAAATACGATTTTATCATTACTGTTTTGGACGAAAATGGAACATCACTGGAGGAGAAACGTAAGATACAGATATACTCTTCACAAAATCTACCAGTTGATTTAAGTTTTGATTTTGGTATTGACGCTGTTGATGTTGATTTCAAGCCCGTCAGGATACAGTATTCTCTTCAAAACATTTATGACTCCGCAAAATACAAATCCGAGGATCCGATAAATAAAAATGAGTTTTTGGCACCGATTGTTAGCATCGCAAGTGTAAAAGGTGATGGTAAGATGTATTGTCTGATAATTAATAAAAAGCATAATCACAGACCGGAGACCATTGCAGCGATAGATTTCACAAAAGCTATTGTTGCTGATGTGTGGGAACACAAATCCCTTACTAAATCGGAGTTCGCTACCAATATGTTCAATTTTTCAACCACACCAATGACTATTGTTTATCCATCAATAAAAATTGGTACAGATAAAGACAAAAACATTCCGTTAGCTAATCCAATTGCAAATCTCAAAGCCTGGGAGTCTGGCGATTATTATGTAGGATTTATCTATCATAACAGCACCTACAACATGGGAATGTATCATTATGCAGAAGTTAAAATTAATATGGAATAAGATTTAAAATTACCCTATTAAGATAAACCGATCATCATTCTTTTGCCTTATTTTATTACCACCTGCAAAATTTGAGCGACAACATTTGAGCTTAAAGACGCTCATTATGATAGTTATTTAGTGGGAATTGTATTTTGTAAGTATAGGGTAGTGACAATGGAGTCTCTTTATTAAAACAAGAGTGATTCCAGACGAGATGTTAGGAAAAATATCCCAAACAAAACAGTGCAGATTGCGTTGATGTTGCAAAACAAATTATTATGGATTTTACAATTGAGCTTGAAGACATGGTAGCGATGGTAGTATCAATGATCTGTGGGGGGATTATTGGTTTTGAACGCGAGTATCGCAGTAAATCAGCAGGTTTTAGGACCATTATTCTGATTTCTTTAGGCTCAACAATCTTTACGATCGTTTCCAGGCACGGAGCCGGAGCCGATGACAGGATTTCGGCAAACATAATTACTGGTATTGGCTTCATTGGTGCCGGGGTAATTTTTAAGGATGGGGTTACCGTACGAGGCTTGACCACCGCAGCAGTAATCTGGACTTCTGCGGCAATTGGTATGACCACCGGCATAGGGTATCATGCATTAGCACTCGCACTAACCTTGATTACCCTATCCATGTTGCTTTTGGTCACCAGGATAGAAAAGTTGATCGCCAAAATGCAAAAAGAAAAATTATTAAGTGTCACCTTCCAAAGTTCAGAATTTAGTCAGCTTACCGAACTGGAACAGTTCCTTAAAAGTGGTGGGTTACTGGTCGAACGGAATGAGGTTTCAAAAAATAATAACCACTTATCAGCAATATTCAGGATTTCTGGAAAGAAAAAGCTTTTAGTTGAGATGAAGGAAAAGCTCGCTCAGCGTGAAGAGATTCTCTCCTTCATTTAATTAGCATAATGCACCCGATAGATGTGTACTATTATCAAAAGCCACCCCCTTCAAGATCTCTTAAAATAGTATTTACATGAACTAGATATATGAATTTCCAGCAGGATGACATTTTTGGAAGCTTATTAAACAAAAAAGGAGGCCATCCCATAATTGTTTATGAGACGATCTCCTGAGGCGCAAATTTAAAACACTACTCCCCCCGTCCATCACTTACGGGGAATCATATGTACTTCGCATTTACCACTAATGCTTACGCCGGAGTCGGGACAACCTATACTGTCAGAGCAGTTAACAAAATTACCTCTGAAACGTATGTGGAGCAAAGTAATAGGAGATTATATTAGGGGGCAGGATGATGCCCAGTACACGGCTTGGACTGTGCGTGGCTACTACCGAAAGAATGAACCATCTGGATTTATTAACCAGTAAAGAGATGCAACATAGTGGCGCATATTTCAGTGATTCCTTCTTCAATGCCGTAGAAAACCAGGTATATTATACTTCTTATCTGAACAAATCAATCCTTGCCGTAGCTATTCACCGTCCAATAGAACTTGAAGGCATGTTTGTTAAGCCAAACGGTGATGGCTGGTGGAGAATACCTGTTGTTGTGAAAGGAGCAAAAGTTTATAATCCTGCAGAGTTTGCCATGAATATGATTGAATAATATTACATAAAATATCAATTAGCAAATATAAGGTCGATAGGTGGCAGTCGTGAATACATCAAAAGGTCTTAGACAGCCCTATCATTAGCACTGTTCCACCAAAAATAAACCTGATCGCAGCTGCATCCCGATGCAACCGGGATAAAGCGCAGAGCAGGACTACAGTACCCGATGAGCACCACAGGACCTTTCCAAAAAAAAAATATTTCCTCCAACCAAAAACAGACAGATACACAGCACAACTACCCACAAATAAAAAAATTAAACTTTCTACCCCCTGCTAAAAAATATGCCCAAAAGATATTAAAACATATTCCCAGCCCCCTAAAAAACTCCCTTCTAATTTCCCCCATCACCAACCCCTCCCTCACCTTTACATTTCGTATAAAACCTTTCCCATTTTCCGACCAACCCCATCCCCCCTATACCTTCCATCAATCTTTTAGCTTAAATCTTTCTGGCCAACTTTCTAATAAAATAATGCAGATGTTACCAGCAAAGAGGATCTGATCTAATGAAGCCTAAATGGTATTTTTCTCCGTAGAAAACACATTCCTGAAATATGTATATTTGTAATTTTACCTCTACAACTATGAATTTTCATCCCGCCCAAGTCATGCTGGATTTCCTGAGAAACGGTAATATGCCGTCCATGCTCCCTGGGGATACAGTGACACATGATAGCCGCTATCATCAAGATAGCTTCCCTCTTCCAGAGCTGATCGAACACCTCGAACAATACTACTCTTATGAGTGCATAGAAGGACAATTCAAAGCAGAACAAATCTTTAAAATATTAACTGTTAAAACCTAAAACAAATAGCTACTCACAAAGAGATATAGCCATCATGGCAAAAAAAGGGCAGGTTCCGTTTACTTGCACAACAAACAATTATTGCGTACCTACCATCAGATGGCCTAAGCGATAGCGGGGAGCATCCCCACTGCGGTTACCTTGTATTGAAAACAGATATCGCTTTTTCGATTAAATTATATTTCTTTGATTTTTTAATGACCCAATTCCTTGACGGATTATAAGTTATTGTTGGATGGCGAACCTTGCCCGTTTAAAAACGGACGATGAGTAGGTCTATACTAAAATTTATAAGCGGTATGTTTTGGTCATACTCTGCAATGCCTAAAAACAGACCTTGAGAATGCAAGTTTTTTTACTTCAATAGGTTACTGTACGCCCACCAAAAACAAAACTAAGGCATCGCAGCTATTCATTCTGGCATTTAGCATTTCGGTTTGCAATACCCAGGTCTATCTGCTTTCGAAGCCTACTGTTCTGGAAAAAAAAGCCAATGAATACGATTATTGGGACCATGTAGATTTTATCATAGATAAAGCGGCAGAGAGGGGCTTATATATGGCATTAGTACCGGTTTGGGGAACCAAGGTAGAAGAGAAAAAAGCAAAAGAACCTGAAGCAAAAGTTTAGTCTTCTTTTATTGATAGTTGAGTAAAGCACATCGGATCAAAAGTTGGTTTTCAGAATCTATCCAATTGGAAATACCCCAAATCATGGAAATAATCTTTGTCTAGCTTACTATCTTCTATTCAATTAGATCTGACAAGGGTGTACTTCGAAATATATCGGGGTTACCCGATACACTCGAAATTGATTACTAAAGATGTGGCAACAGCGCCTCCCTTGAACATTAATAAACTTTTAATAAAACGGTTCTTGGTCAATTTGGTAAAAGTTCTTATGAACGCACCACCTAAAGTAAAATTTAGGCATTTCCGTATCAACTGGATTAATTATTTCACCAAAACTGCCAAAGAACCGTTAAACTAACCACATATTCTGCCAAAACCTTTCTCTCAGCGATTATTCCAATGCAAAAGCCTCCCAACCAGCAATAGTAGCCCTGTTACATTTCATTACCGACTGCCCATCTTCAGAAGAAATGTATTTACCATTATTTCCTTTAAGGGAAATTTTTCCATTAGCGTTTACCACCCAATCAAATTTTTCCCAATCACTGATCGTTGTCCGGTTGCAGGTTATCCCAGTTGTAGCCCCATTTTCGGAGGATACATATTTGTTCATGCTTCTCAAGCCTATTTTTCCCGCGCCTGCATCAATAATGGTAAAAGTTTCCCAGCCAGAAGCGCTGGCACGATTACATCTCATTGGTGCTTCCCCATTTTCGCCAGAAACAAACAGGTTATTGGGACCTTTTAATTTAACGGTTTGACCAATGGGTGGCTCAGCTTGTATCTGCAAGCTACCCAGTTCCAGCCAGCCATTTTTAAAAACACCAGTTACGGCAATTGCAATCCCCGGTTTGTTAGCATTTGTTTTATCAATAATGGCAACCCCCCATTTATAACTACCAGCGGGCAAGTTAATTGCCGGTGTAGTAAAATTATATGTCATAGGATTATCTTTCAGCCACTTAGAAGGGTCACCATTTTCATCTATAAAAAGTTTTTTCACCACACCAGCGGTATCCAGAATAGCAAAGGCAACTTTATATTTATAATTCCACTGGGGAATGTTGTTAGGACAATATCCCCAGCCCATGTTTCTCCAGCGATGGCCCACTGTAGCGCTGGCGCCGTTGGCAATTGCATTTGGTAACGAAACCTCATCGGGATACAGCCTGTAGCCTCCCTCCGCATTGAAGCGTTGTACCAGAGGAAAACTGGTTTGAAACCAAGAAGCCGTTTCGCCAACCCTAAAGTCCATCATATTTACGGCTGCTTCTTCCGATCTGTCAAATTCGCCTTTTCTTACATCTTCAGGATGCCCTTCCCGATATTGGCCATTCGAGTCAATCCAATATCGGTGTGTACCGCTCACAATCCATCCTCCCTCCATAATAATCGGGCGTTTATGTTTCCAGGTTGCGGCAAAGTTTTTCTCCCAACTTTGATAATAATCGGTCATTCCGAAAGCATCGTGTCTCAGGCTATATCCTTGATTTATTGCTTTCACCAGTAGCGTATTACTAATTACGTTTGCTGCGCCCCAGCTCGTAGGATGGCCTATAAGCCTGTGGTAGTTGATCACTAAAGGCACTTTGGTAAAAGTCCTGTTGTATAGCGCCATAATCCAATCCAATACCTCTTCCTTAACGGTTTCTGTTTGTGCGGCCGTTAGCACTCCCGGTGCTGCATATACTGTATTATGGGCTTCTCCCCATTTGCCTAAACCATAGGCATCGATAAAGGAGGTGCGAACGGGATCATTAAAATCCTTGGCGAGCTCTTCAATGAAAGTGGTGTAATATTGTCTAAAAATCGGATCCTGGGGAAAGGGGGTTTTCTGTGCCGGTACTGCAGGGTTTGATAACCAATATTGAGCACCTGCGGTGAAGACAAAGGCTGGGGTGTTTTCTCCCTGGTCACGTCCATCTACTACAATTCGCAGTGCGATGGGTAAACCTCTCGTTTTAACGCCATTGATTAACTTACCTATCTGAGAGTTAAGGTCTCTCCAGGCATAAACGCCAGGGCTTGGATTAAGCGATCTCCAACTGGTGCGGATGTAACAGGCGGATGCATAATCAATTGCCTTAACGTTGGCACCCAATTCGGGAACAAAAAACTGACTATCCCAAAAGGTATCGGTAGCATCACGCTTCCCATACAATACCCATCCGTTTAGTGGGTTTCGCAATACCGCGGTGCTGTTATACACAGGCGTGATCAGTACATTATTGGCAGCACCAACAACAGCCATTTTTCTAGGCCCGGTACTAAAGGTTTCGGAAAGGTCTTCTTCTACCTTTTTGGAGCAGGAAAGTGATTGAAAACATAGAAAGGCCAACAAAGCGACCTTTCCGGTTCGCTCGAAAATTAGTTTTTTCATGGTCATAAACATTAAATTTTAGATTTAAAAGTTCGTTAGATTGATGCGTCACTGATTTTGAAAACTCAAGGCAATAGCTTGCCTTTTCGCTAAAAATGAATGCACACCACTGGCTACCTGAATAAGGGGAATGACATAAAAAGACATTACAGATTAGCGGAAAGATCGTCGACAAATCTTTATTTCGAATCAGAATGACGGGTTAAAAGGTCGGTGCCTAAGTAAACTGTCTACTTCGGATATGAAAAGCGCTGTGCACGTTTCTAATCCACCGCGTATGGATTTTATCGACGTGTAAGTTGCCTTCCATTTCACCTTGCGCTCCATTTAATGGAATTTAAGATAATGGCTCATAAGAATATAATTTGGTTGTGATAAAAATACACAGAGAGGTGTTCGGGAGGGTTCGTTTTTGTCCGAAAATGGTTCAATTTTGTACAAACCGGTAAAATATTGGGATATAAGGGGTTATAATTGTTTATGAGATAACCACAAAGCACGCAGAGTAAAGGCAAAGTGGGCACAGAGTTGGATCCACAGCCAAACCTTAAATCCCCTTAACTTCCTAATGTTTAATTATCCGCAAAGCACGCAGAGTTTTATCACAAAGCACGCAGAGTAAAGGCACAGTGGACATAGAGTTGGATCCACAACCAAACCTTAACCCCCTTTAACTTCTTAATGTTTACTTAATCGCAAAGCAGGCAGCATTTTAACGCAATGGACGCAGAGATAAATTAACAAAAAGCATGTTTCATGATATAATAGTGGATATGGTTAAGAAAAACAAAAAACGGAGGCGCTTTACAGCATACCTCCGTTAACTAAAACTAACCAACTTTCTTTAGATAAAATAATTAAAACACTATAATGATGTTCAAACAACAGCATACGCGCAAACCTCATGGTATACAATACAGATTGGCAAAGCGGATAAAATTTGTCCAATCATAAACATTGAGGTCATGTTTTCCTTCCCTGAAGTGGTAAGCCATAGCCGAATTAATAATTGGACTGTTCAGGGCTGGCATCTCCTTCGGCAGGGTAACTTTCTTGCGATAGAGATCATAAACAGGCCTGGCATGTACCAACGACAGAAATGAGCCATAGGGATCTGCCCATCTATCTTCAGTAGCGTTAGTGGTATAAACAGGTCGTGGAGCAATCAAACCAATGAGCATGTGCTGATCTACTGGCAGGCTGTTTACATCGTTACTATATTTTTTGTAATTGTTGTTAAACCAGTAACCAAATTGTTTATTGATCAGGCTTATGGTTTCGCCATATTTACGCCTGGCAAGTGATGCACCTGTACTTCCCGAGCAACTGCTGAATATTATAGCAAAACGTTGATCCTGAGCTGCAGCCCACAAAGCTGTTTTACCACCTCGTGAATGCCCCACCAGGGCAACATGATTAAAATCAATTTCTTTATCTGTTTTAAAGTAATCCATCACCCTGCTGGCGGCCCAGGCCCAAACGCCAATGGCCTTCATTCCATTGTCTTTTTCCAGTTCTGCAGGAAACAGTTGTTTTAATACACCATTTTGATAGCTGTCCTTACGGTCGGGAGCCACATCCGAATGATGAAAGGCAGCAATGGCGTAACCACTGTCGATGACCATTTCTGCAGGCCAAAAGGTACTCTTTCCTATTCTTGCCGGATCTGTATTTTTGCTATTGCGGTTGTTAATCAGTAGAAATACCGGAGCAGGTGTTTTGCGCTTGTTGGGAATAAAGAGTACTACCGGAAAGGATACCGAATGGCCACCGTTCCAGGCCGTAATTTTTATTTCTTTCAAATGTGCTTTTCCTGCCATGGCATCAGCTTTTTCATTGGTGATAACAAACTTTAAACTGTCGAAACTGCCTGGTGTTTTTCCATAAACATGCTCTTCAAACAGGGCTAAAAGCTCTGGTCTACGTTTCCTTTCCCATGTAGCGCTATTTTTGACCTTTTCTCCCTTTGCAGTAAGGAGTATATCGGGTAAGGTATAGGCTGGAACGGTACTTTCATCATAATTAACGATTTCTCCCATAAACTTATCTGTTTTCTGCGCATATAAGCCTGCTGACAGGAAATTTAGTCCAATCAAGCAGATCACTGCTTTTTTCATCCAATAGCTGATAAGCAGTCTGCCTTGAGGAGCGAAGGTTTTTAATCTTATCATCATTATCAATAACCAGGATTTTGAATGAGTTTATTTGCCTTATTGATTTCAGTTTGCTGAAAAGGATACCAATAGTTCTTGCTGCTAAAGATTCTGTTTTCAATTACAAATGGGCTATAAGTGAGCGCCGTACCCACCTTAGTAATTTTCATTCCTCTAACCGCTCCATTAAAATTGCTTTCCCCATCTTTCCAACGCCGCACATCGAAAAACCGTTGTTCTTCGAAACACAATTCTACCCGGCGTTCATTTTTAATCCGATCACGCATTTGCGGTTGCGTTAATCCGGCCAGCGCAGGCATATTTGCACGGTTACGTACAGCATTTATTGCCGTATAAACCTCAGAATTCGGACCTCCAAATTCGTTCAGGGCTTCTGCATAGATGAGTAAAATTTCTGCATAACGAAACAATACCCAGGGCCTTCTTACGCTTGTGGTACCCGTGATGTTGTAAGTGGCGTTACCACTTAAAAACTTCCGCAGGTAATACCCGGATTTGGTACTGTTTACATTGGAAGGAACATTGTCACGTCCACCTTCATAAGTTTCCACTGCCCGGGTTAGGCTTCCTGTTTTAAAATTTGCCCCGTTGTATACTATAAACTGGTTTAAACGCAAATCTCTATTTACATACGGGTTTTGCGGATCATAGCCTGATGTAGGGTCGGTAATGGGTTTGCCATTGGTCATTTCAAAAGCATCGACCAAATTCTGTGTTGGGTTTGTTCTGCCCAACCCTCCCGTGAAGCTAATAGGCGCATTGTTTGACTCAATTGCATTGGTATTGCTTGCCGGTGTAGCAAATATGACCTCGTTGTTGTAAGAGGTTGCAGCAGTGGTGTAGTCCCACAAGTTCGGAAACAAGGCCGCACTTAATAAACTATGTTTGTTTAAATCGATCAAATCCTTTGCTGCATTTGCTGCATTTTGCCAGCGTTGCAGATCGTTACCAGGGTTATACTGCGGACTTGCATAAACCAGCAGGGTTTTAGCTTTTAGCGCCATTCCCGCAGCCTTTGTCGCACGCCCATAATTGGCGGCATCCCAATCCTTGGTAGAAGCAGCAGGAATCTGATTGATTGCCGAGTCGCAATCTTTAACAATTTGTTTGACCACATCATCAACAGAATTGCGGGGAATGTTCAGGTCTTCTACCGGTGAAAAGGACCGGGTGGCAAGGACAATTCCACCATATCTTTTAAATAATTCGTAATGAAATAAACCTCTCAGAAAAAAGGCTTCTCCTCTTAATCCACGAAGATCGCTTGCCGGAAAGATCACCGCCGTGGGAGATCGCTCCAAAAAGGTATTAACCACCCATAAGCCGTTGTAGAGGTTGGTATACTGCTCATCAAAGGTCCTTAAACTGCTCCAATTGCCATTATTGAAAAGGTTTACGTTGCTGTTTAGATTTGAATTCACTGCTTCATCACTTCCACTGGCCATTAATGCCCCTGAACCATCAACATTGTACCTGGCCAGCATATAATTATAACCGTTATTTAAATATTCCCGCACACGCCTGTCTGTATTCCAAATTGCTTCTTCATTCACGGGGCCTTCACTGTAGGATGGCTCAAAGAATTCATCCTTGCAAGCGGCAAAGATCATCAGCAAAACAGCCAAAACGATTTGCATGCCATATATTTTCTTTTTCATCTTCATTTGAATTAAAATTTAACATTTATACCTACTGCAAAGGTTTTCACGTAAGGATAAGAGGAAAAACGACCTGCATTAGGTGTTTCGGGATCAATATCCAGGTCATCGAGTTTGGAAATTGAAAAGATGTTATTACCACTTACAAAAATCCTTGCTCCTTTAAAGCGTAAGCGTTGATTCAGGCTTCGTGGCGTACTATAGCCGATCTCGGCAGATCTGAGTTTTAAAAAATCTCCCGAATACAGCCAAAAGGTAGAGTTGACAGTATTATTACCATTATCTGAAATTCCAACACGAGGATATTTGGCCGAAGCCGCTGTAGCTGGAGTCCAGGTGTCTAAGCTTAGCTGATTTAGACCATTTGGACCAGCATACATGATATCGGAAAGGTCTACTGTTCTGCCCTCTACCCCCTGAAACTGTGCTCCGAAATCAAACTGTTTATATTTAATATTAAAACCAAATCCATAAAATATTTTCGGAATATCTGTATAGTCGCTTGAAACTGCATCATTTGCATCTATTACATTGTCATTGTTAACATCCTTGTATCTAAGGTCGCCTGGCACAACGAGGCTTGAAAGGGTTTGTCTTGGACTGGCATTAATTTCTGCCTGGCTCTGAAAAATACCTTCTGCAATGTAATAATTTCCGCCGTTCACATATCGGCCTATTGTAGATTGATTGGGTAATACGTTTTCAGTTCTTTCCAAAATTACGTTTTTAGCATACGTAAAGTTGGCGTTCGTACTGATCAGCACCTCACCAATTTTTTTATTGAAGGTTCCACTGGCATCAAATCCCTTGCTGCTTACCTTGCCCGAATTCACCTGCGCGATGGCGATTCCAACAATACCGGGTAAGTTTGCAGGTCCAAGTATATCAGTTCTTTTTTCATCAAAATAATCAAAAGAAAAAGAAAATGCTCCTTTAAAAAGGTCTACGTCTGTACCCAGATTCAAGCGGTCAATTTTTTCCCAGGTGGTTAAGGGGTTACCCGCAGGACTTACCAACCTTGCCGTGGTTGATGTAGAAAAAGTAGAGCCCAGGAATGGTCCTGCATCTCTGGTAAACAGCGTACGGTATGGCAACCTTACCACATTACCACTGGCATCGTAAGTTGGGCCAATATTACCCGAACGACCATAAGACCCCCGTAATTTAAGGTAGCTGATCACTGAAGCATCCTTCAGAAAATCTTCTTTGGAGATTAGCCACCCGGCCGATACTGCCGGAAAAAAGCCAAAACGTCTTCCCGGTGCATAATTCTCAGACCCGGAATAGCTCCCTGTGAACCCCAGCATATAGCGCTGCTTGAAACTGTAATCTGCTCTCCCCAAGAGCATACGGGAACGGTAGTCCAATCGGTCTACCGCTGCACTTACATATTGTTGGGCACGTACATTGGCCTTTATCTGATGATCTGTGGCAATTGTTCTGTTGTAATCTAAGCCAAACCAGAGCTCATTATTTTTGGTATTGGTTTGAAAGGCTGCAGTTCGGTAAGCAATAACGGCTGGTGTACGATAAGTTTGTACAGGAGTGACTGTCTGATTAAAAACTGCATAATTTTCAGATAACCCATCGCCATAATTACCGTAGCCATCGTAAGAAAAGAATAAGTTTGCTGAAAGGCCCCTGGTTATAAAATCCAGTTTTTGATCGGCCATGATGCTGGCCAGTAAAATATTAGTTGTAGTCCTGGAGAATCCTGTAGCCTGTAACTGACCTAGGGGATTATTTTGAAAGAGCGAGGTTCCACCATAAGATCCATCTGCATTTAAAATAGGAAAAGCATTGGGCGGTAAATTATACAAGTTGCTAAACACAGTGCTGGTGCCATCTCCAACATCATTGCGCACTTCACTTCTTAGTCCTGCCAAAAGCGTTAAGGTAAGTGTTTTAGTAACATCATAGTCTAAATTGATACGGAAGTTATAACGTTTATAACCATAATTTGAATCGTAATTAGGGGTTTCGGTTTCTTTAAAAAGACCTTGCTGATTAAAGTAACTCACCGAGCTGAAATAACGTACCCTATCGTTCCCACCACTAAAGATAAGCGCGTACCGCTGGGTAGATGCCCTTTTGTTAAGAAAGCGATCTAAGTAGTTGTTGTCTGGATAAAGGTAGGGATCGGTATGGTTTTTATAACCTTCTAAAGCCGCATCATTATAGGCTGGTGCCTGCCCGGCGTTGGTTAACCCGCGATTGTACAGGGTAGCAAAATCAAAGGAGTTTAAAGGCTTAATGAGGTTACTGGCAGATTGAAAACCACCCTGAGCATCAAAAGAAATTAGGTTCTCCCCTACTTTACCTCTTTTTGTTGTTACCAGAATTGCGCCATTGCCTCCATTTAGGCCGTACCAGTTTAAGGCAGCAGCATCTTTCAATACCGTAACACTTTTAATTTCGCTAATATCCATATCTTCGAAATCGCGTTCAATTCCATCAACCAGAAAAGCTGGTGAAGAGCCTTGCGCATAAGATGATCTTCCACGGATTTGATAGGATACATTTCCGCCACCTGGCTGATTACCTGTCCACCTGAACAAAAAGCCGCTCAACCTCCCGGCAAGCAAACCAGACAGGTTGCTGATGGGTACCTTAGTGAGCTGGTTGTAGCGAAGCGAGCTCTGGGCATAATTCAGTTCTTCTCTGCTGCGTGTACCAAAGGGAATTTCTATTAATTTATCTGTTGAATCTGTCAGGTTACCATTTTCGCCCGTAACACACTCCTGCTGAATAGTATTTTGTGCTAAGGCTGTGCAGGTATACAGATAGCACATGATGCCCAAAATAATGCCTGAACATTTAATATATCTTGTCATTTCTTATCTTTTAAATTATGTACAACTGAATAACTACCAGCCCGGATTCTGTTTCAATGCACCACTGGTTTTATTCATTTCTGCTCGTGGAATGGGGTATAAATACATGTTATCATTAAATACCTTTTTAAATGCGGGTAGTTCTACTACATTATAGCTGAAAGATCCGTTGGCATTTTTAATCACTTTCATCGCCTTCATTGGCTGAGCCACGATTTCCGTACCTTTTTTCCAGCGAAGAATATCCCACCAGCGCATATCTTCGAAAGCGAACTCTATGGCCCGTTCGTTTCTAATGCGCTCACGCATTTCAGATTGACTGAGCCCTGCTGGTAAAGCCGGCATTTTAGCCCGCAAGCGAATGGCATTCACTGCATTATACACATCAACAGTCGGCCCTGCTTGTTCATTTAAAGCCTCCGCATAATTGATCAGTACTTCGGCATACCTGTAGAAAACATAATTAAGCAACGCTGATGCTGTTGAGCCCGAACGTGAAGCTTCCGGCCAAAGCCTTTTCAGGTAATAGCTGGTTTTGGTTATGGAAGTAGCGGTACTGATATCAGTTCCATAGGTTACAATACCCTGGGCATTGGGTTCTGATTGCCAGGTTTGTAGCGCCCGCCCCTGCCAGGTGGTATTATTATAAAGAATGTTAACATAAAAGCGTGGGTCTCTGTTGAGATAAGGATTTTGCGGATTGTATCCTGAACTGGCATCGGTGATGGGCTTACCATTTGCCATTTCATAGAGATCAACATGGTTTTGAACAGGCGAAAGATTAGATTGTGCCCCACCAAAACTTGTAGGAATCAAAAAGTCGCTGAGGTAGGTACCAATAAATCCCCTTCCGCCGCGTGGCCAGATGCGGATATATTCATTAGAGTTGGCCAAGGTTAATACGTTGGCATAATTGGGCTCCAGTGAAAATTTATTTAAGTCTATAATTGATTTTGATGCGTCTGCGGCCTTCTTCCATTTCGCTAAATCGTTGCTGGGATTATTTAGCGGGCTGGCATCAAATAATAGTACCCTGGCCTTAAGCGCCATCACTGCAGCCCCCGTAGCCCTGTTAGATTGTGCTGCCGGATTGGGCCAGTCGGCATTGGTTAATGGCAACAGCGTGATGGCCTGTTCCAGATCACTTAAAATCAGCGCAAATGTTTCTGCATAACTACTGCGAGGAAGATCTGTAGAAGCCTCAGTAAAACCCTGTGGTTGTGTTAATATTACTACCCCTCCAAAGCGTCTTAAAAGCTCAAAATAAAAGTACGCACGCAGATAAAGCTGTTCACCCTTAATATAATTGGCGTTGTAAAGCGCTGTCCATGGTGTTTTATCCATGTTTGCCAGCATCAGGTTCGCATTTCTGATTCCACGGTACATCTGGGTGTAAATACCTGCTACATCTGAGGCTCCGGGATCTAAAAATTGTCCACTGTTCATTGCCGCCACTTCTATCTGACCATTATTGGCAATGGATTCATCCGTAAATTGTGAGGTCATTCCCTTGTACCCGCTCAAACGACCATAATCTGAAATAGAAAAGGTATAGGTGAAATCCCCAAAACGTGAGGCCAGCAGTGGGTCTTTAAAAACTTCTTCAAGGTCGCTCTGAATACCCACATCACGCTGTAAAAAATCCTTTTTGCAAGAATAACCAGTGGAGAGAAAAACGAAAAATAAAAGATATATGAACTTTTTCATGATGATAACCTTTAATTAGAGTGATAAATTGAGGCCAAAATTGAAAACCTTAGTGGTGGGAATAGTGGCAATAGAGGAGGCATAGGCATTTCCCGACAAACTATTTTCAGGATCTATACCATAGAAATTCGTCCAGGTTTTTAAGTTCTGACCACTAACGAATACCGTAAGACTATTTAACCGAAGTCTGGTTATCCATTTTTTAGGCAAACTATAACTGAGCTGTACATTTCGTAATTTGATATAGGAAGCATCTTGTAATATAAAGTCGTTGAGACTTTCGTTAGGGTTTGCATTCAAGCCCGGACGAATTACCGGCCAGCTGGCATTGGTATTACCGGGTGTCCATCTATTCAACATCGGCGCATAATACTGGTTAAGACCACCGCTTTGAAACACCACATTAGAACTTACATTCGTTACCGCATTAAACAGTGCCGACAATTGAAAACCCTTGTAACCAAACTGCATGTTTAAGCTTGCATTGTACTCTGGAATATTAGGATGCCCAATAGCCATTACATCCTGGTTATTGATGATTCCATCGCCGTTAACATCCTGATATTTAAAATCGCCGGGTATGGAAGGATAAGCGGTAATTTTATTCAGCGGACTGCTGTCTATATCCTTTTGATCTGCATAAAACCCCAGAACATGGTAGCCGAAATAGGTACCAATCGGCCTGCCAGTTACCCGCAGGTTTTCTGCAAGTCCGGGCGCTTCGTCCAGTACTCTGCGCTCATTTCTGGCATAACTCAGGTTGCCTGTAAAGGAATAGGTAAAATCTTTAATCTTATCCCGGTAAGTTACCGAAAGTTCATACCCGTGGTTATAATTAATACCATAATTGGTGCTTGGCACAGTGGCTCCATAAGTAGCAAAGCTGGTTGCCGAACGGGTAGTTAAAATATCCGAACGCTCATCATCAAAGAGGTCTGCTGTGATATTCAGCTTATCCTTGAACAAGGACAAATCAAGCCCGATATTTCTTTTTAAGGAAACCTCAAAGGTGATAAATGGATTGCCATATTGTAATTGGGTATAAGTTGGTGCGCTGAAGTTACTGTTCGGATTTCCAAACACTACGTTCGCCCCTGCCCCAAATCTATTCTGATAATAGAAACGGCTAGTACCGGGACTTGGAATCCCAACCCTCCCGATAGATCCGCGTATTTTGAGCATATTGATCCAGGTCAGTTTTTTCATCCATTCCTCGTTGGCCAGATTGTAACCTAGCGTTGCTGCCGGAAAAAATCCGTAACGATACCCTTTGGCATAGTTTTCCGAACCATTGTAAGTAGCGCTGGCTGTTAAAAAGTATTTATTTCCGTAGTTATAAGTGGCCTCCGAAATGATTCCCTGGTTGGCATAAGGAGCGGTAGCCGCAGCCGAGCCCTGAAGTTCGCGCTGACCGATTAGATTAGCACTCAGGTTATGCTTGCCGAAGGATCTGCCGTAGGTTAAAAATAATTGGAGATTCGTTTTGATAAAACCACTTCTTGAATAGGCAGGTGCCCCAAAAAAATCATTATACGTACCACCCACAGGCGTTAGTGCCAAAGTGCTTCTGTCCAGCTCGAGGTAGCCAATACTTCCACGCTGCAACTTTCCGGACAATTGCGTGGCATCATAACCAAACTGAGCCTTGAAACTCAAGCCCTGGGTTAAAAAATCAAGCTTTTGCCTTACTGTGAAAATCGATTCGGCGATATTGTTATCGGTAAAGGCATATCCTCCATAGGTTAGCAACGCGTAAGGATTGAAAGCATTTACCCCTCCCAGTCCATAATTTACGATGTGGTTGTAATTTCCATCCAAAGCAATAATTTTGGGATCGTCAGAATTGATATATTCCTTAAAAAACGGTGCTGCCCATGAAGGCATTTTTAAGGCGCGGCCAACAAGGCCTTCAATACCATTACTTACTACTCCGGCTGGATCGTTGTATTCACTCATTCCGGCAGGGCTGTAACGGTGTTCGTTCCTGCCTGCAAGATTGACTTCAAAATTGGTGGTCTTGGTTAGGTCTATACCTACCCTGGCCCTGAAGTTGTAACGGCTATAGCTTGGAGAGGTCGAATAATCTAAAGGGGTTTTAAACTCCTTAAAGTTTCCTTCTTCCCGCATGTGGCTAAAAGAAGTGAAGTATTTTACTTTTTCAGTTCCGCCAGAAATGGTTAAGTTTTGTTGGTTTTGCATCCAATGATCTTTAACCAGTTCATCATACCACATCACATTTGGGTAAAGCAGTGGATTGCCATTTCCAGCCTTAAAAATGGCTAAATCCTGATCGGTAAAGGTTCGCGACTCACCGACGTTTGACTGGCCTTCGCTTAACAGCGTGGCACTCTCATAGGCACCCAGAATTTCAGGACGGGAGGTTGAGCTGATAATGCCCAGATTACCAGAAAGCGTTACCCTGGCCGGCCCCTCCACCCCTCTTTTGGTGGTGACTACAAACACACCGTTTGCACCTTTTAAACCGTATAAAGCTGTAGACGAGGCATCTTTAAGGACGTTAATACTTTCAATTTCATTGGGGTCTATATCACCGAAGGAAGTCCGTTCAACACCATCAACAATGATAAGGGCTGTAGCTGAGGGTGAGACCTGTCCGCGGATATACAAAGCTGCACCGTTAATCCCCGGACGTCCGGAGGTTTGCTGTACCACTAAACCGGGAACGCGACCGGCCAAAGCATTATTAACATTGGTTACTGGTGCCTTTAATAAATCCTGACCAGAAACGGTACTAATGGCAGCAGTAACAGCTGATCTTCTTTGTGTAGAATAGCCGTTTACCACCACTTCACTGAGCGAGCTGCTTGTAGTGGTCAAACTTACGCTGATTACGCTGGTAGCGCCAACGGTTACTTCCTTGCTTTCGAAGCCAATAGTTGAAAAAACAAGCACCTGGCCCCGATTAACGTTTATCTTATATTTCCCATCCAGATCGGTTTGAACACCGCTAGTGGTTCCCTTTATTCTGATCGTTGCGCCCGGAATGGGTTGGTTCTTTTCATCCTTTACGGTACCGGTTATTTCCTGATACGGCAACATAGCGCTTGTAGTAACGGCACTGGTGGTTATGTTTATTGGCTTAGCGGGAAGTGCCTGTGCTTGACACCAAAATGCAACAACCACAAAAAACCAGCGTTTGGGCCTGAGGTTTAATTTCTTTATCATTTATTTGATATATGGTTAGAATTATAGGTTTTTAATACTTCCGCTTTTCGCGAATAATGCATCTTTAGGATACCATACACGCGTCCTCATAAATCCCCTAAAAGGGTTCAAGTTTTATCAGCTATATTTAGGAAAGGAAATAGGAAAGCATTGCGATAGCGTTTTTATTAAGTTTGATTTAGGCTTGTAAGCTAAACCTGGTGCCGGGGAATGCCGATTAAACAGCAGGGCCTTTTGAATGTAGTGGCTCGTAATTCAGATGTTGTGTTTTCCGCACTGGCAGTAGCCGGGATGGTTGGGAATTGGGTTTTCATACTTAGTTAGGTTTATTATTTGGTTAACACAAATCTATATGCTTATCTCCTTCAGAGGGTTCACTTTTGTACGGAAATGGTTTGTTTTTGTACAGATTAAGGATATCTGCAATTTATTTCCCCAAAGCTTAAAATTTGCAACTGAAACCAGCCTAAAGGAATTCGGTTTTGCACTCGCAATTATTTTACCGCTTCTTTATGAATTACGGTATTGGCCGCCACCTTACGAAGATATCGGGCAAATTCTTCCGATACCTTTTCTGGTTTAAATCTGATCCTTTTAATGGAATCATTAAAAAGGATGCTATACCAGACTAATCCACCTAAGTACTTCCCTGCATCGTTGGCATGGTTAGGATCGAACACCAGCTCGTTTTTATTCCAGAAGTACCCAATATTGATGGAATGGGTCTGATCTGGTAGATTTGGAGCTGTGGGCTGATGATAATTAAATGTAAGATCGGGTTTGAAGCCAAATTTCTTATCGTTGGCAACCACTTCGAAAGCATCACCGACAGGTAAAATTGGGGCATTGATGCGTTTTGCCAGGAGATGATAAGCCGCACGGGATTTCTGCCACATTTCCTGCTGGTTCTTCGCGAGTTTACCTTCGGATATACGCCCAAACTTCCTGGCATCGGCACGGTATGCCCAGGTTTGATGTATAACAATAAGGGCCTGAGGTTGCAGTGCCTTCAGGTACGCAATGAGTTTACTGGCATAAGGATAGTAGCTCGAAGAATCTGCTGAAAGGAAAGAATATTGCTGTATGGTAACGATATCCCAGTTCCCTTGTGCCAACAACATTTTTAACGATTTGCCATCATAAGGTTTTCCCTTGGGATCATCAGGATTGGCTTCTGCTTTTTCTACATAGCTCCAATGTTGTTCAAGAGAATGCCCTCCAAGTTCAGCGTGCCCTATAACGAGTGTTTTCCCTCTTTCTTTTGCCAGTTGAGGTAAAAAGGTGGATGCGTTTTGCGAAAAGCTGTTTCCTATAATAAATAAGCGTAATGTATCTCGCTGGTTTTGGGCAAAAACATCTCCAGCCTGGCAAACCAGCAGAAGAAAAAGAATGCTGAACCTTACTAAAGCCGGAAACCGTAATATGATATTAATCTTCATATTAATAATTATAATTTACCTGTTTTGACTTCCTCAGATATTCGAACAATTGCGTTCCTGCCAGCAAAAATGCGCCCACACCATAAACCTCTGTTCTACTGGCATTTACAGCATCCGGACTTGCGCCTATTGGCTGTACGTAACCCAACATACCATCTTCATTAACCGAAGATACCAGGGCTTTCCATGATTTTTCTACTACAGGAAGATATTGCTGCCATTCTAAAACTCCATGATTTAAGCCCCAGGCAATGGCATAACAAAAAAAGCCGGTACCGCTCATCTCCTTAACCGGGAAACTCGCAGGATCCAGTAATGAAGCATGCCAGCTGCCATCTGCCTGTTGTAATCCGGCAACCCTGGATACCATATCCTTATAGAGCTGAATTAATTTACTTCTATCGGGATGGTTTTTCGGCATATTCTCCAACACCTTTACCAGGCCAGCCAAAACCCATCCATTGCCTCTCGACCAGAATATTTTCTGTCCGTTTTTCTCTCTTTTAGTAAAGAAACTCTCATCTCTAAAAAACAGTTTTTCGGTAGGGTCATACAAAAATTCGGTGGTTTTCCACCACAGCTTAACTGCCGTGTTCAGATACTTTTCATCTTTAGTAGCAGTGCTCAGATAAGCCAGCGAAGGAGGCCCCATGAAAAGCGCATCGCACCAGGCCCACTCTCTTTTTTGGATATTATTTTTCCAGTTTAGCGGTTCGTCATGTGGCTGACTTAGAATACTATCGGCCTGCAAAATAAAAGGAGCAATCATCTTTTTTCTTTTGAACTTACTGTAGAGTTGCGCATAAGTTTGACCTACGCAATAGTCATCTGCATGAAAGCGCAAATGCCCGGTATTCCAGCCTAGCTCATCGCCAATATCCACCAGCGTTTTCAGGTAATGTTCATTGCCCTTCAGGTTACCAAAAGCAAAAATACCGGTGTAGCAAGCACCATTGGTCCAATCTGATTTCCGATGATTAAAACCTTTATTCTTCCAGGTATTCAATTGCCAGTCGGCCACCCGCTGCATCGTTTTAAAAATATTTGCACTTTCCAAAATAGAATCCCTTTTTACAGGTGATTGGCTGGAAAAGGCACTAAATACGCTACAACCACTAAATATTAAAATCAAAAGCAGGCATTTTAAATTCATATCTTTCATTTCTTAATTGATTATTTTTGATAAACCCTTACATAATCTACTTCAAATCTGGCTGGGAATGTAGTTTTTGAAGGGTCTCCACCCTGTTTCCCTCCTACGGCCAAGTCGAGTAACATATAATGCGGTTGTTTAAAAGGATTAATATGGGTACCATTCTGGTTAACCAGTTGGTCTAAGGACACCTTATTTAAAAGCTGGTTATCTACGTACAGCGCAATGCTGTTTTCGTCCCAGTCCATTCGCCAAATGTGAAATTGATTTGCCCAGGCCTGACCACCCAGGGAATCTATATTTTTCTCCGTGCTAAACCAGGCATCTTTTCGATCTGCCCCCATAAAGGCGATATTGGCGAGCAGCTTTTTCCGGTAGTATTCCATGATATCGATTTCACCAGTTGCTGGCCAGGATCCTTTAGTTCCCAATGTCCACCAGGCTGGCCAAATGCCATCGCGGATATCAATTTTGCCACGCATTACAAACCTGCCGTAAAGCCAGCTGTGCAAGCCCTGTGTTTTGATACTGGCAGAAGTATAATCGGCTTCTCTCCTCTTCTTTTTCCAGTCGCTACTGTTCTCCTTAAAATTAGGGTTTGCCTTTTTTTCTCTTTTTGCCTCGAGGATTAGTTTTCCGTTTTCACACCTTGCATTTTCCCGTTGATACCATTGATATTCTTCATTGCGCTCAAATCCGAGCTCGTAAGTCCAGTTAACCGGATTGGGTGCACCATTGCTGTTAAATTCTTCGGCCCATACCAATTTGTAACCATTGGCACGGAGTGCAGGAGGCTTAGGATATTTTTTTTGCTGGGCTCCTGCCGGTAAACCGATGCAGATAGCACAGCCCAATAATAAAGTTTGGAGTATATGTTTTTTCATGGCGAATAATTTATTGGTATCCATTTAAACGTAGAGGCATAAGGGTAGGAAATGTCCAGGCATAATCGTGTGTGGTATACATAATTGGCCGATATGGTGCCAGAAAATCATCAAATTGTTGTGAAGGGTATATTCCATTCATCGCCTCCAGCAGGTTGGCCGGCCAGAAGCCTGTTATGGTATGAATGGAGCCTGTATCCGGATTTTTAAAAAATTTCCACTCTTTAGGGTGTTGATTGTAGTACAACAAATAATCGAGCGCCTTTTTAAATGATGCCCCATCTCTCGAGGCCTCAAAAAGGTTTTCTCCCGTCTGATTATAAATTATCCAGCTGGATGCTGTAAGTGGTGCTAAAGAGAAGTAAGTATACCAAATGCCTTTTCCCTGGCGCTTTACTTCTTCAACCAGGTGGCCATCTGCTGCAATCTTATCGAAAACATCCTTTTTAATCAAGATGATGTTTTGTTGCATATCTTCCTGGTCTTCCAGATAGGTATCGGCCAGGATAGAGGCCAAACGAGACCAATCGCCCGAGTTGTTGTTCCGATACCGGATGCTGTTTGCTGCAGCACGAAATACATTTTTAGTCCACCATTTAAACTGCGTAACATCCTTGGGCTGCCATCTTTTATAGCCCTTAAGCAAATCTGCGCTGATCATTAAAGTGGTACCAGAATAGGACATCACCAGTGAACCATCCAGTTCAGAATACTTTTTATTAACAGACGCCCAGGCATTCAGGAAATAAACAGCCTTATCTGCATATTTGGTTTTCCCACTCAACTGATAAGCTAAGGCACAACTATAAGCCGAAAACCCATCAACCTGGAGTGCCCGGGAAGTTCGGCGATGTGTTTCCTTATCTGCATAAAATCCCGGAATACTGAAGTCTTCTACCGCATGTTGGGTCACCAGCAGGGCTGAATCTGCCTGGATTAACAAGGCCTTATAGGCTGATAAATAAGGCTCTTTTTTGTCTTTGAGCTGTTTTTTAACAAAATCAATCTGTTGTTGCGGATGCATCCCCTTGAGTTGGTGTTGTGCAAAAACTTTTTGCCCTGCTAGTGTACACAAAAGGCCGGTTGTGAATAAAATGAAGAGAAAGATTTTTAAACGATTCATGGGTTTTATTTGGTTAATGGTGGGGGCTTCAATCATGCAATATCCCCCTTTATAGATAGATGTATACTAAAACTGGCTTAGTAACCGCTATTGGCAGGGTACATACCCGGCATGAGTTTATTAACCGGCATTACTCTCTGAACTATAGCGCTTCTTATATTCAGACGGGCTGGTTTCAAATTGTTTTTTGAAGCAAACACTAAAATATTTGGCGTTATTAAACCCGGTTTGATAAGCCACTTCGGCCACTGTTAAATCTGAATGTTCCAGCAAATAGGCACTTCTTTTAAGTCTGATGTTTAAAATAAATTCTTTGATAGACATGCCCACAATATCATTGATCTTTTGGTAGAGAATTGTTCTTCCAGTATTCATATCAGACACAAAATCGTCTACTGAATAATTCGGATTGGCCATATTCTGTTCAATAAACTTCATGGCCTTAATCAGTAATTCCTCATCCATGGAAGTAATGGTCACATTAGAAGGATCGACTACCAGCCGCTTGCTGTACATTTCCCTCATCTCTTGCTGATTCTTCAAGATGGTATCAATCTGCTGAATAAGGTATTCTACTTCAAAAGGTTTATCAATAAAAACGGTTGCACCATGTTCCAGCGCCTTGATTTTATTCTGGTGTACATCGCCCATGCCCGAAATCATTACGATGGGAATGTGGCTGGTTTTAAAGTTCTGCCGCAAATGACTGCATACCTCAAATCCATTTGTATTGGGCATCACCAGATCGGTAATAATCAATTGAGGGTAGATTTTTTCAGCCTTAATAATGCCCTCCATACCATCGCTGGCTAAGTATACATTATACTTTTCCGATAGTCGGCGTTCCAGATAGTTTCTCAAGTTGGGATCATCATCAATTAATAATATGCTGCTAGATTTCCTCACATTCTTTAGTGAATGATCGGGTTCCTCGGCTTCTAAGAGGATATCGTCAATTTCCGAGATGGTATAATCGTATACATTCGACTGCATATCTGCGGAGCCTGCTTCTTTTTTAAGCGGCAGCATCATGGTAAAAGAAACCTTATTGGTTTTATTCACCATCCAGATTTTTCCTTCAATGGCATCTACCAGTTCCTTCACAATGGCAAGGCCAAGTCCCGAGCTTTCCTCAAAAGTGGGGCGATAAGAGGATAATCGGTTAAAGGATGTAAATAACGATGCAATCTGCTCTTCTGAAAAGCCGATACTGGTGTTTAATACCTCTACAGAGATATATTCGCATTCCTGTTGATTTGGTGCAGCACCTAACCGCAACTGTTCTTCGGCCGTAGATTGATAAATCTTTACGCCCACATAGCCCTTGTTTGAGGTATATTTTAAGGCATTGGAGAAAAGATTGGTTAAAATCTTTTCAATAATATCATAATCGAAGGCCACATATAAATGGTCTTCATGGGCGGTCATATTGGTTTCTATTTCCTTTTTGTTCGCATAGAGCTCAAAAAGGCCAAAAACATCGTGCACAAAACTGATAAAATCGCCAACCTGGGGATTTAAGGTCACCTTCTGACTTTCAATCTCCCTAAAACGCAGCAATTGACTGATTGTACGCTGTATGCGGGCTACATTCTTCTCAATTAATTGCATATAGCCCGTTGCCTGGTCATTTTTCTGAACAGTTTCTTTTAGCTGTTTCAGTGGTTCGAGCACCAGGGTGAGTGGGGTTTTCAGATCATGGGAAATATTTGTGAAAAAATCTGTCCTTGCCTGGTTTAAATCCCGCATATTCTGTTCTTTCAGCGCTTCTAAAGCCAGTCGCTCCTTAAAAACCTTCTTATTGGTATAATAACGCATGATGAAAAACAAGAGCCCCAGACCAATTAAGGTATAGATGGAATAGGCCCACCAGGACAAGAAAAACGGTGGATTTACATGAAAGTAAAGGCTCGAAATTTCGTTACCCCAGAGCCCGTCATTGTTAGAGGCCTTGATCTCAAAGATGTAATCTCCGCTCGGCAAATTGAAAAACTGAACAGCATGTTGACTGGTATACATTTTAAGCCATTTATCACTTAAGCCAACCATGCGATACGAAAATTGATTTTTATCTGCGGATAAATAGCTGTTTGACGAAAAACGGATCTCAATATTTGACTGATTACTGGAAAGTGAAATCCTTCCCTCCTTGTGATTGCTTAGCGTAGAAATATCTTTGGTTAATGGAGAATCTTTGGAGACATTGTTTACCTGTTGATTGTTGATTAATAAGCTGGTAAAAAATACCCTTGGTTTTTGTAAGTTTTTGTTGAGGTATTGCGGGTCAAAAAGTAAAAAGCCGTTTGTACCTCCAAATAACATCTCTCCATTTTTGGTTTTATAGGCCGACCTTAAATAAAAGGAGCCACAACTATTTGCTTTATAAAACCTGGCTTTTTCAAACTTTTGAGTTTTTTGATCGAAAAAGTACAGTCCTTCATTGGTGCTGAACCAAATATTCCCTGAAACATCATCTTCAAGAATACCAAAAACGATTTTAGGAGGAAAACCATTGGTACTATTAAAATTAAGGTAGCGTCCGTCCTTCTTTAAAATATTGACACCCCTCCCGGAAGTACCCAGCCAAAGGTCGCCGTTTGATGCTTCATAATAGCTGCAAAGGTGATTTACCGAATAAGGACCATTCTTGATCACGTAATGACGCAGTACTTTAAGCGTTTTGGGATCTGCAATATACAGGCCCTGATGGCTAACCAGACGAAGGTTTTGTTGTTGATCGAGCGAAATCGCCTCGATTTCTACATCTAAAGCCTGACCGTTTGCCCCAATAAGTTTAACAATCTCAGTTTCTGCAAAGGCCTGGTTTTTCTTCCGGTGGAAAAAGTTTTTATCGGGATCCGTCATCCACCAGGTACCTTCGGCATCGCGAACAAAATCATACACGGTTAAAGGCTGTTTGTTTCCAGGGAAAAGGATGTTGAGGTTATTGAAACGCTTTGTAGCCATTTCATAAGCAGAAATACCCCCATTGAAAGAAGAAATAAATAAGTTTTTTCGCTCGGGATCAAATCTCAAACGCTTAACCATGTTAGAATTGATGGAGTTGGCTTCAGATTTGGTAAAATGACGAAAAGTATCATCCTTCCGGTTCCAATAGTTTAATCCACCGCCCTCTGTAGCAATCCAGACATTGTCCAGATCATCTTCCTGAAAGCCACTTACCACCGGGTGGTTTAGTCCGCCCAGACTGGGTGTAAAATAGCGAACATAAGCATCATAAAGTGAACAATAAGCAATCTTGCCGCCATAAGTGCCAATCCAGGCACCCTGATCTGGGTCGCCGTAAATGGTCCAAATAGAGTTATTAGGCAGCGAAAAGGGATCGTTCAGATTCATTTTAAGCAGCTTGCTGATTTGGGTTTGCGGATCATAAAGCAGCAGTCCTGACTGTGTGGCTACCCACATCATGCCCACCTGGTCAATAAAGATTTTTTTGGCCATAGTGGTTTGGTTACCCGCAACAGCTATTGGGATATTTTTCTTAATTACACCTTTGGCATCGGTCACAAAAATACCTCCCCTTTGGGTAAGGAAATAGTAATCGCCCTGATAGGCCACCGCATCGTTCACCACAAAGGAGGTTTGTCCCAGATTGGCAAAAACTGCAAAGCGTGTTGTTCTGGTATCAAACTTGTACAGTAAATTTTCCTGAGAGAGATAAATATTTCCTTTCAGGCTGATAACACTATTGAAATACTTGCTGGTAGGAAGCTTGATTTTTTTAGAAACCCTTTTTTTCCGATCGTATCTGAACATGCTGTCGCCAGAGAGCATGTAAACATTACCATCGTTATGGAGACAGATGGAACGGATTTTTCCCGGGAGAATCAAATCAAAATTAAACTGCTCGTAGTTAAACTTTAACAAACCGTGATTGGTGGCCAAAAACAATCCCCCCTTCTTATCAGTTACCAGAGAACCGTAAGACCATTTTACCTTGGGATTGCTCTTTGAGGCCAATTCATTCAACTGATAAAAACTGTTCCCATCATACATAAAAACAGCATCCGGCCCAGTATACCAGATTCTCCCCAAACTGTCTTTGGTGATGCTCTGAATACCTCCGTAATACGATGTTTCGGGCATCACATGAAACCGATACCTGGAAATATCAATTGCAGCCGCACTTTTCAGCAGAAATGCACAGCAACAAAATAGCAAATAAGAGATTCTCCGGATATCCATAAGGTCAAAAAGCAGAAGCAGGTAAAGTCTTGAATTTTGAAATTACCATTAAAATTTTTTATCTATAAATTTATTTCGATTTCTATTTTATTTTATCTCAATAGCTTATTGGATTAACGGTTAAAAGGCTGTATCATAAATTGTAATTTATTTCGGATTTGCCACCTTGAACCTGTCAAAATGCTTTTAAGACCTTTAAAACTGGGTCCTAGACAACTTGTCCCGATTTTTATGATACAGCCTCATTTAAACTGCAATTATTGAACAGCTACATCCATGAGTTTCAACCATCCTGTAGGTGTTAGATCGCCGTTAACAGCAAGTTTTATCCCTGGTTGATTTTCTTTTGTGGTATCAACAATGGCTACCGCCCAGGTATAACCTCCCGCAGGAACCCCAACATTAGCCTTCAATTCATATCTGGCAGGGTTGTTTTTCAGCCACGTTGAAGGCTCGGCATTGGTATCAAGAAAAACTTTCTTCACGTTATTACTGCCATCAAGGAGTGCGAAAGCTACTTTGTATTTGAAATTCCACTGCGGAATGTTGTTTGGAAAGTAGCCCCAGCCCATGTTTCTCCAGCGGTGTGTAATAGTAGTTTCACTCCCGCTATTTATCTTTTCGGGCAGATATACCTGATCGGGGTACAAGCGATATCCCCCTTCAGAGATGAAACGCTGAGTGAGGTTGAAAGCCTTTGAGAACCAGGATTCGATATCGCCAATGCGGAAATCCATCATATTTACGCAGGCTTCGGCTGATGAGTCAAACTCGCCCTGGCGTACATCTTCAGGATGCCCCTCCCTGTATTTACCACTCGGGTCGATCCAGTAACGGTGAGTACCGCTGGTAATCCATCCACCCTCCATGATAACCGGACGTTTAAAATTCCAGGTTTTTGCAAAATTCTTTTCCCAGGTTTGATAATAATCTGTCATTCCGAATGCATCCTGACGAAGACTATATCCCTTATTGATCGCCATTTCCAGTAAACGGGTACTGTTGGCATTAACCGAACCACCACTAGCCGGATCTGCAATTAAACGATGATAAGTCATCATCAAAGGTACCTTGGTGAAATACCTGGCATATAAAGTTGTAATCCAGTCCATTACTTCTGTTTTATATTTTTCGGTATTGGCCAGCGTAGCAGTATTGGGATCTTCATATATCACACCGTGCCCCTCTCCCCATTTCCCAAGTCCATAACCATCAATAAACGATGTACGCTTGGGATCGTTGAAATCTTCGGCCAGCGCCTGAATAAATTTGGCATAGTATTGCTGAAAAACCGGGTCTTGTGGATAGGGAGATTTGCGATCTGGAAATTTACTATCCGCCAGGTAATATTTGGCACCTGCATCAATCACAAATTGCGGTGTGTTCAGGCCCTGATCCTGCCCATCGGCCACAAAACGCAAAGCAATGGGCAAACCTTTATCGTTTGCTGCTTTGATCATTTTATAAATGGTTGTGTTTGGATCTCTCCAGGCATAAACGCCGTTGGCTGGGTTAAATGTAGCCCAACTCGTACGGATGTAGCAAGCGGAGGCATAATCTATGGCCTTTACTTTTTTCCCAAGATCCGGCACATAGTACTCGGTATCCCAATAGCTGGCTGAACCAGAACCTGAACCATACATCACCCAGCCGTTTAACGGGTTTCTGAACATGGTACTTCTGTTATAATTGGGTTTAACCAATGTACCTTCGGCTTTGGTAATTTCTTCTGGTTCGTCTTTTTGGCATGCCAACACCATGATGCACATCAGGGTCATTGCAATTTGCGATAGGATTGATTTAAAATTTAATGTTTTCATCTTTTTAAAATCTTAATCTGATTGATAAATGATTCATTGATTTAATGGAGATCTATCTTTTTTCAGCGAGAATAGTCATATTACGCAGGTCGAGTATCAGCACATTGGTGCCTGAGGGAATAGTGTAGTATGAATTTCGCTGTGCACTTGTTGACCCTCCGGATAGCGTAGCAACTGCGCCCTGTACCAACGTAAGGTCTTGCGCAGTATTAGTGGCCGAAAGTGGGGCACTGAAGGCATAGGCCAGGTTTTTATTATTATCTGTGCCACCATAAACAATGAATTTCGTTTTCCCAACTTTTGCTCCTGTATAAACCAGGATTTGCGGGTCGGCTAAACTTACCCGGCAGTCCATTTTTATTGGCGTACCGAAACTGTTGATCGCACCGTGCATCCATAAGTCGGTAACGGTTGTGGTTTGAGCAACCAATCCATCGCCCGTCCAGTTTACCACTTTTGGGCTTAGGGCCTGCAGGGGCGAATAAATAGTGGCGGTTGCCTTTTGCATGTTTACCACTACCCGATATTGTCCGGCAGTTTCTATCTTCCATGAAAACGCCGTTTCCCTGGTTTTTACGGCCACCGCGCTACCATCTTGCAAGGCAGTGCTTGCATCGGCAGAAGCGATATAGTTGGTTGCACCTTTATAGTCTACCGGAATCTGTAATTCACCAGGCTGAAGGTTCAATACGTAAGCATACTGATTCAGGTTTTCGAGTGTCTTTGTCATTTCAATTTTGTTTATACCAGGTACAGCACTTCCTGATAAAAAAATCTTGTCTGCATCAAAAACGACTGCCTTAATTGGTGTTACTTTAATTTGTACGGTACGTACTTCCGGAGCCTCGAAAGTTCGACCCCCTTCCCATTGGGCAACTATCCTGAACTCTAAAGTAAATACTTTATTATTCGGGATTCCCCATTTCTGGCTGGCCCAATTCTGCAATTGTTCGGACGTAAAACTCCTGCTGAAAATCCCTTCATCCTCATAGTTCATAATTGCTGTAGAAGAGCCGAAATTATTCCCGACCACATCCAGCTTAGTGATGTAAGATACCAAGTGATCATCCGACTGCGGCCGGGCAGGTTTCCAGTTAAATGTGATAATGTTTTTAGACAGGTTGTTCTCGTCGAGCAAAATGCTTTCTGACGAAGGCATAATGGCCAGTTGCTCCTGAACTTTTTCGATATCATTGATGCCCTTTTTGCAGGCAACCATGCCCATCATCAGTAATACCAAAGGCACTATTTTATATAGATATTTATTTCTTTTCATCCTTAAATGAATATGAAGTGTAATTAATGGTAAAGGCTATTTTCAAGGTAGTTGCAGGGTCATCATTATTTACCGTAACCAGGATTTTGTGGAAAAGGTGCTTCCCGGTTGGCATCAATGATTCCCTGTGGAATGGGCCAGAGGTTATGAAAATCCATGATTTTATCTTTGATTGCGGCATTATAAAGTTTCACCCGGTCAACCAGTTTACCTGTACGGATTAGCGTGAACCTACGGGTTTCCTCTCCCACCAGTTCACGAATACGCTCATCCAGGAGAAAATCCATCGTCATCTGACTGGCATTGATTTGGGAAGCACCGGCACGTTTACGGACCTCATTTACTGCTTCGGCAGCTTTTGATGGATTACCTTGCCCCAGGTAGGCTTCTGCCAGTAATAAATACGTTTCCGCCAGGCGGAACTTCATACGATCTTTATAACTACCTGTTAGACTGAGGTTTTCGGCACGGCCGTAGAAAAATTTTGTGATGGCAGGAAACAAAGTTTTGGTAGAGAACCAGGTTTGTTCGGTGATGTTCGCCTTTTTCCCATATAAGGAAGTCTCTCCGGGATTGTTATAGTACCAGTTGCGTTTGATGTTATAGTTTGAATTGCGAATATCTGCAGTTTCAAAAATACCTGGTACGTTTCCTGTTGCATTGGTGCCAGTGGTACCTACCCACCATTTCATTGGTGTTAACTGTGCCAATCCACGCCCACCCAGCGTGTCTGCCAATACAAATCCGGTAATGGAAGAATAGTTTGGAATCCATGCCCTGCGTGTCCAATCGTCAGAATTGGTTCCACCACCTACTGTATTAAATTCAAACTGTAATACCCAAATGCTTTCTTTATTGGCATTTTTGGTTCTGTTCTGGTTATTTTCCACGAATAAATCACTAAATACATCGCCAGCCTTGTCTTTACTGGCTCCGAAACGGGTTTTCATCAGGCTATAATAACCGCTATTAATCACTGCAAGGGCGGCCTGCGCGGCAGGTTCATAATCCTTGTTGAGCAGATACATTTCACTTAGCAAGTGATAGGCAGCCCACTTGGTTAGCTTTCCATCTTTCACCTGATCTGGATTTGCCGGAAGATTTTCTGTTGCAAATTTCAGGTCGTCTATAATATGACCCAGTACTTCAGCTTTTGGTGTACGGGTAAAATTGAGTTTAAAATCGTATAAAATGGTTTCTACGTAGGGTACATCACCATAGAGGTATACCAGATACCGGTATGCATAGGCACGGAAGAAACGGGCATCAGCCTGAAAACGGGCTTTATCAGATGGGATATCCCAGTTGGTATTTTTTTCAGCATACACCAGCATAAGGTTAGCAGAGGAAATCAGGCTGTAAGCCCAGTTCCAGTAAGTTCCTACAAAACGATCTGAAGAGGCAAGTGTAAGATTGGCAAATGGCAATAACGATGCATCACTATTAATCACATCGGCGATATCTGTCCCCGCCTGTAAAGCTTCGTACGGACAGGCTCCGTTGTGAATGAAAGCACCACCTTCACCATAAGTATTATATTCAGAGCGGGTTAGCGCATATAACCCGGCACTTCCGACTTCAAATCCATAGGTACTGGTGTAAGTATTGGTAGGTGCCAGTTCTGATTTCAATTCTTCTACAAGAAACTTTTTACACCCACATACGGAGAGTAGCATCATGAGCGCCAGGCTGGTTTTTATAATAATTTTCATGTTGTGTAGTTGGTTAGAAGTTTACATTTAAGCCGAACATATAAGAGCGGGCTGTGGGGTAAGAGGCCATCCAGGTATTGTCATAATTGAGTACCTGCCTGATGTTGGAGAAGGTATCAAGGTTGTTAACACTTACGTTTAAATCAATTCCACTTACTCCAACTTTTTTAGCCAGTTGCGGTGTTACCCGGTAACCAAGTGTGATATTTTTCACCTGTACATAGTTAACTTTCTTGTAGTAACCGTGCCCGAGGCTATTGGTATAACCTGGAGAAACAATGGTTGCATCAGGATTTTCAGGTGTCCAGTAATTGGCTTGATGAACATAGTTGGTGATGCCAAATGTCCAGGCGCCTATATTAGCCATGTGATCGTCACGCCATACCCCAAATACTCCGGTAAGCAGGGCAGACATGTAGAAATTTTTATAGCTGAAACGGTTGCTAAATGAAGCCGTATACCTTGGCATTTTTGAACCGATTACTTTCCTGTCGGCAAGTTCTATTTTTCCGTTGCCATCCACATCCTCCAGTTTTGCAGCTCCGGCGCCTGCACCCAACTGAGGGGTATAGTTTTCTCCCTTTTGCCAGATTCCGATCATATTGTAATCATAGAAAACTCTCAGGGGCTTGCCAATGAACCAGTTGTTACCAATATCATCCAGGCCATCACCTCTAAGTTCTACAATCTTATCACGATCTAATGAGAAAACGGCTGTTGAATTCCATTTGAAGTTTTCCGAATTGATGTTAAGCGAATTGAGCGTAACCTCAAAGCCCTTGTTCTGGGTTTGGCCGATATTATCCCAGATCCGGCTGTAACCGTTCATGATAGGCACCGTACGGATCATTAATAAATCTTTAGTATTGGATAGATAGGCATCGATGGTTCCACTCAGGCGATTTTTAAACAACTGAAAATCAAGACCAACATTGGTTGTATAGGTCGTTTCCCATTTCAAGTTGGGGTTTCCGATACCGTCTCCTGCCAGATAAGCGGTATTAACTGCAGTACTTCCATCACCCCAGGTATATTTAACACTTGAATTCAGCCGATCTAAGGTCCTGTAAGCAGTAATCGCCTGATTACCGTTGGCTCCATAAGAAACCCTTAATTTTACCAGATCAATCCACTTTACATTATCTTTCACAAAATTTTCTTCACCAATATTCCATGCTAAAGCTGCTGAAGGGAAAAAAGCATATTTTCTATTTACCGCGAATACGGAAGCGCCATCTGTACGGCCAGTAAATGTAGCAAGGTATTTGCCTTTATAGGCGTAATTAAGGCGCCCCATGTAAGATAACATGGCTGTTTCTGAAATACCTGAAACATTGGTAATGTTACGGCTTGCGTTCCCCATGATAAAGTATCCCGTGTCATCGGTAACAAATCCTTCCCCATTCTGCGTGGTGCTTACGCTTCTGGTCTGGTTCATACTAAATAAACCAGTAGCATCGATACGGTGGTTGCCAAAAGTACGGTCGTATTTAAGGATATTCTCCCAGGTGTAATCGTTATACTGATTGCTGCTAACGCTTGCTTTTCCCCCCACTAAACCTGCCTGCTCCCTTCCATCGAAAGTATCGCGGCCGTAATAGGTTCCTGTAAATCCATTACGGTAGTTATACCCAAAGTTTGATCTTACAGTTAAGCCTTTCACCGGTAGTTTGATATCAGCATAACCGGTAAGGAAAAAACTGCGGTTAGTCCGATCCTGATCGGCATTAACATTACGCATCGGATTTACAATCAGCGAATACTCCATTGGCTCCGGAACATAATAACCTGCGGCATCTTTATACTTTCCGTATGGACTTTGTTTAATTGCGTGTTCGATATTTGGGGTAATGCCTCCATCATTTCTTTGCGCAAACTGCGTCCCAAGGCCCATAGTTAACCAATTATTAAAGGTCTGATCAATATTGGCTGTAACGTTTAGTCTGGAAAGTTTCGAATTATAAACTACTCCTTCCTGACTGAGGGAAGAGGCTGCAGCCATGTATTTGGTATTTTGTGTACCACCAGAAACACTTAACTGATGGTCCATGGTGATCCCCCTCTGAAAGATATAATCCTGCCAGTTGTTGGTGATTCCGTTTTTGTAATTTTCACGCTCAGTAACGCTTATGATGTTTCCGGCAATTGGATCAAGCTGTTCGCCGGTATAGCTCAGTCTTAACCGGCCGATATCCTGCTTAAACCTGATGTATTCGTTGGGTCCCATTACATCAATTCGCTGCATGGGTTCTGCAAAACCCAACTGGCCTTTATAGCCAACCTGCGCTTTACCCAACACCCCTCTTTTGGATTGAATAAGGATTACCCCGTTTGAGCCACGGGAACCATAGATAGCGACCGCTGAGGCATCCTTTAAAATGGTGAGGTTTTCGATGTTATTCGGGTCAAGGTCTACAAGCGAGCCGCTGTATGGAATTCCATCTAAAATTATTAATGGATTGTTGCTGGCGGATAGTGAATTTTCGCCACGGATGAGTAATGTCTGGTCCTGACCTGGTGCGGCATTACCTGTAGTGATATTAAAACCCGCTACCTGTCCAACCAAACGATCCATCAGATTTGGTGTAGAAACCATGTTAATCTGCTCTTTTCCTACCACCGCCAATCCACCGGTAAGGTCTTTTTTCTTGGCGGTACCATATCCCACTACGATCACCTCATCCAGTTGTTTATCTCCAGCCATTTTTACGTTAACTACACCTGTGGTGCTTACGCTCGCTTCCTGGTTACTAAAGCCTACATAAGAAAACACCAAAATGGCAGCGGGAGCAGCCTGCAAGGTATAATTTCCATCTTTATCAGTTGAAGTGCCTGTATTGCTATCTTTAACCCTAACGGAAACCCCAACAAGTACATCTCCTTTCTCATCGGTAACCTTACCGGTAACTTTTTTCAGGTCTTGTGCATAAGTAACGTTTATGAGTAACAACAGCACCAGCGTTATGATATGGCCCTTAAGCTTGATTTGTATTTTTTTAATCATTTAGAGTTATATATGGTTAGTATTTGAATTATTTATTTCCGGAGTGCTGTAAGAAACTTAACAGCAGGTTAATGAAGTTCAGGGGCCTGATGGCTTGCTGTTAAACTGAAAGCCTTTTGTATGGCTGGTTTTTAAAAGAGGAAATAGGACTGCATGAAAATTGTGTTTTACCGTAAATCGTATTGGCGATTTTTGGGGTATGCTGGTAACCCTCAGCTTAGTTTTTACCGAAACGTTAGCTAAGGTAAAATTAATGATCTCTCCTGTGCTCATCATATTTGGTTTTTATATCTGGTTAGCACAAAACTAGTTCTAAACCTTCGTGTGAAGGGTTCGTTTTTGTACGGAAATGGTTTAGTTTTGTACAATGGAGGCCAGAAAAGCATTCTTATTGTCCAATCGTATAACATACTGCTCCTGGTTAAGCCGCTGAGGAAAAATTATTCCTTCAGCAGCTCAAGTTTTATCTTCTTGTCTTTAACGGTTAGGTAATAGTCGCCTGCTTCGACGAACTTCTCCCCCTTGGCATTCACAAAGCCCAGATCTCTTTTGGGATCAATCTGGAAACTGAAGACTTTTGTTTCACCCTTCCTGATGAATTGTTTCTGGAAAAATTTCAATTCTTTTACCGGACGTGAAATGCTATTCACCGGGTCGAAAATGTACCAGTGAACGGTTTCCATCCCATCGCGATTTCCGGTATTCTTCACTGCAACCTCTACCGTTAAAGTTTCACTAACTTTAATGCTTGAGGAAGAGGCTTTCAATTCGGCGTATTCGAAGGTGGTGTAACTCAGTCCATGGCCAAAATCATACAAAGGCTTAATGGGAATGTCCTGGTACTTCCCCTGGTTTGGACGGGCACTTTGACGGTGATTGTAATAAATTGGAATCTGACCGCTGGAATAAGGAAAAGTCATTGCCAGCTTACCAGAAGGATTAATTTTGCCGGATAATACCGCAGCAATTGCCTTTCCTCCTGTTGTTCCCGGTTGCCACATACTTAGGATGGCATCGCACATGGGTTCTAACCTGCTTAAATCTAAAGGGCGACCACTGGAAATCAGCAAAATAATTGGCTTACCGCTTTTTTTCAATACTGCAAGTAACTCCTCCTGGATGACCGGCAGCGAAATAGAAGATCTGGATGCATTTTCGCCGCTCCAGTTGGCTTTCTCTCCCAAACAGATGACTACTGCATCTGCCTCCTGGGCCTGGCGGTTTGCTTCAACAAAACCTGATTGATCACTGCCATCAAAATCGCAGCCCTGCGCCTGGCTTACCTTAATTTTATTTCCAAATTCCTGTTTTATGTCGTCATAAATTGTACTGGCATCTTCGGCATTTCCGTGTGCCCTCCAGGACCCCAATAAATGCCATTTGCTATTAGACATCGGACCAATCACGGCAATCTTTTTAAAGCCCGCTAAGGGTAAGGCATTTTGTTCGTTCTTAAGCAATACGATCGATTCCTCTGCCAGGCGTGCTGCTATAGCCCGGCTTTTAGCCAATAAGAAACGTTCCTTTTCTGCAATTTCAGGGGTATAAGGTTTTTCAAAAAGGCCCAAACGAAATTTGATACGCAGCACTCTTTTTACAGCATCATCGAGAATCTGCTGCCCAACCTTACCCTCTTTTACCAATGCTGCGAGATGCTTGTCATAACTCTGATTCATCATATCCATCTCTACACCGGCAGTAAAGGCTTTCCAGGCAGCTTCTTTCTTATCTTCAACAACCCCTTGACTACGAAGCTGTTCTATAGCTCCCCAATCCGAAACGACAAAACCATCGTGCTTCCATCCCTCTTTTAATACTGTCCTCAGCAGGGAAGTATTTGCAGTGCCGGGCGTACCGCTGATATCATTGAAAGAACTCATCAAAGTTGCAGCTCCGGCTTTTACTCCTGCTTCATACGGCGGAAGATAAGTATCCCAAAGCGTCTGATCAGAAATTTCGGTATACACATAATCACGGCCAGCTTCAGAAGCTCCATAACCCACATAATGTTTCAGGCAGGCGGCTACTTTCACCGGACTCGACAGGTCCTTTCCCTGGTACCCCTTTACAGAAGCCACAGCAAATACACCATTCGTGTAGGGATCTTCCCCATATCCTTCCGCCACACGGCCCCAGCGCCCATCGCGGGCAACATCTATCATAGGAGAAAAAGTCCAGTCTACCCCCGACATTCTCGACTCCTGAGCGGCTACCGCAGTAGCCTGTTGTACCAAATCCGGGTTCCAGGAGCAGGCCTGTGCCAGCGATATCGGGTAAATGGTTTTGAAACCATGGATTACATCATAACCAAAGATGATGGGAATCCCTAAGCGGCTTTGCTCCATGGCTTTCCGCTGTACCCTGTTGCGCAGTTCCGGATTACTGCTAAAATAGATCAATGAACCAATTTCGGCCGGAATATCATTTATCGGATCGGCCATGTTATTGGCATTATCGTTCCTGCCTAAAGTGTACTGATTCAACTGCATCACCTTTTCCTCTAAAGTCATCTTCTCCAGCAGGTCATTTATCCGCAGCTCAATTGGCTGGCGGGCATCCTGATATAAAAATTTTGTTTTTTTCGTTTGCGCTGATAAAACATTGCTTATCAGTATCAAAGAAACTAAAAGGGTTATCTTTTTGGTCATTTGTTTAAATTTTAACGAAATACGGCTTGCTTACTGAGCTTCATGTTTTTCTGCTCCAGATTTTTTAATTCGAATACAACAATCTCATTTTGTCCGGCCTTAAGCGCTTCTGAAGGAATCTGAATGGATTGTTGCTTCTCCTCTTCCCAGTAAGCACCAACATAGGTTCCATTCACCCACACCTCTCCCATGCCCCAGCCAGAAATATCAAGGTAATATGCCGATGGCTGTGATAGGTTAACTTCAGCTTTAAAGAAACAGGGTAAGCTCGATGACTTTCTCTGCTCAAATATGAGTTTAGAAACCTCAAGGTTTTTAATTTTTATTGGCGTAATCATCCAATCCTCAATTTCATCCTTCCCCAGGGTGATACTTCCGAACAACCCTCTCGAATTATCTAAGATCTCAGGGCCATAGGTGATGCGGCCAATATTTTCTACATAAATCTGGAGTTTATGCTTGCCCGGTCCAGCCTTCAACGCAAGCTGTTTGTGTTGATCGGCAAGGGTTCCCTGTAATTTATCGTCTAGAAAAACTACTGCGTAATCGCGAACATTTTCTAAACTGAGCATAGGATTTTCCACTGATAGATTGATCTCTGCCAGGTATAAAGCATAGCCAGTTTCTACATTCAACTCATTCATAGGCAATAGGTTTGCTGATTCCTGAGATTTTAAATACCCCTGATCTACACTGGCCTGCTTATCAAACTGGATCTCTTGTGCAAAGCCCTTGCTGGAAAGAAATGCAAGAAACAGAATGATGTAAGTTATTTTTTTCATGGCTTATTCTCGAATTGCTTAACCATAAACGACTGAATAAACCGCTCATCTACTGTCACCTTAGGATTAAATTGATCGCCCTTCACATAAGTATCAATGCTTTTTAACAGCTGCCGGGTTGCCGGACGCTTATCCATATCTTTTTTAGTATCTACCGCCAATACCAGAAGCTTACCTTTCCCCACCAGGGCTTCGAAACCGATACCCAGTTTTTCGTTCTTGTCGTTGGCATCTATTACCTGAATAAAAGGCCGCAATGCCTGCTGTGCATCTTTCATTTCAATTACCTTGGCATTGTTTAAAATGTCCCACCATTGCCAGTCGGTATGGTTAGCGGTAATAAAATCTGCGAAAACCGGTTCTTCTTTATGGATGAGACAACCAATGGTCATTGGTGGCCAGGCAAACATGATGGGGTTCCAAAAGTGATTGTGAAAGATAGACTTGCGGCCCTGCACTTGTTCAGGAAATGGTGTTAAAACAACCTTTCCTCCTGCGGCAAGTTTTTGTTTCGCCTGATCATCAAAAACTGTCGTGTAAAGCACATCAGCAGTTGTGGTCAAAAGATTTTCGTTTCGGGGATAAACCCAGATGTTCCAATTGTTTTTAATGGTATCATTAACCACTACAGAGACAGTTAGCTTTTCTGCTTTTTTTATGTCTTTTAAGTCGAAGGTAAATTTGCCCATGGGAAAAACGCCATCAGTACCCAGTGTTTGGGTTTTCAAACCTCCCTGTTTGATCATTTTTCCAGATTCATCCTTAAGCAGCCATTTTATCTTTGCATTTTTTAACCCTGAAGGGCTAAAGTTATACAGTTCTGCATCTCCCTGAAAAACCTCGTCATTGAAATAAGCGCTTTTGGCATAACGCAATAAGGCGACAGTTGGCCCGCAGAATTCCCGCCACTTTTCAGGACTGATCAAGCCCTTCGAATCCCAAAAAGGATCTAAAATACCTACAGAAGCATACCCTTGTCCGGGGAAGTCATTAATAGACAAAAGCTGAAATCCCGCTGATTTCCCCGAGCGCAACAGCGCTTCTACTACCGCTTTATACTCAACCACGGTTAAGGCACCTGATGCCTTGAAAAAATCATTGGCCTGGTCCAGCATCCCGTTTTTTTCCAGCAATTCACGGAAAACCTCAAAATTTCTGGCTTCCACAGGACTATTGGCATATTTTTTTATTTCCTCGAAATTTGGATAAACTGCACGCTGTCCTGATTCATGAGAGATTACCGGAACGTCTACATCCGATTGCTGGCTCACATCCCAGTTAGTGTAAGGCAATCCTTCATAAACTTTAACAGGTCCTTTATTGGTTTGTTGAGATACGTAGAACTGATCTGATTTTACGCGTGTTCGGGCAGTGGAGCCGCAAAAAAGATGTCTGTTATCTCTCAACCGGCCCTTAGCCGTCAATTCTTCAATAAAATCGAAATTACCAGTAATCTCATTTCCATTACAATACAGCACAAATGAGGGATGGTTTCCATACTCCTTTAATATAGCAATCATCTCTCTCCTAAAGAAATTGTACCGGGCTTCATCTGGCTCAGCATCTCTACCCCACATGGGCATTTCTACCTGGAAATAAATGCCATATTTATCGGCCATTCTAAATGCTGCATCTGGCGGACACCAGGAGTGAAAGCGTAAATGATTCAATCCATATTTTTTCATCAGCTGCATAATCCGTTCCCACTCGTCCTCTTTTACCGGCGCATAACCTGTTTTGGGGAAAACGGCATTTTCTACGTTTCCACGCAAATGGACAGGTTTGTTATTGATCAAAACATGATTTTTCCCTTGCTTTACTTCGCGCATGCCAAATGTGGCCGTTTTTTCGTGCTCAAACCTGGCCCCTTCAACATCACTGCTTAGTTTGCAGCTGAGCGTATAAAGGTTGGGCTGAAACTCATCCCAAAGTTTAATTTGTTTACCGAGTGATATTTTACCTTCAAAATGGATCAGCGAGTCTTTACCGCTTACTTTCATCACCTTATCCAGCTTGTAATTCTTACCGGCAACGTTAAATTTAATACTGCCCGAAATGGGTTTACCTGTCGGGTTGGCCAGATCCATCTTCACATCAATGGATTGTTCACTAATATTTGGATAGACTTGTAAATCTTCAATGTAAACAGGATCAACTGCAATCATTTTCATTTCACCGAGGATCCCGTTCCAATTGATTTGGGTAAATTCTGTATGTGCATGGTCCCATTTATGCGTATTATACTGAAACCGGTTATCGATACAAACGGTTATGCGATGGGTTTTACCCGGCTTAAGAAAGGCAGTAAGGTTATGGTTATGCGGAACACTTACATAGTCGTTTTTACTCACCTCTTTGGTATCCACATAAATTGAACTTAACCAGCTGGTACGTTCAAAATAAATAAAGATTTGCTTCCCTTTCCATGCCTGGGGAATCTCGAAATCCCGCTGATACCAGGCTGGCCCGAGATACTCATATTTCCGCGTAAGCCTGTCGATATATTTATAAGGCACTTTGTAACCGATTTGATAATCATCCGTTATTCCAGGTAACTGTATCTCCCCCTGCAACTCATGATTATATCTGGGAGAAAGCGATCCCCGGCGAAAGTCCATCACATCGGTTTGAAAGCGCCATTTGCCAGTTAAATCTACCGTCTGCGTTTGAGAATTGGCAGTAAAGAAGCTTAAAAGGGTAAATGCAGTTAATAATAGTTTGTAATAGGTTTTTATAGTATTCATAGAAAGATATAGGGTATTTCAATGGAATTTGACTTGGAATCTATCCAACATCATTTTGCTGATTTGGGGTTACAATCTTTTCTTCAAGCGGCTGAGTGCTTCCAGATAATAATAGTCGGCATAGGTTAACGGTGCATCTATTTCCGATTTAAATGGAAATGCTCCTGTGCTGTGCATCAGGATAAAATTTCCGTTTTCGCCCAGCTTTGCCGTGTATTCATCAGAAGCGAGTGTCCGGATTTGCTTTTCTACTACCTCCATGTATTTCTTTTTGGTGTTGGCATTTACAAAATCACCCAGTTCGATTAGTGCTGAGGCCATAATGCAGGCAGCTGAAGCATCTCTAGGCGTACCAGCTTTCTGTGGAGCATTATAATCCCAATAAGGAATAAAATTCTCAGGCATTTGGGGATGATGGATTAGAAAGCTGGCAATGTGCTTGGCCTGCTCCAAATAGCGTTTTTCCCTGGTTTCCCGATACAGATAAGTGTAACCATACAGGCCCCAGGCCTGCCCCCGGCTCCATGCAGAATCATCAGCATAGCCCTGATGGGTTTGTTTTTTATGCGGAAGACCAGTTTGGCGATCATAAGAAACCACATGGTAGGAACTGAAATCAGGCCTAAAATGATGCTTCATGGTTTTATCGGCGTGCGAAAGTGCTGTTTTTTTCAGCTGCTCGCTCCCTGATTGCTTACTGGCCCACAACAGCAACTCCAGATTCATAATATTATCGATAATGACCGGATATTGCCAAATCGTTTTATTATGATCCCATGACCTGATGAGGCCCACCTTAGGGTCATAGCGGGTAGCCAGCGATTGTGCTCCGGTGAGTAAAACCTTCTGGTAAGATGCTTCTTTGGTTAAACGCAAACCATTGCCAAAACTGCAATACAACATAAAGCCTACATCGTGATTATCGGTAGTGTATTTTTCCCGCTCTACCCTATCGGTATACTGTTTGGCGAAGGTTAACAGCTCTGGGTTTTTGCTATTTTCATAAAGATACCAGAGGGAGCCAGGAAAAAATCCGCTACACCACCACCGTGAATCAGATACCGTGTTTTTTCCCCCTTCGAATGACCGGGGCAATACACCTGCTTCGTGTTCATATTTCCTGGCCATTAATAGACTTTGCTGTTCAGAAAAAGCCAGGGCCTTTTCAACTACTGTTTTCAATGGTTGCGCAGTTGCGAGGTTGCACCATAATAACCCCGTTAGCAACAGGGCTAAAAAATATCTTCTCATAATTTTATTTGATGTTTTTGTAATAGTCTGCTATGATATACCAGGCTTTTTTGCGAAATCCCTGATCAGAAACCAGTCCTTTTCTGTTCCAGCCTTCCTGATAAGTGGGGTGAAAGCGGAACGGGGATCGAAAATCGAACAATACCCAGGGCGAAATTCCATTGAGATTTGGAATATTTTTAAACATTTCCAGGTTGTCTTTATAAAGCTGGGCCTGATAATCTTCGCTCCATGAACTCGCCAGGTCAGCATCTCCGGATTTACCATGCAATGCCTCTGCACCAAATTCTGAAATAATTAAAGGCTTATCGCTGGCAACCTCCCAAATGGCCTTATTTGGAGTAACCGGCCAGGGATGGTACCAACCCATATATTTATTTATGGCTACCACATCTATTTCATTAATAAAAGGATCGTCCATAACAAAGCGTTGTTTGTTCCGATCAAACCGAACCAGATCGAATGCAGCAGTAATTAAACGGGTGCTATCGATATCCTTTGTGCATTTGATCAGGTATTTCAGGAATTCATTCCTGGCGGCAGAAGGTTGAGTTTCATTGGCCATACCCCAAAAAGAGAGGGCGCAGCGGTTTTTATCACGCATAACCATCTCCCTGATCATATTTCCGGCTTTCTTTTTGGTTTCCGGATTTTCAAAATCAATTCCTTGCCATATTGGAGTCTCCTCCCACAACAGAAAACCCATTCTTTCGGCTGCACGTACCGTATATTCATTTTGTGGGTAGTGCGCCAAACGAATCATATTGCATCCCAACGCCTTCGCTTCTGATAAAAGCATCATGGCATCTGCCTCAGAGAAGGCTCGTCCTTTACGCTGTGGAATCTCCTCATGAAAACTAATGGATTTTAGAAAGATAGGCTTGTCATTGAGGTAGATCTGCGTTCCTTTTACAGCCAGGTTTCTAAAGCCAATCCTTTCTTCTACCCTATCATTCGCGGTAGATATAAACACCTGATAAAGTTTCGGAGATGCCGGTGACCAGCGCTGTATTTTTTTTACATTGGTGATTGACAGCTTCGCAACCCCCTGTTGATCGGTAACCAGTTCTTGTTTGATATTCAATTCTGGGATTTCAAGGGTTACCGGTATGTTATTCTGGTTATCAACGAGTTTAACTTGCGCATTAATTTGATCACTGCGCTGTTTATCCAGCTGAATAAAGTAATCCTGAATGAATATTTTGGGGGTTGATACCAGCATCACATCACGGGTAATGCCTCCATAATTCCACCAATCGAAAGATTTCGCCGGAATGGCGTCCACAGATCGGGTATTGTTTACCTCCAGGGTTAAAAAATTGTCTGATTGCTTAACCAGATCTGTTACTTCAACCTGAAAGGGGGTAAAACCACCTTCATGCCCGGCAATTTCCTTTCCATTAAGATAAACCTTGCAACGATAACTTACCGCAGCGAAGTAAATAAACAAACGCCCATTATGTTGTTTCGGGGCATCAAAATGCTTGGCATACCAAACAGTCCCTTCATAATATTTCAGTTCGGGCAGTTGGCTGTTCCAGTCTGAAGGCACATTCAGTTTTAAGCCACCATCAAAAGCATATTCATAAAAATCTGTCTTTCCCGCAGGTTTTTTATTGAGATAGATTTTATTTTTCCTACCCTGATCATACTGGTCTATAATGGCTTCCCATTTCCCGTTGAGGGATTGTGTTTTTCTACCGTATACATTTACTAAAACTTCCTGTGCCCAAAGATTAGACAGTAAACAGCACATCAGTAGTAGCAAATTAAAAATGGCTTTGGTTAGTTTCATAAAATTATTGTGTTTACTTTTTAAAGATTTTCATAGCGAAACCACCGCCTTGCGCCATGTTAATGGATAATTTTCGATCGGCAGGAATAGCAACTCGTTCCTTTTTGTAGTCGGTAGCGATTCTATTGGCATTAATACCATCCTGAAAAATTTCTGCAACATAATCTCCGCTGCCCAGAAAGCTGAGGTCGAGATCAAGTTTACGCGCTTCCCAATTGGTTAAAGCGCCCAAATACCAGGTGCTGCCCTTTTTGCGGACAGTAGTGATATACTGTCCAATCTCACCATTAAGCACGATTGTGTTATCCCAAACTGTAGGTATAGCGCTGATAAAATCGGTACATTCCTGCTCCTTCGCATAATTATCAGGGCTATCACAGAGCATGTTTAAGGGCGATTCAAAAACTACATATTCTGCCAGCTGCCTGCAGCGCGTTCCCTGACTCATGGGTTCATCATTTATTCCCCGATGGCTGCGCTTAGTGGCATTACGCATGGCTCCCTGGGTATAATCAACAGGACCAGCTATCATCCTGATAAATGGCATGGTAACATCGTAGGTAACCATATCCATTTCAGACCCGGTCCATTTCATCTGCTCAAGACCATTTACCGCCTCATAGTTAATTACATTAGGAAAAGTTCGGTTTAGCCCAGTGGGTTTATAAGTACCATGAAAATCGACCAGCAGCTTATATTTAGCAGCCTTTTCTGCCGCCCGGTAGTGAAAATCAACCATATCCTGATCATCGCGATCCATGAAATCGATCTTAAAACCTTTAATCCCAAGCTGGGAATAATGCTTGCAAACCTTCTCTAAATCGCGTTCAAAGGCATAGTATCCAGCCCAGAGAATAATATCTACATTTTTGGTCTTCCCATAAGCAATAAGTTCTTTCAGGTTAATCTCTGGTACAACCTCAAATAAGCTCGCCTTGAGGTTTACCGCCCAACCCTCATCCAGAATAACGTATTCAATTCTATTTTTGGCCGCAAAGTCTATATAAGCCTTATAGGTTTCAGTATTAACACCCGAAACAAAGTCTACCTTACTCAGCCCCCAGTTATTCCACCATTCCCAGGCAACTTTCCCAGGTTTTATCCAGGAAACATCCTTTAACCGGCTGGACTCGGCTAACTTGTAAACCATATCATTATCAGCCAGGGCTTTATCGCTAGTAGTTACGATGGCAATACGCCAGGGAAATTTGGTTCCAGCCTTGCTTTTAGCGAGGTAAGGCTGGCGCGAGGTTACTATATGTTGCAGCTGGTTATGTCCACCTTGCGTTGTAGATTTTGGATAAGTGGCAAAGTTGGCCTCCAGGATAGTACCTCCAGTAGGATTAAAAAGATACATGCCTGGATAGCTTTGCAAATCAGCTTCTGCTAAACATACTTTCTTTCCACTTTCCAATTCTACTACCAGCGGTGAAAATGCAAGTTTGCCGCTGTTCATCTTACTCAAATGGCTATAGGCATAGGTATTTTCAAATGAATTGAAATACTGTCCTTCCAATGTTGTTTCCTTCGTCTTCACATAAGGGATGTAGGCTTTGTAATCTTTTGGGAAACCGAAAGCGGCCAGTTCTTCATTGACGATAAAATCCTTTTCACCCGTGGATACAAAACGGTAAGCCATTCCTTCATTGTAAAGTCGGAAAATCAGTTTAAAATCTTCCTTGAATTCCAGTGTCAATTCTGAATAGTCATCACTTATGCTGTTTCTTTTGTAAAAATGAGCGGGAATATCTTGTTTAACCGTAATGGTTTTGGCTTGTTTGAATTGAGATTTGATACCGAAGGTTTTCCCGTTGCCTAGTTTCATGGCTATCGCGCCAGAACTCAGGATCCTTTCACTATCGTGCGCTAGCTGAAAACGAATACTATCGGCGATAATCACATCCACCTGCAACCTCCTGTCGGGAGAATTAACGCTAACCCTCTTTTGGGCGGTTGCGGGAATGCTTAGGAACGTTAAAAGGAATAAGCGTAATATTTTTTGTTTCATTGGTTTATCTTAAAATGGTATAGCTGTACATCACGAAATCATTTTTAGCAGGTAATTCTACCTTTATGGAGCCTTTACGTCCTGTTGTCTGGATCATCGACTTTCCCTTACCGAGCAGGGGATTTAATTGTATTTTGACATTTTCGGAAAACCAGGTTTCCAGTGTGCCTATACCATCTGATGTATTTTCCCTGAAAACAATCAAGTAACCTCTATCTTTTTGAAGGGATTGAAATCCTGTCCAGGATCTGCCCGAAGGCTCCTCACCAACTGGTAAAATAACTCCCTGATGGAAATCGTGCTGAACCTTTTTGTATTTTGCAACGAGTCTTCCCAGTTTAAGAGCTTCTTCAGGTAGCCCTGTTCCTTCAAACCAAGCCAGTGGCTGAGCAGCCATTGTACTGGCAAATAAATACTCAAAAGCATATTTGGAAGGGGCGAAAGGATCATTACCATACTTGTCGGCATTTCTCCATTTATTTAAAAATTCGATCTGCAACTTCTCTGGTGGTACATATTTAGAGAGTTGCCATAAATTACGGAGTGTCCAGTAGGGATAATAGTTTTGCCAGTCGGTGTAACGGTTTTCAAGAAAAATGTTGCCGTATTCAGTAAAAAGATGGTACCCACCCCTACGCCCTGCAGTGGCATCGAGATTGAAAACGGCTTGGTTTTCTGTTTCGCTCAACACCTTATTAAACATTTTGCCCAAATTAATTTCCGATTGCTTGTTGGGAATGGAGAGCCCGTCAATTTTAAACGTCCTGATTCCATACATCTGGTAAAGTTTTACCATTGCCGAAGCGTCTTTCTCCCAGTCTGCATAGTCTTGCTGAATACTGGGATTAAACCATAAGCAAATTTCAATGCCCAGCGCTTTGCCCTTCTTTACGATTGGATCGAGTCCATTGGGATATTTTGCAGTATCAGGCTTCCAATAATTGGAATTGTCCCAAATGTTTTTAAAAGATCCTTTGGCTAAGGCAGAATTTGGACTTTTTCCCTGCTGCCATCCATCATCGATTTGAAAATGTGTTATGCCCAGCTTTGCTGCAGCTTCCAATTCTAAAAGGCTAAACCGTTCATTAACTTTAGCATCCTGGCTCCTATCGCCCCAGGTATTCATCATTACCATTTCGTCTCGCTGTGGCTCATTTTTACGGATGGTTTTCTGATAACTGCGTAAGGCTTGCAGCTGCTCTAGCTCCTGTCCGCTATAAACACCCAACACAACCGTGTAGGCTTTGCGCCAGTCATCTGTACGGATATCCCTGGCACTTAGCCCCAATCCATTTACTGCAAAATGTCCAAATTCAGTTGTAAAGTCCTCACCGCCATAGGCGAGCTGCACATTGGAACTTGGCGCTTCCTTCAAGAAAAAAATGCCAGCCTCTTTTTCCTGATTGTGTGCAAAAAGCAGGTTGCCTCTGTGCGTTCTTTTTCGATAGGGAATAAACTTATACTCCTGCACAAGATTATTGTTCCAATCGGTTACATCAAAAAATTCAACGGCCTTGCCCTGCCAATGGTAACCATCCAGCTTTATTTGATCTAAAACTGCGGCCGAACCATTAATCAGCATGTCCTCAACAAATTCAATGTTTTTTTGATCAGCAGCATTGGCCGATTGCGCTCCCCTTACCCCATCCATCTTTCCTTTTAGATAGGTTTCACAAGCGATTGAGGGACTTTGAGCGGTAAGCCTATAGATTCGCTTTATATCAAGGCCACCTATAGAAAAAGAAACGATGGTTTCCTGAGCAGCGAATTTAACTGCATCAGCCTTCCTTGAAAAAAGTAGATAGTTTGCATTTCGAGCTCCATCATCTGCCGGAACAGAAAAATCGGGTTTCTTGTTCCGGTTAAACCAAACCCTCTTTCCTTTTTTATCACTGAGGCTGTAGGTAATGATATTTCCCTTGTTCCAAATAAACTTACGCTCTATATATTGATTGCCAATGGTAAGGGTATCTTTATCCAAACGGCTGTAACATTCATCCTGCGCAAGGCAAGACATACTAATAAGAATAAAGGTAAGAATCAGTAAAAAAGGTTGAATGGTTAATGGCCAATCTTTGTAAATCTTCTTATGGATTTGCATTGATCTAAGCTTTATTGGAGCATTTCCAAAAGTTTGTGGAAATCTCAGCCTATCCGTCTCATAATAATTTGTAGCTGTCATATTTGGTGATTCCAAAACTAGCTACAAGTGCCTACAGGAAGGGTTCGGTTTTGTACGGAAATGGTTCAGTTTTGTACAAAATCAGTAATTATTTGAAGTTTTGAGAGCCGATATCGCAGATTAGCAGCCAAGAGAAGATTTTTGTTGCATAAATGCCTCTAGATGAAAAACAACTATCTCATTTATGAAAAGCCATTTTATCAAAACTCTTCCAGCAAACCTTTGTCTGTATAGCGATCTAAAATATCCTCTTTGTTCTTCTCCAAAAAGGCCAAACCAATAAATTAGCCAATAAAAAAGAAAAATCAGAAATTGAATATCTTCCTGTGATCGACATCCTTCAGTTTCGAAAAACAGACCTGCAAACCAGGTCAGAGCGCCTGTCAAAAGCTAAAAAATCAGTTTAAAATAAGGTAATGACGTCCGGATACTGGTTTGTCTGCGTAGATAATTGCTGTATGTTCGCTTCTTTATTCAATTTGTAAGTAATTAAAACAACATCAATATTTATAATTCAACTGCTTTCAACACCGTTTGGAAGATAAACCACAACATCCTTCATTTATTTCGCCTTTCTTTTGGCAAAAACGATCTTCACTAAAATACTTATAACTAATTAAATACAATAATTCAAATCAAAATCCTGCACAGAATGGCAAGAATTTTTTTATTTATTTTTTGATTTAAATTATAAATATCTATATCTGCAACCCCCAACGGAAACATAGCATATGTTTTTAGTTAAGGAGAAGTAGCTAAGTTGGTAGAGCACGACCTTGCCAAGGTCGGGGTCTCGATTTCGAATCTCGTCTTTCGCTACAAAAGCATTCTTAAACGGAGGTTTTTAAATTTAAAAGGTTAATCAACTGCTCGGGTGGTGGAACTGGTAGACACGCAGGACTCAAAATACTGTGACCCTAAAAGTCGTGCGGGTTCGATTTCCACCCCGATAGTACGAATGGGAATTACCCCCATTTCCGAACAGGGTTGTTCCAAAAAGAGCAATCCTTTCTCTTTGAATTTAAACACGTTATTCGCAAAAACTGGATTTATTGAAGATGTTCGACATTCCCCTCGGAATAGATCAGTAGCGAATGCAATAGTAAACATTTAAGCCGTAATTTTAATTATAGCGGTAATTTTGATTAAAAATTACCGCTATAATTTTAGGGTATCTGAGCGTTTACGGTTTTTTGGGAACCCTTGCTCCGTCTTTTTTAGCTTCAGAAAGTCCGATAGCGATTGCCTGTTTTTTGGAAGTTACTTTTTTGCCTGTTCCGGTTTTCAGCGTTCCTTCTTTTCTTTCATGCATGGCTTGTTCGACTTTTTCGCCAGCTTTTTCTGAATACTTTGCCATAATGTTATTGTTTTAAAATTTTAAATGGTGATGCGACCGCCGGTTACCGGAATGGTTGCCCCTGCGATGTAGCTGGCCTGATCTGATGCCAGAAATACGTAAGCCGGGGCAACCTCAGCGGGCTGCCCTGCCCTTCCCATTGGCGTATCTTTTCCAAATTCCTCATGTTTGGGGATAGTTGATGGGATGAGCGGTGTCCAGATCGGGCCTGGTGCCACCGCATTTACCCTGATTCCCTTGCCATCCATCAGCAAAATTTGGCTTAGGTTGGCAGAAAAATTTTGGATGGCACCTTTCGTTGCGGCGTATGGCAGGAGCTGTTCGTTGGGTGAATAGGCATTGACCGAGGTAGTATTGATGATGCTGCTTCCCGGTTTTAAATGCGGTTCAGCTGCTTTACAAAGGTAAAACATCGCAGTGATATTGGTCTGAAAGGTACGGTCCCATTCCTCGGAAGAAATTTCCTGGATGTTGTTTCTCGCCATTTGAAAAGCTGCATTGTTCACCAGGATATCCAGACCTCCCAATTCGCGGATGGCCGTATCGATAATTTCGCGGCAGTGGGCTTCTTGACGGATATCGCCCTTAATCAGGATAGCTTTAACTCCGGCCTCTTCTACGTAGCCAGCAGTAAGTTTTGCATCCTGGTCTTCTGAATCATCAAGGTAGCTGATCACTACGTCGGCTCCTTCCCTGGCGAAGGCAATGGCTACTGCCCGGCCGATACCCGAATCTCCCCCGGTGATGATGGCTTTTTTGCCTGTTAGTTTACCGCTTCCTTGGTAGGATTTCTCGCCATGGTCTGCTTTGGGTACCAGTTCACCTTCAGTACCGGGTGGCTGCTGATTCTGTTTGGGGAAAGGTGGCTTTGGGTACTTTTCTGCAGGATTCCCCACTGTGTTTTTTTCGTTTCTCATGAGTTTGATGTTATGGATAGGTATTTATAATCTTTAAACCGAACAAAAAGCCCCTTAGTTTTAAAAATGGAGATATTAATAATCTTATAATAAGGACAGCTTTAAAACAAATGGATAACATTTTGGGTTCTAACGGTCATGGAAGCATTTAACATCGAAATTATGCATGGCGGGGAAGCCATCAACTTGACCATTATTCCAAAAGAGGATTATTTTAAAATAGCCTTTGCAGAAGGAATTCTCGGGGCCATAAAAAAAGAAGGAGCAGATTGGTTTTTGATGGAGCCGGAAAACATTGAGCCTGGCGAAGTATCCGCTTGCGATAAGCTTAGCCCGGAAGGTAAGCATATTGTGCTAGGCGCAGCAGAGATAAACCAGATAGCAGGTGAGATCGAAAACCAGTTAAAATAAAAATAACAGGTGACCGCTGTGATCACCTGTTATAGTCAATTTAGCTGATTGCTGACCGTCCTTATGGCTTCAGCACCACCTTTACACAGTCTTCCTGCTTTTCATCAAAGATTTTGTAGGCGTGTGCAGCATCTTCCAACGGCAATGTATGGGTAATAATATCATCTAACACCACCTTTCCTTCGCTGACCAGAGCAATAAGCTTATCTATATAGTTCAGTACAGGGGCCTGTCCCTGTTTAATTGTAATGCCTTTATCAAACATCCGGAACAGTGGAAAGTTATCGTAGGGAGAGCCATATACGCCCATTATGGAAACTGTTCCCATCCTTCTCACCGATTCAAAACACATTTCCAGCACTTTCATAGAACCTTTTTCAAAATGGATGGTGGCTTTTAGCTTATCGATCAAACTGCGTTCGGGCTCGAAACCAACGGCATCCACACATACATCAGCACCACGGCCACCGGTCATTTCCCTGATTGCCTCTACCACATCAACCTTGTGGGGATTGAGGGTTTCCACATTATTTGCTGTGCGTGCCCTTTCCAAACGGTAATCTAGAGGATCGATCGCAATTACCCTGGCAGCTCCGTTAATCCAGGCAGCTTTCTGGGCCATCAATCCAACCGGACCAGAGCCAAAAATCGCCACAGTCTCTCCGCCTTTCAACTGTGCCCAATCAATCGCTGACCATCCTGTGGGAAAGATATCAGTTAGGAACAGCGCCTGCTCATCGCTCAGGTGTTCGGGTACAACCCTGGGGCTTATGTCTGCATAAGGCACCCGTACGTATTGGGCCTGCCCCCCCGAATAGCCGCCATAAAGATCAGTATATCCGAAAAGCGCACCGCCTTTTTGATCAGCGACATTTCCAGCCGGACCGTAGTTTTTATAATTGGAATCCTCACACGCAGGTGAGGCTTCATGGGTGCAGAAAAAACATTTTCCACAGGATATTGGAAAAGGAACCACTACGCGGTCGCCCACTTTCAAATTAGTGATTGCCGACCCCACTTCTTCCACAATGCCCATAAATTCATGGCCCATCACCATGGGATCCTTCTGCGGAACTGCTCCGCTTAGGATATGCAGATCGCTTCCACAGATGGCCGTTGAGGTAACTTTAAGAATGATGTCCCTGGGATCCAGAATTTTTGGATCAGGTACGGTGTCTACCCGGATATCACCGGGCTTATGGAATACTGCTGCTTTCATAATGGTTGCTTTTATCGGGCCGTGGCCCAGTTTGATTGTAGTTTTTAAATCTTCCGTGGTTAAGGGGCAGTCTTAACTGTCCGCATCGGTACCAGGGGGAACATCGCTCTTTTTGGGATCTTGATTTGCGTCTTCTGGCTTTGCAAAATCGCCGTTTTCATCATAGGCTTTATCGGCATCGCTGCCCTTGATCTCTTCGTTGGGTACCAGGCCTGTCTTACCGTTATCTTCTTTTTCCTTACTGTTTTCCATGGTGCTTAGTTTTACGTTTATTTCCCGCAGAATACAGGAAGTGTATTAGTGCAACATTAATTTTTGACGATTGTTCCCTAATTCTCATTAATTTTTCTAATCGGTTTTCAAGTGAGTGCATTAGGTAAACCTGTTCTATTCTGACGTACATTCCAATGATGGAACAACCTTTAACACCCGCATACAAAACTTTAGCCGGAAAAGAATGTTGTCGCTGTAAACTAAAGCCATGAAAAACACAATTAATTATACCGCAATGCTTTCAGTACTGTTTCTTACTGCCTGTGGCAATCCTGATAAGGAAAAAACTGACCAAAATGGCGACAGCCTTTCCCGCGATACAGCCCTCGTCATGGATAGCGCGGGGAGTTCGGAAAAACCCGATACTGCTGATCTGGGATTTTTCAAACATGCAGCCATAGGTGGAATGACCGAGATTGAGGCTGGCTCGCGGATGCTGATTGTTTCAACCGATGCGGGTATCAAAAGGTTTGCACAGATGATGGTCACCGATCATACCAGGGCTGGCGCTGAGCTCAGGGCACTCGCCGAAAAAAAAGGCGTAAAGCTACCAGCGGTACTGCCTGAAAGTAATATTGCCCTCATCAAAAATATCGATAAATATAAAAGTGATGGTCAAAATGAATATTATGCCCACATGATGGTGGGGGATCACCGCAAAACCATTGACCTTTTCAATAAAGCTGCAGCCTCTAAAGACAGGGATATCTCAGATTTCGCCAGGTTGACCCTTCCAACATTGGAACATCATTACAACATGGCCAAAGCACTCGAAGAAAAGGTATCAGCACATAAAAAGAACCAGGGAGATGACCCGCTTAAACTCAGCGATCAAACGGAGATGAAACATCTATAAGATCAACTAGTAACAGATAATAATAGGACTTGATTCCGATAATATCCCCGCTGCATGCGGGGATCTCTTGTAAAACAATTGTAAATCAGCAGTTGGTGCCCAGGGCCGGGGAACTTGAGGAAGGGATGAGGATCAAAATACCCTTTGGCCAGTCCTGCTATAAACTTACATACTATTCAAGGTCCGACTCATGGAAAACTAAGCCACATACCCGTTTGCACATCCGCAGGTGACCTGACTGATTGCTATAGCGGGGATCCGCTCCCGGCTGTCAGGCTTTCCGGGGGAACCGGCAATAAAGATTCTACGCAAGCAAAATCGGTATTGATCCGCAACAGGTGTCAGATAATCCCGCAACAGGCGTGCGCAGACCGGCTATAAGGACAGCAGACGGGAAGGAAAATCGCACATTGTAATCACACACACCTTTCCAAGCAAACATCTATCCTGCCCATCAAAAAACTCCCCCCATCCTTTACATTTCGTATAAAACCTTTCCCATTTTCCGATCAAACCCATCCCCCCTATACCTTCCACCAACCTTTTCACTTAAATTAGTATACCCATATTAAAACTATCAGCAGGAACTTACCATAAAACTTAACCACTACATAAGCGGGCCGGATAAAGCCCTAGATCAACAACATTCAGATATACCCTATCAGATAGCCAATATACACCTGATGATTAATAAGCGACTGATCAGACTTAGATGGACACGCAGGAAAGACCTAACATGTAATTCAAGCCAGGCCAATATTAAAACTTCAGGTGACGGTAGGACCGCTATAAGAAGACAAAGCAGGCTAAAGACCTATTCCCTAATTAATAACCCTACCGTTATTGGCCATCTGAGAGCACTTTAACTAAGCCAGCTATTCCTCCAGGACCACTTATCTCACATCCCCCAAATGCCACATTTCACTGATAAAAAAATACCGATACAATGGAATAGCCATAGTAAACCGACAAAATCCAATGAAAAATACAGCAAAATTCTATATCGGCATAGACATCTCCAAAGATCAGCTGGACTATGCCATACTTAAAGGCAAAACCAGGATGGTCCAGGGAAAAATGAGCAACACCATCGAAAGCATTACTGCCTTTACCCAGCAACTCTACCTAACCCATGGGATTAAAATAAAAGACTGCATCTTTGGGCTGGAACATACCGGCATGTACGGCAACCTTTTGCTCAAAGCGTTAAACCGGGCCAAAGCCACCATCGTTTATGAAAACGCCACCACCATCAGGTCATCCCTTGGGAACCTCAGGGGAAAGACCGACCCTGTAGATGCGGACAGGATCGCAAGATACCTCTACAAATGCAGGGAAGAGCTCAAAACCTGGCAGCCCAAGCGGGATATCATCAGCGAGATGGCAGCCCTGTCCTCATTGAGGGAAAAACTCTGCAGCATCAAAAACAGGTTATCCGTTCCCCTGAAAGAGTTTAAAAAATTCAGTGATAGCAAAACTTATGATGAGCTAAAGCATCATTGCCATAGCAGCCTGGCCTCCTTAAAGGCAAACCTGGTTGAGCTCGACCGCTCCATCAGGGAGATCTGGCAATCCGACCCCATGCTGAAGTCTAAAATGGAACTCATGATGTCCGTCCCCGCCATCGGCCCCCAAACCGCCCTTCAGATCCTGATCAAAACCAATGAATTCCTGGACATAAATGATCCCAGGAAATTTGCCTGCTTCTGCGGGGTCGCGCCCTTCCCCTACCAATCGGGAAGCAGCGTGATCAGAAAGAGCAGGATATCGAAAATGGGCGACCGGAAAATGAAATCACTGCTACACATATGCGCCATGGGCTCACTCAAATCCCCCACCGAATTCAGGGAGTATTTCGAGCGAAAAACCGCGGAAGGCAAACACGGCATGCTCATCATCAACGCCATCCGGTTCAAAATCATCCTGAGGGTTTTCGCCTGCATCAGGGACAACCGGGTTTATCAAAAATATTATCTACCTACCAGAAACGAATAATATCACTGTTTAAATAGAAATTTTATCCTCCCGGTCCATAAAGTTAGTCTTCTTTGAAGAAGAAAAATCCTAAACCAATAAGTGTCTTTTTGTTCATGTCTGGCTGGTGGCTGGATTTTTACAGGAGAGGGGAAAGTAATTTCCTTTACAATTGGCAAATATTGAAAGTTGCGGGAATTCAGGTCATTGGAAGATATATTTTTTTATTTTCCTTACCTCTGAAGACTGTTTGTTTACAAATCGCCCAAAGCATGCATTATCGCTTCAATTTAACATTAACCCTGATAACTAAAGTTTCAAAATATTCCCTTATAATAATTACGCAGTGATGTTTCCACCGTTCCCTTCTTAACCAACCAAGGCAACAAAAACTACAAAAAAAACCTACCCATAACGACAAAAACATTCCTTGTAAGAATATACCTAAACCACTCAAACAATTTTTTTGTTAATGTCATACACCTTAAACAAAAACCCATGGAAAACAGAGAACTTGTTAGAATGCTCGAAAAGCAATCTCCTCAGCTGCGCGCACATGCACTGAAATTTACCGGAGATATCGATGATGCCAATGACCTGGTACAAGACACCTTAATCAAGGCACTAAGGTTTCAGGATTCCTTTGAGGAAGGTTCCAACCTGAAAGGCTGGCTTTTTGTGATCCTTAAAAACACCTTTATCAACAGCTACAAAAAAAGCAGGCAAAAACGAGACCTGATCAAACCCGAGGACGAATTATCCCCTGGGGAACTTATCCCGAGTTCGATTGGAAACAAGGCCTTAAACTCCTTTTTGATGGCAGATATCCAAACAGCTTTAGCCAAAGTCCCCGAATCTTACCGCATTCCATTTGTAAGATATTTTGAGGGATACAAATACCATGAAATAGCTGAAGAACTGGGCATTCCATTAGGAACGGTTAAAACCCACATCCATCAGGCCAGGCTCATGTTGAAAAAACAGCTAAAAGCTTACAACCTGGACAGGCAAAAAAACATCAATTAATAAACAGTATCAATCGGCGGCAACATTGGGAGCTGCCGATTAGCTGCAATCATTCCTTTGCTGAGCCTGTGAAAAGTTCAGCAAAAAGTTTAACGGAAACTGCTTATTAAAAAGCGATATTTCCCATCAGGTTAAAAATCACCTGATATAGCATATTTGGTCAACTAAGCATGCCCTAAAGCCTCATCCCAACCTTCCTGTATCTGTATCCCTTCCCGTACTGCATGCAGCAGCGGGAGGTCCAGTTCACAACCCTGGCTTTCACAACGGGCATGATCTTTCTCATCCAGTTGAATAGTACCGATTACCTCGCCCTTCTCAGATATTTCATACCGGGCGTTTCCCAAAGGACGGATGTCATAGAATTTACGCCGGTCCTCCACTGCTACTTCTATTTTGAATTGTTCCATATCTTATTAATTTTTCTTACACCCTATGGGGAGTCTTGTGATTAAATGTCGAATCCTGCCGGAATCTGAAATTTCACTAAACCCACTCCCTCGAGAAAGCATCCTTGAATTTAATTTTTGCTTTTGCTATCTTTTCCTGAAAGCTATCACCCGCCTCTCAGTCTACACAGGTAGCTCTGACCCCGTGCATTATAATGGTTCAACAATGTAAAGTGTGAAAGGTTCTGGGCAGCGCAGATATATGTTTGGCCTATGTGAGGTTCAGTTTCTACAGATCATTACAGTTTACATCATCATGAATAATAAATATTGAAACTTCCCATCCCGCAATCCCGGAAAATGTTTATATGAAGACCGGAATTCGCCCGGACAAGCCCTCCACTCAACGCCATTAGAAATAGGGATTTTCAATTGCTTTCACTTAAAACTGTTGTCTTCGCATTTTGCACCTGCAGGCATAGCATATTCACTGAAGCTTACTCTCAGTGCAACAGTATAACCAGCCTGCCATTAATGCATCGATGTTTTAGTTATTGATCTTCGCGTTAATTTATCAGGAAAAAAGTACCTGCGAGCGGGTATAATAGCTGGTCCTTCCCCCAATTTTATCTGAGATGACCTCTTCGCCTTTGCGGGTGTTTTTAATCTTCGCGCCATGGACCTCCATGAAATCCCTGAGCTCTCCCCGTAGCTCATCCCCGTTCTCCCCTGCTATTTTTTTTATAGCAGATTCCAGGACAGAGTGGATGCTCTTATGGAGCTGCTTAACTGAGTCTTCGGGAATTTTGCCAGCAATTGAAAATGGGGAAATTCCCGCATGGTACAGGATCTCATCTCCATAGGAGTTACCTATTCCCCTGAGCTTTTTTTGGTCCATAAGCAGAGTTTTGATCACCATTTTTTTCCCGCTCAGGAGCTTTTTAAAAGCACTATAGCTCAGCTCCAGTGCATCGGGAACATCAGCGGATGGCGGATCAAGCGTTGGAGTGGCCTGTTTTTGCATATCCACTACCGCAAATCCCTCTCCTGAATGGAAATGAAAAATCAGGATCGCAAACCTCGGGGAAGCTGAGCTTAGCGCCACGAGCTCTCCCCTTAACATCAGGTGAATCCCCAGCACCCGGTCCGGCCCAAAAACAAGCTGTATGGTTTTTCCTGAACGGATAACCCTAGATAGCTTGTGGCCTTCCAGGCAGGCTTTTAACGCTTTAGCCGGGACGTTGAGTTTCCTGGACTCTATTACTTCTAATTTTTCCAGCACACTTCCCCCGTACCTGCGCGTGAGGATTTGCGAAAACACCTCCAGATCTGGTAATTCTGCCATAGCTTTATGTTTCTAGGTATTTCTTAATTTCTGATAAAACACTGCCTCGCATTGCTGCCGCTGCCTTAAGTTCTTCTGTACTGACCTTGAACCGCGATGCCCAGAAAGATAGCTGCCCGGGGTCCGCTGTATCGATTGTTCCCTGTTGAGCCGCCCAGTCACCGGGTTCCAGGGTATCGCTGTCATCGGAAATTTCCTTCAGGTTTTCATCCTCCTTGTCCTGAAAAAACTGTTTTGCCGACTTAAGCCCCCTTGCAATGGCAATTCCTTCCCCAACACCTTCTTTTAAAAGTGCATTGGCTATTTCAACTGCCTTTTCCCTCAAAAATTCAGGCTGATTTTTATAAGATGGAGGATAATCTCCGTTGTACCATGGCATAAATACTCCTTTTTGTAAAAACATTGTTCCTGCTAATAAAGTTTCCCGGCCCAGGGCAAAAAAGGCACAGCCCAAAATAATTCCGTCCATCGGCTTGACATGTGGCAAAAGTGGAGGCAGCTATTAAAAGACCAAGCCCAGTGGAAAAAGTTTTCAGGCTATAGCATTTCTATTAAATTAATCTTCAATCATTCTTATTTCCGCCAACTTACCTAAAATAAGGTGACCCGCTAAGTGATGCTTTTTATAGCCCGGTATTCAAACGACCTTTCCTTACAGCGGCCAGTTTCAGCAGTGGATCACAGAATGATTACAAACAGTTTTGCCAAAAGCAGTGTTACCTCCTTACACCTTACCTCAACCCATGAAAAACAGCAAATTGATTGAAATGCTAGAGCAGCAATCCCCCAGACTGAGGGAACATGCACTCAAATTTACCGGTGATATAGAAGATGCCAATGATTTGGTGCAGGAAACACTGATCAAAGCCCTGAGGTTTCAGCACTCGTTCCAGAAAGGTTCGAACCTTAAAGGCTGGCTTTATGTGATTTAAAAAATACATTTGTCAACAGCTACCGAAAAGACAAAAAGAGAAATCAAACTCTCAAATGCGAGGAGGAACTCAGCAGCGCAGCACTCCTGCCCAGCTCGACAGGCAATAAGGCCTTGAATTCCTTTGTGATGGCTGACATCCAGGCAGCATTGTCAAAACTACCTGAGAGTTACCGGATCCCTTTTGTAAGATACTTCGAGGGTTATAAATACCATGAAATTGCCCAGGAAATGGGTATCCCGCTCGGGACAGTTAAAACCCATATTTATCATGCCCGTATACAACTAAAAAAACATCTTCAGATATATAACTTTGAGAGAATGAACAATGTCAACTAACCCAGTTGATGATATAATTAATCATTTTCAAAAAAACAATTACGCAAGAAAGGACGAAAATGATCCGTCCTTTCTTGCCTTAGCCAATCATCCCGACCGGGTGAGGCAGGCTAACCTGCTTTCTTTTTACTTTTAATGTAGTTTTCAATATCCTTACGGTCGGATGATCCCGTTGCCCGTTTAGCACCCACAATCGCCTGGATGCTTACCCCGAGCTTATCTGCCAGATATTTGACCTCATAAGGCTGGCTGGAATTGACTTCCCTTCTTTCAATTTTGGATCCTCTTGTGCTCATAGTTTTTTCATTTTAGTGAGTAGATCCCCTATCAACAACACCCGGAAATAAAAAGTTTAGTTAATATGGTTTTATAGGATGTCATGATTTAAACTGGCTAACCCCTATGGCAAGACAAATTGTTTTTGGAGTTAAAAGCGAACCAATTATCTCAACCCTCAGCTTCTTTTTCTCCGGATTGATATCTTTCCTCGTTACTTTTATCTTCATGTACAATCAGCGAATCCGGAGTTGCCGCAGCGTTGTTGCCGCCTGTTCCCGACAGTTTTGGCAGGCTCAGGTTAATATCCTCCAATTCTTTCGATACGGTAAGGTTACCAAGAGCCAACTGGTTGATTTTTTCCTGTTCACTGGTACCATTTTGAGCTGATAGACCGTTGGTATTCTTTTCTTTACTTTTCATAACTTAATATTGTTTTATAATGATAACATTCGCACCCCCCAATAGTTTAGCTCCCGGATAAAAGCGGGCCGCACATTCAGAATATTATTAACTGGTTATCCGGCATCCAGGATCGCTGAATATCCTGGAGCCAGGCTGACCAAGAAACTAACTGCACAAGGCCCCTTTAATATTTCCCAAAACGAATGAATGGGGCTAATCAAAATTACTCCGACAAAACTTATGTGCCTGAATGATTGTTTTAGATTTAGCTATGAACAGTTATCACTTCAACATTTATCCCATTGACACCCACCATGTCAAGGACTGCATTGTGCATTTCGACAGGGGCATCTACCGGGTACATGTGGAAGGTAAGCTCATTGGAATGATGGTGAAGGATCATGTGGAGAAATTCGGCTATAGCACGGAAGATAAAGACCTGAAACCCTTAATCGGGGAAATTGCAGGACATCTCCATGAAAAACATCTTCGTAAGAAGTTTGCTATGGATATCCGCTCGATCTGGAATGTAATACTGGAGGCCAATTTTATCAATGAAGAAACCTTAATGGTCTATATTAAAGCGGATACCGATCTGGAAGAATTTGCTGATTGCGTGAGAGACACGATATACGATCACGTTGAATTCGATGAGCATCTGAATCTTGTTTTATCCCAGATGGATCATGATGAGGTAATCGATATACAGATCAATTAATACAGCGTACAGGTCAAAACCTGCTGTCCCCTTTTAAAGCAACTTAAATTAACCACGATGAATAAAGTTAACAGCCAACATGAATTGGACCAACTAAAGGAGCGCTTAGATAAACAGATACTGGAAAGCCAGGATAGCGAAAATTCTGAACTGATCTACCTTGTCAAAGATGATGCGGACCTAGTTGAGGTCAGCGAACTTATCCAAAGCATTTATAGCTATGGGGAAACAGGGTCCGGGGAAACTGCAGTATTGGTCAAAAACAACAAAGGGGAGTACCGATTTGCTTTGGGCGGATAAGTGTAATTATTCAAAAAAGAAATCATTACAACATCTTCTCTATGGAATCAAATATGATCCTGTTGCCTCTACCTGTTTGAAAAATTAGCAGCTATTATCAAGCATGAACCTATTCCAACTGAAAGTCGTTTGAAACAGGTTCATGGCCTTGTGGGATCACCATCATCTTAGCTGCCAGGCTCGACCAATTCCTTGGGAACCAGCACCGGAAAACTTAACTTACAACCCTTAAACCTTCATTCGGTACGGCCATATAATTTACTGATCAATTTCAGTTTTTTTGCAATAGCCTTATAATCTTCATCTCCCTTCAGCCTCCAGGACCAGTTACCGCTTGCCGTTCCCGGGCGATTCATTCGCGCTGCCTGGTCCAGTCCAAGAATATCCTGCATAGGTAGGATAACCCTGGCAGCTGGTGAGGATTGGGCCAGTCGGATGAGCTGATGGGCAATATCTTTTTCTCCACAAGGCTGCCCCAGATAAGCTTCAAGCCTTTTTTTGGCATTCAGGTCAAGATCCTGGTTAAACCAGCCCCTAGTGGTATTATTGTCATGAGTTCCGGTATAAACAATCCCTTTATGGAAATTCTCAGCATGCGGCAAGTGTAGTGAAATCAGTAATCCGGCATCAAAAGCAAATTGTAACACTTTCATGCCTGGAAGTTCAAAATCTTCCATGAGCTCCCGAACAGCTGGGGTAATATCTCCTAAATCCTCGGCTATGAGCGGAAGCTTCCCCAACCTATCCCGGAGCCTGGAAAGTAATGAATGTCCGGGAGATTCCTCCCAAGTTCCTTTTCTAGCATTGGTACTGCCCCCCGCAACCTGATAAAAAGAACTAAAAGCCCTGAAATGATCCAGCCGGAGTTCATCTACTCTTGAAAGCTGATAAGCGATGCGGTCCAGCCACCAGGTGTACCCATCTGCGGCAATCTTTTCCCAATTGTAAACCGGCATTCCCCAAAGCTGTCCCTTGCTGTTGAAGTAATCTGGAGGAACACCTGCCTGGAACAAAGGTTCCCCTTCCCCATCCAGTTTGAAATACTGCGGATTACACCAAACTTCAATGGAATCCAGGTCTAAATAAAAAGGCAGATCGCCTATTATTTTAATCCCCCTTTTATTCGCATAGGCTTTCAGATGGTGCCATTGCTCCCAGAAGATAAACTGTTCCCAACGGTAACGCTCCAACTGCGCGGCATACTCCCGTTGATATTTTTCCAGCGCAACATCCTCCCGCCATTTAAACTCATCAGGCCAGGTCCGCCAGCTACCTTTAAAAGCCAGGGTTAAAGACCGGTACAAAGCATAATCATTCAACCAGCTGCTTTGTGCTGCACAAAAGTCCACAAAAGCCTTTTGCAGTTCGGGTGATCCAGCTCCATTGTTAAAAGCTTCAAATGCTTTCCCCAGCAGCATTTCGATTTCAGCATCTGCCCGTAAAAAATCTGCCTGTTCCGCAAGACCGTACCCCTGCACCTGTGGAACTTTTTCTAACAAACCCCATTCCCGGAGCACATCCGGAGCAATAAATTGTAAGTTGCCTGCCCGGTCGGACCATGTGGCATACGGCGAATACCCTTGCAGCTCAGAAACTGCTGAGAGTGGTAAAATTTGCCAGTAACGCTGCGAAGCTGCTTGCAGGAAATCCACAAACTGGTAGGCACTGGGGCCAAAATTACCCACCGCCCCACTTGATGGCAAAGAACTGATGTGCATCAATACCCCGGAACTCCTCTCCCGGGTAGTGATAACGGGTACGCATACTCCCCCCTGAACAGCTTTGAAGACTCCGGATAATGGCAGTCCGTCATAGAGTACATCTTCAGTAACAGGCTCAGCATTTAAAAGATTTTTCCATCTTTTAGGGGCATCAGCAGGCAGGTTGATCCGGGTGTCTGCCCAGTCAAAACTCATGATGTCTCCCCCGGCACCTGTCAGATATCCACTACCAAGGGGGATGGCTACTAAAACCCAATCCTCAGCCCCGCGGCGCAAAAAAGCCAGTGCATGATCTTTGTACTTTCCTGTAATCTCCAGGGGAATATAATCTCCTTGCTCAAAAGCGGAGCGGTAAGTTTTACGGATCCTGAGTAACCGCTGCACCAGGGTGATCTTACCGCTATCTTCCAGGTGGTCAGTCCAGGCGGCTGTAGCATCAGCGTGCTGATATTGGTTAGCCTGAGTCGTTAAATAACCGTAATCTACCGGGCGCCTGTTATCCGGGTCCACCAGGCTTAAATCAAATGCTTCTGTACCCTGATAAAAATCCGGCACACCCGGAGCGCAGACTTTTAATATCACCTGGGAAATGGTATTCACCGCAGCATGTCCCCGAATCTTTGCCAATAATTTAATTAAAGGATGATCTGTGCTTTCCAGGTCATTACAAAGTTTACCGATAAAATCCTTCATCTGCTGCTCGTACCTTCCATCTGGCTCTGCCCAACCGGATCTTTTTTTACCCTCCCGCAGCGCTTTCTCCATAAAACTGCCCAACCGCTCTGGGAGGTCTTCCCTATCCTGCTGGTTCCAGGGGTAAATCCCGAGCAATATTTGCATCAGCAGGTACAGGTCATTGGGGTGTATGGAAAGGATTGCTGCTGCGTATTGCTCCATCACTCCCTTTATCGCCTCACGCCAGTCCCCGGGCATGTCCGATAAAACGTTAAGTCTTGCCCTTACATCTTCACCTTTCTTGGTATCGTGCGTAGAGGTAGCATTCAGTGAGAAAGGCTGCTGTTGTTGCCGCTCTTTCATCAGGGCATGAAAATCAGCCACAGATATTCCAAAGGATTCGGCCTGATCCCCGACCTCAGCATGTGCCGTAAAACGGTTATAGGTATACATCAGTGTATCTTCTATTCCCTTGGCCATCACAGGTCCACTGAACTGCATCAATCGGGCAAAAAACGCCGTTAATTCATCAAGCTCTGCAGCCGAGGCTTTTAGTGGGAATTCCAATAACCATATTTTCCAGAACGATGCACTTTTAGCGTCGGCAGCCGTATTCTCCAGCCTGACCAGCAAGGCCTCGATCTGAGACAATTCTTCTCCTTTCAAAGGGAAAGTAATGTCGTAAAAACGATAAACAGGCATACTCACCAGGATATCCTCCACATAAGCTTCAGCCTGGTGAAATGATAAATTTTCTCCCGTCATTTTGATGAGCATTTTTGCTAACCGCCTGAGTTCTCCCCGCATTTCCAAGGCAAGGACAAACTGTTTTTTTACCAACTTGTTTTCTGAAGGCGATTGCACTTTACCCGTAACTTCCCCATATATTTCATCGAAATGGGCGATGGTACTACTTCTGGTAAACAAGTTATTCAGTTGCGCCATGAAATCATATCCGGTGCTCCCTTGTACCGGCCAGTTCGCAGGAAGGTTCTCGCAAGGGGCCAGAATTTTTTCGACTGTGATATAGCAGCCGGGACCAACGCTTAACCTAAGCGCCTTTAAATAGGCTGTTGGATCGAATAAGCCATCTATGTGATCAATACGAAGGCCCTGGAATATTCCATTTTTTACCAACTGGAAGATATATTGATGGTATGCTTCAAAGACCCATTTTTCCTGCATATTTAAACAAATAAGCCCATTGACAGTAAAGAAACGCCGGTAATTCACAACATGGCCTGCAGATTGATAATCGCAAAGCTGATAATATTGAGAATTTAATAAGCTAAGCAAGTGCTCCTTGTCTCCATTGATGGTGGCCAGTTCCGTCTCATTCAAACCCAGTTGGGTTTCAGCACTTACCGGCCAGTGTGCATTCCCATCAAATATGAAATATTTATCCGATTTTTTTACGATAGATAGCGCCCCACCCGCAATTAACCTCTCGGGAGTTTCGGTTAAAAACGATACGATCAGTTTTTCACCATTTTGCCAGTCTACATCCAAATCAAAAAAGCTGGAATAGGAAGAGTTTTGCCCTTTCTCCAGCACATCCATCAAATAGGCATTATCGGGGTGAAAAGCCATGTGATTGGGTACAATGTCCTGAATCCATGATATTCCCGAATTCCGTAATGCCTGGGTGAGCTCAAAAAGTTCCCGCTCGGTACCGATTTCAGGATTGATCCGCAACGGGTCTACCACATCGTAGCCATGTGTACTTTTTGGCACGGCCGCGAAAATGGGCGATGCATAAATTGTATCAACGCCCAATGCTTTAAAGTATCCTATCTGCTCAAGAGCATCCCTAAATGTGAAGTTTTCATTAAACTGAATTCTATAAGTAGCTAAAGGTCTAAATGGCGTCATATGTAATTACGATAATGCTTTCTGATGGGACAATAATTTGCTGATTTACGATTTGATTGGTCATGAAATGCATCCCTCCCCACTGCACTAAAGTAGAGTCGAGGATTACCTCCCCTGCCCCTTGCCCTAAAGCAAAGGGCATGTCCGCCGGGCCAAAATTCATTAAGATTTCCAGCCGCTGGTGATCATTCCAGCGGGATAACTGTAGCGCCTTATGATTTTCGATCGGCCGGGCCTGAAGGCTGGTTCTATTCAAATCTGATAACAGGACATTGCTTTTCCTCAAATGGATGAGTTCCCGGTAATAAGCCAGCATCGCTGAGTGAGGGGGCTGAACACTTAACTTCCAGTTTAACTTTGCAGAGAGAAAAGTATCTGCATGCTGGGGATCAGGCATCTCTTCTGCCACAAAGTCCTTGAATTCCGCCCGGCGACCCGACCGCACCGACTCGATAAGCATTGCATCGCGGAAACTGACAAAAAACGGAAAGGGTTGTCTTTCTGCGTATTCCTCTCCCATGAACAGTAAGGGTATAAATGGAGAAAGCAGGACAGCCCCTGCCATAACCCTTTGGAGCCCTGCACTGACCAATCCGCTGCTTCGCTCCCCCCTCATCCGGTTGCCCACCTGGTCGTGGTTCTGCGAGAAAACAATAAACTGGCTTCCCGGGTTATCCTTTGCGGGCCTTCCAAAGCGGCGTCCCCGCACCCTGGAGAATTGCCCTTGATAAACGTAAGCATCATTGTAAGCCCTGGCCAGGTCTTCAACCCCTGAGAAATCACCATAATAGCCCAATTGCTCCTGACCGGCACTGACCCGAAGGGAATGGTGAAACTCGTCTATCCATTGCGCATCCATGCCCACCCCCCCCTTTTCAGCGGGATTGATATACCTGTTATCATTGAGGTCTGATTCTATGATCAGAAAGTTTTCTTTCCCGGTTATTTTTGACAACGCATCTACCTGGATGCGCAGTTCTTCCAAGAAGTGCACCGCGCTAAAATCTTTAATCGCATGGATGGCATCCAGGCGCAGGGCATCGATATGAAAGTCCCTGAACCACATCAGTGCGTTCTCGATAAAAAAATCACGTACCCCGTCTGCGCCTTTATCATCAAAGTTCACTGCCTGCCCCCAGGGAGTATGATAGTTATCAGTAAAATACGGACCAAAATCACTCAGAAAGTTATCCTCCGGGCCAAAATGGTTATAGACCACATCTAAAACTACAGCGATTTCATTTGCGTGGCAGGCATCCACGAAATGCTGCAGGGCTGCTCCTGCGCCATAACTATCCTGAGCGGCAAAAGGGAAAACCCCATCATACCCCCAGTTCCGTTCTCCGGGAAACTGCCCAATTGGCATCAACTCTATTGCCGTTATACCTAACTGCTTAAGATATCCCAGCCTGGAGACTATACCCTCAAAGGTACCCTCATGGCTAAAGGTACCAACATGCAGTTCATAGATGATGTACTCTGAGAGGGCAGGCCCTTTCCAGGAATGATCATTCCAATGGTAGAGCAAGGGATCGAAAGCAATTGAGTGCAGATTCCCTTCCCGGCGTAGAATGGCCAGCGAGGCAGGGTCAGGGCGTAATTTCACTTCTTCCTCAACGTGCAACTCCACTGTATAGGTATCGCCGCGATCGATCGCAAAATCTTCTTTATACCAGTATCCCCCAGCTGCAGCCGACAAGGGTAATGCATGGGATCCAACATTCAAGGTAACCTGCTGCGCATTTGGTGCCCAAAGCCAAAAAGAGGCTCTTCCGGCAGGGCTGAAACTCAAGCCCAATTTTCTTACCCTGGGATCTAATGCGTATGATTTTTTCAAATTCCTTTTGTTTTAGGTTCAAATACGTGCCGCTTAGCATTGAGCTTCAGCAAGCCATGTTTACCTACAATCAACATGATTTCTGGTGTTGAAGTTTGGAAAAATTAAAAATCTACAATGGGAAGGGATTTCGGATAAAAGCGTATCCGGTTCCCAGGAAAACCCTCTGAAAGCTCCTGCAGAATTCGCTATGGTATATATCTTGACTATTATTCATCTTAAATGATGAATATAAATGCTAATCGGTTACAGCAAACAAGTCATACAATACTGAAATGCATCCGTCTCGATGAGTGGACACTGACCTGAATAGTTATAAATTCTTTTATCTACCGATGTGCCTGGTAGTAATGATCAAAAAACTGACCATTAGTTAAAATGGTTCTTTCTAATACTCAATTATTGTTTTTCATCAGCTCTATTGTAGTAAAAAATCTACCCTATTAGCAAAAAATGATTTAATACCTTTACAACTAAGAATTGAATCTACGGGACGATTACTATTCTATTGCCTTGCTGAATATGCAGGGCTTTTTTGTTCAGCTTTTCTTAATAACTGGATGTACCCCTTCTGCTATCGACACGCCGTCCAGGTCGAAGTAAAACCTTGACCCTTGATTTTCAACACTCTTGACTTCAATTTTAGAATTATGCTGTTGCAGTATTTCTGAAACCAGGTACAAGCCAATACCAAAGCCGGAAGCCCCCTGATTGCTTTTGCTATTAATGCGATAAAAACGTTCAAATAACCTCGTTTGATCAGATTGTCTTATTCCTATCCCCTGATCACTAACTGAAATGCGAACCTTATCCCCAAGCTTTTCGCAACCTACTATAATACGTCCCCCTTGAGGAGAATACTTGATCGCGTTACCCACCAGATTGGTTAACACCTGACCAATTTTGTCCTGATCAGCATAAACCACAACACCTGTGCACCCTGAAACTTCAATAGTATGGATAGTGGTCAGCAATCTTGAACTTTCTACTACCTCACCGATCAACTGATCAATATCAAATTCTATACTGTTCCGTTCTAGCTTACCATCCTGGATCCGCGCCAGGTTTAAGAAATCATGGGCCATGAGAATCATTTTCTTGACCTGCACCTCCATTCTTATTAATACATTTAAACCAAAGTCATCGGTATTTTTTTGTTTTTTCTTTAACAGAATCTGTATGTAGGATGCAACAACGGTTAATGGCGTTTTTAGCTCATGACTGACCATGGCAAGGAAATCATTTTTTCTCTGGTCTTCCTGTTGCCTGTCAGTAATATCACGCGTAAAACAACGGGTATGCACAAACTTGCCATCCTTGCGCAAGACATTGGAATTGATAAGCACGTGCTTGACCGATCCGTCTTTGCATTTCAATCGGGCTGTATAGTCATACAGGGTTTCATCATTGCTTAAACGGTAAAGAATATCCTGTATAACTTCCGGATCAGCATGAAAATTCTTAATCGGGAATCCAATGTATTCCTCTTTTTCGTAACCCAAAGCATCTAGCTCTGCCTGGTTAGCCCAAATAATTATCCCTTTGGCATCTACCCAGTGAAGCGGCATCGATGCATTCTCAAAAAAGTCGGAGAGTTCCTCCACTTTAAGCTTCAGTTCATCATTTTCCCGCTCACAGCGGGCCAGCCTTTCTTCGAGTACTATGGTATTTTCCATTCTAATGACCCTCGAAAAAATATGGTTTCCGATTGATATAAAGTTAAGCATTACATTCTAAACTAAAGCAAGAATGAAAGTGATGATCAGTCACGAAATCAATATCAACACATCACCCAACAGCACCTGCAATCGCTTTTCATTTCATATGGTTCTTATATGATTCAATTTCATGAAGATGTGGAGGGAGAGTACCACCGATTGACAATGTGCAAACGGTCTCTAAAAAAGTTTTTTTTGAGAAAATCGATATCCAAACACTTGATAATTTGGAAACCGGCAGATCATCTCCCTTTTGCAGATAAAAAAAATCGAGTAGGAAGATAGGGATTAGTTCCCTACCTGTCCTCTCACACCACTGTACGTACCGTTCGGTATACAGCGGTTTGCTAGAATAACTTCGTT